>NZ_BJNO01000006.1 GCF_006539725.1 Klebsiella terrigena | reverse complement strand
CGGCATCAGCCAGCTCGCGCCAGATAGCCGGCAGCTCTTCCAGACGGGCGCCAAAGAGGTCGATCCGCTGGCCGCCGGTAATTTTGCTGTACAGCTGGTAGCGTTTAGCAATCTGCCCGATAGCAATCAGGCCGTCCGGCGTCACCTCGCCGGCCGCCATGCGCGGAACCACCGAATAGGTGCCGTCCTTCTGAATGTTGGCGAAGTAGCGGTCGTTAGTATCCTGCAGCGGCAAATGCGCCGGCTTCAGCAGATATTCGTTCCAGCAGGAGGCCAGCACCGAGGCCACCAGCGGCTTACAAATTTCGCAGCCCTGCCCCTGGCCGTAGCGGGCAATCAGCTGTTCAAAGGTATGGATGTGGTTGACGCGCACGAGGTGATAAATCTCCTGCCGCGACCACGGGAAGTGCTCGCAGACGTCCTTTTTGACCTCGACGCCCTGGGCCGAAAGCTGATACTCCATGACCTGCTTGACCAGCGCGCTGCAGCCGCCGCAGCCGGTTGCGGCTTTGGTACAGCTTTTAATCGCCGCCATATCACCCGCGCCGCCGCTGACCGCCTGGCAAATATCGCCTTTACTGACGTTGTGGCAGGAGCAGATTTGCGCGCTGTCCGGCAGCGCCGCCACGCCGAGCGCCTTCGGCGCGCTGCCCTCAAGGGCTGGCAGAATCAGGCTTTCCGGGCGCGACGGCAGCGCCATGTCGTTGAGCATCATCTGCAGCAGGGTGGCGTAATCGCTGGCGTCGCCCACCAGCACGCCGCCAAGCAGCTTTTTGCCATCCTCGCTGACGACGATTTTTTTATAGATCTGCTCCGGTCCGTGGGTCCACTGATAGCTCTGGCTACCGGGCGTGCGGCCCTGAGCGTCGCCGAAGGAGGCGACGTCGATCCCCAGCAGCTTGAGCTTGGTGCTCATATCCGCCCCGCCGAAGCGCGCCTCTTCTCCGGCCAGATCCGCCGCCGCCGTTCTCGCCATCTGGTAGCCCGGCGCCACCAGGCCGTAAATTTTATTCTCCCACAGGGCGCACTCGCCAATGGCCAGCACGTCCGGGTCGGAGGTGCGGCAGCGATCGTCGATGCAGATACCGCCCCGCTCACCCACCGCCAGCCCGCTGCTGCGCGCCAGCGCGTCCTGCGGGCGGATACCGGCGGAGAACACCACCATATCGGTGCTGAGCGAGCCGCCGTCGACAAAGTTAAGCGCCAGCCCGTTGGCCTCGCGGACGATCTGCTGGGTCGCCTTGCTGGTATGCACTCCGACGCCAATATCGCTAATTTTTTCCCGCAGCATGGCCGCTCCCGGGCCGTCCAGCTGCACCGCCATCAGGTTCGGCGCAAACTCCACCACGTGAGTTTCCAGCCCCAGCTGCTTGAGCGCATTGGCGGCCTCCAGCCCCAGCAGGCCGCCGCCAATCACCACCCCGCGCTTCGCCCCGCTGGCGCAGGCGGCGATCCGGTCAAGATCGTCCAGCGTGCGGTAGACGAAGCAGCCGTCAAGATCGTGGCCCGGCATCGGCGGAACGAAGGGGTAAGAGCCGGTTGCCAGCACCAGCTTGTCCCAGTGGGTTTCATGGCCGTGAGCATCGCGAACCACCCGCGCCTCGCGGTCAATGGCGGCAACCGGCTCGCTGAGGCGCAGCTCAATCCCGTTGTCGGTAAAGAAGTCGCCCTCCACCAGCGACAGCGATTCCGCGCTGCGGCCGGCGAAATATTCCGACAGATGCACCCGGTCATAGGCGGCGTAGCGCTCTTCGCAGAACACCACGATACGATACTGTTGATGCAGGTTACGGCTGACGCATTGCTCAAGAAAGTGGTGGCCGACCATGCCGTGTCCGATCAGCACCAAAACAGGTTTTGTCATCGTGATTTGTCCTGCAGCGCGCGGCTGCGTTGAAGAAGGATCAAAAAGCCATTCCGGCGGCGCGCTGGTTCCCAGCTGTGCCGTCAGCGGCGCCGCGTTCGCGCAGTCGCCGAGCAATAAAACGCCGCGCAGCTTGCCGTCTCGCAGCAGCAGTCGGCGGTAGTGTTGGGCCAGCGGATCCCAGCTGGTCCACTGCTCATCCCGTTCACCGGCCAGCAGCTCTCCGGCGCTGAACAGCTCAATACCGGTCACCTTCAGGCGGGTCCCGCTGTCCTGCCAGCTAAAATCGGCCCCCGGCGTCGCGCATAGCCTTGCGGCCAGCACTTCGGCCTGGCGCAGACAGGGCGCCACCAGCCCCCAGGTGCGGCCATCAATTTCACAGCATTCGCCAATCGCGCTGACGCCCGGCAGCGCGGTCGCCATCTGGCGATCGACGACAATTCCCCGTCGGCACTCAAGGCCGCTGCGCTGCGCCAGCTCAATATTGGGACGTACGCCGGTTGCCAGCACCACGCGGCTGGCGGCGAAGGTTCTGCCATCCTCCAGCACCACGTCGCGCTCGCGAATGGCCGCGATACGGCAGGCCACCACGCAGCCAATTCCCCGCGCCTCCAGCTGGCTCTGCAGCTGCTGGCCGGCGAACGCATCGGTTTGCTGCTCCATCAGCCACTCGCCGCGGTGCAGTAAAGTGACCTCATCGCCGGAACGGCGCAGCGCGGCGGCCGCCTCGACGCCCAGCACGCCGCCGCCAATTACCACCGCCGGACCGCCGATCGCCAGAATGGCCTCGACGTCGGCAAACGTGCGAAAGGCGTAAACGTGCGGCAGCCCGGCGCCCGCCAGCGGCGGGATCGTCGCCTGCGAGCCGGTGGCGAAAATCAGCTCATCCCAGCGCAGCTCGCCCCGGGTGGTGCGCAGGGTTTGCGCCTGCACGTCGACGGCCTCAACCCTCTCCCCGGTCCGTACCGTCACGTCGTGCTGCTGATACCACTGCGCGGGCAGCAGCAGCGTCTGGGCCAGCGTTTTTTCGCCCCCCAGCACCGGCGACAGCTGGATGCGGTTATAGGCCTGGCAAGGCTCATCCCCGATAATCGTGATGTGAAACGCGCCGTCCGCCCGCGCCGCCAGCGTTTGGGCTAATCGGGTGGCCGCCATCCCGTTGCCGATAATCACCAGTTGCCGCTTCATCGCCGCCCCCTACGCCGCTTTCGGCTGTTTTTCGTAGAGGAAATGCAGGATCTGCTGGCGCAGGTGGTGATAGCGGCTATCGTCCGCCAGCTGCACGCGATTGCGCGGCCTGGGCAGATTGATATCGAGGATTTCACCAACCGTCGCCGCCGGACCGTTGGTCATCATCATCACCCGGTCCGACAGCAGCACCGCCTCATCAACGTCGTGGGTAATCATTACGATGGTGGTGTTCAGTGCCTGCTGAATTTGCATGACCGCGTCCTGCAGATGGGCGCGGGTCAGGGCGTCGAGCGCGCCGAAGGGTTCATCCAGCAGCAGCACCTTTGGCTTCATCGCCAGCGCCCTGGCGATCCCCACGCGCTGCTTCATTCCCCCGGAGATTTCCCCCGGGCGCTTGTGCAGCGCATGGCCCATCTGCACCCGGTCGAGGTTGTGCTCAATCCACTCCCGGCGCTCGGCCTTGCTCATGGTGCGGCGAAAGACCCGATCCACCGCCAGCGCGACGTTGTCAAAGCAGGTCAGCCACGGCAGCAGGGAGTGGTTTTGAAACACCACCGCCCGCTCCGGCCCCGGCCCGGCGATTTCGCGGTTATCGCACAGCAGGCCTCCTTCCGTCGGCAGCGTAATCCCGGCAATCAGATTCAGCAGCGTCGATTTGCCGCAGCCGGAGTGACCGATCAGGCTGACGGTTTCCCCTTCGTAGATATCGAAGGAGACGTTTTGCAGAGCCAAAAACTCGCCGCTGGCGGTATTGAAACGCTGGCTGACGGCCTGTACCTGAATTAATGGTTTCATAGCGACTCCTATTTTTCCTGCCAGCTGAAGCGGCGGGCGATAAGCATGAGGCCCTGCTCAAGCAGCAGGCCGACGACGCCGATAATGACGATGGCGATAATGATGTTTTCCACGTTGAGGTTGTTCCATTCGTTCCAGATCCAGAACCCAATCCCCAGACCGCCGGTGAGCATTTCAGCGGCGACAATCACCAGCCAGGCGATGCCTATCGACAGGCGCACCCCGGTCAGCACGGCGGGCAGCACCGCCGGGAAGAGAATGCGGCGCATCACCGTCCATTCGGAAAGCTGCAAAACGCGCGCCACGTTCAGGTAGTCCTGCGGGATACGCCGGACGCCTTCGGCGGTGTTGATCACCATCGGCCAGATGGAGCAGATAAAGATGGTCCAGCTCGACGCGGGCTCCGCTTTCTGGAACAGCAGCAGACCGATTGGCAGCCAGGCCAGCGGGCTGACCGGACGCAGCAGCGCGATCAGCGGATTAAACATGCGGGCGAAGAACAGCGAACGACCAATCAGGAAGCCCAGCGGAATGCCGACCAGCGCCGCGAGGCCGAAGCCCACCGCCACGCGCTGCAGCGAGGCCAGCACGTTCCAGCCGATACCCATGTCGTTAGGGCCGTCCTGATAAAACGGGTCGGCAAACAGCGTCAGCGCCGAATCAAGCGTGCTGAGCGGCGTCGGGAAGCCTTTGCCGTTAATCGCCGCCATCTGCCAGCAGAACAGGAGCAGCCCCAGCCCCAGCAGCGGCGGCAGCACCCGCTGGATGCCTTCGCGCAGCCAGCGCGTGACGGCGGGCGTTGGCCGCCGGACCTGCACCGGCGGCAGGATAATGACTTCGCCCGGCGCTTTTTCAGCGCTGGCGACTGCGGGTTGGATACTATTTTTTTGCGCGTGTTTCATCTCATGCCCCCATACGTTGAATCGCAAAGCCGCGGGCGTAGCCTTCAGGATCGGCCCCCGTCCAGACCGTTCCGTCCATCAATGTGCTGCTGCGCATCACCTGACCCGGCGCGCTGATGCCGCCAACGGCCTGCGCCGCCTCTTTCCATACGTCAATTCGGTTAATACGCTGCGCCACCGCCTGATAGTCCGGCGCCGCTTTCAGCAGCCCCCAGCGTCGGAACTGGGTCATGAACCACATGCCATCCGACAGCCACGGGAAGCTGACTTCGCCGCGATCGTAGAAACGAATCGGGTGCGCGTCCTGCCAGCTGCGCCCCAGTCCGTTGTTGTATTCACCCAGCATCCGTCCGGTGAGGTACTGCTCTTTGGTATTCAGCCACGCGCGTTTCGCCAGAATGCGCGCCGTCTCGCGGGTGTTCTCTGGCGAAGCCTCTATCCAGCGCGAGGCCTCCATCACCGCCGCAACCAGCGCCCGGGCGGTATTCGGATTACGCTCCACCCACTCGCTGCGGGTGCCGAGAATTTTTTCCGGATGATCCGGCCAGATCTCCTGAGAGGTGGCGGCGGTAAAACCGATGCGATCGTTGATGGCCCGCGCGTTCCACGGCTCGCCGACGCAGAAGCCCACCATGTTGCCGATCCGCATGTTCATCACCATCTGCGGCGGCGGCACGACGACGGTGCGCACATCGTCAAACGGATTGATGCCGCCGCTGGCGAGCCAGTAATAGAGCCACATCGCGTGGGTGCCTGTAGGAAAGGTATGGGCAAAGGTGTAGCTACCCGGCGCGCTCTGGCCAATCAGCCGCTTCAGGCCGGGAAGATCGGTCGCGCCTTTGTCCTGCAGGTCGCGTGACAGGGTGATGGCCTGCCCGTTGCGGTTGAGGGTCATCAGGTTGGCCATGGACTGCGGTTTGCTGGCAATACCCAGCTCAAGGCCGTACAGCAGGCCGTAGAGGATATGCGCCGCATCCAGCTCGCCGGAGATCAGCTTGTCGCGCACCGCCGCCCAGCTGGCCTCTTTGGTCGGCACAAGGGTAATGCCATATTTTTTATCAAAGCCTTTCAGCGACGCGATCGCCAAAGGCGCACAGTCGGTTAGCGGAATAAAGCCCACCCGCACGGTGGTTTGCTCCGGCTTATCGGAGCCTGCCGCCCACGCTGACTGCATCAGCCCAGGCAGCAGCATCGCGCCGCCAAGCGCGGCCCCTGCCTGTAGAAAACGCCGCCGTGTCATAGAAATCTTATCGCCCATACCCGCTCCAGAACGCGCAAAAAAAAAGCGCCCGACAGTGCTTACGCACTGCAGGACGCCTTTATCCATGGACCCGCATGCCGCCGTTGGCCTGCTGCCCAAAAATGGTGAACTAACTCGATTTAGCTAATGCAAACGGGATGCCAGTTTTCCCTATGGCCGCTTTTGGCGCGTTTCCTCCCTGCAAAAGCGGCTGTCGGGGCAAAAGTTGCACCGTCGACAGGCACAAAATGCCCGCCCATTGTGCACCTACTCCTTTGGGGTTAGCGGCCATAATGACTTGACCATCAGCAGCGCGCGGGCGATTTCCACCATCCGCTGATTCTTATCCATCGCCATCTTGCGCAGCGCCTGCCAGGCCTGCTCTTCATTCATTCCCTGATGGGACATCAGGACGCTTTTGGCCTTCTCAATGACCTTGCGCTCTTCGAGACTATCTTTTAGCGACGCCAGCTGGCCGGAGAGCTGCTGCAGCTCATACGCCTGCTGGCGAACCAGCGGCAGCAGCTGCCTGTCCAGCCGTCGCGCAACGTCATCGCCGCCATCCTCTTCCGGCCAGCGGTCGGGCGGCATCTCCGGCCCGCTCCCCTGCAGCAGCCGATCGGCGGCATCGAGCAGATCGCTAATCAGCCGCTCTTCCAGACCGCGCATCAGCTCCAGACGCTGCGTCTGGGCGCAGAACCAGCGCAGCGCCGTCTCGCCGTTGTCCTCCGAGGGCTGACGGGTACAGGCGATACGCCGAAGCTGCTCTATTTCGATGCTGGCCTGGCACTGCGCATTAAACAGCGCAGTCTGCGCCGCGTCGGCCAGGGCCAGAAAGCTGTCAAAGCACGGCTGCTGTCCGTCGATACGGTCCACCAGCAGCTGGCGCAGCTCGTCGCTGAACTGACCGCGGGTAAAGCCCAGCGCCCCCAGCGCGCGCTCCTGACCCACCAGCTCCTTGCCCTGCATAAAGCTGTAGAGCGCCACCATCCCTCCGGCTATCTGCGGATCGTCGATGCTGTCATTGAGCTGCGGGACGATATTCAGCAGATGCCGGATAATGCGGCTGAACTGGCCGGTTGCCTCTTCGGCGGCAATAGTGCGCAGGCGCACGGCCTCGCGCAGGGCGGGAAGCTGCCCGAGGTACCATACCGCGCTGGCGATGCGCCAGCACAGGGCGCTGCTGGCGCTGGCGCGCGCCGGCTCCAGCGCCTGGCGAAAGACGACCAGCTGCTCATTTACCAGCGCCCCGCCGGCGCGACACTCCGCGGCGTAGAGCCGGCCGCCGGAACATAGCCAGATATTGGAGGCTCCGCGCTCGCACTGCAGCATATGCACCAGGGCGCTTATCTGATTGGCCAGCGCGCCCTGCTGCGCCAGCTGCCGCAGCTGCCGCCTCTGGAGCTGGCGCGCATGTTGGAACCAGTCGTTTGCTTCAGGCACGGTGCCGGCCGTATTATTCATGCTCTCTCCAGGGTTAACGCTTTATACTTCAGCCAAGCAATAACCGTGCCTTATACAAAGGAGTCCTTATGCAAAGTATTGTGCTTATCGCCAACGGCGCTGCCTACGGTAGCGAATCCCTGTTCAACAGCCTGCGCCTGGCGATTGCCCTGCGCGAACAGCAGTCCGAACTGGCGCTGAAGGTGTTTTTAATGTCCGACGCGGTTACCGCCGGGCTGCGCGGTCAAAAACCGGCAGAAGGCTATAACATTCAGCAGATGCTGGAGATCCTCACCGCGCAGAACGTGCCGGTGAAGCTGTGCAAAACCTGCACCGACGGCCGGGGGATAACCTCCCTGCCGCTGATCGATGGCGTTGAGATCGGCACGCTGGTTGAGCTGGCGCAGTGGACGCTGGCGGCGGATAAAGTCCTGACCTTCTGAGTTAACCCTCTTTAGCAGGATTAAATGTCAGGCTGGCATCGTTTATTGCGTTAAAAGATATGCCAGCTGAATGCTTTCAGGAACAACATCATTTTTGTTTAATCTTTATCCTTTTTTTTGATCAAAATCATCATCCGTACCTTCCCCATTTGGTGTTATGCCATGAGCAAAGTGTGAACAATATCACGCGCAGGATTGAACGGGCAGGATGCCGTGGGCTGACAAATACGGGGTAGGAAAATGGCAATGGTAAAAGCAAGTTTGACGTTGTTTGGCGGTGATACGCTGGTGGTTCGTTGTTCAGAGCCCTGCCATATTCATCTGATGAGCGCGAAGGTTCCAGGCGACAGCCACGCGGATGTGCTGAGCGTGCAGGATCGGGACAGCGCGTATATGACCGTGCCCTACAGCGGCACCTGGAACGTGCTTATCGACAGCCACAGCCAGTCGCTGGAGCACTCAATCAGCTACGTTCCCGCCTGAGGCATGCGCCTGGCGCGTTGTGACTGCAGCATCAAACGTCTCTTCATGCCCGGGTCTCCCGGGCATTTCTCAGGCCAGCCCCGGCTGACCGCTATCGCCCAGCAGATTTCGCACCTTGCCGACCAGATCGTCGAGGCAATCATCGTGCATGCCGAGCTTGCGCAGCTCCTGCTCGAGCGAGAAAAGGTACTGGGCGTTAGTGCCAAGCGGGCCGCTGGCTTTGGCGATCAGCGGCGCGATCACCTGGGCGCTGGTATCGGCTTCGAACAGCGGATGACGCGGATCCATAATGAAGACCAGCGCGTTGACCGTCCGCCCGTCGTCGAGCTCCAGCTTGCACCAGGTCGGCAGATAGCAGCCGGTGATCATCTCCCGCTTCCACAGCAGGGTGAGCTCTTCTTCCAGCGTGCAGTCCGGCAGGCGATAGGCGACGCCGGTGGTGCGCCCGCCCTCCTTCAGCGCCAGCATGCGCCCCGGCTGATGCGCGCTTCCGCGCCCGGCGGTGAGCCGCAGGCAAAAGGCGCGGTGCCAGCCCGGCAGCGTACCGGTACAGGACTCACGATACTCGAGGGCCGGGTTCCACATCAGCGAACCGTAGCCAAAAATCCATACCGATCCCGCGTCCGGACGACAGGCTAAAGTGGCCGCCAGCGAGGCTGCCCGTTGCTCTGCCGACCAGAGTAGCGATTCCTCAATAGCGCCAAACGCCGTTTTACAATCCGCATTGATTAAGAAATCACGTGTTAACACTGTCTACTACCTCCGCCACTGCCCGCTTCCCGGCGTTTATCTGATGCCATCCTTGTGAAACATTCTTATGAAACATTGCTGAATTATTATCCAGCTTTATTTGGCAATTAGCAATTAACGCCGCTCAGGCGCCGCGCGGGTAGCAGGATCGGCTATGACTTCCTGTGCCAGCGGTCATCGTCTCCCTTTTGATAGTCATGTTTTACCGCCGCCCAGGCCACTTTATGCGCCGTCTCTTCGCGGCTGGCGTCGCCCCGACGGTCCTCGCTATGCTTGTACTGGTCCCAGGCGCTGTTAAAGGCTTCTTTATAAATCTCCTGAGCATGTTCAGGCAGGACGTGGCGGACGCTGTCGGGTAGGTCTTTTTTACTGTGATAAGGCATAGTGTTCTCCAGAAAGGGGGTGTAATTTAAGTCTGGAACGCGATATTGCCCTACGCAAGGCGGGAGGGAGTGAGAAGTCGAATTTAGTAATTATCTGAATAGTAAATATAAAAGCGCAATAACAGCAGGTTATAGCAATCTAACAGCATTAGTGGTTGATAGCGGTAAATTTAAGTAAAAAAACCAATCAATTTCCGTAATGTCTGGTATTTTATCAACTTACAGTATCTATAATTATAACACCTGCACAATATGGAGATGGTTCATGACCCATGCACATGAGGCGGTAAAAACCCGCCACAAGGAGACGTCCCTCGTATTTCCGCTGCTGGCACTGGCGGTGCTTTTCTTCTTCGGAAGTAGCCAGTCACTGCCAGTGGTTATTGCGATTAATATTCTGGCGTTAGTCGGCATTCTCAGCAGCGCATTCAGCGTAGTACGCCACGCGGACGTGCTGGCCCACCGCCTGGGGGAGCCCTACGGTTCGCTCATTCTAAGCCTGTCGGTCGTTATTCTTGAAGTAAGCCTGATTTCCGCGCTGATGGCCACCGGCGACGCGGCGCCGACGCTGATGCGCGATACTCTGTACTCGATAATCATGATCGTTACCGGCGGCCTGGTCGGCTTCTCGCTGCTGCTGGGCGGGCGTAAGTTCGCCACCCAGTACATGAATCTGTTCGGTATCAAGCAGTATTTAATCGCCCTCTTCCCGTTGGCGATTATCGTGCTGGTGTTTCCCATGGCCCTGCCTGGCGCCAATTTCTCCACCGGTCAGGCGCTGCTGGTGGCGCTTATTTCGGCGGCCATGTACGGCGTTTTCCTGTTGATTCAGACCAAAACGCACCAGAGCCTGTTTATTTATGAGCATGAAGATGACGGCGACGACGATGACCCGCATCACGGCAAGCCGTCGGCGCACAGCAGCGGCTGGCACACCGCGTGGCTGCTCATTCACCTGATTGCGGTGATTGCGGTGACCAAGATGAACGCCAACCCGCTGGAGACGCTGCTGACCAGCATGAACGCGCCGGTGGCCTTTACCGGTTTCCTGGTGGCGCTGCTGATCCTCTCCCCGGAAGGCCTGGGTGCCCTGAAGGCGGTGTTAAACAATCAGGTACAGCGCGCGATGAATCTGTTCTTCGGTTCGGTGCTGGCAACCATCTCTCTGACCGTACCGGTCGTGACCCTGATTGCCTTTTTAACCGGCAATGAGCTGCACTTTGGCCTCGGGTCGCCGGAGATGATCGTCATGGTTTCATCCCTGCTGCTGTGCCAGATCTCGTTCTCGACCGGACGCACCAACGTGCTCAACGGCGCGGCGCACCTGGCGCTATTCGCCGCCTATCTGATGACCATTTTTGCCTGATTCACCTCCCCCGGCCGCGCGACGCGGCACGGGGGAGGATGCATAAAAAAGCCTGCCGGTTTTGCAACCGGCAGGCTTTTGTCATATCAGGGGCCGCTACTTGCTGGTGTCCAGCTCGTCAAAGCCTTTAACCAGATCGTCGATAGCTTTCATTTGCTTGAGGAACGGCTCCAGCTTATCCAGCGGCAGCGCGGACGGGCCGTCGCATTTCGCATGTTCAGGGTCCGGGTGCGCTTCAATGAACAGACCGGCGATACCGACCGCCATACCGGCACGCGCCAGTTCAGCTACCTGCGCACGACGACCGCCGGAAGCGGCGCCAAACGGGTCGCGGCACTGCAGAGCGTGGGTGACGTCAAAGATAACCGGCGAGTTGTTGGAGGCTTTTTTCATCACCCCAAAGCCCAGCATATCAACAACCAGGTTGTCGTAGCCGAAGTTAGCGCCGCGGTCGCACAGAATAACCTTGTCGTTGCCGCCTTCAATAAACTTGTCGACGATGTTACCCATCTGGCCCGGGCTGACGAACTGCGGTTTCTTAACGTTGATCACCGCGCCGGTTTTCGCCATGGCTTCAACCAGGTCGGTCTGGCGGGCGAGGAACGCCGGCAGCTGAATCACATCAACCACGTCGGCCACGGCCTGCGCCTGGCTGGCTTCATGAACGTCAGTGATGATTTTCACGCCGAAAGCCTGCTTCAGCTCCTGGAAAATCTTCATCCCTTCTTCCAGACCCGGCCCGCGATAGGAGTGGATGGAAGAACGGTTGGCTTTATCAAAAGAGGCTTTGAACACATAAGGAATGCCCAGCTTCTGCGTCACCGTCACGTAGTGTTCGCAGATACGCATCGCGAGATCGCGGGATTCCAGCACGTTCATCCCGCCAAACAGGACGAAAGGCAGGTCGTTTGCTACGTTGATATCACCAATGCTAACCACTTTTTGTTTCATAAGATCGCCTTATCAGGGTGTAACCGGAATCATTCCAGATAAATACGCGTCATACCTTAAAATCGCCTCAGCGCAGCGTATTTCGCGTATATCGACTAATGCAATGTAATTTGTTTGTGCGAAATCGTGTTGATTTGCGCGCGGATCATTTCGCTGATCGGGTCTTCAGGACACTGTTCGACGAAATAGTTCAGATCCAGCAGCGCAACGTGGTCGCACTCGAGCTGGGCGTAGATCAGCCCGCGGTCGCGAATTTCGTACGGATCCTCCGGATTGAACTGCAGCAGCGCTTCGCTGGCGCGCAGGGCCAGCTCCATCTGCCGCTCTTCCATCAGCGCCGATTTTAAGGTGTCGAGCAGCTTGTGGATCACTTCCGCGTTATCCGCTTCATCAAGATCCTCATTGAACAGCTCGGCCACCGGGCTAATATTGCCCTTCAGCCACACTTCCAGCGTGTGCTCATTGAGCGTTTCCCCGTTGAACGGGTTAATCAGCCACATCTCTTCGCTGGTTTCAGGGTCAGCGCGCAGCAGCATCTGCGTTGGGAAAATCACCGGCACCACCGGCAGAGACATGCGCTGGGCAATCCACAGCACAATCGCCCCCAGCGACGCGGCGCTCCCCTGACGGTTAATCAATACTTTATCGATCCACAGGGCATCGGAAAGCCGGTAGACGCCGTGGGAGTCTCTGAAGCCCCATTCATGATAGAAAAGCTCCAGCAGCCGCTCCAGCTGACGTTCCTGATCCCACGAGGTCGCGATCTCTTCCTGCGCCAGGCTCAGCAGCCGCTCCAGTTCGTCCTGCACGTAACCCGTTGGAAAGTCGTCGCGGATCAATTCAGAAATGAGGACCATTCCATCGCACAGTGGCGCTTTATTAAATTCGAAATCAGCTAGTGACCTCATGACTTACCCCAGTAACGGTGTTCTTGTGATGGCGAGTTGTATGATGATGAACAACACCACCAAAGCCAGCAGGAAGGCGATAAACCTGCTCTGCTGGCTGCGCGGACGTCGACGGCCCAGCGCGATAAAACCCAATGCGATGTAAATAATAACGCCAAATAGCTTCTCAGTCAGCCATGTGCCGTCTTCAGTAAACGGCAGATAGTGCGTTATTGCCATTAATCCGGCGCCGCTGAGAAAGAGTATCGTGTCGCTGCAGTGCGGCGCGATGCGTACCCAGCGGCGGTTAAGCCACGGGCTGTCGCTGTAGCTCCACCAGTAGCGTAACGCGAACAGGCTGACCGACACGACCACCGCCGCAATATGCAGATACAGCACTGCGCTAAATAGATTCATACGCCAACCTTCTTATCCATAGCCGGAAAACGCCCTAACGTCAGGCGGTCGTTATCGCCGTAATCGCGGCAGGTCGCCACGTCGAGATATCCCGCATCGTGGAACAGGCCGCGCACCGCCGCGCCCTGCTTCCAGCCGTGCTCCAGCAGCATTAAGCCGTCAGGGGTCAGGAAGCGACGTCCTTCGCGAATGATGTGCGCCAGATCGGCAAGACCGCTATCGGCGGCAACTAGCGCCGTTTTTGGCTCGAAGCGAACGTCGCCCTGCGCAAGATGCGGGTCGGTTTCGTCGATATAGGGCGGGTTGCTGACGATGATTTCAAACTGCTGGCCCGCCAGCGCGCTAAACCAGTTGCTCTGCAGCACCGTCACGTTGGTGAGAGCGAGCTGAGCCACGTTGCGCGCGGCTAACGCGACGGCGTCGGGCATAAAATCGCCCGCCGTCACCCGACAGTCAGGACGCTCGCTGGCCAGCGCCAGCGCAATCGCGCCGGTGCCGGTGCCTAAATCGAGGATCCGACACGGCGTCGCCGGCAGCCGCGCCAGCGCCTGCTCGACGAGACACTCGGTGTCCGGGCGCGGGATCAGGGTTGCCGGTGACACCAGCAGCGGCAGCGACCAGAATTCGCGCTGACCGACCAGATGCGCGATCGGCTCGCCGCGCTGGCGGCGGCTCAGCAGCGCCTCCAGCTCGGCCAGCTGGCCGTCGGTCAGCACCGTTTCGCCAAAGGCGAGGAGGTAAGTCCGCGCCCTGCCGGTCACGTGTCCCAGCAGGATCTCCGCGTCGCGGCGCGGGCTTTCGCTGTCGCTCAGTCGGGCAATCGCCTGCGCCAGCCACTGTTGAAAAATCATCATTCCTGCTCGGAAAGCGCTGCCAGCTGATCGGCCTGGTACTCCTGGACAATCGGCTCAATGAGCATATCCAGCTTACCTTCCATCGTTTCATCCAGGCGGTAGAGCGTCAGGTTGATGCGGTGGTCGGTCACGCGGCCCTGCGGGAAGTTATAGGTACGGTTACGATCGCTACGATCGCCGCTGCCCAGCAGGTTACGTCGGGTCGACGCTTCCGCCTGCTGACGTTTGGCCATTTCGGCGGCGCGAATGCGCGAGCCCAGCACCGACAGCGCCTTGGCCTTGTTCTTGTGCTGAGAGCGTTCGTCCTGACACTCCACGACGATACCGGTCGGCAAGTGGGTAATACGAATAGCGGAATCGGTGGTGTTAACGTGCTGCCCGCCCGCCCCAGAGGAGCGGAAGGTGTCGATACGCAGGTCGGACGGGTTGATGTCCGGCATTTCGGCTTCCGGCAGCTCCGGCATCACCGCGACGGTACAGGCGGAGGTGTGGATACGCCCCTGCGATTCGGTCGCCGGTACGCGCTGCACGCGGTGGCCGCCGGACTCGAACTTCAGCCGGCCGTAGACGCCGTCGCCGCTGATTTTGGCAATCACTTCTTTATAGCCGCCGTGCTCGCCTTCGTTGGCGCTGAGGATCTCAACGCGCCAGCGGCGGGCTTCCGCGTAGCGGCTGTACATGCGGAACAGATCTCCGGCAAACAGCGCCGCTTCGTCTCCGCCGGTACCGGCGCGGACTTCGACAAAGGCGTTACGCTCGTCGTCGGGATCTTTCGGCAGCAGCAGAACCTGCAGCTGCTGCTCCATCTCTTCGCTCTTATCTTTCGCGTCGCGCAGCTCTTCCTGCGCCATTTCGCGCATCTCCGGATCGTCGAGCATCATCTGCGCGGTTTCAATATCATCCTGCACCTGACGCCATTCGGTATAACAGCGTGCAACGTCGCTCAGCTGCGCGTACTCGCGCGACAGCGCGCGGAATCGATCCTGATCGGCGATGGTCGCAGCATCCCCCAGCAGCGCCTGAACTTCCTCATGGCGTTCGTACAGAGCTTCCAGTTTGGCAACAATAGAAGGCTTCATAGGTGTGAATTAACCCTGTCCTGAAAAAAGAGAGAAATGGCGCTATTCCAGCCCGAGGCTGTTGCGCAGAATATGCAGGCGTTCATCGTCCCCGTCACGGGCAGCCTGCTGAAGAGATTTGGTTGGCGCGTGGATCAGGCGGTTGGTCAGCTTACGCGCCAGGTCCTGCATGATTTCCTGGGCATCACCGCCCTGCTCCAGCGCCGCCAGCGCTTTCAGCGTCAGCTCCTCGCGGACCTGTTCGGACTGGGAGCGATATTCGCGGATAGTCTCGCTGGCGCTCTGGGCGCGCAGCCAGGCCATAAATTCGCTGGTTTCCTGCTCGACGATCGATTCCGCCTGTACCGCAGCGGCTTTACGCTGCGCCAGGTTGTGCTGAATGATGTTTTGCAGGTCGTCCACGCTGTAGAGATAGGCGTTCGCCAGCTTGCCCACTTCCGGCTCGACGTCGCGGGGCACCGCGATATCGACCAGCAGCATCGGCTGATTGCGGCGCGCCTTCAGCGCCCGCTCCACCATCCCTTTGCCAATAATCGGCAGCGGGCTGGCGGTGGAAGTAATAATGATATCGGCCTCTTTCAGCCGCTCATCGATGTCGCTCAGGGCGATAACCTCAGCGCCGACCTCATCCGCCAGCGCCTGGGCGCGTTCGCGGGTGCGGTTGGCTATGACCATTTTGCGCACGTGGTGCTCGCGCAGATGGCGGGCCACCAGCTCGATGGTTTCCCCGGCGCCGACCAGCAGCACGGTCACGCTGGAGAGCGATTCGAAGATTTGTCGCGCCAGCGTACAGGCGGCGAACGCGACGGAGACCGCGCTGGCGCCAATGTCCGTTTCGGTGCGCACGCGCTTAGCCACGGAGAACGACTTCTGGAACATACGCTCCAGCTCGCTGACGTTGAGATGTCCGCGGCTGGAGTCCGCAAAGGCTTTTTTAACCTGGCCGAGGATCTGCGGTTCGCCGAGCACCAGCGAATCCAGGCCGCTGGCGACGCGCATCAGATGGCTGACCGCATCGTTATCCTGGTGCCAGTAGAGGCTGTTGCGCAGATCGTCTTCATTAAGATGGTGGTAATCACACAGCCAGCGGATGAGCACTTCCTGCAGATTATCCTGCTCCTCAACGCTGAGATAGAGCTCCGTGCGGTTACAGGTCGACAGCACCACACCTCCCTGCACCATTGGCTGAGCCAGCAAGCTCTCCAGCGCCTCATCGAGCGTGTCCGGCGAAAACGTTACGCGTTCTCGCAGCGCTACCGGAGCTGTTTTGTGATTAATGCCAAGAGCTAAAAGGGTCATTGTGAGGGAGTAGTACCAGCGTTGCTAAGGTTAGTCTGAGCGCATCATACAGGATGCGCGGAATCAATAAAAGAGACGCTCCCCTTTTGGAGTAATAGCCAATGCGTAACAGCCACTAACGGTAATTTTTTGATTTCAGACAATTTGAACGTAGACGCTACCGCCGGGCAACGCTAGCATTAAGAGTTATTATTGTAACCCGCTACACAAATCGTGTGCGTATTCACCCTTCGCCGGATTTCACTGTAGACATCAAGGATTTGTCATCATTATGAATCGACTGCTCCGCCTGTTGCCCCTGGCAAGCCTGGTCCTGACCGCCTGTACCCTCAACGCCCCGAAAGGCCCCGGTAAAAGCCCGGACTCACCGCAGTGGCGTCAGCACCAGCAGGATGTCCGCAATCTTAGCCAGTTCCAGACCCGCGGCGCCTTTGCCTGGCTTTCCGACGAGCAAAAGGTTTACGCCCGTTTCTTCTGGCAGCAGACCGGTCAGGATAGCTATCGCCTGCTGCTGACCAACCCGCTGGGCAGTACCGAGCTGTCGCTGACCGCGCAGCCGGGTGGCGTAACGCTGATCGATAACAAGGGTCAGACCTACACCGCAACCGACGCGGAAGAGATGATTGGCCGCCTGACCGGGATGCCTATCCCGCTGAACAGCCTGCGCCAGTGGATCGTCGGCCTGCCGGGCGATGCCACCGATTACACCCTCGATCAGCAGTATCGTCTGAGCACCCTAAACTATACGCAAGACGGCAAAACCTGGCGCGTCACTTACGGCGGATATACCAGCGATACCACGCCATCGCTGCCGGCCAATATGGAGCTCAACAACGGCAGTCAGCGCATCAAGCTGAAAATGGATAACTGGATTGTGAAATGATGACCCGCTGGCCCTCTCCTGCGAAGCTGAACCTGTTTTTGTATATTACCGGGCAGCGCGCCGACGGTTATCACCAGCTGCAGACGCTGTTCCAGTTTCTCGACTATGGCGATACGTTAACCATTGAGGCGCGCGATGACGGCGAGCTGCGTCTGCTGACGCCGGTGGACGGCGTGCCGAATGAAGAGAATTTGATTATTCGCGCCGCCAGGCTGCTGATGCAGTCGGCGGCAGAACGCGGGCGGCTGCCATCCGGCAGCGGTGCCGATATCAGCATTGAGAAGCGCCTGCCGATGGGCGGCGGGCTGGGCGGCGGCTCGTCCAACGCCGCCACGGTGCTGGTGGCGCTGAATCAGCTTTGGGGCTGCGAGCTATCGGAAGAGCAGCTGGCGACGCTTGGGCTGCAGCTCGGCGCCGATGTACCGGTTTTCGTCCGCGGTCATGCGGCCTTTGCCGAAGGCATTGGCGAAATTCTGACCCCGGTCGAACCGCCAGAAAAGTGGTACCTCGTCGCCCACCCAGGGGTCAGTATTCCGACTCCGGTCATCTTTCGCGACCCCGAGCTACCACGAGACACCCCGATCAGGCCAATAAATACGTTGCTAAAATGTGAATTTCGCAATGATTGCGAGGTTATCGCAAGAAAACGTTTTCGCGAGGTTGATGCGGCGCTTTCCTGGCTGTTAGAATATGCGCCGTCGCGCCTGACTGGCACAGGAGCGTGTGTCTTTGCTGAATTTGACACCGAATCTGCCGCTCGTCAGGTGCTGGAGAAAGCCCCGGAATGGCTACAAGGCTTTGTTGCGCGAGGAGTTAACATCTCGCCGCTCAGACTAGCCCTACCCTAAGTTGCTCCGTTTTAAGCGTGAGTAACGATAAGTACGCCGGGCAAATTGAGTTACGGTGACAACGTCACCCTGTTCCAGACGTTGCATCGTTCTCTTTAAATACACCGCCTGGATGAAACGGCGCCACCGCACAGTTTTTGGCCCTTTTCATCCACCACTGGACGCATGCCTGAGGTTCTTCTCGTGCCTGATATGAAGCTTTTTGCTGGTAACGCCACCCCGGAACTAGCACAACGTATTGCCAACCGCCTGTACACTTCTCTTGGCGACGCCGCTGTAGGTCGTTTTAGCGACGGCGAAGTCAGCGTACAAATCAATGAAAACGTACGCGGTGGTGATATTTTCATCATCCAGTCCACTTGTGCTCCCACCAACGACAACCTGATGGAATTGGTTGTTATGGTTGATGCCCTGCGTCGCGCTTCGGCGGGTCGTATCACCGCTGTTATTCCTTACTTCGGCTATGCTCGTCAGGACCGCCGCGTTCGTTCCGCCCGTGTGCCAATCACTGCTAAAGTGGTTGCGGACTTCCTGTCCAGCGTTGGCGTTGACCGCGTACTGACCGTTGACCTGCACGCTGAACAGATCCAAGGCTTCTTCGACGTTCCGGTTGATAACGTATTCGGCAGCCCAATCCTGCTGGAAGATATGCTGCAGCTGAATCTGGATAACCCAATCGTGGTTTCTCCGGACATCGGCGGCGTCGTGCGCGCCCGCGCTATCGCCAAACTGCTGAACGATACCGATATGGCAATCATCGACAAACGTCGTCCGCGCGCTAACGTCTCCCAGGTGATGCATATCATCGGCGACGTGGCAGGCCGCGACTGCGTCATGGTTGACGACATGATCGATACCGGCGGCACGCTGTGCAAAGCAGCAGAAGCGCTGAAAGAACGTGGTGCTAAACGCGTCTTTGCTTACGCCACTCACCCAATTTTCTCCGGCAACGCTATCCAGAACATTAAAAACTCTGTGATTGATGAATTCGTCGTCTGCGATACCATCCCGCTGGCGCCAGAAATCAAAGCCCTGGAAAAAGTTCGTACCCTGACGCTGTCCGGTATGCTGGCAGAAGCGATTCGTCGTATCAGCAACGAAGAATCTATCTCTGCTATGTTCGAGCATTAATCGAGCCAGGCCAAAGAAACCCGCTAAGGCGGGTTTTTTTGTCTCTAACCTTTTATTCCTCCACAAAATCATTCGGCATGCGTCAAGGCGGCAAGTGAATGAATTCCCGGGAGCGTACAGGTAGTACGTGACCGGAGTAAATGAACGCAGCCAACAAAGAGGCATCCCGAAGGATGACGTGGAAATGACTATTGCCTCCTTCACCTGCCATTTAGTTGACAGATGATGCGCCCATGGATGAAACATTATCGTGAACAGATTATTTTCCTCACACGTGATGCCTTTCCGCGCCCTCATCGACGCCTGCTGGAAAGAAAAATATACCGTTTCGCGCTTCACTCGCGACCTGATTGCCGGGATAACGGTGGGGATTATTGCGATCCCGCTGGCAATGGCACTGGCAATTGGCAGCGGCGTAGCGCCGCAGTATGGACTCTATACCTCCGCCGTAGCCGGGATCATCATCGCCCTGACCGGCGGCTCGCGCTTTAGCGTTTCCGGGCCGACCGCCGCCTTTGTGGTGATCCTCTACCCGGTATCGCAGCAGTTTGGCCTCGCCGGGCTGCTGGTCGCGACGCTGATGTCCGGCATTTTTTTAATTCTCTTTGGCCTCGCCCGCTTCGGTCGGCTGATTGAATATATCCCGCTCTCGGTGACCCTCGGTTTCACCTCAGGTATCGGTATTACTATCGGTACCATGCAGATTAAGGACTTCCTTGGCCTGCAGATGGCGCACGTGCCGGAGCACTATTTGCAGAAAGTTTCCGCGCTGATTATGGCGCTGCCGACGGTCAACGTTGGCGACGCCGCGATTGGCATCGTGACGCTCGCGATTCTGATCCTCTGGCCGCGCCTTGGGATCCGCCTGCCGGGCCATCTTCCCGCGCTGCTGGCGGGCTGCGGGGTGATGGCGATCGTCACTCTGCTGGGCGGCCACGTCGCGACCATCGGCTCTCAGTTCCACTACACGCTCGCCGACGGCAGCCAGGGAAGCGGCATTCCGCAGCTGCTGCCGCAGCTGGTGCTGCCCTGGGATATGCCGGGCTCTGATTTCACCCTCAGCTGGGCCTCGCTGCAGGCGCTGCTGCCGGCGGCGTTCTCCATGGCCATGCTTGGCGCCATTGAGTCGCTGCTGTGCGCGGTGGTGCTGGATGGTATGACCGGCACCAAGCATAAGGCGAACAGCGAGCTGATCGGTCAGGGTCTGGGCAATATCGTCGCGCCTTTCTTCGGCGGCATTACCGCGACCGCGGCGATTGCCCGCTCGGCGGCCAACGTGCGCGCCGGTGCGACCTCGCCGGTTTCTGCAGTGATCCATGCGCTGCTGGTGATTATGGCGCTGCTGATCCTCGCCCCGCTGCTCTCCTGGCTGCCGCTGTCGGCGATGGCGGCGCTGCTGCTGATGGTGGCGTGGAATATGAGCGAAGCGCACAAGGTAGTGAATTTGCTGCGCTATGCGCCAAAGGACGACATCGTAGTCATGCTGATGTGCATGTCGCTGACGGTGCTGTTTGATATGGTCATCGCGATCAGCGTCGGCATCGTACTGGCTTCGCTGCTGTTTATGCGCCGTATCGCCCGCATGACGCGCCTGGCCCCGGTCAACGTCGACGTGCCCGACGACGTGCTGGTGCTGCGGGTTATCGGCCCGCTGTTCTTCGCCGCCGCCGAGGGGCTATTTAACGATCTGGAAACGCGTATTGCGGGTAAGCGGATCGTGGTGCTGAAATGGGATGCGGTGCCGGTGCTGGATGCCGGTGGCCTGGATGCCTTCCAGCGCTTCGTGAAAAAGCTGCCGGAAGGCTGCGAGCTGCGGGTATCTAATCTTGAGTTTCAGCCGCTGCGTACCCTGGCACGCGCCGGAGTCCAGCCCATTGCCGGACGCCTGAGCTTCTACCCCGATCGCAACGCCGCGCTGGCGGATATTTAACTAGCGGGATGCGGGCGTTCGCGCCTGCATCATCACCCCTATCGCCTGCTGGAGCCAGCCGAGCACCGGCGGCGTCATCCACGTCCCCTTCATCAAATGCGGTTCGCACTCCATCGCATGGCGAAACTTTTGCTGAGTCTGCGGGCTGGTGCCGGCATACGACTGGAACAGCGCCAGCCACTGCTGCGCCAGCTTTTGCCCGGCCTCGGATGCCGGATCGGTCTGCTCGGCGCAGGCCTGATGCAGCGCCGATACCAGCCCCGGCCACTCCATCAGCCGATCGAAATAGTGCTCACGGGTAAACGCCAGCTCGTCGGCGTTGAGATAGCGCGCCCAGATCGCGAGCTTGCTTTGCGCAAAGGCGTGGGTAATGTAGTCCACAATTTCGGGCGTAATGCCGGTTTGCGCGCGCATTTGCGGTTCCGTCGCGTGCATCTCATTGAGCCGGGTGAGAAATTCCGGTCGCCCGGCGGTATCTAGCTCCAGGCGCTCCATCCAGCGGGTGGCCAGCGCCATCGCCGACGGCGAGTCAGGCGGACAGCTCTCCTGCATCAGCCGCTGCGCTTCCATAACCAGCGCCTGCCAGATTTGATTGCGCTGTTCATCCTGCTCGGCGAACGGCAGCGTTTGTAACTCCTGCGGACTAAACCAACGATCGTACATTTTCATAAGCTCCAGGGTCTGTAGCCAGGACTCCAGATCGGGTTCACGGCCGCTACCCAGTTCGTCGCGGAGCAGCACCAGCCTTTCGCGCAGCGTTGAGATAGTGCGCAGCTGCGTATCGAGGGTGGTAATTTGCTGCACCAGCAGATCGGATAACGAAAGCGAACCGCAATCGAGATGCTCCTTAATAGCCGCGAGCTCCAGCCCGGCCTGTGCCAGCGCCTTAATCATATGCAGCCGCTGAACGGCCGCCAGATCGTATAGCCGGTAACCCGCCGCGCTTCTGGCCGAAGGCGTCAGCAGCCCGGTTTGTTCATAGTGATGTAGCGTACGGACGGTCATTCCGGCGCGTTTCGCCAGCTCCCCCACCTGAATTAACATGACTGCTCCTTTTGTCTGCCAGTGGCGCTACTCTGCTGCCTGACGTTACGTCAGGGTCAAGCAAAGAGTTTATCAACAGGGGCAACAATATCAGCGGGGCGGCCGTTGCGGGAGTAAAATAAGCAGGAGTAACATAGTCAGCCAGCCGTTAGGAGGATGGCTGGCTGCAGAGCGGATACACTGACAAAATTGCACCCGTCTGGCGACAGGTGCAGATAACGGACTGACCTAGCTGTGGCGGTGCTGGTCACGACGGCAACGTTTGTCGTAGTGGCGCACCCACCAGTATCTGTCGCAAACCTGTTCATGGCCGCCAATACGCGCGCCGGCAAGCCAGAGAACGGCGCCGACGAAGATGCTGAGAATCGCGCCGTGCGCGAAAAACTGCGGCAGGTCAAGCTGCGGGAGCTGGTTTAAAATGGAGTAGCCGACGCCAACAACCATGACGACCAACCCTAAACCCATCAGTACATTACCGAGTAACGAAGCGTTTCTGCGTTTCATATGTCACCTCCGGAACCTTGGGTTGCCTGAGAATATCCTCAGAACTTATAGGTGTAGTATAGACAATGGGCAGAAGATTGATTGCGTTGGCGATCACATTAGCGAACATCAAACCAACAAAAGTTTACAAATAACCTACTGAACAACATCAAATTCTAATGGTTCACAGGCGAAATTATCGTGTCGATAGCGCTGCGCTGGCAGAATTTTGTCAAGCGCGCTCGCAGACAGTACACTACGCGCCAGAGAACGACCCATGCAGGATATAAAAGTGACGATAAAACTGATTGTCGGCCTGGCTAACCCCGGTGCGGAATACGCGGCGACACGCCATAACGCGGGCGCCTGGTATGTAGACCTCCTGGCCGACCGCCACCGCGCCCCGCTGCGCGAAGAGAGCAAATTCTACGGCTACACCTCACGGATTAACCTTGCCGGCGAGGATGTGCGCCTGCTGGTGCCGACCACCTTTATGAACCTCAGCGGTAAAGCCGTGGCGGCGATGGCCACCTTTTACCGGATTAATCCCGACGAGATTCTGGTCGCGCACGATGAGCTGGATTTACCGCCAGGCGTGGCGAAATTTAAGCTCGGCGGCGGCCACGGCGGGCATAACGGCCTGAAAGATATCATCAGCAAACTGGGCAATAACCCGAACTTTCACCGCTTACGCGTCGGAATCGGCCATCCGGGCGATAAAAACAAAGTTGTCGGTTTTGTGTTAGGTAAACCGCCGCTTAGCGAGCAGAAGCTGATAGATGAAGCGGTTGATGAAGCCGCGCGCTGCACGGAAGTCTGGCTGAAAGAAGGTCTGACTAAAGCCACCAACCGTTTACACGCATTTAAGGCGCAATAAACGGCCGACGTGCGGAATTTTTGCCGCACACCGTGTATAATAGGCAAAGCTATTTACTTTTCTACAATCTGTTCAATGTAACAGGTTGATTATCCAAAGATTAAGGTGATTTAAATCATGGGATTCAAATGCGGTATCGTCGGTTTGCCCAACGTCGGCAAGTCCACCCTGTTCAATGCGCTCACCAAAGCGGGTATTGAAGCGGCCAACTTCCCCTTCTGTACTATTGAGCCGAACACCGGTGTCGTACCGATGCCCGATCCGCGTCTGGATAAGCTGGCCGAAATCGTTAAACCGCAGCGCATCCTGCCGACTACCATGGAATTCGTCGACATCGCCGGCCTGGTAAAAGGCGCATCTAAAGGCGAAGGCCTGGGCAACCAGTTCCTGACCAACATTCGTGAAACCGAAGCTATCGGCCACGTTGTTCGCTGCTTTGAAAACGACAACATCATCCACGTTAACAACAAGGTGGATCCGGCTGACGATATCGACGTTATCAATACCGAGCTGGCGCTGTCCGATCTTGACACCTGCGAACGCGCCATTCACCGCGTACAGAAAAGGGCAAAAGGCGGTGATAAAGACGCGAAAGCTGAACTGGTCGCACTGGAAAAATGCCTGCCGCAGCTCGAAAATGCCGGCATGCTGCGCGCGCTGGCGCTGACGGACGAAGATAAAGCGGCCATCAAATACCTGAGCTTCCTGACCCTGAAGCCAACCATGTACATCGCCAACGTCAACGAAGACGGCTTCGAGAACAACCCGTACCTCGATAAAGTCCGCGAAATCGCTGCCGCCGAAGGCTCAGTAGTGGTTGCCGTGTGCGCCGCCGTTGAATCCGATATTGCGGAACTTGACGACGCTGACCGCGATGAGTTCATGGCCGAACTGGGCATCGAAGAGCCGGGCCTGAACCGCGTTATTCGCGCCGGCTACGAGCTGCTGAACCTGCAGACCTACTTCACCGCCGGGGTTAAAGAAGTCCGCGCGTGGACCATCCCTGTCGGCGCGACCGCACCGCAGGCGGCGGGTAAAATCCACACCGATTTCGAAAAAGGCTTTATCCGCGCTCAGACTATCGCCTATGAAGACTTTATCACTTACAAAGGCGAACAGGGTGCGAAAGAAGCCGGTAAGATGCGCGCCGAAGGCAAAGACTACATCGTTAAAGATGGCGACGTCATGAACTTCCTGTTCAACGTCTAAATCACTTCTGTTGTTTCATGAGGTTTCACAAAATCTCATAGCAACAGCCAAGCCGCATAAAAAAACCACGCCATGGCGTGGTTTTTTGTTTCTGACGCGGATGATACTGCAGGCCGCTCTGCGCAGTTCGTAAAAATGCCCCGGGCGCTTGTTTACGAGGTTATTCAGCGATGGGTCAGCGATTGGGCTGACTGCGGAACAATACCCGGCAGTGTGGCGAACAAGCTCCCCGGCAAGCTACGCTATTCCCTGTTGGTTAGCGCCGAGTATCGGATGATGAGCTGCTGTAGGTGCTGCTCCACCTCAAGTTTCTGCGCCTGCGGGATCATCCCCGGCTCCTGTCGTGCAGCTATCTGCCGGAGCTGCTCCTCCGCCGGCACCGACTGATTAAATGCCTGAATGGCTGCAAACACCTGCGATTTCAGCTCGCTGACCGTCAGGTATCTCCCTTTTTGTCCATCCAGCGCGTTAAGCTGCTCGCTCAGGCTCTGGAGCCTGAGCATGCCCTGATGCCAGCCCGCCAGCGAATCATCGGGCGTCCCGTTCAGGGCAAGCTTTTGCCGCCACTGAGTACCCAACTCTTCAGTTTCGGGAAGCGCCGGCCACAGTGCATAAGCCTGGTTTATCAAATCCTGACCATAGCGAAGATGCCAGTCAGGCGGGAGGGCAGAAAGCGCCTCTAACCTCAGCGAGGCATCCTTCAGCCAGCCGGCGGCTGAGCCAGAAGAGCTGAACGTCTCGCCTGCCGCCGCGCCGGGCAGCCAGGGTAGCGGCTGTTGGCGACTGTCGGGCTGTTGACCCGCTTGATCCGAGCGAGCCAGGTAGTGGCCGCCGATAAAGACTGCAGCACTCAACGCAAAGGCCGTTAGCATCCCGCAGGCGAATAGGCCGACCCGCTTTGGCGCAGGCGCCATTTTGTGGACCCTGTTAACGGCGACGGCGGAACCTGGCGGGATTGCATCCGGCCGCCGGGGCTCTGGTATTGCTTCGTTCAATCCGATCGGCGGAGCCTGTGCGACAGGGAGAGTAATGGCTGCAGCCGATAATTGTGGCTCTGGCGCATTTTCCACGCGCGTCAACGCGCTGCATACCTGCTGCACCAGCGGCTCTATCTGGCTTATCTGCAGCAGTTCCTGACGGGCAAGGATGCTGCTCAGGGAATCAAGCGTCGACTCCAGCTGCAGGAGCGGATGATAATCCTCATGGCTCAGGGTAAAGGTGCGGAACACTTTCTGCAGCCGCTGAAACAGCCCTGAGAGAATTTCTGCCCGCGGGTGGCTGGCCCGTGGCCAGTACTGCGCCCACTGGCGGCTGAGTATCGTGGCAACGAGCTTCAGCCCTTCGTTCATGCCCTCCACCCGTGCCAGATGGCTGCGCGCCAGGGTGAACCAGGCCCCTGTCTGCAGCTCAATCCCGTTTTTATCAAACAGCGCCAGCGACAATTTCTCCACCCGCTCCCAGTGAATATCAGGCCTGGCGGGATGCGTCTGCTTACTCATTTCATCGCGAAGGGCGATGAAGTCAGGGAACGGGCGCGGATCGCCGCCCGTGCGAATATCTCGGGGTTCTGTGCTTTTCATAATGGATTCATCCGTGGATTGGCAGGCAGAGATTGGCGATTCACTCCGGGAGCTGACGGTCATTCGTCCCGAGGAAGATATCGTACCGGCCTGCCCGGCATCCCTACATGCGGGGATTTCTGTCGAAATAATGCTGCTGCTTTAGGTGGCGAATAAATATCCGCCCCTCGGGCATAAACTCGGTACCATAGCGCACCAGGCCCACCCCTTTCAGCTCCGCATCGATCGCATAGCGCAGCTCGCCGGGGATCGCCTGCTCAAGGAGAATAACGCTAATGCTTTTCAGCCGCGGTTCGTATTTGAGCAAAACGGCCGACAGCGTCCCCATTAGTTCATGGGCGGTACCGGGCATACCCTGCAGGATTTTGGTCATATCCGGCAGGCCGTAGTCCGGCAGATGCGCCAGCGTGCCGGCGCGGCAGTTGAGAATGCGCTGCATGTTGTCCAGCACGGACAGGATCGCCTGGTCCTGCTCGTTGACGTGGTTGAGGTCGAGGCCACCGGTGAAGTTGCCGTAGAGAATTTCATATAATGAGGGGGTATTGTGTCCCTGTGACATTAATCATCCTTAACGGGCTGTAATCTCAGATGGTTGTTTCCGGCTTCCAGGATACGCGGTTTATCAGGATCGAGGTCTTCACGTTCGATGACCAGCTTCCAGGTGTTATTCACCATATCCGGATGACGGAACAGCCCGACAACGGCCACAAACTGCGCGTCGGCCTCCATTGGCATATCGAGATTCGCATCCCCACCCGGCTTCACGACCACATCACGCGTGGCCAGCAAATCGGCGTTCAGCTGGGTATCGTCCTCTTTCAGCAGCTGCTGATATACCGTCTTGTCGAAGGTTTTGCGTTCCTTCAGCTGATACACCCGCACTACCAGCGGTTCAGACAGCGAATTGCTCTCACGTGCATCGGTATTCAGCGCCTCGCGCGCTATAAAATCGAGATGCAAGACTTTAATTTTTTTGTAAAAAATGGCGCTGAAGGCCGATTTAGTACCCTCAGTGACGCTCTGCGTCACCCCACAGCCCGTCAGGCTGAACGCCACCAGCGGCAGCAGCCAGCAGGCGATTTTAGTCGAACTTGTACGTAACACATCGGTTTCCTTGTTGTGGTATGGCGGGGTTCATGCCGCTGTAATAACCCAGTTCCGTCGTAAAGGTCTGCGGGATATCGTCCTGGAACACGCGATCTTCAGCTCCCAGCACGCCATTCATGCCAAGCCAGAAATGACCTTCGCCAAGCAGAGGAACGGCCAACAAGCGAGTCAACGTCGTTAGGGTGATTTTTGCCTTAAAGCGCCAGCCCAGATAGACCCTTAGCATCACCAGAAAATCCGGATACAGCAGACCATCCGGCTTCCAGCCCTGCGCTTCCTGCCGGTTATCCGTTGCAAGCGCAATCAGCAGCTGGCTGCTGGCATCCATCGCCTCGTCGCCAAGCGGTGTGTTGCCGTCCAGGAGAAAATCGTCATCACCGTAAAAGCCCAGTGGCTGACTGACCGCTACCGGCCGCAGGCAATACGGGCTCACCTGTACGGTGGTGTCGGGTGCCAGCAGGCTCACCAGCGCCTGCATCCCCTCCTGAGTTTTTCCGGGCTGGCGTAACACGCCGAGCAGAGCCAGAAAGCGCGACACCGGGGTGGCTATATGCTCTGCGGTTCCGGGGATCCCCAGCCCCACCAGTCCCAACAGCGACTGCGAAATATTGTCGCCCCCTCCGGGCTCGAACGTGGCAGGCCAGGAGTACTTCCGCCAGATGCGATAAAACTGGGTCAGGATGCGGTGGCTGAAGATATCCAAAAAGCTCTGGATGGCCTCATGCCCCTCCCGGCGCTGGGCGATGTCATCGAGATAAGCGGTCGGCAGCGGTGAATCGACGCCGTACATCCCCATAAAGGTGGTACGAATGACCGCTGGTGTGCCGTCATCGTCTTCGTCATATTCGACGGCTTTCAGTTCGCTGACCGGAAATCCCATTCCCGGATGAGGAGCAAAGCGTACAGGATCATCAGCGGGATGGCTGGTTGTGCCCATCAGCGGTTTATCCGGATGGAGCTTTTCCAGCAGTTGGCAGAAACGGTAAAAGTTAATACGGTGAAGGTCTGCCTCCAGCTGAAGGGTCAGCCGGGAATGCGTCGGTTGTGCTTCTCTTCCCATTCCAGGCGTTCTCCGGTCGGTTGCAGGATGATAATCAGGCGATTAAACAGATAGATGTCGGTATAAAGCGCGAAGAAGCGGCTCAGCATCTCGCCAAACAGGCAGATATCCCCTCTTCCGGCAAAGCCGTGGCTATCGAGCATGACGTCAATCTGCACGCCGCGTACCAGGTAGCCCTGCTCAAAACGCTCGGTTTCGCTGTGCTTCACATCGATAATGGCCTCCAGACGGCGCCGGTTCATCTCGCTGTCTGTCCACTCATACAGCGCCAGGGTACCGCGGAGCACCTCTGCGTTATCCATCATCGAGAGAAAACCGCTGCCAAGATGGCTTAGCACACGCCAGTGAAAGCGATCCCTATCCGGTGGATAGCAAGGCAGCGTCGGCGCACACAGGTTGCGAACAGCGATGCTGACTGAGGTGGTTTTCACCACCGTATCGAGCACGGTGCTTTGCAGGGCCCGACGAGGCAGCTGACCGTTGGTGCCGGTGAGCGTCAGGGACAGGCTTTCATCTATCGGCACGGTGTGAGTATCAAACGCTTCGCCACCAAGAATTAGCCAGGTGTTATGCAGACCGGACGGTCCGCGGCGTAGGCGGGTGTGATAGTAGTATTCCGGCGCTTCATGGCGCATCATCCCGCCCTTGTGGCGAAAGCTCGAGAACGGGACGTAGGTATGCTGGCTTGATGACATCACCGAATCCACGGCGTAAATCTCGGTATGACCATCCTGTACCCGCATCGGGCGCAGCATGTATTCCGTCTGCAACGAGTTGAGCGTCAGCGGATCGGATTCCAGTGGAAACAGGTTAATTACCGGTACGCAGTTCAGCCGCAGGTGCTTCCCGGTAAAGCTGAAGTCATGCTCCCAGCGCTCAGCCAGCACCACGTCGATTTCAAACCAGGGGAGCTCAGCGGGGAACGCGACGGTCTCCAGCCCACACAGGCCGGTGAACATAAATTTCTCGCGGAAGGTAAAGTACTCCAGCAGCAGCTGGTAGCCGCTGAAACTACTGCTGCCCTTCGGCCAGAGGGTATCACCATCACCGAACCCGAGCGCGGTGAAATACCCGTCCAGCGGTTTTCTTTCCACATCACCGGGCATTCGCAGCCACATCCTGGCCACATTCATGGTGAAGGCTTCGTGCATGGCGCAGGCCAGAGGCGCGTCGGCATTGAAGTAAAGCGGGACATGGCTGAGATCGATACGGCTCCAGTCCGCCAGCTTGCTGCAGCTAAAGCGCAGCGTGACAACCGAGCGGCCATCAGAGTCGGTCGCCAGGCTGACGCGTTCCAGCGAGAAGGGCTGAAGGTCTATCGCTTTCGTGGTGGAGTAACGACAGCGCGTACCCTTCTCACCGATCGGTCGGGAATGTACCTCAAAGCCTTTGTCGATACGCATCTGCTCCTTCATTTCGCCCCAGTCCGGGGTGAACTCCACTACCGACATTGACGGTATGGTGCGCAGGTAATGCGGCCACAGCAGGCTGACCAGCCCTTCGGTCAATTCTGGCAGGTCGTCATCGAGCTTCTCGCGCAATCGGCCCATCAGGAAAGCAAAGCCTTCAAACAGGCGTTCCACAAACGGGTCGCGCGCGCCCGCTTTATCCAGATTGAGCATTGCCGCCTGCTCAGGATGAGCACGGGCAAATTCTTCCCCGGCTTCCAGCAGGTAGCGCATTTCAGCGTCGTAATAACGCAGGGTTAAGTCGTCCATAGATTCGTCTTTATTAATGTTTGTTTACCGGATAGCGAAATAATAAGCTCTAAAAAGGCATCTAAAACCTAATAACTTCGGATTTACTGATTTATCGAAATCTTTGCCTACACGACATTGATACAAACTAATATTGATACCGAAACAATTTTATCTTTTTTAAACATAACCCTCCGGGAGAGTTTTTAAATCACCGCCAGTCTTTTTAGTATTATCTAAATTCCAATACCAATGTTTTTCTCTTGAGGGGCACTGATTTATCAGGCGTATCGTCCAAAGCATCAGGTATATTATTTGAAGTTATAATTTATGAATATTTTCCATATTTATGGAACGGTTCAAACCTATTATCATCCGCTGCAGAGTACAACTGCCCGAACAGGATCCAGTGAGATAAGCCCGGATAGCAGAGCGTCCATTTCAGGTTGCAGCCGCGTTTTGTCTGCTTCACTGCGCCCGGCCCTACCCCGTAACAGCTTTAACCTGCGGGCTTTTACTTCGAACATTAGCTCTGGCGTCCACTGTTCAAGCGTGAGTACCCTGGCGCTTCCGTCGAGTTCTCCCAACAGATGCAGTGCCATTTCGTGTTTACCGTACTGTTCACTCACCCTGGCCATTAACAGGCGCATCAGCCACTGGTCCCGGGAGGAGGTATAACCCGGCTGTACCTGCAGCCAGTTGAGCGCGGCTTCAATGCCTTCATCGTCTGCTTTCGCCAGCACTTCAGGCTCCAGCGTTAGTACATCATCGCCTGCAGCAACCGCAGCTGATACCGGCTCATCTTTCCAGCCGGGCATATCGTCGAGCACGCTTTCGCTTATCCAGCTCAGCGTTGCTTCATCGGCGAAAGGTGTGCCGTCACTGAAAGCCAGTACTTCCAGCCCCGGGAGACGTGCCAGTAAGCCCTTAAGATCGCGGCACAGGATGTCTGCACGTACAGTGTCATTATCCAGTTTCGCCAGCGCCTGCCATGCATACCACTGCACATCCAGCCAAAGGTGGTTGACGCCCTGCGCCAGTAAAGTGTCCGTATGCTCCAGCAGTTCAGACCAGCTTTTCTGCAGGTACAGGCGCTTGAGGTGCGCTTTGTTGTCTGGCTTCGGTGGCACCAGGCGGGTGCGCCCGGACGTATCCAGCGGCGGAAGTTCCATTAGCGTATCCCAGCGTACGCACTTCAGCAGATGGTGCCCGGCCAGCCAGCCTCCCGGCCGATCGCGAAGATATTGTGCCAACACTTTGGCCTGATCGAGCAAATCTCGTCCCGAGGTGACGGTGTTCATCACCGGCGCTGACGCGGCAATCGTGCCCTCTTCCCGGCTAGTTTGTGGCACCAGACTGTTGGCTCCCCCGCTTTGTACCAGCCTGTTATCCAGAGCCAGATACAGTCCTGCCCATTCTGGCCGGGCTTTCTCATCAAACGTCTGGAACGTCTGTTCAGCCAGCAACAGCGCAGCGGTAATGCGCTGCATGATAGACATATCAACCTCAGGGTACAGACACAGACTGTTTGTCACACGGCTGCTGCCCAGCCATTCCAGGGCAGCCTTACGGCTGCGATCGCGAAGAGGATGCAATCGGCTGCCAAACCGCTCCAGCATCGAGGCCATCAGCTCAAGTCCCTGCGTAAACCCAAGCTCACCATCCTGATGCAGACGTGCCCAAACGTAAAAGGTGATAACACGTAAATCCTTACTGGTGCCGGTCAGCAGCCTTTCCGCCAGCCGGCAAATCAGGCCGGTATCAGTGTCGGAAAGTTTGTTGATCTCTTCACGGATACGCTGAAAATCATCGTCGTATCCAGGATCCACTCCGGTTGGCTCATTGTCGCCAATCGGCTTCAGCCAGCGTTCCCAATCAGCGCTGTGCGCCCGAGCACTGCTCAAGAGCGTCTTTTCATCGGCGCAGCAGGCCTGAAGTACACTTTGTAATGTCGTCATTATTCCATTCCATCTATGGCTAAATTCTCCGAACTTGCCAGAGCCTGAGAGGTCGCAGAGGCATCCACACTGAATATCTGCTCCGGCAGGCTGAAGTTGCGTAACGCCAGAAGCGCCAGCGGACCATTACCCAGTTGGGAGCGCAGTACCCATTGCAGGGTGCGGCCGTCCGGAGCGGTAAAACTCATCATCCACTGACTGCGGTCGAGCCGCTGACGTTTACCCTGATCCAGCCAGCGAATAAAGCCCCAGCTGCCGCTATAATCGCCGAACAGACGCGCCCCCGCGCTGGTAGAAGTCCACGTCAGCATGGTTCCGGGTTTGAAGGTGTCCCCGGGCCAGCGGAAAGAGTGCCACCCGGCCATCTGGTTGAAGTAGTGCAATTTCTGCCCGTCAATGGTCAGCCGGGTTTCCACCACCTGAGATGCGGGTCGTGCCTGCAGTTCAAAACTGATTCCCTGGCTGCCGTCGGTAAACAGAATGTCTGACAGCTGGCTAAGCTGGTTGACCGCCCGCAAAAACGCCGGATTGAACGTCAGCCCCTGGCTGTGCGCCGTATCCGGCACCCACTGGCTGCCCTCTTTATGCAGCACACCGTTAAGTTCGGTGGTCAGGAACCGGTCAATGCGTCCGCTGTCCTTGCGGATAAATTCAGCCAGCATTGGCAGCGAGGCATCGCTTTTGCTGACCGCAAACGGGAAGCGACCATCAAAGGCCGTATGCCAGTTCGCCACCACAGAGCGGCTCCAGCGGTCGTTAAGGCTGGCGGCTGAGGGCTGTAAGACCGTTTCCCATGCCTGAGTCAGGGGCTGAACAAACATCGTATTGCCGAAACCACTCCACTCTTCCCCCAGACTTGCCGCCATGAGACTGCCGTACTGCTGAGTATCGGTAAGGTCAACGCTTTTACCCTGGAACACGGTCTGCGCCAGGGTCTGCATCATCTCCTGCGGATCGGTAGCGCTCGCCACCTGTTGCAGGCGTAAACGCACTCGGGTAATTCGCGTGAGATAAGTTTGCAGGCTCAGGGTGCTGTCGGCCGACATCACATTGCCGCCTTTGCTTTTGCCCATCAGCGTCAGCAGCGGGCCAAAGGTTTCATCCAGTGGTCCCAGTGGGCCTGACGCAGACGGGTCAATTATGGGCTTGTCTTTCCCGCTCATCAGGTCTTTAGCGGATTTGATGATAGAGTCCGAAAGGCCTTCGCTCCGCTCGCCGGTTTGCCCCTGCCAGGCGATTGTATTCATTAAGGCAATCAGCGGTGACTGGCGCACATCACTCATCAGCGTCAGCTGGTCGGTGACGTCGGCAATGTTGTTGGCAGGATTCCAGTGGAGACTGTTGAAGAAGTTCAGCCAGCTGCTGGCAAAGTCGGTGAAATAGCGCTGGGTCAGACGCGCTTTCAGCGCTTCCGGCGACAGATCGGCCGAGACTGACTTGCGGGAATCGCTCAGCACCCAGTCGATTTCATCTCGACGGAAACTGGCCGCCTTCTCGATGGCCTGCTGAATGCCACCTTCCCATGCCTGACGGGTGAACATCCCCGGCACCACTTCATCAGTGGTAAACAGGCGGCTGGCATCGGTACCGCTGGTCATGTCTTCCAGAGAAACATCGGCAAAATTACGACGCACCGATTTGAGCATGTTTTCATACAGCGTGCTTTCGGCGTTTCGCCGTCCAATCTGCTGCAACAGCACCTGACGGCTCTGCCCGATCAGCTGCGCATCCGGCGTGATTTTCCACTGTGGCTGCTGTGGCAGTTCAGTTATGTAGAATGCCCACAGATCCGGGGACAGACTCTGCCACAGGCCGGTGGAGATGCCTGTTCGCGTCGGCTGCACGGCTTTCATGGTCTGCGCGTAGAACGCGCCATCGGCTTTATCCGGGTGGGCCATCATCAGCCAGGCCTTAAGCTGGTTATAGCCCGGTTTCGCCAGCTGGACACGCTGGTCACTGTTAGGCGCCGAGTTAGCCAGCACGGTGAGCTTTTGCGTCAGGGCCTCATTCGCCGGATCGCGTATCAGGCGATTATTTACCACGCCATACCACGGCAGCATCGCGTCGAGTAGCTGCTGGTTATGGTCCAGACCAAAGCGCTGATACCAGGGCGCCCCCTCCCGGACATGATGCAGCAGGCGACCGGCGTCATTGCGGAGAATATGCAGGGCCGTCAGCTGGTGATCCGATACCGAGGGATGCTCCACCAGAGCATGAGTCTGCTGCGCAACAGAGACTATCTGCTGGCGGTTGACTGTAAACGACAGCAGCGTCCCCGCTCCCCAAACACCGATGATGGCCATCAGCGTCCAGGCGAGCGTCTGCTCCCACGCCATACCGACACGGCGGCCACGCACGCGGGTACAGTCATCCACAATACCCTGCCAGGTTAACGGCAGGGTCAGCGCATGGCGCTGTGACTCAGGGATAAATGTCTCAGTACCGGCTGCTCCCTCTGCCGTATCGACAGGTTTATACCCTGGTAGACTGAACATCAGGCCACGCAGCGGAACGCGCTGCTGGGAGGCTGCCAGCCATGGCACCAGTTGCTGAGTCCAGCGAGCGATGCCACCGTCTTTAAGGTCCTGGCCCAGGCGCAGCAGGAAGTCGTGACTGTTGTTTTCCGCGATCTGGCTCACTCCCTGCGTTCGCAGGGACGGCAGCATCAGCTTGAGCTGACGGGCAATATCATCAGCTTTTGCACGCAGCGGGAACGTTGCCCCGACCGCCTGCTCAGTGTGCGTTGTCTGCGCCCATTTACTGTCACACAGCCGCCACAGCCAGACAGGTGCTGAGTAATGCAGCAATTCACTGATTTTTTCCAGCCCGCGAAGGTCGCTGTCACTGATTTGCGGGGTCAGGTTAAGCGACTGAGGCATGACCCGGACAATCCCGTCCAGTGGACGCCCGCGACGCAGCTTGCGTAACGCGGTGTACTTTTCCTTGTCCGGTTCTGCAGTCAGACTACCGCCGTAAATCAGAACGGTACGGTTGCCTTCAAGCCACTGCTGCTGCTGCAGGCCTGGAACCAGTTTTTCAATCGTGGCTTCGTCGCCCGTCACCAGCAGCAGGTGGACTTTGTGGCGCCATAAAAGCCTATATCGGAATCGGAGATATTTTTTAAGGCTGGGCAAAAACGGAACGGTACCTCTACCCTCAACGAAGAGAGACTCCATTTTTTCGCCAGGCTCCTGTGGCTTGTAGACGGCCTGATTTCTTCTCTGTTTCCATCGCCACCAGACAGGTGAACCAATCAGGCCAAAAAGCAAGACGGCAAACACGCCTCCCCAGATTGTCCAGATTTTCTGAGTTGAAATCCCAATGCTGTTCAAACTGTCCAGGTTGATAAAAATTAAAAAAGCACTTACTCCCGCCAGACCAATAATCAGGAGGAAAAATCCCCATGAGCCATAACGTGCGTTTGGTATTATTTTTTGTTCAATCATGGGTAAAGCTCCCTGGTAATCAAGCAAAGTGTTCCTGTTTGCTGCGTCGTCTGATTAACCAGCAGCTGATCTTTACCTGTTTTGCTGGCAGCTTCGGCCAGCATGACTAAAGAAAGTGGTAAAGCCATCTCCCCTGGAGGCCCAAAAGAAAGATCGATCGAATGCAGCGGTCTTTTTTCCGGCAGAGACCACTGATGGTCTGTTGCATACTGCATGATTTCTGCTGCAGCTTTTTCAACCGTTCCCTGCAGCCAAACGTATTCCAGACTCTCTTTATCAGGCTGGACATATTCAAATAACATATCTAATTCTTTAATAAGTTTCCCTTCCTCCAGCGGCATCATACGAGTCATGCCGGCGATAACAGGCAGTGAATGCTGGTGAGCAAAGCTGGGGGAAGAGATAAGCTGAGCAGAAATAAACTCGCTTGACTGCCCTACGCCTGAAGCAGGCCAATCCTGAAGACAAAGAATTAATATCAAACCGTCGGAACTCTTTACGTTGAAGAGAGACTCCACTATTTCTCTGAAATAACCTGAAGTGGGTATAAGATCCCATTGCTGAGAAATCGACTCTTTACGATACTCATCAAATCCACCTGGAGATTGAAAAACATAAATAGAATGAAGAAAATAACGATAACCTGGGTGCTGAATCTCCAAATCACGATCTATTTTTTTCATTAAATCTGGAAAACTATATGGCGAATTGAATAACGGACGGGCTTTTTTAGGATATGCAGGCACCTTATCCAGCTCACCCAATAGCGCCTCCATTCCCTTCTCTTCCGGGGAAAATAAAACATTACCAACTACGGCTAGCTGCCTTCGACTCCAGCTGCGCCAGTTAGCTTTAGTTCGTTCCGTTTCGAGGGTCCATGCCTGGCCGGCTGCGACAGACTGTTCATAGCGGTTTAACATTACCCCGAATAAACATAGCCAAACCAACAATGCTGGCAAGGCACCGTAGAAGAAAACTTTAGCGTAAGTTGCCATATTCCAGATCCATACGCTGGAAATAGCGCCTGTAATTAACATCAATATTAATACTATCATCCAGAACCAATACTTTGGTTCTGGAAATGATTTCTGCTCAGGAATATCAGGTATAGGCCATGCCATAGTAAAACTCGATACTTGCTGTATTGTATTTAAAACCCAAAAAGCGAAGTAAATGTAAGAATCATTAGTAATGTTCTTTGTTACTTAATCGCCACCGATGTCCGTTAATGAGTCGAATAACTTAACAATCCATGATTAACTTTAGAATGATAGACTTAGTATTTAATATTTCAGGGCTGACTATTATTTCCTGTAGATTATTTTAAGCGTAAATATAAAAAGTCCATATTGGTGCATTGTTAAAAAACTTTTTGTTCTTATCCTTACAAACATCAATCCATAATATTTTTTATCAAACCCACTCCATACAGAAGAGGCAGGCGCAAGAAGATTGGTGTAACAAACAGGGGCAACCCATTCAAGAAGACTTCTTAAACTTTATAGACAGCAAAACAATTTGGCTTTATTTTACACCACAAGCAAATTTTTAATGCATCTATGAGTCGATTAGGAAGGATCAAACGGATGGAGTTAGCCCCCTCTCTTATTACCTTAAAGGTTAGCTCTGAAAACTCTAATAACTGCCAATTATTAATACGACAGATTTAAATTAAATGCCTTCTTCCTTACAATCACTCTCATATTAAAAAATATAGACTGACAGTGATATCTTTATTTTTAATCTCAGGAATTTGTAATGGATGATCATTTTCAGCCAGGCGGCCGTAATAATCCTTATACTCAGCAGTTATTTTATAGCATTCCCCATCAGTATTTGAAGCTGAGAATGGGCTGACAACTTTTATGTTTTCGTTACGTTCAATAGTTTTCGGTTTAGTTTAGCATGCAACGACGAAAATCAAGAATGATAGACTGGCAAGTAATAGTTTTGATTGAGGTTTATATTTCATTGATTATTCATATTTAAGTTCTTCCGCAGGATTCTTTTGTATTTTTCATTACCTACGCAATGTGGATACAGTCTAAGAGCGATATGAACGGCTCTGGTTTTATTAAAGATTTAGGCTTTTTACATCAGGGATAGATTTCTCAAACCCTGCCTCATATTTCTTAGTCCTTTGAGTAGCTATCCAGAATAGTAGGGATAAATTTTGCCTGGCATGGGCAGGAGCTAAAACTATCAAGCGACCCCGCCAGCGCCTGTCCTTCGTCGAAGGTAGCAGCGACTCCTCCTGAGACTTTAAAAATTCCCGGGTAATTACCGCAGCTAACCATATCCCCTTCTCTGGCAGCAAAGACGCCATACCATTGAAGCGTTGGATCGCCGATAAGGATCTTCCCACCGCAGGTAGTACTATCACCGACTCTTAAAAAATAGCCTAAACTCATTATAAAATCCTTTATATAGAAACAATCTAAAAGTATACGAAAAGAATTACTGGCTTTTCTGGCAACTACTTATAGCGCAGGGAATTTACCAGCCTGTCCCAGATTTCAATCATCTGCGCTTCGCTGTAGCGCGTTTTTTTATACTCACTGCCGAACCCAATATTAAGATTCGGCTTATCCGATGTAGCATCTCGCTCATTAGCATAAAGCATAAAATTATAGAATGTGTTCTTTTCATCTTTTCCCGTCGCAAAATTTCTGATGGTTTGGGTACCGCCGAATAACCATGACTCTGCCTGAATGCCGTGCGGTGAGAGTGCCACTTTTTTAATGGTGTACTGATTTGATGTTTTAAGTGCTTCATTAATTTTCGCGCTGCGGTTAAACAACGTGTCGTCTGAGCCCTTGATTGTATTGTCCATATCGACACCAAAAACAAAATCATCATTTTCATACCGGAATGTGAGGCTTTCCTTATGCTTTTCACCATCATCCACGATAAATCCATTCGGAATACACACCCCTTTAGCTGACGGAATATCCTCATCTTTCCTGCCACTAAGCCTTGACATCAGGGACTGCAGGGCAGCCAACTTGGCTGGTTTGGTGTTAGTCTCTACCCCGGAAAAACCAGCGTTGATATACAATTTTTTCTCATCCGCATACTTAGCAGCAGACAAGTCTAAAATCTTGGTTGTGATAATAAAAGCGATGCCATTTATATAAAAATGCGCTTCCAGATGCCGGAATGAGTCCGCAGAACCAGAGTTATTTCGATCATAGATCACACCCTTACCGTTCTGTAGTCGAATAATCTGCTTTATAAAAGGTGCATTTTCTGGCTTATTCCCTGGATTGTTTATTACATCATTAAGCACCTGCTCCCTTAACTGCACCCGCTGTTTAAAGGCGGGTGGATAGAGAGGTTTGCTTTCAATTTTAAAGTCATCGATAAAAATCATATCGTGAAGCTGATTGTTGAACGACTCGGGAACGTCAATCACATAGCGCCCGATGCATTGCGGTTTGGTTTGCGCAAACAGAGTTTTTATCACTGCACTGTCCTTCTGCACTGGCGTGGATGCTGTAGCCGGGGCAATAACAAACATGCTGCCCGCTATAAGAGATAATGCTGTAAGCTGCCGAATAACATTCATGGGATCGGGATCTCCTGAACCATTTTCACAATGGCCCTGAGGGTAAACCGCAGGGCTGGCCTGGTCTGTATATCCTTCAGGCTGCTGACTTTGTAGGCATCCTGATGGTCAACTCCAGTTGCCAGAACGCTTTTGATTTCGCTGTTACGGCATATGGCGCTCAGCGATTCCACCGGTACCGTGCCATCTCCCGGCGTTTTTGACGAGGTGACCACATACATCTGAGACCGATTAAAAGGCAGGGGGATCTCCCGGTAGTTGTTTGGCTGCTTCCTGTCACTTTCATGCCTATTTTTCGGGTAGGTAATGGAGGTTTTTCGCCACGTCAGGGTACCGTCAGAGGCGATGTTATGGCCGTAGAAGACATATGTATTAGAGTGATATTTATCATCTAGTTCAGTAATAAAAGGACGCACTCTACCTTTCATCAATTCGAAATAATCCTTCCAATTTTGACTGTAGATATTTTCATCCTTATCGATAATGTCGGACTCATACAGGCGATACCAGAGGGTCTTATTCAGGTAAATTTCACCGAAGGGATCCCGGGTCTGCGGCAGTTTGACATCGCTGCCATCTTCGCCAGCACCTTCCACGGTCAGCCAGGGAGCTCCAGAAAGGTATTTCGCCGAGGGCAAAAGCTGAAGCGGCGCGGGAGCCCTGGCCAGGACCGGCATCAGCTCTTTCGCGGTATTACCCAGCACCGCCCCGGCCATGCCCTCCTGTTTTGCACCAACCTTCATACGGCGGTACGCCGCCGGTGAGCCAAGGTCGGGGATCACCCCATGCACTATCCCCAGAATCTTATCTTTTGCCCCGCAGACCTGCGACGCATAGCGTGCCACCAGCCCGCCCATGGAATGGGTGACGATAATGACTTTTTCCTGCCCGGCGGGAAAGGGCATGCCGTGGCCGCGCTGATTTTTGTAGAGGCTGATAGTTCTGTCGATAAAGGTTACCAGTCCTTCTGCCGAGGTTTTATTATCCTGCAGCCAGTTATAGCCATAGACGTGAACCGGGAATAAAAAGTTCTGGAAATGGTTCAACTCCCCCTGAGTCAGGACAGATTCGCCGGTAATTTCAGCATATTCGCCCTCAGACAGAGTTTTACCGACCAACTGACCTAGCACGCCATTTTTCTCCGGCACTGATTTGCCGTAGTTAACAAGAGCCTGCTGCCAGTCATCCATCAATGCGCCCTGCAGGACGCTTAAAAACTTACCGTAGCTGAAGGATAAAACCTCTCCCCAGCCCCTCTCCCGGCGGGTTGTAAATAATTTTCCGTCATCGGAAAGCGGAGAATAGATGGTCTGGTTGATATCCCCACGGTTATCCACCTTCGTGGAGTCAGGATTAAGTAGTTTTCTTCTGCGCTCCCCGTCTACTCCTGCCCATTTAAGATATACGCCACCCAAACTATCGCCACGCCAAATACCCTCGGTTTGTGAGGATTTGTTTGTCATCAAATTAGTCCCCATCACTCCGGGAAGGAAGATAACGGGGATCGCTTTGACAGGTGGCTGAAGCAAAACAGCTTTAGCATTCTCTGATTTTTTCTGATTCTGTATGCCGGGCCAGCAGACCTGTCCACTGTCGTCCCATTCTGGTTTTATGCAGGTCATTGAGGGGCTGCTCTCATTACCTGCCGCGTTTTCTTCCGCCATGAATTCCGTCCTTTTTCCTTTCAGGAAAATACTCTTCAGAAAGACCTTCGTGGCAATCAACCCGGTACTTTCCCCGAAAATATGCTCCGAAATAACAGAGTGCCTTATGTTTTATCCAGCAAATCCGGCTGTTTGCGGTAGCGTCCGCGGTGTCGTACAGCGCCGGTTTCTGGGCCGAATTTGCCGAGAAGAAGCAGGCGTAATCCCGGTTCTTATAATAGGAAAGCGGAATAAAACCGAGGTTGGCGAACTCAAATTCGCGGGTTTCCGGCAGCATCACCTCTGACGGAATTTTCACCTGATTGCCGGTGCCGAGATCGTACAGATGAATGGGCAGGTCCTGCACCGCGCCGCCGGCCTGCGGCCCGCGGATCTGCACGCACCAGCCGTTGTTGATGAAGCTTTTCACCATGTTTGCCGCAAAGGCGAAGGAGGCATTGGTCCACAGGTATTTGTCGTGTTCCGGCCCCTTCACCTCTTCGACATAGTTGAAGCTGCGCACCGGCACGGTATCCGGGCCATACGGCAGGCGGCCCAGCACGCGCGGCATCACCAGGCCGATGTAGCGAGAGTCGTCGGTGTCGCGGAAGCTTTTCCATTTGATATATTCGGCGCGATCGAAGTAGTTGCCGATATCCTTGATGGCCGCAACCTGCTCCATGTTCTCCTTTAAAAAGAACGCCGGTCCCGCGGAGCCAATAAACGGCATATGCGCGGCGGCGGCGACTTTTGAGATGTTACGCATCAGCGCCACGTCCTGAGCGGAGGCATCGAACTCATAGGCCGAGATAACCGCGGCAATAGGCTCGCCGCCCGGGGTGTCGTACTCCGCGATATAGGTCTGCTTATACAGCCCGCTCTGGATAATTTCCGGAAAGTCCTCGAAGTCCTGGCGCAGCTCCTCTTTAGACAAATCGAGGAGCTCCAGCTTGACGTTCTGGCGAAAATCGGTTTTATCCACCAGCGATTTGAGCCCACGCCAGACGCCCTCAGTGCGCTGAAAATCCGGGTGATGCATGACTTCATCAAGCTGGCGGCCAATCTGAAAATCCAGCTCCGCAATATGATGGTCGAGGATCGTCTTATCCAGCTTCTCCACTTTGTGCCCGGATTTTTGCAGACACTGCATAAACACTTTCACCGCGGCGGTCACGCGCGCGTCGGCGGAGGTTTCCGCCATGACGGTCGTATCATCAAAACCGTTTAAATCACCGAGCTCAGCCACCGGTGTTAAATTTATTTTGTCAAACAGTGAGGCATATACCCCACCCTGCGGCAGGTGTTTTTCGACAACGGCGCCACCCGCCAGATTCTGGGATTCGTTATTGACTGACATTAGCATTTACTCGTCATTATTCCGTGATAAAAATGTCCAGTAATTAATCCTGGGTCGGGGCAAGCGCATTCAGTTCATTACGCAACTCTGCGGAAAGCGCGGGGTCTTTTAATATAATTTCCAGTTCTTTCCGAAAAGTCATATTATCCAGAAGATTTGATTTCAAATCGCGCAGCAGATTACGCATCGCGAGCATTGCCCGAAGCTGTGGAATTTGCCGCGCCACCGCTTCCGGCTCAAAGTCCTTCATATTGTGAAAAAAGAGCTTCACGTTTTCTTCAGAACCATCGCTGGCGAGGGTGTTTTTAACGGTGAGATTGACTTCCGGATTAAGATTAGCCAGGACGCTGTTAAAATTGTTCTTGTTGATGTCTATCTTATCGCGCTCAGAGAGCGTGCCCTCTGCCTTGCCGTTGCTGAAGTCACCCACGCTCAGGAGCTTTAGCGGGAGCTCAACTTTCTTCTGAACGCCCCCCGTCAAAAGATCCAGCTTTATATTTACACGCGCACGAGGTATTTCGTTCTGAAATGATTCAGACATATATACTTATCTCCTGAATAAATTAATCACTTAACCTGAAAGATTGTCACTATAAAGAATGCGGCTTTTTGTTTTTACTCTAAATTCATCGCGGCGTAAAGTGTGAAAAATTCAAATAACCCGTAACGGCAATCGCTAATTAAAAGCGACCCGCGCCATAAGCCCGACATCACAGGCCTGGCGCACCTGTCACCCGCCAATATTTATTTTAAATAAAGCCACACCGCAAAAATAAATAACATTCACGACAACAATGAAAATGCCAAATTAATAAATGAAATAATAAAATAATATTTTTCAAGTCCAGTATCGGACATTTAAAACACCACAAGGAGAGGAGCCGGCAATATTGACGTAAGGAGCGGTATTGACTAAAGAAGCGGGCAAGCGAAAGCCGGCGCGGCCGACGTTGACCGCTAATGCGCGTTCAGCCGGTTGCCAGAAACAGAAAAACCCGGACAGCAAACGTGTTGCCATCCGGGTTGAGCGCGGGCGACGCTATTTAGCGTTGCGGATTAGTTTGCCGTAGCGGCGGACGGTTCAAGCTTCGGGCCCGCCAGCGCCAGGCGCGCGCCGGCCTCGGTATCGCTATATTGCCTGAAGTTATCGATAAACAGCTGGGCCAGACTCTCGGCTTTCTCCTGCCAGCCGTCGGCAGAACTCCAGCCGCTGCGCGGATCGAGCCGCGCGCTGTCAACGCCCGGGATGCTCTGCGGAATAGCCAGGCCAAAGACCGGGATCGTCTCGGTGCGCAGAGGGCCGGTAGTATCGTTTAAGATAGCGCTGATAATGCTGCGGGTATCGCGCAGGGACAGGCGTTTACCCTCCCCGTTCCAGCCGGTATTGACCAGCCAGGCTTCGGCGCCCGCTTCCGCCATTTTGGCGGCCAGCACGCTGGCGTACTGCGTGGGGTGCAGCAGCAGGAACGCCGCGCCGTAGCAGGCGGAGAACGTTGGCGTCGGTTGGGTGATACCGCGCTCGGTGCCGGCCAGCTTCGAGGTGAAGCCCGACAGGAAATGGTACTGCATCTGTTCGGTCGTCAGACGTGAAACCGGCGGCAGCACGCCGAATGCGTCGGCGGCGAGGAAAATCACCCGCGCCGGATGGCCGGCACGAGAGACCGGCTTGACGATATTTTCGATATGCGACAGCGGGTATGAAACGCGGGTATTTTCGGTCTTACTGCCGTCGGCATAATCCACCGTGCCGTCAGCCCGGACCACCACGTTTTCCAGCAGCGCATCGCGGCGAATCGCCTGATAAATCTCCGGTTCCGCCTGCGGATCGAGGTTGATGGTTTTGGCGTAGCAGCCGCCTTCAAAATTGAACACGCCGTCGTCATCCCAGCCGTGTTCGTCGTCGCCGATAAGCTGGCGCAGAGGATCGGTGGAGAGGGTCGTTTTGCCGGTACCGGAAAGGCCGAAGAACAGGGCCACGTCGCCCTCTTCGCCGCGGTTAGCCGAACAGTGCATCGAAGCAATGCCCTGCTGCGGCAGCAGATAGTTCATGACCGAGAAGAGCCCTTTTTTCATCTCTCCGCCGTACCAGGTGCCGCCAATAAGCTGAATTTTCTCGCTCAGGTTAAAGGCAACGAAGTTCTCGGAGTTGAGGCCCTGCTCCTGCCACTGGTCGTTGGTGCAGCCCGCGCCGTTGAGGACCACGAAGTCCGGCGTGAACTGTTCCAGCTCCTCAGCCTCGGGAACGATAAACATGTTTTTGACGAAGTGAGCCTGCCACGCCACCTCGGTGACAAAGCGCACGCCGAGGCGCGTATCAGGGCTTGCCCCGCACCAGGCATCAACCACGTACAGCTTTTTACCGCTCAGCTGTCCGGCAACCCGCGTTTTGAGGCTGGCCCAAATCTGCGGCGTTAACGGCTTATTGTCGTTGCGGCCAAGCCCGGCATCGGACCACCAGACGGTATCGCGGGTCAGGTCATCTCTGACGATATATTTGTCACGCGGTGAACGTCCGGTAAATATCCCGGTATCAACGGCCACTGCGCCGGATGCGGTCATCACGCCGCGCGCTGCGCCGGTGAGTTCCGGGCTGGTTTCATGGGCAATCAGCAGGTCGTAATCGGGGTTATAAAATAACTCGCTGCTATCCTTAATACCAAGCTCGTGCAGAGCCTGTTTTACTAATTCGATACGTGGCATGGAACTCCTGACAAACAGCTGGCTAGGTAAGATGTATTCATTATTTCAGCCCGTCATTGCGTTCTTCTGTGAATTCCGGTGTAAAAAATCCACAGCAAAATGAAATAACAGGATGAGCAGCCTGGAGCAGCGATTTTATAGCGGTGCTCGTAGGGTATCGCCTGTGCTTTACGAAACTCGTATTAACTGCTTAGGAATACGCTAAATCTGAGAAAAATGTTAACACCTGTGGTTAGTTATGTTAATTGCATAGTTTCTATGCGTTATGCTAAAATTGCATAGCATTAAATACAGCGTTAAGGAACGGATCCGTGCTGGCTAATCTTGAAGTGAAGTGGCTGTACGATGTCATTGCTCTGGAGGAGTCCAGAAGCTTTACTCTGGCGGCTAAAACCAGAAATATATCGCAATCCTCGTTCAGCCGCAGGATTCAGGCGCTCGAGGCGTCGCTGGGTTTCAGCATCTTCGACCGCGGGGTTAACCCGCTGCAGCTCACCACTCGTGGCAAAATTTTCGTCGGCTATGCGCGAAATATGCTGGACGATATGGACTTTCAGATTAGTCGCATTAAGGGGCTAAATAACACTACTCAGAAAATAAGAATCGATGCCGCTCCGTCGCTCTCTGTTTTAGTCCTTCCGGAATTAATTGCCGGCTACACCGATATAAAAAATAAAACCTTCCACGTCGAATCCATTAACGTTAACGAAGCCGTATTTAACCTTAAGGAAGGCAAGAGCGACTTTATTCTGTCGTTTTATAATGAGGAGTTAATGAACTATCCGTTTATTAACCACAAAATTTTCGACTCCTCGGTGCACCTTGTTACGCCCTGCGATGAGAGCGGCAGGCCGCTCTTTCATCTGCACCGCGGCGTTTTGCCGCTGATGAGATATGCCAACGATAGCTATATGGGGCGCCAGGTAAATCAGGTTATCGACCGCACGCCGGGGATCACCTTCTCGCTGACCTTCGTCTCGTCGATGAGCGAGCTGCTTAAGCGGATGATCCTCAACGGCGACGGCGTAGGCTGGCTGCCGCAATACTCTATCCAGCGCGAGCTCGATGAGGGCCGCCTGGCCATTATGGACACCACGCTCTCGCTGCCGATCGGGGCCTACATGTATCGTTCCGGCTCGCGGCTTAACCAGTCGGCCGAGCGCTTCTGGCAGCATATTAAATCCCGGGATGCCCGCCAGTCCTGAGTAATAAAACCGGCGGTTTGCGTCCGTCGCCGGCTAGATAGCGAATTCGCCAGCTGGCAGAAAATTCGCTATCATCCGCCTCCTCTTTCCCAGGCGAGCCGCCCGATGTCTACGATCGTTGATACCTTTATTGCCCCGCCGTGCCATGCAGAAATTGAGATCCTTTATCAGGACGATCATCTGCTGCTGATCGCAAAACCTGCCGGCCTGCTCAGCCTCTCGGGGAAAAACCCGCGCAATCTCGACTCGGTGCATCATCGGTTAGTCCAGACCTTTCCCGGCTGTACGCTGGTTCATCGTCTCGATTTCGGCACTTCCGGCGTGATGGTGATTGCCCGCAGCAAGGCCATCAACGCCGCCCTCTGCCAGCAGTTTAGCCAACGCGCGGTGAGCAAGGTCTACAGCGCGCTGCTGTGCGGGCACCTGACCGATAATGAAGGCGTAATAGACGCCCCCATCGCCAAAGACCCGGCGCTGTTTCCGCGGATGACCATTTGCGCCACCCGCGGCAAGCCGGCCCGCTCCCGCTATCGGGTGCTTGAGCGCCTGCAGCGCCAGGGTGAAGACGGGACGCTGCTGCCGCTGACCCGCGTGCGGCTCACCCCGGAGACCGGTCGCACCCACCAGCTGCGCATTCACTGTCAGCTCGCGGGGCACCCCATTTTAGGCTGCGATCTCTACGGCGGCCTGCTGCTACCCGGCACCGAGAGCACGCCGCGCCTGATGCTGCACGCCAGCGAGCTGCGCTTTACCCACCCGATCAGCGGGGAGCCAATCAACGCCAGCAGCGCCAGTCCGTTCTGAAACCTGCCGGTCGGCAGCGATTAATCCAGCGGCGCGTCCCTGATATCAACCAGCAGCAGCGTACCGAAGCTACCGGCCGGAACGTGGTGCACGGCGCCCTTCGGCACAAAGCAGTAATCGCCGGCGGCGAGGTTGAACCGTCTGCCGTCGATAACCAGCGGCAGCGCCCCTTCCAGCACCAGCAGCAGTTCGTCGAAGTCATCGTGCGCTTCGGCGGCGATCCCCTCACCGCCCATTTTTATGACCTTTATGGCGCTATTGCCTACCGCGCCCAATACCCGCGACTGCCAGACCTGCTCCAGCCCGGCGGCGATCCGGTATACTGAGTTAATCTCCATCAATGCCTCCTGCAGGCGAATGCCAGCCGCTATAAATAACCGATCGGCGCCATCGCGCAAATACGGATATGTTAGTTGCATACGCAAAATCATTCGCTGTGCCGGGAAGCGTCTGTCGGACGGCCTATATCGATGAGGCCGCAAAAACGCCGGGCGTGGTGCCATAATGCAGGCGGAAGTATTTAATCAGGTGGCTTTGATCGTAAAACCCGACGTCCGTCGCCACCTGAGCGGCGCCGAAGCCTTTCGCCAGCAGCCCTTTGGCTCTGACCAGGCGCAGCTGCGTCAGGTATTGATGGACCGACAGCCCGGTCTGTGTCTGGAAGGTGCGCATAAAATGAAACTCGCTCAGCCCGGCGACCCCGGCAATCTCCTTAACCGCCAGCGGCTGCTGATAGGCGCAGTGTAAAAACTCGATGGCGCGACGGATGTCGGCGCGGATCGCATCCCGTCGGCCACCGCGAGCGCTGCGCCCGGCATAGCGCCCCACCAGCATATTCAGCACCTGATACATCAGGCACTCTTTTTCCAGCGGATCGCGGCTGGCGCCAAGCACGGCGGAGGCCTGCAGCATGCTGCGGGCCATCAGCGGGTCGTGGCGCATCCCTTCGCCGCCAAAATGGACCTCGCCTGCGCCGGTGAGCACCGTTGCGGCCACCTCATCGATCAGCTGCGCTGAAGGATAAAATGCGCAGTAATCCCAGCCTTCGTCACGCTGCACCGCTTCGCCGGTATGCACTTCGCCGGGCATGATAACCATCACCGTCCCCGCCGCCGCGATGCCGCGCTCCCGGCAGATGCGCGTGCGCTGCGCCCCGCGGGCGAAGGCGGCAATCACATATTCATGATGAAAGTGCGGCGGATAGCTGTGCTCGTAGCAGGAGGCGCGGAGGATCTCCATCCCACCGTGCAGCTCGCTGTCCCGCCAGAGCCTGATATCATCCCGTATCTCTTTCGCCACCCCGCCACCCTTTTTATTGCGCAAAATTGATATTTCAGCCAATGAGCAGGATTTTACTATAGCGATCCTGACGATTTCTTAAGATTATCATTCAGTGACGGACAATTCGGGACTATTTGATGTTGATGAACAAGAAGACCTCGCCCAGGGATGAGGCAGCCGCGGAGTTTCGCGCGGGCATTATCGCCTGCCTGCCCACCATCCCCGGCTACTGGAGCATTGGCTTTGCCGCCGGGGCTATCGGCACATTATCAGGGTTCACCACCGCGCAGACGGCGCTACTGGCGAGCGCGCTGTACGCGGGCTCCGCCCAGTTCCTGTTTTATTCGCTGTGGGCCACCGGCGCCGAAGTCGCCTCGGTGGTGCTGAGCGTACTGCTGGTGAACCTGCGCTACCTGCTGATGAGCTCCGCCATGAGCGTATTCTTTCGGGAATACACGACCGGGCAAAAAATTATCAGCGGGCTGCTGCTGACCGATGAAACCTTCGGCGTCGCGGTCCAGCGCGGCAGCGGGCACAACAAAGTGCCCTACGCGTGGATGCTCGGGCTCAACGTCGCCGCGTGGCTGAACTGGATCCTCGCCTGCGTGGTCGGCGCGGGGTTAGCCTCCGCCCTTCCGCCGTCGCTGATGGAGGGGCTGAGCTTCAGCCTGGTGTCGATGTTTATCGGGCTGGTGCTGATGATCTGGTTTGCCAGCCGGCGTAAAGCGCTGGAGGCCTTCAGCATTGCGACGGCGGTGGTCATCACCCTGTTCACCGCCGGCCACGCCGATATGAGCGTTGTGGTCATCGTGGCGGCGTCGGTCGCGGCAACGCTGGCAACGGTCGGGCTGCGCCTGACGTCCAAAGGAGAACAATAGATGGAACGCAATATTATCCTTGCCATTCTCGCCTCCGCGCTGGTCACCGCCCTGATGCGCACGGTGCCTGTTTTACTGCTTTCGCGTTTTCGCCTGGCGCCGGTTATCCAGCAGTGGCTGAGCTTTATTCCGTCCGCCATTATGGCGGCGATTATTGCCGCAGAGCTGCTCGGCAAACCGGCGCTAAGCGGCTCGGGGATCAGCATTTCGCTGCTGGCCGCCGCCGCCGCGACGGTGGCCGGCGTCCTCACCCGCAGCCTGTTTGCGACGGTAATTGCCGGGATGGTTGCCTTTTCCGCACTCAGCTACCTGCTGCTTTAATTATGCTCCTGGCCACGGTTATCGTGGCCTTTTCATTATCAGCTTTCCCCCACGCGTTAAATTCAAATAGCGGCATTGCAAATGCAAATATCATATTTGCCGGTTAATCACCGCCTCTGTAGCTTGTAGTTTATTCATGCTTTCCATGAAATAAACTTCAGGGCGCGACGGCGGCAAATGATTAGACTCGAAAATATCTATAAGACCTACCCCGGCAGCGCGCATGCGGCAATAAGCAATCTGAACCTGACGATTAATAGCGGCGAACTCTGCACCTTCGTTGGCCCCAGCGGCTGCGGTAAAACCACCCTATTACGGATGATTAATCAGCTCGATAAGCCGGACTCCGGTTACGTCTACGTGCAGGGTGTAAAAATAGCCGAAAGCGATATTATCCAGCTGCGCCGCAAAATTGGTTTTGTTATGCAAAGTGCGGCGTTATTTCCGCACCGCACGGTGGCGCAAAATATCGCGACGGTACCGCGCCTGCTCGGCTGGAGCAAAACGCAGATCCGCGCGCGCATTGCCGAGCTGGTCGATTTAATGTCGCTGGACCGCCTGCTGCTTGAGCGCTATCCGCATCAGCTTTCCGGCGGCCAGCAGGGACGCGTTGCTATCGCCAGGGCGCTGGCGGCCGACCCGCCGGTGCTGCTGATGGATGAGCCCTTTGCCGCCATCGACCCGCTGGTGCGCGAACGCCTGCAGGACGAGCTGCTGCTGCTCCAGCAACGCCTGCATAAAACGATAGTGCTGGTGACGCACGATATTAACGAGGCCATCCGCCTGGGCGACAGAATTGCCATTTTCGAGGAGGGCGGCGTGCTGGCGCAGTTTGCCTCTCCTGACCATATTTTATCGCACCCGGCCAGCGACTTTGTCCGCCGCTTTATCGGCCCCGAGCCCAACCTCAAGCGGCTGGGCATGATTCAGGTCGGCCAGCTGCCGCGCCATGACGTGGCGCTGGTTGACGAGCAGCATGCGCCGATCGCCAGCCGTCACCCAACCCTCAGCAGCCCGCTGCAGCTGATCCTCGATAAGCACCAGCGTCCGCTGCAGTGGTTCGACCCGCACCGGCGCATTTCGCTGCCCATCACCCAGCCGCTGGCCGCGCTGCACAGCCTGCGCTTTGCCTACAGCGCGCTGCTGGATGCGCCGGGCGGCGTGCTGGTACACGTCGACGACAGCGGAAAATATCAGGGCACCGTTTCGTACTCGCTGCTCCAGCACGTGCTGGATGGTCTGGTGGAAATTCGCCGCTATGGTTGACTGGCAGTGGATCCTCGACAACCGGATGATGATCGGCGCGCTGCTGTGGCAGCATACCCAGCTGGTGGCTATCTCGCTCTTTTTTGGCACCCTGCTGACGGGATTACTGATTGGCCTGACTCTGCGCTGGCCGAAGGCCGCGCAGCCTCTGCTCTATCTCTGCGGGGTCCTGTTTACGATCCCCTCGCTGGCGCTGTTCATTTTACTGCTGCCGTTTACCGGCCTGTCGCTGACCACTTCGGTCATCGGCCTGACGCTCTATTCCCTGCTGATCCTGCTGCGCAACACGCTTGCCGGCATCGAGAAGCTGCCGGCGGCGGTGCTGGAGTCGGCCCGCGCGCTGGGCTACACCCGCGGCTACCGCTTTTTTGATATCGAGCTGCACCTGCTGGCACCGTCGCTTTTCGCCGGCCTGCGCATCGCCTCCGTCACCCTGGTTGGGCTGGTGACGGTGACCGCGCTGATTGGCCAGGGCGGGCTGGGACAGCTGCTGCTGGCGGGGTTTAACCAGGATTTTATTACTCCTGTCATTGTCAGCCTGGCATTGAGCCTTGCGCTGTCGCTGTTATTTGACTCGCTGATCGCCCGCGTTGGCTATTGGCTTACGCCCTGGACGCGCTGATGGATATCCTACAGGCAACGCTGGGCTGGTTTTTGCAGCCCGAACACTGGCTCAGCGACGGCGGTATTTTGGTGCGCCTGCGGGAGCATATTTATTACGTTACGCTGAGCATGCTGATCGCCTCCGCCATTGCCCTGCCCACGGGAATTGCGCTCGGCTACTGGCGCAAAGGCGCCTTCGTGATCATTAACTTATTTAATATCGGCAGGGCAGTTCCGGCGCTGGGATTAATTCTGCTGTGCATTCTGCTGTTCGGCTTTAACGATATTCCGCTCTTCGCCGCGCTGGTCGCCATGTCCGTTCCGCCGATTCTGACCAACGCCTGGGTCGGGATCTATCACGCCGACCGCCAGCTGTGCGATGCGGCGAAGGCGCTGGGCATGACGCCGCTACAAAGCCTTTGGCAGCTGCGGATCCCGCTGGCCGCGCCGCTTATTTTCGCCGGAATGCGCACCGCGCTGGTACAGCTTATCGCCACCGCCGTCGTCGCGGCCTATGCGGGCCTCGGCGGCCTCGGTCGGTTTCTGATTGACGGGCTCGGCCAGCGCGATATTCCGCAGGTGATCGCCGGCTCGCTGGTGGTCTCCCTGCTGGCCATCGGCAGCGAGCTGCTCTTTTCACTGATTGACCGGCGCTTCACCCATACCATCGGCACTCCGGAGTATTAGTTTTTATCACCCATTGCCGCGGCCCGAATATCTCACACGGGCGGCAGCGTACCCGTGGCTGACTTAACGCATCACGGATATTTATTCACCTAGCGAGGCACTATGCACAATATATTAGCTTTCCCTTTTCACCGTCGCCGTTTTCGCCTGTCACTATTAGCCGTCGGGTTACTCGGCTTAAGCTTTAGCTCATTAGCGGAAAGCGTCACGATCGGCGGCGCTAATTTCACCGAGAGCTCTATTCTCGCGAATATTTACGCCAGCGCGCTGAAGAAAAATAATATTGAGGTCAGTACCCGACTTAATCTCGGCAACCGCGAGATCATTATTCCGGCATTAAAGAGCGGCGAAATTGATATTGTGCCGGAGTATCTTGGCGCCCTGCTTAACTACTACGACGGAAAAACCCTGGCCACCAGCCAGAGCGACGTCAGCGCCGAGCTGGCTAAGGTTCTGCCCGCCGACTTCACGCTGCTGACGCCTTCCCCGGCGACCTCAATTACCGCGTGGGCGGTTCGCGCCGACACGGCGAAAAAGTACGGCTTGAGCAAGCTCTCCGATCTGCAGCCCATCGCTCATCAGCTGACGATCGGCGGGCCACCGGAGCTGGCGGTGCGCGCGCTCGGCCTGCCGGGGCTTAAGCGCGTCTATGGCCTCGAATTTAAGGCGGTAAAATCCCTCGATATGGGCGGGCCGCTGACTCGCCTGGCGCTCAACTCCGGCAAAATCGACGTTGCGACGGTTATCTCTACCCAGGGCAACCTGGCGAAAGAGGACTGGGTGGTGCTGGATGACGATAAGCACGAGCAGCCGAGCCAGAACGTGGTGCCGCTGGTGCGTAAAGCCAGCCTGACGCCGACGGTGAGCAAGGTGCTGAACGACGTCTCCGGCAAGCTGAACAACGCCACCCTGATTGAGCTCAACCAGCAGGTCGATCTGCAGCATAAAGACCCGGCCGCCGTGGCGGAAGCGTGGGTCAACGACCATCTGGCAAACCGCTAACCTCTCCATGCCAGGGATCGGCAATAACCGCAAACGAGTCGCACATGTCTGAAAATCATATGATTCTGAACCTGTTTTTCTTTAATCCGCAGGGGGATTACCGCTTCTCATGGCGCCATCCTCAGGCGCCGGGCAAAGAAATTTTCACCCTCGGCTACTACGCGGAGCTGGCGAAGAAGGCCGAGGCCGCCACCCTCGACGCCATTTTTGTCGCCGACCACATTGCCATCTGGGATACGGTGCCCAGCGGCTTAACCCACTACGCCAACGCACGGCTGGAGCCCATCACCCTGCTCGCCGCCCTTGCCGCCGTGACCGAGCATATCGGCCTGATGGGCACCGCCTCCACCTCCTACAACGAGCCCTACAATCTCGCCCGCTACTTTGCCTCGCTGGACTTTCTCAGCGGCGGTCGGGCGAGCTGGAACGTGGTCACCTCGTGGCTGGAAGAGGAAGCGGCGAACTTCGGCCTCGACCAGCTTCCGCAGCACGGCAACCGCTACCAGCGCGCCGGGGAGTTTATCGATGTCGTCACCCGCCTTTGGGACTCCTGGGAGGACGATGCGGTGCTGTATGACAAAACGAGCGGCCTGTTTGCCGATGCGTCTAAGGTGCACCACCTCAACCATCGCGGCGAGTTCTTTAACGTCCGCGGGCCGCTCAACGTCCCGCGCCCGCCGCAGGGTCATCCGGTGCTGGTCCAGGCGGGGTCTTCCGAGGCGGGGAAAAACCTCGCCGCGGCGTGGTCAGATATGCACTTCGTGTTTATTAAATCCATTGCAGAGGGGCTGGCCTATCGTCAGGAGATGAATCAACGGCTGCGGGACTATGGGCGCGATCCGGCGCACTTTAAAATCATCGCCGGCGTTCTGCCCGTGGTGGTCAATTCCGACGCCGAGAAGGAGGAGCGCCAACGGCTTAACGAGCGTTTGATGAGCGATCAGATGGCGATAGACCTGCTCTCGTCCTACCTGCGGATGGATTTAAGCGCCCACTCGCCGGACCAGCCCCTGCCGCCGCTGCCGGACGAGGCGACGTTTGACGGCATCCGCACCGCGCTGCAGCTTATCCGCCACTACGATCCCAGCCTGACCGTTCTGCAGCTGGGGCGCCTGCTGCTGCAAAGCTCCGACAGCTGGCTGCTGATCGGCAGCGCGGAGGAGGTTGCCGACGCGCTGACCGCCACCTGGCGCGCTGGCGCGGCGGACGGATTTAACCTGATGTTCCCGCTGCTGCCGGGGGATTTCGATCGCTTTGTCGACCAGGTGGTGCCGATCCTGCAGCGTAACGGCGCGATGCGCACCAGCTACCCGTCGGGCACGCTGCGGGAGAAACTCGGGCTGCCGGCGGCGGAAAACCGCTTTACCGCGCCGGGTCCGCGCTAGCCTGCGCCGAAGGAGGCCGGGCCTCCTTCACCCGCCTACAGTTGGGTCACGCCCCTTGTCGCCGCCTCGGCGCGCCACGCCAGCAGCTGCGCATACGGCTGGCGCGTCACAACGCTAAAATCGTCGATCAGCTGCGCCCGGCAAATATCCCGGTACTGCGCGCCGGTAACCAGCTGATGCAGCGCCTCGCGCAGGAGCGCCATCGTCGCCGGCGGCGTATCTTTGCTGCTTATCAGCGGCAGCCCCGGCGCCAACGGACTGCGTCCGATAACGCACAGTCCGGCAAGCAGCGCGGGGTCGTGGCGCTGCAGCAGCGCCCAGCTGACGCAGTCAATCGCCGCGATATCAGCCGTTCCCTGCTGTAATTCAATCAGCGACTGGCGGTGGCTGCCGCTCCAGCGCACGGCGGAAAAAAAGCGGCCGCTCTCGGCCAGCGGCGCCACCCTTTCCAGCAGCGCATTGTAGCCGGACTGGGAGTCTGGCGAATTGCACACCGCCCGCCGATGGCGAAAATCCGCCAGCGTCCGATGCCGGTTCGCCTCCTGGCTCACCAGCAGGCTACGATAATTCGCCCCTTCACAGCCCTCCGCCGCGTAGTGAAAGCAGCCGACGATCTGCACATCCGCAAGCAGGGTGACCAGCGGATAGCCGCAGGTCTGGCTCAGCAGCAGCTGCGGATCGCGCCAGTGGTTCAGCAGCTCATCCCGGGGCCATCGCGCCGGCAGGTCCGCCACTGCCACCCCGCGGGCCGCGAGGATCTCGCGCAGCGCCAGCCACAGCGCCCGCGTCTCTTCATGATTAACCGCATACATGGGAAAATCGACAACGTTATTCATGGTTCTCCCCCGCGACAGGCCGCTTTTTTACGCCGGGATGGGCGTTCACCGCCACCGCGCGAAACGAAAAGCGCCGCAGCCATTCGCCATAGCCGCGCACCACAAAGCCGTGGTTACGCTGCCGGTAGCTCTCCCGTTCGAGCAGATAAAGTTTACGCAATCCGTACCAGGGGATCCCCGGCAGGTCGTGATGAACTGAATGATAGTTGAGGTTAAGAAACAGCACCCGCCACGCCAGCCCCGCTTCATTAATCACCGAGCGCGCCAGCGGATCGTCGGCGGCCCGATGCTCAAGGAAGGAGCGAACCTTGGTGAGCGCCAGCGCCGGATAGCTGACGGCGGCGACAAAATAGAGCGGCGAGAACTCAACGTGCACCATCAGCGCAAACAGGCCGGCCAGCAGCAGGCCGTGGGTAGCCCACATCGCCATCGCCGCCTTCTGGCGCAGGCGAAAGGCGCGCCACGCGCTGACGAGCGTTTGCGCAATATCCAGCAGCGGTGCCAGCAGCAGCCGTCCGATAAAGGTGTTGCGCAGATGAATCACCCGGCGCTGCCAGGGCGCGAAACGCCGCCAGCTCTCGGCGGTAAAATAGTAGGATTCGGGATCATCGACCGGCAGCGTGAGATGGTGATTATCGTGGTGCGCGAGATGCGAATCCCGGTACAGGCCGTAGGGATACCACACCGCCAGCGGCAGGATGCCCAGCAGCTGATTCAGGCGCGGCCAGCGCGTCGGATGGCCGTGTATCAGCTCATGCTGTAACGACATATACCAGGCGCTAAACCAGATCAGCAGCAGCGTTGCCGGCAGCAGCCCCAGCGTTTTCCAGTATACGAGGGTGGCAAACCAGCCGCCGTAAATGGTGATAATCAGGAGCCAGGTCGGAAGTTCGCTGCGCCATAAGCGGCTGCGTGAAAGCTGGTGGATAAGGTCGCGCTGCTGCGGGTGCAAATAGACAGACGTTTTTTTGGTCATTACTGCAAATACCGTTTCCGCGTTATCTTTTATCCTTCGAAGATGTGAGATAACACGGAAAATAACAAAGTATTTAAATGACTTAGCTTTGCCAGAAACGTGGGGTAAACGAAGCGCCTGCGGGGCGCTGCCGATGCGGATGATGGCGGATACTGCCCACCTCCCCCGCGACGCGTCAATTATCCACATTATGCAAAGCATGCTGGATAAAGGCGGGCATCGACCCTTTACATTACAGTATAATGTTAACAGACGGATCCAACCCGAACCGCTGCTCGACGCGTTCAGGCGCGGTGGCGCAGAGGAGAACGAGATCTGCCTTGAGCTCAGTTTTAAAAGAACGCGAACCGACCGATAGCCAGGTTGTCGCCAATATCGCTGAAAGCGTGGCCTTTTAGGTCCCCTGTATCGATAGCGGAGTCGAGGACCTGCTGGTCTCAATAATTGGGTCCGCATCGCCTGATGCCGACCGTTTAACAGGAGTGTGTCATGCCATCGTTAAGAGTCGCCTTTATCAAAGCCAACTGGCACGCGGATATCGTCAGCCAGGCCGAGAGCGGATTCCGCCAGGAGCTGGATAGTCAGCAGGTGGAATACACCGTTGATAGCTGGGACGTTCCCGGGGCGTTTGAAATGCCGCTGCTGGCCCAGCGTCTGGCGAAAAGCGGCAGCTATGATGCCATCGTCTGCGCCGCGCTGGTGGTTGACGGCGGGATCTATCGCCATGACTTCGTGGCCCAGGCGGTGGTTAGCGGCCTGATGCAGGCGCAGCTGGCGACGGAAGTGCCGATGTTCTCGGTCTCTCTGACGCCGCACAACTTCCAGCCTGCCGCCGAATTTATCGATTTTTATCGCGGGCACTTCGTGAAAAAGGGTCAGGAAGCGGCAAAAGCGGTACTGCAGATCCATCGCCTGCCGCAGCCCAAAGCCTGAGAAGACGAAACGAGCCTCTCTTCTTGAGGGCGACGGCTCCCTGAGCCAGCGGGCTGATTAGCGACGAGCTGACGGCCCAGGCCCTGCGCAATCTCAAGCCTGAGTCCCGACGGCCACGCTAGCGGCCGCCGGACTACTTCATCAGCGCCTGAAACTGCGGGTTAAACTCATCGAATATAGGCAACGCGGCGGCGCCGAGCGCGGCGGTATCGGTGCCGGTCATCCCCATTTTCACCCGCATCCCCGTCAGATAGCGCCCGCGCACCGACTGATACAGCGGCGGCAGGCGCGCCAGCACTTTTTCCAGCAGCGGCGCCGGCATCGTCCCGCCCACCACCACCGTTTCGGCATCAAAGACGCACTCCAGCAGGTTGATCGCCTGGCGCAGCGGCGGCAGCGCGCTGTCAATCCAACGGTCGAACAGCGCCTCATCTACCGCCAGCAGATCTTCCGGCAGCGCCCGATACGGGTCAAGGCCGCAGAACTCATAGGCCGCCTGCAGCGAAACATAGCGCTCAAGGCAGCCCTGATTGCCGCAGTAGCACGTCCGGCCGCCGGGCTGGATGACGATATGCCCGACCTCCCCGGCGTTATGCGCATGCCCGGTATAAATATGGCCATCGGTAAAAATACCGGCACCCAGCCCGGTGCCGATATAGAGATAGACAAAGGAGTTCAGGTGGCGGGCAACGCCGTGAAAACGCTCGCCGATGGCCGCCACCGTCGCGTCGTTTTCGAGGGTGACCGGCAGACCGCTAAGCCGCGCCAGCTCGGATTCGACGTCCACGCCCTCCCAGCCGTTAAGGGTCGTCGGCCCGGTGGATGAGATCCCCTCCACGCCAAAGGGACCGGGCATCACCACGCCGATCCCCAGCACCCGGCTCCAGTCGAGCCCCGGCAGCGTCCGCAGCTCCTGTATCACCTCGCCGATGCGCGCAAAGGTGGCACCAGGCTGGGGCTTTTGCACCAAAATGAGTCGGCGAAAATGGATCTCGCCGGTGAGATCGACCAGTACCACGATCAGCGTTTGGTGATCGAGATGAATACCAATAGACCACGCGCTGGAGGGGTTGAGGCTCACCGGCACCGCGGGTTGTCCGCGCCCCGCCGCCCGCCGCGGCGCGTGGCTGGTGAGGATCTCCATCTGCTGCAGCTCGGCAACAATATTAGAGACCGTTTGCGGGGTCAGCGCGGTCAAGCGCGCCAGCTCGGCGCGGGTTAATTTGCCATGCAGGCGCACGGCTTCAATCACCACCCGCCGGTTGTGCACCCGCGCGTGCTCAAGGTTTGTTCCCGATGTTTTCATTCTTTCCCTTCCTTGCCTTTCCCAGGCGCCTGATGCAGCAATTCTAGCCTTCGTCACAAATCCCGCAATCACATTCTCGGGCGGACTTTCGCATGGCACAAGCTTTGCTACGCTTATGCCAAGGGCCACGAATGACCTTGCGGCTGTATTGTCGCCCCGATTAAATCAATCAAATTGATTTAATAAATCATAACCCCTTTTTCTCAGTACAGCGGAGAGCCACATGAAATACCACAGCACACTTCGGGTGAAGGCCGGTTTGTTGGCTATGCTCGTCATCAGCGGCAGCGCGGCCGCGGCCGCCACCCAGGTCAACGCCCTGTTTATGACCCAGGCGGCGTACAGCGAAAACGATATTCGTGCGATGACCGCCGACTTCGAAAAGCAGAACCCGGATATTAAGATCAACCTCGAGTTCGTCCCCTATGAAGCGCTGCATGACAAAATTGTCGCGGCGCGCGGCGCCGGCGGTAACGGCTATGACGTGGTGCTCTTCGATGCCATCTGGCCGGCGGAGTTTAGCCGCTTCGACCTGCTGCAGGACGTCTCGGCGCGGATCCCCGCCGACGAGCGGGAGAAGGTGTTCCCTGGCGCAATGAATACCGTGGTCTACAAAGGCAAAACCCTCGGGATGCCGTGGATCCTCGACACCAAGTACCTCTACTACAACAAAGCCATGCTCGAAAAGGCGGGCATCAAGCAGGTGCCAACCACCTGGCAGCAGGTGCTGGACGACGCCAAAATTCTTAAAGATAAAGGCGTGGTGAAATACCCGCTGGTCTGGAGCTGGTCCCAGGCGGAAGCCCTGGTCTGCGACTACACCACCCTCGTCTCCGGCTTCGGCGGCAAGTTCTACCAGGACGGCAAGCTCGACTTCTCAACGCCGGCTTCGCTCAAAGCGGTCACGCTGATGAAGAAATCGTTGGACGACGGCCTGACCAACCCCGCCTCCCGCGAATATCTCGAAGAGGACGTGCGTAAAGCCTTCTCCAACGGCGACGCGGCGTTCGCGCTGAACTGGACCTATATGTACAACATGGCCAACGACCCCAAACAGAGTAAAGTCGCCGGTGACGTCGGCATTATTCCCGCCCCCGGCGATACCCCGGATAGAGCCGGCGCCGTCAACGGCTCGATGGGCTTAGGCATTGCCAAAGCCAGCCAGCACCCGGAGCAGGCGTGGCAGTATATCCACTACCTGACCTCGCAGCCGGTGCAGGATAAATACGCCAAACTCAGCCTGCCGGTGTGGAAATCCTCCTACCACGACCCGGCGGTTGCCCAGGGCCAGGAGAGCCTGATCGTCGCCGCGGACAAATCGCTGAACGTGATGCTCTCGCGCCCGGAAACCGCCGACTATTCGCGGCTCTCCAACACCCTGCAGCAGCAGCTTCAGTCGGTGCTTCAGGGTAAAGAAGCCCCGGAAGCCGCCATGCAGACCGTTGATAAAAGCGCGGCCCGCCTGCGTTAAGGAGTTTTGATGCTGAGTTTGCAACAACGCGAGCGTCGTCAGGCATGGGTGCTGCTGGCGCCCATGCTGGTAGCGATGTTTCTGCTGACGGCCTGGCCGCTGGCGCGCACCCTGTGGCTGAGTTTTACCGATACCGCGCTGGTGGGAAACGGTGAGGCGACGAACTACGTCTGGCTGGAAAACTATCTCTATGCTCTGACCGACCCGGATTTTCGCGCCGCCTTCGCCCGTTCGCTCTACTTTACCGTGGTCTCCGTCGCCATTGAGGGCGTTATCGGCGTGCTGGTCGCGCTGTTGCTCAATCAGCGCTTTGTCGGACGCAATATCCTGCGGGTGCTGGTGATATTGCCCTGGGCGCTGCCGACCATCGTGAACGCGATGATGTGGCGGCTTAACTTTAACCCGGACTACGGCAGCATTAACGCGCTGCTCACCCAGCTGGGGATCATCGACGGCTATCGCAGCTGGCTGGGGTCGCCGGACTCGGCGCTGAATGCGGTGATGCTGGCGGATATCTGGAAAAACTATCCGCTGGTCACGCTGCTGGTGCTGGCGGCGCTGCAGTCCATTCCTGAGGATCTGTACGAGGCGGCGCGCCTCGACGGGGCCGGATCGTGGCGGCGCTTTCGCGCCATCACCTTCCCGGCCATCGCCGCCCCGCTGGGCGTGGCGCTGGTGCTGCGGACCATCGACGCCTTCAAGGTGTTCGATATCATCTACGTGATGACCCGCGGCGGCCCGCTCGACAGCACCAAAACCCTCAGCTTTTTCGTCTATCAGGAGTCCTTCAGCTATCTGCGGGCGGGCAGCGGCGCGGCCTACGCCATTCTGATGACCCTGATGTGCGCCCTGCTGATCGCCCTGTATCTGTTTATGCTGCTGCGCCAGCGCCGCCGGAGCACCGAATATGAAGCGTAAAATCCGCACTCTGCTGCGCTATCTGGCGGCGCTGCTGGTCGCCCTGTCCACTCTCGCGCCGATGCTGTGGCTATTTTTAATGAGCGTCAGCACTCCCGCCGATCTGACCCGCGTGCCGCTGGAGTGGCTGCCGGGGGAGTGGGACTTTAGCCGCTACGGCCGCCTGCTCTCCCTGCAGCCCGGCGAGCCGGGAGCGCTATTTTTACCCGCGCTGCGCAACAGCCTGCTGGTCGCCGCCGGGGCGACGCTGGTCTCGCTGCTGCTGGCGGTGCCCGCCGCCTTCAGCTTCTCGCGCTATCCTGGCCGCGACGGCTGGCTGTACGCCGGGCTGGGGATTTACATGGTGCCGCCGGTGGCCTTCGTCCTGCCGCTGTACTTTATTCTCGAACACTTCGGGCTGCTCAATACCCGCAGCGGGCTGGTGCTGGTCTACTGCTCGCTGATTATGCCGTTCCTCACCTGGATGGTGAAAAACCAGTTTGACGCGCTGCCGCAGGATATTGAACAGGCCGCGCGCCTCGACGGACTGAGGGTCTGGCAGGTGCTGCTGCGCATCACCATACCGCTGGCGAAACCGATGCTCGGCGCCTCGGCGCTGTTTGGCTGGCTGCTGGCGTGGGATGAGTTTTTCTATTCGCTGCTGTTTACCAGCAATATCGCCGCTCAAACCCTGCCGGTCACTATCGCCGGGTTCACCGCCGGACGCGCCACCGACGACGGTCTGGTGGCTGCCGTCGGCATTCTCGCCTCGGTCCCGCCTCTGTTTATCGCTATCTGGTTACAAAAAACGCTGGTCAGCGGCCTCACTAACGGTGGAAGTAAAGGATAACTATGCACAAGCTCACCGCGCCCGTGCTCTATATCGCGGGCAATTACAATATTGATTTGATTATGGGGACCCTCGCGCAGTGGCCCCTGCCGGGCACGGAGGTGATGCTGGAGCACAGCGCCCTGCGCCCCGGTGGCTCGGCGGGCAACTGCGCCCTCGCGCTGGCCGCCATGCAGATCCCGCATCGCACCATCGGCTGCCAGGGCGATGACGCCTTTACCGCCTGGCTGGCGGCCCAGTTTCCCGGCAGCGCCGAACGCTGGCCGCAGTACTCCTGCGAAACCTCGCTGACGGTGGCGGTTACCCATCCCGATAAAGAGCGCTCCTTCCTCAGCAACTACGGGCATATCACCCGCCTGTCGGCGGAGGATGTTCTCGCCCAGCTTCCGGAACGGGCAACGGCCGGCGATATCGTCCTGCTCTGCGGGACCTTTTTATGCACCGCTCTGCTGCCGGACTATCCGGGGCTGCTGCGGACGCTGCGCCAGCGCGGCTTCCAGGTCGCCGTGGATACCGGCTGGCCGCCGCAAAGCTGGGATCCGGCGCTGCGCGAAGCGGTGAACCAGTGGCTGGCCGATTGCGACTGGCTGCTGCTCAATGAAGTTGAAACCCTCGGACTCGCCGCGATGAGCGACCTGCCGCAGGCGGCCCGCAGCCTGGCGTCGCGCCTCAGCGGCCGGGGAGGCTGCATCGTCAAATGCGGCGCCGACGGGGCCTGGTGGTGGACCGCCGAGCGCGGCGACCGCGCGGCGGTGAAGCCGGTCGAGGTGATTGACACCATCGGCGCGGGCGACAGCTTTAACGCCGGCTTTCTCGCCGGGCTGCTAAGCGGCCAGCCGGCAGCCCAGGCGCTGCGCTGGGGCAACGCCGTTGCCGCGCACGCCATTAGTACCTCCCCCCGCCACTATCCCGACTGGCGAACCCTGCAACACCATATTGAGGAGACCGCCGATGGCCAGCGTTGAGCTGATAAAAGTCGCCAAGCATTACGGCAAACAGACGGTGCTTCTGCCGCTGGATTTAACCATTCCTGACGGCAGCTTCACGGTGCTGGTCGGGCCCTCCGGCTGCGGGAAATCGACCCTGCTGCGGCTGCTGGCCGGGCTCGAGGCCCTTTCCGCCGGGGAGATATTAATGAACCGCCGGCCGATTGGCGATCTCGATCCCGCCGATCGCGACGTGGCGATGGTTTTTCAGAGCTACGCCCTCTACCCGCACCTGACGGTAGCCGAAAACCTCGCCTTCCATATGCAGGTTAAAAAGGTCGATAAAGAGACGCAGAAAAGCAAAGTCCAGCATATCGCCAGCCTGCTGGGAATCGATAAGCTGCTGGCCCGCTACCCGCGCGCGCTTTCCGGCGGCCAGCGCCAGCGCGTGGCGATGGGCCGGGCGATGGTGCGCAACCCGCAGGTTTTCCTGTTTGATGAACCGCTCTCCAACCTTGACGCCCAGCTGCGCATGGAGCTGCGGGCGGAGATCAAGTCGCTGCACCAGCGCTTTAAGACCACCATGATTTACGTTACCCACGATCAGGTTGAGGCCATGACCCTGGCCGATCAAATCGTGGTGATGCGCGAGGGGCTTATCGTCCAACAGGGGCCGCCGCTGGAGATTTACGATCGCCCCTGCAACACCTTTGTGGCCCGCTTTATCGGCTCGCCGCCGATGAACCTGCTGGCGGGAGAGATAGCCAGCCGCGACGGCGTTCCCGGCGTGCGCTGCGGCGAGCTGTGGCTGGCGCTGCCGGAACGCTGGTATCGGGCGGCGGCGGCGCAGGGAAGCGCGCCGGTCACCGTCGGCCTGCGTCCGCAGGATATCCAGCCGGACCCCGACGGCCTGCCCGGAACGGTCAAAATTATGGAGGTCACCGGGGAGTCCACCCTGCTGCATCTCGATTGGCAGGGATTCCCGGTTCACGTGCAGGTCGCCGGACGCATTGACGCCCGGCTCCAGCAGCCGCTGAATCTCACTGCCCGGCGCGAGAAAATCCATCTCTTCGATGCCGCCAGCGGCAGGCGGCTGGCGGAGGAGAACTAGCTGACGCGGGTGCCCTAAGCGGCGCCCGCGCTCTTTTCGGCGAAACAGGGTAAATAGCGGATACCGGCGATGACGCCGAGCGCGGCACAGACCACCAGCGACACCCCCAGCGATTGCCCCCAGCCGACCAGCGCCAGCCCGAGGCCAATCAGCAGATAGTAACCGAGACCGAAAATGGCCCCGGCGGTGCCGCGACAATCGCTGTAGGCGCCGAGCGCCGAACCGAGCACCAGCGGGATCGCCATAGCGAAAGCGAGCGCCACCCCGGCCATCGGCAGCAGGAACCAAAGCGAGTCGCGCCAGAGGTACACCGCCGCGCCGCTGGCCAGATGGAGCCAGCAGGCAAGCAGCAGCATCCGCCCCTGAGTCACGCCCCGGTGTAGCAGCCGGCGATTGAGCAGCGCACCGGCCAGGGAGCCGCCGGCCAGCGCCATGCCGCTGTAGCCAAACGCGGCGACCGGCAGGCGCAGCTCGGCGAAGATAAACGGCGCCAGGCTGTAGTAGCTGAACAGGCTGACGTTGAACGCCGCGACCAGGATAACCGCCAGGCCAATCTGCCGGTCGGCTGCCATCCGGCGCAGCACCGGCAGAAACGCCGCGTTCGCCTGCCGCGCCGGCCGCGTTTCCGGCAGCAGCCAGCCGCACAGCAGTAGCAGGACGCCGGCCAGCAGCGCCAGGGCGAGGAAGACGCCGCGCATGCCCCAGCCGGCGGCGAGCAGGCCGCCGACCCAGACGCCCGCCGCCGGACTGACCGCCAGCGCCAGGCCGATAAGCGAAAAGAGGCCAGCGAGCCGGCGGCCGCTAAAACGGTCCCGCAGGATCGTCTGGCTGACAACCGACCCGACTGCGGCGCCGAATGCCGCCACGATCCGCGCCAGCAGCAGCAGCCTAAAGTCCGTCACCGCCAGCGCCATCGCGCAGCCGAGGGCGTACACCGCGATCCCCGCCAGCATCGCCGGACGGCGGCCGTAGAGATCGCTGGCCCGCCCCCAAAAAAGAACCCCGAGCGCGAAGCCGATAAAATAAACCGCCAGCGTTTGCGCCGCCTGCTGCGCGCTGACGGCAAAACGGACGCTGATATCGGTCAGCGCCGGGCTGTAAATGGTTTCCACCATCTGCGGAAACATCAGTAATGCGGTGACCAGCACCACGGCCGAACGCCCGAACATATCCACCTCCTGATAATAAGAGGCGCTATTGTAGGCAGGCCGGGGATCGGACATTATAAACATAGTGACTATATATATCGGAAATCAGACATTATGGCGTGGCTCGATGCGCATGCGGCATTCAACCCGGATGCGCTGAACAAAACGGTGGTTGGCGTCCGCTCGGCGCTCGGCAGCCACGACTCCGGCAGCCACCGGCACGATATGGCGCAGATACTTTTCACCCGCCAGGGCTGCGTGCGCCTGACCCTCAACGATGGCGCGCTGCTGTGCCTGCTTCCGCCCACCCGGGCGGCGTGGATCCCGGCGGGCGTCCCCCATCGCGCGGAGATGAAAAGCATCGTCGACTACCGCTCGGTGTGGTTTCAGCCCTCCCGTTTCCCCGATCTCCCCGCACATCCGGCGATCCTCAACGTCGGCCCGCTGCTGCGCGAGCTGCTGGAGCGGACGGCGGCAAGCCCGTGGGACAGCGATTGGGAGAGCGGAAGCGGCTGGCATCTTGCCGCCCTCTGCGCGGCAGAGATTAGCGCGGCGGCCCATGAGCCGATGATGCTTGCCCTGCCGCAGGATAAGCGCCTGGCCGCGCTGGGCGGTCAGAGCCTGCCGCCGACGTTACGGGCGCTGGCCGCAGAGTGCGGCGCCAGCGAAAAGACCATCAGCCGCATTTTACACCGCGATACCGGGATGTCCTGGCAGCAGTGGCGGCAGCAGTGGCGATTGATGAAGGCGGTGGAGCTGCTGGCGACGGGAAAGCGCATTACCGATGCCGCGCAGGCGCTGGATTTCGCCAGCGACAGCGCTTTTATCTACTTTTTCCGCACCATGACCGGCATGACGCCGGGACGCTATCTTTCGTCATCGACGACGGTTTAGCGCTCGCGCGCCGGCGCGAACGGCGGCAGCTTCTGGAAGGTGTTCTGCAGCCCTTCGGACCACGCCCTGCGAATGGTCGTGAAGTAAGGATCGCTTTCGGTGATGCGATGCTGCTCGTCGCTGCTCAGGCTGCCGCTGCGGTAGAGCAGCGTATCCAGCGGCAGGCCGACGGAGAGGTTGCTGCGCAGCGTTGAATCAATGGAGATCAGCGCGCAGCACATCGCCTGCTCCAGCGGCGTGTCGATGGTCAGCACCCGGTCGATAATCGGTTTACCGTACTTGCTTTCGCCGATCTGGAAATAGGGCGTATCGCGCGTGGCCTCGATAAAATTACCTTCCGGGTAGATGTGGAACAGGCGGTGCGTCTCCCCCGCTAGCTGGCCGCCCAGCAGCAGGTTACAGTTAAAGTTGGTATTGCCGCAGTTCTGCTGGTTGCTGCTGTCGCGCTGAATAACCTCCTGCAGCGTTTTGCCAATCAGCATCGCCGCATCATACATGGAGCTGACCTGCATCAGGTTAGGCTCCTGCTGGGTGCGAATTCGCGCGCTCAGCAGGCTAATCACGCTTTGGGTGGTGGCCAGGTTGCCGGCGGACTGCAGCACCAGCACCCGTTCGCCCTCTTGCTGAAAAACATGAAGCTTCTTAAAAGTCGCAATATGATCCACGCCCGCATTGGTGCGCGAATCTGACGCGAATACCAGTCCATCCGCTAAACACATGGCCACACAGTAGGTCATCGTTCTCCGTTCCTGCCTCTATTGCTGCTGCGCCTGTTGAGGATGTTCGCGCACTTCAGCGTTGGTTAACATAACTTCCCCGCCGCCACCCAGACGGGTGCCGCGCACCGGACAGGCGTCAAGATAGTCCAGCCCGGTTGCCAGCCGCAGGTGCTGATTCAGGTTACGGGTATTATTGGTAATATCAAATGATTTCCAGCGCCCGTTGAGCCACACCTCCGCCCAGGCGTGCATCGCCACGTGCTGGGCGTTATCGCTATAAACATAGCCGCTAACGTAGCGCGCCGGGATCGCCATCGCCCGACAGCAGGCGAGGAAAACGTGAGTATGATCCTGGCACACGCCCTTCGATCGCGCGAAAGCGTCGGCGGCGGAGTCCTGCACCAGCGTCGCACCCGGCGAGTAGGGCATTCTGACCAGCAGCTCCGCCATCAGCTGATTGAGGCTCTCCTCCGGCTCGTCGGCGCGATAGAGGCCGTGGGCGAACTCACGGATCCGCTCGTCGGCGCGGGTCAGCGGCGTGCAGCGCAGGAAGACCAGCGGCGAAAGCAGCTCCTCTTCGTCTACCCCGCTCTCTTCGTCCTCCTGCGCGATATCGACGATCCCGCTGGCGCGGATCGCTATCTCCTTATGCGGGTTATCCAGCGTCAGCACGTGCAGCACGTTGCCCCACGCGTCGGTGGTCGCGATGCTGGCGCCGTCCGGCAGCGTCAGCGTCCAGGAGGTGATTTTTTGCCGACCGGAGCTGCGCGGCGTCAGGCGCAGGTACTGAGTCGAAAACTTGACTTCTTCATCGTAGCCGTAGCGGGTCAGGTGGTCGATAACCAGTTTCATAGCGCCTCCAGATAGGTTTGTCTGATGCTGTCGGACAGGGCGTTAATTCGCGCCAGCAGCCCGTTGAGGTAACTCTGCAGATCGGCGCTGGCCAGCTCTTCCCGGGTGCTGAAACGCAGATCGACGTTAAGCTGATGCGCCAGGCGCAGCGGCATATGGGAGCGATCGTTGGCGATATGCTCCAGCTGGCCGACCAGGTCAGAAATGGAGGCCCTGAGCGAGCGCGGGACGTCGTTGCGCAAAATTAGCAGCTCCATCACCGTCTCCCTGCTCACCGGCTGGCGGAAGATGCTGTTGTAGGCTTCGCGGGCGCTGACCGCGTTCAGCAGCGTGTCCAGCCGGTAGTACTCGCGCACCGGGTCCGGGTCGCTGCTCAGCTGCTGATCCTTAACCAGCAGCAGCTGGGTGGTGGCGTAGGCGCGTTCAATCAGCGTGCCGATGCCGATAAAACTGAGGGCGTCGTTGCGCAGCAGGGTGCCCAGCACCGCGCCGCGGAACAGGTGTACCCGCTCTTTTACCCACTCGAGGAAACCGTCGCTGCCGAGCTCGCTGATCCCCTGCTGGCGCAGCCTGCGCAGCTCAATGCGCGTCGCGTTAATACACTCCCATACCTCAGCAGAGAGGCTGCCGCGCACCGCGTGGGCGTTATTCCACGCCATCTCGACGCAGCTGTAGATGCTGCCGGGGTTGTTGCCGTCGAGGGCAAAAAAGTTGAACAGGTTGCCCATCGAGAAGCGCGCGTGGCGCTCCTGAAACAGCTCGTGGGTCTGCGACAGGTTCAGCGGCAGGGCCAGATCCCGCGCCTGCTGGCTATGGCGGGGGATCATCGAGAGTTTGCAGGTTACGTCGAGCACCCGGGCGTAGCTTTCCGCACGCTCCAGATAGCGCGCCATCCAGAACAGTTCACTCGCTGTACGACTTAGCATGATTCGTCATCCTCCATCACCCAGGTGTCTTTGGTGCCGCCGCCCTGCGATGAGTTCACCACCAGCGAGCCTTCCGTCAGCGCCACCCGCGTCAGGCCGCCGGGCACCAGGCGAATCTCCTGGCCGGAAAGCACGAACGGACGCAGATCGATATGTCGGGGCGACAGGCCGTCTTCGACGAAGGTCGGGCAGGTCGAAAGCGCGAGGGTATCCTGGCCGATGTAGTTGGCCGGGTTTGCCAGCAGGCGCTGGCGGAACGCTTCGCGCTCCTCTTTCGTCGAGCGCGGACCGACCAGCATGCCGTAGCCGCCGGCGCCGTGCACTTCCTTAACCACCATCTGCTCGAGGTTGTTCAGCACGAACTGCAGGTCTTCCGGCTTGCGGCACTGCCAGGTCGGGATGTTGTTGAGGATCGGCTGTTCGCCAAGGTAGAAGCGGATCATCTCCGGCACGAAGGGGTAGATCGATTTATCGTCGGCGACGCCGGTACCGATCGCGTTCGCCAGCACCACCCCGCCCGCCCGGTAGACCGACAGCAGGCCGGGAACGCCGAGCATCGAATCGGCGCGGAAGGCCAGCGGATCGAGATAGGCGTCGTCGACGCGGCGGTAGATAACGTCAACCCGCCGCGGCCCCTCGGTGGTGCGCATGTAGACCGCGCCGGCTTTAATAAACAGATCGGCGCTCTCCACCAGCTCAACCCCCATCTGCTGGGCAAGAAAGCTGTGCTCAAAGTAGGCGCTGTTAAAGCGCCCCGGCGTCATCACCACCACGCAGGGATCGTCCACGGGGGAGCTTTCGCGCAGGGTTTGCAGGAGATAGCCCGGATAGCGCTCCACCGGCGCAATGTGGTGCTGCTCAAACATCTCCGGGTAGAGGCGCATCATCATCTTGCGGTTTTCAAGCATATAGGAGACGCCCGACGGCGTGCGCAGGTTGTCCTCCAGCACGTAGTACTGACCGTCGCTGTTGCGCACCATATCGACCCCGGTGATGTGGGCGTAGATATTGTTGGGCAGATTAATGCCCTGCATGCAGGGCTGGTACTGCTCATTGGCCAGCACCTGTTCCGCCGGAATAATGCCGGCGCGCAGGATATTCTGCTCGTGGTAGATATCGTAAAGGAAGGCGTTCAGCGCCTTCACCCGCTGGCGGATGCCGCGATCGATGCGCCGCCACTCCGCGGCGGGAATAATGCGCGGTACGCTGTCAAAGGGGATCAACCGTTCGGTCCCCTCTCCTTCGCCATACACGTTAAAGGTGATGCCGATGCGGTGAAAAAGCAGCTCCGCCTGCTCTTTTTTTTGCCGGATAGAGAATTGATCGGTGTTGTGAAACCATTGCCACCAGGCGTTATAGTGCTGGCGCTGCTGTCCCTCGACGGTAAGCATCTCGTCATAATAATGCCCGTCAGGAAGCGTTATTTTTATCATGGCCGTCTCCTCCGGTTGTACTCACTTTGGGGTAACCCCAGGAAGAGATAAGCATTAATTATGCCAGATCGCGGCCGGTGACGGCGTTGTGCAAGCCCGCAGCCTCGCGCCGCCTGGCTGTGCAAAAAACAACCCGTTATTTTCCTTATATTTCGCCCGGTCTGCACCACGATGAGGCACGGCAAACCGCTTTGCGCCATTACGGCGAGAGCGCCTCCAGCCAGGTCGCATAGTGCCCCGGCCAGTCGACGGTTGGCGTCCCCGGACGCCCCATCGCAAAGCCGTGACCGCCGCTGGCGTAGCGATACAGGCTGACCGGCACCTGATGCTGGCGGCAGGCGTCAGCCATAATCAACGTGTTGTGCGGATCGGATACCGGATCGTCCAGCGCCTGGGTCAAAAAACAGGGCGGCGTCTGCCCGTTCACGTAGGTCTGCACCGACCAGGCGCGGTCAACTTCCGGCGAGGCGTGAGGCCCGGCGAGGATCCGGTGGGTGGCGGTGTGGCTGTAGGGCGGCTCCAGGGAAATAATCGGGTAGATCAGCGCCGCCCCGTCGGCGCGGGCGGGGAGCGCATCCGCCGCGTCGAGCGGCGGATAAGAGGCAAAATCGGCCCGGCAGGCGGCCATCCCCAGCAGGTGACCGCCGGCGGAAAAGCCCAGCAGGCTGGCCTTCCGTTCGCGCTGACGAATCAGGCGCAGCGCCCGCTGAGCATCCTGCAGCGGCGCCAGGCCCCCCGCCGCCCAGCCTTCGCCGGGAAGGCGGTAGCTCAGGACGTAGGCGGTGTAGCCGCGTGCCGTGAGCCAGCGGGCGGCAGGCCACGCCTCCATGGCCATTTCAATCCGCCGATAGCCACCGCCCGCGGCCACCAGCACGCCGTGGCCGTTGGGTACCGCCGGTCGCCATACCGTCAGCTGCGGCCGCGCTATCTGGCTAAGGGCGCCCCGGGCCGACAGCCGCACAGCGCCGCCAGGCCCGCCGCCCCCTGGCGCCACGCCGGGCCAGAGATTCAGGATCTCCTGCTGACCCTCGCCGGCGCCGGCGCGGCGGGCGGCCAGCAGCGCCGCGGCGCTAAACAGTAGAAAATGACGTCGGTTCACGGTTCGCTCCCCGGGCGCTTGTCGCCCGTCGTTACGGTAGCGCGATTTTAGCATAAAGCGGCGCCGCGCACGGCGCCCTTATTCGCCCGGCGGCGGCGCAGAATACAGGTAAATTATCTGTTTTCATCCAAAATGTTAGCTGCGACACGCGTAGCGGCAGATATTCGTCTAAGGTTTTCTGATGATCAATCGCAGTGGCAAAATCGTCTGTAATGATAAGGAGAACTACCCATGACGAGATCCGTTTCACGTCGCCCGGCAGCGCTGCCCTACGCGCTGCGTCTGGCGCTGGGAGGCGCCCTCTTTGCGCTGTCAGCGCTGGCGGCCCAGGCCGATGAGACAAAACCCGCCCCGCCGCAGTCGCCGGATATTCTGTTAGGCCCGCTGTTCAACGATGTGCAAAGCGCCAAACTCTTCCCCGATCAGAAAACCTTCGCCGACGCGGTACCGAACGGCGATCCGCTGATGATCCTCGCCGACTACCGGATGCAGAAAAATCAGGCCAGCTTCGACCTGCGCCACTTCGTCGAGCTCAACTTCGCGCTGCCAAAAGATAACGACACCTACGTCCCGCCCAAGGGCCAAACCCTGCGCCAGCATATTGACGGCCTGTGGCCGGTGCTAACCCGCAGCACCGTCGAGGTCGAGAAGTGGGATTCGCTGCTGCCGCTGCCCAAGCCTTACGTCGTCCCGGGCGGCCGTTTTCGCGAGGTCTACTACTGGGATAGCTACTTCACCATGCTGGGCCTCGCCGAAAGCGGGCACTGGGATAAAGTGGCCGATATGGTGGCCAACTTCGGCCACGAGATCGATACCTGGGGACACATCCCCAACGGCAACCGCAGCTACTACCTGAGCCGGTCGCAGCCGCCTTTCTTCCCGTTTATGGTGGAGCTGCTGGCGACCCACGATGGCGATCGGGCGCTGAAAGCCTGGCTGCCGCAGATGGAGAAGGAGTACCAATACTGGATGGAGGGCGCCGATGCGCTGTCGCCGGGCAAAGCCAATAAGCGGGTGGTGCGCATGGAAGACGGCGCGCTGCTGAACCGCTACTGGGACGACAACGACACGCCGCGCCCGGAGTCCTGGCTCGATGACGTGACCACCGCCAAAAACAACCCCAACCGCCCGGCGACCGAGATCTATCGCGATCTGCGCTCCGCCGCGGCCTCCGGCTGGGACTTCAGCTCCCGCTGGATGGATAACCCGCAGCAGCTGGGCACCATTCGCACCACCAGCATCGTTCCGGTCGATCTTAACTCGCTGATGTTCCGCATGGAGAAAACTCTCGCCCGCGCCAGCAAAGCCGCCGGCGATAGCGCGAAGGCGGCGCAGTACGACGCGCTGGCCAACGACCGCCAGAAGGCGCTGGAGAAATACCTGTGGAATGACAAAGAGGGCTGGTACGCCGATTACGATCTTAAAAGCCACAAGGTGCGCAATCAGCTCACCGCCGCGGCCCTGTTCCCGCTGTACGTCAACGCCGCCTCCAGCGAACGGGCGGCCAAAGTTGCCGCCGCGACGCAGTCTCGCCTGCTGAAACCGGGCGGTTTAACCACCACTACCGTCAACAGCGGCCAGCAGTGGGATGCGCCGAACGGCTGGGCGCCGCTGCAGTGGGTGGCTGCCGAAGGGCTGCAGAACTACGGCCAGCAGAAAATCGCGATGGAGGTGAGCTGGCGGTTCCTCAGCAACGTCCAGCACACCTATGACAGCAAGCAGAAGCTGGTGGAAAAGTATGACGTCAGCTCAACCGGCACCGGCGGCGGTGGCGGCGAGTATCCGCTGCAGGACGGCTTCGGCTGGACCAACGGCGTGACCTTGAAAATGCTCGACCTGGTGTGCCCGAAAGAGAAGCCTTGCGATTCGCTCCCGGCGGCGCGACCGGCGGCAAACGACAGCGCCGGCGGCACGGCTAAAGCGGTACCCGCCGCCAAGCCAGCGGCGAACGACAGCGCTGGCGGAACGGATAAAACGGCACCTGCCGCTAAGCCAGCGGCGAACGACAGCCCTGGCGAAACGGGTAAAGCGGCGCCCGCCGCCGCGCATTAACCCTCACCGCACCCGGCCTGCGCGTGGCTACCAAATCTGGTAGGCACGCGCGCTGGCCCTCACGCCCTCCTCCCCCGCACGCCGCGCCTGTACCGATAAATACCATATTTATCATCAGGTTTTACTTTCCTGCGCGCGAATTACATCTTGATAACGATAAGATAAACAATAATAATTCGTATTACTTTATGACGAAAATTGACACTTTCGCTTTTTCTCGCGGCGGCGTACAGGAGTACCAGGCTGCGTAACATCAGGATTATGCAATGATCGCTCGCGTCACCTTCAAACGCTCCGCCTTACTGTGCGCCCTCGCTACCGCTTTCCCTCTCGCAGGCCTTGCGGAAGAAACGGTCGTGGTTACCGCCCAGCCGGTCGACTCCGCCAGCACGCCCACCGTGGGCTATAGCGCAAAGACCTCCGCCGGAGCCACCAAAACCGATCAGCCGCTGATTACTACCGCCCAGTCGGTGTCGGTTATTACCCGGCAGCAAATGGCCGATCAGGGCGCGAATACGATTAGCCAGGCGCTGCAGTACACGCCAGGCGTCTACTCTAGCTTTGGCGGCGGCGCGACGCGTTTTGATACCGTCTCCCTGCGCGGCTACCACGGCGGCGACGTGGATAACCTGTTCCTCGACGGCATGCGCCTGATGAGCGACGGCGGGAGCCATAACGTCATTCAGGTCGATCCGTGGTTTATCGAACGGGTGGACGTTATCCGCGGCCCCTCCTCCGCGCTGTACGGGCAAAGCGTGCCGGGCGGCCTGGTCAACCTGACCTCGAAGCGCCCGCAGTTCACCTCTGAAGGTCATTTCCGCCTCAGCGGCGGAACGCAAAATACCAAAGGCGCCGCCTTCGACTATACCGATGCCATAAACGACCAGTGGGCCTATCGGATTATCGGCATGACGCGCTCCAGCGATACCCAGTATGACAACTCCCGCGAAGAGCGTTACGCCATTTCGCCGTCCCTGCTCTGGCAGCCGGATAGCGACACCTCGCTGCTGCTGCGCGCCTATCTGCAAAAAGATCCGTCGGGCGGCTATCACGGCTCGCTGCCGCTGGACGGCACCCGCTACGCGCACAACGGGCGCAAGCTCTCCACCAGCACCAACGAAGGCGATCCGTCCGATGGCTATCAGCGTCGCGAGCAGATCTACAGCTATGAGTTTAATCACCAGTTCAGCGACGTCTGGTCGGCCTACTCCGCCGGCAGCTATACCCACACCAACGTCTCGTTAGATCAGGTGTATCAGGTGGGCTGGGTTGACGATAGCAATATGCTCTCTCGCGGCTACAGCGGCTCGCGCGGCTCGCTGGACGCGTGGTCTACGGATAACCGCCTGCGCGCCGATTTTAATACCGGCGAGCTGGCGCATACCCTCATCCTCGGCGCGGAATATCACCGCTTCCGCAACGATTTATGGACCGGAGCCGGCAGCGCCTCGCCGCTCGATCCGTTTAGCGGCTATACCGCCCAAACCGGACATACCGTCACCTACAGCGACAACAATAACCGCCGCTACTATCAAACCGGGCTCTATCTGCAGGATGAGATGGTGTGGAATCGCTGGCATCTGGATCTCTCCGGCCGCTACGATCGCATCGTTTCCCAGCAGGTCAGCGACACGTTCGGCACCTCGAGCCGCCGTTCGGATGACCATATCAGCGGCCGCGCCTCCCTGCTGTACGCTCTGGAAAACGGCCTCTCGCCGTACCTGAGCTACAGCCAGGCCATTACCCCGGCAATGCTGCCGGGAGCCGACGGCACCCTGCTTAAACCGACGACCGCGGAGCAGGTCGAAGCGGGTCTGAAGTTCCAGCCGCCGGGCAGCGCCGATATGTACAGTATCGCTATCTATGATTTAACCCAGAAAGACGTGGCCACCCGCGATCCGAATATCGCCACCGCGACCTTTGTTCCGGCCGGGAAGGTGCACTCTCAGGGCGTCGAGCTGGAGATGCATAACCAAATTACGCCGCAGCTGAGCACCATCGCCTCCTATACCTGGAACCGCCTGCGCTTCCAGGAAACCAGGGACGGCACCAACGATAATACGCCGCAGCTCTCGCCGGATCAGATGGCTTCCTTCTGGGCGCGCTATCAGTTCCCGGCAGGGATCAGCGCCGGTGCGGGGGTTCGCTATATTGGGAAACAGTGGGCGGATGATGCCAATACCGAGCGTCTGCCGTCGGTGACCCTGCTGGATGCCATGGTGCGGGCGGATCTCGGCGTCTGGTCGCCGTCGCTGAAAGGGGCGTTCGTGCAGGTGAATGCGAATAACCTCAGCGACCGGGAGTACCTCTCCGGCTGCTACGGAACCGGCAACTGCTACTGGGGCGCGGAGCGCAGCGTGACGGCCACCGTCGGCTACGATTTCTAAGCTCTGGTCTAAAACGCCGCGCCTGCGGGCGACAGAATCACGCGTTCTGTCGTCCCGCTAAGCGCGGCGCGAGTGGCGCAAGGCGGCGATGATTACATCGCGTCCAGCGCTTTCTGCAGCTTCCAGATATAGCGCGGCGCCTGCGGAGCCGGATGCTTTTTCGCTACGTGCTCGAAGAAGTCGTCGGCATCCATATCATTGATCTCGTCAATCGCGTCCTGGCGGTTCGACGAGAAGGTGCGCAGCAGCGCGCCGGCGCCGTTGGCGTAGGAGACCACCACCGCGTAGCGCATCACCTGCGGATCTTTAATCCCGGCCAGCGGACCGTTCTCAAGAATGCTCAGATAGGCCGCGCCCATCGAAATATTGCGCTCCGGGTTTTTCAGCTCGCTCACCGACGGCTCGCCGCGCCAGCCCATGCGCTGGTAAACATCGCGCCCGGAGGTCGAAGGCTTCAGCTGCATCAGGCCAACCGCGCCGGATTTACTCACTACCGTGGGATTACCGCCGGACTCAATGGCAATAATCGCCGTCACCAGCTGTGGGTCAACGCCCCACGCCGCGCCGGCTTTTTCGCTGATTGGCATCCACTGCATCGCCCGCTTCACCGGAACCTCGGCGTTCCACGGCGGATTGCGGTAATCATGTTTCGAGCTACAGCCGGCCAGGAACACAAATAAAAAAACGCACCATCTCAATTTCACACATCTATCCTTATTGGCTGAAGTTTGCTGCCTGGAGATGACAATAATCGCTCCAGGCGGCATGATAACCCTTTCATTCTTAGCAAGGAATTGTCATGTCCCAGTTTTATCTGGTCGCCCCCTCAGGCTACTGCACCAACCAGCAGGCGGCGGCCCGCGGCGTCAGCCGTCTGCTGGAAGCAGGACACCAGGTGATGAACCAGCAGGTCATTACCCGCCGACAGCAGCGCTTTGCCGGGACTGAGCAGCAACGCCTGGACGATATCAACCAGCTCGTCACCCTCGACGGCAGCAACCGCATCGTCATGCCGGTACGCGGCGGCTACGGCGCCAGCCGTCTGCTCCCGCATATCGACTGGCAGGGCCTGACCGCGCGCCAGCGGCAGGACCCGCTGCTGATCTGCGGCCACAGTGATTTCACGGCGATCCAGCTGGGTCTGCTGGCAAAGGGTAGCATAATCACCTTCAGCGGGCCGATGTTGGCAGGTAACTTTGGTGCAGAAACGCTGGATCCGTTCACGGAATTTCACTTCTGGCAGGCGCTGAGCAGCCCGCAGTTTACCCTCGAATGGGACGGCGACGGTCCGGAGTGCCGCGCGCAGGGCACGCTGTGGGGCGGTAACCTGGCGATGCTCACCTCGCTTATCGGCACGCCGTGGCTGCCGCAGATTGCCGACGGCATTCTGGTACTGGAAGATATCAACGAACATCCGTTCCGCGTCGAGCGCATGCTGCTGCAGCTGCTACATAGCGGCATTCTTGCGCGCCAGCGGGCGATTATCCTCGGCAGCTTCAGCGGCGCCGCGCCCAACGATTACGACGCCGGATACGATTTACCGGCGGTCTACGCTTACCTGCGCGCGCAGCTCGCTATTCCGCTGATCGACGGCTTAGATTTCGGCCACGAGCAGCGCACCGTCACCCTGCCGCTCGGCGCGCGGGCGCTGCTGGTGAACAATGCGGCCACCACCACCCTCACGCTGAGCGGCCATCCGGTGCTGACGGAATAAAATTTTCCGTGACACATTTCCGGATCCCCCGCGGATGGTTAATATGTTGTCAATTTCTCAAAGTCTTCATACGCGTAAGGAGTGCATGAACATTGGATGCCGGTGCGGTTATTAGTCTGTTTATTCTGGGTTCTGTATTAGTAACCTGTAGCATTTTATTGAGTTCCTTTTCCTCACGTCTCGGCATTCCGATTCTGGTCATCTTCCTGGCTATCGGCATGCTGGCGGGCATTGACGGTATCGGCGGCATCCCTTTTGACAACTACCCTTTCGCCTATATGGTGAGTAACCTGGCGCTGGCGGTGATCCTGCTGGACGGCGGGATGCGCACCCAGGCCAGCTCCTTTCGCGTGGCGCTGTGGCCCGCGCTTTCGCTGGCCACCGTCGGGGTACTGATCACCTCCTGCCTGACCGGGCTGATGGCAGCGTGGCTGTTTCATCTCAACCTGATTGAGGGGATGCTGATCGGCGCGATTGTTGGCTCTACCGACGCCGCGGCGGTCTTCTCCCTGCTCGGCGGCAAGGGCCTCAACGAACGCGTCGGCTCAACGCTGGAGATCGAATCCGGCAGCAACGATCCGATGGCGGTATTTCTAACCATCACGCTTATCGAGATGATTCAGCAGCACGAAACCGGCCTCAGCTGGATGTTTGCGGTCCACATCGTGCAGCAGTTTGGCCTCGGGATCGTCATCGGCCTCGGCGGCGGCTATCTGCTCCTGCAGATGATAAACCGCATCGTGCTGCCGACCGGCCTCTATCCTCTGCTGGCACTGAGCGGCGGAATTATGATTTTCGCCGTCACCACCTCGCTGGACGGCAGCGGCATCCTGGCGGTCTATCTGTGCGGCTTCCTGCTCGGCAACCGGCCGATTCGCAACCGCCACGGCATTCTGCAAAACTTCGACGGCCTGGCGTGGCTGGCGCAAATCGCCATGTTCCTGGTGCTCGGCCTGCTGGTGACGCCGTCGGACCTGTGGCCGATTGCGATCCCGGCGCTGCTGCTGTCGATGTGGATGATTTTTATCGCCCGTCCGCTGTCGGTCTTCGCCGGCCTGCTGCCGTTTCGCGGGTTTAATCTGCGCGAGCGCATCTTCATCAGCTGGGTGGGGTTACGCGGCGCGGTACCGATTATCCTCGCCGTATTCCCGATGATGGCCGGGCTTGAGAATGCGCGCCTGTTCTTCAACGTCGCCTTCTTCGTGGTGCTGGTCTCGCTGCTGCTGCAGGGCACCTCGCTGTCGTGGGCGGCGAAAAAAGCGCGGGTGGTGGTCCCACCGGTCGGCTGGCCCATTTCCCGGGTCGGGCTGGATATCCATCCGGAGAATCCGTGGGAGCAGTTCGTCTATCAGCTCAGCGCCGATAAATGGTGCGTCGGCGCGGCGCTTCGCGATCTGCATATGCCGCCGGAAACGCGCATTGCCGCCCTGTTTCGCGATAACGCGCTGCTGCACCCCACCGGCAGCACCCGCCTGCTGGAGGGCGATATTCTGTGCGTGATCGGCCGCGAGCGCGACCTGCCCGCGCTGGGTAAGATGTTCAGCCAGTCGCCGCCGGTAGCGCTCGACCAGCGCTTCTTCGGCGACTTTATTCTTGACGCCAGCGCCAGGTTTGCCGACGTCGCGCAAATTTACGGCCTCGACGGCGGAGAAGAGTATCGCGATCGCCAGCTGTCGCTGGGCGACGTGGTGCAGCACCAGCTCGGCGCGGCGCCGGTCGTGGGTGACCAGGTTGAGTTTGCCGGCATGGTGTGGACGGTCGCGGAAAAAGAAGAGGACCACGTTCTGAAGGTGGGCGTTCGCGTTGCGGAAGACGAGGCGGAGTGATCCGCCTCAGAAATAACATTAACTTACTGATATTTATTATTTTTTAAAAATTACGATCCACATAAAGACCACACTAAGCAGAAGCCACGGCCTGCCGTGGCTTACCCTGATTGACTGTTAGCTCTATTTCCAGCCGCAGGCTTGCTGTAGGGGTTTCAATGCGCTATTGAGTCCAGCCAGATCGAATGTTACGGACACGGGGCTTTCGTTGTAAGGAGTTATCCTGGCGAACATCTTATCGGCTTTCATTAGGGCTTTAACAAAATCAATATCTCGCCCGCTATAGAAAACTGCCTTTGTATCGGTAGATATCGACCAGCTTCTTTCCACGGCTTTTTGCTTATCAAGCCGATAAAGCATGCTCGTTTCTTCTAACCCCAAGTACACATCCCAATTAATGAAGACTTCAGTTTTCTTTTCCCGGCAAGCTACAAAAATCGTCGGTGTAACCGTTTCACCGTATGGGGTTCTAATGGAATCATTGCTAGGTAGCATTAAAACCACGTTTTTTGAGTCATCAACTGGAGATGTTGTTATATGGGTCAACCATTTTCCAGGGTTCGAGACTGGCTCTACTGCGGTGGATACAACCTCTTCTGTTGCATCTTGAGGGAAAAGCTTGTCATAGCACGCTAATCGTTTAGTGCCATTTATTTCTGAGCGGCACACGATGACCTTGTCTTTACTGATCGTCTCGATCTTGCCAACCTCTGCGACTGAAGATGCGGTTTTAGCTGAGCTAACAGGTTTAAAGGTTGGCGAGAAAAATCTGTCATAGCAGGTCAGACGCCTCTCATCCGTTTTTTCATCAGGGCATTGCTCTCTACTTTCAAATTTTTTAACAATCTTCGTTCGCGTAGGTGGAATTGAATTATCGTAACAAGAAAGACGCTGAGAGCTATCCTCCATAGTTCGGCACTGAAGAACCCCTTTAAAGTCCCTTGGCTCCTCCTGAGCATGAGTAGCCAAAGAAACGGAGGCTGCTAAAAATGTCGCAATGAAAACAAAACTTTTCTTCATGAGATCATCCCTTTGGTCTCGTAAGAAACACCAGTATTCCAATGACTACGTCGCCGATAACCCAAATCGTTCCAATGGCCATCATCCCTAAACCGGCTCCTAAAGCGGCCCCCGCCCTTTCCGCTTCCGATGTTGCATTGTTAATGACTTCACCGGTTCCACCTAACCCCTTAAAAAGGGCGTAGATCATGAAGATATTAAATAGAATAAAGAGCCATTTTATTAATACCCCAAAAATTGAGCGTCGCGGTTTTCTTAGTTGTTTACCACATGACGGACACCTCAACGCTGAATCACTCACTTCCTTCCGGCATTCCGGGCAGCTAACTAAAGCCATAGCAATCATCCCCATCGTTACTTATTAATTTTCATTTGTTACAAAACATTTTGATTTTATCGGATTATTCTGAGTTAACAAGAGATAGACCCCGCATATGCGGGGCCTATTTTAAACTGCGAGGCTAAGCTGATCGTTTCCATAATGCGAAGCGGGGAACGCATCTGAAGGGATAAAACCAGGTGGCAACTTTTCGCGATGGCCGCGTTTTGTTACCAGTTTTTCAACGCTATTTAGCGTGGTAAAAGTGATGCTGCATTCAAAGTTCTGGCACTGATGATAATGCCGAACGGTGGTATTACTTAACGGACGACTGGTGCGCGTTTTCGCAACGGCACCACAGATAGGACACTTAAACATGATGGCCTCCCGGGGCGGGAGTTGAACTCGCTCATATTATGGCCGCTAACCCTCACTTTCTGCAATCCATTCAGGTATTTTCGCTTCAAGCTCAAGCCGTGTTTGAAATCCGTTATCGTCGATAGAGTGTGTGGCCTTTGCGATTATCCAGTCCTGATTATCTATCGCCCCTTTAAACCCGGTTACTGTGCCGTGCATTTCCGGGTAAAGATCTGCGCGGCCATAGGCCAGTGTTAAATTAAACTCAGCTGCGCCTCGCTGGAGCTGTTGCCACTTTGCGGCGGCCGCGCGCTGCGCCGCTATTTCGCTACTGTAGGTTGTCCGCAGCACAAAAACGTTGCCGTCTTCACCTGCAATATAATCCCCTTCCCGGCTGCTGCTGCGTGGCTTTTTCTCGGCGGTCTTTTTGCGCTTTCTGACGGTGACCTTTTTCTTTTTTCCGAAGTCCAAATCCAGCCAGTACGCCTGTACGCCGGTATATGCATCACGGTCAGCGATGCGGAAAGAGTGTCGATCCCCGCTGCTGCGCGTGATAGCGAACTCAGGTAGCGCCTTGCCGTTCGCGCTGACTCCGCCGCCGGGCAGGATAAATAACAGGCATCCGTTTTTTACCGTGGCGATGGACCCCAGAATATCCGCCATGCGAGTCAAAAATGACATGTCGCTTTCCTGGGTCTGGTCTGCGTGGTCGATCTCGGCACTCATCAGCTGCTCAGATATGATCGGCTTCAGCTTGTAGCGGTGGGCGATGGCCGACACGATGCGCTCCACGGTGACGTCGTGCCACGACACCTCGCGTTTAACGTTGAATTCATCCCGAAAATCAGCGCTCCGGGCGGTAATGTCGATACGGTCTGGCGGGCCTGAATGGGACACCTCGTCAACAATATAAATCCCCTTGTATATCAGTGGCACTCCCAGCCATCCCAGCGACACGGATAGCTCCGCGCCACGCGGCGGCAACGCAATATCACCCTGGCTATCGTCAACGGAGATCGTTAGCTCATCGGCATTAAATCCGCGGTTGTCCGTCAGCTCCAGTGAGATCAATTTCTCATCCAGCACGGTCAACGCCTTGCCGCCCATCAGGACATTGAGCGCCGGGATGCGCGACAGTTCATCCTGATAGGCTTTAAAGTCCCTGGCGCCTGTATCAAGCAGGCTTTTTACTTTGTCGATTGCGTCTGTATTCAGCACCATGATCACCCCTCTGGCGCTGATAGTTCCATGCGCGCGCGAAGCTGGCGACGGCTTTTTGTTGTCACGGAACGCTCACAACCAGCGGCGCAAGACGACGCCGGAAAATTTAGGGATTATCACCCCGAACTCACTCAACATGATGGCGGTAGAGTATGACCGACAACTTTTTCCACGGGGCGCGCACTAAAGAAGACACCGACCTCCAGACCGCGATCAACGACGTTGACTCGACGGTTATTGGCCTGGTCGCGGTTGCTGAAGATGCCGACCCTCTCGCCTTTCCACTAAATACGCCGGTACTTATCACGCGGGTGATTAGCGTGCTGGGTAAGGCCGGCAAAACCGGCTCTCTGTATAAATCGCTGAAGGCCATTTCCGACCAGGTTAGCACCCGCGTAATCGTCGTTCGCGTCGCGGAAGCTAAAGCCGGAGAAAATGAGCCAACGCAATCGCAGCTCGTTATTGGCGGCACTCAGGCCGACGGGAGCTATACCGGTATGTATGCACTGCTGACGGCAGAGCAAAAAACCGGATACCGTCCGCGCATTCTCGGCGTGCCGATGTACGACACCGAAGAGGTGACCGCGCAACTGCGTGTTATCGCGAAGCAGCTGCGGGCGTTCTCATACAGCTACTGCGACGGCTGCGACACCATTGCGGAGACTAAAACCTACCGCGAGACGTTTGCGGAGCGTGAAGGCATGCTGATCTGGCCGAACTTCATCGCCTATAACCCGCTGACCGGTGACAACGAGGAATTCCCCGCCGTCGCTTATGCGCTGGGTCTGCGTGCGCTGATCGACAACGAGCAGGGCTGGCATAAATCGCTGTCCAATGTGGCGGTTAAGAATGTGCTGGGGATTTCCAAAGACGTGTTCTGGGCGTTGCAGGCGGAAGATTCCGACGCCAACGAGCTGAACGCCCACGAAATCACCACGCTGATCAAGCGCGACGGCTTCCGGTTCTGGGGCAGCCGCACCACCGACACCGAAGAATATATCTTCGAGGTGTACACCCGAACAGCACAGATCCTCGCCGACAGCATCGCGGAAGCGCAGTTCACCACTGTAGATACCCCGCTGACCCCGGCAAACGTGAAAGACGTGGTGAGCGGGATTAACGCCAAACTTCAGGCGCTGGTCACCGCGGGCAAATTGATTGGGGCCAACTGCTGGTTTGATATCGTCGACAACCCAACCACTGGCCTGCGCCAGGGTAAGGCGGTCGTGCGCTACAACTACAGCCCGGTGCCGCCGCTGGAAGATTTGACGCTGATCCAGACCTTCACCGATCAGTATTACGAACCGGCTTTTGCATCGCTGGGAGGTGCGTAAATGGCTATTCCTAAAAAACTCCGGCTGTTTACCCTCTTTGTTGACGGGGAAAACTTCATCGGGAAAGTACCTAGCGTCACGCTCCCGAAGCTCACCCGGAAAACGGAAGACTACCAGGGCGGCGGCATGCTCGGCGCGGTAGCGGCCGATCTCGGCTTAGATGCCGGCGCGCTGGATGCGACGATGATTGTTGGCGGTGTGGTCGAAGAGCTGATCCTGAAATGGGGTGGCGATATCGACGAATTGCGCTTGCGCTTCGTGGGTGAGATTTACAGCGGCGGAAGCAGCTCATTGCTGGAAGTCGAAATGCGTGGGCGCATCACTGAGATTGATCCGGGTGAGGCGAAACAGGGTGATGATACTAACCACACCTACGCCATCAAAAACACCTACTACAAGGAGTCGGTAGACGATAAGCCGCTGCTGGAAATCGACCTGCTGAACTTTATCTACAAGCGCAACGGCAACAGCCTCTACCCGGATCGCATTGCGTCCGCGCTGGGCCTCGGCCAGTAACCCTCTCGTTTTTCACTATCAACGGCGGTCAGCTGGCCGCCTGGAGAAATCACTATGTCTGTAACGCTTAGCCAGCCGATTAAACGCGGCGATCAGGAAATCAAAACCGTCGCCATCAATGACACCATCAAACAGGCCGGATCGCTTCGCGGCTTGCGGCTCGTTGATGTGCTCAACCTCGACTATGACGCAGTGTCCACGCTGTTCACGCGCGTGACCAGTCCGCAGCTTACCGCTTCTGATATCGCCACTATGACCACCGGCGATTTCACTGCGCTGTGCGAAGAGATGGCGCCTTTTTTGACGAAAACGGCGCCGTCCGCACCGAACGAGGCGGCGACGGCGAGCAAATAAGAGAAGCGGTTATTTCCGGTGTCGACGACCTGATCGCCGACATCGCTGTAGTTTTTCACTGGCCGCCCTCCGAGATGTACGGCATGGAGCTGCGCGAGCTGATAGCCTGGCGCGATCGGGCGGCTATCAGAAGCGGCAACCATGACAAGGAGGATGACGACGATGGATCTTAGTATTCGCGTTGCGTTCAGTGCGATCGATAAACTTACCGTGCGCGCGATGACCCCGGAAATGTTCTTCGACTATCTGGCGGTACATATCAATGGCGAGAAAGCGGGTAACGCGAAATCGGTCTTTAATATCGATCTCGGCAGCGACGGCGGCAAGTATAAGCTGGAGCTGGAAAACGGCGTACTGAACCATACCGCCAACGCGGAAGCAAAAGATGCCGATACCACTATCGCTCTCAACCGCGCCACCCTGAATAAGATCATCCTCAAAGAGGAGACGCTGAAACAGGCCGTCGATAAAGGCGACGCGAAAATCACCGGTAACGCCGATAAGCTCAATGAAATGCTGGGCTATATGGACAAGTTCGAATTCTGGTTCGACATAGTTACGCCATAATTGATTTGCCACCTAAATTGATATCTAAGTCCAGATATAAAGTCTGGACTTTTTTTGCCCTAAGATTTGCATACGCCATTATTTTCCCATCCCTTCAGGTTTAAATTTGAGCGTAATCTGAACAAATTTACCCTGAGGAAATGTTCGCAACACGGTCATTCTCACAGTGTATTGATTTAAATGGTGAACTTGGTATGCAGTGGCTGTTGGATTGTGTTTTGCTTCCTTTGCATGACGTTAATTTCAGCTTATCGCTCATAAGGGACAACCATACTCAAATCTCCCACATTGCAGGAGATTTGAGTATGAACACGTCACCGTGGAACAAATACCGTATCATCGGCCAAAAAAGACCACTTCAGATATCTCATATCTGGGGGATCCGAATCCGGCTTGAACTGGAAGGTAAAACGCGCGATTTAGCTCTGTTCAATATGGCCCTGGACAGTAAGCTTCGAGGCTGTGATCTGGTCAAACTCAAAGTATCTGATGTGGCATATGGTAGCTCGGTTTCAAGCAGAGCAACGGTGTTGCAACAGAAAACCGGTAGCCCTGTGCAATTTGAGATAACCAAAGGGACAAGAGAAGCTGTTGCTGCATTGATAAAGCTTGGCAATTTGCGCAGTAAAGACTTCTTGTTCCGGTCTCGGGTCGGAACTAACCAGCACATATCAACACGTCAATACAACCGGATCTTTCATGGGTGGATAGAAAAGCTTGGTCTCGAAGATTCGCTTTACAGCACTCATTCCATGAGAAGAACAAAACCTTACCTGATCTACAAGAAAACCAAGAATCTTCGGGTGATCCAACTTTTGTTGGGCCATAAGAAGCTGGAAAGCACAGTCCGTTATCTGGGCATTGAAGTAGATGATGCGTTAGAGATCTCTGAATCGATTGAAGTCTAAGGTTGTCAGGGCTGCAACAGCGGCCCTGTGCCAACAACGGACGTTAATCCGGGAGGACTCAGGACTTAATGCCCACACTTCGTTCAATCCGGGCATTGACTCTCGAGCCATTGACCGACGACAGGCCATAATTTCTCCGCACATCGCGCACGAAAAAAGCCCATATGACCAATGGATGACAAACCAAAATCTGCGCACCGTATGTCGCGGCGTTCTAATTTTGCGTTTTGCACTGGCTCCAACAACCGTGCAATAGCTTCCGGGTTAGCCCACGGATCGTCATCAAAACCCATCACCAGTACGGGTAACGTTATCTCACCAGCCCGTTGGCGTGCATTCCAGTCTGGATCGTCGTAGAAATACCCCGGCATTGCGCTCCAGCGCCCCCACTGACGCATCACCGGAGCCGGTAAATCTTCGCCGAGCCCCAGGCGCCTGGCAGGCATATAGCCGAAGATACTGCAAAGAACCGGGGCAAGGACACGCAATAAGCACCAGACTCGCATTTTTTCTACCGTCTGTTTTATCGTGCTCGTCACACCAGCATGTGAGGCCACAATGACCGCGGCCTGCAAAGATTGGGTGGCAGACGAAAGCAGAACGGCATGACCTCCCACACTGTGCCCTACTGCCAGCAGGCTAACGCCCGGGAAACGCTCTTTAGCCCATGCTGTTATGCATCCGACGTCCTGCTCGATCCAGTCCGACATTGAGATGTTGTAATGACAGACCCTCCCGGACTTCGAAAGACCCGTGCCGCGGTAATCATAAGTGAGAACACTGAATCCTCTGTTAAAAAGATACTCTGCAAATCCCTTATAGAATTCCTGCACAACCGCCGTTGCCGGGTGAACAATAACCAATGCTTTAGCATTGCTTCTCTCCCAAACCGTGGCAGCCAGAAATCCGCCTTGATTGATGGGTATGATTATCGAATTCATTTTAAGAGCCTTACCTGTGTGGTCATACCAGTTATCCTGAATTCAATTTAGCCTTTACTACCGAATCTGGCTATTTTTTTCTATTTTGGAGCCTTATGTCCGCTTTTCGCTGTGAGTTCAACCGATGGACGCAACACACTTATTGAACCGTTCTGCGGGTGATTCATAGTCTAGCGTTTTTCTCGGCCTTTCGTTGAGCTGTCTGGCAACACTGTTAAGTCTTTGCTGGCTGTGAACCGATAAGTCAGTTCCTTTTGGAAAATATTGTCTGAGCAATCTGTTCGTATTTTCATTTGAGCCACGTTGCCAGGGAGATTGAGGATCACAAAAATAAATCTGAATGTCTGTCGCTACAGTAAATCGTGTGTGGCTGGTCATTTCAGCGCCACGATCCCAAGTTAATGTTTTATAAAGCTCAGCAGGTAATTCCCGGGCTTGTCTGATGAGTGCAGATATAACCGTTATGGTCTTGTTGTCTCTGATCTTTGCCAGCATAACAAAACGGGAATGACGTTCTACGAGGGTGATGATATAGGAGTTTTTCGAGCCCTGAATCAAGTCACCTTCCCAGTGACCTGGAATGGCCCTGTCAGCGGCCTCAGGTGGCCTTTCGCTGATAGGTATCGTGTGCGGGATTGACCCTAATCCTTTCCCTTTAAGCGATGACGTTCTGGATCTACGCACTGCTCTTCCGCTTCTGAGGCATTGCTGCAGCTCTTTTTTTAATGCTCCCCGGGTTTGTATAAAAAGCGTTTTATAAATCGTTTCGTGTGACACATGCATTTCCTGATTATCCGGATAACAGCGTGTCAGCCAACCGGCGATCTGTTCCGGTGACCAGTCCTGATGCATCTTCTCTGCAATGATTTTACACAATGCGGGGCTTTCAATTGGCTTGCAAGGTTTTGGTCTCAGCGCATTTTCCCACGCAGTAGCATCGGCTTTTGCTGCACGGTATTGTTTTGCACCACCGTGCCTCCTGACCTCGCGGCTAATCGTTGAGGGCGCTCTTGATAATTTGGCGGCGATGGCTCTGATACTGAGTTTTGCTACCAGCCCTCTGGATATCTCCTCTCTTTCATCAAGCGAAAGCGCTAATCGGTGCCGTTTTCGCACGGGAGGACGGTAGCCGCCTGTCTGGTGGATAGTGGGCATAATGGAAGAATGATATCTGTCAAACATTCTGGCGATATCATGTAGAGAATCACCTTGCTTATATCTGTCCCAGATAATTGCCTTCTGCTCTGGCGTGTAGTTAATCCGAGTTCTTCGTTTCATAGCAACGTCCCCCTTGATTAAGGATAGCGTTGCATCGACCCATTGAACTCACAGCTCAAAGCAGACTGTCAGATTCGATTGTGTACTGCCAGTAAAAACTATCAACTCAAATCTGAGCTGATACACTTAATGCGAATAACCCCGATCAAGCTTCGGGTCTATTTTGTCTGCAGAAGGGGCGATCCACAAAGTGTCCACACCCGCCGAGTAATGGCGGGTTTTGGCGGGTAGTTTGAGGTTATCGAAATTCCGGTATTTCAGTAACTTATTGAAATACCGGCACATATGATCGGCGGAGTGATCCGCCTCACGGAAAGTTACGCCGTCACAACGGGGACGCGCGGCGCCAGAGCGCACATCAGCTCATAGCCGACGGTACCGCTGGCGGCGGCCACGTCGTCGATTTTCACTTCCTTGCCCCACAGTTCGACCGGCGCACCGATCCCGGCCTGTGGGCATGGCGTGAGGTCTACCGCCAGCATATCCATCGACACGCGCCCCACCAGCGTGGTGCGCACGCCGTCAACCAGCACCGGCGTTCCCGCCGGCGCGATACGCGGATAGCCGTCGGCATAGCCGCAGGCCACGATGCCAATCCGCTGCTCCTCCGTCGTCCGGTAGAGGCCGCCGTAGCCCACCGACTCACCCGCCTTCAGGTTCTGCACGGCAATAATCTCGCTACTGAGGGTCATCACCGGCTTCAGGCCGCTGTTGGCGATATCCTGCCACTGGCCGGACGGCGAGGCGCCGTACAGCACGATCCCCGGCCTGACCCAGTCAAAATGCGCTTCCGGGTGCCAGAGGGTCGCCGCCGAGTTCGCCAGCGAGCGTGAGCACGCCAGCCCTTCCGCCGCCTGCTCGATGCGGCGCATCGGCTCGACGATGCCCTGCGGATTTTCCGCGTCGGCAAAGTGCGACATCAGCGTCATTTCGCTGACGTTGCCCAGCGCCCGCAGCTGCTGCCAGACGGTATGGATGCGCTCCGGCATAAAGCCCAGCCGGTTCATGCCGCTGTTGACCTTAACGTAGATATCCAGCGGAGCGTGGAGCTTCGCCTGCTGCAGCGCCTTGATTTGCCAGTTGCTGTGCACGCTGGTGGTCAGGCGATACTTATCAAACAGCGCCAGCTCGTCAGCGTGGAAAAAGCCCTCGAGCAGCAGAATCGGCCCTTTCCAGCCCTGCTCGCGCAGCAGGATCGCCTCTTCAAGATTCAGCATCGCAAAGCCATCTGCGCCGCTGAGCGCATTCCACACGCGCGCCAGGCCGTGGCCGTAGGCGTTGGCTTTCACCACCGCCCACAGCCGCGAGCCAGGAGCCGCGCGCCGGACAATCTGCAAATTCTGCCGCAGGGCCGACAAATCAATGCTGGCCAGTACCGGACGGGACATGAAAACTCCTTAGTTGTGAACGCCGTGCAGGTGCTGAGCACGTGCCGGAGTGAAGCCCGGGCTATAGCGGGCGACGGCAAGATCGTCGTACGGAATAGCCGGAGTGCGACCCGAAATTAAATCGCTCAAAAGTTGTCCTGAGCCGCATGCCATGGTCCAGCCCAGAGTGCCGTGCCCGGTATTGAGCCACAGGTTTTTATACGGCGTGCGCCCGACCACCGGCGTGCCGTCCGGGGTCATCGGACGTAGGCCGGTCCAGAAGGTCGCCTGTTCTACGTGGCCACCGCGCGGGAACAGATCGCGCACCACCATCTCCAGCGTTTCGCGACGCGGCTGCAGCAGCTCTTTATTAAAGCCGACGATTTCTGCCATCCCGCCGACGCGGATCCGCTGGTCGAAGCGGGTAATCGCAATTTTGTAAGTCTCATCAAGGATAGTCGATACCGGCGCCCCGTCCTCCTCGGCGATCGGGATCGTCAGCGAGTAGCCCTTCAGCGGATAGACCGGAATGTCCACCAGCCCTTTCAGCATCGCCGTCGAGTAGGAGCCAAAGGCCATGACGTAGGCATCGCCTTTGACAATTTCATCCCCGCACTTCACGCCGGCGATCTGCTCTCCTTCGTACAGCAGCGCGTCAACCGAGGTATTGAAGCGGAAGGTAACGCCCGCCTGCTCCGCCATCGCCGCCAGGCGCGTGGTAAACAGCTGGCAGTCGCCGGTTTCATCGTTCGGCAAACGCAGGCCGCCGGTCAGCCTGTGGCTGACCTCGGCTAAAGCGGGTTCGACTTCCCGCAGACGTTTCGCCTCCAGCAACTGATACGGCACGCCGGCATCCTGCAGCACGGCGATATCGCGGGTGGCGTTCTCATACTGTTTTTCGGTACGGAAAAGCTGCAGCGTCCCGCCCTGGCGCCCTTCATACTGGATGCCGGTGCTTTCGCGAAGCGCCTTCAGGCAGTCGCGGCTGTACTCCGCCAGACGTACCATGCGGCCTTTGTTTTCCATATAGTGGCGGGTGTCGCAGTTGCGCAGCATCTGCCACATCCATTTTAGCTGGAACTGCGTGCCGTCAAGGCCGATCGCCAGCGGCGCGTGGCGCTGGAACATCCACTTAATGGCCTTCAGCGGCACGCCGGGCGCGGCCCAGGGTGCGGCGTAGCCCGGGGAGATCTGTCCGGCATTGGCGGCGCTGGTCTCTTCCGCCGGCCCCGGCTGGCGGTCGATAACCGTCACCTGATGCCCTGCCTGACTTAAATACCATGCACTAGCTACCCCAACCACCCCACTTCCCAGTATGACGACTCGCATAGCGACTCCGTAATAGTTAAAGAACAATCATCTGATTACAAATTGATAACTCAGTTGAAAATATTATTCAACATACGCTTTATTTATGGTGACTTATCTCACAGCGAACCGCACCAGCCCTGCCCCCGAAGATTTACTATCTCCTGCTGCGCTTCATTTTTCCTCAGAATAAAATTCTGCGTGAAAGGCTAAACCAGGCCTTTAAGATTGCTAAATCGCGAAGAAAAGAAATTGTCCGCAGGCGCAGTTTGCCGAGCCGTGTTCTATGCTTGTTGTGAGGCTCTCCGTATAGAGAGAGTCACCGACAATGAGGGCGCGCTAATGGCTACGATTGATTCCATAAACAGGGACACGACTCGTTTAAGCGATGGACCCGACTGGACTTTTGAACTGCTGGAAACCTACCTCGCCGAGGTTGACCGGGTCGCGAAGCTGTACCGTCTCGACACCTATCCGCATCAGATCGAAGTCATTACTTCCGAGCAGATGATGGATGCCTACTCCAGCGTCGGAATGCCAATCAACTACCCGCACTGGTCGTTTGGTAAGAAATTTATCGAAACCGAGCAGGCGTATAAGCACGGCCAGCAGGGGCTGGCCTACGAAATTGTCATCAACTCTAACCCCTGCATCGCCTACCTGATGGAGGAGAACACCATTACCATGCAGGCGCTGGTAATGGCCCACGCCTGCTACGGGCACAACTCCTTTTTCAAGAATAACTACCTGTTCCGCAGCTGGACCGATGCCAGCTCGATAATCGACTACCTGATCTTCGCCCGCAAATACATCACCGAGTGCGAGGAGCGTTACGGCGTTGATGAGGTGGAGAAACTGCTCGACTCCTGCCACGCGCTGATGAACTACGGCGTCGACCGCTACAAGCGTCCGCAGAAAATCTCGCTGCAGGAGGAGAAGGCGCGGCAGAAAAGCCGGGAAGAGTATCTGCAAAGCCAGGTGAATATGCTGTGGCGCACCCTGCCTAAGCGGGAAGAAGAGAAAGCCATCGAAACCGCGCGCCGCTACCCTTCTGAGCCGCAGGAAAACCTGCTCTACTTTATGGAGAAGAACGCGCCGCTGCTGGAGTCATGGCAGCGTGAAATCCTGCGTATCGTGCGTAAGGTGAGCCAGTATTTCTATCCGCAGAAGCAGACGCAGGTGATGAACGAAGGCTGGGCGACCTTCTGGCACTACACGATCCTTAACCACCTGTACGATGAAGGCAAGGTGACGGAACGCTTTATGCTGGAGTTTCTGCACAGCCACACCAACGTTATCTACCAGCCGCCCTATAACAGCCAGTGGTACAACGGGATTAACCCCTACGCGCTGGGCTTTGCCATGTTCCAGGACATTAAGCGCATTTGTCAGTCGCCGACCGAGGAGGACAAATACTGGTTCCCCGACATCGCCGGCTCCGACTGGCTGGAGACGCTGCATTTTGCCATGCGCGACTTCAAGGATGAGAGCTTTATCAGCCAGTTCCTGTCACCGAAAATTATGCGTGATTTCCGCTTCTTTACGGTGCTCGACGACGACCATCACAACTACCTGGAGATTTCCGCTATCCATAACGAAGAGGGGTATCGGGAGATTCGCGCCAAGCTTTCCGCCCAGTACAACCTGAGCAACCTTGAGCCGAATATTCAGGTGTGGAACGTCGACCTTCGCGGCGACCGTTCGCTGACGCTGCGCTACGTGCCGCATAACCGCGTACCGCTGGATAAGGGGCGCCGTGAGGTGCTCAAGCACGTCCATCGCCTGTGGGGATTCGACATCCTGCTGGAGCAGCAAAATGCCGATGGCAGCATCGAACTGCTGGAGCGCAGCCCGCCGCGGCAAAACGCGCTGTAAATCGCGCGGCGTTAAATCGCATAAAGCAAAACGCCCGGCATAATCGCCGGGCGTTTTTTTATCTTATTGCGGGACTTAGCGCATACCGATGACTAAATCACCCGGCAGCGTTTTCTGCATACGATGCCAGATTTCACCGCTGTCATGCCCGTAGCGACGGACTATCTCGTAAACCTGCTCGTGCTGCCCTTCTTCACAGACTTTGGCCAGCTGGTGATAGAAGCCCAGCGCCAGGCTGCGCGCTTCCGGATTGGCGAAATAGTGGCGGCCAATGCGGGTATACAGGCCCTTCATGCCGTTGAGGATCAGGCCGTAGATCGGGTTGCCGGAGGCAAAGGCCAGGCCGCGGAAGATGCCGTAATCGAGATCGGCAAACGCATCGCCGTGGTCTTCCACCTCACGCGCCGCGGCGAGAACCTGCAGGGCGTTTTCAGGATGCTGACGGAAGGCCGTGCGGATAAAGATAGTGGAGATATTGGTCCGCACCGACAGCAGGTTATCGATCAGCTGCGGGACGCTGTCGTGATCGAGGCGCGCCAGCGTTTCGAGAATATTCAGACCCGACGTTTCCCAGAAATTGTTCACCTTCGTCGGTTTGCCGTGCTGTATCGTTAACCAACCGTCACGGGCCAGACGTTGCAGAACTTCGCGTAAGGTCGTACGGGTCACACCAATAAGTTCAGAAAGCTCACGTTCGGCGGGGAGAATGGTGCCCGGGGGAAAGCGGTTATTCCATATACTTTCAATGATGTACTCTTCCGCGAAACCCGCAGGGCTCTGCGCCTTAATGACCATAGTAAGATTTCCATTACACAGCGTTGCAAATTCTACTCATCATACCAGAGCCGCTATAGGGCAGATAGCGCCTGGAAGTAATTAAAAAGGGATCGCCGTTTCATTTTGAGATTTTGCTCTTCGCGTTTGACAAAGGCTGGGCGCGATGCGAACCAGGTTGCTTCCCCTTTTGCTCAGCTGGTAGTCTTGCCAATCGCAATACGTAAATTCATGTCAATATTTGACGGGGAAGGATGTCTGTCGTGGAAATGTCTTATGGCCGCGCCCTGTGGCGTAATTTTCTTGGCCAGTCTCCGGACTGGTATAAGCTCACCTTAATTGTTTTCTTAATCATTAACCCGCTGGCGTTCTATCTCAATCCGTTCATCGCCGGCTGGCTGCTGGTGGTTGAGTTTATTTTTACCCTGGCGATGGCGCTCAAATGCTATCCGCTGCTGCCCGGTGGCCTGCTGGCTATCGAAGCGGTATTTATCGGGATGACCACCGCAGAACATATTCGCGATGAGATCGCCGGCAACCTCGAGGTGCTCCTGCTGCTGATATTTATGGTGGCCGGGATCTACTTTATGAAGCAGCTGCTGCTGTTTATCTTTACCCGCCTGCTGCTGGGTATCCGCAGCAAGATGCTGCTGTCGCTGGCCTTTTGCCTGGCAGCGGCGTTCCTCTCCGCCTTCCTCGATGCGTTAACCGTGGTGGCGGTGGTGATTAGCGTCGCGGTGGGATTTTACGGCATTTATCATCGCGTGGCCTCCGCGCGGCCCGACGATCTCGATCTGCTGGACGATAGCCACATCGACCAGCACTATCGCGACGTGCTGGAGCAGTTCCGCGGCTTTCTGCGCAGCCTGATGATGCACGCGGGCGTCGGTACCGCGCTGGGCGGCGTGATGACCATGGTGGGCGAACCGCAAAACCTGATCATCGCCAAAGCGGCCGGATGGCACTTCGGCGAGTTCTTCTTACGCATGGCGCCGGTGACGCTGCCGGTCATCGTCTGCGGCCTGCTCACCTGCCTGCTGGTGGAGAAGTTCGGCCTGTTCGGCTACGGAGAACCGCTGCCGCTGGCGGTGCGTAAGGTTCTGCAGGATTACGACGACCGCAGCCGCCAGCAGCGTAGCCGTCAGGATCGCCTGCGGCTTATCGCTCAGGGGATTATCGGCATCTGGCTGATAACCGCGCTGGCCCTGCATCTTGGGGAGGTCGGGCTGATCGGTCTGTCGGTGATCGTTCTGGCGACCACCTTCTCCGGCGTGACCGACGAGCACGCTATCGGTAAAGCCTTTACCGAGGCGCTGCCGTTCACCGCGCTGCTGACGGTCTTTTTCGCCGTGGTCGCCGTAATCATCGACCAGCACCTGTTCTCGCCGGTGATCCAGTTCGTACTGCAGGCGTCGCCGCACGCCCAGCTGTCGCTGTTCTATCTGTTTAACGGCCTGCTGTCATCCATTTCCGATAACGTCTTCGTCGGCACGGTCTATATCAACGAGGCCAAAACCGCGCTCCAGCAGGGCACCATCAGCCTGCCGCAGTTTGAGCTGCTGGCGGTCGCTATCAATACCGGCACCAACCTGCCTTCGGTCGCCACGCCTAACGGCCAGGCGGCATTCCTGTTCCTGCTGACCTCCGCCCTGGCGCCGCTGATTCGCCTCTCCTACGGGCGAATGGTGTGGATGGCGCTGCCTTACACCATCGTGATGACCCTGGTCGGGCTGCTGTGCGTCGAGTTTACGCTGATGCCGGCGACGCAGTGGATGCTCGAAAACGGCTGGCTCGTGACGCCGCAGCTTCCCTGAGCCTGACGCATATTGCACATCCGGGATCTATCGCCGGATGTGCAATATTTTTACGTAATATTTTCGGACTAGCTGCTGGCGTCGGTTCGGTTTTCGTTTACACTGCCATGATTTAGCATTTTTCAGGGAAAAGACTATGTTGCGATATTTAAACCAGTGCTCAAGAGGACGCGGAGCCTGGCTCCTGATGGCGTTCACCGCTTTCGCGCTTGAGATGGTTGCGCTGTGGTTCCAGCACGTTATGCTGCTGCAGCCCTGCGTAATGTGTATTTACGAACGCTGTGCGCTATTAGGCATTATGGCAGCCGGTATTGTCGGCGCTATCGCCCCGAAAACGCCGCTGCGCTACGTGGCGCTGGTTATCTGGCTCTACAGCGCCCTGCGGGGGCTGCAGCTGGCGTGGGAACATACCATGATTCAGCTTCACCCTTCTCCGTTCCAGACCTGCGACTTTGCCGCCCGTTTCCCAACGTGGCTGCCGCTGGATAAGTGGCTGCCGCAGATGTTCGTGGCCAGCGGTGACTGTTCCGTGCGTCAGTGGGAGTTCCTGACGCTGGAGATGCCGCAGTGGCTGGTGGGGATCTTTGCCGCCTATCTGGTTGTGGCCGTGCTGGTTCTGATTGCTCAGCCGTTCAAACCGAAAAAACGCGATCTGTTCGGCCGCTAATCAAGCCGCACCGCTAAGAGTAAAACCTGTCAGAGCAATCGCTGGCAGGTTTTTTTTTGCCTCGCCCTCCAACAGCTCTCCACGATGCCGAAGGTTCGGCGATGAAAAGGCCCGGGGCGGCCGCAGCCTCTGCCCGACGTTCGTTGAGCGCAGCGGACCCCGGTCGCCGGTATCGCGCCTTTAGGGTATTTTTCTCTGCCGCGAGTTGACGTCAGGCCCAATAAGTTGCATATTAAATGCATCTTATTCGCATCCGCTAAGGAGCTCATGATGTCTCACCTGCGTATTCCGGCTAACTGGAAAGTTAAACGCTCCACGCCCTTCTTTACCAAAGAGAACGTACCTGCCGCCCTGCTCACCCACCACAACACCGCCGCCGCCGTTTTCGGCCAGCTCTGCGTGATGGAAGGGACGGTGACCTATTACGGCTTCGCCGACGAACAGGCGACGGAGCCGGAGGTCAAAGTGGTGATTAACGCCGGGCAGTTTGCGACCAGCCCGCCCCAGTACTGGCACCGCATCGAATTAAGCGACGACGCCCAGTTCAATATCAACTTCTGGGTTGAGGATGATGCCGACGGCGAAAACGGGCTGTTCCACAGCAAAAAATCGTAATCCCGCCTGCCGATGGCTGAAAACAGAAAACCCGCCGGTTGGCGGGTTTTCTGACGGGGATGAAAGGCTAATTCGAACGCCGCTGGATGTGGTGATTAATACAAGCCCGCAACGTAGCTATTAATAGGTTGCGGCAATAAATCCTGAGGATGATCGCCACCAAAAGTGGCCCACTTACTCTTACCACTCAGAATGGACGAGGCGACCACGCGATCCGTGGCGGAGTGATAGACCGTAATTTTCACTTCAATTTTATCCGGAATTCCGGACCACTCTGTCGCTCTGTCTTCCCAATGCAGTATTTGAGGCACGACGTAATAGCCTTCGCTCAGCGGACGTTTATCCTTCAGGCAGCTCAACGTCGTACACTCAGGGACAATGGATACGTTGTCGGTATAACGGGAGAACGCAGACTGGACCGCGAGGGCCGTAGCTGCCCCGGAGCCGTTGTATGTTTTGGTTTCATAAACCCCATTTGTTGGCTGAGCAATAACGACCATTTTGTTTTTGAGCAACAGCTCGGTGCTTTTGGTGACTTCTGCTGTGTTGTATTTCGCCGAACATCCGCCAAGCAGGAGCCCGGTAATAGCTATCATTAGTATTTTTTTCATTTTATGTTTCCATTAATTGCAAACGGAAACACTTTATCATCGGTAGCCACTGAGCTAAAACAGAAAACCCGCCGGTTGGCGGGTTTTCTGTTTTAGCCGTTCTGCTTAGCGCTGCGGGCAGCGGGCGCTACTGCGCCCAGTCAGGCTTGTTTAAAATATGGTCCTGCCAGTCGTTGACGGTGGACTCTTTCACCGCGATATGGCGCACGGAAATGCGCTCGCCGTGCATCGCCGCCTTCGAGCCGGTCAGCAGCGGATGCCAGTGCGGCAGCGGCTGGCCTTCCGCCAGCAGGCGATAGGCGCAGGTAGGCGGCAGCCATTCAAAGGTTGGCAGATTGTCCCGCGTAAGCTTGATGCAGTCAGGCTCATACTCGAAGCGCCGTTCATAGTTACGACACTGGCAGGTTTTAATATTCAACTGACGGCAGGCGACGTTAGTAAAATAGATTTCGTCAGTATCCTCATCCATCAGCTTATGCAGGCAGCACTGTCCGCAGCCGTCGCACAGTGATTCCCACTCCGCGTCGGTCATTTGCTCCAGCGTTTTGTGTTGCCAGAAGAGTTGTTCGCTCATAGGGATGTCCGTCATTGCAATTCAGGGTGCACCTTATAACCAGTCTGGCACGCCGATGCAAGTTTTGCCGCCTCTGAAGGCGGCAACAGGAGGTTACAGCACGCGGGTCGACAGGGAGAAACCGTTAAAACCGACTTCGAGCTCGTCGCCGCTATCCAGCGGGCCGACGCCTTCCGGGGTGCCGGTCAGCACCACGTCGCCGGCCTTCAGCGTAAAGAAGCGCGACATGTAGGCAATCAGCGGCACAATTTTATGGATCATATCGGCAGTCGTGCCCTGCTGGCGGACAGCGCCGTTCACCTTCAGGCTCAGCGCGGTGCTCTGCGGGTCGCCGTGGAATTCAGCGGCGGGAATAAAACCGGAGATCGGGCAGGCATTGTCGAACCCCTTGGCCTTCTCCCACGGCTGGCCGGCTTTTTTCAGCTTGCCCTGTAGATCGCGCAGGGTCAGATCCAGCGCCACGCCGTAGCCCGCGATCCCTTTGAGCACGTGCTCTTCGGTCGCCTGACGCAGCGTGCTGCCAATCAGCACCGCCAGCTCCACTTCGTGATGCACCGACCCCAGCCCTTCAGGAAGCACCAACGGCTGGCGGATATCGCACAACGCCGTCTCAGGTTTAATAAACAGCACCGGTTCTTCCGGCGTCGCACTGCCCATTTCCTTGATGTGGTTTGCATAGTTGCTGCCCACGCAAACGACTTTGCTTACCGGAAAATCCAGTAATGCTCCCTGCCAGTTATGATGTTGGTACATTATTTCCCCTTAGTGGGTGAATCAGAGTGATACCCTTTTCCTTCAGGCTGCTCCGGTGCGAACGACGTTCCCCTTCCGGCAGTCTGAATTATTTAAGGATTATTCCCCTGTTCCGCCAGATGCTTCTTGAGTAAATTCTCAGGCGGTGGAGGAATCTGCAGATAATAGCCCTGTTCGCTCAACGCCTGTTTTACTTTTTCCAGGTCAGCGCTAGCCAGTTTTTTACGCCCGTCGAGCGGCAGCAGCATGGTCATTTTCGGCGTGCCGAAGCTGCTCATTAATTCCGGGGGCACGCGTGAGAAATCGTCCTTTTTTTCGACATATAAATAGGTTTGCTCACGTTTAGTACTTCGATAGATCACACAAAACATAGTTTTACTCGGAATTAGACCCGTGGTCACTTGCCTCAATATATGAGTGACTATAACATGCCTTTTAGTCTTCGGAATATCACCGCACTTCGGCAGGTGATAAACAGCAAATTGAGTAAGGCCAGGATGTCAAATACGCCAATCGAACTTAAGGGCAGTAGCTTCACCTTATCTGTCGTTCATTTGCACGACGCAAATCCCGAGGTTATTCGTCAGGCGTTAGAAGACAAAATCGCCCAGGCCCCCGCTTTTTTACGTCACGCCCCGGTCGTTGTGAATATTAGCAGCATCGAAAATGTCGTCGACTGGCGCGCCATGCAGGAAGCTATCGCCACCACCGGTTTACGTATTATCGGCGTGAGCGGCTGCAAGGTCCCACGGCTGAAAGCGGAAATCGACCGCACCGGGATCCCTTTACTGACGGAAGGGAAAGAAAAAAAGCCTCGTCAGGCACCGCCAGAACCGGTTGTCGCCCCGCCAGTTGTTAATCAGATCACAAAAACGCGTTTGATTGACCTGCCGGTACGTTCCGGTCAGCGCATTTATGCGCCAAACTGTGATCTAATTGTTACAAACCATGTGAGTGCCGGTGCGGAACTTATCGCAGACGGTAATATCCATGTATATGGCATGATGCGAGGTCGCGCACTCGCAGGCGCAGGCGGCGACAGGGAAGCCCAAATATTTTGTTCACACCTCACGGCGGAACTGGTGTCCATCGCTGGGGAATACTGGCTGAGTGATAATATCCCGGCCGAATTTTATGGCAAAGCGGCGCGTCTGCGTCTGGGCGATAACGCTTTGACTATTCAACCGTTGAGTTAGTCCCTTTTTAACAAGGAATTTCTATGGCACGCATTATTGTTGTGACTTCGGGTAAAGGGGGCGTTGGCAAGACCACCTCCAGCGCGGCCATCGCTACTGGTTTGGCCCAGAAGGGAAAGAAGACCGTCGTTATCGACTTCGACATTGGCCTGCGTAACCTTGACCTGATCATGGGCTGCGAGCGCCGGGTGGTTTATGACTTCGTTAACGTTATTCAGGGTGACGCCACGCTGAATCAGGCGTTAATCAAAGATAAGCGCACCGAAAACCTCTACATCCTCCCCGCTTCCCAGACGCGTGATAAAGACGCGCTGACCCGCGAAGGCGTAGACAAGGTTCTTGAAGAACTGAAAAAAATGAATTTCGATTTTGTTGTCTGCGATTCCCCTGCAGGCATCGAAACCGGTGCGCTGATGGCGCTGTACTTCGCTGACGAAGCCATCATCACCACTAACCCGGAAGTCTCCTCCGTTCGTGACTCCGACCGCATCCTCGGTATTCTTGCATCCAAATCCCGCCGTGCGGAAAATGGCGAAGAGCCGATTAAAGAGCACCTGCTGCTGACCCGCTACAACCCAGGTCGCGTCAATAAGGGCGACATGCTGAGCATGGAAGACGTTCTGGAGATCCTGCGTATCAATCTGGTAGGCGTGATCCCGGAAGATCAGTCCGTGCTGCGCGCGTCGAACCAGGGCGAGCCGGTTATTCTGGATGATGCATCGGACGCAGGTAAGGCCTATGCCGATACCGTCGAACGTCTGCTCGGAGAAGAACGTCCTTTCCGCTTCATTGAAGAAGAGAAGAAAGGTTTCCTCAAACGCCTGTTCGGAGGATAAATTATGGCATTACTCGACTTTTTTCTCTCGCGGAAAAAGAACACGGCCAACATTGCGAAAGAGCGCCTGCAAATCATCGTTGCGGAGCGTCGTCGCGGCGATGCTGAACCGCATTACCTGCCGCAGCTACGAAAAGATATTCTGGAAGTCATCTGTAAGTACGTGCAGATCGACCCGGAAATGGTCAGCGTGCAGCTGGAGCAGCGAGACGGTGATATTTCGATTCTGGAGTTGAACGTGACTTTACCAGAACCGGAAGAGTCGAAATCCTGACGCTGGATGCGCCCGATAGCCTTGCGCTGTCGGGCCAGTTTGTTGCATAGCCCGGAGATCTCCCGGGCTATTTGCCGTAGCTTAGCGCTGCCGTGACCTAGCGCGGATATTCGCTGAGCAGTGCCCGCAGGCGATCGGCCATCAGTTCGCTACGCCAGCCGGAAATCAGCTCCGGCAGCGCATTTCCGCTCTTCAACTGCCAGTGCCAGTTCAGCAGCTGGTTAATCTGCCTTCTTGACGCCAGCAGCTCGGCGCTCAGCCCCGTTTCGCTACTCACTTCCTGTACCAGCGCCTTAATCTCTTTGAAGACCTTGCGGTATCCCGGCATATCGATCAGGTTTTGCAGCGGCTCAGGCAACGCCTCTTCCGGCAGCTCCTGCGCCTTCGCCACCAGGCTTATCAGCGTTTTGCCGTGAAAACGAATTTCGCTGCCCGACAGGCCGAGGCTATCGAGCTCGCCGAGGCTGCCGGGCATATAGCGCGCCACGCTCCACAGATGCTCCTCACGCACGACGAAATTCACCGCCATGTCACGATCGCGCGCTTTGCGCAGGCGCCACTCCGCCAGCAGCTGCAGGCAGCCGAGCTGGCGGGTGCGAAGCTGCCAGGCGTTGCCAATCTCGCGCCACGCCTGCGACGGGTCCTGTATTTCCTGGCGGCGCTGCTGCATCAGACGACATTCGTCCAGCGCAGCGGGCAGCCAGCCGGCGGCTTCCGTTTCGGCCATCAGCCTGATGGCGATGGGCAGCAGGTACCAGACGTCCGCCGCGGCATAGTCGCACTGGCGTTCGGTCAGCGGGCGGGCCAGCCAGTCGGTACGCGACTCGCTCTTATCCAGCGCCACGCCGGAGTACTCCTCGACCATCGACGCAAAGCCCCATGACATCGGGCGCCCGCAGAAGGCCGCCAGAATTTGGGTGTCAATCAGCGGCTGCGGCATCAGGCTGAAAGTATTAAGGAACACTTCCAGATCTTCACTGCCGGCGTGGAGGTATTTGGTGACGTTTTGATTCAGCAGCAGTTCACGCATCGGTGCCCAATCGGTGATTTCCAGCGGATCGATGAGCGAAACCTGCTCGCCATCAAACAGCTGCAGCAGCCCCAGCTGTGGATAATAGGTACGGGTGCGGACAAATTCCGTATCCAGCGCAACCGCAGCTGCCGCGCTTGCCGCTTCACAGACGGCGCGAAGACCGTCGTTGGTGGTAATCATCTGATAGTTCAAATCATGCTCTCTTAACTGGCGCCCATAAAAAACGCCGGCTTAGCCGGCGTCTGGCGATTCACTCTTAGCTCAGGCTTTATTGTCTACTTTAGCGCGAGCTTCGTCACGAAGTTCTCGCCGTAAAATTTTCCCGACGTTCGATTTTGGCAGTTCATCACGAAACTCAACCAGCTTGGGAACCTTATAGCCCGTCAGCTGGCGGCGGCAGAAAGTGATCAGCGCCTCTTCCGTCAGCGCCGCATCTTTCTTCACGACAAAAATCTTCACCGCTTCGCCGCTGCTGCCGGACGGTACGCCGACCGCCGCCACTTCCTGAACGCCGGAGTGCTGCATCACCACGTCTTCAATTTCGTTGGGGTAGACGTTAAATCCGGAAACCAGAATCATATCTTTCTTACGATCGACAATCCGCAGGAAACCATCGTCGTCCATCACCGCGATATCGCCGGTGTGCAGCCAGCCGTCTTTGATGATTTCAGCGGTGGCGTCCGGACGCTGCCAGTAACCCAGCATCACCTGCGGGCCTTTCACGCACAGCTCGCCCGGCTCGCCCGGGGCGACCTCGTTATCGTCATCGTCCACCAGCTTCGCTTCGGTCGACGGCACCGGAAGCCCGATGCTCCCGCTGTGGTAGTCAATATCATGCGGGTTAACGCTAACCAGCGGCGCGCACTCGGTGAGGCCGTAACCCTCCAGCAGATACTGTCCGGTGAGCTTCACCCAGCGTTCGGCCACCACCTGCTGAACCGGCATCCCGCCGCCGGCGGAGAGGTGCAGCGTGGAGAAGTCGAGCTGCTGAAACTCTTTGTTATTCAGCAGCGCGTTAAACAGGGTATTGACCCCGGTCATCGCGGTAAACGGATATTTAGCCAGCTCCTTCACCAGCCCCGGAATATCCCGCGGGTTGGTAATCAGCAGGTTCTGCCCGCCAAGCTCGATAAACAGCAGGCAGTTCATGGTCAGCGCAAAGATGTGGTACAGCGGTAAAGCCGTCACCACCAGCTCTTTGCCCCGGTGCAGCAGCGGCCCGTAGGTGGCGTTGACCTGCTCAAGGTTGGCCAGCATATTGCGATGGGTCAGCATGGCCCCTTTCGCTACGCCGGTCGTCCCGCCGGTATACTGCAGGAACGCCAGATCTTCACAGACGATTTCCGGTTTGACGTACTGCATCCGGTAGCCGTGCTGCAGCGCGCTGCGAAACGAAATGGCGTCGGGCAGATGATATTTCGGCACCAGCCGCTTGATATACTTGACGACGAAGTTAACCAGGGTCCCTTTCGCCGTCGACAGCTGATCGCCCATTCGCGTCAGGATAACGTGCCTGACCTGGGTTTTATCGACCACCTTCTCGAGGGTATGCGCAAAGTTTGAGACGATCACAATCGCCGCGGCGCCGCTGTCGTTGAGCTGATGCTCAAGCTCGCGCGGCGTGTACAGCGGGTTGACGTTAACCACGATCATCCCGGCGCGCAGGATGCCGAACAGCGCGATGGGGTACTGCAGCAGGTTAGGCATCATCAGCGCCACGCGGTCGCCCTTTTGCAGACCCAGGCCCTGCTGAAGGTAAGCGGCGAAGGCGCGGCTGCGCTCCTCCAGCTTACGATAGGTCATCACCTCGCCCATGTTGATAAACGCCGGCTGGTCGGCATAGCGCGTGGCGGCGTGTTCAAACAATTCAACCAGGGATTGATAGCGGTCAGGATTTATCTCCGCAGGAACATCGGCGGGATAACGGTTTAGCCAAACCTTTTTCACTGCATCACCTCTGAAATAGTTATTCGTCGTCATCACAGCCCCTGATCAACAAACACTCTGTTAACATTATATTAACTCAGCGTACCAGTTTATTAATTAGGCGTTTTGCAGGTTGCGAAGCGCGTCACTATTTATTTTTCTTATCAGACCAAAAATGACGAAACAGCGGACAGGCCGCTGTTTCTTTTAGCTTTCAAATAGCTTATAAAAACCGCAAAATCATTCAGTTACCACATTTCTTACTTCCGCTGGACCCGGGTTATACCAGCCCATTCCACCGTAGCCCCAGCCGCCATAACCATAGCCGTAGCGCCACGGACGCGGGCCGACCATCCACGGGTCAATCGGCTGCGGCGGCATAACCACCTGCTGCACAACGTTCCAGCGCTTATAGCCGATGGCATTCATCTGCATAAATTTGTACGGCGTGCCGCCAACCTTACCGTCGACAACGCCGGTAATCGGGCCAACTACCGTCACCAGGTGACCGCGGAAGTCGACCGGGTCGAGGAAGCCATTAACGTCGGCGAGGATACGCCCGCGCGAAGGCTCGCCCAGCTCGGGTCGAGCGGCGCTGTCCAGCGGCACCGTGGCAATTTCTAAGCGGGTTTTGCCCTGCTGATTGGTGATGTTGACCACTTTGCCGCCAAAGCGAGCTTCCTGGCCAACGTACAGCTGCGGTGCGGCCATAACCCGCACTAAATCCTGCTGCGGCGTCGGGGTAGAGCCTTTGATGGCATCCGGTACCGAAACGCAACCACTTAACGCAGCGGCAGCGGCGCCCGCCAACAGCCAACGTACTACTTTAGTTTGACCCGCCATGATGCGACTCCTTCTCTCAGTCTTATGCTTACTGAGATTCATCCACGGCCAGGAAGTTTCTTCCAGGCCACGTTGTTACGCAAATAAACCGGCTCGGCGAGCTCTACGGCAACGGTTTTTCCGACGGAAAGCAGATGGCAGGCCAGCGGCAGCATATCTTCCGCTGCCGGCAGCTCAATTTCGCCGTGGGTTAAGGTCAGCGAGGAGTCCTTCGCCAGATCGGGCCACGCCGGCCAGCCGGTGCCAACCGTTGCCCAGCGTCCCTCCAGCTGCTGCAGACGCTCGCTGACGGCCTCCGGCGTGAGGACTGCTTCGGTCTCTTCGCCGTGCCAGACGCCCTGCTCGTCGCGCTGATATTCCGCCCAGTAAACCTCGCCCATGCGGGCATCAATGGCGGCCAGCACGCGGGTGGCGCCGGTTTTACGCCATGCCCCCTGCGCCATGGTGGCCAACGTAGAAACGCCGATCATCGGCAGTTCGGCGCCGAGCGCCAGGCCCTGCGCAATGCCGATACCGATGCGCACGCCGGTAAAGCTACCCGGGCCGCGGCCGAATGCCAGCGCATCCAGGTCGGTCAGCAGGACGTTGCTTTCGTTAAGGACATCCTGCACCAGAGGCAGAATACGTTGCGTATGTTCACGGGGGCAGATTTCAAAATGAGCACAAAGGGTGCCATCATTCCACAGCGCCGCGGAGCAGGCCTCCGTGGCGGTATCGATAGCTAAAATTCGCATGGGTTGTCGCGCTCTCGCTATAGCAGATTGACAAAATGGCGCGCAGTTTATCACATTTTACGCCGGATCACCGCACCGGCGGCACGGCGAGAAAGCGCACCGCCCGGCGGATATCGCGGGTTCGCGGCGCCGGGGGCAGGCTGGCGAGGAATACCGCGCCATAGGGGCGCATCACCAGACGGTTATCGCAAATGACCAGCACGCCGCGGTCGTCAATGTCGCGGATCAGGCGCCCCACGCCCTGCTTGAGGGTGATCACCGCATCCGGCAGCTGAACCTCGTCGAACGGGTCGCCGCCGCGCAGCCGGCAGTCTTCCATTCGCGCTTTCAGCAGCGGATCGTCGGGAGAGGTAAAGGGGAGCTTATCGATAATCACCAGCGAGAGGGCATCGCCGCGCACGTCGACCCCTTCCCAGAAGCTGCTGGTCGCCACCAGCAGCGCGTTACCGGCGCTGACGAACTGCTGCAGCAGCTGGCCTTTGCTGGTTTCCCCCTGCAGGAGAACCGGCAGCGTCATGGTGGCGCGGAACTGCTCCGCCAGATCGCGCATCATGGCGTGGGAGGTGCACAGCATAAAGCAGCGCCCGTCGTTAGCCTCAATCAACGGCTTGAGCATCGCCGCCAGGTGACGCGCCGCGCCGGGCTGATTCGGCAGCGGCAGATTGCGCGGCACGCAGAGCAGCGTCTGGTGAGCATAATCAAACGGGCTGGGCAGCAGCAGCGACTCGGCCTCTTCAATCCCGAGGCGAGAGGTAAAGTGGCGCAGATCGTCATTTACCGACAGCGTTGCCGAGGTGAAAATCCAGCTGCCGGGCTTTTGCGCCATCACTTCTTTAAACTTTTCGGCGACGGTCAGCGGGGTCAAGGCCAGCGTAAAGTGGCGCGAGGTGCACTCATACCAGTAGCTGAAGCCCGGCTGGTTAATCTCTTTCAGCCGCTTGAGCCGCGCGCGATAGACCGTTGCCCGCTCAAAGGCGGCATCCAGCAGCGCGGAGCGCCCAAGGGAGAGCTTCGCCACGTCGTAACAGAGTTCCAGCGCGTCATCGAGCAGCAGCAGCGCACGCTGGATATGGCTATCGGCCAGCAGGTCGCGCAGGTTGCCGCGATAGCCGGGGTCACCGAGCTGCAGGCGAAAATCCTGCGCGCTCTGGGCCAGGCGATCGGCGCATTTTTGCAGCTGCTGGGTATCTTTGAGTTCGGTGCGGTAGGCGATGGTGATGTCTTTCGCCAGGTCCTGCAGCTGGCGGCTGGAGAGCGACTGGCCAAAATACTGGCTGGCGATATCCGGCAGCTGATGCGCTTCATCGAAGATCATCACTTCAGCCTCAGGGATGAGCTCAGCGAAGCCGCTCTCTTTAACCACCATATCGGCGAGGAACAGGTGATGGTTAACCACCACCACGTCGGCATCCATCGCCTTTTTACGCGCTTTAACCACGAAGCACTCTTTATACAGCGGGCAATCGCTGCCAAGGCAGTTGTCATTGGTGCTGGTGACCAGCGGCCAGGCCTGCGAGTCCTCCGCCACGCTGACGCAGGTGCTGACGTCGCCGTCAATCGTTTGGTTAGACCACGATCGCAGCAGGATGACATCGCTCAGAACCTGCACCGGCAGATCGCCCCCGGCCAGCGCCTGCTGCTCGAGACGCTCCAGGCACAGGTAGTTCGACCGCCCTTTCAGCAGCGCCAGCTTACCGGTAAATTTCAGCGCCGTAGCTACCGTTGGCAGGTCGCGGCTGTAGAGCTGATCCTGCAGCGCCTTCGAGCCGGTGGAGATAATCACCTTTTTGTTGGCCCGCAGCGCGGGTGCCAGGTAGGCGTAGGTCTTACCGGTTCCGGTCCCAGCTTCGACCACCAGAGGCCGCGTTTCCTTAATAGCCTGCGTCACCGCCACCGCCATCAGGCGCTGCGGCTCGCGTGGTTTGAATCCCGGAATCGCGTTGGCCAACTGGCCGTCTGCTGCAAAATCGTCGATCACAATGCCCCCTGGTTATTTGGACAGTGATTATGTCAGGGAGGAGCTCTTTTCACCAGCCCGGGTAGTGACGCGAGCGGAACATTATGGCAGTCTTGCCCCCGTCAAACGGATATACCCGTCGTCTTTCGGGCGGTTTCCGCGCCGGTTCTGCCGGCAACGCCGCCTGAAATTCATTGGATTGAGAGGAAACTGAAATGACTATTACGCGTATCGATGCGGAAGCCCGCTGGTCTGATGTGGTGATCCACAACCAGACGCTGTACTACACCGGCGTGCCGGCAAACCTCGACGCAGGCGCCGAAGAGCAAACCGCCAACACCCTGGCGCAGATTGACGCGGTGCTTGAGAAACAGGGCAGCAACAAGTCGCGTATTCTCGACGCCACCATTTTCCTTGCCGACAAAAGTGATTTTGCCGCGATGAACAGAGCCTGGGACGCCTGGGTTGTTGCCGGTCACGCGCCGGTTCGCTGCACCGTGCAGGCCGCGCTGATGAAAGCAGAATACAAAGTCGAAATTAAAATTATCGCCGCGGTGTAAGCACTTTTACGCTGAGCCTTTCCGGGGTCGGCGCAAGCGCCTCGCCCGGAAAGGTGCCCGCCCTATCAGGCCGGGCACCACATCAACTGTTCTTTTAACGGTAACGTCTCCTGAGGCAAGCACTTCAGGGCTTCGCGATAGGTTGCCAACTGCTGGGGATATCCCCGCGCCGACTGCAATAACACTCTTAGCGCACTATCCCAGACAATTCCCTGCAAGTCGCTATACGGCCACAGATCCGGCTCACGGATAAACGGCACCAGATAATCAATCCCCTGCTTCACCCCTCGCCCGTCGCGGACTGTATTCCAGCGATCAAACTCAACGTGTTCAGCGTAGCGGTTAAGCAGCAGATGCGCTTCCAGGTTAAACAGCGAATAGTGAAACGGAATGGTGCGCTCCAGTTCCATCGTCTGCTTGCCGTCCTGGTCGATTTGCGCCGCCATCCGTTGGGTAATGCCCTGTTCGATAATCCGCGCCACCAGGCCTTTATCGCCATAGAACAGCGCGTTCACTGCACGCTGGGCGTCATACCAGGTGCCGTGGTTGTTGTGCCAGACATACTCAGAATGGCCTATTTCGCTGTAATACATCCAATGGTTGAAGTCGCGGAACCACTGGTGCAGGCCGATGATATCATCCGTATCCAGCACGCTTGCCGCATTAATCAGTCCGATGGTGTCAACCACCATCCACAGCAGGCGCGTGTCGATAAGCCCGGTGCCGCGACCGGAGACAATCCCCGGGATCGCCTGACCGTAGTTCAGATGCGGGTTCATCCGCGTATCCGCATCAAGAAACCAGCAGCGGATCTGCTGCGCGGCGGCCTGCGCGTACTGTCGCTGGCCGGTGAAGTACCATGCCAGCCCCAGCGTCAGGCAACGTTCGCACATACGGATAATGCGCGTGGTGTCGGTGTCGTTATTTTCGCACTGCGGATTGATGTGCCCGTCGCGGCGAATATAGGGCAGCCCGTTGGGCCGCCGTGGATTAGGCCACCAGTAGGTACCAAGACTGTAGTAATCATGGGCGTCGCCGCTCGCCGGACGCAGTTTTTTATGCACCACACTTTCCGGCGGCTCGCGGCGCAGCAAGTCCGCTTCCGTCACCAGTTTCCCGAGCGCCTGCTGGAGTGGAGAAAATGGCTGCTTTAGTCCCGCGCGGGCATTCTCAAGACAGCTTTCATCAAGGGTGTACAGCTTCATCGCCACCTTATTCATCCTCCGCACAGGCGATGCGCAGGCCGCTTTGCGCATCAAACAGATGCACGCCGGAAAGCTTCGGCTGCAGCCAGATATTATCGCCCTCCTTGACCGCAAGACGCTGTTTGAACACCGAAGTGAATGCCCCGCCGCCAGTATCGCAGAACAGTTGCATATCCGAGCCGGTATTCTCCACCGCCGTAACCTTTGCCGCCAGAGCGTCGTCGCGAGCTTCGTGCACCACGTTGACCTGCTCCGGGCGAATCGCGTAGACCACCTGCTGCCCGTTTTGCACCCGTGATCCCGCAGGCAGCGCCAGCAGCGAACCGTCCTTCAGACGCAGAGTGGTGATGTTGCCGTTAATCACCACTTCGCCCCGCAGCTGGTTGATTTCCGGTGAGCCGATAAAACCGGCGACAAACAGGTTCGCCGGCTGGTCGTACAGCGCCAGCGGGGTGCCCGCCTGCTCAATTCGCCCGTCGCGCAGCACGACGATCATTTGCCCCATGGTCATGGCTTCAATCTGGTCGTGCGTCACGTATACCGAGGTGGTTTTCAACCGACGATGCAGCTCGCGGATTTCACCGCGCACCTGGGTACGCAGCTTGGCATCGAGGTTTGATAACGGTTCATCAAACAAGAATACCTGCGGCTTACGTACAATGGCGCGTCCCATCGCCACACGTTGACGTTGACCGCCGGAGAGATCTTTTGGCAAACGCTCAAGCAGCGGTTCCAGCCCCAACAGCGCCGCCGCATCGTTAACCTTCTGGTTGATTTCCGTCTTCGCCAACCGCGACATTTTCAGCGCAAAGCCCATGTTTTCGCGCACCGTCATCTGCGGATACAGCGCGTAGCTCTGAAACACCATCGCGATATCACGCCGCTTCGGTTCAACCTCGGTGACGTTGCGTTCATTAATATGCACTTCACCAGCGGATATCTCTTCCAGTCCGGCAATCATGCGCAGCAGCGTCGATTTGCCGCAGCCACTTGGCCCGACAAGGACGCAGAACTCACCGTCCGGGATAGTCAGCGACACGTCTTTAATGACGTGCGTATCACCATAAGACTTCCGCACGCTATTCAATACAACAGATCCCATTGGTAACTCCTTATCCTTTGACCGCGCCGGACATAATCCCGCGATTGAAATGTTTTTGCAGACCCAGATAGACGATGATGCTTGGCAGCATCGCCAGTAGCGTAATGGCGATAAAAATGTTCGGTGTGATGCTCTCATCGGTACGCAGCGTACCGAGGATCACCGGAATAGTGTTCAGGCTGTCCTGGTTGACCACAATCAGCGGCAGCAGGTACTGGTCCCAAATCATGATGAAGCCAAAGGTCACTACCGTGCCGAGCGCCGGTTTCACCAGCGGGAGGATCACATGGAAGAAGATTTGCCATTCGTTAGCGCCGTCAATGCGTGCCGCCTCTTCCAGTTCTTTCGGGATGGCCGACATAAACTCGGTCAGCACAAAGATGGAGAATGCCCAGCCCACCACCGGCAGAATCATCCCGAGGTAGCTGTTGTAGAGCGATGCATCGATAAACGGCAGCCGCCAGTTAATAATCATGTACAGCGGAATGGCGATAACTTCTTCCGGCAGCATCATGGTGGACAAAATCACCAGACTGACCAGCGCCACGCCGCGGAACTTTTTGCGTGCCAGCGCGTAGGCCGCCAGCGCGCTCACCGAGACCTGCAAAACTGTGCCGAAAAACACCACCAGCACTGAGTTCAGCAGGTACTGCCAGACGCCGATATCCATCCAGGCGAAGATAAAGTTCTCGAAGGAGAACTGATTCGGCCAGGCCAACAGTTCGCCCGGCTTGACCGGCGCGCCGCTGAACGCGGTCGCGACGATGCCCCAGAACGGGCCGACAAAAACAATCAACAACAGCGCGTAAATGCACCAGCGTCCTGCGGTATCCCAACGTTTACTTAACATCACGGCTCCTTAGTAACGTGCGATACGTTTTTTTAGCGTTAAATGACAGATGGTTAAGATCACCGTAAAGGTGAACAGCAGGAACGACACCGCCGAGGCGTAGCCATAGTCGAACTGCTCAAAACCCAGTTTATAGATGTGGGTCATGACCATTTCCGTGGCGTTAGAGGGGCCGCCGCCGGTGGTGGCGTACACTTCCGCAAAGACACGGAAACCACGAATAAAGGAGAGCATCAGCACCACCGACAGCGCCGGGATCATTCCGGGCAAGGTGACGTAACGCAGGCGGTTCCACCAGTTTGCGCCGTCAACGTTCGAGGCGTCGTACAGATCGCGGCTGATACCCGCCAGCCCGGCAATGAAAATCACCATGTTGTAGGGCACTGCTTTCCAGATATGCAGCAACATGATCACCCCCAGCGCCTGATCGGAGCTGGCAAGGAAACCCTGATCGGCGACGCCAAACCAGCTCAGAATGTGGTTTACCACCCCGTTTGGTGTAGGGTTAAACAGGATGCGCCACATTTCGGCGACAATTGCCGCGCTGGTCACTGCCGGTAAAAAGATGGCGGTGCGAATAAATCGCAGGTGGCGCGCTGGCCCTTCAAGCAGCATGGCGAGGAAAAAAGCCAGGATTGCGGCGGCAAACATGGTCACCACCACGTACAGCAGGGTATTCACCACTGCCGCATGTAGCTCAACGTCGGCGAAAGCGCGGGTAAAGTTCGCCAATCCCACCCACTCGTCCGGTTGATTAAAGTTAACCTTGTAAAAGCTCATCACCAGCCCCTGAATCATCGGGATGAACTTAAACCAGCTAAAAATAATCAGCGCCGGGGCTAAAAACAGCCACGGAATCAGCGCCCGCTTGCGCTTTGGCGTCAACCATCCGGTGGCTTCAGGCGAAGCGGCTTGCTTTAGCGGCGAAGACTTCGTCTCATGCAGCGTCATAACTTACTCCCTCAATTAGCCAGCACATTTTGCTTTTGCAACTCAGCGTCGACCTTGCCATCTATCGCCTTCAGCTCAGCGGCAATATCGCTGTTGCAATTGGCGAAAATACGGTTAAAGCCATCGGCAGCCACCTGACGAACCGGCGTCCAGTTCGGAATTTGCGGTACGTAACGGCCCTGTTCGTTGTAGAGCCGAGCGAAGGTTTCCCAGCGCGGGTCCTGATAGACTGCTTTGACATCGACATTTTTATTTACCGGCAGGCGCACCACCGGAATGTGCTTGCTGCCTTTACCCATGCCAATTTCCTGGCCTTCGGTCGAAATCATAAATTCGATAAATTTACGCGCCGCCTCTTTTTGCTTGCTGCTCTTCATCATAAAGACGGAGGTCCCTTCAGCCAGAGTAGCTTCCCCTTTTGGCCCCACCACCGGCAGGACCTCAAAGTTGTCTTTGCCCGGGTCTTTATCAAACAGCGCGATGTGGTACGGGCCGCTAAAGAACATGCCGCTTTGCCCGGAACGGAAGGATGGGATAACGTCGGCGGTGGTGGCGTTAATCGCCCCCGGCTGGGTGACTTTTTCACACATCATGGTACGCATAAACGTCAACGCCTGCGCGACTTGCGGGGTTTGCAGCGAGGCGCTGAACTTGCCGTTATTCTCTTTGACAAAATCACCGCCCGCCTGCCAGATAAAGCTGCTCATAAACCAGCTGGCATAGCCACGGGTCGTGGATGCCGGAACAACAAATCCGTAAGTGTCGTGTTTGCCGTTCCCGTCCGGGTCCTGGGTGGTAAAGGCTTTGGCCAGCGTTTGAATATCATCCCAACTTTTCGGCTGCGGCAGGCCTAATTTCTCGCGCCAGTCCTTGCGCACAAATAGCGCGAAGGTTTGCGCGGATGTTGGAACGCCATAGTATTTGCCGTCAATATAGCGGGTACTGTTCCAGGCGGTCTGATACAGCTGGTCACCACCCTTAATGCCTGAGGGGTCGATTTCTTCCGCAATACCCAGTTGAATAAACTGTCCCAGCGATGCCGCGTCGTTAAAAATCAGGTCCGGTAAGGCGTTGCCCGCCGTCGCCCTCGCCAGGCGCTGTTCAAAATCAGTCGTGGCGTTGAAATACTCAATTTTAATGCCGGTATTCTCTTCGAACTTTTCAGCCTCTTGTTTATAGATATTTTTGGAGTCATTGCTTGCGCGGATCCACACGTTAAGGGTCGTGGCGGCGTAGCTTTGCCCGACGCCAACACCCAGAGCGGTAACAAGTAATAATGAACGTAATTTATTCGCAGACATGATTGCATATCCTTTATTGTAGGGCACAACGGTAATTAAATTCGCAACAGCTGTTTTTCTGTGAGCGCGATTAACATTGAGGCATTAATTCAACATGCATAAAAAAGTATTTCCAAACATTAAATAGAAATGCATTTCTCAATACAACCACACAAAAAAGAAATTGCATTTCAAAAACTTAAAAGTTGAATCAGATCACATCAAATAGTGACACAAAAAGTGACATTAAAATTTAATAATTAAAAATCAATAAGTTATAAACTTAGTCATTTTGTTGCATTTATCAATAAAAATTGAAAAACGTCGAAAACCGTGAACTACACAGCATTAAATGAGTCATTTTTCATCCACCGCAATAATCATGATGAACATCACAAAAAAAATCACTTTGTCTTTTACACTGCACGCCATGCTATTTATCAAGGCGTTATTTTTTAATTAATTCACCTGCCTTTTACGTCATGGAAATACGCAACAGGCATAATTCTCTTGTTATCTTTTCTCATATTTGAAGAAGGGTTATCACTATGTATTCAATACCTCGCCGAGGAATATTAGGCTTTACGTTTCTCTGTTGCAGCATCAGTGCATCCCTGTATGCCGCTGAACCCTACACCCTTGACGGTAAAGATTTAGCCTATAGCCGCCAGCAGATAGCGGCTAAAGACCCGCTGTTCGTGCAGGCCGCAAACGCGCTGTTAAACAAGGCGGACCTGGCGCTTAAACATCCGCTGCTTTCAGTGATGGATAAAACGCTGGTCGCCGCCAGCGGCAATAAGCACGATTACTACAGCTTTCCACCGTACTGGTGGCCAAACCCGGAGACCAAAGACGGTCTGCCGTACATCCGCAAAGATGGGCAAACTAACCCGGACGCAAACAGTAATGCCACGGATAAAAATCGCCTGGTGAAAATGAGCAACGATGTCTCGACGCTGGCGCTGGCATGGTATTTCTCTCAGGATGAACGCTACGCGCAGAAGGCCGTTCAACAGATTAAAAGCTGGTTCCTCGACGCCAATACCCGCATGACCCCGAACCTGCAATATGCGCAGGCTATCCCCGGGATTAATACCGGACGTGGCATTGGCATTATCGATAGCCGGGCGCTGGTTGAGGTGGTTGATGCCATCTCCCTGCTGCAATCATCCAGCGCACTGAGTGAAAAGGACGTAACGGCGCTTAAACAGTGGTTCGGCGAGTTTTATCACTGGATGACCACCAGCCAGAACGGCTTTGAAGAAGAGAACTGGCACAACAATCACGGCACTTATTTTGATATGCAAGCCGCCACCTATGCGCTGTTCAGCGGCAAAATCGAAGAAGCGAAAAAGCGTCTGTACATCACTCAATTGCGCCGTATCGCCGGGCAGTTTGATATGCAAGGCCGTCAGATGGCTGAGCTTGAGCGCACCCGTCCGTGGCACTACAGCAACTTCAACCTCGAAGCCTATAACCGTCTGGGACGTCTGGGCGAAAAAGCCGGTGTCGATATCTGGAACTTTACCCTCGACGACCATAGCCTGCAAAAAGGCTATCAATATGTCGCTGGCTTTATTAACAGCGGCACGCCGTGGCCATGGAAAGACCTCGACAAAATGGACGATAAAAAAGCGCTACGCAACATTGCGAGCGCCGCCCACGCATGGCCGAACAATCCGCTATTTAGCGAGAAAGCGCGCTGGCTGAGAGCGAAATATCCTGACGATATCACCACGCTCATCGCCCCACTTCCTGCATCAACCGAGGTCAGGGATAACCAATAATGAAACAATTTTCTGGGCTATGGACCGACATTGCCAGACGTGCAGCCGATAATGTCGAGCAGATTGAACAGCTCGTGAAGGATGCACAACCGATACTTGAAGCCGCCGTTCACATCCCGCAAACCGGGATAGCCAGTTGGAATCTTTATTACTTTTGTCAGCACCATGGGGTGCGGCTGACGTGGCTGGCGGACTCTCCCCACCAGCACGCTTGCCCTGTGGATGGCGAAACATTCAGCGGCGAGCCCTGGGACGGCGCATGGTGGCGTGAAATGAACGGTCGCAACGCCAGCGCCTGCCAGCAGTTGGGGCTGCTTTGGCGTCTGACCGGGGAAACGCCGTACCGCGATAAAGTCCGCATGCTGCTAATGGGCTATGCGGATGTTTATCCCGACTATAAAGTCCATGGCGATATTCCGCACAATGGTCCTGGCAAAATGAATGCCCAGACGCTGTGCGAAGCCAACTGCATTCTGGATATGGCGCTAGGATATGATTTTATTCGCGACAGCTTACCGCCCGGTGAGCAGCAGCACATTGGCGAGATCCTGCTGCGCTGCGCGGCAACGTTTCTGCGCGCGCATCGCAGCCCACAAATCCATAACCATGAAGTGAAAATCAGCGCGGCGCTCGGGGTGCTGGGGTTTGTGCTGGAAGATGAGAGCCTGCTGGATTTTGCCGTAAATCAGCCCTACGGGCTGCGCTGGCAACTCGAGCATGGATTACTGGCTGAAGGTTTATGGTTTGAAGGTTCGATTCACTACCACTACTACGCGCTGCAGGGGTTCTTTGCCTTTGAGAAGCTGGCGCGTGGCACCCGCTGGAGCCTGCTTGATGGCCCGTGGTATCCACGAATGCTCAGTTTCCCACTCTCGCTTGTGCTCCCTGACGGTACCTTCCCACGTCTGAACGATTGCCTCGCCGGACAAGAGAAGCTGTATCACCGCGATCTGTACGAATTTGCCTGGTTTATCTGGCATGACCCGCTCTACGCGTCGGTCCTGCAGTTGACTGAAGATGAAGCGGATTGGCGGGAGACGCTGCTGTGGCGCGACCGGGCGCTGCCTGAAACCGCAATCAATCCGCTCCCGCAACACTCGGTCTTTGCTCCGGGCGCCGGGCTGACGCTGTGGCGACACCCGCAGCAGCAGTTGGCGGTGTTGATCAAACACAGCCCCTGGGGCGGCGAGCACGATCACTACGATCGGCTGAGTCTGATGCTGTGGCAACACAACGGCTGGTTACTCCCGGATCTTGGCACCACGGGCTACGGTGCGAAAATGCACTACGATTATTACAAAAACAGCGCCACCCACAACACGCTGTCCGTCAACCAGACCAATCAGCCGCCAGCCAACACCGAGGTCTTGGGCTGGCATATGGGCGATGATTATCACTGGATAGACGCGGAAGTTAACTGGAAGAAGCCGCCACCAACGCTTAATAGCCATACGCGGGTAGAATGGGATGTTGAGGCATGGCGCGAAGTGCGCTTTCGCCGTCGCCTGTTGTGGCTGGATGATGTGCTGATTGACCTGTCAACGGTGGAAAACCCTCATCGCCAGCAGCTCGACTGGACGCTGCATCTGGCCGCGAAGGCGCTCGACCAAAGCGGCATGCCGCAACCCTTTTCGCTCAGAGGGCCGCTGCGTGATATGCGGGATTCAACCGTGACGCCGCTTCACGGCTGTCAGCCGCGCCACTTTTCCCGCGAGAACGACACCTTTGCCCTGTGGCTAGCCGGTGACGGTGAACTGTGGCAAGGGCTGGCTCCCGATAATCCGGCGATCGGCGACCTCAGCTATCTGGTATTACGCAACCATCTGCCGCAGGCGCGTTTTTGTTGTGTTTGGGATCTGGCGAAAACGTCACCGCTGACCGAAGTAAGCGTACATCACACGCCCCTCGGTACTCAGTTGAACTTCTGGCGTGGTGAGCGCGTGACCCACGTGATGCTGCATGAAGATCCCGGCCTGCTGCCAGAGGTGATTATTTGACCCGCCGCCTTCCGCTAACGGAGGGCGCGTTTAACATTTTTCGCCGGTAATCATCGGCCTGAAGGGGGAGACTGTCAGGGAACTGGCTCCCTGCTGATATATCAAAGACGCTATCTACTTACTCTTCGTCTTCATCATCTTCAAAGCGCGCTACGATTCGGTCCCCGGTATGCGTGGCGCGCAGTTCGTTGGCCACCAGGCGAATCGCCTCACCGCTGCTCATCCCCTGCGACATCAGCTCATGGATACGCTCTACTGCTTTTTGCTGCTGCTCGTGGCTCAGCGAAGGTAAACCTGCAAACATATCTGACTCCTGCTACATTGTGGGGCGTAATTATTTCACGCCGTCCCCTTATTAGCCAGCGGGCGGTAACGATCAGGATCGAGGAAGATGTTGTCCCCCGCTATTATTACCCTGCCCTGGCATCCGGATGCCGCCGAGCGCTACTTTGCGCCGATAAGCGCAGCGCCCTGGGCGATGCTGCTGCACTCAGGCTTTGCCGATCATCCGCACAACCGTTTTGATATTATCGTCGCCGAGCCGCGCGCGACGCTGACGACCCGCGGCGGTATCACCACGGTGAATGACGGCCAAACGTTGACGACTTCGGCTGACGATCCGCTAACAATCCTGGCGCAGCAGCTGGCGCAGTGCGGACTCGCGCCGCAGGCCCATCCGCACCTGCCGTTCCTTGGCGGCGCGCTGGGGCTGTTCGGCTACGATCTGGGGCGCCGCTTCGAAAAGCTGCCCTCTCATGCCGACGCGGATATTGCCCTGCCGGATATGGCGGTCGGTATTTACGACTGGGCGCTGATCGTCGATCACCAGCGGCGTGAAGTCGCTCTGCTGAGCTACGACGATCCCCACGCGCGCCTGCGCTGGCTGACGGCACAAGCGGCCCCAGCGGCGACCCCTTTTAGCCTGACCTCGGCCTGGCGCTCTAATATGAGCCGCGAGCAGTACGGCGAGAAATTTCGCCAGGTGCAGGCGTGGCTGCAAAGCGGTGACTGCTACCAGGTCAACCTGGCCCAGCGCTTCCAGGCCCGCTATCAGGGCGACGAGTGGCAGGCATTTTGCCAGCTTAACCGCGCTAACAGAGCCCCGTTCAGCGCCTTTATTCGCCTCGAGGACGGCGCGGTGCTGAGCCTCTCTCCGGAGCGTTTTATCCGGCTGCATCAGGGTGAAATCCAGACCCGGCCGATTAAAGGCACCCTACCGCGGCTGGCCGATCCGCAGCAGGATGCCCGCCAGGCGAAAAGGCTGGCTAACTCGCCAAAGGATCGCGCTGAAAATTTGATGATCGTCGATTTGATGCGCAACGATATTGGCCGGGTGGCCGAGCCCGGCAGCGTTCGCGTACCCGAGCTCTTCGTCGTTGAGCCGTTCCCGGCGGTCCACCATCTGGTCAGCACCATTACCGCCAGGCTACCGGCCCATCTTCACGCCAGCGACCTGCTGCGCGCGGCGTTTCCCGGCGGCTCCATTACCGGCGCCCCCAAGGTGCGCGCGATGCAAATTATCGATAGCCTTGAGCCGCAGCGGCGCAACGCGTGGTGCGGCAGCATTGGCTATCTCAGCCTGTGCGGGAATATGGACACCAGCATTACGATCCGCACGCTGACGGCGTGGCAAGGGCAGCTATACTGCTCTGCGGGCGGCGGAATTGTCGCGGATAGCGAAGAAGACGCTGAATACCAGGAAACGTTTGATAAAGTTAACCGCATTCTGCACCAACTGGAGAGTTAAGATATGGCGGATAGCGCCCTTGAGCTGGACGACTTTCTTTCGCGCTTTCAATTACTGCGCCCGCAGCCTTCGCAAGGCGCCCTCAATCAGCGCCAGGCCGCGGTGCTGGTACCGATTGTCCGTCGCCCGCAGCCGGGGCTGCTGCTTACCCAGCGCTCGCCGCGGATGCGTAAGCACGCCGGCCAGGTGGCCTTCCCGGGCGGGGCGGTCGATAACAGCGACGCGTCGCTGATTGCCGCCGCGCTCCGCGAGGCGCAGGAAGAGGTGGCCATTCCCCCTGAACAGGTGGAAATCATCGGCGTTCTGCCGCCGGTGGATAGCGTGACCGGCTTTCAGGTCACCCCGGTGGTGGGGATCATTCCGCCAAACCTGCGCTATCACGCCAGCCAGGATGAGGTGGCGGCGGTCTTTGAAATGCCGCTGGCCGAAGCGCTGCGCCTGGGTCGCTATCACCCGCTGGATGTCCATCGCCGCGGCAACTCGCATCGGGTCTGGCTTTCGTGGTATCAGCATTATTTTGTCTGGGGAATGACCGCGGGGATTATCCGCGAGCTGGCCCTGCAAATCGGCGTCAAGCCCTGACGCCTTAATCGACTTTGCGCAGCCCTTCTTCCGGCTGCGTTCCCTCGCCGAACTCCCCCGCACCGCCCTTTGCTTAACCCTCTTCCGGCTACCCATCGGGCCCGTTATTTAGGGTATATACTTAAATATGACGGCGCTCTCAACATTAGTAAATTAATGGTTATCCATTAGTTTAATTCATGTGAATAGTTAAGCTGATGCTACGGTTCCCTCTTACACTATGCGCAGTTATCACATCGTTGCCGCACCCGCGGCAACCCTGTACTGGAGTGTTATGGTGATTAGTATATTCGACATGTTCAAGGTGGGGATTGGTCCCTCATCTTCCCATACTGTAGGGCCGATGAAGGCCGGTAAACAGTTCGTCGATGACCTGGTCGAAAAGGGACTACTTAGTGACGTGACGCGCGTGGCGGTTGACGTCTACGGCTCGCTGTCATTAACCGGCAAAGGCCACCACACGGACATCGCCATTATCATGGGGCTGGCGGGCAATCAGCCCGATACGGTCGACATTGACGCGATTCCGGCATTTATTCGCGACGTAGAAGCGCGCGGACGCCTGCTGCTGGCGCAAGGGCAGCAGGAAGTCGATTTCCCGCAGGATGACGGCATGCGTTTTCGCAGCGACAATCTGCCGCTGCACGAGAACGGGATGACGATTCATGCCTGGGCCGGTGACAAAGAAATCTACAGCAAAACTTACTACTCCATCGGCGGCGGTTTTATCGTCGACGAAGAGCATTTCGGCAAAGAAGATGCGGGCGAGCTCAGCGTTCCTTACCCGTTTAAATCGGCGCAGGAGATGCTGGGCTACTGCAAAGAGACCGGACTGTCGCTCTCCGGAATGGTGATGCAGAACGAGCTGGCGCTGCACGACAAAAAAGAGATCGAAGACTATTTCGCCAACGTCTGGCAGACCATGCGCGCCTGTATCGATCGCGGCATGAATACCGAAGGGGTACTGCCAGGGCCGCTGCGCGTACCGCGTCGCGCCTCTGCGCTGCGCCGCCTGCTGGTTGCCAGCGATAAGCTCTCCAGCGACCCGATGAACGTCATTGACTGGGTGAACATGTTTGCCCTCGCCGTCAACGAAGAGAACGCCGCCGGCGGCCGCGTGGTTACGGCTCCGACCAACGGCGCCTGCGGGATTGTGCCCGCGGTGCTGGCCTACTACGACCACTTTATTGAATCGGTCAGCCCTGATATCTACATTCGCTACTTTATGGCGTCCGGCGCCGTGGGCGCGCTGTACAAGATGAATGCTTCTATTTCAGGCGCGGAAGTGGGCTGTCAGGGCGAGGTTGGTGTAGCGTGCTCGATGGCCGCCGCGGGTCTTGCAGAGCTGCTCGGCGCCAGCCCGGAGCAGGTGTGCGTGGCGGCAGAGATCGGCATGGAGCACAATCTTGGCCTTACCTGCGATCCCGTCGCCGGCCAGGTCCAGGTGCCGTGCATCGAACGCAACGCTATCGCATCGGTTAAAGCGATTAACGCCGCGCGAATGGCGATGCGCCGTACCAGCGAACCGCGCGTCTCCCTCGATAAAGTTATCGAGACGATGTACGAAACCGGCAAGGATATGAACGCCAAATATCGCGAGACCTCCCGCGGCGGTCTGGCCATCAAAGTACAGTGTGACTAAACCATCGCAAACGAAATGCGCCCTAACCGGCGCATTTTTCTTCTGCTATTCATTTACACCCACTACACTTACTGTCTGACGATTGTTATTCTGACCGATACTCAGAGTCGACAGGGTGTCGCGCATGCAGACTGCACATAAGGTCATCACGACATACCGCCGAAAACGTATGGTCGTCTGTTTGATTGTTGCGTTATTAACGTTAACAACCACGCTGGTTATCCGATTTATTTCACAGCGTAGCCTAAATCAGCAGCGGATCCAGACCGTCACCGGCCAGATGGTGCTGGCGATGGATAAAATTCTTCTCCCGCTTGAAAACCAGCACACCTCGCTGCTCAATTTCGTCGGCCAGCCGTGCCGGGATATTCACCTGCCTCTACGCAAGCTGGCGGCCACGCTGCAGACGGTGCGCACCATCGCGCTGGTGAAATCCAGTATTCTTTACTGCTCGAGTATTTATGGCGAACGCAATGTTAACGTTCATCAGCGACAGCCAATGCTGCCGAGCAATCACCCCATTCTGGTATTCTCCACCGATGGATCGCTTCTGGTCGGCTCGCCTGTATTAATACAGTGGTATCCGGTATCCCCCAGCGGCGCCGACGGCGTCATGCTGATGATTAACATTGAGCTGCTGGGGGAGTTAATTCTCAACGCGAAATCACCGCTGATTACCGGTATTGGGCTGCAGGTGGGGGGCAAAAGCTTTATTAACGGCCTTGGTCTGGTGGACCGCGACGCCATTCCCGGCGAGCGCATTATTTATCATCAGAGCTCTTCGCAGTTTCCCTTTACCATTAACGTCAGCGGCCCGGGCGCCTCGGCTATCGCCCTCAACGACCTGCCCGCCGAGCTGCCGCTGGCGCTGATCCTCACGCTGTTGATGACCGGTATTGCCTGGCTAATCACCGCCGGCAGGCTCAGCTTCTCCCGTGAAATCAGCCTCGGGATCGCTTCTCGCGAGTTCGAGCTTTGGTGCCAGCCGCTGGAGGATGCGCGCAGTCAAAGGTGCTGTGGAGTCGAGATCCTGCTGCGCTGGAACAATCCGCGTCGCGGGAATATTTCTCCCGACGTCTTTATTCCCATTGCCGAGGGCTACAATCTTATCGTTCCCCTCACCCGCTACGTGATCGCAGAAACCGCGCGCCAGCTGAAGCTCTTCCCCCAGGACAAAGGTTTCCATATTTCAATCAACGTCGCCGCCCGCCACTTTGCTAACGGCGAACTGCTGCGCGATCTGCATCACTACTGGTTTAGCGCCCATCCCATCCAGCAGCTGGTGGTGGAGTTGACGGAGCGTGACGTGCTGCAGGATGGCGATCGTCATATGGCCGAACACCTGCATTACAAAGGCGTGCAGCTGGCAATCGATGATTTCGGTACCGGCAACAGCTCGCTGTCATGGCTGAAAAAACTGCGCCCCGATATCTTAAAAATTGATAAGTCCTTCACCGGCGCTATCGGCATCGACAGCGTAAATTCGACGGTAACGGATATGATTATTGCCCTCGCGCATCGCCTGGAAATTGTCACTATCGCGGAAGGCGTTGAAACGCAGGAGCAGGCGGAGTATCTGCGTGACCACGGCGTCGATATCCTGCAGGGGTTTCGCTACGCCCGACCGATGCCGATAAACGAATTCCCGCAATGGCTGGCGATGCACAATCTGGCAACGGTGGGAGCAAAGAATAGCGAATAGCCTGCCGGCCCCTTGCGGAGGCCGGCAGGTCGGCGGGATTACTCTTCTTCGTCGTGCTCGTGGCGCGTTTTGACGACGCGGACCAGATCGACACGATAGTTGTTAGCCTCAACGATAGTGAACTGCAGCGGCGCCAGCTCAACGACGTCGCCGGGGCGTGGGATATGGCCGTTGACGGCGATAACCAGCCCGGCAACCGTCGCAATATCCTCTTCTTCGTTGACGATATCATCCAGCCCCAGCGCCTGCTGCAGCGCGTGGAGATCGGTCGAGCCCTTGATCAGCCAGCCGTCGCCATCGGCAACAATCTCCGGCGTCTCATCGGCGTCCGGGAACTCGCCGGCAATCGCCTCCAGCACGTCCAGCGGCGTCACCAGCCCCTGCACCACGCCGAACTCGTTGGTGACAATGACGAAGCTGCCGCGGGCCCTGCGCAGGACGCCCAGCAGATTGATCGGGTCCAGAGTTTCCGGAACCACAATCGCCGGCGATGCCGAAGCAAGCGCCGCCACGTTCTCACCGGCCTCCAGGGCCACCAGCATCTCTTTGGCACGAACGATACCGATGATCTCATCCAGCTCGCCCCGGCACACCGGGAACAGGCTGTGCGGGGAAGAGAGCAGCTGGCGGCGAATCTCATCTTCGCTCTGCTCAGCGTCAACCCAGCTGATTTCACCGCGCGGCGTCATGATGCCGCGCAGCGAGCGCTGGGCAAGCGTCAGCACGCCGTTAATCATGTAGCGCTCTTCTTCGGCAAACTCGCCTTCCGGCACCGGTACCGCAGAAGGCATGTCGCCATCGTGCGTGACCTGATTCTGCTTGCGGCTGCCCATCAGGCGCAGGATCGCATCGGCGGTCCGCGCGCGCAGCGGCAGCGTCGACTGATGGCGGATAAAGTTACGGCGCGCCACCTGGTTGAAGAACTCGATGGTTATCGAGAAGCCAATCGCGGCGTACAGGTAGCCTTTCGGTATATGGAAACCAAAGCCTTCAGCCACCAGGCTCAGGCCAATCATCAGCAGGAAGCTAAGGCACAGCACCACCACCGTCGGATGCTGGTTCACGAAGCGGGTCAACGGCTTCGAGGCCAGCAGCATCACCATCATCGCAATCACCACCGCCGCCATCATCACCGGGAGATGGTTCACCATACCCACGGCGGTAATCACGGCATCCAGCGAGAACACGGCATCAAGCACGACGATCTGCAGCACCACCACCCAGAAGCTGGCGTAACCTTTACCATGACCGGCATCATGCTGGCGGTTTTCCAACCGCTCGTGCAGCTCGGTCGTCGCCTTGAACAGCAGGAATATCCCCCCCAGCAGCATAATAAGATCGCGCCCGGAGAAGGAAAAATCAGCGATGCTGAACAGCGGTTTGGTTAAGGTCACCATCCACGAAATAACCGACAGCAGCCCCAGACGCATGAACAGCGCCAGCGACAGGCCAATCAGACGTGCTTTATCACGCTGCTTTGGCGGCAGTTTATCTGCAAGGATGGCGATAAATACCAGGTTGTCGATACCGAGCACGATCTCGAGGACGACCAGCGTCAACAAGCCGACCCAAATAGAGGGATCCATTAAGAATTCCATGAGTTGCTCCAGTTAACGACGGACGTAGTCATCGCTATGTCATGCACAGGCGAGACAGTTGTTGCTGGTAAAAAAGCGTAGCAGGTAGCGGTGGCAGACTGGTGCCAAAAGGTGAAAAGACGTCGATGAGGGTCCATACAGCGGGCTATGCCCTATACTCCTGAGTAGTTAAACGGAAGCTAAACATAGCAAAAAACAGAACCGGATTGGAAAAAAATTTACCTGTTTTTGCAATAGCTAAGGCTATTTTTTGCGCCGCGAAATTATTATTCGTAGATGCGTGATTAACGGATCTTCATCACATTAATTATTTTTTCACTATCTAAAATAATTCGCTGTAGTGATTATTTTAGATCTTACACCCTTACTGAATCGATTTTGTTCGCAAGAGTGATTCAGGATGTATCACAACAGATGATGCATTCACCATAATAAAGGAGGTAGCAAGTGACGATTGCTATTGTAATAGGCACACATGGTTGGGCTGCAGAACAGCTGCTGAAGACGGCAGAAATGCTGTTGGGCGAGCAGGAAAACGTTGGCTGGATTGATTTCGTTCCCGGTGAAAACGCCGAAACGCTGATCGAGAAGTACAACGCACAGCTGGCGAAGCTGGACACGACTAAAGGCGTGTTGTTTCTCGTCGATACGTGGGGAGGCAGCCCGTTCAACGCGGCGAGCCGCATTGTCGTCGATAAAGAACACTACGAAGTCATCGCCGGCGTTAACATTCCAATGCTGGTTGAAACGCTGATGGCCCGTGACGACGATCCGTCGTTCGACGAGCTGGTGGCGTTAGCGGTGGAAACCGGTCGTGAAGGCGTTAAGGCGCTGAAAGCGAAAGCGGTAGAAAAAGCGGCTCCGGCTCCCGTTCAGGCGGCAGCGCCGCGAGCGGCAACCCCAGCTAAACCGATGGGTCCAAACGATTACATGGTTATCGGCCTGGCGCGTATTGACGATCGTCTTATCCACGGACAGGTCGCGACCCGCTGGACCAAAGAAACCAACGTCACCCGTATTATCGTCGTCAGCGATGAAGTCGCCGCCGATACCGTACGCAAAACGTTGCTGACTCAGGTTGCACCTCCGGGCGTCACCGCCCACGTTGTTGATGTGGCTAAAATGATCCGCGTCTACAACAACCCCAAATACGCCGGCGAGCGCATTATGCTGCTGTTCACTAACCCCACTGACGTTGAGCGCGTTGTTGAAGGTGGCGTGAATATCACCACCGTTAACATCGGCGGCATGGCTTTCCGCCAGGGCAAAACGCAGGTGAACAACGCGATTTCGGTCGATGAGAAAGATATTGAAGCGTTCAAGAAGCTGAACGCCCGCGGTATCGAACTGGAAGCACGTAAAGTTTCCACCGACCAGAAACTGAAAATGATGGACCTGATCGCCAAGGTTAATAAATAACCCTGCGCTCGCGCCTGACTTTTCAACTTAAGACTTAATCAACAGGAGAAGTACAATGGAGATTACCCTTCTTCAGATTGTGCTGGTGTTCATCGTCGCGTGTATTGCGGGTATGGAGTCGGTACTTGATGAATTTCAGTTCCACCGTCCTCTGGTGGCCTGTACGCTGATTGGCGCCGTTCTCGGGGATATGAAAACCGGTATTATCATCGGTGGTACCCTGGAAATGATCGCCCTGGGCTGGATGAACATCGGTGCCGCCGTAGCGCCGGATGCCGCCCTGGCGTCCATCATCTCGACCGTTCTGGTTATCGCGGGCCACCAAAGCATTGGTGCCGGTATCGCGCTGGCTATCCCGCTGGCAGCAGCAGGCCAGGTTCTGACCATTATCGTTCGTACGATCACCGTTGCCTTCCAGCACGCTGCGGATAAAGCAGCGGATAGCGGAAACCTGACGGCCATTTCCTGGCTTCACGTTTCGTCTCTGTTCCTGCAGGCCATGCGTATCGCTATCCCGGCTGTTATCGTCGCTATCTCCGTCGGTACCAGTGAAGTCCAGGGTCTGCTGAACGCCATTCCGGAAGTGGTCACCGGCGGTCTGAACATCGCAGGTGGCATGATCGTAGTCGTTGGTTACGCGATGGTCATCAACATGATGCGCGCAGGCTATCTGATGCCGTTCTTCTACCTCGGCTTCGTTACCGCTGCATTCACCGACTTCAACCTGGTTGCTCTGGGCGTGATTGGTACCGTAATGGCCATCCTCTACATCCAGCTGAGCCCGAAATACAACCGCGTAGCGGGTGCGCCAGCGCAGGCTGCTGGTAATAACGATCTCGATAACGAACTGGACTAACAGGTGAGCGAAATGGTTGATATGACTAAAAATACCACCGAGAAAAAACTCACTCAGAGTGATATTCGTGGCGTGTTCATTCGTTCTAACCTGTTCCAGGGTTCATGGAACTTCGAACGTATGCAGGCGCTGGGCTTCTGCTTCTCTATGGTGCCGGCAATTCGTCGCCTGTACCCGGAGAATAACGATGCGCGTAAACAGGCGATTAAGCGTCACCTTGAGTTCTTTAACACTCACCCTTACGTTGCGGCGCCGGTTCTCGGCGTAACGCTGGCGATGGAAGAGCAGCGTGCTAACGGCGCGGAGATCGACGATGGTGCCATCAACGGTATCAAAGTCGGCCTGATGGGTCCGCTGGCAGGCGTAGGCGACCCGATCTTCTGGGGTACCGTGCGTCCGGTATTCGCGGCGCTGGGCGCCGGTATCGCGATGAGCGGCAGCCTGCTTGGTCCTCTGCTGTTCTTTATCCTGTTTAACGCGGTACGTCTGCTGACCCGTTACTACGGCGTCGCGTACGGTTACCGTAAAGGTATCGACATCGTTAAAGATATGGGCGGCGGCTTCCTGCAGAAACTGACCGAGGGGGCATCGATTCTCGGCCTGTTTGTCATGGGGGCACTGGTTAACAAGTGGACGCACGTGAACATCCCGCTGGTGGTATCCACCATCACCGGTCAGGATGGCCAGACTCGCGTGACTACCGTGCAGACTATCCTTGACCAGCTGATGCCGGGTCTGGTGCCTCTGCTGCTGACCTTCGCCTGTATGTGGCTGCTGCGTAAGAAAGTTAACGCCCTGTGGATCATCGTTGGCTTCTTCGTCATCGGTATCGTTGGCTACGCCATCGGCCTGCTGGGGCTGTAATTATCCTGCTGTACGCCGGGGGCCTGCCCCCGGCTTTTTTTTAGCTTTTGTTCGGAGGATGGATGACTCTCACGGATCTGGTGCTGGTTCTGTTTATTTTGCTTCTGCTGGCATTTGCGATTTATGACCAGTTTATTATGCCGCGCCGTAACGGCCCGCAGCTGCTGGCCGTTCCCCTGCTCCGTCGCAGCCGCGTTGATGGGATAATCTTCGTCGGCCTCACCGCCATCCTGATTTATAACAACATTATCAGCCACGGCGCGCTCATCACGACCTGGTTATTATCTGCTCTGGCATTAATGGGGTTGTACCTGTTCTGGATCCGCACGCCGAAGATCATCTTCAAGCCGACTGGCTTTTTCTTCGCCAATATCTGGATTGAATATAAGCGAATTAAAGAGATGAATTTATCGGAAGACGGCGTGCTGGTGATGCAATTAGAGCAAAGACGCCTGCTTATTCGCGTACGAAATATCGACGATCTGGAAAAGATATACAAACTTCTCATTTCTACTCAGTAAGTTACAAATATAGCCTGCGCTATATTTCAGCCGATTCCGGCAGAGGGATACATAGCCATTGCTATATTCCCTCTGCCCACTTCACTCATATTTATTAACCAATTATTGACACCTAAATTCAAATGAAAATCGTTATCATTTGGTTATTAAAATATCTAAATGGTGTTATTGTTTTATATTCTCAAAATATGTTAAGGTTGCGCCCGTCGTTGGGGAGTAGCCGATCTTCTGTCCGCCAGGCCAGAAGATGTACGTGTCAACATACTCGTTGCAAAACGTGGCACGTACGGGTTGAAGAACGCATTCAATCAGGCGAGACCATAGGCACATCACTGCGGTACGCAATGTATAATCATTAGAGCTATTGCGTATATTTACTGGGGGCAGCGATGTGTCATATGGAATATCCCCGGTCAGGACGCACTCATGAACTTATCCGCAACGATCCTTCTGGCCTTTGGCATGTCCATGGACGCCTTCGCCGCCTCTATCGGTAAGGGTGCAACTCTCCACAAACCTAAATTTTCCGAAGCGTTACGCACCGGGCTTATCTTCGGCGCGATTGAAACGCTGACCCCGCTTGTCGGCTGGGGAATGGGGATGCTTGCCAGCCAGTTCGTCCTCGAGTGGAATCACTGGATTGCCTTTGTGCTGCTGGTTTTCCTCGGAGGCCGAATGGTCATTGAAGGATTTCGCGGCGGCGCCGGCGACGAGTGCGAAGCGCCCCATCGTCACGGCTTTTGGCTGCTGGTCACCACCGCCATTGCCACCAGCCTTGACGCCATGGCCGTTGGCGTCGGTCTGGCATTCCTGCAGGTGAACATCATTGCCACCGCGCTGGCGATTGGCTGCGCGACGCTGGTGATGTCAACGCTGGGTATTATGCTGGGACGGTTTATCGGCCCGCTGCTTGGCAAACGGGCTGAAATTCTCGGCGGGATTGTGCTTATCGGTATCGGGACAGAAATTCTCTGGAGCCACTTCGCCGGTTAGCGATCAGGCATCACGCTGCCAGCAGTGGATCATAAAATCGGTCTGGCAGCCGAATCGCGCCTGCTGACGCAGCGTTTCACGCACCGGCGGTTTCGCCCGCCATGCAAACGGCGTCATCTGCAGCAGCGCCTCGGCCTCACTTCCGCTTAGCGTCATGGGATACGCCAGCTGCTGCTCATGGCGCAGGGTAAAACCGGTCATCTCTTCCGTATTCTGCTCGTGCAGATGCACCTCGTCGTAAATCAGGCCTTTTAGCTCAAGCAGATGCTTCGGACCCGGCGTCGCGGTAACCACCCAGCCTCCGGGTCTGACCACCCGCGCCAGCTCGAGCGCGTTGCAGGGCGCGTAGATCCGCACCACCGCATCAAAGCTGCTATCAGCAAACGGCAGACGCTGGCTGGAAGCGACGCAGAAATTCACCTGCGGATAGCGTTTGGCCGCCGCGCGAACCGCTGATTTAGAGACGTCGAGGCCCCAGCAGCGGGCTGAAATAGCGGCAAACGCGTGGGTGTAGTAACCCTCGCCACAGCCGATGTCCAGCAGGTCGGCTGGCGCACAGGTCTGCAGAAACTCGCCGATCGCATCACGCAGCGGCTGGTAGTGGCCGGCATCGAGAAAGGCGCGTCGCGCCTGCATCATCTCCGCACTGTCACCCGGATCGCGCGAGCGTTTGAACTGCACCGGCAGCAGGTTAACGTATCCCTCCTTTGCTAAATCAAACTGGTGCCGCTGCGGGCAGATATAGCTATTTTCGCGGCGATCAAGCGGCGCGTGGCAAAGGGGGCAACTGTAAGACATGACAACTCCGGTGTCGCTGAAAGAGCGAAAGTGTAGCGTTATTCGCTCTTTCAGACCACTGTTACAGCGCCGGAGGCAGGCTCTCGTCGTTATGCATAACGATAAGATTGTCCGAGCCCGCCGGCATTCCGTCCGGCATGACGTTTTCGAGCCGCAGGACGTCGCCCATTATCTGGCTAAATACCGGCGCCGAAACGGCCCCGCCGTAATAAGAGCCGTTGCTGGGGTCGTTGATCACCACCACCAGCGCAAACTGCGGGTTGCTGGCCGGCGCCACGCCCGCGGTATAGGCAACATATTTATCGATGTACTTGCCGTCCGGGCCAATTTTTTTCGCGGTCCCGGTTTTTACCGCAATGCGATAGTCGCGGACGGCCGCTTTTGTCCCGCCGCCGCCCGGCAACGCCACGCTCTCCATCATATGCTCTACCTCATGGACGATCTGTTCCGGCATCACTCGCGTACCGATAACCGGCGGATCGATGCGGGTAATCGACAGCGGCCGCTCGATGCCGAAGCCGCCGATGGTGGCGTAGACGTGCGCCAGCTGCAGCGGAGTGACCATCAGGCCGTAGCCGAAAGAGAAAGTCGCGCGATCCAGCTGGCCCCAGTAGCGGCGCTGGGGCATCAGCCCCGCGCTTTCCCCGGTGAGCCCGAGGCCCGTCGGGTCGCCAAAGCCAAAGGCCTTATAGGTGTCGATCAGGTGCTGGACCGGCATAGCCAGAGACAGGTGCGAGACGCCAACATCGCTGGATTTTTGCAGAATGCCGGTGAGGGTCAGCTCCGGGTAGTAGCCGACATCGCGAATGCGGTGACCGTCAAGAACGAAAGGATGGGTATCTACCACGCTGTCAGGCTGCACAATCCCCTGCTGCAGCGCCGTCATCAGCACCAGCGGCTTCACCGTCGAGCCCGGCTCAAAGGTATCGCTGATGGCGCGATTACGGAAATCATCCAGCCGGGCGTTATCGCGATTATTGGGGTTAAAGTCCGGATAGCTGGCCATCGACAGGATTTCACCGGTATCAATCTTAATGAGCACCGCCGCTCCGGACTCGGCCTTGTTCCAGCTGACCGCATTATCCAGCGCATCCTCGGTGACCGTCTGCAGCCGCTCGTCGATACTCAGCTGTAAATTGTGCGCCGGAACCGCCGCCACCTCGGTGATATTTTCAATCACGTGGCCGTGGCGATCTTTACGCACCAGCCGACGTCCGGCCTTTCCGGTGAGCTGGGCGTTGAAGCTTTTCTCAACCCCTTCAATTCCCTGATTATCGATATTGGTAAAACCAAGCAGGTTGGCCGCAACGTGGCCCGCCGGATAAAAGCGTCGGGATTCATCGCGCAGGTTAATCCCCGGCAGATGCAGCTTATCGATCCACTCGGCCTGCTCCGGGTTAACCTGGCGCGCCAGATAGACAAAGCGCATATGGGGATGAGCCTGAACCCGTTTCGCCAGGTCGCTCAGGTTAAGGTGCAGCGCTTCCGCCATTGCCTGCCAGCGTGGCCCATAGCCGACGCCCCCTTTCTCGACGATCGTTTGCGGGTCGGCCCAGATTGCGCTAACCGGTACGCTGACCGCCAGCGGGCGATTCTCGCGGTCGCTTATCATCCCGCGCTGAACGTCGATAGGCTCTTCGCGCAGCGAACGCATATCCTCTTGTTTAACCAGATTATCGGGGGAGACAATCTGCAGCCATCCCACCCGGCCTAAAAGCAGCCCAAGGCAGCTGAGGATCGCTGCACACAGTAGCCCAAAGCGAATCGGGGTGAAATTCGCGCCTGTCTTAGTTTTGTTCTTTTGCACCGTAGCTCCAGCATTATTTTGCAACCCTCTGATTTAACAGAAAATCGACAAAACAGGATGCGAAACAGTGCTAATAAAGGTGTTGTTTTGCAACAAAGCGCAACGGAGGGGGAAAATCGGAAATGTTTTGCAATAAATGCTAAAAAGCCCCGCAAAGGCGAGGCTTTCTTTACAAGCTGAGTGGTCTTGAATCAGATAGCAGTTACGTTAACTGCTGCCGGACCTTTCTGGCCGTCCTGAATTTCGAACTCAACGTTCTGGCCTTCAGCCAGAGTTTTGAAGCCATTACCCTGGATGGCGGAGAAGTGTACGAACACGTCTTTGCTGCCATCAGCCGGAGTAATAAAGCCAAAACCTTTAGACTCGTTGAACCACTTAACTTGACCTTTAATCTTTGCCATTTGCAAAATTCCTTAGACTGTTTTCTTCGCCCGTAGGCGCTTACATAGATAAAACTGACACACTACTGCATGAGGCACTAATATAAGGTTCGGCAGAGAAGCGGTATTCAACGACAACGTGTTTACTCAGGACTTCTTTACTGAAAATGCCACACATAAACAGAACTGTACCTCGTTTAACCCGAAAGGTGTTATCACATACAACGTTAATAATGGCAAGCCATTTTTAAACGGCTCTCGATCCTTCGCACAAAATATAAGGGAATCATTTGACCAACTGCACATTTATGCGCCTTTTCTCGCCCGTCGTTAATGCCGGGGCGCGCGGCAAACATCCCATTATGCATGGATGAGCGCTGCAACTTTTTCACCGTAGCTCAACAACTTCGCTCCGTCCAGCCCGCCAGGCATGCACCCTGCCAATTTTAAGGGGTTACGTCCGGGTCGCTGCATAACGATGCGCATAAACGCGCATATTGATAGTTGAAAATTGGCTTAGGCCGAGAATATGCAGGGTTAATTAAATCCTGTTAGCCACGCGATAAATAGTGTTTATATTGCATCTTAATAATGAATTTTCGATGACACACACTTTCATCATGCAATTAAATCACGATGTTATTATTTTATTTGAATAGCTCAAAAATCCATAGCTTATTGGATAAAATTGCGATCGCTAACACATTAAGTGACATAAGAAATGTGGCAATAAGCACGGAAGGATAAGAATAAGTTATTGCGTAAGGCGATGAGGCAGGCGTACACCAGTGCGGTGTACACCCTTTAGCAGCTACCGCTCAGCGACGAGACGGATAAAGTCGTCGTCCTTCCCCTTCTCAACGGCTGAAGGTTCGGCAGCCTCTTCCTTTTCAGGTTCATTGGCTTCGCAGAGCCGACGCAGCAGCGCGTTTTGGCGCTTTTGCTGATCCAGCAGAGCCTGCAGCAGCGCAATCTGCTCGTTGGCGCGCGAACTTGCGCGATTAACAAAAAACCATAACAACAGGCCGACAAGCAACAGCACAATGGAAAGCGCCAGCGATGCCAGATTTACGATCCCAGGACTTAGTAACTCACTCATTTCACCACCTCAAAGAGAAGGCGTTTATTCTACCACCCGCGCAGCAGAAGAAAATCAGTCGTAATAAAAATGTCTTACCAGGGGATGAATTTGTTGATGGTGCAGATGCCGCTGAAAAACTGCACATCCTGATCGCACATTACGTTAAGCATCTGAGTCCACAGCAACAAACAGCCCGCTATGACAACAATCAGCAAAACCCAGCGTAATTTTTTCACTCCACACTCCGCATCAATACCAGATGTTGCCAGGATAGCACGCTCATCTTAAACCGCGGCTAACTGTAATACGAAACGCAAGTTTCAGAATCATAGACTTGTTTCAACTCGTGTACCTGTCAAAATAAACGCCGAGGATAATACAAATTATGAGGCAACAATGCGATTGATCATTCGTACGATTGTAGTACTGGCTATCTTATGGATTGGCGTATTATTAAGCGGCTACGGCATGTTGATTGGCAGCAATGAGAACGCAGCGGGGCTGGGCCTCCAGTGTAAATATCTGACCGCTCGCGGTACCACAACCGTGCAGTACGTTCATTCTGACAGCGGTATTATTGGTCTGACCGACTGTCCGGTTCTGCGTAAAAGCGAAACCGTTATCGACAAAGGTTAATCCGCTCCGGGCTACAGCAGGAAGCGTCTTCCCGCTGTAGCCCGACGCAGCTAGCGCCCGCCGCTGTCAGAACGGATAGTCGTTATAGCCCATCTGCTCAGAAATTTTACGCGCCGCGGTGTGCAGCATTTCAACGTATTCATGCAGACGTTCCTCCGAGAAGCGCAGCGTCGGGAAAGAGATACTCAACCCGGCAATCACTACGCCAAAGCGGTCGAAGACCGGTACACCAATGCAGCGTAGCCCCTCTTCCTGCTCTTCGTTGTCTTCGCCATAGCCCTGCTGACGAACGCTGTCCAGAACCCCCAGCAGCTCTTCGGTGCTGGTAATCGTCCGGTCGGTGCTGCGCTTATACTCGACGTCTTCGAGGATCTGCTCCACCTCGGCGCGGTCGCGCCACGCCAGCAGCACTTTGCCGATAGCGGTGCTGTACAGCGGGTTGCGGCGGCCGATGCGCGAATACATGCGCAGGTTGTACATCGAATCGATTTTATGGATGTAGACGATACTGTCTTCGTCCAGCGCACCCAGATGGATAGTCTCTTTCGTCAGGCGCGACAGCTCGCGCATCTGAATATCCGCACTGCGCACCAGATCGACATTCTGCAGCGCGCGCGCGCCCAGCTCGAACAGCTTCAGCGTCAGGGAGTACTTCTCAGACTCCCCTTCCTGGGCAACGTAGCCCAGCGACTTCATGGTCTGCAAAAAGCGATAAACGGTGCTTTTTGACATCATGACGCGCTGAGATAGTTCGGTAATACCAATTTCACGCTCTTCGCCAAGCGCCTGCAGGATGCCAAAAACCTTCAATACTGAAGAGACAGAATCTGGCTGTTTATCCAAATCTGCAACTGCCATTTATCACCTCATCGCAACTGTTTTATAAAAATTAGAACCGGTTTTTATTATAAATTCGCAACCCGATGCCCGCAATCGTTCTTCTGCCCATTCGTTACAAATCTGCGACATACCGCCGAATAATCAATGCTAAAATCATTACCCAGAGAATAGTTACGATAAAGACACAAGCTTAACATGGATAAAAACGTTCCCGATGGTCTGCCACTGCCGCAGCGTTACGGCGCCATTCTGACCATCGTTTTAGGCATCGCGATGGCGGTACTCGACGGCGCCATTGCCAACGTGGCCCTGCCGACCATCGCCACCGACCTTAACGCTTCGCCCGCCGCCTCAATCTGGATAGTCAACGCTTACCAAATCGCCATCGTCATTGCGCTCCTGCCGCTCTCCTTTCTGGGTGATATGTTCGGCTATCGACGCATCTATAAAATCGGTTTGCTGGTGTTTACCTTTACCTCACTGGCCTGCGCCCTCTCCCACTCGCTGGAGATGCTGACTCTCGCCCGCGTAGCCCAGGGCCTCGGCGGCGCCGCGCTGATGAGCGTGAATACCGCGCTCATTCGTCTTATCTTCCCGAAACGCTTCCTCGGACGAGGAATGGGGATCAACTCGTTTGTGGTCGCCGTCTCATCCGCGGCCGGCCCGACGATTGCCGCCGCTATCCTCTCCGTCGCCTCCTGGCAGTGGCTGTTTTTAATCAACATTCCGCTGGGGATTATTTCGCTGACGCTCGCCATGCGCTACCTGCCGGCCAACAGCAGCCGCAGCAGGATCACCCGCTTCGATCTCCCCAGCGCTATCATGAATGCGCTGACGTTTGGCCTGCTGATCGTCGCGCTCGGCGGCTTTGCGCAGGGGCAGTCCGGCCAGCTGGTGCTGGCTGAATTGGCGGCTATGCTGGTTATCGGGTTCTTCTTCATTCGCCGCCAGCTGCGGATGCCGGTGCCGCTGCTGCCGGTTGATCTGCTGCGTATTCCGCTTTTCTCACTCTCCATCTGCACCTCAATCTGCTCCTTCTGCGCCCAGATGCTGGCGCTGGTTTCGCTGCCCTTCTTCCTGCAGGCGACGATCGGACTCAGCGAGGTCGAAACGGGACTGCTGCTGACCCCCTGGCCGCTGGCGACCATGGTGATGGCGCCGCTGGCGGGTTACCTGATTGAGAAAATTCATGCCGGGCTGCTGGGAGCAATCGGTCTAACGGTCATGGCCTGCGGTCTGTTTGGCCTGGCGCTGCTGCCCTCATCGCCGTCCGACCTCGATATTATCTGGCGCATGGCGCTCTGCGGCGCGGGCTTCGGCCTGTTCCAGTCGCCGAATAACCACACTATCGTCTCATCGGCCCCGAGCCACCGCAGCGGAGGGGCCAGCGGAATGCTCGGCACCGCCCGACTGCTGGGACAAAGCACCGGCGCGGCGCTGGTCGCGCTGCTGTTCAATCTGCAGGGTAACGGCGGCACCCATACCGCGCTGCTGCTGGCTGGCGGACTGGCGGTAGTTGCGGCCACCGTGAGCGGCCTGCGCGTCACCCAGCCGCGCCCCGGACAATAGCCCGCCCGATTACGGCACAAAAAAAACCGCAGCCCGATTAAGGCTGCGGTTTTTGTTTCTACGCTCTGAAGAAGAGGATTACTTCAGGTATTCCCCGCTGCGCAGAGCTTCGATACGTTTATCCAGCGGCGGGTGCGTCATAAACAGCTCGCTCATCGACTTCGCTTTGCCGTTGATGCACAGCGCCATCATGCTGCTGGCTTCCTGCGGCTCGTAGCTGGTTTTCAAACGCTGCAGGGCGGCGATCATTTTCTCACGGCCGACCAGACGGGCAGAGCCCGCGTCCGCATGGAACTCGCGGTAGCGCGAGAACCACATGGTGATGATGCTGGCCAGAATCCCAAACACCAGCTCCAGAACGGTGGCGACGGCAAAGTAAACCAGCGGGTTGCCGTTGCTGCTCTCGCCTTCATCGCGGTTGCCGCTAAGGAATCCTGCGGCAATTTGCGCGATAACGCGCGAGATAAAGATAACGAAGGTGTTCACCACCCCCTGAATCAGGGTCATGGTCACCATATCGCCGTTGGCAATGTGGCTGATTTCATGGGCAATAACGGCTTCCGCCTCGTCACGGCTCATGTTTTGCAGCAGCCCGGTGCTGATGGCAACCAGCGAAGCATCACGGCGTGCGCCGGTGGCAAAGGCGTTAATATCCGGCGCATGGTAGATAGCAACCTGCGGCATGCCGATGCCCGCCTGCTGCGCCTGCTGCGCGACGGTATTCATCAGCCAGCGTTCGGTTTCGTTACGCGGCTGCTCAATGACTTCCCCACCCACCGATTTTAGCGCCATCCATTTCGACATCAGCAGCGAAACGATCGAGCCACCAAAACCAAAAAGCAGCGCCATGATCAGTAGCCCGGTCATGCTGCTTGACTGTATTCCCGTCAGGCTCAGCACCAGCCCGAACACCGCCATAACGGCCAGGTTGGTCAACAGGAAGAGCGCGATTCGCATCATAATTTTCTTCTAACCTCGATTTAACAAAACGCACTATGCGATTACCCATATCGTATGGGTACAACGTTAATTTTCAACCATCCTCCCCCGCTAAGTCACGAGAAAGACACAACTTTACATTTTGTAGCATATCGCTGACATCTGCATAATATATTGACATCGCGCGCGGGGGAATCGAGGTTTTTGACGGCAGGATCGGATAAAAAAAACGGGCACAACATGTGTGCCCGTCGGGTGCTTATTTGCTAACCGGTGGTTCCACCGCCGGCTGGTCTTTCTCCAGATGGGCCAGGTCGCGCGCGATATGGACCGTTTCATCAAGATACGGATCCGGCTCCTGGTAATCCTTCGGCAGATCGTCCAGCTTCTTAAGCTGTGGTTTGCCTTCACGTTTCAGGCGATCGTTAATGCGGGCCAGACGAGTCGCATCATCCTCTTCGTTCTCTTTCTCACGCTGGGCGTAGTTCAGAGAAACGATATTACGCTTGTCTTTCATTGCGTTATAGCGAGCGATGTCCTTCATGATGTACTGGAATTCCGGATCTTTGGCAATCCGCTCATCATGCAGTTTCAGCAACCCGGCGCCGAACGGCGTTAAGTCGCCGGACTTGACGTAGGTGGCTGCATTCACGCTATCCCACGGCAGAGCGTTATCTTCATACTGCTCGCCGGTCTCGCGATCTTCAGTGCCGGTTGGCATCATGATGTCCGGCGTTACGCCCTTACGCTGAGTACTGCCGCCGTTAATACGGTAGAACTTCTGGATGGTGTACTGTACGGAACCCAGCGCCGGCCAGTCCGGACGCAGCATCTGATCGTAAATGCGGTTCAGGGAGCGGTACTGCTGCACGGTGCCTTTACCGAAGGTTGGCTCACCGACGATCAGTCCGCGCCCGTAGTCCTGCATCGCCGCGGCGAAGATTTCAGAAGCCGAAGCGCTGAAGCGGTCAACCAGTACAACCAGCGGGCCTTTGTAGTACACGACGCCGTCAGTATCGCTGTCTTCACGCACTTTACCGTTGTTATCACGCACCTGCACTACCGGGCCAGACGGGATAAACAGACCGGAAAGCGATACCGCCTCGGTCAGCGCCCCGCCGCCGTTGCTGCGCAGGTCGATAACGATACTGCTGACGTTCTGTTTTTCCAGCTTCTGCAGCTGAACCTTGACGTCATCCGTCAGGCCAACGTAGAAACCAGGGATATCCAGCACGCCGATTTTTTCTTTACCAACGGTTTTCACCGACATTTTAACCGCGCGGTCTTCGAGACGAATTCGCTCGCGGGTTAGCGTGACGATGCGCGTTTTCGCGCCCTTGCCTGCAGGCAGCACTTCAAGGCGAACTTTACTGCCCTTCGGCCCTTTGATCAGCGCCACCACGTCGTCAAGACGCCAGCCGATCACGTCAACCATGCCCTTGCCGGCCTGGCCGACGCCTACGATACGGTCGCCAACGCTAATGGACTTGCTCTTCGCCGCCGGCCCGCCGGCCACCAGCGAGTTGATCACCGTATAGTCGTCGTCCATCTGCAGCACCGCGCCGATCCCTTCTAACGAAAGGCTCATTTCGGTATTGAACTGCTCGGTATTGCGCGGCGACAGGTAGTTGGTATGCGGGTCGATTTCGCGGGCAAAGGAGGTCATAACCAGCGAGAACACATCTTCACTATTGGTTTGCGCCAGACGGCGAATAGCAAACTTATAGCGACGGGTCAGCGTTTCGCGGATCTCTTTGTCGTCTTTACCGGCAAGCTTCAGGCTCAGCTGGTCAAACTTCACCTTGGCATCCCACAGCGCGTTCAGCTCGGCCTCGTCTTTCGGCCAGGGCGACTTGCTGCGGTCAAGGTTGAAGTTATCGTTGCCGGTAAAGTCCATCGGACGCTCCAGCACCTTCAATGCGTACTGATAGCGTTCGAAACGGCGCTTCTGTCCCAGGTTATACAGGTCGTAAAAAACGTCCAGTTTTCCGCTGCGCAGCTCGTCGCCGATTTGATTTTTCCTGGAGGCAAACTGAGCAACGTCGCTGGCCAGCAGCACGTTGTGGCTGTAATCCAGCAGGTTCAGATAGCGGTCAAAAATTTTTGCCGAGAAGGCGTTATCGAGATCGAACTGTCGATAGTGCGAACGAGTAAAGCGCGAGGTTACGCGCTCACTCACCGTCGCGTGCTGCGGCTCTTCTTTCAGCACGGGGATTTGATCGGCTCGGGTAATATCATCCACGGCAAACGCATGGCCTGCTATTACTAGCAGGCCCGCAAGCGCGGTGAGCTTAAAGAATGTGTTCATGCCTGGCCCGGCCTCCGTTTCAGAACACCAGGTGTTCTGCGCGTACAATCATTGACATACCAGAAGTCAGCTGTACACGAACGCCATCTTTGGTGATTTCCAGAACGGTGGCGTCCATTGCGTTATTGCCTGCTTTCACCTTCAGAGCCTGGCCGACGGACAGCACGGTCAGATCTGATACAGGAGTATGACGCTCTTCGCGCGGTGCTTTCGCAACGGCGGGACGCGGCTTACGCTGTTCGGTGCCTTCTTTGCGGCGAACCTGAGGACGTGGCTTACGCTCACGACGGGCGCCGTCTTCCTGCTGACCTGCAGCGGCAGCTGCGGCTTCGCGTTTTTTGGCCTGCTGGCCTGCACGCTGTGCCTGGACGCGAGCTTTTGCTTCTTCGAGCTGCTGACGGGCATGAGCAACGTGCTGCTCTTCCAGTTCGCCGCACGGGTTGCCGTCGAGGTCGACGCGAATCGCCCCAGGCTTAACGCCGTACAGATAGCGCCAGCTCGAAGTATAAAGACGTAAAGCGGCACGAAGCTGGGTTTTGCTGAGATTCATCTCACCCCCAACGCGCTCAACGAGATCCTGAAAAATACCGACTTTCAGGGGGCGAGCTTCACCTTCAGCGCTGAAGCACTGTGGGAAACGTTCGGCCAGAAATGCGATAACTTCTTTACTGCTATTCAACTTAGGTTGATTTTCCATGAAATTTCCTGATTACAACGGACGTAGCCAACAAGCCGCAGGCATGAACAGGCGCCATTATAATGACGCCATCGCTAAATGCTACGTTATCCGTTGATTATCCTGCGACGTGGGTGAATATTTTTTGATAGTCGGTCGCAGAAATGAGTTTTTCCAGCTGCGCTACCAGTTCCGTAAGCCCTTGTTCATCCTCAGCGGTGAAGCGGGCGTACGCGGTGCTGTCGATATCCAGGACGCCAATAATCTGACCGTTCACCCGCAGCGGGAAGACAATCTCCGAATTGCTGGCGGCATCACATGCGATATGCCCGTCAAAGGCGTGAACATCCTCCACGCGCTGCACGCGATTCTGCGAAACGGCAGTACCGCAAACGCCCCGCCCAACCGGAATTCGCACGCAGGCCAGCTTGCCCTGGAAGGGCCCGAGCACCAGCGTATCGCCTTCGAGTAGGTAGAACCCGGCCCAGTTTACCTCGCTCAGCCGCTCAAACAGCAGCGCGCTGGTATTAGAGATCGTGGCCAGAAAACTGGTTTCTCCTGCCATTAATGCCTGAAAATCACGGTTCAGATCCGCGTAAAATTCTGTTTTGTTCATTATGTAATCACTTAGTTGTCTTACTCTCTTACACTGACTGCCTAATAAAATAAGCATTAAATGCGTTCAGGCTCAAGATGAATTCATTCCTGGGTTAATATAGTGAAATACATTCATTGCCGTACGTAATAAATGCCACTAAAAACACCCCAGATTACGCCAGCGAAAAAGATGACCGTACATGCGGTCGGTTCGCCGTTGCCTCAGGCCCACTATCACCGCTGCCCGCAGTGCGACATTCTGTTTCGCCTGCCGGTGCTTAAGCGCAATCAGAGCGCCTGGTGCCCACGCTGCAGCGCCAAAATACGCGACGGCCGCGACTGGTCGCTTTCGCGCCTCGGCAGTATGGCGATCGCCATGATGCTGCTGATGCCTTTCGCCTGGATGGAGCCTTTACTGCGTTTGCACCTGCTCGGCGTGCGTATCGACGCTAACGTATTACAGGGCATCTGGCAAATGACCGACCAGGGCGATCCGCTGACGGCGGCGATGGTGCTATTTTGTGCCATTGGCGCGCCGGCCCTGCTGGTTATCTCCATCGCCTATCTTTGGCTAGGCAACGTGCTGGGGATGAACCTGCGCCCGGTGCTGCTGATGCTGGAGCGGCTAAAAGAGTGGGTGATGCTCGATATCTACCTGGTGGGCATCGGCGTGGCCTCGATCAAGGTCCAGGATTACGCGTTCCTGCAGCCCGGCGTCGGGCTTATCGCCTTTGTCTCATTGACGCTGCTCAGCATCCTTACGCTCATTCACATGAACGTCGAAGAACTGTGGGAGCGATTCTACCCCGAGCGCCCGGCGCTGCGTCCGGACACGAATCTGCAGGTGTGCACCGGCTGCCACTACACCGGGCACCGCGACGCCCGCGGTCGCTGCCGTCGCTGCCATACGCCGCTACGCCACCGTCGGCCGCAGAGCTTGCAGAAGAGCTGGGCGGCGCTGATTGCCTCGATGATGTTCCTGCTCCCCGCCAACCTGCTGCCGATCTCGATTATCTACGTTAACGGCGCGCGCCAGGACGATACGATCCTCTCCGGGATTCTGTCGCTGGCCAACAGCAACGTCGCCATTGCCGGCGTGGTGTTTATCGCCAGTATTCTGGTGCCGTTTACCAAAGTTATTGTGTTGTTTACGCTGCTGGTCAGCATACAATTCAGGTGCGAACAGGGGCTGCGCACCCGCATCCTGCTGCTGCGGCTGATTACCTGGATTGGCCGCTGGTCGATGCTCGATCTTTTCGTTATCTCATTAACCATGTCGCTGATAAACCGCGATCAACTCCTCGCTTTTACGATGGGGCCTGCTGCGGTATATTTCGGCGCCGCGGTAATATTAACTATCCTTGCTGTTGAATGGCTGGACAGCCGCTTACTTTGGGACGCACATGAGTCAGGAAACGCCCGCTTCGCCGACTGAAGCCAAAATTAAAACCAAACGTCGCATCTCGCCATTCTGGCTACTGCCGGTCATCGCGCTGATGATCGCCAGCTGGCTGATCTGGACCAGCTATAGCGATCGCGGGACGACGATCACTATCGACTTTCAGTCGGCTAACGGGATTGTCCCCGGACGCACGCCTATCCGCTATCAGGGGGTAGAAGTGGGCACGGTGCAGAATATCTCGCTGAGTAAAGACCTGAGTAAGATAGAGGTTTCGGCCAGCGTCAAAAGCGATATGAAAGATGCCCTGCGCAAGGACACGCAGTTCTGGCTGGTCACGCCGAAAGCCTCGCTGGCGGGCGTTTCCGGCCTTGATGCGCTGGTCGGCGGCAACTATATCGGCATGATGCCGGGTCGGGGCGAACCTGAGGACCACTTTGTCGCCCTCGATACCCAGCCGAAGTACCGTATCAATAACGGCGAGCTGATGATTCATCTCCACGCCGCGGATCTCGGCTCGCTAACCAGCGGGTCGCTGGTCTATTTTCGCAAAATTCCCGTTGGCCGGGTCTACGACTATGCGCTCAACGACGGCAACCAGGGGGTCACCATTGACGTGCTGATCGAGCGCCGCTTTACCAATCTGGTTAAAAAAGGCACCCGCTTCTGGAACGTTTCGGGCGTCAAGGCCGACGTCGGGTTTAGCGGCGCTAAAGTGGAACTGGAAAGCCTTTCGGCCCTGGTTAACGGGGCGATTGCCTTCGATTCCCCCGACGATTCCAAAGCCGCTCAGCAAAACGATGAGTTCGGGCTGTACGAAGATTTGGCCCACAGCCAGCGCGGCGTGCTGGTGACGCTCGATTTACCCGACGGCACGGGCCTGAAAGCCGGCTCTACGCCGCTGATGTACCAGGGTCTCGAGGTCGGACAGCTGACTAAGCTCAACCTCCAGCCCGGGAGTAAAGTCACCGGCGAGATGACCGTCGATCCCAGCGTCGTAACCCTGCTGCGTGATAAGACGCTTATTCAGATGAAAAAGCCGAAAATTTCGCTGGATAACCCAAGCCTCAGCGCCCTGCTGACCGGCAATACCTTTGAGCTGGTTCCGGGAGAGGGTGAGGCGCGCAGCCACTTCGTGGTGCTGCCGGCGGATAAATCGCTGCTGGAGGAGCCCAACGTCGCCGCCATCACGCTGACGGCATCGGAGAGCTTCGGCATTGACGCCGGACAGCCGCTGGTGCTGCACGGCGTGAAAATCGGCCAGGTGCTGGAGCGCAGGCTGACGGCGAAAGGCGTCACCTTCCAGGTGGCCATTACGCCGGAATACCGCGACCTGGTGCACGGAGACAGCAAATTTGTGGTCAACAGCCGCCTCGACGTTAAGGTTGGCCTCGACGGCATTAAGGTGCTTGGCGCTAGCGCCAGCGAATGGGTTGACGGCGGTATCCGCATTATTCCCGGCGCCAAAGGGGCGATTCAGTCCAGCTATCCGCTGTATGCCAATATGGAAAAAGCGCAGGAGAATAGCCTGAGCGACGTCCCGACCACCACCCTGAGCCTCACGGCGGAAACGCTGCCGGATGTGCAGGAAGGCTCGGTGGTGCTCTACCGCAAGTTTGCCGTGGGCGAGGTGACCTCCGTCAGGCCGCGCAGCAACGCGTTTGATATCGACCTGCACATTAAGCCGGAATATCGTCATCTGCTCACCGGCAACAGCGTGTTCTGGGCAGAAGGCGGCGCGAAGGTCCAGCTCGACGGCAACGGCCTGACCGTGCAGGCTTCGCCGCTGGCTCGCGCCCTGAAAGGGGCAATCAGCTTTGACGAGCTGAGCGGCACCAGCGCCAGTGCCCGCAGCGGTAATAAGCGTATTCTGTATGCTTCAGAGACCGCCGCCCGCGCGGTAGGCGGGCAGATAACCCTGCACGCCTTCGATGCGGGAAAACTCTCCTCCGGCATGCCTATCCGCTACCTGGGGATTAACATCGGCCAGATCCAGTCGCTAAACCTGATCACCGCCAAAAACGAAGTGCAGGCGAAAGCCGTGCTCTACCCGGAGTACGTAGATACCTTCGCCCGCGGAGGCACCCGATTCTCGGTGATCACCCCGCAAATTTCCGCGGCGGGCGTCGAGCATCTGGATACCATCTTCCAGCCGTATATCAACGTTGAGCCAGGTCGGGGAACGCCGCGCCGTGACTTCGAAATCCAGGAAACGACCATTAGCGACTCTCGCTATATCGATGGCCTGAGCATCGTGGTTGAGGTTCCGGAAGCCGGTTCGCTGGATATCGGCACGCCGGTGCTGTTCCGTGGCCTCGAGGTGGGGACGGTCACCGGGCTGACGCTGGGATCGCTGTCGGACCGCGTGATGGTCAAACTGCGTATCAGCAAGCGTTACCAGTATCTGGTGCGTAACAACTCGGTGTTCTGGCTCTCTTCCGGCTACAACCTCGACTTTGGCCTGATTGGCGGAGTGGTAAAAACCGGGACCTTCAATCAGTTCATTCGCGGCGGCATCTCCTTTGCCACCCCGCCGGGCACGCCGCTGGCGCCAAAAGCGCAGGATGATAAGCACTTCCTGCTGCTGGAGAGCGAGCCGAAAGAGTGGCGCGAATGGGGCACCGCCCTGCCGCGCTAGCTCGCGGATTGTTGGAGCTCAGCCGCCGCCCCGGCGCCTGAGCTCCGCGCTGGCTAAACGCTCCGGTGTCCGATGCCGGAGCGTTTATGGTAAACTGCGCACCCTTTTTTCTTGTGGTGCGCTCCAGTGGCTCAAAACGCTGTCTTTTTTCCTGACGAATTCCTCGCTCAAATGCGTGCGGCAATGCCGACACATCTCTCTTTCGATGATTTTATTGCCGCCTGCCAACGTCCGCTACGCCGCAGCATCCGCGTTAACACGCTGAAAACCAGCGTGGCCGACTTTCTGCAGCTGGTCGCCCCCTACGGCTGGCAGCTTACGCCGGTGCCGTGGTGCGCAGAGGGATTTTGGATCGAGCGCGAGGACGAGGAGTCTCTGCCGTTAGGCAGCACCGCAGAGCACCTCAGCGGACTCTTCTATATTCAGGAAGCCAGCTCAATGCTGCCGGTGGCCGCCCTGTTTGCCGATGGCGATATGCCGCAGCGGGTGATGGATGTCGCCGCCGCGCCGGGGTCAAAAACCACGCAAATCGCCGCCAGGATGGGGAATAAAGGCGGGATCCTCGCCAACGAATACTCCGCCAGCCGGGTCAAGGTCCTGCATGCCAATATCAGCCGCTGCGGAATAAGCAACGTTGCGCTGACGCATTTCGATGGCCGGGTATTTGGCGCCGCGCTACCGGAGAGCTTCGATGCGATCCTGCTCGACGCCCCCTGCTCCGGTGAAGGCGTGGTGCGTAAGGATCCCGAGGCCTTGAAAAACTGGTCCCCGGAAAGCAATCAGCAGATTGCGGCAACCCAGCGCGAGCTTATCGATAGCGCCTTTCACGCCCTGCAGCCGGGCGGTACGCTGGTGTACTCAACCTGCACCCTGAACCGCGAAGAAAATGAGGACGTGGTGCAGTGGCTGCTGGCCCGCTATCCGCAGGCGGTGGAGACGCTGCCTCTCGGCTCGCTCTTCCCCCAGGCCAGCGAGGCCCTGACGGCGGAGGGCTTTCTTCACGTCTTCCCGCAGATTTATGACTGCGAGGGCTTCTTCGTTGCCCGTCTGCGTAAAATCGCCGCCGTTGAACCGCTGCCGGCGCCGGGCTACAAGGTGGGTAAGTTTCCGTTTATCCCGATGAAGCGCCGGGAAAGCGCCGCCGTGTCGGACGCCGCGGCGGCCGTTGGTCTGCGCTGGGATGAGAGCCATACCCTCTGGCAGCGCGATAAGGAAATTTGGCTATTCCCTCAGGCCCTGGAAGCGTTTATTGGCAAGATCCGCTTTTCGCGAATTGGCATCCGGCTGGCGGAAACGCACAACAAGGGCTTCCGCTGGCAGCACGAGGCGGTCATCGCCCTTGCCGCATCCGCGACGCCTTTTGCGCTGACGGAGAGTGAGGCCGAAGAGTGGTATCGCGGCCGCGATATTTACCCGCAAACCCCGCCGCAGCAGGACGAAGCGATCGTCACATACCAGGGCGCAACCCTCGGCCTGGCGAAAAAAGTGGGTTCACGCCTGAAGAACAGCTATCCCCGCGAGCTGGTGCGTGACGGGAAGCTATTTGCCGGCAAGGTGTGATTGAGCGCAAAAAAACAGCACTTTTTCACTGGCTATTTGCGCCCCATTGTCTACGCTGAAAAATGGCGGCCTTAACTGGTCGTACCACAACTCAGCAGACAAACGGGGTGAATTTATGAGTAAAACAAACATACGCATCGGCGCGTTTGAAATAGACGACGCCGAACTGCACGGCGAACAGCAGGGGGAGCGAACGTTAAGCATTCCCTGCAAATCCGATCCGGATTTGTGTATGCAGCTCGACGGTTGGGATGCTGACACCAGCGTTCCGGCTATTCTCGATGGCCGACATTCCGTTCTCTACCGTAAGCACTACGATCAACAATCTGACGCCTGGGTCATGCGCGTAGCCTGACTCAAAAAGAACCCGTCGCCTAAGACGGGTTATTTACCCCCTTTCTCGTTAAACTCCCCTATACTTATTAGCATGTTAACCTGAACATGTGGCCAGGATGTTTGCCTTAGTTTTGTTCATTTGTTACCTGGACGGCGGCTGCGAGGACATTGTCGTGGATGTTTACGACGACGAACGACGCTGTGTGGTCGCCATGGACGATCAGCGGATCCGCCATGGCGGCTGCTTTCCGGTAGAAGATTTTATCGACGGTTTCTGGCGCCCCGCCAGCGAATACAGCGATTTCTAGCCTGCCTGCTGCAGCTGCACGAGGGTTAGCTCACCGCCAAAGACGGCCCCGGTATCAATATAGTGCTGGTTATCGCTGTCGTAGCGCTGCCTGAGCGGCGTATGGCCAAACCAGAAATGATCGGCGCCGCCAATCGCCCCGTGTCGTCCAGCCAGATGCTCCGTCAGGCGCTGACGGTTCCACAGGACCTGAGTTGCATCCACCGGCTGCTGCCAGCGATAGCACGCCGCCGGATAATCTGCGTGGGCAATAACGTGGGTCTGCGAGCCGGCGCGGAGCTCAATAATCAACGGCAGCCGACGGCAGCGGGCAAAGAGCGGCGCCATCTGCCGCCGCGCCTCCGACGAACTCTCCTGATACCAGCGCCCGCCGTTGAGCATCCACAGCGCCATCTTTCCGCTCTCCTGCGCCTCCAGCGCCATCTGCTCGTGGTTGCCCCGCACCGCGCGAAACCAGCGCCGGTCAAGGAGGCCCAGCGTTGCGGCGCTTTGCGGCCCGCGATCGATCAGATCGCCCACGGAGATAAGCAGATCCTGGTACGGGTCAAACCTGAGCAGCCGCAGCTTCGCCGCCAGCAGCGCAAGGCAGCCGTGCAGGTCTCCGACGAGCCAAATATTACGCCAGAGTGAACCATCAAGATGCTGATACATATTGATCCTCCTGCCACAATTATAGCGAGATATTTCTCCTGTTCTCCTCCCTGAAACACACTTCAATAAAATTTAAACGAAACGGAAATATAGTCCGCCAGGGCATTAATCTCGCGCCTGACTCTCATTAAAATAGAGGCTAAATAACGCCGAGGTATTCATCGTGACGGACAATAGCCTGCATTCAGCCTACGTACTACAGCCACAGACAAATCTAATTACCGATCTGGTGATGGGCAGACTTATTCCCGCACCAATTTGGCAAAAGCGTAATTACCGGCTTAAGTTCCTGCTGCGAACCGCATTATTTTATACGCCAACCCGGACCATGCTGGATAATCTCGCGGCGCGGCCCAACTTCAGCCAGCTGCTCGCCGCTCAGGTGACGCTGCCGGGAAAAGTTCATCGTCAGTACCTGAGGCGCGGGCTCAACGCCGGCCAGCGCGCCGCGGCGATCGTCAGCCACTATCAGTATATCGATACCTTACCCGCCGGCCGGCTGGGTGCCGCCATGACCGCGGTGCAGGAGATGCCGCTGCTGGCGCTGCAGGGCAAAGATGACGCCCGGTTTACGCTGTCCGCCTCCTCGGCCGGGAAAGCCGAGCGCGAAGGCGAGACCACGCTTTGGCTGCGCGACGGGAGCCAAACGCTGCTGGCCAGCGCGACGTTTAGCGTGGTGCGCGACCAGGAGCAGTGGCAGCTGACCATCGGCGGGCTGCAGGGGCCGCGGCGCAACGTCCCGCACGAGGTGATAAAACAGGCTACCCGTGCCTGCTACGGCCTGTTTCCTAAACGCCTGCTGCTGGAGTTTATCTGGGCGCTGGCGGCGCAAAGCAATATCCAGGCAATTTATGGCGTGAGCGATAACGGCCACGTTTTCAGAGCATTACGCTATCGTTTAAGTAAAGGACGCCACTTCCACGCCAGCTATGACGAGTTCTGGAAGTCTATTGAGGGCGAGGCCGACGGCGCGTGGCGCTGGCGCTTACCGCTGCGCCTTGAGCGCAAGTCGCTGGAGGAGATTGCCAGCAAAAAGCGCGCCGAGTATCGCCGCCGCTTCCAGCTGCTCGACGAGCTGAACGCCGAGGTTATCGCCCTCACCGCCGGCTCCCGCCAGGCGTAGCTTGCCAATAAATAAACGCCGTTTTCACAACGGCGTTTGCATCTTATCCTGCGGTTTCGTTACTATCATCACTTCTTCGTTTCCGTTCAGGTAGCCATTGAAGTTATGAGTAAAGCAGAAGCAGTGCTGTTGGCTATCGTCTTGATTATTTTGACGGCTTCCCTGTGGTTTATTTTCAGCGGCGAAATCTGGTCCCTGGTCAGCTATCTGGAGACGCAGCTATATCCCTCTTTAGTGGCGCCGGAATAATCCCTTTGGTTTATTTACACACGCCAGCTGCGCGTTTTTTTGCGGCATAAAAGTAACTAAAAATAAGCCTCGGGTCGCGTTGACAGCATCTAACTCAATTATCTGACAAAAATTTATGCCCGCCCACCCGATGAATGTCGCTAGAGAATGAGGAATGGGAGCCTTTTTCGCAAAACCCGCGATCGCCATCTCCTCTAATGCAAGAGGTGCAAAGCACATCCCGCGCGCTGTTTTTCTGTAAAGGAAATGTGAATGCGTTTTTTGTTGTGGTATAAGGGGAAAAGGTCGCGTCGGGAAATGAGGGATCGTCTCGGGCCTTGCTAGATAATACTTTGAAAGATATAGATAAAAAGAGACCGAACACGATTCCTGTATTCGGTCCAGGGAAATGGCTCTTGGGAGAGAGCCGTGCGCTAAAAGTTGGCATTAATGCAGGCTAAGTCGCCTTGCCTTATAAGAATAGTTTACCGCGTCAGGTTTTCCAGTCCGCAACAAAAGTGGGCCAATAATTCCTGGTAAAATCGCGGAAAGGCATAAAAAAACCGCCGTCCCTGTTGCAGGGAAACGGCGGTTTTTTCATTTTAATACAGTCAGATAGTTCTAAAGATCAGCAAAGTTTTTGCGCTCGCTCGATAAAGGGTGCCAGGCTCATTTTTTGCCCCGGATGCTGGGGGTCATCGACCTGGATCACAGAAATCGGCTGACCGCTGGTTTTACCGGCCTTAACCTGCTCAATAGCAATATCATTTAACGGATACTGCACCAGCGTGCTGGGATTGATGGCGAACAGCGCATTTCCCGGACGACAGGTCAGCATCACCTCTTCACGGTTAAATGCCCAGCTATCCTTACCGACTTCAAAGCGGCTAACGGTGATAACCTGCGGGGCCGCAAGTGCGGCGCCGGAGCTTGCCAGTAACATCAGTGTCAGAACAATTTTTTTCATGATTTAACCAGTTAATTCAATAAGGTTCCCAGGTCGCAAACAGGCTGACGGCCAGCAGCGCCAGCGCCCCCAGCGCCATCTCCACCTGCGTGGTTCGCAAAATGAGCCGCTCTGCCCGCGCGTCGTTCAGCGACATTCGAGGTACCAGAACATACCGGTTCACCAGCGCGATTGCCACCATCCCCGCGACCAGAGCACATTTGATCAACAGCATTCGGCCCCACGGCGAATCGCTGAAAAATCCGCCCTGAATCAGCAGCGTATTCACCATGCCGCTGGCAATAGTGCCGGCCACCGCCAGATGCCCGTAGCGCGAAAAGCGCATCATGGCGCTAATCGCCGCCTGCCGCCAGCGCCCCTGCAGCAAACGCAGGCAGTAGATAAACGGCAGCAGCCCGCCAAACCAGCCGGCGACGCAGAACAGATGCACGGCATGATTGGCGCGCTGCAGCGCCCCCAGCCCGCCTTCGCTCATCGCCGCATGGCCCACGCCCGCCAGTAAAAGCAGCTGCGCGCAAAGCAGCACCAGCAGCAGTCGCGCCGAATGGTGCGGCTTAAGCCAGACGACGATAAGCGTGACCCAGGCCAGCAGAATTTGCCACACCCAGACGCTGCCAAACCGCGTGCCGGCGACGGCCTGCCAGATAGCGGGCTGCCAGACATCGGGCCAGCCTTCGCCCATCAGGCCGCCCTGCGCCATTAGCATCAGCAGCGCTGAAAGCGCGCTGATCAACAGCAGATGGCGCAGTAGCGGATAAAATCGCTGCATCAGCAGGCGACGCAGCGTCGATGGCGCCCACCACGCGCCGTACAGCACGCAGCCGAAAGCCACCATCAGCGAGCCGAAGTGGACAAACCGTAGGATGATATAGAGTGACGCGAGCATCGTTTATTTAACGGTAAAGTGGTACTGCCCTTTGGTCTTATGACCGTCGACGGAGACCACGTGCCAGTCAACGGTATAGTCTCCCGGCGATAAGGGCTGCGACAGCGGGACCACCAGCTGCGCTTTATTATCATCGCTAAGCGCCAGCTTGCCGGTCGCCACCGCGTTTTGCTGAGGGCCGCTAAGCGTCACGCCGCTGAAGCGGGTTTCGATACCCTCGGAAAAGCTCAGCGTTAGCGCCTGCGGCGAGGCGTTCACCGTCGAATCCGCGGCGGGAGTTTGCTGCTGCAGGTGCGCGTGGGCGAAAGCGCCGGCGCTGGCCAGGAAACCGGCGAGAAGAGCGGCTGCGCGCAGCGTGCTTGCGGCGAGGATACGCATAATCGTCATTCCTTTTCGTTATGTATGTAGCACAGAGAATAACCCTGTATAATGGCGTAGTCGAGCCATGCGTATCAGTCTTAGGTCACGCTCGGCAAGCTTTAGGTATCATCCAGGAGAAACCAATGGAAAATAATCTGGCAAAAATCTCGCAGGACGAGATGGACAAGGTCAACGTCGATCTTGCGGCGGCCGGCGTCGCCTTTAAAGAACGTTATAATATGCCGGTGGTCGCCGATTTGGTCGAAAGAGAGCAGCCTGCTCATCTCCGGGACTGGTTCCGCGAACGCCTGATCGCCCATCGACTGGCATCCGTATCACTCTCACGCCTGCCCTATGAACCCAAAACAAAATAATTCAGCCCCCCTGTGGAGACCCGGGTTGGCAAGACCGGCACATTCTATTACGCTGACCCCTTTGACCAGGAGCGCGCTATGCTACGCGTAATCGATACAGAAACCTGCGGACTGCAGGGCGGCATCGTAGAGATCGCCTCTGTCGATATTGTCGATGGCCAGATAACCAATCCGATGAGCCATCTGGTCCGCCCCGATCGCCCTATCAGCCCGCAGGCGATGGCCATTCATCACATCACCGAAGAGATGGTCGCCGACCAGCCGTGGATTGAAGAGATTGTCCCGCACTATTTGGGCAGCCCGTGGTACGTCGCCCACAACGCCAGCTTTGACCGGCGGGTGTTGCCGGAGATGCACGGCGACTGGATTTGCACCATGAAGCTGGCGCGCCGCCTGTGGCCGGGGATTAAATACAGCAACATGGGGCTTTATAAGTCGCGCAAGCTGAACGTCGCCACGCCCGCCGGCCTGCACCACCACCGCGCGCTGTATGACTGCTATATCACCGCCGCGCTGCTGCTTGATATTATCAACGTCTCCGGCTGGTCGCCTGACGATATGGCGACCATCACCGGCCGTCCGGCGCTGTTGACCACCTTTACCTTTGGTAAGTATCGCGGCAAGCCGGTGGCGGAAGTGGCGGAAAACGATCCGGGCTATCTTCGCTGGCTGTTCAACAATCTGGATCGGATGAGCCCCGAGCTGCGCTTAACCCTCAAACACTATCTCGGGGACTAAGCGCCGGTCCTAGACGTCGGCCTGGCCTGGCAGCGTGCCCTGCGCCAGGCCTATCAGAAACGCGTACTCGAGAGCCACGCCCTCATAGCTTTTAAAACGCCCCGATTTCCCGCCGTGCCCTGAGTCCATATCGGTACACAGCAGCAGCAGATTATCGTTCGTCTTCAGCTCACGCAGCTTCGCGACCCATTTTGCCGGTTCCCAGTACTGCACCTGGGAGTCGTGTAGCCCGGTGGTCACCAGCATATGCGGATAGGCCTGAGCCGTTACGTTATCGTAGGGGCTGTAGCCCTTCATATAGCGATAATAGGTCTCATCCTGCGGGTTGCCCCACTCTTCAAACTCCCCGGTCGTTAGCGGAATGGACTCGTCGAGCATGGTGGTGAGCACGTCAACAAAGGGGACCTGCGCCACCACGCCGTGAAACAGCTCCGGGCGCTGGTTGATGGCCACGCCCATTAGCATTCCACCGGCGCTGCCGCCCATACCGTAGCACAGCTGCGGGTCGCCGTAGCCCTGCTCGATCAGCGCATCGCAGACGTCGAGGTAATCGTTGAAGGTATTGTTCTTACAAAGAAACTTGCCGTCTTCGTACCACTGCTGCCCCAGCTCGCCGCCGCCGCGCACGTGGGCGATGGCGAAAACGAAGCCGCGGTCGAGCAGGCTCAGGCGACTGGCGCTGAAATCCGCATCCTCGCTGGCGCCGTAGGACCCGTAGGCGTAGACCAGCAGCGGGCTGGCGCCGTGGCGGAAATATTCGTGTCGGTAGACCAGCGAGACCGGAACCTCAACGCCGTCACGGGCCTGAATCCACAGATGCTCGCTGCGGTAATGGCTGGCATCGAAACCTTTGACCTCCTGCTGCTTGAGAACGCGGCGTTCACCGGTATCCATATCCAGCTCAAACAGCGTATCCGGCGTGGTCATCGAGGAGTAGCCGTAGCGTAAGCGCGCGGTTTCCGGCTCCGGATTATAGGCAAGCCAGGTGACGTAGGCCGGGTCATCAAAGGCAATCCCCACCACTTCCCAGGTCTTGCGGTTGATCTGCCGCAGGCTGGTAAGCCCGTGCTGACGCTCCTCCACCACCAGCCAGTCGGTAAACAGGGTAAAGCCTTCCAGCATCACGTCATCACGCGGCGGGATCAGAGCCTGCCACTGCTGCTCGTCGCGCTGATGCGTGCGGTAGAGGCCGAAGTTTTTGCCTTCCCGATTTGAGCGCAGGTAGAACGCGTGCTGATAGTGATCGAGGCTGTATTCATGATCTTTGCGCCGCGGCAGAAAGCACACCGGCTCGGCGTCGGGCATTTCAGCATTCAGCAGCCGCACTTCGCTGGTGGTCGCGCTGGCAAGGTAGATAACCACGAACTGCTGCGAGGTGGTCTTGTGCACGCTGACGTAAAAGGTTTCATCCTGCTCTTCGTACACCAGCACGTCCACATCCGTCGGGGTGCCGACGGTATGTCGCCAGACCTGATACGGCAGCAGCGTGGTGGGGTGTTTACGGACGTACCACAGCGTGCATGAATCGTTGCTCCAGGCGAATTCCGGGGAGACGTTCTCCAGCACTTCGGGATACCAGCTGCCGTCGGAGAGGTTGCACAAACGCAGGCTGTACTGCCGCCGGGAGAGGTAATCTTCCGCCAGCGCCATCAGCGCGTTGTCCGGGGAGATCCCCAGCCCGCCGAGAGTGTAGAACTCGCTTTTCGCCGCGCGCTGATTGCTATCGAGCAGCAGATCCCACGGGTCCCACTCCTCTTTCAGCACCGACTGGCGCTGGTAAATGGCGTATTCGCAGCCCGGCTCATAGACCTGACGATAGCGATAGCCATTTTTACTGTAAGGCGCGGAGACTTCGCGCTGGGGGATGCGATCGATGATCTCCTTCAGCACCCGGTCCTGCAGGCTGCGCTGGGTCTCCATCACCGCTTTTCCGTAGGCATTCTCCTCGCGCAGATACTCCAGAACCGCCGGCTGCGCGCGCTCGTCATCACGTAGCCAGAAGTAGTTATCAATACGCGTATCGCCATGTAAGGCCATAGCGTGGGGGATCCGTTTCGCTTTTGGTAGCATCTCTTTGTTCTTCTTCGGCTTAATTTATGCGCACAACGTTAATCGACGCGCGTCCGGACGGCAAGACAAGAAATCTTCCCGGCATCAATCGCTCTGTCCGAAGGGTTGAAAACGGCCACGGCGCTGTGACGCCCGGCCGCGGGGCAACCGCGGGTGAGATAACGCCGGAGAGAGAGTCATCTCCGGCCTGCGCGAGGTCAGGCCAGGAGATGACTGGTATATAAAGGGTGGCAAAAGTCGCCGGCGATGCAAGCGGAACGTGATGATTTAAGAGGAAAGAGCCTGCTTTTGTGCCTGAATATCCTGTTCGATCTCAGCGCGTACCTCCGCAGGGATCTTCAGCGCTTCGCCCAGCGCGTTGAGGTAGCTGCGCTCCATAAAGTGGTCGATATCAATCACCGCGCAGCTCAGATAGTAGACCTCCAGCGCGTCCTGCTCGCTGCTGATGCCCTGCGCCAGCCGCTGCGGATCGAGGGGCTGGGTGAGCGCGCGATCGATAAGCACCCGTCCCTGCACGTCGATATTGGCCGCGCGCAGCTGCTCTTCGATACTCGCCCGCTCGTTTTCATCAATATGCCCGTCGCTTTTGGCCGCAAAAACCAGCGCCTGAATCAGCCGCTCGCTGCGGGCATCAGGCTCAGGTGCAGCCGGAACCAGCCCGGCCGGCTGTGGCGAAGCGGCGCGCATCTTCTGCTGATACTTGTTCCACAGCACGCTTCCTGCCACCGCGCCGCCGCCAACCAGCAGCGCGCTGGTGCCGTATTTCGCCAGCAGCTTACGCGACGATTTACTGGCGACCAGCAGCCCCGCCAGGCCGCCCAGCGCGCCAGGCAGCAGCAGATTTTTACCGCCAGAGCGATCGTCAGATGAAGAAGATTGACCCTGCTGACCCAGCAGAGACTGAAGTTGATTAAGCCAGTTAGCCATAATTTCCTCGTTGCACAATAGGCGATGTCATCAGCCTAAACGACGAGATGTCAGGAAATGTTATCCATGGCTAAAGATGCGCAAATTCCGGGTGGCTCAGGCCGCTTTCGCCTTGCGCGGTTTGGCCACCGCTTTTTCCGCCGCGCCGTCGTCTATGCCGTCGTCCGCGCGGGCGCTGATGGCGTCATCGCTGGCGTCAGACGACGCCTGCTCTTCGTCATCCCCCTGCCCGGCGGCGTGCTCTTCCGCTTCGGGGAGTTTTCCGGACTTCATAATGTGATGTAAGGTGTCTTTACGCTCTGCCAGCCACATCGCCATTTCGTCACGCTGGGCTTCATCAAGCGTTAGCGGGCAGTCTACCAGCCAGTCGTTAAGGACCTCGGCAAGATCGAGCATTTTGTCGTAAGCATCGGCCTCTTTTTTGCTGGTAAAAGACATTTTTTCCTCACCTTCGCGAATCACCACATATTTGATTTCAACCGCCATTGTGCAGCCCCTTCTTTATACTGTGTTTATATACAGTATATCAAATTTAGGGCCAGGACTCAACTCACACGCATAAAGACAGACGCAAACGTTTTCGTTTATACTGCGGCGCATGTTTTTTTACTGCGGAAGAGAGTCATGACTGTATTAGGCACAGCGCTGCGCCCTGCGGCGACGCGAGTTATGCTGTTAGGTTCCGGCGAGCTGGGTAAGGAAGTCGCCATCGAGTGTCAACGTCTGGGCATTGAGACCATCGCCGTCGATCGCTACCCTGACGCGCCGGCCATGCAGGTTGCGCACCGTTCGCATGTCGTTAACATGCTGCACGGCGATGCCCTGCGCGCCCTAATTGAACAAGAAAAACCCGACTTTATCGTGCCGGAAATTGAAGCCATCGCCACCGATACGCTGGTCGAGCTGGAGCAGTGTGGGCAAAAAGTCGTTCCCACCGCGCGGGCCGCAAAGCTAACCATGAACCGCGAAGGCATTCGCCGCCTGGCCGCTGAAGAGCTGCAGCTCCCAACCTCATCCTATCGTTTTGCCGACAGTGAAGCCGCCTTTAACGACGCGGTGAGCGAAATTGGCCTGCCGTGTATCGTCAAGCCGGTGATGAGCTCTTCCGGCAAAGGACAAAGCTTTATCCGCCGTCACGAACAGCTGGCCGAAGCGTGGCAGTACGCCCAGCAGGGCGGCCGCGCCGGCGCAGGTCGCGTTATTGTCGAGGGCGTAGTGAACTTCGATTTTGAAATCACCCTGCTCACCGTCAGCGCGATCGACGGCGTGCACTTCTGCGCCCCGGTCGGCCACCGTCAGGAAGACGGCGACTACCGCGAATCCTGGCAACCCCAGCAGATGAGCGAGCTGGCGCTGGCGCGCGCGCAGGAGATTGCCCGCAACGTGGTGCTGGCGCTCGGCGGCTACGGCCTGTTCGGCGTCGAGCTGTTCGTGTGCGGTGATGAGGTGATTTTTAGCGAAGTCTCGCCGCGTCCGCACGATACCGGAATGGTCACGCTCATTTCGCAGGATCTGTCGGAGTTCGCCCTCCACGTCCGCGCCTTCCTCGGCCTGCCGGTAGGGGCGATTCGCCAGTATGGCCCGGCGGCTTCGGCGGTGATCCTGCCGCAGCTCACCAGCCGCGACGTCACCTTCGGCAACCTGCAGGCCGCGGTCGGCGCGGGCCTGCAGGTGCGCCTGTTCGGTAAGCCAGAAATTGACGGCTCCCGTCGCCTGGGCGTCACGCTGGCGGTGGCGGAGAGCGTGGATGAGGCGGTGGCGCGCGCCAAAGCCGCGGCGTCAGCGGTGGTGGTTGAGGGATAAAAAAAACCCGGTAGCGTTGCCGCTTACCGGGTCAGAACTGAGGCGCGAAAATTACTTCGCGCCTTCTACCGCTTCACGAGCCAGAGTGGTGATGCGGTCGTAATCGCCTGCTTCCAGCGCATCCGCCGGTACCAGCCATGAACCACCGATACACAGGACGCTGTTCAGCGCCAGGTAGTCGCGGTAGTTAGCCGGAGAGATCCCGCCGGTCGGGCAGAAACGAATGTGGGCGAACGGACCACCAATCGCCTGCAGCGCCTTCACGCCGCCGTTGGCTTCAGCCGGGAAGAATTTAAACTCTTTCAGGCCGTACTGAATGCCCAGCATCAGCTCGGATACGGTGCTGATACCCGGGATCAGTGGAATCGTCCCCTCTTCCGTTGCCGCCTTGAGCAGAGAATCGGTCAGGCCCGGGCTGATCGCAAACTGCGCTCCCGCCTCGGTCACTTCTTTCAGCTGTGCCGCGTTAGTTACGGTACCGGCGCCGACAATCGCGTCCGGGACTTCTTTAGCGATAGCGCGGATGGCATCCAGCGCGCATTCGGTGCGCAGGGTCACTTCCAGTACGCGTACGCCGCCTGCAACCAGCGCTTTTGCCATCGGCACGGCGTGTTCCAGCTTTTTCACCACGATCACCGGGACAACCGGGCCGGAGGTGAGGATTGCTTCTGCAGTTGTTTTCCAGTTTTTCATCAGAGTTTCTCTCTCGCCAGATCTACAAATTGTATGGTCTTAAAAAGTGATGCAGGTTGCGCCCTGTTCGGCTCCGGAGAGTTTCTCCCGCAGCGCAGAGAACATTTCACGACCGGTCCCGACGCGCGAACCGCTCAGGTCAGGAATATGCGGCTGCCGCGCGGCCAGTTCGGCATCGTCCACCAGCAGCGTCAGCTCGCCGGTCTGGCCGTTGACGCGGATGATATCGCCATCGCGGACCTTCGCCAGCAGCCCGCCGTCGTAGGCTTCAGGCGTGACGTGGATGGCTGACGGAACTTTGCCTGATGCGCCAGAGAGTCGCCCATCGGTGACTAGCGCTATTTTGAAACGGCGGTCCAATAATACACCAAGTGGCGGCATAAGTTTATGTAATTCTGGCATGCCGTTCGCTTTTGGCCCCTGATGACGAACCACCACCACGCAATCTTTGTCCAGCATCCCGGCCTCAAAAGCAGGCAGCACGTCGTGCTGGCTCTCAAAAATAACCGCCGGTGCTTCGATAACCTGGTTTTCCACCGGCACCGCCGAGGTTTTCATCACCGCGCGGCCAAGGTTACCGCTCAGGACTTTGGTGCCGCCGTGGCGAGAGAACGGCTTGTCGAAGGTCGCGATAACCTGGTCGTCGAGCGGCGCGCTTGCCCCTTCACGCCAGTCCAGCTCGCCGTTGTTCAGCCATGGCTCCATGGTGTAATGCGACAGCCCAAAGCCGGCCACGGTGTTGACATCTTCGTGCAGCAGCCCGCCTTTCAGCAGTTCGCGGATCAGCACCGGCACGCCGCCTGCAGCCTGGAAGTGGTTGATATCCGCCGGACCGTTCGGATAGAGGCGCGCCAGCAGCGGCACCACGTCCGACAGATCGGAGAAGTCATCCCAGTTGATGATGATGCCCGCGGCGCGCGCCATGGCCACCAGGTGCATCGTATGGTTTGTTGAGCCGCCGGTCGCCAGCAGCGCCACGATGCCGTTAACCACCACTTTCTCGTCGAACATTTTGCCCAGCGGCATCCACTCGTTGCCGTTGCCGGTCAGGCGGGTGACCTGGCGCGCGGCGGCGACGGTCAGCGCTTCGCGCAGTTCGGCATCCGGATGCACGAACGAGGAGCCCGGGAGCTGCATGCCCATAAACTCCACCACCATCTGGTTGGTGTTAGCCGTGCCGTAGAACGTACAGGTGCCCGGCGCGTGGTAAGAGGCGGCTTCGGACTCCAGCAGCGCCATGCGATCGACCTTACCTTCAGCGTACAGCTGGCGAATACGCACCTTCTCTTTATTCGCCAAACCGCTGGCCATCGGGCCGGACGGAATGAAGACGGACGGCAGATGACCAAAGGAGAGCGCAGCCATCGTCAGGCCGGGGACGATTTTGTCGCAGACGCCAAGATACAGCGCGCCGTCGAACATATTGTGCGACAGGCCGATGGCCGCAGACATGGCGATCACTTCGCGGCTCAGCAGCGAGAGCTCCATGCCGTCCTGCCCCTGCGTGACCCCGTCGCACATCGCCGGCACGCCGCCGGCAACCTGGCCAACCGCGTTCACCGAATGCAGCGCCTTGCGGATGATATTTGGATAGGACTCATAGGGCTGATGCGCGGACAGCATGTCGTTATAGGAGGTGATGATGGCAATATTGTTACGCAGCATGCTCTTCAGCGAGGCTTTATCATCCGACTGACAGGCAGCAAAACCGTGGGCCAGATTACCGCACGCCAGCTGGGCGCGATGGACGGTATCCGTTTTGGCCTGGTTAATCCGTGCGAGGTAGGCAGCACGGGTATCGCGCGACCGTTCGATAATGCGATTTGTTACCCGTAACATTGTCGAATTCATAAAGGCTCCTAAAAATTTATCTGTCCGGCCGCGGCATTTTTACGATGTCAGAAGATGTAAAAGGCACCAATGCTGCAGCTCAGAGGCAAAATGTCTGCCCGCAGTGTAATAAAAAAAGCTCCGGGGGTGAATCCTCCCGGAGCTTAAAAGATTATAAATTATGCGACTTTCTGCGTCAGATCATGTTACCGGTAAAATAACACCTCCGGATAACGAGCGCTTACTCGAATTCGTTCCACGAACGCCCGTCACGGGTGATCATCGCCACCGAGGCAACCGGTCCCCAGGTCCCCGCCTGATAAGGCTTCGGCGCATCGCGGTCGGCGGCCCAGGCTTCGGTAATGGAGTCAACCCACTTCCACGCCTCTTCCACCTCATCCCGGCGCACGAACAGCGCCTGGATCCCACGCATGGTTTCCAGCAGCAGACGCTCGTAGGCGTCGGCGAGGTGCGTTTGATTGAAGGTTTCCGAGTAGCTCAGATCCAGCTTGGTGATCTGCAGATTATGCTTGTGGTCAAGGCCCGGCACTTTGTTGAGCACCTGGATATCGACGCCTTCATCCGGCTGCAGGCGAATGGTCAGCTTGTTCTGCGGCAGCTCCTGCCAGTTCTCTTTGAACAGGTTCAGCTCCGGCGTCTTGAAGTAAACCACGACTTCAGAGCATTTGGTTGGCAGACGTTTACCGGTACGCAGGTAGAACGGTACGCCGGCCCAGCGCCAGTTGTCGATATCAACGCGGATCGCCACGAAGGTTTCGGTATTGCTGGATTTGTTCGCGCCCTCTTCTTCAAGGTAGCCCGGCACTTTTTTACCCTGTGCAAAGCCCGCGGTGTACTGGCCGCGTACCGTTTTCTCACGCACGTTGGCGCGATCGATACGACGCAGCGACTTCAGGACCTTAACTTTCTCATCGCGGATGCTATCTGCGCTGAGGTCCGACGGCGGGGACATGGCTATCATGCACAGGATCTGCAGCAGGTGGTTCTGGATCATGTCGCGCATCTGCCCGGCCTGATCGAAGTAGCCCCAGCGTCCTTCAATACCCACCTCTTCCGCTACGGTTATCTCAACGTGATCGATGGTGCGGCAGTCCCAGTTATTGACGAACAGGGAGTTGGCGAAGCGCAGCGCCAGCAGGTTGAGGACCGTTTCTTTACCGAGATAGTGGTCGATACGATAAACCTGGCACTCTTCAAAGAATTCACCGACCTGGTCGTTGATCTCGCGGGAGGTGTCAAGAGAGGTTCCCAGCGGTTTTTCCATCACCACGCGCGCCGGCTTAGCGTTCAGCTTCGCTTCGCCAAGGCCTTTGCAGATGGCGCCAAAGGTGCTTGGCGGCATGGCAAAGTAGTTGATGGTGACGCGATTTTTCTGGTCGAGCATTTTGCCCAGACGGGTAAAAGCTTTGGTGTCGTTAACATCAAGATTGCAGAACTCCAGGCGCCCGCTCAGGGTATCCCACAGCGCTTCATCAATCTTTTCCTTCATGAAGGTTTCCAGCGCTTCACGAACTACCTTGGTGTAAGCATCTTTATCCCAGTCAGCGCGTCCGACCCCGATGATGCGGGTATCCGGGTTGATCTGGCCAGCCTTCTCAAGCTGATACAGGGAAGGCAACAATTTACGACGCGCCAGGTCACCCTTCGCGCCGAAAATGACCAGATCGCATGCCTGGGCCGTTTGCGTTACCGCCATGTCATTCTCCTCAGTTGATAGTCTGGTGCTTATGCCAGGCTATAATTTGTAATTTTCTTACACTGCACTGTACTGTGTTTACGATTTTCCCGAAAGCCTCGGCCCCCCTTTCCAGGCGCTAAACCGCACGAGGAGAAAACTTCAGGCGACAATTTGGGCAGACGGCTAATATTGTTCGTTGTTTCGACCGGTTATCAGTTAATAAAATACGACTCTGATCATGTAATGAAAAAAAACAACATTTTTTTAGGTCATTCCTCCCCGCTGACGATTGCGGAGGGGTATATTCTTGCTAAAACGCCTGATGATTTCACCCATTAATGAAATCGCTTCCATTGATGAGCGCCTTGTTACCATGAATATGCTGGAAAAAATTCAGTCCCGGCTGGAACACCTTAGCAAATCCGAACGCAAAGTGGCCGAGGTCATTCTTGCGGAGCCCGCGCAGGCCATCCACTCAAGCATTGCCGCGCTCGCCCTGGAAGCCGGCGTCAGTGAACCCACCGTCAACCGCTTTTGCCGCAGCCTTGAAACCCGCGGCTTCCCTGATTTTAAACTGCATCTGGCGCAAAGTCTGGCGCACGGCACCCTCTATGTTAACCGCAATGTCGATGAAGACGACAGCGTAGAGTCTTACACCGGAAAAATTTTCGAGTCCGCGATGGCCAGTTTAGATCAGGTCCACCATTCTCTCGATATGTCCGCGGTTAATCGTGCCGTCGATCTTTTAACCCAGGCGAAAAAAATCGCCTTCTTCGGCCTCGGCTCCTCGGCCGCCGTGGCCCATGACGCGATGAATAAATTTTTTCGCTTCAACGTGCCGGTTATCTACTCCGATGACATTGTCCTGCAACGCATGAGCTGTATGAACTGCAATGATGATGACGTGGTGGTGATAATTTCCCACACCGGCAGAACGAAAAGTCAGGTTGAGCTGGCGCAGCTGGCCCGTGAAAACGATGCCATGGTTATCGCAATCACCTCGGCGGGAACGCCGCTGGCGCGCGAAGCAACGCTCTCCATTACGCTTGATGTTCCCGAAGATACCGATATTTATATGCCGATGGTCTCGCGCCTCGCCCAGCTGACCCTCATCGACGTGCTGGCTACCGGCTTTACCCTGCGCCGCGGCGCAAAATTCAGAGATAACTTGAAGAGGGTCAAGGAAGCGTTGAAAGAATCGCGTTTTGATAAAGAACTGCCCGTACACAGCGACAACCCATAAAACCAGATAATAAGTAGTGACCCATTACACCTTCGGTTACGTTTCAGCATAGCAATTTTACCGGCTGGCACGACCGATTCCATGTTCACGCAACACCAAAGTTGTTTTAGTCAACGGAGTATTACATGTCCAGAAGGCTTCGCAGAACCAAAATCGTTACCACCTTAGGCCCGGCAACCGACCGCGACAACAACCTGGAAAAGGTTATCGCTGCAGGCGCTAACGTCGTACGTATGAACTTCTCTCACGGTACCCCGGAAGATCATCAGATTCGCGCGGATAAAGTCCGCGTCATCGCGGCCAGACTGGGCCGCCACGTGGCCATCCTCGGCGACCTGCAGGGGCCGAAAATTCGCGTATCGACCTTCAAAGAAGGCAAAATTTTCCTCAATATCGGCGATAAATTCCTGCTGGACGCCGAGCTTGGCAAAGGCGAAGGCGACAAGGAAAAAGTCGGTATTGACTATAAAGGGCTGCCGGCGGACGTCGTGCCTGGCGATATCCTGCTGCTTGACGATGGCCGCGTTCAGCTGAAAGTGCTGGAAGTTCAGGGTCTGAAGGTCTTCACCGAAGTCACCGTCGGCGGACCGCTGTCCAACAATAAGGGCATCAACAAGCTGGGCGGTGGCCTCTCCGCCGAAGCGCTGACCGAAAAAGACAAAGCCGACATCCTCACCGCAGCAAAAATTGGCGTCGACTATCTGGCCGTCTCCTTCCCGCGCTGTGGGGAAGATCTGAACTACGCTCGCCGCCTGGCGCGTGAAGCGGGCTGCGACGCGAAGATCGTGGCGAAAGTGGAACGTGCGGAAGCCGTTTGCGATCAGGACGCGATGGACGACGTTATTCTCGCCTCCGACGTCGTAATGGTCGCCCGTGGCGATCTGGGCGTCGAGATCGGCGATCCGGAGCTGGTGGGTATTCAGAAGGCCCTGATCCGCCGCGCCCGTCAGCTGAATCGCTCGGTCATCACCGCCACCCAGATGATGGAGTCGATGATCACCAACCCGATGCCGACTCGTGCAGAAGTCATGGACGTAGCCAACGCCGTGCTGGACGGCACCGATGCGGTGATGCTTTCTGCTGAAACCGCAGCCGGCCAGTATCCGTCTGAAACCGTTGCTGCTATGGCCCGCGTCTGCCTCGGCGCGGAAAAAATCCCTAGCCTCAACGTCTCCAAACACCGTCTGGACATTCAGTTCGACAACGTGGAAGAAGCGATTGCCATGTCGGCGATGTATGCCGCGAACCACCTGAAAGGTGTAACCGCTATCATCACCATGACCGAATCCGGCCGCACCGCGCTGATGACCTCGCGCATCAGCTCCGGCCTGCCGATTTTTGCCCTCTCCCGTCATGAGCGTACTCTCAACCTGACCGCGCTGTACCGCGGCGTGACGCCGGTTCATTTTGACAGCACCAACGATGGCGTTGCCGCCGCTCACGATGCGGTAAACCTGCTGCGTGATAAAGGCTATCTGGTCTCTGGCGACCTCGTTATCGTCACCCAGGGCGACGTGATGAGCACCATCGGTAGCACCAACACCACGCGTATCCTGACCGTCGAATAAGCCATCGCGCTACCGACCCCGCGTACTACATACCTGCCGGCATAACGTCGGCAGGTATTTTTTTATCCCGGCTGTGCGCGGGCGCTCGCCGGGCAAAGGCATCACACCACCCAGTTCATCAGCAGCGTGGCGGCAATCACCGTCGAGGCCCCGCCGATACGGGTCGCAATCTGTGCAAACGGCATCAGCGACATTCGGTTAGAGGCAGACAGGATCGCAACGTCTCCGGTCCCGCCGAGGCCGCTATGGCAGCTGGTGACGATCGCCGCTTCCACGGGGTACATATTGAGGCGCGAGGCAATAAAGAACCCGCTCAGCGCCATGGCGATAACAATCGACCCGCACACCACCACGTAGCCGACGGAGAATACCGCGACCACGCTTTCCAGCGGCACGTACAGCATCCCAAGCCCGATCATCAGCGGCCACACCAGCGCCGCGGAGACAAATTTGTAGCAGCTGTAGGCACCGACCTCCATCGCCGCCGGGATCGCTTTGGTATATTTACAAATGACGGCAGCAAGGATCATCAGCACCGGGCCGGGAATATGCACCAGCTTCTCCAATAGCCCGCCGACGATGAAAAAGGCGCAAATCATCAGCAGCCCGCCGCCCATCAGCTGAAAGTCGGTTTGCTGCGGGCCCTGGGCCTGAGTGAAGACGCTGTTATCCTCATGGCTGCGGATCAGCATCCCGCTTCCGGACAGCTCGGGGCGACGAACGCCCAGCCTCGCCAGTACTCCGGCGCAAATAATCGCAAAGATGTTGCCGACGACCGCCGCCGGAGCCAGCTGCGCAACGTAGACGTCGGGGGTTTGCCCAAGGATCGCCGAATAGGCCAGCGAAAGCGGGAGAATGCCCTCGCCGATCCCTCCGCCGATGATCGGCACGATAATAAAGAAAAAGGTGTGGTACAGGCTGTAGCCAAACAGCGTCCCCACCAGCAGGCCGGTGAGGATGGCGACAACCGTCCCGACAACCAGCGGGACAAACATTCTGACCATCCCCTGAATCAGGATCACCCGATTCATCCCCAGGATGCTGCCCACCACCAGGCAGGCAATAACGAAATAAAGCAGATTGGCTTCTTTCATCAACAGATGCACCGTCGCCAGGGTGTGCGGGGCAAACATTTCGAAATAGACCAGCGCCGAAGGCACCATCAGACACAGTATCGCCGGGCCACCGATATCTTTCAGTATCGGGACCATGCGGCCGATTTTGGCAAACGCAAAGCCCAGGGTCATAATCACCGCCAGGCCACCGATCATATTTTTGGGCAATACGTTGGCGTAGGCGGCAACGGCCACAACGATCGCTATACCGACGAACAGCACCAGCGGAACGGACCCCACTTCCGCATTCCCCAGAATTCTGAGCGCGGGTCGGGCAGGCAGTGAATTTTCAATAGGATGATTTAGTGAATTATTTTCCATCTTTCACCTGACTTTTTATAAATAGCTATGTAGGGGCACAAATAACAGCAATGTTATTCAACCAGAATAAAATGAGAATAAAATAGTACACGAGCGTATTGAGCCTAAAAAAAGTAGCACAGCCATTGAACATAAAAAAGCCATGCGCCATTTTTCGTGGTGGTTTTGTGATTGACCTTGAATCTCAACTTTAAGTAATTTAAGTCGGCCTTTTGTAATTAAAATTATTGCCGTGGATATTTTTAACCGCCCTTAATGAAAACATCAGGTTACCGTCCATTGTATATTTGTAAGTAAAGTCCTCGGCGTAAAAGTATTTAAAGAAAACAGACTGTGATTTCTATCACCCTGCGGCATACGAGGGATTGTTAGATTAAAAAAACAGTAGCCGTAGACCATACTTTATCAGGACACCCTATGCCTTCACTATTATTACAATCACTGTTCCCGCTGGTGTTTATCATGCTGCTCGGATGGATCAGCGGCAAGCTCGGCTATACCCGTCGAGAAGATGCCACGGTTTTAGCGACCGTGGTTATTCGCTTCGCCCTGCCCTTTCATCTCTTTATTGGTGCCTTAAACACCAACCCCGATAAAATTAAAAACTTTACTTTTATGGCGGTGCTGGTTATTGGCCTGATGGGCTCTTATTTTCTGACCCTGCTGCTTTCACGCTACGTGTTCCGCCACGATATCAAGACCAGCGCGATCCAGTCCCTGGTCTGCTCGTTCCCCGACATGGCCTATTTTGGCGCGCCGGTGCTGGCGGTGCTTATCGGGCCGGAAGGCTTCCTTGGCGTGCTGATCGGTAATCTCATCACCAGCGTGTTTATGATCCCGCTGACGATTATCCTTATTCGCCTCGGCGATAAAAACGCCGCGCCGCAGGGGTCGGAGCTGAACCCCGTCATGCTGATATGGCAAAACCTGATGAAGGCGGTCAGAAACCCGATTGTCTGGATCCCAATATTAGGCGTCCTGTTAAGCCTTGCCGGAATAAAACTGCCGCACCTTCTGAGCTCCCCGATTGAAATGGTCGGTAAAATTGCCGGCGGCCTCTCCCTGTTTGCCCTCGGCCTGCTATTTTACGGCGAACGCCCGGCGTTTAATCGCCAAATATGTACCAATATTGGAATTAAAAATCTGATCCAACCGGGAATGATGGCGGCGGCCGGGCTGGCTCTGGGCCTGAGCCATAGCCTAATGCAGCAGGTTATTATTATCGGCGCCACCCCATCCGCAATTGCCGCAGGAATGTTTGCCCTGCGCAGCGATACCTATATTGAATCAGCATCCTCATCGATTTTAATCGGCACCGCTCTCGGCGTGGTGACGGAGGGCATAATGATCTATTTAATTTCCTAAATTATGCCCGGCGGTCTCTGCGCTATTACTTAGCTATAAATTTTTGATCGGCATTTTTGCATAATATATATTCAGGAGTAACCCATGTTAAACCAGGACACTATTTACACTCCCTATAACGGCTCCGTATTACTGGAAAACCCGTTACTTAATAAAGGGCTGGCATTTACCGACGGCGAACGCGATGCCTTTGGCCTGCACGGTTTTCTGCCGCAAAAGGTGGAAACGATTGAGGAGCAAACGGCAAGAGCCTGGGAACAGTTTTGTCAGTTTAAACGCGATATTTCACGCCACGTCTATCTGCGCAATATTCAGGATACTAACGAGACCTTGTTTTATAACGTTCTGCGCACGCATATGACCGATACCCTGCCGATCGTCTATACCCCGACGGTCGGCGAGGCCTGTGAACACTTTTCGGAAATTTATCGCCGCGCCAGGGGCCTGTTTATTTCCTGGCCGGACCGCCACCAAATTGATGAGATGCTGCAAAGCTTCTCGCGCAACGATATCCGCGTCATCGTGGTCACCGACGGCGAGCGCATTCTCGGCCTCGGTGACCAGGGCGTTGGCGGGATGGGGATCCCGATTGGCAAACTTTCGCTCTACACCGCCTGCGGCGGTATTCATCCGGCCTCTACCCTGCCGATCATGCTCGACGTTGGCACCAACAACGCGCAGCTGATCGACAATCCGCTCTATATGGGCTGGCGCCACCCGCGCATCGACGACGACAGCTACCTCGAGTTTATGGATATGTTTATTGAAGCGGTGAAGCGCCGCTGGCCTGACGTGCTGCTGCAGTTCGAAGATTTTGCCCAAAAGAACGCCACCCGCCTCCTGCAGCGCTATCGCGATCGGCTGTGCTGCTTCAACGATGATATTCAGGGTACTGCCGCCGTGACAACGGGTACCCTCATCGCGGCCGCCCAGGCGGCCGGCAGCCGCTTATGCGATCAGCGCGTGGTCTTTTTAGGCAGCGGCTCCGCGGGCTGCGGTATCGCGGAAAAGATCGTGGCGATGATGGTCGATGACGGGCTGTCCGAGCACGAGGCCCGCGGCCGGGTATTTATGGTCGATCGCTGCGGCCTGCTGACGGACGCGATCCCCGCGCTGCTCGATTTCCAGCAAAAGCTGGTCACCCCCCGACACAGCATTGCCCACTGGGAGGTCGACACCGGCCCCGTCTCGCTGCTCGACGTTGTGCGCCATGCGCATCCGACGGTACTGATCGGCGTTTCAGGGCAGCCCGGTCTGTTCAGCGAAGAGATTGTCAAAGAGATGCACCGGCACTGCGCCCGCCCGATTATCATGCCGCTCTCGAACCCAACCTCTCGCGCCGAGGCCCAGCCAGCGGATCTGATCGCCTGGACAGAGGGCGCCGCGCTGGTCGCCACCGGCAGCCCCTTTGCCCCGGTGGTTTACGCGGGTAAAACCTACGATATTGCCCAATGCAATAACGCCTATATCTTCCCCGGCCTCGGGCTCGGCGTGCTGGCCGGCAAGGTCGAGCGGATAACGGAAAAGATGCTCACCGCCGCAAGCCGCACCCTGGCCGCTCACTCCCCGCTGGCAGCGGCGGAAAGCGGCGGGCTGCTGCCGCCGGTGGCGGAGATCGAGACGATATCGCGCGCCATTGCCCTGGCTATCGCGAAGGTCGCCCAGCAGGAGGGCGTGGCGCCGCAGCTCAGCGAAGAACAGCTGCTTGCCCGCATCGAACAAACCTACTGGCAGGCGCGCTACACCGCCTATAAACGCTCATCGTTCTGAAAAAACGGGTCCGGCTGGTAATGTGATATCCGGGAGGCAGATAGCCTCCCGGCCTTAAGAGAGGCCTGCGTGATAAATGTCCTTATTATCGATGACGATCCGATGGTCGCTGAGCTAAACCGCCTGTTTCTCAGCCGGCTTAGCGGCTTTTGCTGCTGCGGCATCGCCCCGACCCTCAGTGAAGCGCAGCGCATCATCAGCGAACGGCCGCAGGGCATTGACCTGATCCTGCTCGATGTTTACATGCATAAGGAAAACGGGCTGGACCTGCTGCCAGCGCTGCGCCGGTCGGCGCATGATATTGACGTCATCATGATCACCTCCGCCGCCGACGCGCTCACCGTGCAGAGCGCAATGCGCTACGGGGTGGTGGATTACCTCATCAAGCCCTTCCAGTTCTCCCGCTTTGAAGAGGCGCTGATCGCCTGGAGCCACAAGCGTAGCCAGCGCCACACCACTTCTTGTTACCAGCAGTCGGACATTGACGACCTGCTCAATCACGCTTCGCGGCAGCGCACGGAGAGCCGTCGCCTGCCAAAAGGGCTGACCGCCGAAACGCTGCGCACGGTGTGTCGCTGGATAGGCGCGCATCCTGAAGCCGAGTTTTCAACCAATGAGCTGGCGGCGCAGCTGGATATTTCCCGGGTATCCTGTCGCAAGTATCTGCTCTGGCTGGCGCAGATCGATATTCTACACACCAGCAACCACTACGGCGCCACGGGGAGGCCGGAGTATCGCTATCGGCTGGTTGTGGAACATGACTCACTGCTCAAACAATTTAGCCACTGACGCGCCGGCGTGCAGTGGCTAAATAATCGTTACCTTGAGCGACAGGCGGCGCTATTTTTTCTTCGGAAAGAGCTCTTTGCGCTTATAGGGTTCGATTTCGCCGGGTTTTCGGGTCTTCAGCAGCTTGAGGATCCAGGTGTACTGCTCGGTATGCGGCTTGACGAAAATTTCCACCTCTTCGTTCATCCGCCGGGCAATCGTATTGTCATCGGCCTCCAGCAGGTCGTCCATCGGCGGGCGTACCAGCACCGTCAGACGATGGGTTTTGCCATCATAGACCGGGAACAGCGGAACCACCCGCGCCCGACAGACCTTCATCAGGCGGCCGATAGCCGGCAGCGTGGCTTTGTAGGTGGCAAAGAAATCCACGAACTCGCTGTGCTCGGCGCCGTGATCCTGATCGGGCAGATAGTAGCCCCAGTAGCCCTGACGCACCGACTGGATAAACGGCTTGATGCCGTCATTGCGCGCGTGCATGCGCCCGCCAAAGCGGCGGCGGACGGTATTCCACACGTAATCGAATACCGGATTGCCCTGATTATGGAACATCGCCGCCATTTTTTGTCCGCCGGACGCCATCAGCATGGCCGGGATATCCACGCCCCAGGCGTGCGGCACCAGGAAGATCACCTTCTCGTTATTACGCTGCATCTCGTCGATGATCTCTTTTCCCTGCCAGTCGACGCGGGAAAGAATGCGCTGCGGATCGCGCAGGCCCAGCTCTGCCATCATGACCATCGCCTGAGGCGCAGAGGCGTACATCTCATCAATAATCGCTTCGCGCTCCTGCTCGCTCTTTTCCGGGAAACAGTACAGCAGGTTTATCTGCGCGCGGCGGCGCGAGCTTTTGGCCAGCCTGCCGACAAAGCGCCCCAGCTTACCGAGAACCGGATCGCGGAACGACGGGGGCGTCAGCGCAATCCCCGCAAAGGCAATAACGCCCAGCCACGCGCCCCAGTAGCGCGGGAGTAAAAAGGATTTCTCAAATTTTGGAATAAACTCAATATTATTTTTTTTCGTTTCCATGCCCGATCCGCAAAAATGGTGCTGAATAAAGATAAGGAGATACTTAAGGCTATAGTTTAGCGACACGTTGGGGAAGGTACAAAAGAAAAAGCCGGCGCGCGCTGGCACCGGCTTTTAATAACAGCGCGTTAGTCGAATCGCAGCTGCGGCATGACTTCTTTCACCTGCGCCAGATAATCCGTGCGGTCGGAACCGCTCAGCCCTTCCGTACGCGGTAGTTTCGCCGTCAGCGGGTTGACCGCCTGCTGGTTAATCCATACTTCATAATGCAGATGTGGCCCGGTAGAGCGGCCGGTATTGCCCGACAGCGCAAGGCGGTCACCGCGCTTCACCTTCTGCCCGGGTTTCACCAGCAGCTTACGCAGGTGCATATAGCGGGTGGTGTAGGTACGGCCGTGGCGCACGGCAACGTAGTACCCCGCCGCGCCGCTGCGTTTGGCCACCACCACCTCGCCGTCACCGACGGAAAGTACCGGCGTGCCCTGCGGCATCGCGAAGTCTACGCCGCGGTGTGGCGCGACGCGCCCGGTCACCGGATTGAGGCGACGCGGGTTAAAGTTTGACGATACGCGGAACTGGCGCGCGGTGGGGAAGCGCATAAAGCCCTTCGCCAGGCCGGTACCGTTACGATCGTAGAACTTGCCGTCTTCGGCACGGATGGCGTAGTAATCCTTGCCGTCTGAACGTAAACGCACGCCCAGCAGCTGGCTCTGCTCCCGCTTGCCGTTAAGCATTTCGCGCGACATCAGCACCGAGAACTCGTCGCCCTTTTTCAGCTTGCGGAAGTCCATCTGCCACTGCATGGCTTTAATAACCGCGCTGACTTCGGTACTGGTAAGGCCCGCGTTACGCGCGCTGGAGACGAAGCTGCCGCCAACGGTGCCTTTCAGCACGTTGTTGACCCAGTCCCCTTCCTGCAGCTCGCTGCTCATCTTGAAGCCATTACCCACGCGATTATAGGTGCGGGTTTCGCGACGGGACATTTCCCAGGTCAGGCTTTGCAGATCGCCATCCGCCGTCAGGCTCCATGAGAGCTGTTGGCCAATCTTAAGGTTGCGCAGCTCTTTATCAGCGGTCGATAAAAGGGAGATATCGCCCATTTCGATTCCGTACTGATTGAGGATGCTGCTGAGCGTATCGCCGGTTGATACGACGTACTCATGGCCACCTGAATCGCCGTCGGCCTTATCGTCCAGCTCGTCCTGAGGGATAGCTTCTTCCTCCTGCGCGGCCTGATCGATAGGTTCAGAGGCTTCCGGCAGCAGGGAACGGATTTCGCTTTTTTCCAGCTCAATCGTTCTGACGATAGGGGCTGATTCGTGGTGGTAGATGTACGGCCGCCAGACGGCGACCGCTAAGGTTAGAACGCTCAACGACCCCAGCATTACGCGGTGAGGTCGTGGCAAATTGTTAAATGCCTGAGTGACAGCGCGGGCTATCTGTTGCACGTATTCACTTCCTCGTTAATCTCCTTTCAGGCAGCTCGAATACTGGTTCGCCAGCTGGTTCAGGAACTGCGGATAACTTTCTTTACCCAGCTTAATTCCTGTACCCAGCGGATCGAGGGTTCCCATGCGCACGGAGGTACCTCTGGCAACAGCTTCTATAACGGCTGGCCTGAACTGTGGCTCAGCAAAAACGCAGGTCGCTTTTTGCTCAACCAGCTGTGTTCTGATTTCGTGTAAACGCTGCGCACCAGGCTGAATTTCAGGGTTGACGGTGAAATGACCAAGCGATGTCAGACCGTAGTGTTTTTCAAAGTAGCCGTAGGCGTCATGAAAAACGAAATACCCTTTTCCTTGCAGCGGTGCCAGCTCGTGACTCACCTGTTTATCGGTCGAGGCTAATTTTGCCTCAAACTCCTTCAGGTTAGCGTCAAGTTTGGCTCGACTCTGCGGCATAAGTTCCAATAATTTATCGTGGATTGCAACCGCCGAAAGCCGCGCTATCTCTGGGGATAACCACAGATGCATGTTGTATACGCCGTGATGGTGATCGTCGTCACTTTTTCCACCTGCAGCGTGATCGTGGCCGTCGTGGTCATCGTCGTCATCCGCGCCTTTCATGAGCAGCGGTTTCACGCCGTCAAGCTGGGCGATCGTCACCTTTTTGTTTGGCGCAATGCTTTGCGTTGACTTATCCATAAAGGCTTCCATCTCCGGGCCAATCCACACCACTAAGTCTGCGTTCTGTAAGCGTTTTGCATCTGAAGGGCGCAGAGAATAGTCGTGCTCGGAGGCGCCATCTGGCAGCAGCACCTGGGTGTCGGTGACCCCGTCAGCGATAGCGGAAGCGATAAAGCCAAGAGGTTTCATTGAGGCAACCACGGCGGCATTCGCCGCGGAGGTCTGGGTGAACAAAAAAACGGCGCTAAGTCCAGCGCAAAGAAGCGTATTTTTATGTAACATAATGCGTCTAATCGTCGTAATGAATGAGAAAGATGTGATATTATAACATTCACTAGCTTGTGCAACCCTTAATTTGACATGACAAATCTTGTAACTTTGCAAAACGTCTCGGTGGCCTTCGGCCAGCGACGCGTGCTGTCTGACATTTCGCTCACGCTTAAGCCAGGCAAAATTTTGACCTTACTCGGCCCGAACGGCGCCGGTAAATCCACGCTTGTACGGGTCGTTCTCGGACTGGTAGCACCAACTGACGGTGTTATCAAACGAGAGGGAAAGCTGCGCATTGGCTATGTTCCACAAAAATTACACCTCGATGCCACGATGCCGCTCACCGTCAGCCGCTTTTTACGCCTGCGTCCGCAGACGCGTAAGCAGGATATTCTGCCGGCGCTGAAGCGTGTCCAGGCCGGACATCTTATCGATGCCCCGATGCAGAAACTCTCCGGAGGCGAAACGCAGCGCGTGCTGCTCGCGCGGGCGCTGTTAAATCAGCCGCAGCTGCTGGTGCTTGATGAGCCGACGCAGGGCGTCGACGTCAACGGCCAGGTGGCGCTGTATGACCTGATCAACCAGCTGCGCCAGGAGCTTAACTGCTCGGTGCTGATGGTCTCCCACGACCTGCACCTGGTGATGGCGAAAACCGATGAAGTGTTGTGCCTGAATCAGCATATCTGCTGCTCCGGCACGCCGGAAGTGGTCTCGATGCACCCGCAGTTTATCTCGATGTTCGGCCAGCGCGGCGCGGAACAGCTGGGTATTTATCGTCACCATCATAATCACCGCCACGACCTGCAGGGGCGGATTGTACTGCGTCGGGGAAATGACCGCTGATGATTGAACTACTGTTACCCGGCTGGCTGGCCGGGGTGATGCTCGCCTGCGCCGCCGGCCCGCTGGGCTCGTTTGTTGTCTGGCGCCGGATGTCCTATTTTGGCGATACCCTCGCCCACGCCTCGCTGCTCGGCGTCGCTTTTGGCCTGCTGCTCAACGTCAACCCCTTCTACGCCGTTATCGCCATCACGCTGCTGCTGGCGGCAGGGCTGGTATGGCTGGAGAAGCGCCCTCACCTCGCCATTGATACGCTGCTGGGGATTATGGCCCACAGCGCGCTGTCGCTGGGCCTGGTGGTGGTCAGCCTGATGTCGAACGTCCGCGTCGACCTGATGGCCTACCTGTTTGGCGATCTGCTGGCGGTAACGCCGGAGGACCTGATCTCAATCGCCATTGGTGTGGCAATTGTGCTGGCCATTTTGCTCTGGCAGTGGCGCAACCTGCTGTCGATGACGATCAGTCCCGACCTGGCGTTTGTTGACGGCGTGAAGCTGCAGCGGGTGAAGCTGCTGCTGATGCTGGTCACCGCCCTGACTATCGGCGTGGCGATGAAGTTTGTCGGGGCGCTGATCATTACCTCGCTGCTGATCATCCCCGCCGCCACGGCGCGCCGCTTTGCGCGTACGCCGGAGCAGATGGCGGCTATCGCGGTTGGCATCGGGGCGATCGCGGTAACCGGTGGACTGACCTTCTCGGCGTTCTACGACACGCCGGCCGGCCCGTCGGTGGTGCTGTGCGCTGCGGTGCTGTTTATCTTCAGCATGATGAAGAAAGCGGCCGCCTGAGCACTCTGACTCTTCTTCCGGTAGCGCTGCGCTGAGCAGGGCTACCGGCTCAGCGCCTGGTTAGGGCATTTCCGGCGGCTTGATGCCGAAGTGGTTCCAGGCGCGGACCGTCGCCATGCGCCCCCGCGGCGTTCGCTGCAGGAAGCCCTGCTGGATAAGATACGGCTCCAGCACGTCTTCAATGGTTTCACGCTCTTCGCCAATGGCCGCCGCCAGGTTATCCAGGCCGACCGGGCCACCAAAGAATTTATCGATCACCGCCAGCAGCAGCTTGCGGTCCATATAATCAAATCCTTCGGCGTCAACGTTAAGCATATCCAGCGCCTGGGCGGCGATGTCGAGAGAGATGCTGCCGTCATGGCGCACTTCCGCGAAGTCGCGCACCCGCCGCAGCAGGCGGTTGGCAATACGCGGGGTACCACGCGCGCGACGCGCCACTTCCAGCGCGCCCTCTTCGCTCATCTCCAGCCCCATAAAGCGGGCGCTGCGGCTCACAATGTGCTGCAGATCGGCAATCTGATAAAACTCCAGCCGCTGGACGATGCCGAAGCGGTCGCGCAGCGGCGAGGTTAACGAACCGGCCCGCGTGGTCGCGCCAATCAGGGTGAACGGCGGCAGATCGATTTTTATCGAACGCGCCGCGGGCCCTTCCCCAATCATGATATCCAGCTGGTAGTCCTCCATCGCCGGATAGAGCACCTCTTCCACCACCGGCGACAGGCGGTGAATTTCATCGATAAACAGCACGTCGTGGGGTTCAAGGTTGGTCAGCATCGCCGCCAGGTCACCGGCTTTTTCCAGCACCGGCCCGGAGGTGGTGCGCAGGTTGACGCCCATCTCATTGGCGACGATGTTGGCCAGCGTCGTTTTTCCCAGCCCCGGCGGGCCAAAGATCAGCAGATGGTCGAGCGCGTCTCCGCGCAGCTTGGCCGCCTGGATAAAGATCTCCATTTGCGAGCGCACCTGCGGCTGGCCCACGTACTCTGCCAGTAGTTTAGGGCGGATTGCGCGATCGACCGTCTCTTCAAACCCGGTGCTGTCTGCCGATACCAGCCTGTCTGCTTCAATCATCCCTTACCTCACAACGCGGCGCGCAGCGCTTCGCGGATTAGCGTTTCACTGTTGGCATCCGGACGGGCGATTTTACTCACCATTCGGCTGGCCTCCTGAGGTTTATAGCCCAGCGCCACCAGGGCGGCAACCGCTTCCTGCTCGGCATCATCGCTGGACGGGCCGGAGGGCGATGTCAGCACCAGGTCGTCGGCCGGGGTAAACAGATCGCCGTGTAATCCCTTGAAGCGGTCCTTCATTTCGACGATCAGGCGATCGGCGGTTTTCTTACCAATCCCCGGAAGCTTAACCAGCGCCGCGGCCTCTTCGCGCTCGACGGCGTTAACGAACTGCTGCGCCGACATGCCGGAAAGGATCGCCAGCGCCAGCTTCGGCCCTACGCCGTTGGTCTTAACCAGCTCGCGGAACAGCGTACGCTCCTGTTTGTTATTAAAACCAAACAGCAGCTGCGCGTCTTCGCGAACCACAAAATGGGTAAATACGACCGCCTCTTTGCCCACTTCCGGCAGTTCGTAAAAGCAGGTCATAGGCATATGCACTTCATAGCCAACGCCTCCCGTTTCCAGTAATACCAGCGGGGGTTGTTTTTCGAGAACGATGCCTCTGAGTCTGCCTATCACATGCTGCTCCTGCGTTAAGGGCTAAAGTATCTGCCGGTATCATAAAAAAAGGCTGGATAAATATCCAGCCTGATTTGACGTTATCGCAAGCGTCCGCGCGCCAGGTTTAGCCGACTATCGCCTATCTGCGTCGCGTTCTGACTCACGTGGCAGTGGGTAATCGCAATGGCCAACGCATCCGCCGCATCCGCCTGCGGGTTAGCCGCCAGCTTCAGCAGGGTGCGCACCATATGCTGCACCTGGCTTTTTTCCGCGCTGCCGATGCCGACCACGGTTTGCTTGACCTGCCTCGCGGCGTACTCAAAGACCGGAAGATCCTGATTGGTCGCCGCGACGATAGCCACCCCGCGCGCCTGCCCCAGCTTCAGCGCCGAGTCGGCGTTTTTCGCCATAAACACCTGTTCAATCGCGAAATAGTCCGGCTGAAACTGGGTGATAATTTCCGTCACGCCCGCGTAGATCAGCTTCAGCCGCGACGGCAGATCATCCACCTTAGTGCGAATGCATCCGCTGCCAAGATAGCTTAACTGCCGCCCGACCTGGCGGATAACGCCATAGCCGGTAATGCGCGAACCCGGGTCAATACCGAGAATAATAGCCATCACGCATCTCCGGTAATCACTAAGCCCTGAGACCCTAAATATTTCAGTTCACAGCCAGGCGGCCACTCAGCGCATCCCCGGGAGCGTAGATTCACTACGTAACCGGGGTAAGCGAGGAGAGCCAACGCCGCTGTGGGCTGAAAGATTACGGGAATCACAGCGTTGCGGCGACCTCATCAGAGATCTCGCCGTTATGATAAACTTCCTGCACGTCGTCGCAATCTTCCAGCATATCGATCAGACGCAGCAGCTTCGGCGCGGTCTCCGCATCCATATCGGCTTTCGTCGACGGGATCATGGAGACTTCGGCCGCGTCAGCTTTCAGGCCAGCCGCTTCCAGCGCGTCGCGTACGGCGCCCATCTCTTCCCACGCGGTGTAGACGTCAATCGCGCCGTCGTCATAGGTCACAACGTCTTCCGCACCCGCTTCCAGAGCCGCTTCCATAATCACGTCTTCGTCGCCAGCTTCGAAGGAGATCACCCCTTTTTTGCTGAACAGATAGGCCACCGAGCCGTCGGTGCCGAGGTTACCGCCGGTTTTGGTGAAGGCGTGACGCACTTCGGCAACGGTACGGTTACGGTTGTCGCTCAGGCACTCAACCATCACCGCCGTGCCGCCTGGGCCGTAACCTTCATAAATGATGGTTTCCATGTTCGCGTCATCATCGCCGCCTACGCCACGGGCGATAGCGCGGTTCAGGGTATCGCGGGTCATGTTGTTGGACAGCGCTTTATCAATCGCTGCGCGCAGACGCGGGTTAGAAGCCGCATCGCCGCCGCCTAAACGCGCGGCGGTGACCAGCTCGCGAATAATTTTAGTGAAGATCTTACCGCGTTTGGCATCCTGTGCCGCTTTGCGGTGCTTGGTGTTGGCCCACTTACTATGACCTGCCATAAAAAACTCTCCAAAAATGCCGTTTTCCCGAAGCCTTCTGACCAGCAGGAGGCGGGGAATATTAGTTGGCGTTAATTACAAATTCTTCAATCGCCTGCCGGTTACTCCACGACTTGGTCAACGCGGCGGCTTCCGTCGCGGCAACCCAGCGGTAATCCAGATGTTCGGTAAACACAATCTGGCGTTCATGAGGGAGCGCAAGGCGGAACCAAAATTCCGTATTGCGCTCAACGCCCGGCGCATAGCGATGACGTAAATGAGAAAAGATCTCGAACTCCACCGTACGCTGACAGTCAATTAAGGCCAGATGCTCATCGGCAACATCTATTGCGACCTCTTCCTTTACTTCGCGCGCGGCGGCTTGCAGCGCGGTTTCCCCCTCTTCCAGGCTGCCGGTTACCGACTGCCAGAAAGCGGAATCATCGCGCCGCTGCAGCATCAGCACCCGCTTTGTATCTTCGGCATAAATCACCACCAGTACAGAAACGGGGAGCTTGAATGACATCTTACTTATTCTCCGCAGACTCTTTTGTCTCTTTCGCCACAACCTGAATACCTAATTCACCCAGCGAGGTCGGATTGGCGAAGCTCGGTGCTTCGGTCATCAGACAGGCGGCGGCGGTTGTTTTCGGGAAAGCGATAACGTCGCGGATGTTATCGGTGCCGGTCAGCAGCATCGTCAGACGGTCAAGGCCGAATGCGAGGCCCGCGTGCGGCGGCGTACCGTATTTCAACGCATCCAGCAGGAAGCCAAACTTCTCACGCTGCTCCTGCTCGTTGATCCCGAGGATGCCGAACACGGTCTGCTGCATTTCACCGCTGTGAATACGCACCGAGCCGCCGCCGACTTCGTAACCGTTAATGACCATATCGTAGGCGTTGGCAATCGCCGTTTCCGGCGCGGCTTTCAGCTCGTCCGCGGTCATATCGCGCGGAGAGGTGAACGGGTGGTGCATCGCGGTCAGGCCGCCTTCGCCATCGTCTTCAAACATCGGGAAGTCGATAACCCACAGCGGCGCCCACTTGGTTTCGTCGGTGATGCTTAAGTCTTTACCCAGCTTCAGGCGCAGCGCGCCCAGGGCATCGGCAACCACTTTCTTATTATCAGCGCCGAAGAAAATCATATCGCCGTCCTGGGCTGCGGTGCGCTCAAGAATAGCTTCGACGATTTCCGCGTTGAGGAATTTAGCAACCGGGCTGTTGATGCCTTCGAGGCCTTTTGCGCGCTCGTTGACCTTCATATACGCCAGGCCTTTGGCGCCGTATATCTGCACGAACTTGCCGTACTCATCGATTTGCTTACGGGTCAGCGCCGCGCCGCCCGGCACGCGCAGTGCGGCAACGCGACCTTTGGCATCATTTGCCGGGCCGGAGAAGACGGCAAATTCAACCGCTTTCACCAGGTCAGCAATATCCACCAGCTCCAGCGGGTTGCGCAGGTCCGGCTTATCGGAACCGTAGCGACGCTCGGCCTCGGCAAAGGTCATGATCGGGAACTCGCCCAGATCCACGCCCTTCACGTTCAGCCAAAGCTCGTGAACCAGCGCTTCCATCACTTCGCGCACCTGCGGTGCGGTCATGAAGGAGGTTTCCACGTCGATCTGGGTGAATTCCGGCTGGCGGTCGGCGCGCAGGTCTTCATCACGGAAGCATTTCACGATCTGATAGTAGCGGTCGAAGCCGGACATCATCAGCAGCTGTTTGAAGAGCTGAGGAGACTGCGGCAGCGCGTAGAACTTGCCTTTATGAACGCGGCTCGGAACCAGATAGTCGCGCGCGCCTTCCGGCGTGGCCTTGGTCAGCATCGGGGTTTCGATATCGAGGAAACCGTGCTCGTCCATAAAACGACGGACCAGGCTGGTGATTTTTGCCCGCGTTTTCAGACGCTGGGCCATTTCCGGACGACGCAGATCCAGATAGCGGTATTTCAGTCGCGCTTCTTCGGTGTTGACGTGGTTAGAATCCAGCGGCAGCGCTTCTGAGCGGTTGATGATGGTCAGATCGGAAGCCAGCACTTCGATGGCGCCGGTGGCCATATCGCTGTTGACGTTTTTTTCGTCACGCGCACGCACGGTGCCCGTCACCTGGATACAGAACTCATTACGCAGTTCGGAGGCCAGCTTTAATGCATCCGCACGTTCCGGATCGAAAAACACCTGTACGATGCCTTCGCGGTCACGCATATCAATGAAGATAAGGCTACCAAGATCACGACGACGGTTGACCCAACCACACAGAGTCACCTGCTGCCCCACGTGGGACAGACGCAGCTGCCCGCAATATTCTGTACGCATGAGATATCCCTTAACTTAGCCACTGGCGGATTGTTGCCTGCTCTGCAGGCCACGAAGTTGCGGCTTTAGCTGAATGTCACAACTGAATGAAAAAAGGCGGCTATTATACTGGAAATTCTGCCGCACGATAAGCCCGACGCAGTTTGTACGTTGCTTTGCTGCGCGCTTATTGGCTACGCTCACAAAAATTAACAAAATTTGTTACCCTGGAGCGTGAATGGCAACGGTATTGTAACGGCCAAACTACAGAAGATACGGGGATACTATGCCAGAACTCAATGCGAAAAAAACGGCGCTTGTGGTCATCGACCTGCAGGAAGGCATTTTGCCGTTCGCCGGCGGCCCACACCGCGCCGATGAAGTGGTCGCTCGCGCCGCTCGTCTGGCGGAGAAATGCCGTCAGCAGGGCTCGCCGGTCATCATGGTCCGCGTCGGCTGGTCTGCCGACTTTGGCGAAGCGCTAAAACAGCCGGTTGATGCGCAGACAGGGGCGCATGCGCTGCCGGATAACTGGTGGACCTGGCCGCTTGCGCTGGGCAAACAGGATAGCGATATCGAAGTCACCAAGCGCCAGTGGGGCGCCTTTTACGGCACCGACCTCGAACTGCAGCTGCGCCGCCGCGGTATCGACACCATTATTCTGTGCGGTATCTCAACCAATATTGGCGTTGAATCTACCGCGCGCAACGCCTGGGAGCTGGGCTTCAATCTGCTGATCGCCGAGGACGCCTGCAGCGCGGCCTCCGCCGAGCAGCACCAGGGCAGCATGACGAATATCTTCCCGCGCATTGCCCGCGTGCGCAGCACTGAGGACATTCTCGCCGCGCTATGATCTATATCGGGCTCCCGCAATGGTCGCATCCGAAATGGGCGCGCCTTGGCATAACCAGTCTGGAACAGTACGCTCAGCACTTTAACTGCGTAGAGGGGAATACGACCCTCTACGCGTTGCCTAAAGCCGAGATAGTGGCCCGCTGGTTCGAGCAAACCCACGACGACTTCCGCTTCTGCTTTAAGTTTCCGGCCACCATTTCTCATCAGGCGGCGCTGCGCAACTGCGGCGATTTAAGCCGTGAGTTTTTTACCCGGCTCGCGCCGCTGGAAACGCGTATCGGCCAGTACTGGCTGCAGCTGCCTGCGACCTTCGGTCCGCGCGACCTCCCCGCCCTGTGGCAGTTTCTCGACGCGCTGCCCGACGGCTTCACCTACGGCGTAGAGGTACGGCATCCGGCCTTTTTTGCCAAGGGTGACGACGAGCAGCAGCTCAACCGTGGGCTGCACCAGCGCGCCGTTAACCGGGTGATCCTCGATAGCCGTCCGGTGCACAGCGTTACCGCCCGCAGCCCGGCCGCGCTCGACGCGCAGCGTAAAAAGCCCCGGCTCCCGGTCCACGCGGTGGTCACCGCGCATCATCCGCTGGTTCGCTTCATCGGCAGCGACGATATGGCGCAGAACCACGAGCTGTTTCGCATCTGGCTGCAGACGCTGCCGAAGTGGAGCCAATCGACCACGCCCTACCTGTTCCTGCATACGCCGGATATCGCCCACGCGCCTGCGCTGGTCGACACCCTGTGGGCCGATTTACGCGCGGTGCTGCCCGACGTCGGCCCGGCACCGTCAATTCCTCAGCAGACCTCTCTTTTCTGATATCCTGCTATGATAGTCGGAGCCATCTGACACAGTGAAAGGGAGTTTTTTGTATGGTCAGCGCGCTGTATGCCGTCCTGGGTGCGTTATTGTTAATCAAGTTTTCTTTTGACGTCGTACGCCTGCGCACGCAGTACCACGTCGGATACGGCGACGGCGGCTTTAGCGAGCTACAGGTCGCTATCCGCGTGCACGGCAATGCGGTTGAATATCTGCCGATCGGGCTTATCCTGCTGCTGTTTGTCGAGATGAACGGCGCGCAAAACTGGATGGTGCATCTCGGCGGTATCCTGCTCATCGCCGGCCGGCTGATGCACTCTTACGGTTTCCATCACCGGCTCTACAGCTGGCGTCGTTCCGGCATGAGCGCCACCTGGTGCGCGCTGGTGCTGATGGTGCTCGCTAACCTGTGGTATATGCCCTGGGAGTTGGTTTTCTCCTTACATTAGCGCACAATACGCCGTTTTCGTTTTTTCGGGTTTAACCTTATGTCTCACCGCGATACCCTTTTTTCCGCGCCGATCGCCAGCCTCGGCGACTGGACCTTTGATGAACGGGTTGCTGAAGTCTTCCCGGATATGATCCAGCGCTCCGTTCCTGGCTACTCCAACATTATTTCGATGATTGGCATGCTGGCCGAGCGTTTTGTGCAGCCTGATACCCAGGTCTACGATCTCGGCTGCTCCCTTGGCGCTGCCACGCTCTCGATACGGCGTAATATTTCCCACGCCGGCTGCCGGATTGTGGCCGTGGATAACTCCCCGGCGATGGTTGAGCGCTGCCGTCGCCATATCGACGCCTACAAGGCGCCGACGCCGGTTGAGGTGGTGGAAGGCGATATTCGCCACGTCTCCATCGAAAACGCCTCAATGGTGGTGCTCAATTTCACCATTCAGTTCCTTGAGCCCGACGAACGCCAGGCGATTCTGGATAAGGTCTATCAGGGGCTGAACCCGGGCGGCGCGCTGGTGCTGTCGGAAAAATTCAGCTTTGAAGACGCCAGCGTCGGCGAACTGCTGTTTAACATGCATCACGACTTTAAGCGCGCCAACGGCTACAGCGAGCTGGAAATCAGCCAGAAGCGCAGCATGCTGGAAAACGTTATGCTCACCGATTCGGTAGAAACCCATAAAGCACGGCTGCGCAAGGCCGGATTCGAACACGCCGAACTGTGGTTCCAGTGCTTTAACTTTGGCTCGCTGGTGGCGGTGAAGTCCGGGGAAACAGCATGATCGATTTCAGCAATCTTTATCAGCGTATCGCCAAAGGTCCGCTATCCCACTGGCTGGAGACGCTGCCCGCTCAGGTTGCCGCCTGGCAGCGCGAGGCCCTGCACGGTAAGTACCGTGAATGGGAGCGGGCCGTTGAGTTTCTCCCCGAGCTTTCGCCCTATCGTCTCGACCTGCTGCACAGCGTGACCGCAGAAAGCGAAGTCCCCCTGAGCGAAGGCCATCGGCTGCGGATTGAAAACCTGCTGCGCAACCTGATGCCGTGGCGCAAAGGCCCGTGGTCGCTGTATGGCGTGGATATCGACACCGAATGGCGTTCGGACTGGAAGTGGGATCGCGTTCTGCCGCATCTTTCCGATTTGACCGGCCGGACGATCCTCGACGTCGGCTGCGGCAGCGGCTATCACATGTGGCGGATGATCGGCGCAGGCGCTCATCTGGCGGTGGGTATCGACCCTACGCAGCTGTTTTTATGCCAGTTTGAAGCGGTGCGCAAGCTGCTGGGCAACGACCAGCGCGCCCATCTGCTGCCGCTGGGCATTGAGCAGCTGCCGGCGCTGAACGCCTTTGATACCGTATTTTCAATGGGCGTGCTGTACCATCGCCGCTCCCCACTCGACCATCTGTGGCAGCTCAAAGATCAGCTGGTTGAAGGCGGCGAGCTGGTGCTGGAGACGCTGGTTGTTGAAGGTGACGAAAATACCGTGCTGGTACCGGGCGATCGCTACGCGCAGATGCGCAACGTCTACTTTATTCCTTCGGCGGCTGCGCTGAAAATGTGGCTGGAAAAATGCGGTTTTGTCGACGTGCGGATCGTTGACGTCTGCGTGACCAGTACCGAAGAGCAGCGCCGCACCGAATGGATGACCACCGAATCGCTGGCGGATTTCCTCGATCCGAACGACAGCAGCAAAACCCTCGAAGGCTATCCCGCACCGCTGCGCGCGGTGATTATCGCCACCAGGCCTGAAACCCAGCAGTCGCTGGCAAAAAAAGCGCGCTAACGCCGCCCGGGCATCGCGCCCCGGCGATCGGTCGCGAAATTTTGCATAAAAAAAGGCCCCTGTTGAAATTGCAGGGGCCTGGTACGGGCAATCATCATATTGGGCGACATGATGTGCAGCAAAAAACGGTTTTCTCTCTCTGCCCGCAGCCGTTGTGCTGACCAGCCCGCAGGCTGCGCGCAAACAACGCGGGCACTCAGGCGGAAATAATGCTCTTCATTTCCGCCACCGCTGCGCCGTTAACGGCATAGCGTGAATATTCATCTGCTTCGGCATCCGTAGACATCGACAGCCTGGAATTACGAAAGCGCATCGGCGAAGGCAGCCACTGGCCGGCGGAGCTGTGCACTTCTTTTACGCCGGCTTCGAGGAACTGAGACAGGTTTGCTGCTCGCACCCCTGCTCCGGCCATAATGATTGGAGTATCGCCCAGGGCAATAAGTTCCAAAATTAATGAAATACCTTTTTCTGCGCTCGCCTGCTGACCGGATGTTAGGATCCGCGCAACGCCTAATTCAGCCAGGGCAGCGTAGGCCTGATGCGGGTTTGCGCACATATCGAAAGCCCGGTGGAAGGTAACCGACAGCGGTCCCGCCGCGGCCATAATTTTACGCATCCGCGCGGTATCAACCCGGCCGTCGGCGTCCAGAACGCCAATCACGAGGCCCGGAAAACCCAGTTCTCGAACCGTCGCCACGTCGTCGAGCATCGCCGCAAACTCGCCCTCGGTATAGCAAAAATCACCGCCGCGCGGGCGAATAATCGGATGCACCGGGATAGTCAGGGTCCTGCGGGCCGTTTTGAGCACGCCCAGCGACGGCGTTAGCCCTCCCTCCTGCGGCGCGGCGCACAGTTCGATGCGATCTGCACCGCGTCGCTGCGCCTCTTCGGCGCACTCCGTGCTGTAACAGCATACTTCCAGTAGCGTCATTCCATTCTCCATTCACGCCGCGGGCAACACAGCATGTCACGATTTTTCGGTTCAGAAACCGCGTAGCTTCACACTGTTACGCATCCGTTTTTTCACTAGCGATAATTTGCTCGATGGACCACGGGTGAAACTTGATCGTCACGCTCCCGTCCGTCACCGCCAGCGTCGGATTTGCCAGGCGTTCGTGCTGCCCTTTCGGCGAGCTGGTTTTGACGAATATCCCCGGCTGGCTGAGGCCGTCGTCGGAGAGCAGCGCCAGCGCGCGGGCATTAAGCGTTTCCGGCTCGCCGGCGAGCACAATCTCAACGTGCTCCCAGCCCTCGTGCGGGTAGCGCTTTTCCCCGGGCCACGGCAGCTCAACCACGCTAAAGCGCCAGTGCGCCACGATCACAGGTTCATCCAGCTTAAACAGGCAGATAGGCCGACCGTTAATGGTGTTTTCTGAGAGCAGCGTGCCGCACTGCTCAAGCCCGAGCCGCCAGCGCGCCGCGGTTGTATTCTGATGACAGCGCAGAGAGATGTGGTCCGCAGACAGGGGCGCAATATCCAGCCCGAGCCGCGCGGCCAGCTGGCCTAACGCCTCGGTGAAGCGCGGCAGATCCGCGGTAATATCCTGAAGTTCATCAATTTGCTGCCAGTTCGCCATTCTTGACCTCGACGCTCGCTAAAGGGGCTAATTTATCGCGTTTCCCGGCGGCGACCAACCTGCAATCTTCTTTATCCTGTCCGCGCTGGTTATTCGTTAAGCACGCCGCCCGGCAACGCGCGCGCAGGGCTGACGCAGGGGTGCAAATGCAGTATACTCCTGCCCTAATTTGTCCACATTCCGGCGCCACCCAGCAGGGGTTACGGCGCCTTAAAAGTAAGGTATTCCGGTGAATATTCAGGCTCTTCTCTCAGAAAAAGTCAGCCACGCCCTGATCGCGGCAGGCGCCCCTGCCGATTGCGAACCGCAGGTCCGCCAGTCAGCAAAAATCCAGTTCGGTGACTATCAGGCCAACGGCGTGATGGCAGTCGCTAAAAAACTGGGTATGGCACCGCGACAACTGGCAGAGCAGGTGCTGTCTCATCTCGATCTGAACGGCATTGCCAACAAGGTCGAAATCGCCGGGCCTGGCTTCATCAATATTTTCCTCGACCCGGCGTTTTTAGCCGCCAACGTTAGCCAGGCGCTGTCCGCAGAGCGCCTTGGCGTTGCCCAGCCGCAGGCGCAGACTATCGTCGTCGACTATTCAGCACCTAACGTGGCAAAAGAGATGCACGTCGGCCACCTGCGCTCCACCATCATTGGTGACGCCGCGGTTCGTACCCTCGAGTTCCTCGGCCACAAGGTGATTCGCGCTAACCACGTCGGCGACTGGGGCACCCAGTTTGGGATGCTGATCGCCTGGCTCGAAAAGCAGCAGCAGGAAAATGCCGGCGAAATGGCGCTGGCGGACCTCGAAGGCTTTTACCGTGAAGCGAAAAAGCACTACGACGAAGACGAAGCCTTCGCCGAGCGCGCGCGCAGCTACGTGGTTAAACTGCAGGGCGGCGACGAGTACTTCCGCCAGATGTGGCGCCAGCTGGTCGACATTACCATGTCGCAAAACCAGATTACCTATGACCGCCTGAACGTGACCCTGACTCGCGACGACGTAATGGGTGAAAGCCTGTACAACCCGATGCTGCCGGGTATCGTTGCCGATCTGAAAGCACAGGGCCTGGCCGTTGAGAGCGAAGGCGCCACCGTAGTATTCCTTGATGAGTACAAAAACAAGGAAGGCGAACCGATGGGCGTTATCATCCAGAAAAAGGATGGCGGCTATCTCTACACCACCACCGATATCGCCTGCGCAAAATACCGTTACGAAACCCTGCACGCCGATCGCGTGCTCTACTACATCGATTCCCGCCAGCACCAGCACCTGATGCAGGCGTGGACCATCGTGCGTAAAGCGGGCTACGTGCCGGGTTCCGTCCCGCTGGAGCACCATATGTTTGGCATGATGCTCGGTAAAGACGGTAAGCCGTTTAAAACCCGCGCCGGCGGTACCGTGAAGCTTGCCGACCTGCTGGACGAAGCGCTGGAACGCGCGCGTCGCCTGGTTGCCGAGAAAAACCCGGATATGCCTGCCGACGAGCTGGAGAAGCTGGCTAACGCGGTCGGTATCGGGGCGGTAAAATATGCGGATCTGTCCAAGAACCGTACCACCGACTACATCTTCGACTGGGACAACATGCTGGCGTTTGAAGGCAACACCGCGCCTTACATGCAGTATGCCTATACCCGCGTGCTGTCGGTGTTCCGTAAAGCGGAGATTGACGAGCGCGCGCTGGCCGCGGCGCCGGTCATCATCACCGAAGATCGCGAAGCGCAGCTGGCCGCACGTCTGCTGCAGTTTGAAGAGACGCTGACCGTCGTTGCGCGCGAAGGGACCCCGCACGTCATGTGCGCCTACCTGTACGATCTGGCCGGCCTGTTCTCCGGCTTCTACGAGCACTGCCCGATCCTCTCCGCGGAGAGCGAAGAGACGCGCAACAGCCGCCTGAAGCTGGCGCAGCTGACCGCCAAAACCCTGAAGACCGGTCTGGATACCTTAGGTATTGAAACCGTCGAGCGGATGTAATACCGCTCTGATAAACGATAAAGAAACCGGCTTATGCCGGTTTCTTTTTTTGCGCCCTCCTCCGGCCGCGCGGCGCAGAGCCGGTAAAGTTCGCCGTCAGAAATACCGGCGCAGATATTCCGTCATGCACAGGATCGCCATCGCCTGCCCGTAGGGCATCGAGGTGAGCGGGATCTGGCGATAGAAGTCGAGATTCGAGCCCATTCCGGTGCCGAACGAGGTTTGCAGCAGCTCCCCCTGCGAGGAGATATTTTGCACGATCCCGCGCATGGCCTTCTCCGCGACGCGCTCATACTCCCGGCTCACGTAGCGTTTACGTACCGCCTTCAGGATACCGTAGGCAAAGCCGGCGGTTGCCGACGCCTCAAGATACGAATCCGGATCGTCCAGCAGCGTATGCCACAGACCGCTCTCGTGCTGGCACTCTGCCAGCGCCGCAATTTGCGCATTCAGCACCTGAAGCAGATAGCGCCGCACCGCGCTGTGCTCGGGGAGGTCCACCAGCTCGAGAAAGTCCGGGATCGCCATCGTCAGCCAGCTGTTGCCGCGCGCCCAGCGGGCCCGAGCGAAATTATGCTGGCCCTCATAGCTCCAGCCGTGGAACCACAGCCCGCTCTCCCGGTCCATCAGGTTCTGCACGTGGAGTAAAAACTGGTATGTCGCCTCTTCCACATACTGCGGCCGGTTGAGTAATTTGCCGATTTTCGCCAGCGGCAGCACGGTCATCATCAGCGTGTCATCCCACATCTGCTGGTGGTTCTCCTCCGCCAGGGTGATGTGCTGCATCCCGCCGTGACGGGTGCGCGGCATCTCGTGCATTGCCCATTCGGCCCAGCTGTCGAGCCACGGCAAATACTCCTGCCTGCCGGTCTCCTCATAGCGCCAGGCCAGGGTCAGGAATGGCGCCATGGTGTTGACGTTTTTGCTGGTCGCGCCTTCAGCGAAGCGGTCCGCAAACCAGCTGTCGATAATATCGCGCATCGCGATATCTCCGGTCTGCTGATAATACTGATAGATACCGTATAAACCGACGCCGTGGGTCCACTCCCAGCCGGCCCACCCTTTAGTATCAATGACCCGCCCATCGTCCAGCCGTAGCAGAAACGCGCCCGTTTCATCCTGAATATTGACCAGATTGTCGGTCACTTTCTCGATAAGCGCCTGCAATTCGTTGCGCGCAATAAAGTGCTCCGGCTGACGCAGTAAAGGACTCTGTTTAACAGGCCAAACCTTCATATTATTAACCTCTGTTCAATGTCGAATTCATTTCAGCACCCTGCCTGAGGGACGGCGCGGCAGGCTTATTACGATTCAGATAGCCAATGTTGTTATTTCCCCACAGGCATGCGTAAGGCATACCGGCCAGCATCTCCACCACCGCCCGATCCTCGGCGCGGGCAAGCTCCGGCTGCGCCCGACCCGATTGGCGCATTTTGCGCGTTTCGGCCTGCAGCACGCCGTGGGTCTCGAGGTTGAGCTTAAAGCGCAGGGAGACGAGGAACCCGCAGGCCAGCACCACCAGCGTGCCCACGCTCAGAATGAGCAGGATGGTATGGCTGACCTCATCGGGCTGCGTTTTCTGCCCGGAGACAAAGCCGGAGAGCTGCATAATGATGCCCACCAGCATTACCGCTCCCGCCTGAGAGGCCTTGCGGGTCAGCGTCATGATGCCGGCGAAAATGCCCTCCCGACGCTGGCCGGTGATCGCCTCATCGACGTCGGCAATATAGGTGTAGGTGTTCCACGGAACATAGTTGATCCCACCGCGGCCGAGGCCGGCAATGGCGGAAACCAGCAGCAGCAGCGAATAAACGTCGCTCAGCCCGGCGTAGTAAAGCAGCGCATAGGAGAGCGAGCCGAGGCCAAACAGGATAACCACCATCCGATAGGACGGCGCCGGCCCAAAGCGGATGCACAGCGGGATCATGGCAATGACCGCAATAAACTGGAAGATGGCCATGGTGCCGAGCAGGTTGGATGCCACTGCGGCTTCCTGCATCAGCACAAAGACGACGTAGTAGGTGAAGACGGCGTTAAATACGTCCTGAGCAATATAGCCGCCAAGATACATGCCCAGATGCTGGCGGAAGATTTTAATGCGCAGCGTCGAGGTGAGCTCGATAAACAGACGATTGAGGCTCTGCGCCAGCGAGAGATTACGCTTCTCCTCCTCGGCCCGCAGCGCCGTCTCCGACCACGCTTCGCGCGCACGCTCCCAGGTAAAGAACCAGACGAACGTCAGCATCACCGCGCAGAGGACCGAGAACACCAGGCTTGCGTAAAAGAAGGAGACCGCATTGTCCTTACCAAAGTGGGTAAGCAGCACGCCCGGCAGGAATGAGGCGAGGATTGCCGACATTTGCGCCATCGAAATACGCGCCCCGGAGAATTTCGTTTTCTGTTTAAAATCATCGGTCATTTCCGGGACCAGGGTTTCGTACGGCACCAGAATCATGGTGTAGACAATATCAAACAGCAGATAGGTGAGGAGGTAGTACCAGAACCCCATATCGCCTACCCACATCATTGAGTAGCTGAATACGCAGGGGATACCCAGCAGGATAAAAAACTTTCGTCTGCCGAAGCGTTTGCCGAGCCGGGTGGTGCCAAAGTTATCGGTCAGGAAGCCCATCAGCGGGCTAATTACCGCATCCAGCACCCTGGCGGTGGCAAAGATAAGGGTTGCCTGAATCGGAGACAGGCCGCAAAAGGTGGTGTAAAAATAGAGCAGCCATGCTGCGGTGAGCGCCGTGGTTCCCGCGCCGAGGAAATCGCCCGATCCATAGGCAAGATAATTAGCCAAACCGATTTTACGTGTTTTCATCGCCGTAAATCCTGTGTCGTTATTTTTAGTGAACTCCGACAATCTTTCTGGCCAGGCCAAAAGGGAGTAGGTACCTGGCTACAGTAAAAGGATGGAAACGGGGTTACCTTTTCATTTTTGCCAGCCCTGACCCGGCAATGGCAAAAACGCAAAGAGAGGGTGAACGCGCATCACCGATTTATAAAACAGCTTTTCTTTTATGGCAAAACTAAAGACCATTTTTGCGAGGAGGCTGCCAAAATCGCTATTTCGCGCCCCGCGCAACGGCGGGCTTTGCAGCAAACAATAGCCCTTGCGGGAACAGGGAAATCGGAGTAAAGAAAAGAAGAAGGGTTATTTTGCGTATCTTAAGGAGGCTTGATGCCCTACTCACATCTGCTTGTAGCCGTTGCCCCAACGCCGGAAAGTCGGACGCTTATCAACAAGGCGGTCTCTATCGCGCGCCCGCTTGAGGCCAAAATTAGCCTGATAACGCTGGCAACGGACCCGGAAATGTATAATCAGTTTGCGGCGCCGATGTTAGAGAACCTGCGGGATCTGATGTATGAAGAAACCCGCGGCTTTCTCAACGGACTGGCTCAGGATGCCGGCTATCCGATTGAAAAAATCACCATCGCCAGCGGCGAACTTGGCCATCACGTGAAGGATTTTTGCCAGCAGCATCGGGTGGATCTGGTGATTTGCGGCAACCACAACCACAGCCTGTTTTCCCGCGCCACCTGCTCGGCTAAAAGTATCGTCGGCAGCAGCGGCGTTGACGTGCTGCTGGTATCGCTGGAGAAAGGCTAGCGCCGAAGCGCCAGCCTGAGGGCCGAACTAGGCCAGTTTGGGGAAGGTCGCCACCTTACGCTGCAGGTGACTCTCCTCATTTCTCGCTTCTATCCGCTTTAGGTCGGCGATAAACCGCTCCTGCCAGCGGTGGATATCATTGTCCTTGACCACCGCCAGCATCGCCGAGTGGCGCGCGATACGTTCGGCCAGCGGCATGGTGAGCGCGGTGTCCAACGCCGCGGCGACCTCATCGCGATCGTAGGGATTGACGATGAGCGCCGTCGGCAGCTCGTTTGCCGCGCCGGCAAACTGCGACAGCACCAGAACGCCGGGGTTCTGCGGATCCTGGGCGGCAACAAACTCCTTCGCCACCAGATTCATCCCATCGCGCAGCGGCGTCACCAGCCCAACGTCGGAATAGCGGAAGATTTTCATCAGCAGCTTGCGTTCAAAATGCTGATTCAAATAGTAGAGCGGCGTCCAGCCCAGCTGACCATACTGGCCGTTAATGCGCCCGGCGGCGGTTTCCAGCTGGTGACGGATATCCTGGTAGGCCTGGACATCACCGCGCGAGGTCGGGGCAATCTGGGTGTAGCGAATCTTGCCGTGATGCTGGGGATATTTCTCCAGCAAGGCCTCATAGGCCAGGAAGCGCTCCGGCAGCCCTTTCGAGTAGTCCAGCCGCTCTACGGAAAAGATATTCTGCACGCTCTTAAGTTCGCTTTTGAGCTGCGCCAGCTTCGGCGGCAGCGGCCCTTTTGCGCTACGCGCGATCTCATCGGGGTCGATGCCAATCGGGTAGACCTCGGTCTGGAACGGTTTGCCCCAGGCGACATGAGCGTTTCCGCTCCGGGTGGTCAGGCGGGTCTGCACCGCGATGCAGTCAAGAAACGCCTGCCGGTCGCTCTCGGTCTGGAAGCCCAGCAGATCGTAGTCGCAGAGCTGTTCAAGCAGCTCGGCGTGCGGCGGCAGCGCGTTAAATATTTCCGGGGTCGGGAAGGGAATATGTAAAAAGAAGCCGACCCGATTATTAACCCCGCGCTGGCGCAGCTCGTGCGCCAGGGGCAGCAGATGATAATCGTGGATCCACACGATGTCGTCCGGCTCAATCAGCGGCAGCAGCTTATCCGCCAGCGTCGCATTTACGCGCTGATAGCCCTCCCAGGCTTCGCGCTGAAAATCGACCAGATCGAGACGATAGTGAAACGCGGGCCACAGCACCGCGTTGGAAAAGCGGTTGTAGTACTCGTCGTGGTCCTGCTCGCTAAGGTTAAAGGAGGCCCAGGTAATGTTTCCCTGAGTGACCTTTTTCAACGGCTGACTATCGTCGCCAATTTCCCCGCTCCAGCCGAACCACAGCCCACCGGCCGCTTTTAAGGCCCCCATAATCCCCACGGCCAGGCCACCGGCGCTGGCCTTTTTATCATCCGGGGGAGCAATACGATTAGATACTACGACTAAGCGACTCATAGCCATCTCTCCTGTCGGTTAGCGCGTCTGGTTGATGTCCATTATTCGCAATATTATTTAGCCACTGGTGCACCGCCGAGACGTCCGGCAAACGCCAGCGCGCCTGGGTGTCGCCGCTGCCGACTTTTACCGAAACGCCGCCCAGCTGGTTAACGATGCCAAAACCCGCTTCATCGGTTAAGTCGTCACCGACAAATACCGGCCTGCGCCCCGCGAACGGCGCCTCCTGCATAAAGGCGGCGATCGCCTCGCCTTTGTTCACGCCGCGCGGTTTTATCTCGACCACGCACTTGCCCAGCTGCAGCGCCAGCAGCGGATAGCTCTTCACCACCTCCTGGGCCAGCGTCAGCACCGCGCTTTGATGCTGCGGCGCCTGACGGTAGTGCAGCGCAAAAGCCATCCCTTTATGCTCAAGCTCACAGCCTGGCAACGCCTCAAGCGCCAGCGCCAGCCGCCCGTGAAGCTCCTTCTGCAGCGCATCCGGTAGGGAAACGATATGCGTATTCCCATTGATATCACGGCGCTCAGCTCCGTGGACACCGGCCAGCGGCAGCCGGTGAGGACGGGTAAGCTCATCGAGCTCAGCCATTGAGCGCCCTGAAATCAATGCCACCGCCCCACTCTGCTGCTGCACGAGCTGCCGCAGCGCCTGAAGCGCGTTAACCGGGATAACAACCTGATCGGGATGAGGTTTGATATCGGCAAGAGTACCGTCGAGGTCAAAGAAAAATGCGCAATTTTCGGTTGGTACAGGCGGTACAGATATCTGGTCAGCCACCCTGAATTCCTCCTTTCATGGCCAGCGTTTCGCTGGCTGTTAACGAATTGTTAGCCATGTAAGTATAGACAGTGTGACGGAGCTCGCCATTTTTGATAGTTATCACCAGCGCAGCGGGCGCCGGTGATATTCCAGGATTAAACTGAAAGGTTGGAGTATTTACACGCTACGCTTTGCCTTCTGCTTGTAGCGATCGAAGATAACCGCCGCCAGCAGGATCACGCCGCGCACCACGTACTGCGAGAAAGGCGAGATATTGAGCAGGTTCATCGCATTCTCGACGGTGCCGAGGATCAGGATCCCGGCGATCACGTACGAAATCTTGCCGATCCCCCCTTTTAGCGACACGCCGCCCAGCACGCAGGCGGAGATCACAATCAGCTCATAGCCAATCGAGGTCATCGGCTGACCGCTGGTCATTCGCGATGCCAGAATAATCCCCGCCGCAGCAGAAACCAGACCGGAGATAACGAAGATAATAATCTTGGTGCGCACGACCGGCACCCCTGCCAGACGCGCCGCCTCTTCGTTGCCGCCGATTGCCAGAGTATTACGGCCAAAGGTGGTTTTGTTCAGCAGCAGACCAAAGATTATCAGGCAGCCCACGGTCAGCCAAATCGGCGCCGGCAGGCCGAACCAGTTGGCGTAGCCGAGGGTGAAGAAGCGCTCATCTTCAATGCCCACCGCTTTGCCATCGGAGATAATATAGGCCAGCCCGCGCACAATCTGCATCGTCGCAAGGGTGGTTATCAGGGCGTTGATTTTCAGCCGGGCGATAACAAAACCGTTGACCAGGCCGCTTAGCGCCCCCAGCAGCAGGCCGGCGGCAATGCCGATCCACATGCTTTCGGTGAGGTTGATGACCACCGCGGTCGTCACGCCCGCGCAGGCGATAACCGACGCAACCGAGAGATCGAAATCGCCGGATGCCAGGCAAAACAGCATCCCGCAGGCCACCATTCCGGACATCGAAATCGCCAGCCCGAGGCCTTTCATATTGATGAAAGAGGCAAAGTTCGGCACAAAAATCACGCAGCCGATAAACAGCACGGCAAAGACGACCAGCATTCCAAACTGATCCCAGATACGGGCAAAGCTGAAGGCGGATCGACGGGTATTTGAGGTGGTAACAGAGGACATCATAGACTCCTTTACTCAGGCGACCGCCTGGCTCACTTTTGGCATCGCAAGGCTTAACGCCTGCTGTTCATTCGCATCTTCATGCAGCAGCTCACCCGCCACTTCCCCTTCGCGCATCACGACGATGCGGTCCGCAACGCCAAGCACTTCGGGTAAATCGCTGGAGGCAAAGACGACGGCCACGCCGGATGCCGCCAGCGCGTAGATGACGTTGTAAATTTCATGCTTGGCTCCGACGTCTATCCCGCGAGTCGGCTCATCGAGCAGGATCACCTTCATCTCCTCGGAGAGCCAGCGCCCCAAAATCGCCTTCTGCTGATTACCGCCGGAGAGGTTCATAATCAGCTGCTCGGGTCCCGGCGTTTTAATATTAAGGGACTGAATATGGCGGTCGGCGTTCTGCGCCTCCCAGCCGTTGTTAATCAGGCAGCCGGCGTGAATATGCTTACGTCGGGCGCTGATGTTGATATTGTCGCGCACCGAGTGCACCGGAATAATGCCTTCGGCTTTGCGATCCTCCGGACACAGCATCATCCCGGCCTGTATGGCCTGCGCCGGTTTCCGAATATCGATAGCTTCCCCGTCGATGTAGACCTGGCCGCCGGTGATGCGGGTTCCGCCAAACAGACCCTTCATCAGCTCGCTGCGCCCGGCGCCCACCAGGCCAAAGAGGCCGACGATTTCTCCGCTGCGCACCGCCAGGCTCACCGGCGTTCTTACGCCCGGCGCTTTTACCTGATCCAGGCGCAGGCGCTCGCTGCCGTACTCGCGCGGCTTCCAGCCGTAGACGTCCCCTAAATCGCGCCCCACCATCGCCTGCACCAGCGCATCGTGGCTTACCGTCTGCATATCGTCGAAGGTGCGCACATAGCGGCCATCCTTGAATACGGTGATCGCGTCGCTCAGGGCAAAGATCTCCTCCATGCGGTGCGAGACGTAAATAATGACCCGCCCCTCCTCACGCAGCTCGCGAATAACCCGGAACAGGTTGTCGATTTCACGGGCAGAAAGGGAGCTGGTCGGCTCGTCAAAGGCGATGACCTTGGCGTTGCGCGTCAGCGCCTTGGCGATCTCCACCATCTGCCATTGGCCGATGGAGAGGTACTTCAGCGGCGTTTGCGGATCGATATCCAGCCCCAGATGCTCCAGCTGCAGCCGCGCTTCGTAGTTAAGAAGCTTGCGGTCCACCATGCCGTATTTGTGCGGAAGCTGGCCGAGGTAGATATTTTCCGCGACGGTCATTTCCGGTATCAGGTGCAGCTCCTGGTAAATAATGGCGATCCCGGCGTTAAGCGCCTCGGTGGTGTTGCTAAACGCCATCTGCTGGCCGCGCACCTTCAGGCTGCCCGCGGTCGGTATATAGTTGCCGCTGAGGATCTTCAGCAGCGTGGATTTCCCGGCGCCGTTTTCTCCCATCAGGGCGTGAACCTGGCCGGCATAGCAGTCAAAGCTAATATCGGACAGCGCTTTAACGCCCGGGAAAGTCATGGTGATGCCGCGAAATGAGAGATAAGGGGTAGACTGTTGCATAACGACTCCGCTCTACTGCGCTCAGCCTCCCGCCGCTGCGGGAGGCATGGTTAGCAGGCCTTATAGCCCTTTTTTCGCCAGCTCTTCTTTGAAGTTATCGCGGGTAATCAACACCACGTCGGTGACCGCCGTGAACTTCGGCGGTTCGGCGCCCTTGGTTACCCAGTTGTAGAGCATCTCGCTGGTTTTGTAGCCGTGAATATCCGGGCTCGGCAGCAGAGAGCCGTAGAAGCCGGTGGCCTGCGCCTTGGAGAGCTCGTTGACCGCATCCACGCCGTTAATACCGATACCGATCACATCCGGAGCCTTGAAGCCCTGCCCTTCGGTTGCGCGAACGCCGCCCAGGACGGTGTTATCGTTCATCCCGACGATCAGCCAGTGTTTGACCTGCGGGTGCTGGACCAGCATCGAGTTGCCGGCATCGAAGGCGCCGGGGATATCGTTGGATTTCGTCGGCACGCGGTAGATCTGTTTATCCGGGAAGCCGGCGGCTTTCAGCGCATCCAGCGAACCGGTGGTGCGGCGACGCGCGGTATCGAGCTCATCGGCGGTAATCGCCATCACCCCGGTATCCTTCACGTCCCAGCCGCGTTTTTGCATCTCTTTATAGAGCTCCTGGCCCTGACGAGCGCCAATCTCGCTGGCCGCCATCATCACCAGCGGAACGCTCTCCATCGGTTTGCCTTTGGCGTTGACGAACTGATCGTCGACGGTGATCACCTTCATGTCATAGCCGCGAGCTTTGGCGACAATCGCCGCTCCGAGCTTCGGATCCGGCGTACAAATAACAAACCCCTTCGCGCCGCTGGCGGCCAGGCTGTCGATCGCGTTAAGCGTTTTTTCACCGTCCGGAACGGCGATTTTAATCACCTCAAAACCTAAATCTTTGCCGGCCTTATCGGCAAATTTCCATTCGGTTTGAAACCACGGCTCTTCCGGCTGCTTGACCAGAAAACCGAGCTTAAGCGTTTCCGCCATAGCTGATTGTGACATAACCGCAGCGAGACCGATCGCCGCCAGCGCTTTAGTAAATTTGTGCATGGTAAACTCCAGCTTAAATTCGCTTTTATGTAGGGAAACATCGGGTCTAAAAATTTTTATCAGACTTAAAACAAGGTATTAGAAAAATCTCATCCAACGATGCCGTTGTTGAAATAGTAATAGCCGGAAATCAATTCTCCATACGAGAGCATTATCACATCGCGGAATTACAGTAATTGAGTGCATAAATTCAGCGAAAAATGACATAAAAAAAGCGCTAATTGTCTGACAATTAGCGCAGGCATAAGCCGTATTATCCATATCACCAGCAGAGTTATCCCTGTGACGCATTTAGCGCAGCGCGCCCGGCATGCGGACCCGCAATCGGCGCTAGCGGTTGCCCTCCCCCTGGCCCCCTCCTCCCGGCGATGCCAGGCACTATGCCCGACATCACGCTTTATTGACACAATCGTCATCGCCCTGAAATATTATTTCCCGGCAGTCAGCCGTAAAAATTAAAAAATGATCCAGCGCAATGTTGCGCCAGCAGAATCGTGACAATTAAATGCTGCTGTTAAACATACGACGCGTTTATTTTAATTAAGCGCTGCTCATGTAAACATCATACAACTACGTAATATGAGTGAAGGTTTTGATAAGACTGATGAATACAACGATAAAAATAAAATATAATCAAGGCGTTAAATGACATTCAATTTAATGAAAATGCTAATCAATGGCCTGCTATCAGCGGATGGTGTAACTAAACGTAAATCCCTCCGGTTAAGAGTTTTCTTAAGTAAATTCTGAGAGTATTCTATATTTGTGGACATCGGAAATATCATTTCCGGCCACTCATGGAGAGCGCGGAATTATATTATTCCGCCAGTAAAGTTTCGTGTGAAGGTCTCGTAATGAAGCTGTTGGGGGCGAAAGCTCTTAACCCGCGAAGGCCCCCTTCCAGATTAATAAGGATATTTTATGGTAGTTGCAGGAATGGCTCAAAAGCTGAATAACCAGATGAATCTTGAGTTCCGCGCGTCGAACTCGTATCTGCATCTGAGCGAGTGGTGCGCACAGCAGCGCCTGAACGGCTCCGCGACGTTTCTCCGCACCCAGGCGCAGTCCAGCGTCACGCTGATGATGCGGGTGTTCGAATTTATGAAAAAGGGCGGCGAGTGGCCTATCGTGAAGGCCGAAGGCACCTATCATCAGGAGTGCAGCTCCCTCGAGGATCTGTTTACCCAGACTCTTGCCGACTATGAACAGCGCAGCAGCCTGCTCGCCGGTCTGGCAGAAGAAGCTAAAGCGCAAAGCGATGATTCCACCTGGCGCTTTTTGACCCTCTTAGAGAAAGAGCAGCAGCAGGACGGCATGCTCCTGCAAACCGTTCTCGATGAAGTGCGTAGCGCCGATAAAGCCGGTCTTTGTCTGCAGCAAACCGACCGCCGTCTGATGGATCTGGTGGCGCAGCAGCGCCATTAATCCGGCTTAGACAAACGCCGCATCAGCCGCGCCTTCAGGCTGGCTAAAGTCAGCGGCAACCACCGCTCCAGGGCACCGTTCAGGCTATTAATGAAAGGTGCCCGATAATTCACCTCCCGCTGCGTTCCGCCAGCGCCCTTGCCAGTCTCGTCTGAGAGCCCAGCGACCAGCCTTGGGCATCGCTTCAGGCCTCCTCGCACATAGCCCACACGCTCCCCCGCCCTGATATTTTGGCGCTCCGCAGCCGTTTGTTATTCCTAAAAAGCATTAAAAACTTTTAAGCCGATCGCATTACTGCGCAGCTAAATCGCCTGACCGATGATTAGTGACGGGGATCACTTTCTAAACCGTGAGTTAATAATATAAAAACACTGTTTCAAAAATTTAAAACAAGAGGTTTATATTAATGGCAAGATACGCGGCTTCAGCCTCGCAAGGGCTGCAGGGAAGACCGATTTTGTTACGCCATCAGCTCGCCTACGGTGGCGGCAACTTACTGGGGAGCGGCGCGCTGGCAATCAGCGGCGCCTGGTTACTCTATTTTTACACGACATTTTGCGGGCTGACGCTGATCGAGGCCTCGTTAATTTTCTCGATCGCCAGCATTATCGACGCCATCAGCAACCCGTTAATGGGCTATCTTACGGATAACTTCGGTAAAACCCGGCTCGGCAAGCGCTTTGGCCGGCGGCGCTTCTTTTTGCTCATCGGCATTCCGCTGATGATGTTTTATCCGCTGCTATGGGTAGAGGGTCTCGGCTTTTGGTACTACCTCAGCACCTACGTGATCTTCGAAATCATTTATACCTCAATCATGGTGCCTTACGAAACGTTGGCCACCGAAATGACCGACGATTTCTCATTACGTTCTAAGCTCACCGGTTACAAAGCCATTTTTGGCAAGCTGGCAAACTTCCTCGCGGCCTTTATTCCGGGCCAGTTCATCCTGCTGTACGGCAAGGATTCCGCCACCCCGTTCTTCCTGACCGGCCTGACCTACGGCATCATTCTGATCGTCGCTATCTCCTGCCTGTGGTACTGCAGCTGGGAGCGTCCGCGGGAAGAGGAGAGCAGCGTCAGCGAAAAGAGAGGGCTGCTCAATACGCTGCTGCTGCTGGCTAAAGATATGCGCTCGACCTTTTATTTACGCGTCTTCCGCAAACATCTCGGCATGTACCTGTGTGGCTTCGGCGCGGAATGGCTGTTCGCCTCCATCTTTACCTATTTTGTTATCTTCGTTCTGCAGCACGATCCGGCGATGGTTGCCGGGCTGAACAGCCTGAACTCAATTCTGCAGCTGGTCTCTACCGCGCTGTTCATCGGCCTGTGCGTGAAAAAAGGCTTCAGCAAACCCTATATCCTCGCGCTGAGCGTGGTTATCTTCTCGGTACTGCTCTACACCTCGCTGTGGTTTTTCCATCTACCGGCGCACCTCGCTACCGTGCTGATGTTCGGGATCACCGTCCTGTTTGGCCTCGGAACCGGCGGCGTGTATTACATCCCGTGGACCGTTTATACCTTCCTTGCCGATGTGGATGAGATTTACACCGGCCGCCGTCGCGAGGGAATTTATGCTGGCGCCATGACCTTCTCCGGGAAAATACTGCGCTCGATCATCGTCTTCACCATGGGGGCTATTCTCAGCTTCTACGGCTTCCAGTCGAAGGCGCACACCCAGCCGGAAAGCGCGGTTACGGCGATTGCCGTGGTGTTCTGTAGCGGAGTGGTGCTGCTGGCTCTGGCCGCGATCGTCTTCAGCAAGCAGATGAAGCTGGATCGCAAAGCCCATATGGTGGTCTTACAGGAGGTTGCGCGGATTAAAGCGGGAGGCAAAATCGGCGATATCGCGCCGGAGGTACGGGTTGTCGTTGAGGATCTCGTCGGCCATCGCTACGAAGAGTGCTGGGGTAACAGCAAGCTGTTTAGGGGTGAAGAGGCGACCCCGGCCCGTTCCGCAGTCTCCCACCAGGCCTGATGGATACCCCGCCACCACGTGTGGCGGGGTAAAACCAATTAGTGGGCTTCGCTTTGCGGGGTGAACTTCAGCTCAATCAGGGCAATCGCTTTTTGCACCGCACGCATCGTAACCGGGTCGGACGATGAAGGATGGCTTGAAAAATCAATCGCTTTAAGCTGAGTTGCCATCTTTTCGCGCACCTCTACAGGGGCGATAACGTCAATGACATCGAGGATCTGTTTGATAACCAGCTGACAGGCAACCACGTCGGAAACCAGCTCGTCTTGTTCGGTAAGGTGTTGAGACATTTTTTACTCCTTTTTGCAGGAGCGTAATAGTACCCTAAATCAGCTGAGATAAAAAAACCTGCCGCAGCAGGTTTTTTTATCAGAACATGCCGGCCGGCGGCACATCTTTGAAGGTCTTGCAGTAGGTGTCAAAAATGCTTTTCAGGATCTTGCGCAGCTTCATGGCGTCACTCCGTTTTTGTTATGCAGGTGTTAATGCTTGTCCGACTATAATATGACCGCTATCACAAAAATCAATTTAAATGTGCGCCAAATCACAAAAATAATTGCAGACTGAATTTTAAATTTAACAAAAAGCGAACGGAGCCGGAGCGTTCCCCCCTCTCCTGCCCGCGATCTCAGCAGGCTATGGCAACAACATAATGACGACAAACATCTCCGCCCGGGAAGACCGGGCGTTCTCGGCGCCAGCGCTGCTGGTCGCCGGGGCCTTTTTTATGGAGTTTCTCGACGGAACGGTGATCGCCACCGCGCTACCGGACATGGCGCAAGATTTTGGCGTGGCGGCGGTGGATCTCAATATCGGGATCAGCGCCTATCTGATTACGCTGGCGGTATTGATCCCGGCCAGCGGCTGGATAGCCGATCGTTTCGGCGCGCGCAGGGTCTTCACCCTCGCGCTGGCGATTTTTACCCTTGCCTCGGTGTTTTGCGGCCTTTCCAGCAATGTCGATACCTTCGTTGCGATGCGTATTCTGCAGGGAATGGGCGGCGCGCTGATGGTCCCGGTCGGCCGTCTGGCGGTACTGCGTACCACCCCGAAGCACCAGCTGATTAAGGCCATTGCGACGCTGACCTGGCCCGCGCTGGTGGCGCCGATTATTGGCCCGCCGCTCGGCGGCTTTATTACCAGCTACGCCAGCTGGCACTGGATTTTCTTTATTAACGTCCCGCTGGGTCTCGCGGCGATGGCGCTGTCGCTGCGCATTATTCCCGATATTCGCGAAGAGGAGCGGCGCCCGTTCGACCTTCCCGGCTTCCTGGCCACTTCGGTTGCCATGGTCAGCCTGGTCAGCGCCATGGAGATCCTCGGCGATAACCGGCCCGAGGGCTGGAAGACCCTGGCGCTGCTGGGACTTGGGATCGGCTGCATGCTCTTCTCCCTGCGCCACTTCCGCCGCGCCGCCTGGCCTATGGTACGCCTCGATGCGCTGCAGGTCCCCACATTCAGGGTCACCATGTACGGCGGCTCGCTATTTCGCGCCTCCATCAGCGCCGTGCCTTTCCTGCTGCCGCTGCTGTTCCAGGTGGGATTCGGCATGGATCCGTTCCACTCGGGGCTGCTGGTGCTCGCCGTGTTCGTCGGTAACTTCACGATTAAACCCGCCACCACGCCGCTTATCCGCTGGCTCGGCTTTCGCCGCCTGCTGCTGATTAACGGCGCGCTCAACGTTCTGTCGCTGCTGGCCTGCGCATTTTTGACTCCGCAAACGCCGGTGTGGTTAATCCTGCTGATCCTGTTCCTCGGCGGCGTTTTCCGATCGATTCAGTTCACCGGCATCAGCACACTGGCCTTTGCCGATGTGCCCTCCCCGCAGATGAGCTACGCCAACACCTTGTTCAGCACCGCGTCGCAGCTGGCGGTTGGCTTAGGGATAACGCTTGGCGCGATAGGTATTCGTATTGGGGAAAAACTGAGCGAATGGCTAAGCCTGTCGACGCTGCCCGGCATCAGCTTTCGACTCTCATTTGTGTTTATTGCGCTGATTTGTCTGGTGGGAATGGTGGATAGCCTGAAGCTGAAGGCGGATGCCGGAAGCAGCGTGTCGAACAAGGAAGCGTAGGCGAAAGTAAGGCCAGCCGCGGCTGGCCTTACCGATGATTAACCGACGATGTGGCGAACGAAGGCTTCGATCTCTTTGTCCTGGCAATTCTCGAAAAAGCACTGCTGGAAGCGCGGACCTGAGACGGCGGTTTTAACCAGTTCCGGGTCGATAGCGCGCAGCGTGTCGAGGTAATTCTCTTTCACCACCGCCGCTTTCACCGTATTCAGAATACCGGCATTGCGCACCTGCGGCTCTTTACGCTCCGGCGGATAGCCTTCCCCGTTGCGGCCGGTGAACGCTTTTTCGAAAATAAAGCGCACGTTCAGCTCTGCGCCCCAGCCGAAACCTTTTGCAAACGGCAGAGAGAGCGCGTTGCCGTTGTTGATCTGGGCAAACAGGAAAGCGTCGGCAGGATCGATACAGTAGCCGCACACCACGCCCGGATGGATATTCAAAGACATCAGCGCGCCCTGGCCGGTGCCGCAGCCGGTGACCACGAAGTCCACCGCTTTGGAATTCAGCAGAATGCTGGCCATGATGCCCAGATGAATATAGGTCAGGTGATGATCGTGCTCATCGCTCATACCCACGTTGTAAACCGGGAAGCCTTTCTCGTCGGCAACGGCGTTGAGCTCGTTGAGGATGATGGCATTTTTGTTTGCCTGGCTGTTTTCCATCATCAGTGCAATTTTCATGCTTTACTCTCCTGAATGCTTTGCGGGTACTTCCGCGATAGGTCGTTAACGTTGGTATGACATTACTACTTAACAAACGCACTTTCAAATTTTATGAAAAGTTGTTTTATAAATTACGTAGCGCTTCACACTTTTGCCCTCCAACCCCGTCCCCCGCACTTTGCGCCTCCGCCTCCCTACCGCTCCCCGATCGGCAAAATCCGCGCGAGGCCCTCAGCCGCTCGTCATTCGGATGCGCATATTTATCCGGCCCGGCGCTATTTATTAAATATCAATTAAAACCATTCTCATTAATTATTATATTGCCAATGCGTTTTATTCCCATTTGCATTTTTAATAAATGAAGTTTTTAATTTACTTTTTGCAAATAAATAAATAACAAATTATAGTGAGCGCACAATAATCTTAATTACCTATATTTTCGGAGCGCGCGCTATGCTGAAAACAGAAATGATCGATAAGCTCAATGAGCAAATGAACCTTGAACTCTATTCTTCTTTGCTTTATCAGCAAATGAGCGCGTGGTGCAGCTATCATAGCTTCGAAGGTGCGGCGGCGTTTCTTCGTCGTCACGCTCAGGAAGAGATGACCCATATGCAGCGCCTGTTCGACTACCTGACCGACACCGGCAGCCTGCCTTGCATCAACGCCATTGCCTCGCCGTTTGCCGAGTACGCGTCGCTGGATGAACTGTTCCGCGTTACCTACGAACACGAACAGCTGATTACGCAGCAAATTAACGCCCTGGCCCACGCCGCGATGTCTGCACAGGATTATCCGACCTTTAATTTCCTGCAGTGGTATGTTGCCGAGCAGCACGAAGAAGAGAAACTGTTTAAATCCGTTATTGATAAACTGACCCTCGCCGGTAAAAGCGGCGAAGGTCTGTACTTTATTGATAAAGAGCTGGCAACGCTCGATACGCAGAAATAATTATACCGGCGGCGATGCTGCGGCATTGTCGCCCGGTTAATGCTGACAAATTTTGCTTTCGCTGGTATTAAACCCGGCGTCTGCGGCAATAAACTTGCCTTTCTTCTGTAGAAATCTCACCAGCTCCCCAGCGGTTAGATTTTCCGCCGAACAGGTGTGAAAACGGGCCTCGTCGCCAAAGCGAGCGACTATCGCCGCTTCCAGACTGGCAACGCTGTAGGGTTCGCCCGAAGCGATCATCATCTGCAGTACTTCATGACCGTGAATAGATTGCATAACTCCTCCTGTAAAGCCTCCACGATAAGCCACCTTATGGCTTCAGGCTTTGCGCCAGCGCAGCATTAGCGCGGCTCTCAGGCTGTAAACATTTACTGACAAGCACTGTAACCCTCATTTGACGAATCTGCCGATTTCACATACTCTGCGCGACATATTTTATTGTTAATTCCTTCATGGATAGAGAGAAACGTGAAGAACCGCACTCTAGGTAGTATTTTAATCGTGGCAGGGACCACTATTGGCGCAGGGATGCTGGCCATGCCTCTGGCATCCGCTGGGGTTGGTTTCGGCGTCACGCTCGGGCTGCTGATCGCCCTGTGGGCTTTGATGTGCTATACCGCGCTGCTGCTGCTGGAGGTCTATCAGCACGTACCGGCGGACATGGGGCTGGGCTCGCTCGCCGCCCGCTACCTCGGGCGCTACGGACAGTGGGTCACCGGTTGTTGCATGCTGTTCCTGATGTACGCCCTGACCGCCGCCTACATCAGCGGTGCGGGAGAGCTATTGGCCTCCAGCCTGAACCAGTGGCTGCAGTGGGATCTTCCGCCGGCAGGCGGGGTGCTGCTGTTTACCGGCATTGGCGGGGCGGTGGTTTGCCTCGGGACCTCGCTGGTCGATCTGTTCAACCGCTTTTTATTCAGCGCCAAGATTATTTTTCTCGCCATTATGCTGGCCCTGCTGCTGCCGCACATTCATCAGATAAACCTGCTGACCCTACCGCTTCAGCAGGGGCTGGCGCTCTCGGCGATCCCGGTTATCTTTACCTCTTTTGGTTTTCACGGCAGCGTGCCGAGCATCGTCAGCTACCTTAACGGCGATATTCGTAAGCTGCGGCGGGTGTTTATCATCGGCAGCTTTATCCCACTGGTAGCCTATATTTTCTGGCAGCTGGCGACGCTGGGCAGCATTAGCTCTCCGACCTTTGCCGCCCTTCTGGGACAGCACGCGGGCCTGAACGGCCTGCTGGAAGCTATCAGAGAGGTCGTCGCCTCACCGCACGTTGAGCTGGCGGTGCATCTGTTTGCCGATCTGGCGCTGGCCACGTCGTTCCTCGGCGTCGCGTTGGGATTGTTCGATTATCTCGCCGACCTGTTTCAGCGTAAAAATACGCCGGGCGGGCGCGTGCAAAGCGGCGTCATCACCTTTGTGCCGCCGCTGGCCTTCTCGCTGTTCTACCCTCGCGGCTTCGTCATGGCGCTGGGCTATGCGGGCGTTGCCCTCGCCGTGCTGGCGCTGATGCTGCCTGCGCTGCTGGTCATGAAGAGTCGTCAGCAGCATCCTCACGCGACGTGGCGGGTTATCGGCGGAACGCCGGCGCTGTGGCTGGTCCTGCTGTGCGGTATCGCTATCGTGTTGATTCAGTTTTGTATCGCGATCGGCGTGTTACCTGCCGTCGGATAAAAGAGTAAGGGGCCTGTCGGCCCCTTATTTTATTTCGCTAAGCAGCACTGCTTATATTTCTTACCGCTGCCGCACGGGCAGGGATCGTTACGTCCAACTTTGGCATCATTTCTGATCGGCTGCGGCACCTCTGCCGGCTGCGCATGCTCCGTCCAGTATTGATAAAGCGCGAGCGCCGCGGGTTTAATACGCTCTACGCTGGCGAGAAAATCATCGACAGAGAGCGCTTCAACCGCCGGGAACTGCGCTTCCGTCCCGTGCAAAGCGATGATATCGAGCTCGGCCTGCAGCTCCGCCGGTAAAGCGGGCCAGCTGCCCAGGCCGACGCCGCGCATATAGCCAAAGCACCACTCGCCAACGATAGTCAGCTCCTGGCCTTCCTCTTCCCGCGTGCCAAACAGCGGCTCGAACTGCTCCGGATAATCGTCCAGGCGCTCGGCAACATCGCTCATATGCTGCAGGGTGAGGTTAACGAAGCGGTCGCGCTCGCGATCGTTGGCCCAGCGCGGTACGTTGTCGGCACCGCCCCAGATAGCCAGCAGCCACTGGGCGGGCTCAATCTCGGCTGGCCCGGAGAGGATCGCCGTCAGCAGGCCATCAAGCTCGGAGACATCAAGGATGGCGCCGTCGGTGGCGTATTTCGACAGGATATCGTCCAACCATTCAAGTTCGCTTTCGTTCAGGGGTCCGGTTTTCATAAACAGGCTCGTCGTCTTAGAAAAATGGCGCATACAGTAGCGGAAATGCCGGGAGAAAACCACCCGGCGCGGCCATTCTGCGCGGGTTAAATATCCTTAATAATGCTTGAGCGCATCGTTTCATATTCACTTTCGCTGATCGTACCGTCATCGCGCATCTTTGTTGCCTGGGCCAGGCGCTCTCTGACATCTTCGGCGGAAGAAACCGGAGCGCTCTGCGCGCCGGGAGGTGCGCTGTCGCCGTTATCCTGCTGAACGTCGCCAAAGCGGTTAACCCCGTCGGTGCCTCGGGCAAACAGTAGCCAGATAGACATCGCCAGCGACATGATTCCGCCAGCAACCATCAGCCATACCCATACCGCCGCCCCACCGTCTTCTACGGTGCCGGCAACGCCAATCAGGCCGATAATCAGGATCAGGAAAGGCGCCAGCAGCCACCAGCCGGATTTGTTCAGATCGTGCAGGCGTCGTACCGCCACCGCGATACCTGGAATAATAATAATCAGGCTAAACAGCCCGCCGATAACCGGGATCAGCCCCAGTACCGCGGACAGCACAAAGTTAGCGACGGTAAATACGGCGTACTCTTTACGCGCCGAGCGGCCGCGAAAGGTGGCATATTTGCGAAAACAGTTCCCGTAGCTTTCAAGCAACGTGGCCATAAGATCCCTCATTAAAAATAATTATTATTGCCGTGACGGCATAGTGTCCCAAAGGCGGTTTATCCGGCCGCAGGCGCGCGCCGGAGCGCTATTTTACCGCAGTTTGCCCGAAATGTGCCGGAGAAAACTGAGGGCTTGACCGCCGGAGGGCATCACTATAGCTCTGTCCTTAAGCGGAATATCAGCCTCAAACGCTGACGAAGCGCCCGTTTGTCATCTCCGTCTCGCCGGCGTCATAAATCCACGCCCGCAGCGGATGGCTCGCTTTTGCCGCATTATAGTCAACGCACACGACCCGCTCGCTCAGCGCCGCCGGTTCGCCAGATAGGGTGTAGTGCCCAACGACCACCGGAACCTCGGGCAAAACGTAAGCACTTTTTTCCAGCGCGATATCCGGGATGCTGCTAACCATCTCGGGCTGAACCTGGGCAATCTGCCGGTAGGTTGTTGCCTCGTTAAGCCACCAGCGGATGCGAATATGGCGCCGCTCGATCCCGGTTTTATCCTCGAAGCTGTAGCCCGCAGGCAGCGCCAGCTCTGGCCCCTTGAGTATCGTCTCCAGCAGGTGGAACAGGACGTGCTGTTTATCGAAGGCGTGTACCCAGCTCTCCGGCTTTAGCCGGTTCTCTTCGTCGAGCCACGGGCGAAGCCGGGCGATAGCGCGCTCGTCCCAGCACGCGTGCACCGCACGGATATCGCCAAAATCAACGAACAGCGGCAGGGTTTTAAACCACTCGACCCACAGCAGGTGTCGAGCGCTGTCTTCCGTGACGTCGTTAAGGAAGGCCTGATGCTGACGGCGGTTATTCGCCGTATGCGGGCGCAGGGGCTGAGCCGTCTGCGGATGGCACATCAGCCAGCCAACGGCGTTAAATTCATGATTGCCCATCAGGCAAATGGCGCGCCCCGCGGCAACCTCTCCCCTCACCTGCTCCAGCACCGACGAATGGTCGATGTGGCTCGCCGGCTGATTATCAATAAGATCGCCGACAAAAATCAGCAGACTGCGATCCCGCTCCTCCCTGGATCGCAGATGAGCCAGCAGGGCGGAAAGCTTGCCGTACTGGCCATGAATATCACCAATAAATATTTTGCGGCTCTTAGTCTGGCCTGAAGCGGGCATCAGAATTCCTTGTGCTTTTTAGTAAGTGCGGGCTTACGAATAGTAACAGGGTTGCCGGGCGAAGCCCCGCGCGACAAGGGAACCGGCTGAAAGGAAGGATAATATGATGAAGTGATACTATGAATGGCGTACTGCAGACATGAAAAAACCACCCGTAGGTGGTTTCACGACACTGCTTATCATTGATTTTATTCAATAATCCCAATGGTACCCGGAACGAGACTTGAACTCGTACAGCCTATGGCCGAGGGATTTTAAATCCCTTGTGTCTACCGATTCCACCATCCGGGCTCGGGATGTAAATTGGAGGCGCGTTCCGGAGTCGAACCGGACTAGACGGATTTGCAATCCGCTACATAACCGCTTTGCTAACGCGCCTTTGATGCTGCAACACCCGCAACTGCCGATGTTTTTAAAC
>NZ_BJNO01000005.1 GCF_006539725.1 Klebsiella terrigena | reverse complement strand
TTCAGGATTTTTTCTCTTCAACCGAACCGGCTAGTTGGTGTGAAGTGATTCACATCCGCCGTGTCGATGGAGGCGCATTATAGGGAGCCCGCCGGGAATGACAAGCGGAAAAATACAATTTTATTTCAACCGCTCATCTTTTATACGTAACGCTTATTTTTGCTGCTTTTTGATGGCTGCGGGCAGGTCTGCAAGGCTATTAAGCACCCAGTCAGCGGCACTTTCCGCATCAGCCGTGACCGGCTTGCCGGTGCGCACCAGCACTTTAGTGCCAATATCCGCCGCCAGAGCTGCCTGCATATCTTCAACTTTGTCGCCTACCATATAAGAAGCGGCCATATCTATATTAAGGTAGTCACGCGCGGAGATGAGCATCCCCGGATGCGGCTTACGGCAATCGCAGGTCTGGCGGTATTCTTCAACGGTGCCCTGCGGATGATGCGGACAATAGTAGATACCGTCCAGATCGACGCCGCGGTCGGCCAGCGACCAGTCCATCCATTCGGTCAGCGTTTCAAACTGCGCTTCGCTAAACTTACCGCGAGCGATACCGGACTGGTTGGTGACGACCACCAGGGCGAAGCCCATCTCCTTTAATTGACGCATTGCATCAATTACGCCATCGATAAATTCAAAATTATCGATTTCGTGGACATAGCCGTGATCGACATTAATCGTGCCATCACGGTCGAGAAAAATTGCGGGTACTGACTGTGCCACCGGTTTACTCCTGATAAAGGCTAGTCTGATTAGTATCGCATGTTTCCTGATGCAAGAAAGTGCTCATTATACAGAGTCGGATTGATTTAGACGTCTGGATGCCTTAACATCCATTTCATTGACAGGCATCGCCTGGACACGGCAGAAGAAAATGCCACGGCAAACGGCTAAACGATAATAAATAACTGATGATTAAACTTTCGAATATCACCAAAGTGTTCCAGCAGGGGAACCGCACCATACAGGCGCTGAACGATGTCAGCCTGCATGTTCCCGCCGGGCAAATTTACGGCGTTATCGGCGCATCCGGCGCCGGTAAGAGTACGCTGATTCGTTGCGTAAACCTCCTTGAGCGTCCAACCCAGGGCAGCGTACAGGTGGGTGGGCAGGAGCTTACCGCGCTTTCTGAAAAGGAGCTCACCCGCGCACGTCGCCAGATAGGCATGATTTTCCAGCACTTTAACCTGCTGTCATCACGTACCGTTTTCGGCAACGTGGCGCTCCCCCTCGAGCTGGACAATACTCCGCCGGCGGAGATTAAACGCCGCGTGACCGAGCTGCTGGATCTCGTCGGCCTGTCCGACAAGCATGATAGCTACCCGGCCAACCTCTCGGGCGGACAGAAGCAGCGCGTGGCAATTGCTCGTGCCCTGGCCAGTAATCCGAAGGTTCTGCTGTGTGACGAAGCCACCAGCGCGCTGGATCCGGCGACCACCCGCTCCATTCTGGAGCTGCTGAAGGATATCAACCGCCGCCTCGGCCTGACGATTCTGCTGATCACGCACGAGATGGACGTCGTCAAACGCATCTGCGACTGCGTCGCGGTCATCAGCAACGGGCAGCTGATCGAGCAGGATACGGTGAGCGAAGTCTTCTCTCACCCAAAAACCCCGCTGGCACAGCAGTTTATTCAATCAACGCTGCATCTGGATATTCCGGATGACTATCAGGCACGCCTGAAGCCAACCGCGCTCCCCGATAGCGTCCCGATGCTGCGCATGGAGTTTACCGGCCACTCCGTCGATGCTCCGCTGCTCTCTGAAACCGCCCGCCGCTTTAATGTAAATAACAACATTATCAGCGCGCAGATGGATTACGCCGGCGGCGTGAAGTTCGGCATTATGCTGACCGAGATGCACGGCACGCAGGAAGACACCCAGGCGGCAATCGCCTGGCTGCAGGAAAATCATGTAAAAGTAGAGGTACTGGGATATGTCTGAGGCAATGATCTGGCTGCTGTTGCGCGGTGTGTGGGAAACGCTGGCAATGACCTTTGTCTCCGGCTTTTTCGGTTTTGTCCTCGGCCTGCCGGTAGGCGTGCTACTGTACGTCACCCGCCCGGGGCAGATTGCCGCTAACGCCAAACTCTACCGAACCCTGTCGGCGCTGGTGAACATCTTCCGCTCTATACCTTTTATTATCCTGCTGGTGTGGATGATTCCCTTTACCCGCGTGATTGTCGGTACGTCCATCGGCCTGCAGGCAGCCATTGTGCCGCTGACGGTTGGCGCCGCGCCGTTTATTGCCCGTATGGTGGAGAACGCGCTGCTTGAGATCCCAACGGGTCTTATCGAAGCATCCCGCGCGATGGGCGCCACGCCGATGCAGATCGTGCGTAAGGTCCTGCTGCCTGAAGCGCTGCCGGGTCTGGTGAACGCCGCGACGATTACGCTCATTACCCTGGTCGGTTATTCCGCCATGGGCGGCGCGGTCGGCGCCGGTGGTCTGGGGCAGATTGGCTATCAGTACGGCTACATCGGCTACAACGCCACGGTAATGAATACCGTGCTGGTATTACTGGTTATTCTGGTTTATTTAATTCAATTCTCTGGCGACCGTATCGTCCGGGCTGTGACTCACAAATAACATTATCGACACAACATCGTTCAGGGCGCCTCCGCGCGGCCTGGGCGACGCGTGTACACACAGACTCTTACAGGAAGGAAATAGCATGGCCTTTAATTTTAAAACCTTTGCGGCAGTAGGTGCGTTGATCGGTTCTCTGGCTCTGGTGGGCTGCGGTCAGGATGAAAAAGATCCGAACCATATTAAAGTCGGCGTCATCGTCGGTGCTGAGCAGCAGGTTGCTGAAGTGGCGCAGAAAGTCGCTAAAGAGAAATATGGTCTCGACGTTGAGCTGGTTACGTTCAACGACTACGTTCTGCCGAACGAAGCGCTGAGCAAAGGCGACATCGACGTTAACGCCTTCCAGCACAAGCCTTACCTCGATCAGCAGATTAAAGACCGCGGCTATAAGCTGGTCGCCGTCGGCAACTCCTTTGTTTATCCGATTGCCGGCTACTCCAAGAAAATTAAAACCCTCGACGAACTGCAGCCGGGCTCCCAGATTGCCATTCCTAACGATCCGACTAACCTCGGCCGTTCTCTGCTGCTGCTGCAGCAGGCGGGTCTGATCAAGCTGAAAGAAGGCGTTGGCCTGCTGCCGACCTCTCTGGATATCATTGAGAACCCGAAAAACCTGAAGATTGTTGAGCTGGAAGCACCGCAGCTGCCGCGCTCCCTCGACGATGCGCAGATTGCCCTGGCGGTTATCAATACCACCTATGCAAGCCAGATTGGCCTGACCCCGGCAAAAGACGGTATTTTTGTCGAAGGTAAAGACTCTCCGTACGTCAACCTGATTGTTGCTCGCGAAGACAACAAGGACGCGGAAAATGTTAAGAAATTTGTTCAGGCATACCAGAGCGATGAAGTTTTTGAAGCCGCGAATAAAATCTTTAACGGCGGTGCAGTGAAAGGCTGGTAATCTTTTTTCACCGTAATATCATTCAGGACGGGCTTTATGCCCGTCTTGTCATTTATGCAAGCACCTGATTCAATAGCGCCCTGTTTTATTATTCATTGAGGAAATACTATGCGTGCTTTACCGATCTGTTTGTTAGCACTCATGTTAAGCGGTTGCTCTATGCTAAGCAGATCTCCCGTCGAACCTGTACAAAGCACGGCAACGGCACCTGCCAAATCGGAACCGGCAAAACCCAAGGCCGTGCGCCCGGCACCGGTAAGAATCTATACCGATGCGTCAGCGCTGGTCGGCAAGCCTTTCCGCGATCTGGGTGAAGTCACCGGTGAGTCATGCCAGGCCTCAAATCAGGATTCACCGCCGAACATCCCTACCGCCCGCAAGCGTCTGCAAATTAATGCTGCGAAAATGAAAGCTAACGCGGTCTTGCTGCACAGATGCGAAGTCACCAGCGGTACGCCAGGATGCTATCGCCAGGCCGTTTGCCTTGGCTCTGCGCTTAACGTTTCGGCGCAATGAGTTCTTTTGAGTTTGCGCAGATAGGTGTTATTCGCTCGCCGTATAAAGAAAAGTTTGCCGTACCTCGCCAGCCCGGGCTGGTTAAAAACGGCGGCGGCGAGCTGCATCTTCTGCCCCCCTATAACCAGGCCGACGCCGTGCGCGGCCTGGAAAACTTCAGCCATCTGTGGGTATTGTTTGTTTTTCATCAAACCATGGACGGCGGCTGGCGGCCTACCGTGCGCCCTCCCCGCCTCGGCGGCAATGCGCGAATGGGCGTTTTCGCCACGCGCTCAACCTTCCGGCCAAACCCCATCGGCATGTCGCTGGTCGAGCTCAAGGGTATTCGCTGCCAGAAAGATCGGGTGATACTTGAGCTCGGCAGCCTCGATCTGGTCGACGGTACGCCGGTCGTTGATATCAAACCCTATCTTCCGTTTGCCGAAGCACTGCCGGATGCCAGCGCCAGCTACGCCCAGCAGGCGCCGCTGGCTGAAATGACGGTCAGCTTTACGCCAGAGATGGACGCGCAGCTTGCCCTGCTGGAAAAGCGCTATCCGCAGCTTAAGGCGTTCATTCGCGAAGTTCTGGCGCAGGACCCGCGTCCGGCCTATCGTAAAGAGGAAGAAGCAGGAAAAACTTACGCCGTCTGGCTGCTCGATTTTAACGTGCGCTGGCGCGTGATTGCGTCCGGTTTTGAAGTCTTTTCTCTGGAACCACGCTAATTTTATTTTCCTCTCTTTTGGCATCTTTGCCACACTGGTAAACTAAACCACTTTTTTTGTTTCAGGCTGGCCCTCCAGCCTGTTCCGATCGTCCAAATGGAACCGTAACAACATGCGTACTAGCCAATATCTGCTCTCCACACAAAAGGAGACACCTGCCGACGCCGAAGTCATCAGCCATCAGCTGATGCTGCGCGCCGGGATGATCCGCAAGCTGGCCTCCGGATTATACATCTGGCTGCCAACCGGCCTGCGCGTTCTGAAAAAAGTCGAAAACATCGTGCGTGAAGAGATGAACAACGCCGGTGCTATCGAGGTGTCTATGCCGGTCGTTCAGCCGGCAGACCTGTGGCAGGAGAGCGGTCGCTGGGAGCAATACGGTCCGGAACTGCTGCGCTTCGTCGATCGCGGCGATCGCCCGTTCGTCCTCGGCCCGACGCATGAAGAGGTGATCACTGACCTGATCCGCAACGAGCTGAACTCTTATAAGCAGCTGCCGCTGAACTTCTTCCAGATCCAGACCAAGTTCCGCGATGAAGTTCGCCCGCGCTTTGGCGTGATGCGTTCGCGCGAGTTCCTGATGAAAGACGCCTACTCTTTCCATACGACTCAGGAATCGCTGCAGGAAACCTACGACGCGATGTATGCCGCCTACAGCAAAATCTTCTCCCGCATGGGTCTCGATTTCCGCGCGGTACAGGCTGACACCGGCTCTATCGGCGGAAGCGCATCGCACGAGTTCCAGGTTCTGGCGCAGAGCGGCGAAGATGACGTGATCTTCTCCGACAGCTCCGACTTTGCCGCCAATATCGAATTTGCCGAAGCCATTGCGCCGAAAGAGCCGCGCGCCGCCGCCGCTCAGGAAATGACGCTGGTCGATACGCCGAACGCCAAAACCATCGCCGAGCTGGTTGAGCAGTTTAATCTGCCGGTTGAGAAGACCGTGAAAACGCTGCTGGTTAAAGCAGTGGAAGGCAGCGCTTATCCGCTGGTTGCCCTGCTGGTTCGCGGTGACCACGAGCTGAACGAAGTCAAAGCGGAGAAGCTGCCGCAGGTTGCCAGCCCGCTGACTTTCGCCACCGAAGAAGAGATCCGCGCGATCGTCAAAGCAGGCCCTGGCTCTCTCGGTCCGGTCAACATGCCGGTTCCGGTCGTTATCGACCGTACCGTGGCGGCAATGAGCGATTTCGCCGCTGGCGCTAACGTTGATGGCAAACACTACTTCGGCATCAACTGGGATCGCGACGTTGCCACCCCGGAAGTCGCCGACATCCGTAACGTTGTCGCCGGCGACCCGAGCCCGGACGGTCAGGGTACGCTGCTGATCAAACGCGGCATCGAAGTCGGCCACATCTTCCAGCTGGGCACCAAGTACTCCCAGGCGCTGAACGCGTCGGTGCAGGGCGAAGATGGCCGTAACCAGGTGCTGACGATGGGCTGCTACGGCATTGGGGTCACCCGCGTGGTCGCCGCAGCTATCGAGCAGAACTATGACGATCGCGGCATCATCTGGCCGGAAGCTATCGCGCCTTTCCAGGTGGCGATTCTGCCGATGAACATGCACAAATCCTACCGCGTGCAGGAGCTGGCCGAGAAGCTGTATAGCGAACTGCGCGCCCAGGGCATTGAAGTCCTGATGGACGACCGCAAAGAGCGTCCGGGCGTGATGTTTGCCGATATGGAGCTGATCGGTATTCCGCACACCATCGTGCTGGGCGACCGCAACCTCGACAACGACGATATCGAATATAAGCATCGTCGCGTCGGTGAAAAACAGCTGATCAAAACGGGCGACATCGTGAACTATCTGGTTAACGCCATTAAAGGTTAATTCCGCGCCTGAATGCAAAAAGGCCTCGCATCTGCGAGGCCTTTTTTATCGGTGCTACTTTTTACTGGCCACACTCTTTGCCGGGGATAAACTTCACGTCCTTATCCGCCGTCAGCGTTTTCACCATTTCACCGCTGTCAGGGTTAGGCTCGAGGGTAAAGTGCCCTTCCACCACCAGCAGCACCGGACGCGTATCCGTTCCGCGCGCGGCGGCATAATCACGCTCAAGCTGAGCATTATTGGCAACCGCAGTTCGTTTGCCGGTGGCGCAATCGGTAAAGGTCGCCGCATCCGCCATATAGAAATACATGCCGCGCATCGCCATCGGCGTGGTCGGCAGGCTGGCTTTCACCGACTCGAGGGTATAGTTCAGCGTTGACTCAATCGGGTTGCCTTCGCGATCGAGCATCTCCAGCTTGTCGCCCTTCGCGCGATAGTAGGATTTCTCCCCTTTGCTATCGGTCAATACCAGCTTATCCGCGGTGCGGGCCCAGGTCCCGTACGACGCGAACGATGACGGCTCGCGGGTCACGCCCTGGTAGCGCTCATTCATCACCCAGCTGCCGTCTTTTTCGAGAAACAGCGAGGTTTCGATGCCTTCGCAATCGGCGCACGGCAGTATCCCGCGCCAGCTCTGCTGCATCGGCTTCAGCTCCGTCATCGCCGCCGGCTGCAGCGTCTCAACTTCTGCCCGATGATTGCAGCCAAACAGCGCAAAGAGCGAACAGGCTGCCGCCACTGAGAATATGATTTTCTTCACTGTAAATTCCTTATAATCCATGCCACCCGTTCGTCGCATTGCCTACTGACGAACTTTCCCACGCAGCGCTTTGACCGATGATTTTTGCGACTTAGAAGCAAGCCGACGCTCTTTTGATGCTCGGGTTGGTCGCGTTTCCCGGCGACTTTTTTGCGCTACGGTTAATTCTTGTATCAGCGCAATCAGGCGAGCAATCGCGGCTTCGCGATTCATCTCCTGGCTGCGGTATTCCTGAGCCTTAATGATAACCACACCGTCGGCAGAAATTAAGTGATGACTGGCGGTGAGCAAACGCTCCTTGTAGTACTCCGGCAGGCTCGAAGCCTTAATATCAAAGCGCAGGTGGATCGCGGTTGACGCTTTATTCACGTGCTGACCGCCCGCGCCCTGCGCGCGGATCCCCGTCAGGGAGACTTCATCCTCCGCAATAGAGACGCTGCGGCTAAAGGTAATCATGCCGCCGGCTGCCAGGCCGTCAAATGAATTTCCAGATTATTCTTAGCGTCGGATAACCAGATGCTGCCGTCCTGAATAGTGGCCTGCAAAATCATCGTGCGATCGGCAAAGGCGCTGAGCTGCTCCAGCTGCGCATCGTCCAGATACCAGACCGTCAGCTTGCTGAACTGCGCCATTTTACTCTTATTCTGCTGCCACCAAACCTCGGCCGCCCGGCTATTGTAGGCAAACAATGCGACTTCCTGCGAACGCGAGCAGGCTTTTTTAATCCGCTTGTCGTCCGGTAATCCGAGCTCAATCCACAGTTCGACGCCCAGATGATCGTTGAGCAGCCACAGCTCGGCCTCGTCATCCGAGGAGAGGCCGCGGGTAAACTGCAGCCGCTCGTCGGCATACTTAATCCACGCCAGCAGGCGCAGCATCATGCGCTCCTGGGTTTCAGACGGATGCTGCGCCAGCGTCAGGCTGGCATCAATAAACCGGTTGCGATCCATATCGGCTACATTTACCGTCGCTTTATAAATCGTCGCTTTCAGCGCCATGAAAAAACTCCTGAAAAAAATGGCGTACATTGTAGCGAAACTGGCGACAAAAGGCTGTCGACAATCGAGGGATCCCTTTTCATCCTGCTGATATTGCTTAAATGACTATGGTATAGTCACCTTGCTAAACAGAGTTTATCTTCGTAGGCTTAAACTTGCATCCCACGGTTGAGTCAGAATACTGACAGGAGGGCATGTGGACCAATATTGTGAGTTAATACGCAAGCGGTATGCGGAAATAGCCAGCGGAGACCTGGGGTATATCCCGAATGCGCTGGGTTGCGTGTTGAAAGTATTGAATGAAATTGCGGCGGATGAGGCCCTTTCGGAGTCAGTCAGGGAAAAGGCCGCCTATGCGGCAGCAAACTTACTGGTGAGCGATTATGTCAATGAATGATACTTATCAACCCATCAACTGCGATGATTATGACAATCTCGAACTTGCCTGCCAGCATCATCTGGTGCTGACGCTGGCGCTCAAAGATGGTGAGCAGCTGCAGGCGAAGGCAAACGATCTTATCTCGCGCAAAAATATCGAGTATCTGGTGGTGGAACTTGGCGACAACAGTCGCGAGCTACGCCTCGATACTATCGCCAGCTTCAGCCACCCGGAAATCGGTACCGTGGTGGTGAGTGAGTCCTGAATAAAAACGGGTGGCTTAGCCGCCCGTTTTCCTCCATACCAGCCGTACGCCCTCGCTATCCTGCGCTTCCCCTTCACGGGTAATAAACAGCAAATCCGCGGCAGCAATAAGCGTTTCGCCGTAAAACAGCAGCGGCGTGGTATCGCGGCGCCAGGGCGCGATACCCAGCTCCTGCCAGATTTTCTTCAGCTTGCGCCCGCCGTGACGACCGACGATATGCAGATTGCCGCTGGCGCGAAAGCGCACCGTCACCGCTTCGCCGGCGAGCGGAGCGCGCAGCGGTCCTCCGGCAAACAGCGACAGCTCGCCCATCCCCTCCGGCAGCCGCAGAGGCTGACGGCTATCGGGCCATGAGAGCACCGCCTCCGTCTGGCTGGGGAGATATTTCACCCACCACAGCCGCTGCCGGTAGCGGCGAACGGTAAAGTCACCGAGACGCAGGCAGGGAAACGCATCCTCCCGCGCCTGGGCAACCTCACGCCAGATCCGTTCCGGCATCTCGCGGGATGGCATCGGCGCGTTGTGCCATGCCAGCCAGCGGCGCAGCAGCGCGGCGCGACGCGCGGCGCTCACGGCGGCCAGGGGTTCAATCGCTAAGGTTCCGTCATCCGCCATCAACGACGCCAGCTCTTCTGCCAGCATCTCGTCCAGCAGACTCTCCTGTTCAGCGCAGAGGTCGGCGCTGCGGGCTACTGCCTCGGTGAAGTGCGGCCAGCGGGCGCTAAGCCGAGGAATAATCTGCAAACGCAGAAAGTTGCGATCGTAGGTATCGTCCTGGTTGCTCTCATCCTCAATCCAGCTGAGCTGATGGCGCAGCGCCCACTGGTGTAGCGCTTCCCGGCGGGTATTGAGCAGCGGACGCAGCAGCAGCGTGTCAGAAAAGGCGGAAGAGGCGGCCATCGCCGACAGCCCGGTCGGGCCGCTGCCGCGCTTGAGCGCCAGCAGGAAGGTTTCACACTGATCGTCGAGATGCTGGGCCGTCACCAGCACCTCTCCCGGCTCGAGCGCCGTTCGGAAGGCCCGGTAGCGCGCCTCCCGGGCGTGCGCCTCGACTCCCAGACCGGTATCCGCCAGCACCACGCGCTCGACCACCAGCGGGACCTGCCACTGCCGGCACAGCTGCTGGCAGTGCGCGACCCAATCGTCGGCGTTAGCGCTCAGGCCATGATGAATATGGATAGCTCGCAGCCTTAACGTCGGATCCTGCGCGCGCCAGCAGACCAGCTGGTGGAGCAGAACCGTTGAATCGAGGCCGCCGCTGAAGGCCACCAAAAACTGGCGGTGCGGCTGAAGGTTTTGCGCAATATCTGGGGTCATCTTCATGATAGTGCTGGCTGAGGGGAGATAGCCCGGCACGTTACCGGCCGGGGCCATCTCTGGCAAGGACTACTGCTGATAAATTTCCAGCGGCAGGCCGTCAGGGTCGTTAAAGAAGGTAAAGCGCTTATCGGTGAAGGGATCGATACGTATCGCTTCACACTTCACGCCGTGGGCCTCGAGGTGGGCCACCGATGCGTCAATATCATCCACGCTGAAGGCCAGGTGACGCAGACCGCAGGCCTCAGGGCGCGACGGGCGGGCCGGAGGAGAAGGAAAGGAGAAGAGCTCAATGACGTACTCCCCGTTCAGCGCCAGATCCCCCTTCCACGAGTCGCGCTCTTCGCGGTAGAACTCGCTCTGCAGCGTAAACCCGAGAATATCGCAGTAGAAGGCTTTGCTCTGCGCATAGCTGCTCGCAATAATCGCAATATGGTGAACCCGTTTTAGACCCAGCATGGTAAACATCCTCGTATTGATATCAGCCAGGTTACCCGCACCGCCCGCCGCGGCGCAAGCACCTAATCATTTTTTAAGACCCGTACCCGATAGACGCCATCCTCGTCGCGCTTCGCCCCGTGAATGTCGGTTTCAAAGCCCGGATAATGGCGGCCAATGGAGCACAGCATCAGCAGGAAATCGAGCACCGCGCGGCTCTCCTCGGTAATCATCTCCCCGGGCATCAGCAGCGGTACGCCCGGCGGATACGGCAGGATCATGTTAGCGGATATACGCCCGACCAGATTTTCCAGCTCAATGGTCTCCACCTCGCCTTTGATTTGCCGCTGCCAGGCCTGGTGCGGCGTCATCTTCATTTCCGGCAGGACGTCGAAGGCGCTCAGCATCAGCTGCGAAAGCTGGTGCTGACGGATCAAACGATGGATCCCCTGGGCCAGATCCTGAATGCGCATATTGCGGTAGAAATCCGGGTCTTCGGCGTAGAGATCCGGCAGCATATTCTTCACCCGCAGATTAAGATCGTAGCCGCGTTTAAACTCCGTCAGGCCGCGCAGCAGCCCCATCGCCCGGGTTTTGTCGATGCCGATGCTGAAAAGGAACAGCAGGTTATAGGGCCCGGTTTTTTCCACCACCACGCCGCGCTCATCGAGGAACTTCGCCACCAGCGCGGCCGGGATGCCTTCGTCATCCATATTGCCCTGCTCATCCATCCCCGGCGTCAGGATCGTCACCTTAACCGGATCGAGGAACATATGGTCGTCATCGGCATCCTGAAAACCATGCCACTGCTCACCGGCAGCAACCGGCCAGCACCGGGTCTCGGCAATATCTTCCGGCTGCCAGATATCAAAGAACCAGCCGTCCGCCTCTTCGCGCAGGCGCTGTACCTCTTTGCGGAAATCCAGCGCCCGCTCAATCGAGCGCTGGATCAGGCGCTTGCCCGAGTTCCCGCGCAGCATTGCCGCGGCGGTTTCAATCGAGGCGACGATGGGATAGCTCGGCGAGGTAGAGGTATGCATCATAAAGGCTTCATTGAAGGTCTCTTCGTCATAGCTGCCTTTAATATGGATCAGCGAAGCCTGCGACAGCGCCGCCAGCATTTTGTGCGTCGACTGGGTTTCAAAGATAACTTTGCCCGGCACGCGATCGCCGCTCATGCCGCTCTTCCCCTGATAAATCGGGTGGAAATGGGTATAGGGCACCCACGCGGAGTCAAAGTGGATAGAGGGGACGTCGAGCGTCTCTTTTATCCAGGTAGTGTTATACAGCAGGCCGTCGTAGGTGGAGTTGGTGATCACCGCATGTACCGGCCACTGCGCCCCGCCCGTCGTGCTCACCTTGTGCTGAATGCTGTCGCGGGTAAACTCCCGCTTCGGGATGCCGCCGAGGATCCCCAGCGCGTTGCGCGTCGGCTTGAGCCACAGCGGGACGACGTCGCTCATCATCAGCAGATGCGCCAGCGACTTGTGGCAGTTGCGATCGATAAGCAGCGTGCTCCCCGCCGGGGCAGAGTACATGCCGACAATTTTGTTCGACGTTGAGGTGCCGTTAGTCACCATATAGCTCTGCTCTGCACCGAAGGCGCGAGCGATATACTCTTCCGCCTCCAGATGCGGCCCGGAGTGATCGAGCAGCGATCCCAGCTCCGTCACGGAAATGGAGACGTCGGCCTTGAGCGTATTGCCGCCAAAGAAATCATAAAACAGGCAGCCTACCGGGCTTTTCTGGTAGGCGCTGCCGCCCATATGTCCCGGCGTGCAGAAGGTATATTTACCCTCCTGGACGTAGTTGAACAACGCTTTGGTAAACGGCGGCGTGATGTTGTCGAGATACTCACGGGTGTACTGGCCGATGCGGGTGGCAATCTCCTGCGCCAGGCCGAGAGCATACTCGAAGAACCACAGCGTCATACGCAGATCCTGACTGCTGACATCCATCGTCGAATGCGCGTTGATAAACGCGTACAGCGGCAGATATTCGTTGAGCTGATTAATATCGCTGCACAGCTCGACGTTATACTCATCCCAGTCAAAAATGACGCCGCAGATCCGCGGATTATGTTCGATAAACTGCAGCAGGTCGGCGCTATTTTGCGGCCAGATGGTCTGAAAGCCTTGCTGTTGCAGGGCGGCTTCCAGTTCTTTAATCGGTTCGTCTTTATGATAGACGCCGTGGGGACCCATGATGGCAATGATGTTCACGCATTCCTCCTGGAATTGACCTAAGGCAGGCATCATAGCAACCGCGCCTGGGTATCGCACATAAAAAAAGGGCCGGAAAATCCGGCCCTTTTTACGGCATAACGCAAGGAAGAATCAGGCGTAGCCGTAGTTCATCAGACGCTGATAGCGACGGTTTAACAGCTCTTCTTCGCTCAGGATATCGAGGTCCGCCAGATCGGCCAGCAGCTGCGCTTTCAGGCTTGCAGCGATAGCTTCCGGATTGCGATGCGCGCCGCCCAGCGGCTCCGGAATAATGGAGTCGATAAGCTTCAGCTCTTTCAGACGCGGGGCCACGATCCCCATGGCTTCAGCAGCCAGCGGGGCTTTGTCCGCGCTTTTCCACAGAATGGACGCGCAGCCTTCCGGTGAAATAACGGAATAGGTGCTGTACTGCAGCATATTCACTTTGTCACCGACGCCAATCGCCAGCGCGCCGCCGGAGCCGCCTTCGCCGATAACGGTGCAGATGACCGGTACGCTCAGGCGCGACATTTCACGCAGGTTACGGGCAATCGCTTCCGACTGGCCGCGCTCTTCCGCGCCAACGCCCGGGTAGGCACCTGGGGTGTCGATAAAGGTGATGATCGGCATTTTAAAGCGCTCGGCCATCTCCATCAGACGCAGCGCCTTACGGTAGCCTTCCGGTGCCGGCATGCCAAAGTTGCGACGAATTTTTTCTTTCGTCTCGCGCCCTTTCTGGTGGCCGATAATCATCACCGGACGCCCGTCCAGACGCGCAATACCGCCGACGATAGCTTTATCATCAGCGTAGGCACGGTCGCCGGCCAGTTCGTCAAACTCGTCGAACGCCAGGCGGACATAATCCAGGGTGTATGGGCGACGTGGATGGCGTGCCAGCTGAGCAACCTGCCATGCGCCGAGATCGGCGAAGATTTTACGCGTCAGCTCTACGCTTTTTTCACGCAGACGATGCACTTCTTCATCGATGTTAATATCGAGTTTCTCATCCTGACGGCTTACTGCAGTCAGGGAATCGATTTTCGCTTCCAGCTCTGCAATCGGCTGTTCAAAATCAAGGAAATTCAGACTCATAGTATTCCTGTATTAGTCAAACTCCAGTTCCACCTGCTCCGAGCCGATAAGGCCACGCAGATCGTTGAGTAAACGATCGCTCGGAGAGACGCGCCATGTTGCGCCGAAACGCAGCCGCGCGCGCGCATCCGCCCTCTGATAATAGAGGTGCACTGGAATAGTTCCCGAACGGTGGGGTTCCAGAGACTGACGGAGTCGGTTTAAAAGCTGGTCATCAATTTGCCTGTCCGTCAGCGAGATAGCAAGCCCGCGAGCATATTTTTCCCGGGCTTCGTCAATGTCCATCACTTCACGGGCGGTCATTTTAAGCCCCCCGCTGAAGTCATCAAAGCTGACCTGTCCGCTGACGATAAGTATGCGGTCTTTTTCCAGCAATTGCTGATATTTATCCAGAGCGTCGGTGAATAACATCACCTCCAGACGCCCGGAACGGTCATCCAGAGTACAGATGCCGATACGATTGCCGCGCTTGGTGACCATTACCCGCGCAGCAATAACGAGCCCCGCCGCCGTGGTAACTTTACCACGATCGGTCGGATGCATGTCTTTGAGCCTGACGCCGCCTACGTAGCGCTCGATCTCTTTCAAATACTGGTTGATCGGGTGACCGGTCAGATACAGCCCCAGTGTCTCCCTTTCGCCATCGAGCACCACCTGCTCCGGCCACGGCTGGCAGTTCGCGTAGGATTGCTCGATTTGTTCCGGCTCTTCCGCCAGCACGCCGAACATGTCGGCCTGGCCAATGGCCTCGGCTTTTGCGTGCTGATCGGCGGCCTTCAGGGCGTCGCCAAGCGAATTCATCAGCGCTGCGCGATGCGGCCCGAGGCGGTCAAACGCCCCGGACATAATCAGTTTTTCCAGCACCCGGCGGTTGAGCTTTTTGGTATCGGTACGGGCGCAAAGGTCGAAGAGCTCGCGGAAATAGCCGCCTTCGTTACGCGCTTCGATAATCGCTTCGATTGGACCTTCGCCGACGCCTTTAATTGCCCCAATGCCGTAGACGATTTCACCCTCGTCATTAACGTGGAAATGGTACAGGCCGGAGTTAATGTCAGGCGGCAGGATTTTCAGCCCCATCCGCCAGCACTCATCCACCAGCCCAACTACCTTCTCGGTGTTGTCCATATCCGCCGTCATGACCGCGGCCATAAACTCTGCCGGGTAGTGTGCCTTCAGCCACAGCGTCTGGTAGGAGACCAGCGCATAGGCCGCGGAGTGCGATTTGTTAAATCCGTAACCGGCGAATTTCTCCACCAGGTCGAAGATTTTTATCGCCAGCTCGCCATCAACGCCGTTTTTCTTTGCCCCTTCCTCGAAGGTGCCGCGCTGCTTGGCCATCTCCTCCGGCTTTTTCTTACCCATCGCACGACGCAGCATATCCGCGCCGCCGAGCGTATAGCCGGAAAGCTCCTGCGCGATCTGCATGACCTGTTCCTGATACAGGATAATGCCGTAGGTCGGCTCCAGCACCGGCTTCAGACACTCATGCTGCCACTGCACGTCCGGATAGGAGATCTCCTCCCGGCCGTGCTTACGGTCGATAAAGTTATCCACCATCCCTGATTGCAGCGGACCGGGACGGAACAGCGCCACGAGGGCGATCATATCTTCGAAGCAGTCCGGCTGCAGACGTTTGATCAGGTCTTTCATGCCGCGCGATTCAAGCTGGAAAACCGCGGTGGTTTCCGAGCGCTGCAGCATATCAAAACTTTTCTTATCTTCCAGCGGAATGGCGGCGATATCCAGCGGCTCTTCGCCGTTCTTGGCCCGCCGCTTGTTGATCATCTCCAGCGCCCAGTTGATGATCGTCAGCGTACGCAGGCCGAGGAAGTCAAACTTGACCAGCCCCGCATATTCCACGTCGTTCTTATCAAACTGGGTGACCGGATGCAGCCCGGCCTCATCGCAGTACAGCGGGGCAAAATCGGTGATTTTGGTCGGGGCGATAACCACCCCGCCCGCGTGCTTACCGGCGTTACGTGTGACGCCTTCCAGCTTGCGCGCCATATCGATCAGCGCCTTGACCTCTTCGTCAGCTTCGTAGATTTCTGGCAGCTGCGGTTCGGCTTCAAAGGCTTTCGCCAGGGTCATCCCCGGATCCGGCGGCACCAGTTTTGAGATGCGATCGACGAAGCCATACGGATGGCCCAGCACGCGGCCAACGTCGCGGATAACCGCTTTTGCCGCCATCGTACCGAAGGTAATAATCTGCGATACCGCATCGCGGCCGTACATGTCCGCAACGTGCTCGATAACCTGATCGCGCTTCTCCATACAGAAGTCGACGTCAAAGTCGGGCATCGACACGCGCTCCGGGTTCAGGAAGCGTTCGAACAGCAGATCGAACTCCAGCGGATCGAGATCGGTAATTTTCAGCGCGTAGGCCACCAGCGAGCCGGCGCCGGAGCCTCGTCCAGGACCAACGGGCACGCCGTTATCCTTCGACCACTGGATAAATTCCATCACGATCAGGAAGTAGCCAGGGAAGCCCATCTGGTTGATAACCTGCAGCTCGATCTCCAGACGTTCATCATATTCCGGGCGCTTCTCTTTACGCTCGGCTTCGTCGGGGAACAAGAATTCCAGGCGCTCTTCCAGACCCTCTTTCGATTTCAATACCAGGAAATCTTCAGTCGTCATCTCGCCGGTCGGGAACTGCGGCAGGAAATATTCGCCAAGGCGCACGGTGACGTTACAGCGTTTGGCAATTTCTACGCTATTTTCCAGCGCCTCGGGGAGATCGGAGAACAGTTCGCACATCTCATCTTCGCTGCGCATATACTGCTGCGGCGAATAGTTACGCGGGCGCTTCGGATCGTCGAGGGTGAAGCCGTCATGGATCGCCACGCGGATTTCATGCGCGTCGAAGTCGCCGGTCTCGAGGAAGCGCACGTCGTTCGTCGCCACCACCGGCAGCCCGCGCTCCTCCGCCAGCTGGACGGCGGCGTGCAGATAGGTCTCTTCGTCCGCCCGACCGGTGCGGATCAGCTCCAGATAGTAGCGATTGGGGAAGTGCTCTTCGTAGAAGTCGACGCACTGTTCAACCAGCGCCGCGTTGCCGCGCGTCATGCACACGCCGACGTCGCCTTTGCGCGCGCCGGAGAGCAGAATCAGCCCTTCCTGATGCTCAACCAGCCAGTCTCTGTCGATCCACGGCCCGAGGGCGCCGTAACCGCGCTGATAGGCGCGTGAAATCAGCAGAGTGAGGTTTTGGTAGCCGGCGTTATCGGCCGCCAGGACGGTAATTTCGGTCAGCTCATCGCCCAGCAGATCGCACTGGACGTGAAAATCCGCGCCGACGATCGGCTTGATCCCGGCTCCGTGTCCCGCTCCGTAGAACTTCACCAGCCCGCACAGGTTGGTAAAATCGGTGATCGCCAGCGCCGGCATGCCTAACGCGGCCGCCTTTTTCACCAGCGGCCCGGTTTTCGCCAGCCCATCGATCATGGAATAGTCGCTGTGCACCCTGAGGTGTACGAAACGTGGTTCAGCCATCTTCAGATTCCGCGTTACTTGATTGCGTATTGATTCAGGACGCGAGGCCCAGCGCGCGTTTTACCGGGCCGAAACTGCGCCGATGATGCTCTGTTGCGCCATGCTCTATCAGCTTTTCCAGATGGAAAGCGGTGGGATAGCCTTTATGCTGCGCAAAGCCGTATTGAGGAAACTCCAGATCCAGCGTCACCATCTCCGCATCGCGCGTGACTTTAGCCAGAATAGACGCCGCGCTGATTTCCGCCACCCGGCTATCGCCTTTAACAACCGCCAGCGACGGGGCCGGCAGCGGCGGACAGCGGTTACCGTCAATCAGCACGAACTCCGGCGCTATGTGTAAGCCGGCGACGGCGCGCTGCATGGCCAGCATCGTTGCGTGCAGGATATTCAGCTCGTCAATCTCGTGCGGCTCCGCGCGGCCAAGGCTCCATGACAGGGCCTTCTCTTTGATCTCATCGAACAGCGCCAGGCGACGCTTTTCGCTTAATTTTTTGGAGTCATTCAGGCCAATAATCGGCTTTGCCGGATCGAGGATCACCGCTGCGGTGACGACCGCCCCCACCAGCGGCCCGCGTCCAACTTCATCAACGCCGGCAACAAGATGGGTATGCGGATAGACAAACTCAATCATTTTACTAACTCCAGTACCGCGTCCGCCGCCTGCTCATCAGCATTGCAGCGAATTTGTTGATGCAGCGCGCGGAAGGTGTCGTGCATTTCATGGCTGGTTTTACCGTCGGCCAGCAGCGGCCGCAGCGCATCGGCGAGCAGCTGCGGCTGACACTCATCCTGCAGCAGCTCTTTAACCAGCTCGCGCCCGGCCAGCAGGTTAGGTAGCGAAACGTAATCGGTTTTCACCAGCCGCTTCGCCAGCCAGAAGGTAAACGGCTTCATGCGGTAGCCAACGACCATCGGACATTTGGCCAGCATGCACTCCAGCGCCGCCGTCCCGGAGGCGAGCAGCGCGGCATCGCTGGCGATCATCGCATCACGCGCCTGACCATCCAGCAGGTGAACCGGGAGATCCGGCGCCGTTTCGGCTTTGATACGTTCAAACTGTTCGCGCCTTTTGGCGTTCACCAGCGGGACCAGCACCTGCAGATCGGGATAGCTGTCACGCAAAATCTGCGCGGTTTTGAGGAAGTCCGCGCTGAGCATTTCAACTTCTGCCCCGCGGCTCCCCGGCAGCAGCGCCAGGCAGTGCGCGTCCCGGGCGATGCCCAGGCGGTCGCGCGCGGCGCCTTTATCCGGATCCAGCGGCATCGCATCCGCCATGGTGTGGCCGATGAAGCGGCAGGGAACGTTAAATGTGTCGTAAAACGCTTTTTCGAAAGGCAGAAATGCCAGCACCAGATCGGTCGATCTGCCAATTTTGAAAACGCGTTTTTGTCGCCATGCCCAAACCGACGGGCTGACGTAATGGATAGTCCTGATGCCCTGCTTTTTCAGGTTGCCTTCGAGGGTGATATTGAAGTCCGGCGCGTCAATGCCAACAAAAACGTCGGGACGCAGCTCGCTGAAGCGACGGGTGAGATCGGCGCGGATGTGCAGCAGGCGGCGTAAGCGACCGAGCACTTCAACAATGCCCATCACCGCCAGCTCTTCCATTTCATACCAGGCTTCGCAGCCCTCGGCCTGCATTAGCGGCCCCGCCACGCCGACAAAGCGCGCATCGGGAATGCGTGCCTTGAGCGCGCGGATCAGACCAGCACCAAGAATATCGCCGGAGGTTTCTCCGGCGACCAGGGCAATAGTCAGGGGACGCTGTGCAGCCATTAACGAATCAGGCCGCGGGTAGAGCGGGCAAAGAAGTCGTAAAATGGCTGAACTTCAGCATGCTGAGCCGCCAGTTCGGCGATTTCCGGCTTGGCTTCGTCCAGCGTTTTGCCGCTGCGGTACAGCAGCTTATACGCGTTACGAATTGCGGTGATCGCTTCACGGCTGAAGCCGCGGCGTTTCAGGCCTTCGATGTTGACGCCAAACGGCGTCGCGTGGTTGCCCTGGGCAATAACGAACGGCGGAACGTCCTGCGCAACGCCGGAGCAGCCGCCAACCATCACGTGGGCACCGATGATGCAGAACTGATGCACCGCGGTCATGCCGCCGATGATAACGTAATCATCCAGCGAGACGTGCCCGGCAAGGGTCGCGTTATTGGCCAGAATGCAGCGATCGCCAACCGTACAATCATGCGCCACGTGGGCGTTGATCATCAGCAGGTTATCGCTGCCCACCTTCGTTAATCCACCGCCCTGTACTGTACCGCGATGAATGGTGACGCTTTCGCGGATGCGGTTGCGATCGCCAATTTCCACACGCGTCGGTTCGCCAGCATATTTCAGATCCTGGTTAACTTCGCCGATGGAAGCGAACTGATAGATCTCATTATCGCGGCCAATCGTGGTATGACCGTTAACGACAACATGAGACTTCAGTACGGTACCTTCGCCAATCACGACGTTAGCACCAACAATACAAAACGGACCAATGTGAGCGTTAGCACCGATAACGGCGCCTTCTTCTACAATGGCTGAAGGATGAATAAAGGCGGTTTTATCAATCACGTATCAGGCCTCCCGGCTACGCGCACACATCATCGTTGCTTCGCAAACCACTTTCCCGTCAACCGTCGCGACGCCTTTAAAACGCGTCAGGCCGCGGCGGGTTTTCTCAAAAGTGACTTCCATAATCATCTGATCGCCTGGTACTACCGGACGTTTGAAACGCGCTTCATCAATCCCGGCAAAATAGTACAGTTCGCCCGGCTCGAGCTTACCCACGCTTTTGAATGCCAGGATGCCGGTGGCCTGCGCCATCGCTTCCAGAATCAGTACGCCTGGTAAAATCGGTTTACCAGGGAAATGCCCCTGGAAAAACGGCTCGTTAACAGAAACATTTTTTACTGCGCGCAGAAAACGACCTTCTTCAAAATCCAGCACGCGGTCTACCAGCAGGAACGGGTAACGGTGAGGCAGAAGTTCCAGAATCTCTTCAATGTGCAGAGTATGAGTGTCAGTAGTCAAAATACTCTTCCTGTCCAAATATACTAAAAGGCAATAATAACACGGCCTGCGGCAATCTTATGAATGCAACAGGCCGAAAATTTTCACGCTTCACCTTCCAGGCAGCCGCTTTATCGGCTACGTGGCATGATTCGCGTTTGGCTGGGTGCGCTAATCTTGTTGATTAACCTTGCGCTCAACTGCTTTGAGTCGCTTGCTCATATCATCAATATTCATCACCAGCGCGGCTGTTTTACGCCAAACCTTATTCGGTTGTAGCGGGATACCCGAAGAGTAAACGCCAGGTTCGGTGATAGGACGCATAACCATCCCCATCCCCGTGACGGTCACTTTGTCACAGATTTCCATATGGCCGTTGATCACGCTGGCACCGCCAATCATGCAGTAGCGGCCGATTTTCAGGCTGCCTGCCATGATAACGCCGCCAGCAACGGCGGTATTGTCGCCAATCACGACGTTGTGCGCAATCTGGCACTGGTTGTCGATAATGACGCCATTACCGATCGAGGTGTCATCCAGCGCACCGCGGTCGATGGTGGTACAGGCGCCGATCTCCACGCGATCGCCAATAATGACGCGACCCAGCTGCGGGATCTTCACCCAGTTACCGCGATCGTTGGCGTAACCGAAACCGTCTGCACCGATCACGGTGCCGGACTGGATCAGGCAATTTTCGCCGATCTCAATCTCGTGATAAACGGTGACGTTGGCCCATAAACGCGAGCCGGCGCCAATTTTTGTCTTTTTACCAACGAAGCATCCGGCGCCGATAACCACGTTATCGCCGAGCTCTACGTCGGATTCGATAACGGCATTAGGACCGATCGCTACGTTCTTACCCAGCTTCGCCGTGGCATCGATGACCGCGCTGGGCGCGACATTCTGCGCCGGCTGCGGCGTGGTATCAAGTATTTGAGCCATGCGCGCGTAGGTCAGGTAGGGATTACGCACTACCAGCGCGGCGCCGTGGGCAAAAGGTAAATCATCCTGCGTCATAACAACGGCAGAAGCCTGGCAATCGGCCAGGCGATCACGGTATTTAGGATTTACCATGAACGTAATATGGCCCGCTTTTGCGGCCTGCATGGATGCAACGCCGGTGATGACGATATCGCCATCACCGTGTAATTCTGCATCCAACTGCTGCGCAAGATCAGCCAGTCGAATTGAAGGCATTACTTAGTTAACATGTTTCAGCACATCAGCGGTGATGTCTTTTACATCGCTGCTGTTGTATGCAACGGCATTAGAATCTACAACCAGATCGATGCTCTGGCTGTTCGCGACGCTTTTCACAGCGGTCTGGATACGGGTAACCAGCTTGCCACGTTCTTCGTTAGAACGACGTGAACGATCCTGCTCAAAAGACTGTGCCTTCTGAGAGAAAGTCTGGCGCTGAGCCATTACGTCTTTTTCCAGCTTGGTACGATCGGCGCCAGGCTTCATGGACTGCAGACGCTGCATTTTAGACTGCAGGTCACCTTCCATACGCTGCAGCTCGCTCGCACGGCCTTTGAACTCGTTTTCCAGCGTATTAGAAACGCCTGTTTTCTGGGCAACCTGTTGGAACAGGCTGTTCATGTTTACCATTGCAATTTTATCTGCCGCCTGTGCGGAAGTTACCATTGCTAAACCCAGACCTGCAGCTAATAACCACTTTTTCACAATTAACTCCTTACCATCCCATGAGTACCCAGGGGTACCGTTATTTGCGTGGCCAGGCGACAACCGAAGTTATCGCCTAAAGTCAGCGCGATACTGCACTTACATTCCTTTGTTGCCCACAGTTACCAGGTTTTACCAATGTTAAACTGGAACTGCTCGGCTTTGTCTCCCTCGTACTTTTTAAACGGTTGGGCGTAGGAGAATACCAACGGCCCCAACGGCGACATCCACTGTACCGCAATACCTGCGGACATACGGATGTTGCTCGGATCGCCATAATCCGGATAGCCACCGTACGCGCTCGAATCCCAGTGCGTATCCCACACGGTACCCATATCCCAGAAGAAGGAAGTACGGACCGAGTTAGCATACTTATCGCTGATAAACGGCGTCGGAGCAATCAGCTCCAGGCTGGCAACTGCCATGGCGTTACCGCCGACCGCATCATCAGACTTACAAGGTGCAGATTCGGTGCTCTTACAGTTGCTGTCATAGTTGTCATCGCCATCGTGACGACTATTGGCCGGGAAATAAACCGCTTTCGGACCAATGGTGTTCGACTGGAACCCGCGCACGGTGCTTGAACCACCGGCGTAGAAGTTCTCGTAGAACGGCATCTCTTTGCCGCCAAGGCCGTCACCGTAACCGAAGCGGGTACGTCCCAGCACAACCCATTTGTGATCGTTATCGATCGGCACGTAGGTCGCGGTATCCAGCGTGGCTTTGTAGTATTCGTTGTCTGAACCCGGAATGGTCACTTTACCATTCAGGTTAACGCGTGAACCTTCCGTCGGGAAGAAGCCGCGGTCCAGCTTGTTATACGTCCAGCCGTAGTTGAAGGTGAAGTCGTTGGCGCTGAATGAGTTTTTATCGTCCGTGTTGCTCGGATATTGACCCATTGAGTTCAGGTAGCGCCACATCGACACCTGAGGCTGCATGTTAGACAGGGAGTTATGGACATAACCCACGCCCGCACGCAGCGTATTGTATTCGTTAACCGGGAAGCCCAGCGTAACGTCCGTACCGTAGCTCTTGTTGGTATAGTCGGACAGGTCCGCATCGTTCGCATCGAAGTCGTTATAGAACACACGACCACCGAGGCTAACGCCATCAACGGTGAAGTACGGGTTAGTCACCGACAGTTCAGTATAGGTCTGGTAATCGTTTTTGGTGCCGTTAATTCCAACGGAATAGCCGGTACCCAACCAGTTGTCCTGCTGAACGCCCGCCTGGAAGCTTACGCCGCTTTCAGTACCGTAGCCGATACCAAAGTTGAAGCTACCGGTGTTACGCTCCTTGACCTTATAGACCACGTCGACCTGATCCGGACTGCCCGGCACGCGCTGCGTATCGGTATCAACGGTTTCGAAATAGCCTAAACGGTTCAGACGGTCTTTACCCTGGTCAACCAGGTCGCTGCCCAGCCACGCCCCTTCCATCTGGCGCATTTCGCGACGCAGAACGGAATCTTTCGAGGTGTCGTTGCCTTCAAAGCGAATTTTACGCACGTAGTAGCGGTTCCCCGCATCGACGTTGACGTGCAGCTTCACGGTCTTGTCGGCGTCGTTGATTTCCGGCTGCGACTGCACGCGCGGATAGGCGTAGCCGTAGCGACCGAGGAGTTTCTTAATATCATTCTCCATTTTGGTCACTTTGGCGCCGTTATACAGCTCGCCCGGCTCGACTTTGGTCAGCGCTTCAATTTCCGCCGAATGCCCCGCCAGATCGCCCGTCACCTGCACACCCGAAAGCTTGTACTGATCGCCTTCGGTTATGTTCACGGTGATGTAGATGCCTTTTTTATCCGGCGTCAGGCTCACCTGGGTGGAGTCGATGTTGAAACGTGCGTAGCCACGATCCAGGTAGTAGCTGCGCAGAGTTTCGAGATCCCCCGCCAGTTTCTGCTTCTGGTATTTGCGATCGCCAACCACGTTCCACCACGGCACTTCATCGCGCAGCTGGAAGGTAGAGATCAGTTCGTCCGTGCTGAATGCATGGTTACCGACGATATTGATTTGCTGGATTTTCGCCGAGACGCCTTCCTGGAACACCAGCTTCAGGTCGACGCGGTTACGCGGCAGCGGCGTGACGACAGCTTTTACGCTGGCGCTGTACTTACCGACGCTATAGTAGAAATCTTCCAGCCCTTTTTCGATATCAGCGAGCGTAGTACGGTCAAGGGACTCTCCAACGCGCACGCCGGATGCCTCAAGGTTTTGCTTGAGCATGTCATCCTTCACCGACTTGTTACCGGAGAAAGTGATGCTGGCAATCGTTGGGCGCTCTTTCACCTGCACCAGCAGGGTATCACCATCGCGCAGGACGCGAACGTCCTCAAAGTTGCCAGTGGCAAACAGAGCACGAATGGTGTTACTGATATCATCATCGGTCACCGTATCGCCAGGACGCACTGGCATACTGAGGAGGGCCGCACCAACAGCGACACGCTGCAAGCCTTCGAAATGAATGTCCTTCACCACGAACCCTTCAGCACCGTATACGGTTGCGCTGCTAAACAGCAGCGACGCTATGAGCAACTTTTTCATCGCCATCGTTATTATGCGTTCTTCCTAACAAACTCTCTTACAACCGAGAGAAATCATTGAAAAGTGCAAGCCCCATTAACAACACCAGCAGTATTGAGCCAATGCGATAACTAAAGTCTTGAACTCGCTCGGATACCGGCCCGCCTTTTAGCTTTTCAATCGCTAAAAACAGCAGGTGCCCCCCGTCCAGGACGGGAAGCGGGAACAGGTTGATTATTCCGAGGTTCACGCTTATCAGCGCAAGGAACATCAGATAGTAAATCAACCCAAACTCCGCTGACATTCCAGCCCCCTGGGCGATAGAGATCGGCCCGCTGAGGTTGTTCAGTTTGACATCACCGGTTATCAATTTACCCAGCATCCTGACCGTTAACGACATCAGTTGCCAGGTTTTATCCGTGGCTTCAGCGATGGCGGCAAACGGCCCGTACTGACGAACTGTCTTATATTCATCGGGCAGCGGGATGACCTTAGGCACAACCCCTGCAAATCCCTCAGCCTGACCTTTACTACCGGACTTCGAATCTGGTGTCAGCGTCACTGACAGAGGACTCCCCTGCCGTTCGATGTCCAGAACCAGCGCTTTACCGGGATTATCACGCACCAGATTAACAAACGTCATCCACTGCGTTAACGGTTGACCATCGACTTTAACGATCCTGTCGCCCGCTTGCAAACCCGCCTTCTGCGCTGCCGAATTCGATTGTACTTCTGCCAGAGCCGTATCAACCTGCGCGCTCCGGGGCTGAATGCCCAGCGATGTCACCGGATCCTGTTTGTCCGGCTCGAACGCCCAATGGCGTAAATCGAGGATTTTATCCTGGCGCTGGCTGGTCCCGAAAGGGGCGACCGAAACTATTGTTTGCTGGTCTCCGATCTTCGTTACCAGCGCCATACGCACAGCATCCCAATCAGGCGTTTCGATGCCATCTATCGCTTTAAGTTCCGTTCCTTTTGCAATTTGTGCGTGTGCGGCAATCGAATCGGGCACTATTTCGCCAACAACCGGACGAACGCCAGGGACGCCGATGATAAACACCAGCCAGTAGGCAAAGATGGCAAAAATGAAGTTCGCGATCGGTCCGGCGGCGATTATCGCTGCGCGCTGACCAACGGTTTTATTATTGAAAGCGTAGTGGCGCATCTCTGGCGCCACCGGCTCGACGCGCTCGTCGAGCATCTTGACGTAACCGCCGAGTGGGATAAGGGCGATAACGAACTCCGTCCCCTGCTTGTCAGAGCGCCGCCATAGCGCTTTGCCAAAGCCGATGGAGAAGCGTTCAACGCGAACGCCACAGCGACGAGCCACCCAGAAATGGCCAAACTCATGCACGGTGATCAATACGCCCAGCGCAATGATAAAGGCGGCCAAATTCCAGAGAACGCTTAGCATAAAACCTTCCGTCAAATCGTCCTGAAGACCAACAATAGCAGACACGCGAATACCGGTACCGCCGCCGTCAGGCTATCGATACGATCCAGAATTCCGCCGTGTCCGGGAATCAGATGCCCGCTATCCTTGATGCCGGCCTCTCGCTTAAACATACTTTCCGTCAGGTCGCCGAGCACCGAAGCCAGCGCCGCAACGATCGAGCAAATGAGCAGTACCGCCGGCGTAACATCGAGATTCGCCCACTGGCCGTACGCCCAGGAAATAACCGCTGCGGTAACCAGCCCGCCAAAAAAGCCCTGCCAGGTTTTGCCCGGTGAAACCTTCGGCGCCAGCTTGTGCTTACCGAACATTTTGCCAAACATATAGGCGCCGGAGTCCGCGCCCCAAACCAGAATCATCACGTACAGTAGCCACAGCGCGCCGCTGTAGTGGTTATCCGCGTAGTGCCAGGCGCGCAGCGTCAGCATCCCCCAGAAGAACGGAACAATGGTCAGAATGCCAAAAACCAGGCGCAGCGTTTTAGAGTTCCGCCAGAAGGCAGCGGAAGCCGGGTAGGAAAGGACCAGCAGCAGGGCCGCAATCCACCAGCCCAGCGATGCCCATAGCGACCCCTCAACCACCGGTTGATGGACGTCATAGTGATACTCAGGCATCAGGAAAAGCATCAGCGCCAGCAGCAGGCCGCAGAGCAGCGCCAGCCAGACGCGTTGGGTCGTTGAGGTGAAGCCGCTTAGCTGCCCCCACTCCCACGCGGCGAGCATACAAACGACCAGCGTGACGATGGCGAAACCCGCAGGCGGCAACAGGAAAAGCGCCGCAATCACCACGGGGATCAAAACAAAAGCCGATATCAGGCGATACTTCAGCAAAAGTGACCCCCATCAGGCATTGCTGCCACCCGGCTCAGTGCCGCCGAAACGACGCTCTCGATTAACAAAGGCATGGAGTGCACCTTCAAAGTCCTGTTCAGCAAAATCGGGCCAAAGAACATCGGTAAAGTAAAGTTCGGCATAGGCAATTTGCCAAATCAAAAAATTACTGATTCGATGCTCTCCCCCGGTCCTAATAACTAAATCTACAGGTGCCAGTTCATGCATACAGACCTGCTGACTCAGCATGTCTTCCGTGATCTGTTCGGGCTGAAGTAACCCGTTTTTTACCTGTTCGGCCAGATTGCGGACGCCCTGAATGATATCCCAGCGCCCACCGTAGTTCGCCGCAATATTCAGCGTTAAGCCCGTGTTATTCTCAGTGAGCGCTTCCGCTTTGCGGATCCGCTCCTGCAGGCGAGCATTAAAACGCGTGGTTTCGCCGATGATACGCAGGCGAACGTTATGCCGGTGCAGGCTTTTGACTTCGCTATCCAGCGCCCAGACGAACAGCTCCATCAGCGCGCTGACTTCCTGCGCCGGACGGTTCCAGTTCTCACTGCTGAATGCGTATAACGTCAACGCTTCAATACCATTGTTCGCCGCGAAGGAAACTGCGCGACGGACTGACTTCGCTCCGGCCTTATGGCCGAATGCGCGAATTTTCCCTTGCTGTTTCGCCCAACGTCCGTTGCCATCCATAATGATGGCGACATGACGGCAGCCATGTACAGGTGATATTTCGCTGACAGTTTGATTAGCAGACAACATAACGCGTTTTAAGTCCATAATAAGGATTAGCCACGCCGCTAAACGCAAGCAACCGGTCAGCGCTATATACGCATTTTTATCCAGTGCCGAGGCTGCGGCTAATCGCAGAGAACAACCAAGAGCTTTACGCAAAAAAGCCGTGTCATGCCACGGCCACCGCAATCTTAGACAACGATCGGGTGGCGCAGACTATATCACTGAAGCCCAGCGCCCACAAATATCACAACGTATTGCGTCGGTCAGCCCCGCGCCGCCAGATGTTTCAGCTGCCGGTGAGCAGCGGCTCTCGCCTGAGCATCGATAATCAGAACTTCTTCAATGCTTTGCGGCTCATCCAACGCCAGCTGCTCCAGCACCGCCAGGTTAACCGCCGCAATATCGGTGAAGAGAATCTCCGTAGCGAGGAACGCGGCTACCGAAATTTCATTGGCAGCATTCAGCGCCGTCGTCGCCGCCTGACCGACATCAAATGCCTCCATCGCCAGCTTCAGGCACGGATAGCGTCCGTAATCCGGCGCGGCAAAGCTCAGATTGCTCAGACGGCAGAAATCCAGCGCTTCAGCCCCGGAGTTCAGGCGCTGCGGCCATCCCATAGTGTGGGCGATCGGCGTACGCATATCCGGCTCACCGAGCTGTGCGAGAACGCTGCCATCGCGATAGCGCACCATTGAATGGATAACGGACTGCGGGTGAATCAGCACTTCCATCTGTTGCGCCGAGGCGTTAAACAGCCAGCGGGCTTCGATATACTCCAGCCCCTTATTCATCATCGTGGCGGAATCGACAGAAATTTTGCGTCCCATTGACCAGTTCGGGTGGCGACAGGCCTGATCCGGCGTCATTGCCGCCAGCTCAGAGAGCGCTGTATCCCGGAAAGGACCACCGGAACCGGTCAGCAGAATCGACGAGACGCCGTTCTGCGTTAAGTCAGCGTATCCCAGATTGTGTTGAATTGTTTCCGGCATACTCTGAAAAATAGCGTTATGTTCGCTATCGACGGGCAACAGGCGCGCGCCGGACTGCTGCACGGCGTCCATAAACAGACGACCGCAGGTCACCAGCGCCTCTTTGTTGGCCAGCAGCACCGTTTTGCCGGCCCGAATGGCCGCGAGCGTAGGAACCAGCCCTGCGGCGCCGACAATCGCTGCCATGACCTGGTCAACGTCATCCAGCGCGGCGACTTCCGCAGCGGCGTGCTGGCCGCTCAGGACTTCGGTACGGCTGCCGCGTTCGCGCAGCGCGATACGCAGAGATTCAGCGCTTTTCGCATCATCCATGACCGCGTAGCGGGGGGTGAATTCCAGACATTGTTCAACCATACGGTCGACATTTTTCCCCGCGACCAGCGCGGCGACGGAAAAGCGATCGGGGTTATGGCGCACGACATCCAGCGTGCTGCAGCCAATTGAACCGGTCGAACCGAGAACGGTTAAGTGCTTCATGAGGCGTCCAGAAGAAGTAAGACAGGATAAAAAGAAAAACGCCGCCAGCAAGCCCTCGCGCATCAGCAATCAGGAGGCGGGCAGGCGGTGTATCGCCTTCAACAAGAGTGTCAAAGGCTACAGGGCCGACCTTTTCAACGCAATCCCTGGAGCTGAGCGTTCGGTCTTCTGTACGGCGTTTCAGACTGTACGCCCGTCCCGTTCATCAAACGGCAATGAGGACGGGCATAACGGCAGGAAATCAGAACTGCATCAGTTCCGCTTCTTTATCTGCCAGCGCCGCATCCACTTTCTTAATGGCGGCGTCAGTCATTTTCTGCACGTCGTCCTGAGAACGGCGATCGTCATCTTCGCTGATCTCTTTGTCTTTCAGCAGCGCTTTTACTTTATCGTTAGCGTCGCGACGAACGTTACGTACCGACACGCGAGCCTGCTCGGCTTCTGCGCGTACGATCTTAGTCAGATCTTTACGACGCTCTTCGGTCAGCGGAGGCAGCGGAACGCGGATATCGCTGCCCGCAGAGCTTGGGTTCAGACCGAGGTCAGAAGCCATGATCGCTTTTTCAACGGCCGGGCTCAGGGAGCGGTCGAACACGTTGATTTTCAGAGTACGGGAGTCTTCTACCGTTACGCTTGCCAGCTGACGCAGCGGCGTAGGCGTGCCGTAATACTGCACGACGATGCCGTCCAGCAGGCTGGGGGAAGCACGACCGGTGCGTATTTTGCTGATTTGGTTTTTGAACGCTTCAACGCATTTTTCCATGCGCACTTCAGCATCTTTTCTGATGTCGTTAATCACGTTACTAATCCTTGGAAACTTGTCTCAGGCAGACTAAACGCCGCACAGCTGCTATCAGGTGAGCTAAGTATAGTCCCGTTTAATTCATGACGACGCCCTGGGCGCGTCTGAGTAAAAAGCCGCTACTAAGGTAGAGCGGAATCTTACCTTCATTTCTACACAAAATCATTCACGTTGTATCGTGGCGACGGCGGAGCAAACTCCCCCAGCAGCTTACTAAAGTCAGCGGCTGAGGTGAGCAAAGGCGGCCAACGCAGAGACAGTCTGAACGATGAAGCGTATTACGGAAATTATTCCGTAATTAACGTACCTTCTTTTTCGCCCATCACCACGCGGCGCAGCGCGCCGGGTTTGTTCATGTTGAATACGCGAATCGGCAATTTATGGTCACGCGCCAGGGTAAAGGCGGCCAGATCCATTACTTTCAGCTCTTTATCAAGCACTTCGCTGTAGCTCAGCTGATCGTACATGGTGGCAGATGGGTCTTTAGCCGGGTCAGCGGTAAACACGCCGTCGACTTTGGTCGCTTTCAGCACCACGTCAGCTTCAATTTCAATACCGCGCAGGCAGGCTGCGGAGTCGGTCGTGAAGAACGGGTTACCGGTACCCGCAGCCAGAATAACGACGCGGTTATTACGCAGCAGGCTGATCGCCTCTGCCCAGCTGTAGTTATCACAAACGCCGTTCAGCGGAATCGCTGACATCAAGCGAGCGTTCACATAGGCGCGATGGAGGGAGTCACGCATTGCAAGGCCGTTCATGACCGTTGCCAGCATGCCCATGTGGTCGCCCACAACGCGGTTCATTCCCGCTTTCGCCAGACCAGCACCACGGAACAGGTTACCGCCACCAATCACTACGCCAACCTGAATACCCAGTTCAACCAGTTCTTTGATTTCCTGAGCCATACGGTCAAGTATGCTTGCATCAATACCGAAGCCTTCCGAACCCTGCAGAGCTTCGCCACTTAACTTAAGCAGAATACGTTTGTAGACGGGTTTTGCATTGGTAGCCATGTTTCTTTCCTGAGACTGTCAACGAGTGAGATGAGTTAATTCTGGCGACATTGTATGTCGCTTTTCAGCGCAGCCACTATAAGGGTTGGCTGAATTTACAAAATGGGCACAAAAAGAAGCCGCCCTCAGGCGGCTCCTTTTAAAAAATTAAGACTGCTTGGACATCGCAGCAACTTCTGCTGCAAAGTCAGTCTCAACTTTTTCGATGCCTTCGCCCACTTCAAAGCGGATGAAGCCAGTCACGTCTGCGTTGTGCTCTTTCAGCAGCTGAGCAACAGATTTGCTTGGGTCCATAACGAAAGGCTGGCCGGTCAGAGAAACTTCGCCGGTGAATTTCTTCATGCGGCCTTCAACCATTTTCTCTGCGATTTCTTTCGGCTTACCGGACTGCATCGCGATGTCCAGCTGAACCTGGTACTCTTTCTCTACCACTTCAGCGGAAACGTCTTCCGGCTTAACGAATTCTGGCTTGCTTGCAGCGATGTGCATAGCCAGCTGTTTAACCAGCTCCTGGTCTGCGCCTTTAGCGGCAACCAGAACACCGATGCGCGCGCCGTGCTGGTATGAACCCAGCACTTCGCCTTCCAGGGAAGCAACGCGACGGATGTTGATGTTTTCACCGATTTTAGCAACCAGCGCAACGCGCTCTTCTTCGAACTGAGCTTTCAGTACGTCAACGTCGGTGATTTTACCGGCAACGGCTGCGTCCAGAACTTTGTTAGCAAATGCCTGGAAACCGCCATCTTTTGCTACGAAGTCAGTCTGGCAGTTAACTTCCAGAATGATGCCGTAGGTACCGTCGATCTTGGTGATGATCACGCCGTCAGCAGCAACGTTACCTGCTTTTTTCGCCGCTTTGATCGCGCCGGATTTACGCATGTTTTCGATTGCCAGCTCGATGTCGCCGTTAGCTTCAGTCAGTGCTTTTTTGCAATCCATCATGCCTGCGCCGGTACGTTCGCGCAGCTCTTTTACCAGGGATGCGGTAATTTCAGCCATTCTTTAATCCTCGGGAGAGATATGACCTGCCCGGTTCCAGGAACCAAACAGGTTTAAAAGTGAAAAAGGGGCCAAATATAGGCCCCTATTTATACACGGTACTAAATAAGGGCTAGACCTTATTATTCAGCTTCTACGAAGCTTTCTTCCGCTTGAGAAGCCAGATCCTGAGAACGACCTTCACGCACGGTTGCAGCTACTGCACCCAGGTACAGGCTAACAGCGCGGATTGCATCGTCGTTACCCGGGATAACGAAATCTACGCCGTCCGGATCGGAGTTAGTATCAACGATAGCAAATACCGGGATACCCAGGTTGTTTGCTTCTTTGATAGCGATGTGTTCGTGGTCTGCATCGATAACAAACAGTGCGTCCGGCAGGCCGCCCATGTCTTTGATACCGCCCAGGCTGTTTTCCAGCTTGGCCAGTTCACGAGTACGCATCAGCGCTTCTTTCTTGGTCAGCTTCTCGAAAGTACCGTCCTGGGACTGAGTTTCCAGGTCTTTCAGACGTTTGATGGACTGACGAACGGTTTTCCAGTTAGTCAGCATACCGCCCAACCAGCGATGGTTCACGAAGAACTGATCGCAGCTGTTAGCAGCGTCTTTTACCGCTTCGCTTGCAGCGCGCTTAGTACCAACGATCAGGATCTTGCCTTTACGAGCAGAGATCTTGTTCAGTTCAGCCAGAGCTTCGTTGAACATCGGTACAGTTTTCTCAAGGTTGATGATGTGAACTTTGTTACGCGCGCCGAAGATGAAAGGCTTCATTTTCGGGTTCCAGTAACGGGTCTGGTGACCAAAGTGAACACCAGCCTTGAGCATGTCGCGCATGGAAACAGTTGCCATGTTTAAAACCTCTATAGATAAAGTTGGGGTTATGCCTCCACGTATCCCATATTACCGACCCCAAAGGGCACCCCGGAATATGTGTCGATACGTGTGTGTTATATACACAAAGTGAGATTTGTCGCTTCAGTCCATCCTGTGTAGTACGAAATGGAACGGAAGTCCGGCGCGCTTTATACCACAAAATAGGATTGGACACCAACTCTTGTTGACGCTGAGTGCTGTTAATGATTCTCAATTTGGCACCAGGTCACCCGGACTGTTAACATTGACGGGACTTACTCTATTATTGTCGAAAAAATCGACACAGCTGGACACAATCCATGGCTATTTCTATCAAGACATCTGAAGACATCGAAAAAATGCGCGTCGCGGGCCGCCTGGCCGCCGAAGTGCTCGAAATGATTGAACCCTATGTAAAACCGGGCGTCAGCACCGGCGAGCTGGACCGCATCTGTAACGATTACATCGTCAACGAGCAGAAAGCGATCTCCGCCTGCCTCGGCTACCACGGCTTCCCTAAATCGGTGTGTATCTCGATTAACGAAGTGGTGTGCCACGGTATCCCGGATGATGAAAAACGGCTGAAAGATGGCGATATCGTCAACGTTGACGTCACGGTCATTAAGGATGAGTTCCACGGCGACACCTCCAAAATGTTTATCGTCGGCAAACCGACGATCCTCGGCGAGCGTCTGTGCCGCGTCACTCAGGAGAGCCTCTATCTGGCCCTGAAGATGGTCAAACCCGGCATTAACCTGCGGGCCATCGGCGCGGCCATTCAGAAATTTGTCGAAGCGGAAGGTTTTTCCGTGGTGCGTGAATACTGCGGGCACGGCATTGGCCGCGGCTTCCATGAAGAGCCGCAGGTGCTGCACTACGACTCACCGGAGACCAACGTGGTGCTCAAGCCGGGGATGACCTTTACCATCGAGCCGATGGTCAACGCCGGTAAGAAAGAGATCCGCAGCATGAAAGACGGCTGGACGGTGAAAACGAAAGACCGGAGCTTGTCTGCCCAGTACGAGCATACTATTGTGGTGACGGATAACGGCTGCGAAATTCTGACGTTACGCAAGGATGACACCATCCCGGCGATAATCTCGCACAACGAATAACGAAAAGCCGGCGCCCGCCGGCTTTTTTATGACGGGCGATATATTTTTCTTATGGTGGCGCGATGAGCAACTCTTTACCTGGCACTCTCCCCCTGGCCCTCTCGGGCCAACCTGAGGATCCGGGCGCCTGGCCGCAGGACGATTTGAACTGCGCGACGATTAAGTCCCATCTCGAGCTTTTCCAGCGCTGGCTGGGCGAAGCTTTCGATGCCGGCACCGCCGCTGAGCGGCTGATTGAAGCCCGCACCGAGTTTATCGATCAGCTGCTGCAGCGCCTGTGGGTAGAGTACGGCTTCGGGTCGGTTTGCGACATGGCTCTGGTGGCGGTAGGCGGCTACGGTCGCGGTGAACTGCACCCGCTCTCCGACGTCGACCTGCTGATATTAAGCCGAAAAAAACTCTCCGACGAACAGGCGCAGAAGGTCGGCGAGCTGCTGACGCTGCTGTGGGACGTCAAGCTGGAGGTCGGGCACAGCGTGCGCACCCTCGAAGAGTGCCTGCTGGAAGGATTATCCGATCTCACCGTCGCCACCAACCTGATCGAATCGCGCCTGCTGATCGGCGACGTCGCGCTGTTTCTTGAGCTGCAAAAGCACATTTTTAGCGACGGCTTCTGGCCGTCGGAGAAATTCTTCGCCGCCAAACTCGAAGAACAGAGCGTGCGCCATCAGCGCTACCACGGCACCAGCTACAACCTCGAGCCGGATGTCAAAAGCAGCCCCGGCGGCCTGCGGGATATTCATACCCTGCAGTGGGTCGCGCGCCGCCACTTCGGCGCCACCTCGATGGATGAAATGGTGGGCTTCGGCTTCCTGACGGAGGCGGAGCGCAACGAGCTCAACGAATGCCTGCACCAGCTGTGGCGCATTCGATTCGCCCTGCATCTGGAGCTGACCCGCTACGATAACCGTCTGCTCTTCGACCGCCAGCTCAGCGTGGCGCGCCGGCTGGGCTATGACGGCGAGGGCAATCAGCCCATCGAGCATATGATGAAGGATTTCTTCCGCGTCACCCGGCGGGTAAGCGAACTGAACCATATGCTGCTGCAGCTATTTGATGAGGCCATCCTGGCGCTGACCGAAGACGAAAAGCCGCGGCCGATTGACGATGATTTTCAGCTGCGCGGCTCGCTCATCGACCTGCGCGACGATACGCTGTTCATCCGCGAGCCGCAGGCTATTCTGCGCATGTTCTATATTATGGTACGCAACAGCAGCATCACCGGCATCTACTCCACAACGCTGCGCCACCTGCGCCACGCGCGCCGCCACCTGACGCAGCCGCTGTGCTATATCCCGGAAGCGCGAACCATTTTTCTCAGCATGCTGCGCCACCAGGGTGCGGTGAGCCGCGGGCTGCTGCCGATGCACCGCCACAGCGTGCTGTGGGCATACATGCCGCAGTGGTCGCATATCGTCGGCCAGATGCAGTTCGATCTGTTCCATGCCTACACCGTGGACGAGCATACGATCCGCGTCCTGCTCAAGCTGGAGAGTTTTGCCAAAGAGGAGACCCGCAGCCGCCACCCGCTGTGCGTTGAGCTGTGGCCGCGCCTGACCCATCCTGAGCTGATTCTGATTGCCGCCCTGTTCCACGACATTGCTAAAGGCCGCGGCGGCGATCATTCGGTGCTCGGTGCCCAGGACGTCCTGAAGTTTGCCGAACTGCACGGCCTGAACTCGCGAGAAACTCAGATGGTCGCCTGGCTGGTTCGCCATCATCTGTTAATGTCCGTCACCGCCCAGCGCCGTGATATTCAGGATCCCGAGGTCATCAAACAGTTCGCCGAAGAGGTGCAGACGGAAAACCGCCTGCGCTACCTGGTGTGCCTGACCGTGGCCGATATCTGCGCCACCAACGAAACCTTGTGGAACAGCTGGAAGCAGAGCCTGCTGCGCGAGCTCTATTTCGCCACCGAAAAACAGCTGCGCCGCGGCATGCAAAGCACGCCGGATATGCGCGAACGAGTTCGCCATCATCAGCTGCAGGCGCTGGCGCTGCTGCGGATGGAAAACATCAATGAAGAGGCCCTGCATCAAATCTGGAACCGCTGCCGGGCCAACTACTTCGTGCGCCACACGCCAAATCAGCTCGCCTGGCACGCGCGTAATTTGCTCCGGCACGATCTTAATAAACCGATGATCCTGCTCAGCTCGCAGGCCACGCGCGGCGGCACCGAAATCTTTATCTGGAGCCCGGACCGCCCGTATCTCTTCGCCGCCGTCTGCGGTGAACTTGACCGCCGAAATCTGAGCGTGCACGACGCCCAGGTCTTTACCACCCGCGACGGGATGGCGATGGACACCTTTATCGTGCTCGAACCGGACGGCAGCCCGCTCTCCGCCGATCGCCACGAAATGATCCGCCTCGGGCTCGAGCAGACCATTACTCAACGCAGCTGGCAGCCGCCCGCTCCGCGCCGGCAGGCGGCAAAATTACGCCATTTTTCCGTCGCCACCGAGGTCAATTTCCTGCCCACGCATACCGACCGAAAATCGTTTCTTGAGCTGATTGCGCTCGATCAGCCCGGCCTGCTGGCCCGGGTCGGACAGGTCTTCGCCGACCTCAATATTTCCCTGCACGGGGCCAGAATTACGACAATTGGTGAGCGAGTAGAAGATTTATTTATAATCGCCACGGCAGACCGGCGTGCGCTTAATAATGAGCTGCAACAAGAAGTACAACAACGGTTGACAGAGGCCCTCAATCCAAACGATAAAGGGTAACGAACTTTTATGTGTAATAGAGAAAGAGTAAACAATGCAGCAATTACAGAATGTTATTGAGTCCGCCTTTGAGCGTCGCGCCGACATCACGCCGGCAAATGTGGATACCGTAACCCGCGAAGCGGTTAACCAGGTCATTTCCCTGCTTGATTCCGGCGCTCTGCGTGTCGCTGAAAAGATCGATGGCCAGTGGGTCACCCACCAGTGGCTGAAGAAAGCGGTTCTGCTCTCTTTCCGTATTAACGATAACCAGGTTATCGACGGTGCGGAAAGCCGCTACTTCGATAAAGTACCGATGAAATTCGCCGACTACGATGAAGCGCGTTTCCAGAAAGAGGGCTTCCGCGTGGTTCCGCCGGCGGCCGTTCGCCAGGGCGCGTTTATTGCCCGCAACACCGTGCTGATGCCGTCCTACGTCAACATCGGCGCCTACGTTGACGAAGGCAGCATGGTTGATACCTGGGCTACCGTCGGCTCCTGCGCGCAGATCGGTAAAAACGTGCACCTCTCCGGCGGCGTGGGTATCGGCGGCGTGCTGGAACCGCTGCAGGCTAACCCAACCATCATCGAAGATAACTGCTTTATCGGCGCGCGTTCTGAAGTTGTCGAAGGCGTTATCGTCGAAGAGGGTTCCGTTATCTCGATGGGCGTGTACCTCGGCCAGAGCACCAAAATCTACGACCGCGAAACCGGCGAAGTCTTCTACGGTCGCGTACCGGCCGGCTCGGTGGTGGTTTCCGGCAACCTGCCGTCGAAAGATGGCAAGTACAGCCTGTACTGCGCGGTGATCGTGAAGAAGGTTGATGCGAAAACTCGCGGCAAGGTCGGCATTAACGAACTGCTGCGTACCATCGACTAAACAGTATAAAAAGCGGGAGATATCCCGCTTTTTTTATATTTGACGCTGGCGAAGATGGCTTTTTTCGTTAATTATTCAAAGGTTATAATGATATCAAAGGTACCGTTATGTACGATAATCTGAAAAGTCTTGGCATTACCAATCCTGATGAAATCGATCGCTATAGCCTGCGGCAGGAAGCTAACAACGACATTCTGAAAATCTATTTTCAGAAGGACAAGGGCGAATTCTTCGCCAAGAGCGTTAAGTTTAAGTATCCGCGTCAGCGTAAGACCGTGGTCGCCGATGGCGTAGGCCAGGGTTATAAAGAGGTGCAGGAGATCAGTCCCAACCTGCGCTACGTTATCGATGAACTCGATCAGATCTGCCAGCGCGATCGCACTGAAGTCGATCTGAAACGTAAGATCCTCGACGATCTGCGTCATCTTGAAAGCGTGGTCACCCATAAGATCAGCGAAATTGAAGCCGATCTGGAAAAACTGACCCGCAACAAGTAAGTCTGCTCCCCTTCCCTGGCCGGCGATGCCCGTCAGGGCTATGTGTACAGCCGCCCGGATAAGGCGTTCGCGCCATCATCCGGGATTATCCCCTACCTCTGTTCATCCAGCTGCAGCGCAATATAGAGCAGCAGCCGATCGTCAAAACAGCCCAGGTCCAGCCCCGTCAGCTCTGAAATACGATTCAGCCGGTACTCCAGCGTATTACGATGAATAAACAGCGCCTTTGAGGTCGCCAGCGGCTGAACGTTATGGCGAAACCAGGCCTGCAGCGTGCGTCGCAGCAGACCGTTATTATCCATCGCCTTCAGGCGAACCAGCGGACGGGCCAGCTCGTTGGCCTGCCAGCCGCCGCGCAGGCTATCGAGCAGCACCGGCAGCATCAAATCCTGATAAAAATAGCTCCGGCTCTCCGGCATGCGCTCCTTGCCGACCATCATGGTGGTGCGGGCGGTACGATACGAGCGCGCAATGCTCCCAGGCCCGGTAAAGAAGTTGCCTAATGCCACGCGGAAACGCAGCTGGCCGTTTTCCTTCATTCTGGCGATAAGCTGGTCAACCCGTTTGCAGTGATCTTCCGCATCCCAGCGGCCAAAGGCGTTGAGCGCGGGCTTAAGAACCACCATCTCCGTTAATGAGACAATCGCCACCAGGTTATTGCGATCCGGGGTGGTCAGAGCCGTCTGCAGCTGCTGCAGTTCCGCCATGGCGCTATCCACGCCCAGCTGGCCGCTATCGACCTCAATCATTGCCACCACCCGCGGCTGATTCAGGTCGATTCCCAGGCGCTGCGCCCATTCGGTAAGTGCCGGAGTATTCTCTTCCGCCTGAATCAGGTTCATCACCAGCTCTTCACGCAGGCGGCTATCCTGGGCCAGCAGGTGCATCAGCCGGGACTGCTCCAGCATCATCTCTGCGGTCATGCATACCAGCTCGCCATACTTGCGCAGCGTTTCAGGCTCGCCGGTCAGGCCGATGACGCCGACGATTTCCCCTTCCAGACGCAGCGGCAGGTTGATCCCCTGGCGTACGCCGTGCAGGTGGCGGGCCACCGCATCATCGATATCGACAATACGTCCCTGCGAGAGAACCAGCAGCGCGCCTTCGTGCAATTCACCAATACGCTCACGATCGCCGCTGCCAATAATGCGCCCACGGGCATCCATTACGTTGATATTGGTATCAATGATGCGCATGGTACGCGCCACAATATCCTGCGCCATTTTGGTATCAAGATGCCAGCCAGCCATGTAACCCTCCCGTGAGCAGGGCACCAGCATAAAAGAGTTGGGTTAGCGCTGCATTGTGCGTATGCACAAAGCACGGGAGAGAAGTATGGAGTTGTGGAAGGAATCACAGAATGACGGTTCGGCCGCGGTGCAGGATAAAAAAAGCCCCTTCCCTCGGGCGAGGAGAAGGGGCTGATGTAACCGACAGAGATTACTGCATCAGCAGGTAGATAGTGCTATCACCGCGCTGAATATTCAGCGCCAGCACCGACGGTTTAGCGTCAAAGATTTTGCGCAGGTCGGCAATATTTTTCACCGGCTGCTGGTTAGCACCGACGATAATATCGCCTTTCTTCAGGCCAATCTGTGCCGCAGGGGTCCCGGCCTTGACGTTATTGACCGTCACGCCTTTATCCTGGCCCTTGTTGCTCATTTCAGCCCCTTCGATACCGTTGAAGATGCTGCTGGAGTCAACCTGAGTCTGGTTGCTCTGCTGCAGCTCGACGGTCGCGGTGACCGGTTTGCCATCGCGCACCAGGCCAAGCTCGACTTTGCTGCCGATAGGCATCGTTCCGACCTGCGCACGCAGTGCGGCAAAGCTGCTAATCGGTTTACCGTTCAGCGAGGTAATCACGTCCCCGGCCTTGATACCGGCTTTCGCCGCGGCAGAGCCCGGCATCACCTGGCTGACGAAGGCGCCGCGCTGGGCATCGACCTTCATCGCTTTTGCCAGCTCGGAGTTCAGCTCGGTCCCCATGATCCCCAGCTCACCGCGTTTCACCTGACCATATTTGACCATCTGCTCGGTCAGGTTTTTCACCATGTTGCTCGGGATAGCAAAGCCGATGCCGATGTTACCGCCGTCCGGTGCGAGGATCGCGGTATTGATACCGATCAGCTCGCCGTTCAGGTTCACCAGCGCACCGCCGGAGTTACCGCGGTTAATCGCCGCATCCGTCTGGATAAAGTTTTCGTAGTTTTCCACGTTCAGGCCGCTGCGGCCGAGAGCGGAAACAATACCGGAGGTCACGGTTTCACCCAGACCAAACGGGTTACCGATAGCCACGGTGTAGTCGCCTACGCGCAGGGCGTCGGAGTCAGCCAGCTTGATTGCCGACAGGTTTTTCGGATCCTGAATCTGAATCAGCGCAATATCGGAACGCGGGTCTTTACCCACCACTTTGGCGTCAAACTTGCGCCCGTCGCTGAGCTGAACTTTGATGGTCGTCGCATTGTCCACAACGTGGTTATTGGTGACGACATAGCCTTTCGCCGCATCAATAATGACCCCGGAGCCCAGCGCCATAAATTTCTGCTGCTGGCTGCCGTCAGCCGGCGCGCCGCCGCCCTGCCCGCCGCCCTGACAGAACGGAGAGCTTTGGAACGGTGAACCGTCCTGGCAGAACGGCGAGTTGTCGCCGAAGAACTGCTGGAAGTTACGCGGCATCCGCGGCGTGTTCACGGTGGTGCTGCCTTCAACGTTGATGCTGACGACCGACGGCATGACTTTTTCCAGCATCGGGGCCAGACTCGGCATCTGCTGCGCATTCGTCGCCGAAGAAGCTGTTTCTGCCGCGCTCGCAGAGAGCGGGGATAACGCCAGACCTAAACTCAGAGCCAGTGCACTCATTGCTAACGTGGTTTTTTTCATATGTCTCAATCTCGATTTTAGATAACGCAGAATTGCTATGTAAGTGACTATCAGAGTCATTTTATCGCGCTAAGTTCCGGAATTAAGCACTGCCAAAAAGTAAAAAATTATTGTCCGTCTTTACAAAACCTGTACCTATTCTACCGCCATCAGCCGCCGATATTCATCCCATGCATACAGGTCCGTCATCCCGCTAATATAGTCCTGGATCAGGCGGCAGCGATAATAGTATTCCATCAGCGGAAACTCTGCGGAATCTGCCGGAATTTTGTTTACCGCCTCCACGTAGGCCAGCCGATGTCGCGTGGAAAGTTTCTGAAATAGCCGCGAAGCGATAGGCAGACTTCTCACTCTCTCTTTTTCGACTAATAAGCTGAACTCCTCCAGCGACAATTTCAGCAGCGGCTTATAGATATCTAACAGGCCGCTAATAACGCGATAGCCCTGCAATTCCAGCTGCTCTACATCCGGATGGCTAAACACATGTTTTATCGCCACGTTTTTATATAGCTCCAGCAGCTGACTGCAGTCGCTATCATCCTCAAGCAGCGCGTGATTAAAATCACCGGTAAAAATCTTCGCGATGTTATCTATAAAGCGTCGGGCCGCATACGGCACCAGTTTATTCAGCGTATTCACCCGTAAATACATAAAGAACTGATCTTCTGTACTCCGGCTTAGGGAATTAGAACGTGATTTTTCCCACGCATTTTCTACCACCTGGGAAAATAACGAACCTTTTTCATGCTGCCCCCACGCGTCGTACAGATGCTGATAGAGTTGCTCTACGCTGAAAATTCGTTTTTCTACCGCATCTTCAAGATCGGCGACGCAATATGAGATATCGTCCGCCGCTTCCATAATCCATGTTAAAGGAAAGCGATTGTAAGGAGCCAGATCCAGTTCTTTACGTAACCTCGCAATATAGCCCTCTTCGGCTAAATAATAACCAGGCTTCTTCATTAAATAGCTGTGACTGGCAGGCGCGTCACCGCGCCACCAGGCCGGGCGAGTATATTTAAGAATACAGCCAACCTGCGCCCAGGTAAGATTCATTCGCATTAGCGTATGCACTAAACGAATCCCCTGCGCGTTGCCCTCAAACCAGCACAGATCCTGGCGGATCTTACTGCGCAGCGCGTTCAGCGACGCCTCGCCCGGCCGCAGGCGCAGCACCTCAACCGTGCAGCGATCGTTGGGCAGCGCTTCGTTAGCCGCATCGTCAGGCGCGAGGCGCTGGCTGAACCAGTCATTGATTGCCGCCTCGCCAAAATGGCCAAACGGCGGGTTGCCGATGTCGTGCATCAGGCACGCCATCTCGACAATGCTCTCAAACGGCCCGCCGAGCTCATCCAGGCCGTAGGCCGTCAGCAGCTGCTGCTCCTTCAGCCGGCTCAGAACCTCTTTGGCGATGTAGCGTCCAACCTGCTGCACTTCGAGAGAGTGGGTAAGTCGGGTGCGCACCGCCGCGTTGCGCTCCAGCGGAAAGACCTGGGTTTTCTGCTGTAAACGGCGGATGGCCGGGGAGTTAATAATGCGCCCGCGATCGCTTTCGAAAATACGCAGGATTTCACGTTCCGTTTCGACACCCTGCGGCGAGCGATAGCGTCGGCGCCAGTTAATCTTGTTGCGAAAATCAATCTTTGCCATAGCCTCTCCCGCTCGCGAGCAATAACGTTTCCCTTTGAGTGCATGATAGACTATGCAACTAAACCTGACACATCGCGAGTAAATCTATGAAAATCGGCATTATTGGCGCCATGGAAGAAGAAGTTACCCTTCTGCGCGACAAAATCGAAAACCGCCAGACTATCACCCTCGGCGGCAGCGAAATTTATACCGGCCAGCTTCACGGTACCGACGTCGCCCTGTTGAAATCGGGGATCGGTAAAGTTGCCGCGGCGATGGGCGCGGCGCTGCTGCTGGAAGTCTGCAAGCCGGACGTGATTATCAACACCGGCTCCGCGGGCGGTCTTGAGCCAACGCTAAAAGTCGGTGATATCGTTATCTCCGACGAAGCCCGCTACCACGACGCCGACGTGACCGCATTCGGCTACGAATACGGCCAGCTGCCGGGCTGCCCGGCGGGCTTCAAAGCCGACGATAAGCTGATTGCCGCCGCGCAAAGCAGCATTGAAGCGCTGAATCTTAACGCGGTACGCGGTCTGATCGTCAGCGGCGACGCGTTCATCAACGGCTCCGTCGGGCTGGCGAAAATCCGCCATAACTTCCCCCAGGCCGTAGCGGTCGAAATGGAAGCCGCCGCCATCGCGCACGTCTGCTATAACTTCGGCGTCCCGTTCGTGGTGGTTCGCGCCATCTCCGACGTTGCCGATCAGCAGTCCCATCTGAGCTTCGACGAGTTCCTCGCCGTCGCCGCCAGGCAGTCCACCCTGATGGTGGAAAATCTGGTGCAGAACCTGACGCGTGGCTAAATCGCTAAAACAGGCGCTTGCCGCCCTGCTGCTGCTGGCCCCGGCGTGGCTCTTTGCCGCGCCGCGGGTGATTACGCTATCCCCGGCCAATACCGAGCTGGCGTTTGCGGCAGGCATCACGCCGGTTGGCGTCAGCAGCTATTCCGACTACCCGCCGGAAGCCGCCGGCATCGAGCAGGTTTCCAGCTGGCAGGGGATGAACCTGGAGCGCATTGTCGCCCTCAGGCCGGACCTGGTCCTGGCGTGGCGCGGAGGCAACGCCGAGCGGCAGGTTAATCAGCTAAGCTCCCTCGGTATCAAGGTCATCTGGGTCGATACCGCCACCATCGAAGAGATTATCACCACCCTGCGGCAGCTGGCGCAGTGGAGCCCTCAGCCGGAAAAGGCCCGTCAGGCGGCGCAGCAGATGCAGGACGACTATAGCGCGCTAAAGGCCCGCTACGCCCATCTTGCGAAGAAGCGCGTCTTTCTCCAGTTCGGCAGCAACCCTCTTTTTACCAGCAGCCAGGGATCGATTCAGGATCAGGTCCTGACGCTGTGCGGCGGCGAGAATATTTTCGCTGCCAGTAAAGCACCCTGGCCCCAGGTCAGCCGCGAGCAGGTTCTCGCCAGGCAGCCGCAGGCCATTGTCATCACCGGCGATGCCCGCAAAATTCCCGAAGTCGAACGCTACTGGCATAATCAGTTAAAAATTTCGCTGATTGCGCTGCATAGCGACTGGTTTGAACGCGCGAGCCCACGTATTATCCTCGCCGCAAAACAACTCTGTACTGCGCTCGAGCAGGTAAAATAATCGCCTGTTAACCAGGCGCTAAGCGGGAACTGACGATGCTTGTCTATTGGCTGGATATTATTGGCACCGCCGTATTTGCGATCTCCGGCGTGTTGCTGGCCGGCAAACTGCGGATGGACCCTTTCGGCGTGCTGGTGCTGGGGGTGGTGACCGCCGTGGGCGGCGGGACGATCCGCGATATGGCGCTCGCCAACGGCCCGGTGTTCTGGGTTAAAGACCCAACGGACCTGGTGGTGGCCATGGTGACCAGCATGCTGACTATCCTGCTGGTACGCCAGCCGCGCCGGCTGCCAAAATGGATACTGCCGGTGCTCGACGCCGTCGGCCTGGCGGTCTTTGTCGGCATCGGCGTCAATAAAGCCTTTATTGCCCACAGCGGTCCGCTGGTCGCGGTCTGCATGGGGGTGGTGACCGGCGTCGGCGGCGGCATTATTCGCGACGTGCTGGCGCGTGAAATCCCGATGATTTTACGTACCGAAATCTATGCCACGGCCTGCATTGTCGGCGGTATCGTGCACGCAACGGCCTACGATACGTTTCACGTATCGCTGCAAAATTCGGCGATGATGGGGATGGCCGTGACGCTGGTCATTCGGCTGGCGGCAATCCGCTGGCACCTGAAGCTGCCGACGTTTGCGCTGGATGATAACGGGCGTTAGAACGCGGGCTTCGTGGCGTAAACCGGCCGCAGTCGGGTAAGAGGTGCCGGCTGCGCGGCCCGTCCATGGGCCCCACTTCGGCGGGATCGAATCAAACGCTAAACGAAGATCCGCAGCCGCAGGTGCTTTTCGCATTCGGGTTGGTCACGATAAAACGTGAGCCTTCGAGGCCTTCAGTGTAATCGACGGCGCCGCCGACCAGATACTGCAGGCTCATTGGGTCAACCACCAGGCCAACGCCCTGTTTCTCGATGGTCATATCCCCTTCGTTAACCTGATCGTCGAAGGTGAAGCCGTATTGGAAACCGCTGCAGCCGCCGCCGGTGATATAAACGCGCAGCTTCAGGTTCGGGTTGTCTTCATCAGAAATCAGGAATTTTACTTTTTTGGCTGCGGCTTCGGTAAACTCCAGCGGCAACACGACATCATCACTCATTTTATGCTCCCATTAATACTGCCGATCCGCTTAAAGAATAACCGGACCTTTTGAGCCATTATCTAATACCCTGGTAAATCGTTCAAGTATTCTCCCCGGCAACCGCACGCGCTTTTGCCTCCTTCTCAGCGGCCTGTTTCGCCAGCGTTCGTTCAAGGATAGTTGAATACAAGGGCTTACCCCCGAGAAATTGAGCCAGTAGTGTTGCGCCGAGGCAGGTAATAATCATTGGCAAAATGAGCTGATAGTTATCGGTCATCTCCAGCACCAGCACAATTCCGGTCAGCGGCGCGCGCACCGAGGCGGCGAGCAGCGCGCCCATTCCGGCGATGGCAAAGGTGCCCGGATCGAGATGATAGCCCGGAAACAGCGGCGTCGCCGCCATGCCGAATGCCGTTCCCAGCAGGGTTCCCAGCGCCAGCATCGGCGCAAAAATCCCGCCGGGCGCGCCGGAGGAGAAGCACAGCAGCGTGGTAATCACCCTGGCGATAAAAATAAACAGCAGCAGGCCAACGGAGAAGTTACCCGCCGCGGCAATCGGAATGAGGTTAAACCCGCCCCCGGCAGCCGCAGGCTGGATCAGCCCGAGAATACCGCAGCTGCCGCCAATCAGCCCGCCAATCAGCACCCACTTTTTGAGATCGCCGCCGTGAAGACGCTGGAACATATCCTGGGTACGCAGCACCAGGGTGTTAAAAAGCGGGCCAATCGCGCCGAAAATCATCCCCAGAATCAGATACAGCCACAGGGTGTTGACCGGCGCATTGCTCAGCCTACCGACCTCGATAATCGCCCCTTCACCGTTAAATATGCGAAATACGATGCTCGACATAATCACGCCGGTAAACACGGCCTTAATAGAGATCAGGTTGTAGCGGAACTGCGGGCGCATCTCTTCAATAATAAACAGGATCCCCGCCAGCGGCGCATTGAACGCGGCGGAGAGGCCCGCAGCGGCGCCGGTTGCCAGCAGCGTATGGCGCGCTTCGGGACTGCGCATGCGGAATACGTCCACCACCATGCGCCCAAGATTTCCGCCGAGCTGCACCATCGGCCCTTCACGGCCCAGCACCATACCGGCGCCCAGGGTTCCCATCCCGCCGATAAACTTCACCGGCAGCACCCGCCACCAGCGAACCGGCCGCAGCTCTTCCAGCGCCCCTTCGATTTCCGGGATCCCGGAGCCGCCCGCCTCCGGCGCAAAGCGACGCACCAGGAAGTAGCCGACCATCGCCAGCAGCGCGGAGGTGATAAAGGCCAGCGGCCAGACCAGGAAACGGTAGTCCGCCACCTGCAGCAGGGTTTCGATGCGCTGGTTCTGCACCCAGTTGACGCTTTTTTCAAAAGCGACGCCCACCAGCCCGGCCAGGGTTCCGACGACGGCGGCCATTAACAGCACCGCCAGCGGCGTTTTATCCCGCTGAACCAGGCGGCGAACGACGTCGCCGCGACGCAGGCGCACGATTTGTTTTGCTTCAAAAGAGGAGGCTTGTGCTTTCATACTCTCGTCGGTTAATAGTCATACAAATAGTACAGAGGGCATTTTAACTGCCAGGACGCCCTCCGTCGCGGAAAAAATTCACCGCTGGCGCTTTGTTTCAATTGGGCAAAAATTTCATAACTATCCTGGAATAACTTAGAATAACCAGCAAAACATTTTTCACGAATCAGGAACCAGGCAATGAGCAAATCTGAAACTCTCTTTAGCGCTGCACGTGAGCTTATCCCCGGCGGCGTTAACTCGCCGGTACGAGCCTTTAACGGCGTTGGCGGCACGCCGCTGTTTATCGAACGTGCGGACGGCGCCTATCTGTACGACGTCGACGGTAAAGCCTATATCGATTATGTCGGTTCCTGGGGCCCGATGGTACTCGGTCACAACCACCCGGCCATTCGTAATGCGGTCATTGAAGCGGCGCAGCGCGGCCTGAGCTTCGGCGCACCGACGGAAATGGAAGTAAAAATGGCGGCGCTGGTGACGGAGCTGGTGCCGACGATGGATATGGTGCGGATGGTTAACTCCGGCACCGAGGCCACCATGAGCGCCATTCGCCTGGCGCGCGGGTTTACCGGCCGCGATAAAATCATCAAATTTGAAGGCTGCTACCACGGTCACGCCGACTGCCTGCTGGTCAAAGCGGGCTCCGGCGCCCTGACCCTCGGCCAGCCGAACTCCCCGGGCGTGCCGGCCGATTTCGCCAAACACACCCTGACCTGCACCTATAACGACCTGGCGTCGGTCCGCGCCGCGTTCGAGCAGTATCCGCAGGAGGTTGCCTGCATTATCGTTGAGCCGGTGGCGGGCAATATGAACTGCATTCCGCCGCAGCCGGAGTTCCTGCCTGGCCTGCGCGCGCTGTGCGACGAATTTGGCGCCCTGCTGATTATTGACGAAGTGATGACCGGCTTCCGCGTTGCTCTGGCGGGCGCCCAGTCTTACTACGATGTGGTCCCTGATCTGACCTGTCTGGGCAAAATCATCGGCGGCGGCATGCCGGTGGGCGCCTTCGGCGGCCGTCGTGAAGTGATGGATGCGCTGGCACCGACCGGCCCGGTGTATCAGGCGGGCACTCTGTCCGGCAACCCGATCGCCATGGCGGCGGGCTTCGCCTGCTTAACCGAAGTGGCGCAGCCGGGAGTTCACGAAACGCTGACGGATTTAACCAACCAGCTGGCCCAGGGGCTGCTGGACGCCGCGCGCGACGCGGGCATTCCGCTGGTGGTGAATAACGTTGGCGGCATGTTCGGCCTCTTCTTTACCGACGCCGAAAGCGTCACCTGCTATCAGGACGTGGTGAAGTGCGACGTTGAGCGCTTCAAGCGCTTCTTCCACCTGATGCTGGAAGAGGGCGTGTATCTGGCGCCTTCGGCGTTTGAAGCCGGATTTATGTCCGTTGCCCACAGCGAAGACGATATCAACAATACCATCGCCGCCGCGCGCCGCGCGTTCGCCAAACTGTAGTCCAGGCACTTCCGGGCGAGCATCACGCCTCGCCCGGAATAACGACCCTTCGTCACGATAAGCTAGCGGCTCTGCTTCCTCAGCAAATAGATAAAGTACGGCGCGCCGATAAAGGTCGACAGCAGACCTGCCGGGATCTGATACGGGAACATGATCATCCGCCCGCACCAGTCGGCAAACACCAGTAGCAGGCCGCCAATCAGCCCGGACATCACCATATGCGGTATCGTGCGGCGGAACCCCATCATGCGCGCAATATGCGGCGCCATCAGACCGACAAAGCTTAACGGGCCGATGGTCAGCGTTGCCGTGGCCGTCAGGCAGGCGGCCAGCAGCAGCAGGCCGATGCGCGACGGCGTCAGCGCAACCCCTACCGCGCGCGCCGCCTCGCCGCCGAGCGGCAGGATCGTCAGCCAGCGGCGGCACAGCGGCGCCAGGGCCAACAGCACCAGCATCGCACAGCCGCTGTACGCCACCATCTCCGGCGTCGCGCCGTAGGTTGAGCCGGAGATCCACGTCAGAATCTGCGCCATCCGCGGATCGCCGCTGGCCTGCAGCATCATCAGCAGCATGGTGAAAGCGGTGCTCAACGCCATGCCCGCCAGCAGCATCCGATGCGGCGAAAAGCCGCCGCGTCCGGCAGCAACCAGAATCACCAGCAGCGTCGCCGCCGCGCCGAGGCTGCCGGCAGGCAGCAGCCAGCCAAAAGCGTTGCCGGGGACAAAGAACAGCATCACGACCACGCCAAACGCCGCGCCGGAGCTGATCCCCAACACTTCAGGGCTGGCCATCGGGTTACCGGTCAGGCGCTGAATAATGCAGCCCGCCACCGCCAGCATCACCCCGGCAAACAGGGCCGCCAGGATCCGCGGCCAGCGCCACGGCATCAGCTGATCCAGCAGCGTACCGCTGGCCCAGTGCCAGCTCTGCGCATCGCGGCCAAAGGCCAGCGCCGCAATCACCGCCAGCAGCAGAATGACCAGCCCGCCGAGGGCGAACCACAGCACGTTCTGCCGCTCCGCCAGCACCTTATCGCCGGCGTTCATCACCGGGGCGCTAATACTGCGCAGGCGCGGCAGCAGCCACAGCAGCAGCGGCGCGCCGACCAGCGCGGTCACCGATCCGGTTGACACCTCCATCCAGACACGGGCAAGCCACAGAATGATTTGATCGGAGAGCCAGAGGATCAGCGCGCCAATCAGCGCCGCCAGCAGCAGGCGCGAGAGCAGGCGGCGGGCGCCGAGCATTTTTGCCAGCAGCGGGGCAAACAGGCCGATAAAGCCGATAATCCCCACCGCATTCACCAGCATCGCGCTGAGAACAATCGCCAGGGAGAGCGCCCCGAGGCGTGCCAGGGAGAGCGCCAGGCCGAGGTTGCGCGCCACGCCGTCGTCCAGCCCCATCAGGGTGAGAGGCCGCAGCAGCAGCAGCGTGAGCATCGCGCCGCCGAGCAACTGCGGCCACAGCCGCTGCGCTACGCTCCAGTCGGTTTGCGTCAGGGTGCCGGTGCTCCACAGGAACATGCTCTGCAGCTGGTCGTGATGGAAAATAACCATCAGCTGATTGAGCGCCCCGCAGTAAAGGCTGACGACCAGGCCGGCGAGGATCAGGGTCACCGGCGAGAGTCGTTTGCCCCAGGAGACGCCAAACACCAGCGCACCGACCAGGCACGCGCCCGCCAGGGCGGCGAACTGCGATGCCAGCACGCCGGGGATCGCCCACAGCGCGGTAACCGTCATCCCCAGCTGGGCGCCGGTGGCGACGCCAAGAGTCGTCGGCTCCGCCAGCGGGTTGCGCAGCACCTGCTGGAACAGGACGCCGACCAGCCCCAGGCCCGCGCCCACCAGCAGCGATACCGCCAGCCTCGGCAGCAGGCTGTAGTGAAACAGCATCTGGGCAATACTATCGATATCAGGCTGCCACAGCGCCTGTCGCCACTCGTTTTGCGGCAGCGCGGTGCGTAGATTAAAGAGGCTGAGCGCGAAGGCGGCAATCAGCAGTATGGCCAGCAGCAGAGCCGCCAGAGGAGAAATTCGCGATCTCACGCCGGGCCTCCCTGCGCGTCAGCCAGCACGCGGGCAAAGTGCATCGCCGAGAGCGTGGCGCCGTAAAACCACACCGCCGGAACGCGCTGGAAGCGCCCTTCGCGGACAAACGGCATCGCCCGCCACAGCGGGGAGCGCATCAGCTGCGCCATTTCGCTATCGTTGCCGTGGTCAAAGCAGATCACATCTACATCCTTATAGGCCGCCAGCCGGTCGATGCCGACGGTCACGCTGCCCCAGAAGGTGCTCTCCCCGCGCCAGGCGTTTTTGATACCAAAGCGCTCGAGGATTTCCTGAAACAGGCAGTTATCACCGAAAACCAGGACGTGGCGCGGGTCGAGCAGGCTAATCATCAGCAGCGGCCGATCGCCGCGGTGGGCGAAGCGCGGGCGCAGTTCGTCCATCAGCGCGTCGAATTCTGCCAGATGACGCTTCGCGGCCTGCTGCTTGCCGATAAGCTCGGCCATCTCGTTGAGCGACTGCTGCGCCATCATCAGCGGCCGCTTGCCGTCGCTGAAGGTAAATCCTCGCCCCGGCGCAATACGCGCCAGCTTCTCTGACGACGGGCCGTAGCCTGCCGACCAGACGATATATGAAGGGTTCATCTGCGTCAGCAGTTCAAGATTGGGTTCCGTGCGCAGCCCGACGTCAATGACCGAGTCCGGCAGCGCCGGTTCATTCACCCACAGGCGATAGTTCGGGATATCGGCGACGCCGTACGGCACGACGCCCAGCGCCAGCAGCAGCTCGACCGGCAGCCACTCCAGCGCCACGATGCGCTGCGGATCGACGGTCGCCGCCCGCGCGCCGCGCATCTGCCACAGCAGCGGCGATAGCGCCATCGCCGTCAGTAAACGTCGACGGGTGATCACGTTGTTTTTTTCCATTAATAGACGAAGCTTACCGGCGCACTGCCCGCCGGATGCGGCAGAATTCCCATCGGGATGCCGTAAATTTGTTCCAGCGTTTCGCTACGCATCAGCTCAGTCGACGTGCCCTGAGCAATCATCTCGCCGCCGCGAAGGGCCACCAGATAGTCGCAGTAGCGGGCCGCCATATTGATGTCGTGCAGCACGGCAATCACCGTCAGGCCGCGCTGCTGGCTTAGGCGATGCACCAGCGCCAGCACGTCAACCTGGTGCGCAATATCCAGCGCCGAGGTGGGCTCATCCAGCAGCAGACAGCGGCTGTCCTGGGCCACCAGCATGGCAATCCACGCGCGCTGGCGCTCGCCGCCGGAGAGGCTATCGACCAGCCGATGCGCCAACGGTTTCAGCCCGACCAGCGTAATCGCCTCCTCAACCTTCTGCCGGTCCGTCGCGCCAAAGCGCCCCAGCGCCCCGTGCCACGGATAGCGTCCAATCGCCACCAGCTCGCGCACCGTCATCCCCTCCGCCGCGGGCAGCTGCTGCGGCAGATAGGCCACCTTGCGGGCAAACGCCTTGCTGCTCCAGCTATCGAGAGGCTGACCGTCGAGCAGCACCTCGCCCTCTGACGGCGGCTGATGGCGGCCGAGCATTTTCAACAGCGTCGATTTGCCGGAGCCGTTATGACCAATCAGGCCGGTCACTTTTCCTGCCGGGAAGGTTAACGAAAGCGGATGCAGCAGCGTACGACCAGGCACGCGAAAGGTCACGCGATTCAACGAAAACGTGGTATCGGATTGCGGTGTGTTTTCCTGCATAGCGGCCAACTTGTTTAACGGCGCGGCGAACCGCGCCCGGTGAGTGATTAGAAACGGAAGGTTCCGGTCGCAATGACCTGACGACCTGCGCCCCAGTAGCACGCATATTCGCTATAGCAGCTGGAAACGTACTCACGATCGAACAGGTTATTGACGTTGATACCCACCGACGAGCCCGGTAAACCAAAGCGCGCCAGATCGTATTTCACCGTCGCATCCATCAACGCGTAACCCGCGACGCCGAAGGAGTCATTCTGCTTCGCATCAGCGGTATCGTTTTTGTAGTAGCTGACCGTAGAGCCAACGTAGCGCGCGCCGGCGCCGACCGTCAGGCCGCTTAGCGCGGTTTCGTGGAAGGTGTAATCCGCCCACAGCGACGCCATATTGCGCGGAACTTCCGCCGGACGTTTGCCGTTAAATACGGTGTCGTGCTGGTACTCAGCATCGGTGTAGGTATAGGCTGCGGTGAGGTTGATATTGGCGTTCACCGCCGCTTTCGCCTCCAGCTCCAGGCCGCGAGCGCGGATCTCGCCGGTTTGAATGCTAAACGTCGGGTTGCGCGGATCTGCCGTCAGGTTTTTATCCTTGGTCAGCTGGTACACCGCCGCGGTCACCACTACCGGCATATCTTTCGGCACGTATTTCACGCCCGCTTCATACTGCTCGCCGCGCGACGGATCGAACGGTTTGCCGTCGAGGCCCGAGCCTGAAACCGGCTCAAACGACTGGCTGTAGCTGAAGTACGGAGAGATACCGTTGTCGAACAGATAGTTAATACCGCCGCGCCAGGTAAACTGCTGGTCGTGATTTTCGGCCAGAACGTTAGTGGCGCGCGTCAGCGTAGAGGTCGTGGCGTAGTCATAGCGTCCGCCCAGCGTCATCACCCACTTATCCCACTCCATCTGATCCTGGGCATAGAGGCCGGTCTGCTCCATCCGGTTGAGCACCGCGTACGGGAAGTACACCGAGACGTTTGGATTACCGTACTGCGGATTGGACATACCGATCGGATCCGCAGAACCGTAGTCGGCATTGACGTCGTTGCGCATGCGCGAATAGTCCACGCCGGTCAGCAGCTTATGGTCCACGGCGCCGGTAGCAAAGTCGGACTGCAGCTGGGTATCAACGGTGAAGGTGTTGAGATGCTCATCAGAGCGCACGTAGGCGCGGTTGATCTGTCCCGGCGCCGTGTAGCCGTTGCCGTAAACGGAGCGATAGAGCGTATTGACGTCGGCGTAGCGCAGGTTCTGACGAACGGTAAAGGTCTCGTCAAACTGGTGTGAGAAGCTGTAGCCCACCATCTGCTGGCGGCGCGACATCTTGTTGCTCGGCTCGCCTTCGTTGAAATCGGTCGGCAGCTTGTGCGCGTTACCGTTAGCGTCGTAGTACGGCACCACGGTCCCTTCGCGCGGAAGCCAGCCGTAGTAGCCCGCATACGGATCGTTCTGGAAGTTGCTCAGGAAGGTGAAGTCGGTTTTATCATCCGGACGCCAGCTAAAGGAGGGCGCCACCGCGTAGCGGGTCGATTTCGCCATCTGCTGCTGCGCGTCCTGGCTGCGGCCCAGGCCGGTCAGGCGATAGGACCATACGCCGTTATCATCAATCGCATCGCTAAAATCGAACCCCGTCTGCCACAGGTTATCGGTACCCATTTTGAACTGAACTTCTTTCAGCGGCTCGGTCGTCGGGCGCTTGCTGACCATGCTGACGATGCCGCCAGGGTTGCTGTTGCCGTACAGCACGGAGGTTGGTCCGCGCATCACTTCCACGCGCTCGAGGAAGTAGGGGTCCATCGACACTTCAGAGTAGTTATTCCCCTGCAGCTTCATGCCATCCAGATACTGGTTGGTGTTCACCGTTGTCGAGGTCGTAAAGCCGCGAATTGTCACCACGTCATAGGTCGTTGAGCTGCCGCGAGTGGAGAAAACGCCCGGCGTATAGGCCAGCGCTTCTTTCACCGTTGTCGGCTGCTTCATGTCCATTTCCTGGCGGGTCACCACGGAGATCGACTGCGGCGTTTTTTCAATCGGGGTATCGGTTTTGGTGGCAGTTGCAGAGCGCTTTGCCGCGATAGTCGGAGCCGGTCCCCAGGCGCTTTCCTGGCTGACGGGGGCCGCGATAACGGTAATAGTTTCTTCTGTTTTCGGTTCAACTGCCGCCTGTGCATAGACAGACATGCCGCTAACCGCCGTGGCTACTACGACTGCGATTTTACGCAGCGAGTGATTTGGCTGAGCAGTTTTTGGACGCGCCATTGGTAGATCTCTGATAAAGGTGAATGATAACGTAAACGAGAATTATTATTATGACGGCTGACATAATAGGCGAAACGCGAAATGCAAGGCAAGCGATATGCCCCTGCTGAGATGCCAAAGGCTGAATAAATAACCAGACGGTAATTGTGGGGTTAAGTGACTGTTAAGTAATCTACAGAAATGAAAAAGCCCTCTAATACTGAAGTATCAGAGGGCTAATCTTGTAACAACCTATTCGCACGGCTTGCAGGCCGCAGCGAGGCACCCTGCAGAAGCAGGCGGATCGTTAATTACTGCCGAACATATCCTTAATCCAGCCCGCAACGCCGTCGCTTTTTTCCTGCTTCGGCGGCTGCTGGGTCGCCGGCTGCTGCTGCTGAGGCTGCTGACCGGACTGATTAAACGGATTGTTCTGCTGCTGCTGCTCAAGCTGCTGCTGCTGGATCTGCTCACCCTGACGGCAGAGCGCATCCGGCGCGGTAGTCCATACCGGCAGCGTGCGCACCCCGCCGCTACAGACGAAGTTACCGCTGCCGTCGACGCCCATATCCACCACGTCTTCCGGCGCCGTCAGCACCAGCGGCGTTGGCGTCTGGTTAGCCAGATAGCGCTGATAAATCGACATCGCACCGCTGGCACCGTACAGCTTCGTCGGCTGGTTGTTATCGCGACCCACCCAGGTAATCGTCACCTGGCTTCCGTCGATACCGGCGAACCACGTATCGACGTTGTTGTTGGTGGTCCCGGTTTTCCCTGCCAGATGCAGGCCCGGATATTTCGCCCCAAGCTGGCGACCGGTGCCGCGCTGGACAACCTGCTGCATGGTCCACAGCGTCATGTATGCGGCCTGCGCAGGAACCGCCCGCTCAGCCTGCGGATAGCTCTGATACAGGACAGTGCCATCTTCGGCAATCACCGAACGCAGCGCCGACAGCGTCGCGCGGTTACCGCCGCTGGCGATGGTCTGGAACGCCTGCGCCACTTCAATTGGCGTCAGGTTCAGCGCCCCGAGGATCATCGCCGGGACCGGGCTGAGCTGGTCTTTCGGCGCCCCCAGTTTAACCCAGGTATCGATCACCGCCGGCAGGCCCAGCGCCATCCCGAGGTTGACCGTCGGCACGTTCATCGAACGCGTTAGCGCGTCAACCAGCATCACCTGGCCGCTAAAGCGACGATCGTCGTTCTGCGGGGACCAGGTCTGGCCGTTGGAGAGACGAATCGTCACCGGCGCATCGGCAATGGCGGTATTCAGACGGTACTGGTTCGGCTGGCTTAACGCGGTCAGATAGGTCGCCGGCTTGGCCAGAGAACCAATCGAACGACGGGCCTGCATCGCGCGGTTATAGCCCGCAAACTGCGGCTCCGCGCCGCCGACCATAGCCCGCACCTCGCCGGTATAGCGGTCAACGACCACCATCGCGGTTTCCAGATCCGGCAGCTTACGCTGCTTCTTCAGCGCCGGGATCCCTTCGGTGGCCGCCTTTTCCGCCGCGTCCTGCGCCACGGAATCGAAGGTCGTAAAGATCTTCACGCCGGAGAGATCTTTCACCTTATCGCCCAGCTTCGCCTGCAGCTCCTGACGCACCATCTGCATAAACGCCGGCTGCGGAGAAATGACGCCGCCGCGCGGCTGCACGCCCAGAGGACGGGCGCTCAGCATGTCGTACAGCTCCTGGTCGATAACGTTCTGCTGCTGCAGCAGACGCAGAACCAGGTTACGACGCTCCAGCGACAGCTTCGGATTACGCCACGGGTTGTAAATCGATGCGCCTTTTACCATCCCCACCAGCAGAGCCTGCTGGTCAAGGCTCAGCTCTTCCACCGGGCGGCCAAAGTAGTAAAGGCTAGCCAGCGGGAAGCCGCGAATTTCGTTATCGCCGCTCTGACCGAGGTAGACCTCGTTCATATACAGCTCGAGGATCCGATCCTTGCTGTAACGGGCGTCAACGATCAGCGCCATATAGGCTTCGTTGGCCTTACGCCAGTAGGAGCGCTCGCTGGAGAGGAACAGGTTTTTCACCAGCTGCTGGGTCAGGGTACTGGCGCCCTGCACCGTGCGCCCCGCCGTCAGGTTAGCCAGCACCGCACGACCAATCGAGTACAGGCTGATCCCGTCATGCTCGTAGAAGTGGCGGTCTTCGGTAGCCAGCAGGGTATCAACCAGCAGATCCGGGAAGCCGCTGCGCTTAACGAACAGGCGCTGCTCGCCGTTGGCCGACTGCAGCATGGTGATCAGCCGCGGATCGAGGCGGAAGAAGCCAAACTGGCGGTTATTCTCCATGTTCTCGATCGTTTCCAGACGATCGCCATCAAAGGTCAGACGCGCGCGCACCTGCCCTTCTTTACTGTCCGGGAAATCAAACGGACGGCGAATCATCTCGATGCTGTTGGCCTGCACGGTGTATTCGCCCGGGCGCGTCATCGCGCTCACCTGACGATACTGCGTGGCGTTCAGCAGGCGCACCATTTCGTTTTTGCTGACCTGCATATCGGGCTCAAGGTTGACCATCCGGCCATACACTGCCGCCGGAAGCTCCCAAACCTTGCCGTCAATGCGGCTGCGGATCTTCTGATCGAGGTAGACGCCATAGGCGGCAACCAGCACCGCGACAACGATACCCAGCTTGATCAACAGCCACAGCCAGGTACGTTTACGCCGAGGCTTGTTACCTTTGCCTTTCGCTTTCTTCGGCATCGGCTCTTCGTCCTCATAATCGTCGTCGTAATCATCGTCATAGTCCTCGTCCCGAACCCGACGACGAGTCACTTTTTGTTTTGCCGGACGCGAGGGTTTACCCTTACGTCCGATAGGCTCGCGGTCATCTCCCGCCATGCTTTTTCTCCGCAACTTTCAGGCGTAAAAGCCTGATTCTCAATGCTTCCCCCTGCCAGAGGAAGAAGATATCTCTCAAATTCACGCCCGTGGGGTCTTATTCCTGCAGGCGACCATCTATTGACTGTACTTCGCGCAGTCAGCGTCTCACGGCGCAGCTATGATCGATTCTCATGAGTTTAGTTAGAAAAATCATAAAATAAATCATCATGTTGCATACTTCACCTGCAGAGAATTTTGGGACATAGCACTAATCGTCCAGGGAACACAGGATAGCACTAAACCAGGATATGCTTAACCAGCATTTTACCCCGCCAAAGCGTAACAAAAGGGAAAATATTATGTTTTTTAATAGCATAAAAAATGCGCCCCGCCGCCCCGTGCGCTTCACGCTTTTCGGCCCCCGCGCTGCGGATAAAAATGAAAACTTCCCGGCACAGGAAATATTATATTCGGACTGTGACAATAAATATTTTTCCCGGAAGTAAAGGTAAATCTTAAACCATCCGTGGATAAAAGTGAGAGGCGCTTAACTATATATAATAATATTTACTGATGACAGCGGGGAAATATTTGTTAAACTAGCCTTAAGTTAACCATTCCAGCTTAATATTATGCGAACTTTCGTTATATTTCCGCTTATCATGATCGCCGTGCTTTCAGGGTGTCAGCAGAATCGCTCCTCAACGTTAAGCCCTGGCGTCAGCAGCGAGGCGCAGCTTGAGCAGCTCTCGTCGGTGGCCGCAGGCGCCCGCTATCTGAAGAACAAATGCAATCGCAGCGATCTGCCCGCAGATGAAGCCCTCACTCAGGCCGCGTGGAATGTCGGGAAAAAAAGAGGATGGGGAAATATCGATTACGCAACCCTGGCTCAGCGCAGCGCGCAGATGTATCAACAGCTGCAGCAGGACAGCACTCCGGAAACAACCAAATGCAGTCAGTTTAATCGCCAGCTGGCGCCCTTTATTGCCGGCTTAGATCGCGCATAAAATGTCGCAGCCGCTTATTTTGCGTTTTATTGGCGCCTAATTTATTGCCCCTGTGGACTATCCGCAATAATACCTCCCGGCCAGTCATCCAGCGCCGCCAGAGTAAACGTATTGCCCTTAAAGCTAAACACGGTTAAATCCTGCTGAATCTGCTCAATCACCAGATTCGGCAGCGGCGATTGCCCTTCCTGCCAGCTTTGACCGTTGATCACAATCGTGCGCTTATCCTCGCTCGAGGCGTAGATATGTGCGCTGTAGCGTAATGCCGGTAAATAATCCTCCTCCTGCGGGCTCTCCTCCTCGACGCTGGCCTGCACCTTTTGCTTTGTCGGAGCAGATACCGGTACGGAGGCCGCCTGCTGCGGTGCAGGCTGGCTAAGCGGCACCAGCGCCGCATGCGCCACCGGCACCAGCGGCTTTTGCGCGACCGGCGCGTTTCGCCACTGCTCGCCGCCAAACCAGCCCAGCGCGATAAATAGCGCGGCGTAGAGCGGAACGGTAAGCCAGGGAACCTGCACCATTGTACCAACCATCACCGGCGATCCCGCCTCCCGGACGCTCACCGCGGGCATCGGGCACTCTTCATCATGGCGAATCATCACACCCTTTCTCCTGATAGCGAAAGAATCGCAGCCCGACGCCGAGCGCCGGGCTGCCTGACCCCGTGAATGCAGGTCAGCTAAAGAGATGCTTTATTTGCTGCTTACCGGCAGGCCCGCGCCCTGCGCGTCGCCCTGCGGTTTTTCCAGCACCGCCACGGACCAGGCCGGTAGCGTAATCGCGCCATCGGCAGCGATCTCGACGCCGTTCGCCAGCGACCCCTCTCCCGCCGCCTGCTGAATGGCGCTCAGCTGCAGGTTTTCACCATTGAAATCATGGAGGGTCCGGCTCTCAGGCGCCGCGTTGATCGCCACAACCAGGCCATCCACCCGGCCGTCGAGGCTTGCGCCCGCCTGGACGCCATCATCGATGGTCATGATCAGCAGGCCAGCCAGCGAATCAGCGCCGGTATTGCGGAAATCGACGCGCTTCATCACCGCGCTGCCGTCACCTAAGGTGAAGAGCGGGGATGATTTACGCAGCTGGGTCAGCTCCTGGTAGAACGCGGTCATCTGCTGCAGCTCCGGCTCGCCGGGAGTCGCCACCATCTCCTTAACGCGGGAAATCAGATCGTAGTTGCTGCCGTCATCGCTGCTGCGCGGCATCCCGACGTTAAAGTTGTTGTCCTGCATGGCGTAATCGACGCGGTTAAACCAGTCGCCGGAATCATAGGAGTCGCGGGTGAAGGATTTAGAGCGCAGCAGCTCTGAACCCTGCTGATCGAAGGCGATCCCCTGGCCCAGCATTACCGTCGCCAGCGATACAGCCTGCATCCGCACGCGGGTATTAAGGTCGGCCTCCTGCGCGGCTTTGTAGCTGATCATGTCCCACAGCGTCTGGTTATCGTGCTTCGAAACGTAGTTAACAACCTCCGTCGGGTCAGCCGCATAGCCCCCCGGCGCGCCGTTGTAGTCGATCTCGCTGCCCTTTTTCACCGCGCCGTCTTTATCGATCATCACAAAGTCGGCGAGGTTCCCGGCCATGCCCAGACGCGTCAGATCGGCAAGGTGGCGCACCGTATCTTCGTTCTGGCTGGTGAGCTCGTTAGGCAATACGCCGGCGCCGCTGCCGATCCCCTGGTTCTGGCGCAGCGCATCGCCGGAGTCAAACGGACCGCCGCCGCGCACCGAGTCGCGCAGACGATCGGAGAAGGTGCCGATCCCGCTACCTTTGAGATTGATCTGCGAAGCGATTTCGAAACGGTCGCTCTGCCCGGAGTCCCAGCCTTCGCCGAAGAAGTAGATATCCGGATTTAAGCTCTTCATCCGCTCCCACGCCGAGAGGATCTGCGCTTTCGGGTGATAGCCCATCAGGTCGAAACGGAAACCGTCAATTTTGTAATCGGTGGTCCATACCGCCAGCGAGTCGGCGATAAGCTTGGCGAACATCCGATGCTCCGGCGCGGAGTCCGAGCAGCAGGTTGCCGATTCAACGCTTCCGGTGGTTTCGTTCAGACGCTGATAGTACCAGGGGACGATTTTATCCAGCACCGAAGTCCGGTCTGTTGGCCCGGCGGCGTTGGTGTGGTTGTACACCACGTCCATGATCACGTTCATTCCCAGATCCTGCTTAATCGCCTGGATCATGGTACGGAACTCTTTGATCCGCGCGGTTCCTTCCGGGTTCGTGGCGTAAGAGCCTTCCGGCACCGTGTAGTGGAACGGATCGTAGCCCCAGTTGTAGGAATCGGTTTGCGCCACCAGGCTATTCAGCGCCTGAACCTGCGGGTTATCCTGGCTATCGCTTTGCTTGAGCTGATTAAGCACCTCTTCCACCGTCGAACCGCTGGCGCAGTAGGCGGCAAATTCGCTGCTCTTCACCGCGCTGTTGACTTCGCAGAGGTGGCTGAACGGCTGCTGGATGTCGGCAACTTTATCGCTGAACTCGTTGACCGTCGCCAGATCGAACACCGGCAGCAGCTCAACGTGGGTCACCCCGGAGGCGGAGAGCTTTTTCAGGTGCTGCACCATGTTGCTGTCCTGAGCGGTGAGCGCCAGATACTTACCGCGCAGCTCGGCCGGAACGGTGCTGTCCCAGGCAGAAAGGTCGCGAATATGCGATTCATGGATGGTCATCTTCGCCAGATCGGCTTTGGTTTTCTGCGCGTGAGGCATCGCCAGGCTATCCCAGCCGTCGGGCTTGAGCGCGCTGTCGTTTAAATCGACAACCTGGCTGTACTCCGAGTTGGTGGAGAGGCTATGGGCGTACGGGTCGGTCACCTCGTACTGTTCAACCTTGCGCGACTGCGGGTGGTAAACCGTCAGCGCATAGCGGTAGAAGGCCCCCTTCAGATCGCTTCCGCCCTGCCATGCCCAGGCGCCCGAGGCCGCGTCGCGGGTCATCGGATGGCTGGCGAGCACCTTTTTATCGGCGCTATACAGCACCAGATCGACCTGCTGCGCGGTCGGCGCCCACAGGCGGAAATTAACCCCACCGTCGCTCACCTGCGCCCCGTAGCTAAGGGCCTCCGCCGGCTGCGCGTAGACGTCGTCCAGCACGCCCGCCGTCTGCACCTGGGTGGCGGAGATCAGAATACCGTCCTTCTCGGCGGCGATCGCCACCGTTTCGCCCTGCAGCAGCTCATTGACCGGCGCATTATCCGGAAGCTTAAACGCGGCGTAGCTGGAGAGCTGCGGGAAGCGCATGCTCACCTGCTGGCTGACGGTGGTGGGAGTCAGGTTCAGATAGCGGTCGGTAAATTTGCCTTCGCTATCGGCGGCCACTTTGCTGCTGTGGCTGTAGTACAGGCGAACGATCGGTTTGCCCTCGCCGCCCGGCCACAGCAGGGTGGTCTTATCGACCCAGTGGGCCTCGGCAAGCGCCACGCCAAACGCGGCGCGAAACGCATCCGCGCGGGTATCATACAGCGAGCTGCTGCCGGCAATAACCGAGACCGTGCGGTCGGTAAAGTCGCTGAACGACACGCGCAGATCGCTATCGATCAGCTTGTTGGTGCCGTCTCTGACGATAACGTTGATGCAGCCGCTCTCTTTATTGAGCGGAATCACCCAGTACGGGCCGTATTTATCGCTGCCGCTCGGCGTGGTGCTGACGTCATTCCAGTCCGTCATCGGGGCGCTGAGCGCATCGCAGGTTTCATTATTCCAGAGATAGAGATTCCGGGTGCTGTAATCCGCGGCAGTGGCGCTGGTAATGCCAGCAATATCAACCAGATGAATGACCGCCTGCTGAGAGGAAGCCGTGGCAGCTTCACCGGGAACCGCCACATCGGGTAAACGAACGACAACATCCTGATTATCGGGCGTGTCGGGTGAGCCAGAGGAAGAAGATGAAGAACTATTATCGCAGCCGCTAAGTAAAACCAACGAGCCAAGGAATAGGGCATTACAGGTATATCTGAGCATTCGATAGTCCCTAATATGCTTAATAAATTATGAAAGGTAAGAAAAGATGTTTATCTGTAAAGCGCCGCAATTAGATATTTTTGCTTTCAGCGATTCAATCATCCATTAGCAATTAATGGGGGGGCGTAGGCGGCCGGGGGAGTAAAAATAAAAAGGGAATGACGACCCGGATAGCGAAACTCATTATGCTTTGCGGCGACTCACCGAGAATTTCGCAATAAAAGATTTAAATATAAAAAGCCACCCACCAATAAAGGTAGGGATCGCGACCGCCCCGGGGAAAACAGGATGAGAAAAAGAATTAAAATACCTTTTTCTGTGATGAGGTTAACACTAACAAATAAAGCGATAATAAACAACGCGCCTCATATTGTGATGTTCGTCATGTTATTACCTATTGCTCAACAGCTCGCCAAATTAAGCTGGCGGATTATATTCCCTGTAGACTCTGCGGCTATAACGATTAACGCCGCGGCGGTTTTACCTTCCCCGGCGGCTATTCGACCAGACGAATTAGCGCCGTTTACGCTATTTGGCAATGCGGAAAAAACGCCGCCGCCAGCGGACGGTTCAGCCGACGGTAAAACCCTGGCCGAGGCGCCACTCTCCGCCCTCAAGCTGCGGATCACCGGCCTGCTCGCCAGCAGCGATGCCGCACGTTCAATTGCCATCGTGGCGAAAGGGAATCAACAGGTTAGCCTGGGCGTTGGCGACAGCACCCCGGGTAACGAAGCCAAAATAGTCGCCATTCTTAACGATCGCCTGATCGTTAACTATCGGGGCAGAAACGAAGCGATACCGCTCTTTGACGACGCTGGCGCAGCGGTGAAATCCGCCCCGACGCCGCCGGCGAAAGAGTGGGTTAAGCAGGTGCGCGAGCGGCCGCAAAATATTCTCAACTATCTCAATATTTCCCCGATTATGGTCAATGAGCAGCTCAGCGGATATCGACTTAATCCGGGCAAAGACCCCACTCTTTTTCGCCAGGCCGGATTACAGGAAAACGATCTGGCGGTCGCTCTGAACGGTCTCGATCTCCGCGATCGGCAGCAGGCTCAGCAAGCATTAAAACAGCTCCCCGAGCTTAGCGAAATAACGCTGACCGTCGAACGCGACGGCCAGCGGCAGGATATCTATTTAGCCTTGAGGGATGAATAATTGCGCAGCACCCTAATTTTCCGCCTGCTTTTTACGCTGCTGATGATATTCAGCGCGCTGTTATTCAAACCCGCCGCTGCGGAAGAATTCTCCGCCAGCTTCAAGGGCACGGATATTCAGGAATTTATTAATACCGTCAGCAAAAACCTCAATAAGACGGTCATTATCGACCCCAGCGTACGCGGCACAATTACCGTTCGCAGCTACGATATGCTCACTGAAGAACAATATTATCAGTTCTTCCTCAGCGTACTGGACGTCTACGGTTTTGCGGTTATCAATATGAATAACGGCGTGCTGAAGGTGGTGCGTTCAAAAGATGCCAAAACCGCGGCGGTACCGGTCGCCAGCGACGCCTCCCCTGGCGTGGGCGATGAGGTGGTGACCCGCGTGGTGCCGCTCACCAACGTCGCCGCCCGCGATCTCGCGCCGCTGCTGCGCCAGCTCAACGACAACGCCGGGGCCGGCAGCGTGGTGCACTACGAGCCGTCCAACGTGCTGCTGATGACCGGGCGCGCGGCGGTGATTAAGCGCCTGCTGACCATCGTCGAGCGGGTTGATAACGCCGGCGATCGCAGCGTGGTGACGGTCCCGCTCTCCTGGGCCTCCGCCGCCGACGTGGTTAAGCTGGTGAATGAGCTGAACAAGGACACCAGTAAATCCGCGCTCCCCGGCTCGATGGTGGCGAACGTGGTCGCCGACGAGCGGACCAACTCGGTGCTGGTGAGCGGCGAACCGAACTCACGCCAGCGCATCATCACCATGATCCGCCAGCTCGACCGCCAGCAGGCGGTACAGGGAAACACCAAGGTTATCTATCTCAAGTATGCCAAAGCCGCCGACCTGGTGGAGGTGCTAACCGGCATCAGCAGCAGCATGCAGAGCGAGAAACAGAGCGCGAAGCCGGTGGCGGCGCTGGATAAAAACATCATTATCAAAGCCCACGGCCAGACCAACGCGCTGATCGTCACCGCCGCCCCGGACGTCATGAACGACCTCGAGCGGGTCATCGCGCAGCTGGACATTCGCCGCCCGCAGGTGCTGGTTGAAGCAATTATCGCCGAGGTTCAGGACGCCGACGGCCTCAATCTTGGCGTGCAGTGGGCCAATAAAAATGCCGGCATGACCCAGTTCAACAACAGCGGGCTGCCGATCTCAACGGCCATTGCCGGCGCCAACCAGTACAACAAAGACGGCACGGTCACCAGCTCGCTCGCCAGCGCCCTGAGCTCCTTTAACGGCATCGCCGCCGGGTTCTATCAGGGGAACTGGGCGATGCTGCTTACCGCCCTCTCCAGCAGCAGCAAAAACGATATTCTCGCCACCCCCAGCATCGTCACCCTCGACAACATGGAGGCGACCTTTAACGTCGGTCAGGAGGTACCGGTACTCAGCGGCTCACAGACCACCTCCGGCGATAACATCTTCAATACCGTCGAACGCAAAACCGTCGGCATTAAGCTGAAGGTCAAGCCGCAGATTAACGAAGGGGACTCGGTGCTGCTGGAAATTGAGCAGGAGGTCTCCAGCGTCGCCGACTCCGCCTCCAGCACCAGCTCGGATTTAGGCGCCACCTTCAATACCCGCACGGTTAACAACGCGGTGCTGGTCGGCAGCGGCGAAACCGTCGTCGTGGGCGGGCTGCTGGACAAAAGCGTCACCGACTCCGCCGATAAGGTGCCGCTGCTCGGCGATATCCCGGTGATAGGCGCCCTGTTCCGCTCCACCAGCAAAAAGGTCTCCAAACGCAACCTGATGCTGTTTATCCGTCCGACCATCATTCGCGACCGCGACGGCTACCGGCAGGCCTCTTCCGGCCAGTACAACGCCTTTAACGACGCGCAAACCAAACAGCGCGGCAAAGACGGCACGGAAGCGTCGCTGAACGATGACCTGCTGCATATCTACCCCCAGCAGGATACCGCCGCGTTTCGCCGGATCGGCGCCGCTATCGATGCCTTCAACCTGGGAGGCCAGCCGTGACGCCGCTGGCGGAGAGCCGCCCGCTGCTGCCTTTCGTCTACGCCCGCGCCCACGGCATTATCCTGCTGAGCGACGGCGCGACCTGTGCCGTCCGCTGCCTCGCCGAGACGCCGACGGCGGCGCTGCTTGAGGCGCGCCGGGTAGCGGACCGGCCGATCGAGGTCCAGCGGCTGGCCGCCGACGAGTTCGAGAAGCTGCTGGTGCTGAGCTACCAGCGCGATTCGGCGGAAGCCCGGCGCATGATGGCCGATATCGGCAACGAGCTGGATTTATACACCCTCGCCGACGAGCTGCCCGACACCGACGATCTGCTGGATAGCGAGGACGATGCGCCGATTATCCGCCTGATCAACGCCATGCTGACGGAGGCTATCAAAGAGCAGGCCTCGGATATTCATATCGAAACCTACGAGCGCCACCTGCAGATCCGCTTTCGCGTCGATGGCGTGCTGCGGGAGATCCTCCGCCCGCAGCGTCGGCTTGCGGCCCTGCTGATTTCACGCATTAAGGTGATGGCCAACCTCGACATCGCGGAAAAGCGCATTCCGCAGGATGGCCGCATGGCGCTGCGCATCGGCGGGCGCGCCGTTGACGTGCGCGTCTCGACGCTGCCCTCCGGCCACGGCGAGCGCGTGGTGCTGCGCCTGCTGGACAAAAACAGCGTCAATCTCGACCTGCTGACCCTCGGGATGCCGCCCGCGCTCCTGCAGCAGGTCGATGAGCTGATGGCCCGCCCGCACGGCATCATTCTGGTCACCGGCCCCACCGGGTCCGGCAAAAGCACCACTCTGTACGCCGCCCTCAGCCGGCTGGACGCTCGCGAGCGCAATATTATGACCATCGAAGACCCCGTCGAATACGAGCTGGAAGGGATCGGCCAGACCCAGGTCAACCCCAGGGTGGAGATGACCTTTGCCCGCGGGCTGCGCGCCATTTTGCGCCAGGACCCTGACGTGGTGCTGGTGGGCGAGATCCGCGACGGCGAGACGGCGCAGATTGCCGTGCAGGCCTCCCTCACCGGCCACCTGGTGCTCTCCACGCTGCATACCAACAGCGCACTGGGGGCGATTTCGCGCCTGCAGGATATGGGCGTGGAGCCATTTCTGCTGTCAACCTCGCTGCTGGCGGTGCTGTCGCAGCGCCTGGTGCGCCGGCTCTGCCCGCACTGCCGTCGTCCGGGGCAGGCGGATGAGAATACGGCGACGCGGATGGGCGTCCCGGCCGGTACCGCCCTGTGGCACGCCGAGGGCTGCGCGGAGTGCGGCTTCAGCGGCTATCGCGGGCGTACCGGGATCCACGAGCTGCTGCGGGTTGACGATCGGGTGCGGATGGCAATTCACCGCGGGGAAAACGAATTAACGCTGGGCCAGCGGCTGGGGGCGGACTATATCACCCTCCGCCGCGCCGGGCTGGAGAAGGTGCTGAGCGGCATAACCAGCTGGGAAGAGGTGGTCAGGGTGACCGAGCAGCATGCGGCGCAGGGGGATCTGGATGGCCATTTTTAGCTACCGGGCGCTGGACGAGCGCGGCAGGACGCAGCGCGGCGTACAGCAGGCGGACTCCGCCCGCCACGCCCGCCAGCTGCTGCGGGAAAAGGGCTGGCTGCCCGTTGAGGTCGACGCCGCTGAAGGCCGCGCGCGCGGCGGCGGGCATTCGCTGCTGACGCGGCGTACCGGCGCCGGCGACCTCGCCCTCCTCACCCGCCAGCTGGCGACGCTGGTGGCGGCCGCGATCCCGCTGGAAAAAGCGCTGGACGCGGTGGCGCAGCAGTGTGAAAAAGCGCACCTGAAAACCCTGATGGCCGGCGTGCGCGGCAAGGTACTGGAGGGTCATACCCTGGCGGAGGCCATGCGCGGCTATCCGGCCTGCTTCGACCGGCTCTACTGCGCGATGGTCGCCGCGGGCGAAACCTCCGGGCACCTTGCCGGCGTGCTTAACCGGCTGGCGGACTATACCGAACAGCGCCAGCAGCTTCGCGCCCGCCTGCTGCAGGCCATGATCTACCCCATCGTGCTGACGCTGGTCGCCATCAGCGTGATCGCTATCCTGCTCTCCACGGTGGTGCCGAAGGTCGTCGATCAGTTTGTTCATCTCAAGCAGGCCCTGCCGTTCTCCACCCGCCTGCTGATGACCATGAGCGATATCGTCCGCAGCGCTGGACCCTGGCTACTGCTGGCGCTGCTGGCGAGCGGGCTGCTGCTGCATTACGCCCTGCGCCAGCCCGCGCGGCGGCTTATCTGGCATAGACAGCTGCTGCGCCTGCCGCTGATTGGCCGGGTGGCCCGCAGCATCAACAGCGCCCGCTACGCCCGCACCCTCAGCATTCTGAACGCCAGCGCCGTCCCGCTGCTGCCGTCAATGCGCATCAGCGCGGAGGTGTTAAGCAACACCTGGGCGCGCCGCCAGCTGGAAACCGCCGCCGAGTCGGTGCGCGAAGGGATCAGCCTGCACCGCGCCCTCGAAGCCACCGCCCTCTTCCCGCCGATGATGCGCTACATGGTTGCCAGCGGCGAACAGAGCGGCGAGCTCAACGGCATGCTCGAGCGCGCCGCCGATAACCAGGACCGCGAGCTGAGCGCGCAAATTCAGATGGCGCTCAGCCTGTTTGAGCCGCTGCTGGTGGTGGCGATGGCCGGCATGGTGCTGTTTATCGTGCTGGCCATTCTGCAGCCGATCCTGCAACTCAACACCCTTATGAGTATGTGATTGTAATAATGGAGAAAAAAATGCAACGACAGCGTGGATTCACCTTACTGGAAATTATGGTGGTGATTGTCATTCTCGGCATTCTTGCCAGCCTGGTGGTCCCTAACCTGATGGGCAATAAAGAGAAAGCGGACCGGCAAAAGGTGGTCAGCGATCTGGTGGCGCTGGAGGGCGCGCTGGATATGTACAAGCTGGATAACAGCCGCTACCCCAACACCGAGCAGGGGCTCGCGGCGCTGGTCAGCCGCCCCGCCGCCGAGCCGCAGGCGCGTAACTATCCGGAAGGCGGCTATATCCGCCGCCTGCCGCAGGACCCGTGGGGCAACGACTATCAGTTGCTCAGCCCCGGCCAGCACGGCCAGGTCGATGTGTTTAGCGTCGGGCCGGACGGCATGCCGGATACCAACGACGATCTCGGCAACTGGAATATCGGGAAAAAATAGTGCAGCAGCGCGGCTTCACGTTACTGGAGATGATGCTCATTTTGCTGCTGATGGGCGTTAGCGCGGGCATGGTGATGCTGGCGTTTCCGCCATCGCGCGAGAACGACCCGGCGCAGACCCTCGAGCGCTTCCAGGCACAGCTGAGCTTTGTCCGCGACCGTGGGCTGCAGACTGGCCAGTTCTACGCTATCTCGATTCACCCCGACCGCTGGCAGTTTATGCGGCTGCTGACCCCGGACGAGAGCGGCAACGCTGGCGAAGCGGACGGCGGCGAGGAGGGCTCCCGCTGGCAGCCGCTGCAGATCGCTCGCGTCGCCACCTCGGGCAGCGCCGCCTCGGAACCGCTAGCGCTGAGCTTCCCCGATGGCGCCGCCTGGACGCCGGGCGAACAGCCCGACGTGCTGCTGTTCCCCGGCGGGGAAGTGACCCCCTTTCAGCTGCACATCGGCCGCGGTCTGGCGCTGGAGGTTGACGCCCGCGGCGACGTTCAGCCCACGCAGCGGGAGGAGAGCCCATGAAATCGCAGTCCGGAATGACGCTTATCGAAGTCATGGTCGCGCTGGTGGTCTTCGCCCTCGCCGGGCTATCCGTGATGCAGGCCACGCTGCAGCAGACGAACCATCTCGGGCGCATGGAGGAGAAAACCCTCGCCGGATGGCTTGCCGACAATCAGCTGATCCAGCTGAAGCTGGAAAACCGCTGGCCGGCGCTGAGCCCCTCGGAAACGACGGTCCAGGCGGCAGGCGGCAGCTGGCACATCCGCTGGCAGGGCGTCGAAACCGAGCTCCCGCAGCTGCGGGCGCTGGACGTCGAGGTCCGCCATGACAAAAGCGACAAGGCTCCGGTCTCCTCGCTGCGCACCTGGGTGACCCGGCCATGAACACCGGCTCCATGCGCGGCTTTACCCTCGTTGAAATGCTGCTGGCGCTGGCGATCCTCGCCGCGCTGAGCGTGGCGGCGGTCAGCGTGCTGCAAAACGTCATTCGCGCGGATACGCTCACCAAAGAGAAAGCGCAGCAGATCCGCACGCTGCAGCAGACCTTTAGCCAGATGGCCGCCGACTTCAACCAGATAGTCCCCCGCCGCGGCCGCAACGACGACGCTCCCTTCTCCGCCGGGCGCTTCCAGCTGAGCAGCGACGACTGGGCGATAGCCTTTAGCCGCAGCGGCTGGCCAAACCCGATGGGCATGTTGCCGCGCTCAGAGATCCAGAACGTCAGCTACCGCCTGCGCCAGCAGCGGCTGGAGCGCCTGAGCTATGGCCAGCAGGACCCGCTCACCGGCAGCCGGCCGACGACCTGGGTCCTGCAGCGCGACGTCGAGGCGTTCCGCCTGCGCTTTTACGCCAACGGCGGCTGGCAGGATCGCTGGGAGTCCGCGCAAAATCTGCCGCAGGCGCTTGAAGTCACCTTAACGCTGAAGGGCTACGGAGACGTCACGCGCCTGTTTTTAGTTGCCCCCGGAGACCTGCCATGAACGGCCGACAGCGCGGCGTCGCGCTGCTGATGGTGCTGCTGATCCTCGCGCTGATGATGGTGCTGGCGAGCGCCATCACCGAAAGAACCGCGCGGATGTACCAGCAGACGGCCACCACCCTCGATAACCTGCAGGCCAAATGGTACGCGCTGGGCGCGGAGACGATGGTCGCCGCGCTGCTGCAGCGCGACGCGCTTGATTCGCCGAACCAGACCCATCTGGCGCAAAACTGGGCCCAGCAGGGACGCCGTTTCACCGTCGATGACGGCGAGATTTATGCCACGATTACCGACGATCTGGCCTGCTTCAATCTGAATGCCGTCAACCGCGCCACCGCCGATGAAAGCGAAGCGATCCCCGCCGCGGCACGCGCCTTTACCCGCCTGCTGGAGAAGCTCGGCGCGGAGCCGCTGCGCGCCCTGCAGCTCACCGCCGCCCTGCGCGACTGGATCGATGCGGATAGCCAGCCGCTGCTCAACGGCGCGGAAGACGAGGTCTATATGGCGCAGTCGCCGGGCTACCTGACCGGCAACCAGAATATCCAGGATCTCAGCGAGCTGCGCCTGCTCGCCGGGATGGACGCGGCGCTGTACCAGCGTCTGCTGCCCTACGTCTGCGCCCACCCGAACGACGCCCTGCAGATCAATATCAATACCCTGAAGCCAGCGCAGGCCGCCCTGCTGGCGGCGCTGTTTCCCGCAGATCTGAGCATTCAGCAGGCGCGCCAGCTGCTGAGCACCCGTCCGGCAAGCGGCTGGAACAGCGTCGCCGCGTTTTTAGCCCAGCAGGCGCTGCAGGACACCGACACCACCGCCGTGCGCCCCTGGCTGACGGTCCACAGTGAACGCTTTGTCGCCTCGTTCACCGTGGTCATGGGCAGCGCGCGCTATCAGCAACGCAGCCTCCTGCAGCGCGAAGGGCGCAGCTTCCGCGTTATCCAGCGACGTTATGGACTTTACAGAGTGGCCGATGAATAACGATAAAACGCCGCCCCGCGCGGCGCTCATTTTGCGCCTCGGCGCCCCTGAACGACCGATCGCCTGGCGCCTGATGTCGCCCGGGCAGCCGGAGAGCGCCGGCGAATGGTCCGCCGGCGACGATGACCCGACGCTGCGCGAGCTGGCGGCGCGCTATCCCGCCTGGGTATTGGTTCCGGCCAGCGACTGCGCTTTTCACAGCGTGACGCTGCCCGCCGGCCTGCGCCAGCGCCCGCAGCAGGTTCTACCCTTCCTGCTCGAGGAGCAGCTGGCAACCGACGTCGAGGAGGTTCATTTTGCGCTGCTCCACCGGCAGAAAAATCTCTGCCACGTCGCCGCCCTGCAGCGGCAAAAAATGCGCGAGTGGCTTGCCCGCTGCGACGAGCTGGGGCTCGAGATCCTCGCCCTGACGCCGGATGCGCTGGCTCTCCCCTTCACTCCGGGCCGCTGGAGCGCGCTGCAGGTCGGCGAACAGTGGCTGATTCGCCATCAGGCCTGGGGCGGGATGGCGGCGGAAGCCGGCTGGCTGGCAGAGCTGCTCTCCCCCGGCGAGGCGCAGCCGCCGATCGATAGCTACTCGCCGCCCCCGGCGATCCCGGCACCGTGGCGCGCGCTGGCGGCGCAGGATTTACTCCAGCTGGCGGCAGCGAATCCTGCAGCGCAGCGCATCTGCCTACGCCAGGGAGAGTTTGCGCCGAAGCGCCGCTGGCAGCCCGCCGGGCTGCGCTGGCGTCCGGCGATGGCCGCTGCCGCCGCGCTGGTGCTGCTGTGGGGTGTCAACGCCGTGCTCGACCATCTGGCGCTCGGCCAGCAGGCGGCCGCGGCTCAGCAGGCCAGCCGGGCGTTTTATCATCAGTGGTTTAAAACGGAGACCCGGGTGATTAACCCCCGTCTGCAGATGCAGCAGCATCTGCGCCAGCTTGAGCAGACGGCGGCGCATCCGCCGTCGGTCGTCACCATCAGCCTGGTGCAAAAGATCGTCGCCGAAACGCCGGGGATCCGCCTGCGGGCGCTGGCCTATGACGGCGCGCGCAACGCCCTGCAGCTCGACGTGTCGGCGGTATCACCCCGGGCGCTGGAGCAGTTCAGGCTGCGGGCGCAGCCCCATTTTCGCGTGCGAACCGGCGAAATGAAGCCGCGAGCGGACGGCATTGAGGGGCGTCTCTCCCTGGAGGAAAACGATGCATAGCCTGCGTATTTTATGGCAGCAGCGCTCGCAGCGGGAGCAGCGCCTGCTGGTGGCGATGGCCCTCGCGCTGTTTGTCGGTATCGCGTATTACACCTTCTGGCAGCCGTGGCTCGACCGCGAGCAGCAGTGGCGGCAAACCCTCGCCAAAGAGCAGGCCAGCCTGCGCTGGATGCAGCAGCAGGCTCCGCTCCTGCAGCAGCTAAGCCGCCAGCGGCCGGGCCCTGCGCCCACCACCGAAGAGCCCTCGGCGGTCATCATGCGCGAGGCGACCCGCCAGGCGCTGGCGATCGTCCGGCTGCAGCCGCAGGGGATGCGGGTCAACGTCACCCTCGAGGCCTGTACCTTTCAGGCCCTGATGTCATGGCTCGACGCCCTGGGCCGGCAGGGCATTCACGCCGCCTCCCTGGCCGTCACCGCGCATCCCCAGCGTCCCGGCTGGGTGACGGTGAATACGTTGATCCTCGAGCGTCGGCATGAGAAGTAAATCTGCCGTTGGAGTGCTGCTCAGCGCCTGGCTGCTGTGGATGCTGTTCACCGCCCCCGCCAGGCTGCTGACCGCCGCGCTGCCGGCCGGGATCGGCGTCGGCGAGCTTGCCGGCACCGTCTGGCAGGGCGAGGCCAGAGATATTGTCTGGCGCGGAGCCGGCCTCGCCCACCTGCGCTGGAGGCTGGCTTTCTCCGGCGCGCTTCCGGGCTGGCAGATTTCGTTCAGCGATTACAGCGGGCTGCGCGGCCAGGTCTGGCTGCAGGGGCTGAGCGCGCTGACGCTGCGCGATGCCCGCCTTATCGTCCCCGCCGGCGTGGCCGGTCGCGGGCTGACGCAGTCCGGGTCGGTTGACGCCGAGGGCCTGATTACGCTGGAGATCGCCGAGGCGCGCTTCAGCCCCGCCGGCTGCCAGCAGATCTCCGACGGCCGCGCGCGCTGGCAGGATGCGACGCTGAGCTCCCCCGCCGGGTCCCTGACGCTGGCCAGCGTCAGCGGCAAATTCAGCTGCACGCCCGCGGGGGCGCTGGCGCTGAACATCAGCCAGGAGTCGCATCAGCTGAGCCTGAGCGGACGGGGCACCCTCGCACCTGACGGCGGCTACGCGTTTCGTGGAACGCTACAGAGCCGGCAGTCAATGCCGACGCTGCTCGCGGCGCTTATCGCCCAGAGCGGCCGCCAGGATGAACATGGACGCACGCCCTGGCAGCTGCAGGGAAAATGGTCACTACCGGAGAAACCATGACGCTACTTGCCGCATTTTCACTGCAGTTCCCCCTGATATGGGGCGGTTTTTTGTTTATTTTCGGTCTGTGCTTCGGCAGCTTTTTTAACGTCGTTATCTACCGGCTGCCGCTGATGTTAATGGCCGAGGAGGGCCAGGAGCGGCTCAGCCTGAGCTTTCCGCCGTCGTTCTGCCCGCAGTGCCGGCAGCCCGTTGCCTGGCGGGATAACGTCCCGCTGTTCAGCTTCCTGCTGCTGAAGGGGCGCTCCCGCTGCTGCGCGCGGCCGATTTCACGCCGCTATCCGCTGACCGAGCTCTTCTGCGGGCTGCTGTTTGTGCTCGCCGGGTATCTGCTGAATCCGGGTTTCGCGCTGCTGGGCGGGCTGGGGCTGCTCTCCACCCTGCTGGTGCTGGCCATCATCGACGCCAGGACGCAGCTGCTCCCCGACCGCCTGACGCTGCCGCTGCTGTGGGCCGGGCTGCTGTTTAATCTCGATGCGACGTTTGTGCCGCTGACGGAGGCGGTGATCGGCGCGATGGCAGGGTACGTGTCGCTCTGGGTAGTGTACTGGGTCTTTCGGCTGCTGACCGGCAAGGAGGCGCTGGGGTACGGCGATTTTAAGCTGCTGGCGGCGCTCGGCGCGTGGTCTGGCTGGCAGGCGCTGCCGCATACGCTGCTGCTGGCCTCGGCCAGCGGGCTTATCTGCACCCTGGTGCTGCGGCGGCTGACCCACCAGCCGCTGGATAGGCCGCTGGCCTTCGGTCCCTGGCTGGCGCTGGCCGGCGGCGGCCTGTTTTTGTGGACCCAGGCGTGGTAGCCGGCCTCAGCGCGATCCCGGCGGCGCATACTTTTTGGTGCGCCGGGTCGCCGCGGCGTTTGCCGGATCGTCCGGCCAGACGTGTTTGGGGTAGCGTCCCTTCATCTCTTTTTGCACTTCCCGATAGGCCCCCTGCCAGAAGGCGCTGAGATCGCGGGTGATCTGCAGCGGGCGCTGGGCGGGTGACAGCAGCTCCAGCACCAGCGCCATCCGGCCCTGAGCAATGGTCGGAGTCGTCGCTTCGCCAAACATCTCCTGCATACGCACCGCCAGCGCCGGCGGGTTTTCCTCGTGGTAGCGAATGGCGATCCGGCTGCCGGTCGGCACGACGTAGTGGGTTGGCAGCTCGCTATCGAGCTTCTGACGCAGCGGCCACGGCAGCCAGTTTTGCAGCGCCTGGCGAATATCCAGCGCCCTGAGCGCGCGCAGCGAGTGCACCCCGCTCATTTGCGGCAGCAGCCACGCCTCCAGCGTTGCCAGCAGCGAGGTCTCATCCACCGCCGGCCACGCCTCCTCCGGCAGCCACTGCGCCGCGCAGTGCAGGCGCAGACGGAGCTGCTCCGCCTCCGCCGTCCAGTTCAGCACGCTGAGGCCCTTCTCGCGAATGCCGTTGAGCATCGCCCGGTGCAGCTCCTCTTCCGACGGCTTTGCCAGCGGCTGAGTTTTGATGACCAGCTGGCCGATACAGGTGCGGCGCCAGGCCTTCAGCGTTCCCTGGGCCTCATCCCACTCCACGGTATCGGAGCGCTGCGCCAGATCCGGCAGCTGCTCCAGCAGCGCGGTAATATCCAGCGGCTGCGCAAGTAAAATGCGCGCATCAGGTGACGAGCTCCCCTGCAGCAGCAGAGGCGCAATCAGCCACTCATGGCGTCCAAGCGCGTCATCGGCGTTAAGCATCGCCCCCATGCCGTTGGCCAGCTGGTAGCGCCCCTCCTGGCCGCGTCGGCGGGCGATCCGGTCGGCAAAGGCCGGTGCCAGCAGCGCCGGCACGCGCTGGGCGTCGGGATGGCCCGCGCGGCCGCCGAGGCGCTTCAGCAGCTGCTGCGCCCGCTGCTGCCAGCCGGGCTGCTGGCGGGCAAACGCCGAACCAAGATCGCTATTCGCGCCGCGCGGCGGCTCTTCGAGGATCGCCGCCAGCTTAGCCGCCGTTGCCGCCGCATCGGGAGAGTCCGCCGCAATCAGCATCGCCGCAAGGCGCGGATCGTTGCCCAGCGCGGCCATCTTCCGCCCGCGCGCCGAGAGCCTGCCGCCCTCCAGCGCGGAGAGCGCCGTCAGCAGACGCCGGGCCGCTGCCAGGTTGATCTCCGGCGGCAGATCCAGCCAGCGGAGTTCGGCGGGATCCTGGCATCCCCACTGCAGCAGCTCCAGCAGCAGCGACGACAGATCGCTTTGCAGGATCTCGGGGTCGCTCTGCGCCGCCGCGCGCTCCGCCTGCTCTTTCGCGATCAGGTGCAGGCAAATTCCGGGCTCAAGACGCCCGGCGCGGCCGGCGCGTTGGGTCATGGAGGCCTGGCTGATGCGCTGGGTTATCAGGCGGGTTAAGCCGGTGCGGGCGTCAAAGCGGGCAACCCGCTCCTGGGCGCTATCCACCACCAGCCGAATCCCCTCAATGGTCAGGCTGGTTTCGGCAATATTGGTCGCCAGCACCACCTTGCGCATCCCCTGCGCCGCCGGCAGAATCGCCTTTCGCTGCTCGCTCAGCGGCAGCGCCCCGTACAGAGGACAGATAGCCACATCGTCAGCCACCCGCCCGGCCAGCTGCTCCTGCACCCGCTGAATTTCGCCGACGCCGGGGAGAAACAGCAGCATCGACCCGCTCTCCTGGCGCAGCAGCTCGGCGGCGGCTATCGCCACCGCCTCATCAAAGCGCTGGTGCGCGGCGAGCGCCTGATAGCGCTTCTCCACCGGGAAGGCCCGGCCGGCGGAGGTAACCACCGGCGCCTGCGGCAGCATCCGCTGCAGGCGATCGTTATCCAGCGTCGCCGACATAATCAGCAGCTTGAGATCGTCGCGCAGGCCCTGCTGCACGTCGAGCAGCAGGGCGAGGGCCAGATCCGCCTGCAGGCTGCGCTCGTGGAACTCATCGAGGATCACCAGACCCACGCCCGTCAGCTCGGGATCGTGCTGGAGCGTGCGCGTCAGGATCCCCTCGGTGACCACTTCGATTCGGGTATTTGGTCCGACGCAGGTGTCCGCACGCATCCGGTAGCCCACGGTATCGCCCGGCTTCTCGCCCAGCAGTTCGGCCAGCCGCTGTGCGACGTTGCGTGCCGCCAGCCGGCGCGGTTCCAGCAGAATAATGCGCCCGTCGATCTGGCCCGCCGCGAGGATTTGCAGCGGCAGCCAGGTCGATTTACCGGCACCGGTTGGCGCATTGAGCAGCACCTGCGGCGCCTGCTGCAGAGCACAGAGAAGTTCGGGGAGGACGGCGGCAACCGGCAATGAGGACACGAAAGGCTCCAGGGCTTAACATTCAAGGGCAGGCATTGTAGCATCACGCCTGACTTGTCGTCTTTCGCGTTGCAGATCCGCTGCAGGTTGAAATTCATCGCACTGAAATGATTACCGGGTATTTATCATGTCCGAGCCGAAAAGGCTGTTTTTCGCCCTTGAACTGCCTGAAGAGGTGCAGCAGCGGATCGTCGACTGGCGCGCCCTGAGCTTCCCGGATGACGCCGGCAGGCCGGTAGCAAAAGCCAATCTGCACCTGACGCTGGCGTTTCTTGGCGAGGTCAGCGCGGATAAGCAGCGCGCGCTGGCGGCACTGGCGGGACGCATTCGCCAGCCCGGCTTTACGCTGACCCTCGACGATGCCGGACAGTGGCTGCGTTCGCGGGTGGTGTGGCTCGGTACGCGCCAGCCGCCGCGCGGCGTGCTGCAGCTGGCCGGAATGCTGCGCGCGCAGGCGGCCCGCAGCGGCTGCTATCAAAGCCCGCAGCCGTTCCATCCGCATATCACCCTGCTGCGCGATGCCCGCAGCGCGGTGCCCATCCCGCCGCCCGGCTTCAGCTGGACGTTTGCGGTGCGCGAATTTGTACTTTATGAATCCAGCTTTGCCCGCGGACGTACCCGCTATACCGCGCTGGAACGTTACCCCTTCAACGAGGAGAGCTGATGCTGTTCACCCCACCGCTACGGTCCGCCGTTCTGATTAAACGTTACAAACGATTTCTGGCCGACGTGGTGACCCCCGACGGACGCGAGCTGACCCTGCACTGCCCGAACACCGGGGCGATGACCGGCTGCGCGACGGCCGGCGATACCGTCTGGTATTCCACCTCCGATAACCTGAAGCGCAAGTATGCACATACCTGGGAATTAACCGAAACCCAGCAGGGCGCGACGATTTGCGTGAATACTTTACGTGCCAATACGCTGGCAAAAGAGGCGATACTGGCGGGGAATATTAGCGAGCTTTCTGGCTATAACACGCTGAAAAGTGAAGTGAAATATGGCGGAGAGAACAGCCGCATCGATATTATGTTACAGGCAGAAGAACGACAAAACTGCTATATTGAAGTGAAATCGGTTACGTTAGCGGAGAAAGAGAGCGGTTATTTCCCCGATGCGGTCACCGAGCGCGGCCAGAAGCACCTGCGGGAGCTGATGGGCGTGGCGGCAGCCGGCGATCGGGCCGTGATTTTATTCGCCGTGCTGCATTCGGCGATCGACCGTTTCTCTCCCGCTCACCACATTGATGCCAGATACGCACAGCTATTGATTGAAGCGCAAACCAAGGGGGTTGAAATTCTCGCATATAAAGCGGAACTTTCTACCGAGATGATGACTCTGAATAAGCCGATTACCGTGGTGTTAACTCCCGGTAAACAAACGGCTAAATAGTGTCCGGGTCGCGAGCGCAAATACGCTTTTCTTCACAGGGTTGTCAAGTGTAACGTTTAGATAATTGCTATCCGGAAAAGCATCTGCTATTTATAGCGGCCTGATTTTTCCCCCACCATGGGGATCGATAGTGCGTGTTAAGGAGAAGCAACATGCAAGAAGGGCAAAACCGTAAAACATCGTCCCTGAGTATTCTCGCCATCGCTGGGGTGGAGCCGTACCAAGAGAAGCCGGGCGAAGAGTATATGAACGAAGCCCAGCTAGCGCACTTCAAGCGTATTCTTGAAGCATGGCGTAATCAACTCAGGGATGAAGTGGATCGCACCGTAACACACATGCAGGATGAAGCTGCTAACTTCCCGGACCCGGTAGACCGTGCCGCTCAGGAAGAAGAGTTCAGCCTGGAGCTGCGTAACCGCGATCGCGAACGTAAACTCATCAAAAAGATCGAGAAAACACTGAAGAAAGTCGAAGACGAAGATTTCGGCTTTTGTGAATCCTGTGGCGTTGAGATCGGCATTCGCCGTCTGGAAGCGCGTCCGACCGCAGATCTGTGCATCGATTGCAAAACTCTGGCGGAAATTCGCGAAAAACAGATGGCAGGCTGATCCACTTCGCTATCGTATCTCCGGCGGGAGTTTCTCCCGCCTACATGCTCTATAGACCATGAATGATTCACGCTATACAGGCCGCTTTGCCCCCTCACCCTCCGGCGAACTCCATTTCGGCTCCCTGATTGCCGCACTCGGCAGCTATCTCCAGGCGCGGGCAAAAAACGGCATCTGGCACGTACGCATTGAGGATATCGACCCGCCGCGGGAAGCTCCCGGCGCCGCCGACACCATTCTGCGCCAGCTCGAGCGTTACGGGCTGCACTGGGATGGCGACGTGCTGTGGCAGTCACAGCGCCACGAAGCCTACCGGGAGCACCTTGCCTGGCTGCATGAGCAGGGGCTGTGCTATTACTGCACCTGCACCCGCGCGCGGATTCACGCCGTTGGCGGCATCTATGACGGCCACTGTCGCGACCTGCGGCTGCCGGCACAGGACGCCGCGCTGCGCATACGCCAGACGCGACCGGTGCTTGAGTTTTATGACCAGCTGCGCGGAACCCTGGTTGCCGACGAGCCTTTGGCGCGCGAAGATTTTATTATCCACCGCCGCGACGGCCTGTTCGCCTATAATCTTGCGGTGGTGGTGGACGATCGTTTCCAGGGCGTAAGTGAGATAGTCCGCGGCGCCGATCTTATTGAGCCTACGGTGCGGCAGATTTCGCTCTACCAGCACTTTGGCTGGCAGGCGCCGGATTACCTGCATCTGCCGCTGGCGCTGAACGCCGAGGGGAATAAACTCTCCAAACAAAATCACGCCCCGGCGCTGCCGGAAGGCGATCCGCGCCCGGAAATTATACGGGCGCTAATGTTTCTTAATCAGGACGTTGAGCAGGAATGGCGCGCGTTGAGTATCGATGATTTACTCAAGCAGGCGGTAGTGAACTGGAAACCCGAAAAAATCCAGCATTCTCAAATGGCTCCCGCTGAGCTATGATTAGCCGCAATTTTTACTCGTCGCCTTACACGTTGCCGCTGCGATAGCCGCATTTGTCCGCCCAGGTTACATAGCTTTCTATGCCACCGGGAGCCCACAAGCCTGTCGCCGCGCTGCAATCTGAAGTCCATAGAGTAGCTTTTTGGTCCTGAAGTCAGTCTGACACTACGAGGTGCAACATTTTTACCCGAGTCGCTAATTTTTGCCGTAAGGTGCTAAGCCGTGAGGAGCGCGAGGCAGAAGCCGCCGTCGAACAAACGCATATGACGGTTATCCCGCGCGAACAGCATGCAATTTCCCGCAAAGATATCAGTGATAATGCCCTCAAGGTGCTCTATCGACTGAACAAGGCGGGCTACGAAGCCTATCTCGTCGGCGGTGGCGTACGCGACCTCCTGCTTGGCAAGAAGCCGAAAGATTTCGACGTCACCACCAGCGCGACCCCGGATCAGGTACGTAAACTGTTCCGCAACTGCCGCCTGGTCGGCCGCCGTTTCCGCCTGGCTCACGTCATGTTCGGGCCGGAGATTATCGAAGTCGCCACCTTCCGCGGTCACCACGAAGGGCATACCACCGATCGCGTCACCTCGCAGCTCGGCCAGAACGGCATGCTGCTGCGCGACAACATCTTCGGCTCCATCGAAGAAGATGCCCAGCGCCGCGACTTCACCATTAACAGCCTTTACTACAGCGTGGCCGACTTTACCGTCCGCGATTACGTTGGCGGCATGAAGGATATGCAGGATGGCGTTATCCGCCTGATTGGCGATCCGGAAACCCGCTACCGCGAAGATCCGGTACGCATGCTGCGCGCGGTGCGCTTTGCCGCCAAGCTCAATATGAGCATCAGCGCGGAAAGCGCCGAGCCGATCCCACGCCTGGCGGCGCTGCTTCACGACGTGCCTCCGGCGCGTCTGTTTGAAGAAGTGCTCAAGCTGCTGCAGGCGGGCTACGGTTTTGATACCTATATGCTGCTGCGCGAATACAATCTGTTCCAGCCGCTGTTCCCGACCATCACCCGCTACTTTACCGAGCGCGGCGATAGCCCGATGGAGCACATCATCACCCAGGTACTGAAGAACACTGATAACCGCATCCATAACGATATGCGCGTTAACCCGGCGTTCCTGTTTGCGGTGATGTTCTGGTATCCGCTGCTGGAAATGGCGCAGAAAATTACCCAGGAGAGCGGTCTGGCGTACAACGACGCCTTCCTGCTGGCGATGAACGACGTGCTGGACGAAGCCTGCCGTACGCTGGCGATTCCAAAGCGCATCACTACGCTGGTTCGCGATATCTGGCAGCTGCAGCTGCGGATGTCCCGCCGCCAGGGCAAACGCGCGTGGAAGCTGATGGAGCATCCGAAATTCCGCGCCGCGTACGATCTGCTTGAGCTGCGCGCCGGTGCTGAAAAAAATGGTGAGCTGCTGCGCCTGACCAAATGGTGGGGCGAGTTCCAGGTTGCTCCGCCGCCGGATCAAAAAGATATGCTTAACGAGCTCGATGAAGAGCCGGCGCCGCGCCGCCGTCATCGTCGACCACGCAAACGCGCCCCGCGCCCGGGCGGCGCATGACGCTCGCCTTTATCGCCCTCGGCAGCAATCTGGCCGCTCCTCTGGAGCAGGTTAATGCTGCCGTTGCCGCGCTGGCGGAGATCCCCAATAGCCGGATCGTCGCCGTCTCCTCTTTCTACCGCACGCCGCCGCTGGGGCCGCAGGATCAGCCTGACTACCTTAACGCCGCCGTCGCACTGGAGACCGGGCTTGCCGCAGAAGCGCTGCTGGATAATACCCAGCGCATCGAGCTGCAGCAGGGCCGCGAACGCAAGGCCGAACGCTGGGGTCCGCGCACGCTCGATCTCGATATCATGCTGTTTGGCGAGCAGGTCATCGACAGCGAGCGCCTGACGGTGCCGCATTACGATATGAAAAACCGCGGCTTTATGCTGTGGCCGCTGTTTGAGATTGCCCCCGAACTCCATTTTCCTGACGGCGTCGCGTTACGCAGCGTACTGACCCAGCTCGCTGCCGACAAACCCGCTCTCTGGTAGTCCCCGCTGCTTTTAGCAATTCCGGCGATCGTCGTTATCGGTTGCCTAAAACCGTTGCCCCCTCCAGTGCTGCTGTTAGAATGCCGGTTAATATGACTTTCATCATCAGGAAACGTTATGAAACCGACCACTATTGCCCTGCTGCAGAAATGCAAACAGGAGAAGAAGCGCTTCGCCACCATCACCGCCTACGACTATAGCTTCGCAAAGCTGTTTGCCGATGAGGGCATTAACGTGATGCTGGTTGGCGACTCGCTGGGCATGACGGTACAGGGCCACGACTCCACGCTGCCGGTGACGGTTGAAGACATTGCCTATCACACTCAGGCGGTACGCCGCGGCGCTCCGTCCTGCCTGCTGCTCGCCGACCTGCCGTTTATGGCCTACGCCACGCCGGAACAGACCTTCGCCAGCGCCGCCGTGGTGATGCGCGCGGGCGCGAACATGGTCAAGATTGAAGGCGGCGCGTGGCTTGCCGAGACCGTAAAAATGCTGGCAGAACGGGCGGTGCCGGTTTGCGGCCATCTTGGCCTGACGCCGCAGTCGGTTAACGTTTTTGGCGGCTATAAGGTCCAGGGACGCGGCGACGCGGCGCAAACGCTGCTTGACGACGCGCTGGCGCTTGAAGCCGCAGGCGCGCAGCTGCTGGTGCTGGAGTGCGTGCCGGTGGCGCTGGCCCAGCGCGTGACCGAGGCGCTGACCATTCCGGTGATCGGCATTGGCGCCGGCAACGTCACCGACGGGCAAATCCTCGTGATGCACGACGCCTTCGGCATCACCGGCGGCCATATTCCTAAATTCGCTAAAAATTTCCTCACCGCAGCAGGCGACATGCGCGCGGCGGTACGGCAGTATATTGCCGAAGTGGAGTCCGGCGTCTATCCGGGCGAAGAACACAGTTTCCATTAAGGAGTCTTGTTGTGCTGATTATTGAATCCCTGCCGCTGCTGCGTCAGCATATCCGCCGTTTACGTCAGGAAGGCAAGCGCATTGCGCTGGTTCCCACCATGGGCAACCTGCATGACGGCCATATGAAGCTGGTTGATGAGGCGAAAGCCAGCGCTGACGTCGTGGTGGTCAGCATTTTCGTTAACCCGATGCAGTTCGACCGCCCTGACGATTTGACGCGCTACCCGCGCACGCTGCAGGACGATTGCGAGAAGCTGAACAAACGCAAAGTGGACTTCGTATTCGCACCGGCTCCGGCGGAGATCTATCCGCACGGTACTGAAGGCCAGACCTACGTCGACGTTCCCGGCCTGTCGACCATGCTTGAAGGAGCCAGCCGTCCGGGCCACTTCCGCGGCGTCTCCACCATCGTCAGCAAGCTGTTCAACCTGGTGCAGCCGGACGTCGCCTGCTTTGGCGAGAAGGACTTCCAGCAGCTGGCGCTGATCCGCAAGATGGTTGCCGACATGGGCTACGATATCGAGATTATCGGCGTACCGATTATCCGCGCCAAAGATGGCCTGGCGCTCAGCTCGCGCAACGGCTACCTGACCGCCGACCAGCGTAAAATCGCCCCAGGCTTGTATAAAGTGCTGAATAGCGTGGCGGAAAAGCTGGCGGCCGGCGATCGTAATCTGGATGAAATGATTACCCTTGCCGGGCAGGAGCTGGACGAAAAGGGCTTCCGCTCTGACGATATTCAGATCCGCGATGCCGATACGCTGCTGGAGCTCACGGAGACCAGCCAGCGGGCGGTGATCCTGATGGCAGCATGGCTCGGCCAGGCGCGTCTTATCGACAACAAAATCGTCGAGCTCAGCCTGTAGACAAAGGTTAAAAACCGGGCAATACTGCCCGGCATTTGCTCAAGCGGATGCGATATCCGCTTCGTTTTCGTCAGGTAGATACCCGCAATAGTTCGAGTGCAGCCAGCCTGTATGCCGCTTGAAGTATGACGGGAATAAAGGTAGACACTATGATTCGTAATATGCTGCAGGGCAAACTCCACCGCGTAAAAGTCACCCAGGCCGATCTGCACTATGAAGGCTCCTGCGCCATTGACCAGGATTTCCTTGATGCGTCCGGGATCCTCGAAAATGAGGCGATCCATCTCTGGAACGTGACCAACGGTAACCGCTTCTCCACCTACGCCATTGCCGCCGAGCGCGGTTCCAGAATCATTTCCGTTAACGGCGCGGCGGCGCACTGCGCCAGCGTCGGCGATATTCTGATCATCGCCAGCTTCGTCACCATGAGCGATGAAGAAGCCCGCAGCTGGCGGCCAAAGGTCGCCTACTTTGAAGGCGACAACGAGATGAAGCGCCAGGCCAAAGCCATTCCGGTTCAGGTTGCCTGATAGCCGATCGCTGACGGTGCGCCGCGCAGGCGGAGCACCGTTCAGCAGGCCCCGTAAAAAACCGCTAACTGATTAGTCTCTGGTGCTTTGAGGATTAACGTTTTTTAATTAAAGCCGTTATATAAACCACTATTGATACAATCAATAGTGAAGCGAGACAAATAGACAGGAAATAATATTTATCCCATACGTCACCGGATATAACGCCCGTAAATTCCCTGATCAGACCATAGAGCTCTACTTCGGACATAAATGTTAATAGCAGCACTAACGTTACCGCATAGAGAAATGCAGCCCCAATCCATAGTAGTACATATTGTATCGGCCTCATACGTATCCCCGTATAGCCAGCGTTTAACATTAATGTTTTTTAATTAAGGCCGTTATATAAACAACTCCTGCTACGATGAGCAGTGAAGCTACGCAAAGGGCCAAAAAATAATATTTATCCCATGTAAAATCGGACATAAACCCCGTTAGGTCCGTAATCAGTCTGTACATTTTCACTTCGGGTATCAGCACGTAGAGCAGGACGAATGTAACGGTAAAGAGTAATACTTCCCCAAACCATAATAGTACGTATTGTATTGGCTTCATTAGTAGACCTGTACGCTACCGAAAGCGGTTAATGACGCTGTTATTATATTGCTGACATATTAACCAACGCAGCCCACATTAACATGAAATCAGACGACCGGGTTAGCGTAATACAATCCTCACCCGTTCCTTTATCACCTGGGGCAGAAAGAATAAGGCTGTAACGGTTTCGCCCATAATTAAACCGGCGTTTGGTATTGGATTGAAAATATTCACCTCGGGCAGGCAGCTAAATGTTCAAGCGGGCCTGACTATCCCTGCGGCTGGTTGCTGATCAGCCGCGACATCGTCTCCAGCGAATCCGTGCGCAGAATATAGAGGCGCTTCAATAAGAACGGATTATCCCCCGGCATCACCTTCCCTCTCACCGTGGTCACCGCCATATGAAAACCGGCGTCGTTCGCGGCCTTCACCGCCGTGGCGTTATAGCCGCCAAACGGATAGGAGAGATAGAGCACGTGCGGATTAAACTGCGTCAAGGCGCGGCGCGAGTGCTCAAAATCAAACAGGATGTTGTGGTAGCTGCGGCTCAGCAGAATCGGACGATGCCCGCCGTCAACCCGATGCAGAAAGTGGGTATGCGACTGCACGTCAAAGACGTCCTGAATCTGCTTCAGCTCAGAAATACTCATAAACTGTAGCGACTTAGGCGCCCATTTCTGCGGATGGTGCTTAATGCGCGAAGAGATAATAAACGCCGTGGCGTGAAAGCCATACTGCCTGAGGATAGGCCAGGCATAGCGGTTGACCGACTTCAGGCCGTCATCAAAGGTGATCGCCACCGAGCGCGCCGGCAGGTTGATCTTATTGCGCACGTAGCCTTCCAGCTGATACATGTTCAGGGTGGTGTAGCCCTGGTCGCGCAGCCAGGTCATCTGGTTGCTGAAGGCGCGAACGGAGGTGGTGGTCGAGGTATGGCGAAAGCGGGTGTTCTCTTCATCACGCAGGATATGGTGATAGGTCAGGATCGGAATGCCGTTATCCTGTTGGGCATCGAGGCTACTGACCCACGCCAGGCGATTGCCGATGCGAATTTGAAACCAGGTCTGATTCAGCCGGTCTTTCAGCTTGCTGATTATCGGATAGCGTAAATTATCCGCCAGCGTGCCGAACGGCGCGCTGCCGCTGGAGGGAGCGTCGTAGACCGGGGTATCTTTCCAGGTGAGCAGGTTTTGATTGCTCAGCGGCTTATGCAAATCGCCGAGGCTGTCCTCCACCCGCTGCTTGCCCTGCACCGGCTGCAGGTGGCCTTTATCGATAAAACCGGTACCAAAGCCGAAGCTGAACTCATAATAGTCGGCGGCGGTCGGCACGACGGCAATAATTTGCCCGGCGCGGATATTGCCGACGCTGACCACCTCATTGCCTATCTGCGCCCAGATAACCGCGTCTTCAGTGGTTTGCATATAGCGAGCAGGCACGCCCTGTTGGCTTAACAGGCTGGCAGAGGCGCTGAGCGACGTCAGCAGAAGGAGCAGAGCAAAGATTCGGGCAAACATCGACGTCTAACCGCTAGAAAAAACTGCCGCCATTGTAACAAAAGCGGCATCAATACCAACGCCTAATTCCCGAACGCTTCATGCAGCAGGCGGAAAGGCGGATTTTTTTGCTGCTGGTGCCAGAGGCTGCTGACCGTCGGGCCTCCGGCGCTGACTATCGCCTCGCGAAACGCTTCGCTGCTCAGGCTCTCGCGCAGCAGATACATTCGCTCTAACAATGGATAGTCGATTCCGGAGATCACTTCGCAGTGGGTGTGCTTATGGCTCATGAGCGCCGCGACTCGATACGGCGCCGCGCCGGTTTCATCGGTGAGAAAGATCGCGCCATCGCCGCTGTCGACCGCGTGCAGCGCCTCGCACATCATCCGGCTCAGCATATTTCTGCTGAGATTGCGCCAGTAGTTCACCGCCCGACACTGCGCCAGCGCTCCATACTTTTTTTCCAGACGGTCCAGCAGCTCCTGCGCCTTATCGTCATGACAAGTAATTACCCAACCTAACATCGCCTACCTCCTTAGCAGGAGGCTAATTTAACAAGGGGAATGAGCGATGTCGGTGATGGCAGTCAAGATTAGCCGATGGCGCTTCGCCTAATCGCTCAGCGAAGCGCCAATAACGGTCCGCTAGCTGCGCAGACCGCGTCCGCGCTGGATCAGAGACCAGCACAGCAGGTAGAACGCGACGATAAAGACCACCAGAACGCCAAAGGTGGTAATCAGCGGAACATCGTTGATGCCGAGGAAGCCGTAGCGGAAGCCGCTGATCATGTAGACGATCGGGTTCAGGTGCGACAGCGCCTGCCAGAACGGCGGCAGCAGGGTCAGAGAGTAGAATACCCCGCCGAGGTAGGTCAGCGGCGTCAGCACGAAGGTCGGGATCAGGCTGATATCGTCAAAGGTTTTGGCAAATACCGCATTCAGCAGGCCCGCCAGCGAGAAGAGGATGGCCGTCAGGAGCAGCGTCAGCCCAACGAACAGCCAGGAGTGAACCTGGAACGGGACGAAGAACAGCGAGATCGCGGTGACGAGGATCCCGACAAACAGCCCGCGCGCCACGCCGCCGCCAACGTAGCCGATGATAACCACGTGCGTTGGCACCGGCGCCACCAGTAGCTCCTCAATATTGCGCTGGAATTTCGCGCTGAAGAAAGAGGAGGCCACGTTGGCGTAGGCGTTGGTGATCACCGCCATCATAATCAGGCCCGGCACGATAAACTGCATATAGGTAAAACCGTGCATTTCGCCGATGCGCGAACCGATCAGGTTGCCAAAAATGACGAAATAGAGCGTCATGGTGATCACCGGCGGCACCAGCGTCTGGATCCAGATACGCATAAAACGGTGGATCTCTTTGGCCCAGATGCTTTTCAGCGCGACCCAGTACAGCTGCATCATGCTGATTCTCCTTTCCTGTCATGTACCAGCGTGACAAACAGCTCTTCCAGGCGGTTGGCTTTGTTACGCATGCTTAAAACCTGAACGCCCTGCGCGCTCAGCTGAGAAAATACGCTGTTGATCCCCTGCTCGCGCAGCACCTCAACTTCCAGAGTTGAGGTATCCACCAGCCGATACTGATAGCCTTCGAGCACCGGCAGCGGGCTTTTCGGCGCCAGATCGAGAATAAAGGTTTCCGATTTTAGCTTCGCCAGCAGCGCCTTCATGGAAGTGTTCTCCACCAGCTCACCGCGCTGAATAATGCCGATATTGCGGCACAGCATCTCCGCCTCTTCCAGGTAGTGGGTGGTGAGGATAATGGTGGTGCCTTTATCGTTCAAATCCTTGAGGAAGCCCCACATCGAGCGGCGAAGTTCGATATCCACCCCCGCGGTTGGCTCATCGAGGATCAGTAATTTTGGCTCGTGCATCAGGGCGCGGGCGATCATCAGACGGCGCTTCATGCCGCCGGATAGCATCCGCGCGCGCTCGCCGCGCTTTTCCCATAAATCGAGCTGTTTCAGATATTTTTCGCTGCGTATAACCGCTTCTTTACGCTCAACGCCGTAGTAGCCCGCCTGGTTGACGACGATCTGCTGCACGGTTTCGAAGGGGTTAAAGTTAAACTCCTGCGGCACCAGGCCGAGCTGGCGCTTGGCGTTAACCACGTCCTTCTGCAGGTCGTAGCCAAAGACGTTGACCTGGCCTGAGGTTTTATTAACCAGCGAGCTGATAATGCCAATCGTGGTGGATTTACCCGCGCCGTTAGGGCCCAGCAGCGCATAAAAATCGCCTGCCTCAACCTGCAGGTCGATCCCCCGCAGCGCCTGAACCCCGCCGGGGTAGGTTTTTGTAAGCTGTTTTAGTTCCAGAGCAATGGTCATTAAATGTCTCTTCTCGTGTCGTGACACGCGATGGGTTGTTTTAAAAAATGTGAGGTTAACCTATATTAGCGCAACGCACTTACCTGGTTATAGGCCGTGAACGTCCATGAATGATATAGATACACTCATCAGCAACAATGCACTATGGTCAAAAATGCTGGTGGAAGAAGACCCCGGTTTTTTTGCAACCTTGTCTCATGCGCAAAAACCGCGCTTTCTGTGGATTGGATGTTCTGATAGCCGCGTACCCGCTGAACGGTTAACGGGCCTGGAGCCTGGCGAACTGTTTGTGCACCGCAACGTTGCCAACCTGGTGATTCATACCGACCTGAACTGTCTTTCCGTGGTGCAGTACGCCGTTGATGTGCTGGAGGTCGAGCATATTATCATCTGCGGCCACTACGGCTGCGGCGGCGTGCAGGCGGCGATTGAAAACACCGAGCTGGGCCTGATCGACAACTGGCTGCTGCATATTCGCGATATCTGGTTTAAACACAGTTCGCTGCTGGGCGAGATGCCCGAAGAGCGCCGCCTTGATACGCTGTGCGAGCTGAACGTGATGGAGCAGGTCTATAACCTGGGTCACTCAACGATTATGCGCTCGGCGTGGAAACGCGGGCAGAAGGTGACGATCCACGGCTGGGCCTACGGCATTCACGATGGCCTGCTGCGCGATCTCGACGTGACCGCCGTCAGTCGCGAAACGCTCGAACAGCGCTACCGTCATGGCATTTCCAATCTCAAAATTAAGCACGTCAACCACAAGTAGCTGACGCGCTTTTCACATCCGGACAGGCTGCCCGCGCCGCGCCGGATAAACCCGGCGGCATGCTGCTTAGCCGGGCACCGCACAACGGCTCACCTACGTCCTACTCGTCCAGCAGCACCACTTTGCCTACGTACGGCAGATGGCGATAGCGCTGGGCGTAATCAATACCGTAACCGACAACGAACTCGTCCGGGATAGCAAAGCCGACAAATTCAACCGGTACGCTTACTTCGCGACGGCTCGGCTTATCCAGCAGCGTACAGATGGCCAGCGATTTCGGCTCGCGCAGGCTGAGGATCTCACGCACTTTAGAGAGCGTGTTGCCGGAGTCGATGATGTCTTCCACGATCAGGACATCTTTACCGCGAATGTCTTCGTCCAGATCCTTGAGGATTTTAACGTCGCGGGTCGTGGACATGCCGCTGCCGTAGCTGGAAGCGGTCATAAAATCGACTTCATGCGGCACCTGAACTTCGCGGCACAGGTCGGCCATAAACATAAATGAGCCGCGCAGCAGCCCCACCAGCACCATTTCGCTGCCGCTGTCTTTGTAGCATTCGTTGATTTGACGACCCAGTTCGGCGATACGTGCTTTGATCTCGGCTTCCGGGATCATCACTTCTACAGTATGTTTCATAAAACTAACCATTTGATTCTTAAGATAAATCATCAAAGCCGCTGCTCTCACATCGACGTTGACCGGCAAGCTGACCAGTATACCAGTAAAAAGAAATCTGCGGTGCAGGGAATAATAAAAGCTATTTTGTGATTCCGATCACACTTGTTAAATCCTATAATTAATTGCATCTAAAAAATTAACAAACAAAACGAGTATCTTTCTATGGCAGAAACAAAATCTCAACAATCACGGCGACTCGTGACGCTGACTGCACTCTTTGCAGCGTTTTGCGGTCTCTATCTTCTCGTTGGCGGGGTATGGCTGGCGGCTATCGGCGGCTCCTGGTACTACCCGATTGCCGGCCTGGTGATGCTCGCCGTTACCGTTATGCTGCTGCGCGGTAAGCGTTCAGCGCTCTGGCTGTACGCCGCGCTGCTTCTCGCCACGATGATTTGGGGAGTCTGGGAGGTCGGCTTTGACTTCTGGGCGCTCACCCCGCGTAGCGATATCCTGGTGTTCTTCGGCATCTGGCTGATTTTGCCCTTCGTCTGGCGTCGCCTGCCCGTCCCTTCCGCCGGAGCGGTTGCCGGGCTGGTTATCGCCCTGCTGATCAGCGGCGGGATCCTGACCTGGGCCGGATTTAACGATCCGCAGGAAGTGAACGGCACCCTGAGCGCCGACGCCACGCCTGCGGCCCCGATCTCCGCCGTTGCCGACGGCGACTGGCCGGCATACGGCCGTAACCAGGAGGGCCAACGCTATTCGCCGCTGAAGCAAATCAACGCCGATAACGTGAAGAACCTCAAGGAAGCCTGGGTGTTCCGCACCGGCGACCTGAAGCAGCCGAACGATCCGGGTGAAATCACTAACGAAGTGACGCCGATTAAGGTCGGCAACATGCTCTACCTGTGTACTGCCCACCAGCGTTTGTTCGCCCTGGACGCGGCAACCGGGAAAGAGAAATGGCACTTCGATCCGCAGCTGAACGCGGACCCGTCCTTCCAGCACGTGACCTGTCGCGGCGTCTCTTACCACGAAGCGAAGGCCGACAGCGCGCCGGCTGACGTCGTCGCCAACTGCCCGCGCCGCATCATCCTGCCGGTCAACGACGGTCGCCTGTTCGCCATTAACGCCGACAACGGCCAGCTGTGTGAATCCTTTGCCAACAAAGGCATTCTCAACCTGCAGACCAACATGCCGGTGACCACCCCGGGGATGTACGAACCGACATCACCGCCGATCGTTACCGATACCACCATTATCATCGCCGGCGCGGTAACCGATAACTTCTCTACCCGCGAGCCGTCGGGCGTGATTCGCGGTTTCGACGTCAATACCGGCAAGCTGCAGTGGGTGTTCGATCCGGGTGCCAAAGACCCGAACGCGATCCCCGACGACCAGCACCACTTTACACTTAACTCCCCTAACTCATGGGCTCCAGCGGCCTATGACGCGAAGCTGGATTTAGTCTATCTGCCGATGGGCGTCACCACACCGGATATCTGGGGCGGCAACCGTACGCCGGAGCAGGAGCGTTACGCCAGCTCTATCGTCGCGCTGAACGCGACCACCGGTAAACTGGTATGGAACTATCAGACCGTTCATCACGATCTGTGGGATATGGATATGCCGTCGCAGCCAACCCTCGCAGATATTGACGTCAACGGTAAAACCGTACCGGTTATCTACGCGCCGGCCAAAACCGGTAACATCTTCGTTCTGGACCGTCGTAACGGCGAGCTGGTCGTCCCGGCGCCGGAAAGACCGGTTCCGCAGGGCGCAGCGAAAGGCGATTACGTTGCCAAAACGCAGCCGTTCTCCGACCTGAGCTTCCGTCCGAAGAAAGATTTGACCGGTGCGGATATGTGGGGCGCCACCATGTTCGACCAGCTGGTGTGCCGCGTTATCTTCCACCAGCTGCGCTATGAAGGCATCTTCACCCCGCCGTCTGAGCAAGGCACGCTGGTATTCCCGGGTAACCTCGGCATGTTCGAATGGGGCGGTATCTCCGTCGATCCGAACCGTCAGGTGGCGATCGCCAACCCGATGGCGCTGCCGTTCGTCTCTAAGCTGATCCCACGCGGCCCGGGCAACCCGATGGAGCCGCCAAAAGATGCGAAAGGCTCCGGCACCGAGTCCGGCGTGCAGCCGCAGTACGGCGTGCCGTATGGCGTAACTCTCAACGCCTTCCTGTCGCCGTTTGGCCTGCCGTGCAAACAGCCGGCCTGGGGCTACATCTCCGCGCTGGATCTGAAGACCAACGAAGTGGTGTGGAAAAAACGTATCGGGACGCCGCAGGACAGCCTGCCGTTCCCGATGCCGGTCCAGGTGCCGTTTACGCTCGGCATGCCGATGCTGGGTGGCCCAATCTCCACGGCGGGTAACGTGCTGTTTATTGGCGCTACCGCAGATAACTACCTGCGCGCGTACAATATGAGCAACGGTGAGAAGCTGTGGCAGGCCCGCCTGCCGGCGGGTGGCCAGGCAACGCCGATGACCTACGAGGTCGAGGGCAAGCAGTATGTTGTCATCTCCGCCGGCGGCCACGGTTCGTTCGGGACGAAGATGGGTGACTACATCGTCGCTTACGCCCTGCCGGACGAAGCGAAATAACCGCTGCAGTTGAAGAGCAAAAGGCCCGGTGAGAACCGGGCCTTTTCTTTTGCACAACAGGGGCCGGGCTAGACCGTAAAGCCGAGCATCATGCCGGTATCCTCATGCTCCAGCAGATGGCAGTGCGCCATATAGGCAAACTCCTTCGGCGCCTCGTGGTCAAACTTGACCAGCACTTCGCTGACGCCGCCGTCGACCCGCACGGTATCTTTCCACCCCGTCCGATGCGCGGCGGGCGGGCGGCCGTTTTCCGACAGAATGCGGAACTGGGTACCGTGGATGTGGAACGGGTGCAGCATCATGTCGCCTTTGCCGGAGATGACCCAGCGCTCGTACTCTCCCTTCGCCGCAGCGAACATCGGCACGTCCATATCGAAAGCTTTACCGTTGATACGGTTGGCGTTGTGGAAATCGAACGCGCCGTCGCCGTGGTTCATCTGCCCCATACCCGCGTGGTTCATCTTGCCCATCTCGCCGTGGTTCATATTTCCCATGCTGCCGCTATCCATCATACCGCCGTGGTGCATGCCTGACATCGCGCCGTCGCCGTACTTTTTCATCAGCGCCTGCATGCCCATCATATCCAGCATCGGATCCATCGACAGCTGCAGCGTGCGCTGGGTCAGGCCAGCCAGCGGCGGCAGCCCGGGCATCGCCGCCAGGGTATCCGGCAGCTGGCCGGATGCCTGAATCGTCAACGGCTGGACGCGCAGCACCGGCTGCGGCTTGTCGAACGGGGCAATCGCCATGCCCATCTGACTGACCGGCAGCGTGATCAGATCGAAGGCTTTGCCGTCGCGGGTATCCACCAGCACTTCAAAACGTTCTCCCATCAATGCCGGCAGCTCGCTCACCTTGACCGGCTCGGCAAGCAGCCCGCCGTCGCTGGCTACCACGTACATCGGTCGGCCGTCGCTGGTTGAGAAATTGAGCGAGCGGGCGTTGCAGCCGTTAAGCAGGCGCAGGCGCAGCCAGCCGCGCGGGGCGGCGTGTTCGGGATAGAGCGCCCCGTTGGTCAGCAGCGTATCGCCAAACCAACCGACGGCCGCACTCATGATATCGAGCTGATAGTCAATTTCGCCGGCGGCGGTGAAGCGCTTATCCTGCACGATCACCGGCACGTCATCGATCCCCCACTGCTTGGGCAGCAGCAGGCGCTCGCTCTCCTCATCGGAAATCAGCACCAGCCCCGCCAGCCCCATCGCCACCTGGCGCCCGGTTTTACCGTGCTGATGCGGGTGGAACCAGCAGGTGGCGGCCCGCTGCGCCGGCGTGAAGCTCACGCTGCGGGAAGCTCCTGGCGCAATGATCCCGTGCGGCCCGCCGTCAACTTCGCCTGGGACCTCCAGGCCGTGCCAGTGCACGGTGGTCTCTTCGGCCAGGCGGTTATGAATATCCACGGTGACCGCCTCCCCTTTTTTGAGGCGCAGCGCAGGGCCCAGCAGATTACCGTTATACCCCCAGGTGGTGGCGCTATGGGGACCAAACTGGGTTTTCCCTGCCTGGATGGTTAACGTGATGCGATTTCGCGCGTCGGCAGCAAGCAGTTCAGGTATCGGCAATGCCGGGCGAGCGGCGGCAAATGCCGAGCGGCTCCAGAGCGGAAGCGCGCTGAATGCGCTAAGCGCGGCGGTTAATTTGATAAATTCACGACGTTGCATTTCACATCCTTTTATTCTGCTGGTGAACTTTTGAGCTTAAACCCTCCAGCAACGGGAAGGTCAAGCAGAAGAGTAAGAATAAAGCTCGGCGTCATGTAAAGAAGTATGCTAACTTTGTTCGTCCGTGATTCAATGGTAAACAAAATGAAGACGCTTTGCAGAACACTAGTGCTCGGCAGCCTGCTTGCACTATCCGCCAATAGCTACGCGTTAAGCGAGTCGGAAGCGGAAGATATGGCTGATTTAACAGCGGTATTTGTTTTTCTGAAAAACGACTGCGGTTACCAGAACCTGCCTAATACCCAGATCCGTCGCGCGCTGGTCTTTTTTGCTCAACAGAATCAATGGGATCTGAGCAACTACGACAGCTTTAATATGAAAGCGCTCGGCGAAGATAGCTACCGCGATCTCAGCGGCATCAAGATTTCGACCACCAAAAAATGTAAAGCGCTGGCGCGCGATTCGCTAAGCCTGCTGGCTTACGTTAAATAACGTCGCCGCCATAAAATATCCGTCAGCTTATCGCCTTCATTTTCAGGCGTATTCGCCCGCGCGCGCATTGCTGAAATATCCGCCGTGCATCCTCATCTATAGTTGGCTATGATGTTGCGCTCGTTTTTTACGGGTGTAACAGATGTTAACAAAGGAGGAATCAATCCGTGGCCGATAGCAAACTGTGGCATGAAACACTGCACGACCATTTTGGTCAGTATTTTACCGTTGATAACGTGCTGTATCACGAGAAGACCGATCATCAGGATTTGATCATTTTTGACAACGCCGCATTTGGCCGCGTGATGGCGCTGGACGGCGTGGTGCAAACCACCGAGCGCGATGAGTTTATCTATCATGAAATGATGACCCACGTTCCGCTGCTGGCCCACGGCCAGGCGAAGCACGTGCTGATCATCGGCGGCGGCGACGGCGCCATGCTGCGCGAAGTCTCCCGTCATCCGCATATCGAAACGATCACAATGGTTGAGATTGACGCGGGCGTGGTCTCTTTCTGCCGTCAGTACCTGCCAAACCACAGCGCTGGCGCCTACGACGATCCGCGCTTTACGCTGGTTATCGACGACGGCGTCAATTTTGTTAACCAGACGACGCAAACGTTTGACGTCATCATCTCCGACTGCACCGACCCCATCGGTCCCGGCGAGAGCCTGTTCACCTCGGCGTTCTATGCCGGCTGTAAGCGCTGCCTGAACCCCGGCGGGATCTTTGTCGCCCAGAACGGCGTGAGCTTTCTGCAGCAGGATGAAGCCGTCGACAGCCACCGCAAGCTGGGCCACTACTTCAGCGACGTCAGCTTCTATCAGGCAGCGGTGCCCACCTATTACGGCGGCATCATGACCTTCGCCTGGGCGACGGACAATGACGCGCTGCGCCATCTTTCCAGCGAAATTATCCAGGCGCGCTTCCACAAAGCAAACCTCAAGTGCCGCTATTACAACCCGGCAATTCATACGGCGGCATTCGCCCTACCGCAATATCTGCTGGATGCGCTGTCCGTCAGCGATCTTAAATAAGGGGGTGAACTAAATTGAAAAAATTGAAGCTGCACGGCTTTAACAACCTGACCAAGAGCCTGAGTTTTTGCATTTACGATATCTGTTACGCCAAAACGGCGGCAGAGCGCGACGGCTATATCGCCTATATCGATGAACTCTACAATGCCAACCGCCTGACCGAGATTTTGTCCGAGACGTGCTCGATAATCGGCGCCAATATTCTGAATATCGCGCGCCAGGATTATGAGCCGCAGGGCGCCAGCGTCACTATTCTGGTCAGTGAAGAACCGATTGACCCGCAGCTTATCGATCAAAGCGAGCATCCTGGCCCGCTGCCGGAAACCGTGGTCGCCCATCTCGATAAAAGCCATATCTGCGTCCATACCTACCCGGAAAGCCATCCCGAGGGCGGGCTCTGTACCTTCCGCGCTGATATTGAAGTATCAACCTGCGGCGTCATTTCGCCGCTGAAGGCGCTGAACTACCTCATCCACCAGCTGGAATCCGATATCGTCACCATTGACTACCGCGTTCGCGGCTTCACGCGTGATATCAACGGGATGAAGCACTTTATCGATCATGAAATTAACTCAATACAGAACTTTATGTCCGACGACATCAAGTCGCTGTATGACATGGTGGACGTCAACGTGTACCAGGAGAATATCTTCCACAGCAAGATGCTGCTGAAAGAGTTCGACCTGAAGCACTACATGTTCCATACCAGGCCGGAAGATTTAAGCGAAGAGGAGCGCAGGGTCATTACCGACCTGCTGTGGAAGGAGATGCGCGAGATTTACTACGCGCGCAATATTCCTGCGGTGTAGAGCGTTGGCGGAGCACGGAGGCTCCGCCGGGTTCAGCGCTGTTGCACAAACTCGCGGTAGGCGGCAACGACCTGCAGAAAGTCTTCGACGCCGCAGAGGGAGAAGCTCTCTTCGTCGTAGTAGCTCATCCCTTCTTCAATTTCATCGCCGGAAATCTCCAGCTGGTTAGCGCGAATCATGACCTCCTCGCCGTCTAACCATAACGTGTACTCATGCCCGGCACGCTGCCATGAGCGCTCGCTGCCTTTTACGGTACGCGCGGCCTGTTCCACTTCGTCCAGCAGGGCGAGATTATCCTTCACCTCTTCATTAAACCAGTGCCCCACCACTTCGTGGCCCATCGCCATCCGCACCTTTACCGCTCCGGTAATATCGCGCAGAAATTCGTAATCCATAGTCTCTTCCTCTGCAAGGGCAATGCGTCACGCTGCACTGTACCCATAGCGTAATTATCGCAGCACCGGGGAAGAAAAAAAGCGTGGGGGATGAAGGATTGGAAATAAAAATGCCCGGTGACGCAATGTTCACCGGGCACTGGAGACTTTACAGCCAGTTCGTCAGGCGAGCTGACGCGTGACCTTATACCGCAGTCTGGAAAATAACCCCATCCGCTTTCTCAGTGTACTGATCCAGCTGGTTGAAGTTCAGGTAGCGGTAGGTATCCGCTGCCGTCTGATCGACCTGAGCGACGAAGGTCTGGTACTCCTCCGGCGTCGGCAGCTTGCCGAGCAGTGAAGCCACGGCCGCCAGCTCAGCGGAAGCCAGGTAGACGTTCGCGCCGGTCCCCAGACGGTTCGGGAAGTTACGGGTTGAGGTGGAAACCACCGTCGCACCGTCGGCTACGCGCGCCTGGTTGCCCATGCACAGGGAGCAGCCCGGGATTTCGATACGCGCGCCGCTCTTACCAAAGACGCTGTAGTAGCCTTCTTCGGTCAGCTGAGCCGCATCCATACGGGTTGGCGGAGCCACCCACAGGCGGGTCGGCAGCTGGCCTTTATGGTTATCCAGCAGCTTACCTGCGGCACGGAAGTGGCCGATGTTGGTCATACAGGAGCCGATAAAGACTTCGTCGATCTTCTCACCCTGAACGTCGGACAGCAGACGAGCGTCGTCCGGATCGTTCGGTGCGCAGAGGATCGGCTCTTTGATATCCGCCAGATCGATGTCGATAACCGCGGCATATTCCGCATCCGCATCGGCTTCGAGCAGCTGCGGATCCGCCAGCCATTTTTCCATCCCCTGAACGCGACGCTCCAGGGTGCGGCGATCGCCGTAACCTTCGGCAATCATCCACTTCAGCAGAACGATGTTGGAGTTCAGATACTCAACGATCGGCGCCTGGTTCAGCTTGATGGTACAGCCGGCTGCAGAACGCTCGGCGGAGGCGTCGGTGAGCTCAAACGCCTGCTCAACTTTCAGATCCGGCAGGCCTTCGATTTCCAGAATGCGTCCGGAGAAGATGTTTTTCTTCCCTTTCTTCTCAACGGTCAGCAGGCCCTGCTTGATGGCGTACAGCGGGATGGCGTGAACCAGATCGCGCAGGGTGATCCCCGGCTGCATCTTCCCTTTGAAGCGCACCAGCACGGATTCCGGCATATCCAGCGGCATGACGCCGGTGGCAGCCGCAAACGCGACCAGACCAGAGCCCGCCGGGAAGGAGATACCGATCGGGAAACGGGTATGGGAGTCACCGCCGGTACCGACGGTGTCCGGCAGCAGCATACGGTTCAGCCACGAGTGGATAACGCCATCGCCCGGACGCAGAGAGACGCCGCCGCGGTTCATAATGAAGTCAGGCAGAGTATGGTGCGTGGTCACGTCGACCGGCTTCGGATAGGCCGCGGTATGGCAGAAGGACTGCATCACCAGGTCCGTAGAGAAGCCCAGGCACGCCAGGTCTTTCAGCTCGTCACGGGTCATCGGACCGGTGGTATCCTGGGAGCCAACGGAGGTCATCTTCGGCTCACAGTAGGCGCCAGGACGAATACCGGTTACGCCACAGGCGCGGCCAACCATTTTTTGCGCCAGCGAGTAGCCGCTGGTGCTTTCGGCAACGTCTTTCGCCTGACGGAAGGCCGTGCTGTGCGGCAGACCCAGGGCGTCGCGCGCGCGAGTCGTCAGGCCACGACCGATAATCAGCGGAATACGGCCACCGGCGCGGACTTCATCGATCAGTACGTCGGTTTTCAGCTCGAAGGTCGCCAGCAGCGCATCGGTTTCGTGGTTACGCACTTCGCCTTTGAACGGGTAAACGTCGATAACGTCGCCCATATTCAGGTCGTTGACGTCAACTTCAATCGGCAGTGCGCCCGCATCTTCCATAGTGTTAAAAAAGATTGGTGCAATTTTGCCGCCAAGGCACAGGCCGCCGCCGCGCTTGTTCGGCACGTTCGGGATATCGTCGCCCATAAACCACAGCACCGAGTTGGTGGCGGATTTACGCGAAGAGCCGGTACCGACAACGTCGCCAACGTAGGCCAGCGGGAAGCCTTTTTTCTGCAGCGCTTCAATTTGCTTGATCGGGCCAACCGAACCCGGCTGATCCGGATCGATGCCTTCACGGGCGTTTTTCAGCATCGCCAGCGCGTGCAGAGGGATATCCGGGCGGGACCACGCGTCCGGCGCCGGGGAAAGGTCATCGGTGTTCGTTTCACCGGTAACTTTGAAAACGGTCACGGTGATTTTTTCCGCCAGCGGCGGGCGGCTCAGGAACCACTCGGCGTCAGCCCAGGACTGCATCACCTGCTTAGCGTATTCGTTACCTGCTTTCGCTTTCTCTTCTACATCGTAGAAGTTATCAAACATCAGCAGCGTATGGGACAGCGCTTTCGCGGCAATCGGAGCCAGTTTGGCATCGTCCAGCGCGTCAATCAGCGGATGAATGTTGTAACCACCCTGCATGGTGCCCAGCAGTTCAACGGCTTTTTCAGGGGTAACCAGTGGGGAGGTCGCTTCACCTTTGGTGATGGCGGCAAGGAATCCGGCTTTAACGTAGGCGGCTTCGTCGACGCCCGGCGGTACGCGGTTAATTAACAGGTCTAACAGGAATTCTTCTTCACCCGCTGGCGGGTTTTTCAGCAGTTCTACCAGCGCGGCCATTTGGGTTGCATCTAAGGGTTTGGCAACAATCCCAACGGCTGCACGCTCAGCTACGTGCTTACGGTATTCTTCTAGCACGACGGTTCTCCTCGCTCTCATTGTAAAATGCGGTAGGCGATTCTCTTCACGCTCCTGTGAGACAGCAGTTTGTAGGGTAAATGCCCGATACCGCGTCGGCAGCATAGCAGGATTTAAGGGAGGTGTTAATCTGTTTACAAAAAAGCAACATTAAAAATTAGCTGAATCGTTAAGGGCAGGATTTTACAGGCTTTACGAACATTTCCCGGTATATATCCCCTGAATAATTCGCCTAACCGGGCATCAGTGCCGGCCTGAACAGGCCCGCCGGAGCGATTCTTCGGCCCGCTTCGACGGCGGCGGATAACGGCGATAAATTTAATTCTGTTACAGATAACCTACTGCAATCCCAACAATAATCAAAAACAGAAAATTGCTCTGCATATACTCCTTCGGAAACGCTATTTTCGGCGATACTCAGTGGATACGGGCCAAATTATTGTGCCGGGAGCTAACATGACACGACTTTTTAAACCCCACGTCATTGCGTTAATTTGCAGCGCGGGGATTTTAGCCGCCGCGGGTACCCTGTACCTGAAAAGCCGCGTACCACAGCCGATAGCCGAGGCGTCAGCGGAGGTTCAGCCGGCCGCACCGGCGGCTCCTGCTGCAACCCCAACGCCTGCGGCACCCGCCGCGCAGCCGGTGACCACCACCTACACCCGGGCGCAGATCGATCAATGGGTTGCCCCCGTCGCGCTCTATCCCGACAACCTGCTGTCGCAGGTGCTGATGGCATCAACCTATCCCGGCAACGTGATACAGGCCGTGCAGTGGTCGCAGGATAATCCCTCCATGCAGGGCGACGCGGCGGTTCAGGCGGTGGCGGGCCAGCCCTGGGACCCGAGCGTCAAATCGCTCGTCGCCTTCCCTGCCCTGCTCGCGCTAATGGGCGAGAATCCGCCGTGGGTTGAGAACCTCGGCGATGCTTTTTTAGCGCAGCCGCATGACGTGATGGATTCGGTGCAGCGGCTGCGGGCGCTTGCCCAGCAGACAGGCAGCCTGAAATCGACGCCGCAGCAGAAAGTGACCACCGCCAACGCCTCTGCGCCGGCCTCCTCTGCGGCAACCTCATCCTCCTCCGCGGGGAGTCAGGCCGCCCCTGCCCCGACGCAGATTATCAAAATTGAATCGACCGACCCAAACGTGGTGTACGTTCCAACCTATAACCCGTCGACCGTATACGGCAGCTGGCCCAATACGGCCTATCCGCCGGTCTATTTGCCGCCGCCTCCCGGGGAGCAGTTTACCGACAGCTTCGTGAAGGGCTTCGGCTATAGCCTCGGCGTAGCGACGACCTGGGCGCTGTTTAGCAGCATCGACTGGGATCATGATGATGATTACCATCATGACAACGACTATAACCGCGGCTATTCCCACAATGGCGATAACATCAATATCAACGTCAATAACTTCAACCATATCACCGGCCAGAATCTGCCGGGCAACCGCACCGGCTGGCAGCATAATCCGGCCTATCGCGGCAATATCCCCTACCCGGATAACACCGTCTCCCAGCGCTTCCATCAGACCAACGTCGCCGGTGGTTTAAGCTCAACCCAGCAGCATCCGGCCGATCGTAACGAGCAGCGCCAGGCGGCCCTCACCCAGCTGCAGGAGCGAAGCGGCCCGGCAGCCAGCGACAGAATCGCGAATACCTCTTCCCGCGATGCCCAGCGCCAGGCGGCCTCGCAGCAGCTGCATCAGGCCACCCAGCGCAGCAACTATCGCGGCTACGACCAGGCGCCTGCCGCGGCGATCAAAAGCGCGCGGCAGAACCCAACGCCACAGCAGCAGCAGCGTCGCGAGACCGCAAAAACCCGCGCGCAGCACCCTACCGAACAGCAGCAGCAGCGCCGCACGCAGATCAAGTCGGCGACGCCGGAACAGCGCCAGCACAGGGCGAGCAGCCTGCGGGCCAACGCCCTCAGCGGCAATGAAAGCCGCTCCCCCTCCTGGCAATCCCAGCAGGCGCGTGGGCAGCAAAGTCGTACCGCCTCTAACCTGAACAGCGGGCAGCGCGCTGCGGTCAGAGAGCACCGCGCCGAACACCCTGAAATTCGCCGTCGCTGAGGATAAGCAGATGAAAAAACAATTACGGATGGCTCTGCTGGCGCTGGCAGTCTCCCCGCTGATGGCGCTGGCGCAGCAGCAGTTCTCCACTCCGGAGCTGGCAGCCAACGCGCTGGCCGAGGCCCTTGGGCAAAATAACGATTCGGCGCTCACCGCCCTGCTCGGCGATAGCTGGCAGCAGTTTTTGCCACCGGAAGGGATCGATCCGGACGCCGTCGCCCGCTTCCAGCGCGACTGGAAGATTAGCCACCGCATCGTCCAGCAGGCGGATACGGCCTGGCTCGACGTCGGGAGCGAAGCCTGGCGACTGCCCGTTCCGATGGTCAAGAGCAGCGAGGGCTGGCACTTTGACATGGCGGCCGGCGAAGATGAAATCCTGACCCGAGCGATCGGCCGTAATGAGCTCGCCGCGATCCAGGCGATGCATGCCTACGTCGACGCGCAGCAGGATTTTTACCAGCTGAACCATACCTGGGCTAAGAAAATCATCAGCAGTCCCGGCAAGAAAGATGGTCTCTACTGGCCCACCGCTCCCGGTGAAGCCCCCAGCCCGCTGGGGCCAGCCTTTAGCCCCGTGGAGCCGGGCGCGGGCTATCACGGCTATCATTTCCGCATGATTCACGACGAAGCCAGCCAGGGAGAAGCGCTGCTGGCGTGGCCGGTCGCGTGGGGGGAAACCGGGGTGATGAGCTTTATGATCGATCGTCGCGATCGGGTGTATCAGGCAAATTTAGGCGAGAACACTGCGGACCAGGCCTGGGGGATAGTGAAGTTTGCGCCAGATAGCCGCTGGCAGGCGCTGGAGCATCAGCAAGAGCGCCCGGCGCCGTAAGATAGCGCCGGGCGGGTTATTTAGCCCTGATGAGGCATCAGCTGCGGGTAGCCGCTAAATGGCGGCTTCGTGCTGCTCAGTGCGGCTTCATCGCCCTGGATGCTGCCCGAGTTCGCCGCCCAAACGCCTTCGCTCGTTTTGCTCACCATTTGATGCTGGGCGTTCAGATTTTGGCCCATCGCCGCAATGTGCGTCCCCTCAGTGCCGCCGCTGTTATCAGCCCAGGGCACCGCAGGATCGGCCGCGCAGGCGATACCGGAAGCCAGCGTTGCCGCCAGCAGAGTCGTTGTTAAAAAGAGTTTTATAACCCACCTCGCTTATAATTAACTACCTATAAGTTTAGTGAGTAACTAATTTCAAAGTGTTGATAAGATATGGCGGGTTATTAACGCAGACACAGATCTAAACATCAGGCATAAAAAAAGCGGCTCACAGAGCCGCTTATGCTTTTTGCCGGAAAGAAAAAGTTACTTTTTCTTCGCTTTCGCGTTCGGCAGGTCGGTGATGCTACCTTCGAAGACTTCTGCCGCCAGGCCAACGGACTCGTGCAGAGTCGGGTGCGCGTGGATGGTCAGAGCGATGTCTTCTGCGTCACAGCCCATTTCGATAGCCAGACCGATCTCACCCAGCAGCTCGCCGCCGTTAGTACCGACAATCGCGCCGCCGATAACACGGTGGGTCTCTTTGTCGAAGATCAGTTTGGTCATACCGTCTGCACAATCGGAAGCGATCGCACGGCCGGATGCTGCCCACGGGAAGGTGGCAGTTTCGTAGCTGATGCCTTTCTCTTTCGCTTCTTTCTCGGTCAGACCAACCCAGGCAACTTCCGGTTCGGTATAGGCGATTGACGGGATCACTTTCGGGTCGAAGTAGTGCTTCAGGCCAGAAATAACTTCTGCGGCAACGTGACCTTCGTGAACGCCTTTGTGCGCCAGCATCGGCTGACCCACGATATCGCCGATAGCGAAGATGTGCGGTACGTTGGTACGCAGCTGCTTATCAACGCGGATGAAGCCGCGTTCGTCAACTTCAACGCCGGCTTTGCCCGCATCGAGGTTTTTACCGTTCGGCACGCGGCCGATAGCCACCAGCACGGCGTCGTAACGCTGCGCTTCAGCCGGGGCTTTTTTGCCTTCCATGGAAACGTAGATGCCGTCTTCTTTTGCTTCAACGGCGGTCACTTTTGTTTCCAGCATCAGGTTGAACTTCTTGCTGATGCGTTTAGTGAAGACTTTCACCACGTCTTTATCGGCGGCCGGGATAACCTGGTCGAACATTTCAACCACGTCAATCTCTGAACCCAGCGCATGGTAAACGGTACCCATTTCCAGACCGATGATACCGCCACCCATAACCAGCAGGCGCTTAGGTACGGATTTCAGTTCGAGGGCGTCGGTGGAGTCCCACACGCGCGGATCTTCATGCGGAATGAACGGCAGTTCGATCGGACGGGAACCCGCCGCGATGATTGCGTTGTCGAAGTTGATCACGGTTTTGCCGTTTTCGCCTTCAACTTCCAGGGTGTTAGCCCCGGTAAATTTACCCAGACCGTTTACCACTTTCACTTTACGGCCTTTGGCCATACCGGCCAGACCGCCGGTCAGTTGGGTGATAACTTTCTCTTTCCAGGTACGAATTTTGTCGATATCGGTTTTCGGCTCACCGAAAACAATACCGTGATCGGCCAGCGCTTTCGCTTCTTCGATAACTTTAGCTACGTGCAGCAGCGCTTTAGAAGGGATACAGCCGACGTTCAGACAAACACCGCCCAGGGTGCTGTAACGTTCGACGATGACGGTTTCCAGACCTAAGTCAGCGCAACGGAAGGCAGCAGAATAACCTGCGGGACCAGCCCCAAGTACCACGACCTGAGTTTTGATTTCAGTACTCATCATGACCTCTGTAGTTAGTATCCGGCGGTCATACCCGTCGTCTTTCAGGCCGCAACTGCGTTAGCTTCACGCCTTCACCCCAGCCACTTACTTGAGTAAGCTCCTGGGGATTCTGGCGCTTGCTGCCTTGCTGCATCCAGAAATCCATAGGGTATGTATATTAATACCCTTATATCCACCGGGACGTTCTATCCGCCTGCATTTTACAAAATTGTTAACAATTTTGAAACAACAAACGGCAAACGATTTTGTCCTTTATTGCTGATAACCCCAAAACGCACGAGAGATTACCAGAAAAAAGCCGGCCGTCAGGCCGGCTTTTCGCTTACATCACCAGGCGGCGAATATCGCTCAGGGTGTTGTTGATGATGGTAATAAAGCGAGCACCATCAGCACCGTCGATCACGCGGTGGTCGAAGGACAGAGAGATCGGCATCATCAGACGCGGAACGAACTCTTTACCATTCCATACCGGTTCCATCGCGGATTTGGACACACCGAGGATAGCCACTTCCGGCGCGTTAACAATCGGCGCGAAGTGGGTGGTACCCAGGCCGCCGATGCTGGAGATGGTAAAGCAACCGCCCTGCATTTCGCCAGCTGTCAGCTTACCGTCACGCGCTTTCTTAGAGATCACCGTCAGTTCACGGGACAGCTCGGTAATGCTCTTCTTGTTCACGTCCTTGAAGACCGGAACAACCAGACCATTAGGCGTATCAACCGCTACACCGATGTTGATGTACTTTTTCAGCGTCAGACGCTGCGCATCTTCGGACAGGGAGCTGTTGAAGCGAGGCATCTGCTCAAGCGCAGCGGCAACCGCTTTCATGATGAAGACCACCGGGGTGAATTTCACGTCCAGCTTACGCTTCTCAGCTTCCGCGTTCTGCTGCTTACGGAACGCTTCCAGGTCAGTGATGTCGGTTTTGTCGAAGTGCGTAACGTGCGGGATCATCACCCAGTTACGGCTCAGGTTAGCACCAGAGATTTTCTGGATACGACCCAGCTCAACTTCTTCAACTTCACCAAACTTGCTGAAGTCCACTTTCGGCCACGGCAGCATGCCCGGGATACCGCCGCCGGTAGCGGCAGCAGGCGCAGACTCAGCGCGCTTAACGGCATCTTTCACGTAGGCCTGAACGTCTTCGCGAAGGATGCGGCCTTTACGACCGGAGCCTTTCACTTTCGCCAGGTTCACGCCAAATTCGCGCGCCAGGCGGCGGATCAGCGGAGTCGCGTGGACGTAAGCGTCGTTCTCAGCGAACTCGGATTTACCTTCAGCTTTCGCCGCAGGGGCCGCCGCTTTCGCAGCCGGAGCCGGTGCAGCCGCTGCAGGTGCCGGAGCAGCTGCCGCCGGAGCCGCAGCAGGCGCCGCGCCTTCAACTTCGAAGACCATAATCAGCGAGCCGGTAGAGACTTTGTCGCCGGTGCTGATTTTGATCTCTTTCACGGTACCCGCGAACGGAGCCGGAACTTCCATAGAGGCTTTGTCGCCCTCTACGGTGATCAGTGACTGTTCAGCGGCAACTTTGTCGCCCACTTTCACCATCACTTCGGTCACTTCAACTTCGTCACCGCCGATATCCGGTACGTTAACGTCTTTCGCGCCAGCCGGTGCCGCTGCCGCCGGAGCGGCCGCCTGTGCCGGTGCTGCTGCCGCTGCGGCAGGTGCTGCACCCGCCACTTCGAAGACCATGATCAGCGAGCCGGTGGAGACTTTGTCGCCAGCGCTGATTTTGATCTCTTTCACGGTACCCGCGAACGGTGCCGGGACTTCCATTGACGCTTTGTCGCCTTCAACGGTAATCAGAGACTGTTCAGCCGTAACGGTGTCGCCCACTTTAACCATGATCTCGGTGACTTCTACTTCGTCGCCGCCGATGTCAGGCACGTGTACGTCTTTCGCCGCGGCCGCAGCCGGTGCAGCGGCCGGAGCTGGCGCTGCTGCTTTCTCTTCCTGCGCAGGTGCAGCGGCTGCTGCACCATCGGCGGAATCGAAAATCATGATAAGTTTACCGGTCTCGGTTTTGTCGCCAACGGAGACTTTAATCTCTTTAACGACGCCAGCCTGCGGAGACGGGACTTCCATAGAGGCTTTGTCACCCTCTACGGTGATCAGCGACTGTTCAGCTTCAACTTTGTCGCCAACTTTGACCAGGATTTCGGTGATTTCAACTTCATCTGCCCCGATATCCGGTACGTTGATTTCGATAGCCATTATTCTCTTACCTCTTACGCCAGACGCGGGTTAACTTTATCTGCATCGATGTTAAATTTGGCGATTGCTTCTGCCACAACTTTCTTATCGATTTCACCACGTTTAGCCAGTTCGCCCAGCGCCGCAACAACCACGTAGGAAGCATCGACTTCGAAGTGGTGACGCAGGTTTTCACGGCTGTCAGAGCGACCGAAGCCGTCGGTACCCAGTACGCGGTAATCATCAGCCGGTACATAGGTACGAACCTGCTCGGCGAACAGTTTCATATAGTCAGTAGACGCTACGGCCGGTGCGTCGTTCATCACCTGAGCGATGTACGGTACACGCGGGGTTTCCAGCGGGTGCAGCATGTTCCAACGCTCACAGTCCTGGCCATCGCGCGCCAGCTCGGTGAAGGAAGTTACGCTGTAGACGTCAGAACCGACGCCGTAGTCTTTCGCCAGAATCTCTGCTGCTTCACGCACGTGACGCAGGATAGAACCGGAGCCCAGCAGCTGAACTTTACCTTTGCTACCTTCGAGGGTGTCGAGTTTGTAGATACCTTTACGGATACCTTCCTCAGCACCTTCCGGCATTGCCGGCATGTGGTAGTTTTCGTTCAGCGTGGTGATGTAGTAGTAAACGTTCTCTTGTTTCTCACCGTACATACGCTCCAGGCCATCGTGCATGATGACGGCAACTTCGTACGCGTAAGACGGATCGTAAGAGATACAGTTCGGGATAGTCAGAGACTGAATATGGCTGTGACCATCTTCGTGCTGCAGACCTTCGCCGTTCAGCGTCGTACGACCGGAAGTACCACCGACCAGGAAGCCGCGAGCCTGCTGATCGCCTGCCTGCCAGCACAGGTCACCGATACGCTGGAACCCGAACATGGAGTAGTAGATGTAGAACGGGATCATCGGCAGGTTGTTGGTGCTGTAAGAGGTCGCAGCAGCCAGCCAGGATGCGCCGGCACCCAGTTCGTTGATACCTTCCTGCAGGATCTGACCTTTCTCGTCTTCTTTATAGTAAGCAACCTGCTCACGGTCCTGCGGGGTGTACTGCTGACCGTTCGGGCTGTAGATACCAATCTGACGGAACAGGCCTTCCATACCAAAGGTACGCGCTTCATCGGCGATGATCGGCACCAGGCGGTCTTTAATGGACTTGTTCTTCAACATCACGTTCAGGGCACGAACGAAGGCGATGGTGGTAGAAATCTCTTTGTTCTGCTCTTCCAGCAGCGGACCGAAATCTCCCAGGGTCGGCAGCTCCAGCTTCTCATCGAAGTTAGGCTGACGGGTCGGCAGGTAGCCGTGGAGTTTCTCACGCTGGGCGTGCAGATAGGTATGCTCTTCGGAACCTTCCGGGAAGGTCACGTACGGCAGTTTTTCGATATCAGCATCGGCAACCGGCACGTTGAAACGATCGCGGACGTAGCGTACGCCGTCCATGTTCATTTTCTTAACCTGGTGAGCGATGTTTTTACCTTCAGCGGTATCACCCATGCCGTAACCTTTGATGGTATGGGCCAGGATGACGGTAGCTTTGCCGGTGGTTTCCTGCGCTTTTTTCAGTGCAGCGAAGACTTTCTTCGGATCGTGACCACCGCGGTTCAGAGCCCAGATCTGCTCGTCAGTCCAGTCGGCAACCAGCGCTGCGGTTTCCGGATATTTACCGAAGAAGTGCTCGCGTACGTAGGCACCGTCTTTGGATTTGAAGGTCTGGTAGTCGCCATCAACGGTTTCGTTCATCAGCTGAATCAGCTTACCGCTGGTGTCTTTACGCAGCAGCTCATCCCAGCGACCGCCCCAGATAACCTTGATAACGTTCCAGCCAGCACCGGCAAAGATGCCTTCCAGTTCGTTAATGATTTTGCCGTTACCGGTGACCGGGCCGTCCAGACGCTGCAGGTTGCAGTTGATGACGAAGACCAGGTTATCCAGTTTTTCACGGGTCGCGATGGTGATAGCGCCTTTAGATTCCGGCTCATCCATCTCGCCGTCGCCCAGGAAGGCGTAAACGGTTTGTTTGGAAGTATCTTTCAGGCCACGGTGTTCCAGATATTTCAGGAATTTAGCCTGGTAGATTGCACCGATTGGGCCCAGACCCATGGAGACGGTCGGGAACTGCCAGAAGGTCGGCATCAGTTTCGGGTGCGGGTAGGAAGAGAGGCCTTTGCCATGTACTTCCTGACGGAAGTTGTTCATCTGCTCTTCAGTCAGACGACCTTCGAGGAACGCACGTGCGTAGACGCCCGGAGAGATGTGGCCCTGGAAGTAAACCAGGTCGCCGCCATCCTGCTCGTTGCGCGCACGGAAGAAGTGGTTAAAGCACACTTCATAGAAGGTCGCGGAGGACTGGAAGGAAGCCATGTGGCCGCCCAGCTCAAGATCCTTTTTCGATGCGCGCAGAACGGTCATGATGGCGTTCCAGCGAATCGCAGAACGAATTCGACGTTCCAGATCGAGATTCCCCGGGTATTCCGGTTCATCTTCAACGGCAATAGTGTTGACGTAACTGCCAGTAGATGTGCCAGCAGCAACCTTCACCCCGCCTTTGCGGGCTTCAGAAAGGAGTTGGTCAATCAGATACTGAGCGCGCTCAACACCTTCTTCACGGATGACCGATTCGATCGCCTGTAGCCAGTCGCGAGTTTCGATCGGATCCACGTCATTTGGTAAACGTTCTGACATGGGGGGTATTCCTTATCTATCTAATCGTTGATTAATCTGGAACCTGTCCCATTGCACTCTTTGTTCTTCATATTTCAGGTTATCTCTTTGTTGGCTGCGCTTCCTCACCCCGGTCACATAGTTAGCTATGCTCCCGGGGATTCGCGCGCTTGCCGCCGCGATATAACCCGAACTATTTGAACAACCAAAAGCACAATAAGACAGGTTCTGCGTTTAGTTGCCGCGCTCTAAAAAATGGCGCTTAAGAACCGGAGTTCTCATCTTTCCGTTGCTGTAAACGACGCAGTGAGCGTTCTCGACGACTCTCCTCACGGCTACGATCCAGCAAAATTTCTTCAATGAACGCCAGGTGTCGGTGCGACGCTTCACGCGCCTGCTCCGGCTCCCCGGCGATTATCGCCTCGAAAATACGCGTGCGATGATTGCTGACCTGCGGGAGCATTTCCCGACGGGCGTACAACAATTCAAAGTTCTGGCGAACGTTTTGCTCCAGCATCGGCTCCATGCAGCGTAGCAGATGCAGAAGCACAACATTATGCGCTGCTTCGGTGACCGCAATTTGATACTGGACGACGGCATCGGATTCGGCATCCAGATCGCCGGACTGCTGAGCCCGTTCAATAGCCTGATGCAGCTCGCGAATACGTTCGCGGTCAGCATCATTGCTGCGCAGCGCCGCGTAATAAGCCGCGATGCCTTCAAGCGCGTGACGGGTTTCCAGCAGATCGAATTGGGATTCAGGGTGATCGGACAGGAGCTCTACCAGCGGGTCGCTGAAGCTCTGCCACAGGCTGCTCTGTACAAAAGTTCCACCGCCCTGGCGACGAAGCAACAGGCCCTTGGCTTCGAGGCGTTGAATCGCCTCACGCAGCGAGGGACGGGAAACGTCGAACTGTTTAGCCAGTTCGCGTTCAGGCGGGAGTTTTTCACCGGGGCGCAACGTCCCCTCAAGGATTAAAAACTCTAGCTGCTGCTCGATCACATCAGATAGTTTTGGTTGGCGGATTTTGCTGTAGGCCATATTCCCTGTCTCTGCCATTAGCCCGGAGTCAATTGGTCTTACCAATTCGCAGTTCGTAGCGGTAAAGTAACAAAGTATTCACCTTCTGTCCATACAGGTTTTGATTGAAATCAGTAAACCCGGCATATTTTAACAACCTTACAGAAATAACATTTCAGAATTGTAACTTCTCACAAATGATGTCTTTACCCCGTTGGAGGTAGCGTTAACTTTTATGAAACGTAAAACAGGCTATCTGAACCGATTCAACAGGCCAAAATGCGTCTTTATATTCAGTTTTATTGCGTGGTTAGTCATTAAGGGTTAAAAGCGCCCATCGCAGCCCTATTTACAAATGGTTTCTTTTTGTTCGCTTCGTCATCATCCCTTCATAAAGCAGGTGCATTCGCCCGCACTTATCACTATTCTCCATGATACAAAAGGCCTTTTAGTGATTTTATATTTCGCCTTGCGTAAAGAAATTAATACAGAAACGGAATTTCATAATTACACAACACAATAATGTCGACGCTAAATCACGCATAACAGGGCTGGTCATCAACTCTCAGCAATAGGGATAGCTATGCTATCTGGCAGGGACCGACACTAAAGCAACAGCCTGAAGGATGAAGCGTAAACGCAAAATAACCACACACGAGGTTTCATGATGGAAGGTCAACAGCAAGGCGATCGGCTAAAGCGCGGCCTGAAAAACCGCCATATACAGCTTATTGCTCTGGGCGGCGCTATCGGTACCGGCCTGTTTCTGGGCAGCGCGTCCGTTATCCAGTCAGCAGGTCCCGGTATTATCCTTGGCTATGCCATCGCCGGTTTTATTGCTTTTCTGATTATGCGCCAGCTCGGTGAGATGGTTGTGGAAGAGCCGGTGGCAGGCTCATTCAGTCATTTCGCCTACAAGTACTGGGGCGGTTTTGCCGGCTTTGCCTCCGGCTGGAACTACTGGGTGCTGTACGTTCTGGTCGCCATGGCGGAACTGACCGCGGTCGGAAAATACGTCCAGTTCTGGTGGCCCGAGATCCCAACCTGGGTTTCGGCAGCTATCTTCTTCGTTGCCATTAACGCCATCAACCTCACCAACGTGAAGGTCTTCGGCGAGATGGAGTTCTGGTTCGCCATTATTAAAGTCGTTGCCGTTGTGGCGATGATTCTGTTCGGCGGCTGGCTGCTGTTCAGCGGCAACGGCGGCCCGCAGGCAACCGTGCGTAACCTGTGGGATCAGGGCGGCTTCCTGCCGCACGGCTTCACCGGGCTGGTGATGATGATGGCCATCATCATGTTCTCGTTTGGCGGCCTGGAGCTGGTCGGGATCACCGCGGCGGAAGCGGATAACCCGGAGCAGAGCATTCCCAAAGCCACCAATCAGGTTATCTACCGTATTCTGATTTTCTACGTGGGCTCGCTGGCGGTACTGCTCTCTCTGCTGCCGTGGACCCGCGTGACCGCAGACACCAGCCCGTTTGTGCTGATTTTCCACGAGCTGGGGGATACCTTCGTTGCCAACGCGCTGAACGTGGTGGTACTGACCGCCGCGCTGTCGGTCTATAACAGCTGCGTCTACTGCAACAGCCGGATGCTGTTTGGCCTTGCCCAGCAGGGCAACGCGCCGAAAGCGCTGATGAACGTCGACAAGCGCGGCGTACCGGTGAATACCATCCTGGTTTCCGCCGTGGTAACCGCGCTGTGCGTGCTGATTAACTACCTCGCCCCTGAATCAGCGTTTGGTCTGCTGATGGCGCTGGTTGTCTCTGCCCTGGTGATTAACTGGGCGATGATCAGCCTGGCGCACATTAAGTTCCGTCGGGCAAAGCAGCAGCAGGGTGCGGTTTCCCGCTTCCCGGCCCTGTTCTACCCGGTCGGTAACTGGATCTGCCTGCTGTTCATGGCCGCAGTGCTGGTCATCATGCTGATCACCCCGGGCATGGCGATTTCCGTCTACCTGATCCCGGTGTGGATTGCCGTTCTCGGCGTCGGCTACCTGCTCAAACAGAGAAATGCCAGCGCCGTAAAAGCACATTAATACATCTCCAAACTCTGTGCCCGCCGCATCGTTGCGGGCACAGAGCACTGTTACCCACCTCACACTTCCCCTGCATCAGTCGTTTTGTCCATATCGTTAACCTGATACTGCAACGCATTTAACAACATATCAGCAAATAATCCTTCCATACCGCAACGGGGAGGATCTCCAGATGGCAGACAATAAGCTTTCAGTTAAAGAAAAGATTGGCTATGGGATGGGCGATGCCGGATGTAACATCATTTTCGGCGCCATCATGCTGTTTGTTAACTATTTTTATACCGATATATTCGGTCTTGCTCCGGCGCTGGTCGGCGTATTGCTGCTCTCGGTGCGCGTTATTGACGCCGTGACCGACCCCATCATGGGCGCGATGGCCGACCGCACCCGCAGCAAATATGGCCGCTTTCGCCCGTGGCTGCTGTGGATAGCCTTCCCCTACGCCCTGTTTAGCGTCCTGATGTTCACCACGCCCGAGTGGACGTATAACAGCAAGGTTATCTATGCCTTCGTCACCTACTTCCTGCTCTCGCTGACCTATACCGCCATCAATATTCCCTACTGCTCGCTGGGCAGCGTCATTACTAATGACCCCAGGGAGCGCGTTGCCTGCCAGTCCTACCGCTTTGTGATGGTCGGGATTGCCACGCTACTGCTGTCGTTAACGCTCCTGCCGATGGCGGACTGGTTCGGCGGCGCCGATAAAGCCAAAGGCTACCAGATGGCGATGACCGTGCTGGCGCTTATCGGCATGTGCATGTTTTTATTCTGTTTCGCCACGGTACGTGAGCGCGTGCGTCCGGCGGTACAAACCAATGACGAACTGAAGAAGGATTTCAAAGACGTCTGGAAAAATGACCAGTGGGTGCGCATTCTGCTGCTGACGCTGTGCAACGTCTGTCCGGGCTTTATCCGTATGGCCGCCACCATGTATTACGTCACCTGGGTGATGCAGCAAAGCACCCACTTCGCGACCCTGTTTATTAGCCTCGGCGTCGTCGGGATGATGATCGGCAGTATGCTGGCCAAGGTGCTGACCGACCGCTGGTGCAAGCTGCAGGTATTTTTCTGGACCAACATCGTGCTGGCTATCTTCTCCTGCGCCTTCTACTTCTTCGACCCGCACGCCACCACGATGATTATGGTGCTCTACTTCCTGCTTAACATCCTCCATCAGATCCCATCGCCGCTGCACTGGTCGCTGATGGCCGACGTTGATGACTACGGCGAGTGGAAAACCGGCAAACGCATCACCGGCATTAGCTTCTCCGGCAACCTCTTCTTCCTGAAGGTTGGGCTGGCGGTAGCCGGGGCGATGGTCGGCTTCCTGCTCTCCTGGTACGGCTATGATTCCGGTGCCAAAGAGCAAAGCGCCTCCGCCGTAAACGGCATTATCCTGCTGTTCAGCATTATTCCGGGCATTGGCTATCTGCTGACCGCAGGGGTGGTGAGGATGCTAAAAGTGAATCGCGAGTTTATGAGCCAAATCCAGGCCGACCTCGAGAAGCGCCGCGTCAACTACGGCGAGCTGAACGAACTTCAGGACCTCAAAACCAGCGAACAGATAAGGAAAGCCTGATGAACAACTGGCCGAATCCGTTTATTGAACAGCGCGCGGACCCGTTTATTCTGCGCCATCGGCAGCACTACTATTTTATTGCTTCGGTCCCGGAGTATGACCGGCTGGAGATCCGCCGCGCCGCCACGCTGGAGGGCCTGCGCGAGGCGCCGCCGGTGGTCGTCTGGCGCAAGCCGGAAAGCGGCCCGATGAGCCAGCTGATTTGGGCACCGGAACTGCATGAAATTGACGGGAAATGGTACATCTACTTCGCGGCGACCCACACCCACGATCTCGACGCGCTGGGCATGTTCCAGCACCGCATGTTCGTGCTTGAATGCGATGACGGCGATCCGCTGACCGGCAGGTGGAGAGAAAAAGGCCGGGTGAAAACCCCCTTTGACACTTTTGCACTGGATGCCACCACCTTCCGTCATCAGGGAAAGCAGTGGTATCTCTGGGCGCAAAAGGCCCCGCATATCGACGGCAACTCGAATCTGTATCTGGCAGAGCTGGAAAACCCATGGACGCTGAAAGGCGATCCCGTGATGCTGAGTAAGCCGGAGTTTGACTGGGAGTGCCGCGGCTTTCTGGTGAACGAGGGCCCGGCGGCGCTGTTTCATGAGGACAAGCTGTTCGTGAGCTATTCCGCCAGCGCCACGGATGAGAACTACTGCATGGGGCTGCTGTGGATCGACCGTCAGGCCGACCCGCTGCGGCCGGAGAACTGGCATAAATCACCGCAGCCGGTGTTTTGCACCAGCGATGCGAACCGCCAGTATGGTCCCGGGCACAACGCCTTTACGCAAACGGAGGAAGGGGAAGACGTGCTGGTGTATCACGCGCGAAACTACACCGAAATTGAAGGCGACCCGCTGTACGACCCTAATCGCCATACGCGGCTGAAGCGGATCGTCTGGCAAGAAAACGGGATGCCTGATTTTGGCATCCCGCCTGCGGATACAGACTAAGCGTCGCGCCCGCCGCCGGGCGGGCGCTTAAATCAGCGTGCCGTAAATCGTCAGCAGGGCCATAATCACCACCACCACCAGCGACGTTTTCTTGGCCATTGAGACGGCGGCCTTTGGCGTCTCGACCTTGTCGACATGCGGCTCGCGGGCAAGCGAGAACTGCGCCAGACGCGTTAGCACCTGATACTGCGACGAATGGCGATCGCCCAGCGAGGCGAACCAGGCGGGTAGCGCCTTCTCCCCGTGACCAACCAGCGCGTAAACCACGCCAACCAGCCGCACCGGCACCCAGTCCACGACGTGCAAAATGCCGTCAATTCCTGACTGTAAACGGTGGTGCGGCGTTTGATAGCGGGCCAGCCACGACTGCCATGCGCGCAGAACGCTGTAGCCAATCAGCGTGATCGGGCCCCACGGCCCGCCGACCACAAACCAGAACAGCGGCGCAAGGTAGTAGCGGTAGTTGATCCACAGCAGCGCATTCTGCAGTTCGCTGAGGTATTCGCGATTGTCGCAGCCCGGCGGGACGCCGTGGATAAGCGTCAGCTCGCTGGCCATCGCGTCGCAGGCATGCTTATCGTTGCGGGAAGCGGCCTTCAGGTAGGCGTGATAGTGCAGGCGGACTTTGCCGGCGCCAATGCACAGCAGGCCAAGCAGGATCCAGAACACCAGCAGCGGGACGTTAAACAGCACGCCGTGCAGCAGGCGCTGAATAATGTATACCGCGACCATCGCTACCGCCGCCATCAGCAGCGTGCCGAAAAGCGAGAAGTGCTTCACGCGACGGAACAGGACCTCGAGGCGATGATCGAGCTGCCAGTGCTCGCCCAGCTTAAACAGGCGTTCGGCGATGAGAACCAGCAGCGTAGAAAACAACGTCATGGCATCTCCTTATCTGACGAAGCGGTCAGCAGACCGCGAAATTTTGCCCAGTCAAACGCCGGGCCGGGATCCGTTTTACGCACCGGCGCGATATCGCTATGGCCGGTCATGTTTTCAGCGATGGCCGGATACAGCGCGGTCAGCAGCCGCGTAATCGCGGCCAGCTGCTGATACTGCGCCTCGGTATAAGCCAGCGTATCCGTACCTTCCAGCTCAATACCAATAGAGAAGTCGTTGCAGCGCTCGCGCCCCTGATAGCAGGATACGCCGGCATGCCACGCGCGCTTATCGAAAGGCACATACTGCACGATTTCACCATCGCGGCGAATCAGACAATGCGCCGAAACCCGCAGCTGAGCGATCCCGGCAAAATAGGGATGCGCGTTGGGATCGAGCGTACCGCTGAACAGAGCATCAATCCACGGGCCGCCAAATTCACCCGGCGGCAGGCTAATATTATGCACCACCAGCAGAGAGGGGGTTTCATCATCCGGGCGGCAATCATGGTGCGGCGAAGGAACCCGACGCGCGCCCACCAGCCATCCTCCGTTCAACTGCATTGCGGAGTCTCCTTTCACTAACGCATGCTCCCGGGCCGCCCATGGCCCAGGGATGCCGATTATCATACACAAATTCGTTCGGAACCGATCGCCGCAGCCGGCGGCGGAAAATGCGCCATCCGCTAATTCGACCTGCCCGCCCTTTAGCAAAGGAGCAGGCGCCGCGCCTCAACCTCTCCAGCGCAGGCACATCAACGCTGCAATAGCCTGAAGGATGAAGAGTATATGGTGTAGAAACGCCGTTCAGGTTAGCATGTTTCCCACTGCTGAATCTTATCTATCTGGAGCTTTATCATGTCGCCTCGTCGCTACAACCCCGACCGCCGCCGTGACGCGCTGCTGGAACGTATTAACCTCGATATTACCGATGCCGTAGCCCAGTCCCTGCGCGAAGATTTAGGCGGCGAAGTTGACGCTAACAACGATATTAGCGCGCAATTATTGCCGGAAAGCGCGCGCTCGCACGCGGTGGTCATTACCCGCGAAGACGGCGTATTTTGCGGCAAGCGCTGGGTGGAAGAGGTCTTTATTCAGCTGGCCGGCGATGACGTCAGCGTCACCTGGCTGGTTGACGATGGCGATGCGGTCAAGGCGGATCAGCCGCTTTTTGAGCTGCAGGGCCCGTCCCGCCTGCTGCTGACCGGCGAGCGCACCGCGCTGAACTTCGTGCAGACCCTATCCGGGGTCGCCAGCGAGGTGCGCCGCTACGTGGATCTGCTGGCGGGTACCAAAACCCAGCTGCTCGATACCCGTAAAACGCTGCCCGGCCTGCGCACCGCGCTGAAATACGCCGTCCTGTGCGGAGGCGGCGCAAACCACCGCCTGGGGCTGTTCGATGCCTTCCTGATCAAAGAGAACCACATTATTGCCTCCGGCTCCGTGCGCCAGGCCGTCGAGAAGGCCTTCTGGCTGCATCCGGACGTGCCGGTAGAAGTTGAGGTTGAGTCCCTTGATGAGCTGGATGAAGCCCTGAAGGCCGGGGCCGATATCATCATGCTCGATAACTTCACCCCGGACCTGATGCGCGAAGCGGTGAAGCGCACCAGCGGCCAGGCCGCGCTGGAAGTCTCCGGCAACGTCACCTTCGAGACGATCCGTGAATATGCCGAAACCGGTGTCGATTACATCTCCGTTGGCGCCCTGACTAAGCACGTCCGCGCGCTCGACCTGTCGATGCGTTTTCGTTAACGCTCCGCCCCGGCACGCATCGCCTGCCGGGGCGCACGCTTTGCGAGCGCGATCTCAGCGCTTTGCTCTCACCCTGTAATAAGTAGAAAAAGCCCGGGAAGCCGCTTCCTGAGCGCTCATTTACCGCTCGTCATCCTCCCCGCAGACCGCCACAGTGCTCCCGACGTTAATAAGGAGCAAACGATGGACAAACAACGCGGCTTTACCCTTATCGAACTCATGGTGGTGATTGGCATTATCGCCATTCTCAGCGCCATCGGCATTCCCGCCTACCAGAACTATCTGCGCAAGGCGGCGCTTACCGATGTGCTGCAAACCTTTATTCCCTACCGCACGGCGGTGGAGCTCTGCGCCCTTGAGCACGGCGGCCTCGCAAGCTGCGACGGCGGCAGCAACGGCATTCCCGCGCCCGCCACCACGCGCTACGTTTCCGCCCTGACCGTGGCTCAAGGCGTCGTCACGCTTAGCGGGCAGGAGAGCCTCAACGGGCTACGCGTCACCATGACGCCGGGCTGGGATAGCGCAAATGGCATTACCGGCTGGCAAAGAGAGTGCAACATCGCCAGCGGCGGCGCGCTCAAGCAGGCGTGTGAAGACGTCTTCCGCTTTAACTGAGGCCACCGCGATGAAAGCCGAAAAATTGATCGCCCTCTGCCAGCGCTACCATGCCCTGCTGCTTAACAGCGATGAGCAAACCCTCTCCATCGCGGTCGTAGACTCTCCGCCGCCTGAGCTGATGGAAGCGCTGCGCTTTGCCACGCAAAAGCGGATCGATATCGAGTGCTGGAACCAGGATAAAATGAATCAGCGCCTGCAGTCGTCCGCACAGCCCGGGCCATCTGCCGCCAGCGGCGAAGCACCGACCGGCATCATCGACCAGGTTAATCAGATTCTCGAGCAGGCGCTGCGCCAGCGCGCATCTGATATCCACGTCGAGCCTGGCGAAAATAGCCTGCGCATACGCCTGCGGGTCGATGGGGTGCTCCATCCGCTTGCGCCGCTCGCCGCCGAACTGGCGTTGCCGATAACGGCACGGCTTAAGGTGCTCGGGAACCTTGATATTGCCGAACACCGCCTGCCGCAGGACGGTCAGTTTACTCAGACGCTTTCGGGACAATCGGTCTCATTTCGCATCGCCACCCTGCCCTGTCGCTACGGTGAGAAAATCGTTCTGCGCCTGCTGCATCAGGTGGAACAGGCGCTGGACCTGGAGGCGCTCGGCCTATCCCCAGAGCAGCTTGCCGCCTTTGTCTCGGCGCTCAATCAGCCTCAGGGGCTGCTGCTGGTCACCGGCCCAACCGGCAGCGGTAAGACCATCACGCTCTACAGCGCCCTGCAGAAGCGAAACCGCGATGAGGTTAATATCTGCAGCGTGGAGGACCCGCTGGAAATCCCCATCGCCGGCATGAATCAAACGCAGATCAACCCGCGATCCGGATTAACTTTTAACAGCGTTCTGCGCGCGCTGCTGCGTCAGGATCCGGACGTTGTTATGGTCGGCGAAATCCGCGATGCGGAAACCGCAGAAATTGCTATCAAAGCGGCGCAAACCGGACACCTCGTGCTCTCAACGCTGCACACCAACTCGACCAGCGAAACGCTTATTCGCCTGCAGCAGATGGGGATCGCCTGCTGGATGCTCTCATCCGCGCTATCGCTGGTCATTGCTCAGCGCCTGGTGCGCAGGCTCTGCCCACACTGCCGCCGGGAAGCTGAAGGCGGCATCGACGTGCCGCACAGCCTGTGGCCGCGTCGGCTGCCCCGCTGGCAGGCGACGGGCTGTCGGCACTGCTATCACGGCTACTATGGGCGCCTGGCGCTATTTGAGGTGCTCCCGATAGGCACCGCGCTGCAGCAGGCTATTTCCCGGGGGCTGGGCGCGGTGGAAATTGAGGCCCTGGCGCGTGAGGCCGGAATGACGACGCTGTTTGAAAGCGGCTGCCTGGCCATTGAGCAGGGTCTGACCTGCTTTGAAGAGATGGTCCGCGTGCTGGGGCTCCCCCATGGCGACTGAACGCCTTTGGCGCTGGCGCGGGCTTGATCCTAAAGGATCGCTCTGTCACGGCTCGCTATGGAAAAGCTCCCGCCAGGAGGTGATGCAGGCGCTGCAGCATGAACGAATTATCCCCCTCGCGCTCCGCCGCTGCACGGTACGCAGCGCGCTTTGGCATCCGCGCTACAGCGGCCAGATTATCCACCAGCTGGCGACTCTCCTGCAGGCGGGACTGCCGCTTGCCGAGGGACTGGAGCTGCTGGCGCAGCAGCAGACGGGCGCGCAATGGCAGGCGCTGCTGCGAACCCTGGCTCAGGATCTCGCGCAGGGCATCTCGCTTTCCAGCGCGCTGGAAAGATGGCCGCAGGCGTTTCCTCCGCTCTATCTGGCGATGATCCGCACCGGGGAGCTTACCGGTAAGCTGGATCTGTGCTGCTTTCATCTGGCTCGCCAGCAGCAGGAACAGCTGCAGCTGAGCGAAAAGGTCAAAAAGGCGCTGCGCTATCCGCTGATCGTTCTGCTGCTGGCGCTGCTGGTGGTAATGGGTATGCTCACCTTTGTCCTGCCGGAGTTTGCCGCTATTTACCAGACGTTCAACACGCCGCTCCCTCTGCTGACCAAAGTGGTGATAAGCGCCGGAGAAGGCCTGAGCAGCCGCTGGCCACAGCTGCTGCTAATGGCGATATTACCGTTTCTCCTCAACCGGCTGGCCCATCGTCGCCGCTCGTGGCTACTCCGGCGACAAAAGCTGCTTCACGCTTTGCCGGTAGTCGGAAAGCTAATAGGCGGACAGCGGCTCAGCCAGATATTTACCGTTTTAACCCTCACGCAGAGCGCCGGCATCAGCTTTATGCAGGGTCTGGAGAGCGTAGAAGAGACGCTAAGCTGCCCGCTTTGGCGCCAGAGGATCCATCAGGTTAATACACAGATTGCCCGTGGGACCGCCATCTGGCAGGCGCTGGCGAACAGTGAAGGATTTACCCCGCTCTGCCTGCAGCTCATCCGCACCGGTGAGGCTTCAGGGTCGCTGGATATCATGCTGGAGAACCTGGCCCGCCATCATAGCGAGCGCACGCACCGCCAGGCAGAGGGCCTGGCCACGCTGCTGGAACCGATGCTGCTGCTGATAACCGGTGCCGTCGTTGGTATCCTGGTGGTGGCGATGTATTTACCCATTTTTCATCTGGGCGACGCCATTAGCGGAATGGGGGGATAGCGGCTGGCGCAGGAGGTGCGCCAGCAAGCGGCACTACAGGCTGTTGAACACGCGGTTCTCTTGTTCCTGTACGCGAATAAAGGTCGTGCGTTTGGTCAGCTCTTTCAGGCGGGAAGCACCAACATAGGTGCAGGCAGAGCGCAGGCCGCCGAGAATATCGCGGGCGGTGTTCTCAACCGGGCCGCGCAGGGGCAGCTTAACGGTTTTACCTTCCGCCGCGCGGTACTGCGCAACGCCGCCAACGTGACGGGTCATCGCGGATTCGGAGCTCATCCCGTAGAACAGCATAAACTTCTCGCCGTTCTCTTCAACAACGGTGCCGCCGCTCTCTTCGTGACCTGCCAGCATACCGCCCAGCATGACGAAATCAGCGCCGCCGCCGAAGGCTTTCGCTACGTCGCCCGGCGTGGTGCACCCGCCGTCGCTGACGATCTGGCCGCCAAGGCCATGGGCCGCATCGGCGCATTCGATAACCGCAGAGAGCTGCGGGTAGCCAACGCCGGTTTTCACGCGGGTAGTACAAACGGAACCCGGGCCAATGCCGACCTTCACGATATCCGCGCCGGACAGAATCAGCTCTTCGCACATTTCGCCGGTCACGACGTTACCCGCACAGATCGTTTTCAGCGGCCAGGCTTCGCGCGCCTTCGCCACGAACTGCACAAAATGCTCGGAATAACCGTTTGCCACATCAATACAAACGAAGCCGAGCTGCGGGTTCTGCGTCAGGATCTGTTTGGTTTTTTCGAAATCAACATCCGACGTACCGGTAGAAACCATGACGTACTTCAGCACATCGGCAGAGGTGGTCTGCACAAAGCTGCGCCACTCTTCTACGGTGTAGTGTTTATGTACGGCAGTCAGGATCCCGAATGAGGCCAGCGCTTTTGCCATGCCAAAGGTACCGACGGTATCCATATTCGCGGCGATGATCGGCACGCCGGACCAGGAGAGGCCAGAATGTTTAAAAGTGAATTCACGTTCCAGTTCAACATCAGAACGACTTTTGAGGGTAGAGCGCTTGGGGCGGATAAGAACGTCTTTAAAACCAAGCTTCAGATCTTCTTCAATACGCATGTGCGAATTCCTGGGGTTAATTGCATTATTGTGAGAGCACAACTCCAGTGACGTTATCATACGCACGAATCATGACTACGCAAGACTGCGATTTTCACTTTTTTTACGCTACAATCGTACAAATTTACCTGGTGGATTGAGGAAAGCGCGATCGCGACAATCAACGGCCAGAGCGTTATTTTTAACCATTTGATTTATATGTACAAAGCAATCCAGTATTCGTCGTAAAAGTCTCTTTCGGCTCGAAGCAGCCTGACGGGACACCCACCGCAGAGTCACGGCTCGTGAAGCGCGGGCGCTGCTGAAAAGTCAATGTGTATATGGTCAGTTTCAGGAACGGGGTATATGAGGTATACGGTAGCGTTAACGGGCGGCATCGGTAGCGGTAAAAGCACCGTAGCCGATGCATTCTCTCACCTCGGCGTTAACGTGATTGACGCCGACGTTATCGCCCGTCAGGTGGTCGAGCCTGGAACCCCTGCGCTACTGGCAATTGCCGCTCGTTTCGGCCAACAGATGATTAACGATGACGGCACGCTGAACCGCCGCAGCCTGCGGGAACGTATCTTCGCTCACGCCGAGGATAAAACCTGGCTGAACGCGCTGCTGCACCCGCTCATTCAGCAGGAAACCCGCCGTCAAATGCAGGCGGCGTCCTCTCCTTATGTTCTCTGGGTCGTTCCCCTGTTGGTCGAAAACAATCTCGTCGCCAACGCCGACCGCGTGCTGGTCGTCGATGTTGCAAAAGAGACGCAAATAGCGCGAACCATACTGCGCGATCGGGTCAGCCGTGAGCACGCAGAACGCATTCTCGCCGCCCAGGCCACGCGTGAACAACGCCTCGCCGCTGCGGATGATGTCATTGAAAATATGGGCCCTCCGGATGCCATCGCATCGGATGTCGCCCGCCTGCACGAAAAGTATCTAATGCTGGCATCGCAGGCCGCCTCACAGGAAAAATCGTAATGCATACCCCTGTTCAATTTGAACATCCCCTCAATGAGAAAATGCGCACCTGGCTGCGTATTGAATTTTTGATTCAACAGCTCTCCGTGCACCCGACGATCGCCACCTACTCGGATGCGCTCCACTTCTTCCGCAATACGGGCGATCTGCTGGACGTTCTCGAACGCGGCGAGGTGCGGACGGATCTGCTCAAAGAGCTCGAGCGGCAGCAGCGTAAACTGCAGTCCTGGGCAGAAGTGCCGGGCGTCGACCGCGGGCGTATTGACGAATTGCGTCAACAGCTGAAGCACGCCGGCAGCGCGCTGATGTCCGCCCCGCGCATCGGTCAGTTCCTGCGAGAGGATCGCTTAATTGCGCTGGTTCGCCAGCGACTGAGCATTCCGGGAGGCTGCTGCAGTTTCGATCTCCCTACGCTGCATATCTGGCTGCATATGCCTCAGGAGTATCGCGACGAGCAAGTTGGCAAATGGTTAGCGAGCCTGCAGCCGCTCACCCAGGCGCTGGTGCTGATCCTCGATTTGATCCGCAACTCTGCGCCCTTTCGCAAGCAGACCAGCCTCAACGGTTTCTATCAGGATAACGGCGATGATGCCGATCTGCTGCGCTTACGCCTCGATCTTGCCAGCCAGCTGTATCCGCAAATTTCTGGCCATAAAAGCCGCTTTGCCATTCGCTTTCTCCCGCTGGACAGCGAACTCGGTATCGTCCCCGAGCGCTTTGATTTTGAACTGGCCTGTTGTTAAGGAGGAAAGATGTCAAAAGAGACAATCGTTAACTGCCCGACCTGCGGTAAAAATGTGGTCTGGAATGAGCACAGCCCGTTTCGGCCATTTTGCTCAAAACGCTGCCAGCTGATTGATTTAGGTGAGTGGGCTGCGGAAGAAAAACGCATTCCCAGCGCAGGCGACCTGTCCGATACCGATGACTGGAGCGAACAGCAGCAGTAGCGCCGCGTCGGCAGAAAATCCCGGAGATGACCTTGCGTCCTGTCCGGGCCTTTTTCTCAGCGGGCGGCGTGCACTAATTTGCTGATAATCGGTTCGTTGGCTGGCGGAAACTCCTCGGCCAGCAGCGCCCGCTGGGCAATCCAGCGTCCCGGCTGCCCCTCTTTACCCCAGGGTTCGCCCTCCCAGTCGTCAACCAGCCAGAACCACAGCGTGATATGCCGGTCAGGGAACTGATACTCCAGCTTATCAAACAGGCTGGACGCGCGTACCGTAATGCCAACCTCTTCCTGTAGCTCGCGTACCAGCGCCTGCTCGGCCGACTCTCCCGCTTCAATTTTGCCACCGGGAAACTCGAGCTTATTTGCCATATGCGCATCGGCGGCGCGCTGGGTAATAAAGATTTCACCCTGCGGGTTACGGATGATGCCAACGGAGATTTGCAGTATTTTCATTGCGTTAATTCCATAAAAAAGGCGCAGATATCTGCGCCTTTATTTTTATTCTCTGAGCTTAGCTCAGACGACCATGGCACTGCTTATATTTTTTACCGGAACCACACGGACAAGGATCGTTGCGGCCAACCTTACGCTCGCCGGTTTCCTCAGCCAATGCGGCTGCGGCCAGGGCATCGTCATCCTGATGGCTGAGCTGCTGCATCTGCGCCAGGCGCTCCGCCTCTTCGCGACGCTGCTGCTCCATTGCTTCAACTTCTTCCGGCATCCGCACCTGCACCTTGCTCAGGGTGCTGATCACTTCATACTTCAGGGATTCAAGCATCGCCGCAAACATCGAGAACGATTCACGCTTGTATTCCTGCTTCGGATCTTTCTGCGCGTAGCCGCGCAGATGGATACCCTGACGCAGGTAGTCCATCGCCGCCAGATGCTCTTTCCACAGGGAGTCCAGGGTCTGCAGCATCACGCCTTTTTCGAAATGACGCATCATTTCGGTACCCACGACTTCTTCTTTACGCTGATAGGTTTCTACCGCGCTCTGCAGAATACGCTCGCGCAGAGTTTCTTCATGCAGTTCAGGCTCTTTGTCCAACCACTCTTTGAGCGGCAGCTCGAGATCGAAGTCGTTTTTCAGGCGTTCCTGCAGGCCTTCGATATCCCACATTTCTTCCAGAGATTGCGGCGGAATGTGCGCATCGATAGTCGTTTTGAAAACGTCTTCGCGAATGCTGTTGATGGTTTCGCTAACATCAGATACGTCCAGCAGTTCGTTACGCTGGCTGTAGATGGCGCGACGCTGATCGTTAGCCACGTCATCATATTCCAGCAGCTGCTTACGAATATCAAAGTTGCGGCTTTCAACCTTACGCTGCGCGTTGGCGATCGCTTTGGTGACCCACGGGTGTTCAATCGCTTCGCCAGGCTTCATCCCCAGCTTACGCATCATGCCCGACACGCGGTCAGAGGCAAAGATGCGCATCAGGGCATCTTCCATCGACAGATAGAAACGAGAAGAACCGGCATCGCCCTGACGACCTGAACGGCCGCGCAGCTGGTTATCGATACGGCGAGACTCATGACGCTCGGTACCGATAATGTGTAAACCACCGGAGGCCAGCACCGCTTCGTGACGCACCTGCCACTCGGCTTTGATCTGGGCGATCTGCTCTGGCGTCGGATCTTCCAGCGCGGCGACTTCCGCCTGCCAGCTGCCGCCCAGCACGATATCCGTACCACGACCGGCCATGTTGGTGGCGATGGTGACCGCAGCCGGGTAGCCGGCCTGAGCCACGATATCCGCTTCGCTGGCGTGGAACTTGGCGTTCAGGACATTGTGCTTGATGCCCGCTTTGGTCAGTTCCTGCGAAACCACTTCTGATTTTTCGATAGAAATCGTACCCACCAGAACCGGCTGGCCGGCGGCAGTACGCTCTCTGATATCTTCGATGATCGCCTGAATTTTTTCTGCTTCGGTCATATAGACCAGATCCGCCATATCCTTACGGATCATCGGACGGTTGGTCGGTACCACGACGGTATCCAGCTTATAGATAGAGCTGAATTCGAAAGCTTCGGTATCCGCAGTACCGGTCATCCCCGCCAGCTTCTCGTACAGACGGAAGTAGTTCTGGAAGGTGATGGACGCCAGCGTCTGGTTCTCGTTCTGGATATCAACGCCTTCTTTGGCTTCGACGGCCTGGTGCAGACCGTCTGACCAGCGACGACCCTGCATGGTACGACCGGTGTGCTCATCGACGATAATAACTTCGCCATCTTTTACGATGTAGTCAACGTCGCGGGTAAAGAGCACGTGGGCGCGCAGCGCCGCTGTCACGTGGTGCATCAGCATAATGTTAGTCGGTGAATACAGAGATTCGCCTTCATCCATAATGCCTTCGTTGACCAGCAGTTCTTCAATCAGCACCAGACCGCGTTCGGTCAGGTTCACCTGACGCGCCTTCTCGTCTACCGAGAAGTGGCCTTCACCGGTAAAGGTGTCGGAGTCCTCTTTATCCTGGCGCACCAGGTGAGGAATGATCTTGTTCACTTTCTTGTACATTTCCGAGCTGTCTTCAGCCGGGCCGGAAATGATCAGCGGCGTACGCGCTTCATCGATAAGAATGGAGTCAACCTCATCCACCAGCGCATAGTGCAGCTTACGCTGTACGCGCTCTTCCGGGCTGAACGCCATGTTATCGCGCAGATAGTCGAAGCCGTATTCGTTGTTGGTGCCGTAGGTGATATCGGCGGCGTAAGCTTCACGCTTGGCCGGAGCAGGCAGGCCCGACATGTTGATACCGACGGTCATACCGAGGAACTCAAACAGCGGACGGTTGTTTTCAGCATCACGCTGCGCCAGGTAGTCGTTGACGGTCACGACGTGCACGCCTTTACCGGACAGTGCGTTCAGGTAGGCCGGGAGGGTAGCGGTCAGCGTTTTACCTTCACCGGTACGCATTTCTGCGATGCAGCGCTCGTTGAGCACCATGCCGCCAAGCAGCTGTACGTCAAAGTGACGCATACCGAATACGCGCTTACTGGCTTCACGTACCACGGCAAAGGCTTCCGGGATCAGGCTTTCTACGCTTTCGCCTTTTGCCAGACGCGCGCGGAACTCTTCTGTTTTAGCCTTCAGCTCATCATCAGAGAGCTTCTCCATGGCAGGTTCCATGGAGTTAATCAGCGTCACAGCTTTGCGCATACGGCGCAGTGTACGATCGTTACGGCTACCGAAAACTTTAGTTAATAATTTGATTAGCATAATAAAATCTCAAACGCCCCGCGATGCGGAGTCACAAAAAATAGAATGATCCGTTTTTAGTTCAGCTGAGGCGTTGGGGTCCGGCGCGTATCCCCGTGACCTGGCTAATCCAGGCGGAGACGCAAAAAGCGCGATGGGAGGGGTTGTATGCCGCCTGACGCACAATGACCGGCGGCTTGCTTTCCTGCGTCAGCAGCGCGCTGAGCGTATCAAGCAGGGCCAGATGCTGCGCCTGTAACGGCGAAGACTCTTCCGCAACCGGCAGCGCCTGGGGCGCCATGGCAAATGAGAGATGACGGATAACCGTGCGGATGGCGTGCTGATGCCAGTAGTCGACGGTAAAGTTTGGCCGGCGGTTGGCTTCCAGCAGAGCAAGCTGGGAGAAATTAACTTTATTCGGCGTGTGGCTGCTGGCCGTTGCTTTCGCCGGTGATGCCGTTTCGTGACTATTGCTTAACGCAGGCAGGCCAAAGCTAGCCGCGACCATCCCCAACAGGAGATGCGGCCAGAAATACCGTCTGCCAAACTGTCGCCAGCGCGTCAGCAATCCACTCACGTCCATTACCTTTAGTTGAAGCAACCCCAGGAAATAATTTTGCGCCCAAATATTACCATTAATACCGCGCCACGGCAGCAGGAATGAAAGCTTTGCGCAGGTAAAAGCGGTCAATTAAGCAGCGAACGCGCGGCATCAGCGATGGTTGAATCGGGGTGAAATGAGAACCGGGAGGTAAAAAAGAAAAACGACTGGCTCCCTGGCCGGAGAGAGTACCAGGTTACCAGTCGATTTTACTGAATGGTCAGGCTTACGCCATAACCATTGATGGTGCACGGAATGCCAGCGGCATTTCTGCTTCGTCTTCGAAGGTCACATACTCCCAGGCTTCCTGTTTTGCCAGAACGGCCTGCAGCAGTTTGTTATTCAACGCGTGACCTGATTTGAACGCCGTGAATGCGCCGATGATATTGTGACCACACATAAACAGGTCACCAATCGCATCCAGCATTTTGTGGCGGACAAACTCATCTTCAAAGCGTAAGCCGTCTTCGTTCAGTACGCGATAATCGTCAACAACGATGGCACAATCGAAGCTGCCGCCCAGGCACAGGCCGCGGGACTGCAGATATTCGATATCACGCATAAAACCGAAGGTACGCGCACGGCTAATCTGGCGCATAAATGCATCAGCAGAGAAGTTCATCGCATAGCGCTGGTTGCTTGAGTCAATCGCCGGATGGTTAAAGTCGATGGTAAAGTCCAACGAAAAACCATTGTACGGCTTAAACTCAGCCCACTTATCGCCATCTTCGACGCGAACGGTCTCTTTGATGCGCACAAATTTCTTGGCGCAGTTCAGTTCATCGATGCCGGCATCCAGCAGCAGATAAACGAACGGAGCAGCACTGCCGTCCATAATCGGGATTTCCGGCGCATCGACTTCAATAACAATGTTGTCAATGCCCAGGCCAGCCAGTGCGGCATTCAGGTGCTCGACCGTTGAAATCCGCACGTCATGCTCGTTCACCAGGCAAGTACAGAGCATGGTATCACGCACAGATTTGGCATCAGCCGGAAAATCAACCGGTGGATTCAAGTCGGTGCGACGATAGATGACCCCGGTATTTGCCGGCGCAGGTCGTAACGTCAGTGTGACTTTCTTGCCGGTATGCAAACCGACGCCAGTCGCCTGAACGATACGTTTAAGAGTCCTTTGTTTGATCATCGTATAATCTCGCCAAGTTACCTATCCAACCGAAGTGTATAACACTTTCGGACGGGCAGTTTAGCACAAAGAGCGCTGATGCCCAACTTCCAGCCAATTCTTAATCGGCCTGCTTACGCAGGAAGGCCGGGATATCCAGATAATCCGGCTCTTTCGCGGTTTGCGGCGTATTGTCGTTCACCACTTTCGCTGCCGGTTTCTGCTCTTGATTCAGCGGCGCCATACCGTGCTGCTGGTAGCGATCCATTACCGGCTGCTGAACCTGCTTGTTGGTTACCAGGGTAATTTCCGGACGTTTGTCCATGCCAATACCGGTCGCCACAACGGTCACGCGCAGCTCGTCGTTCATATCCGGATCCAGAGAAGTACCGATAACCACGGTGGCGTTATCCGATGCGAATGCGCGGATAGTGTTACCTACGGTTTCGAACTCATCCAGACGCAGGTCGAAGCCGGCGGTGATGTTGACCAGAACGCCGCGCGCGCCGGAGAGATCGATATCTTCCAGCAGCGGAGAAGAAATCGCCATTTCAGCCGCTTCTTCCGCACGGTCTTCACCGCTCGCCACGCCGGAGCCCATCATCGCGTAGCCCATTTCGGACATTACGGTGCGCACATCAGCAAAGTCGACGTTCATCAGACCCGGACGGGTAATCAGCTCGGCGATACCCTGCACAGCGCCTTTCAGCACGTCGTTTGCTGCGCCGAAGGCGTCCAGCAGCGAAATACCGCGGCCAAGAACTTTCAGCAGCTTGTCGTTCGGGATAGTGATCAGTGAATCGACGTGCTTGGAGAGCTCGGTGATCCCCTGCTCGGCAAAAGCCATACGCTTTTTGCCTTCAAAATTGAAGGGCTTAGTCACAACAGCAACGGTCAGGATACCAAGATCCTTCGCCACTTCTGCAACCACAGGTGCCGCACCGGTACCGGTACCGCCGCCCATACCTGCCGCGATAAACACCATGTCTGCGCCGTCGAGAGCAGCACGCAGCGCTTCACGGTCTTCATCCGCCGCATTGCGGCCGACTTCCGGGTTGGCGCCTGCGCCCAGACCTTTGGTAATACCGCTACCAATCTGAATAGTCTGGCCAACAGCCGTTTTACGCAGCGCCTGCGCGTCGGTGTTCACCGCGAAGAATTCCACACCCTCGATGCGCTCGCGCACCATGTGCTCTACGGCATTACCGCCGCCGCCACCGACGCCGATGACTTTAATCACCGCGTCGTTGGTTAATTCCATTGGTTCAAACATAGTTTCTCTCCGTCTTGTGCCTGTCGCCTGAGAACGCTAATTTTCTGCGTTCTCTTAAAAAATTAAAACTCTTTTCGCAGCCAGCTATTTAGTCGCTTAATCCACGAGCCAACTGATGCAGTTACGCGTTTTTCCACTTCTGCTTCACCACTAAGATGAGACTCCTTCCCGTAGTGCAGCAACCCAACCGCCGTTGAATAGTACGGCTCCTGGGCATAATCCGTTAAACCGGTAATGTTCAGCGGCGCACCGATACGCACCTGCGTATGGAACACCCGCTGCGCACAGGCGGCCAGGCCTTCAATTTGCGCCGCGCCGCCGGTTAACACAATCCCCGCCGCCAGATGGTGCTTCACGCCCTGCTGGCGGAGCTGCTCCTGCAGCTGCAGGATCTCTTCATTGACCAGGTTGAGCAGTTCGGTATAACGCGGCTCAATAACCTCTGCCAGCGTCTGACGCTGCAGGCTGCGCGGCGGGCGTCCGCCTACGCTCGGAACTTCGACGTTTTCGTCTTTACCGACGATTGAGCCCAGCGCGCAACCGTGGCGCACCTTGATCGCTTCGGCATCGCTCGGCGGCGTACCGAAGGCGTAGGCGATATCGCTGGTCACCACGTTGCCCGCGTACGGGATCACTTTGGTATGACGCAGCGCGCCGCCGGTATACACGGCGATATCCATTGTACCACCGCCGATGTCCACAACGCAGACGCCCAGCTCACGTTCATCTTCCGTCAACACGGAATAACTGGCCGCTAAACCGGCGAAAATGAGCTGGTCCACTTTCAGACCGCAGCGCTCCACCGCTTTAACAATATTTTTTGCCATATCGTTATGGCAGGTTATCAAATGTACTTTTGCCTGCATACGGACGCCAGACAGGCCAACCGGGTTTTTAATCCCCTCCTGGTAGTCAATGGCGTACTCCTGCGGGATGACGTGCAGTACGCGATGCTCATCGCGTACGCGGACCGACTTGGCGGTATGCACCACGTTCTCAACGTCGTCCAGCGTCACCTCTTCTTCTGAAATCGGCACCATACCAATTTCATTTTGACAGCTAATATGTTTACCTGAAAGCGCCAGGTACACTGACGAAATCTGGCAATCAGCCATCAGTTCGGCCTGGTCAATGGCGCGCTGTACGCATTTCACCACGGATTCCAGGTCGTTAACCCCGCCTTTATCCATACCACGCGATGGGCAGCTGCCCACGCCAATGATATTAACCACGCCGTCGGGCAGAACTTCCCCTACTAAAGCGGCAACCTTCGCGGTGCCAATCTCCAGTCCAACTACCAGCTTTCTGTCCGTCGCCTTGATCATTGTTGTTCTGCCTGTGCCTGATTCTGTTGTTGATTAGTTTCCTCAGCGGGAGCAGGCACCCAGCCTACCGCCGCGCCCGAGTCATAGCGCAAATCAACGTAGCTTATCCGTTTGCCATCGGTCTGCGCCTGCTGCTGAAGAACCGGGTAAAGTTCCATAAAGCGCTGAAGACGTTTCATGGTGTCGCCTCGGCCAAGGTTGAGCTTAATATCGTTATTAAGCGTCAGCTGCCAGGAGCGACGCGCGGTCATCGCCGCCACTTTCAACGTGAATTTATCCTTTGCCAGCACCTGCCCCATGTCGCGATATCCTTGCAACACTTCGTTCTCGCTGCCTTCCGGGCCATACAGCATCGGTAAATTCTGTTTATTGGTGCGATCCGCCGGGACGCTGAAAGAATTACCTTCTACGTCCACCATATGCTGATCATTCCAACGCGCAATCGGCACATATTCAACCAGATGAATCTTCAATTCGTCCGGCCACTGCTTTCTGACGCTCGCCTGTTTAATCCACGGCAGGCGCTCAATCTGACTTTGGATGATATTCACATCCTGGGTCATAAAGGTTCCCGGAGAACCCAGCGCCAGAATTGCCTGGCGAATATCGTCATTACGCGTGTAGTGACGCTCACCGGTTACCACCATCTTGGACAGCGGTAAACGCTGTGCGTCTTCCATCCAGCCCAGAACCATCCACCCGCTGACCAATACGGTACACAGCACCGCCAGCAGGAAGAAAATCCCCGCCAGACGACTTCCATTACTTCGGCGCGAAGAAGACATTTCCTCTTCTTCTTCGTGGTTCCGCGTATTCAGCGCAGCCTGCGACATATCACCCCGCCAGGTCCAAAATTCGAACAACAAGCTGTGAGAAGCTCATCCCCGCCTGACGCGCCGCCATCGGCACCAGGCTATGGCTGGTCATGCCAGGAGAAGTATTCGCTTCCAACAGATAAAACTGGCCATCGCTGTCCAGCATGACGTCAATCCGTCCCCACCCGTTACAGCCGAGAACATTCCAGGCTTTCAGTACCAGGGCCTGAATTTCTGACTCGCGGGCAGGATCCTCACAACCAGGGCAGAAATATTGTGTCTCATCAGAGAGATACTTCGCCTCATAATCATAGAAGGTTCCAGCCACATGGATACGAATTGACGGTAAAATTTCTTCACCGACGATAGCAACGGTGAATTCCGGTCCACTGAGCCATTTCTCAATCAGAACTTCATCATCATGCTGAAAAGCCAGCGCCAATGCATTGTGTAATTCACAGCTTTCGCTAACTTTCGACATGCCGACGCTTGAACCTTCACGGCTCGGCTTAATAATCAGCGGCAGCCCAAGCGCCGTAATCTGCTGCGCGACCTCCGCAGTAAGGCCCGCGTTGAACTGCGAACGGGTCAGCGCCACCCAGGGAGCAACGGGTAAGCCCGCGCCCTGCCACAGTAATTTACTGCGCACTTTATCCATGGAGATCGCCGAAGCCATCACGCCGCTGCCGGTATAAGGTAGCTGAATCAGCTCCAGCAGGCCCTGCAACGTTCCATCTTCCCCACCGCGGCCGTGCAAAGCAATAAACGCTTTCTTAAAACCCAGCTGCTTTAGCTGGGTAATGTCGACATCACGCGGATCGACAGGATGAGCGTCAACGCCCGCCTCACGCAGGCCGGCAAGCACCGCCGCGCCGGAGTTGAGCGACACCTCTCGCTCGGCGGAGGTCCCGCCGAAAAGAACCGCGATCTTATCAGCCACGGCGCTCCTCCTCCGCTTTATGCGGCATGAGTTTGATTTCAGCCAGGTGGCGGGCAATTTTTCCGATATTCCCCGCGCCCTGCACCAGCACCAGGTCGTTCCCGGTCAGCACGGACGCCAGCATCTCGGCCGCCTGGGCCGGGTCGGAAAGCAGAATTGGGTCCACCTTGCCGCGGCCGCGAATTGTGCGGCATAGGGAGCGGCTATCGGCACCCGGGATCGGCGCTTCACCGGCGGAGTAGACGTCCAGCATCAGCAGCGCGTCGACCTGGGTCAGCACGTTGGCAAAATCGTCGTACAGATCGCGCGTACGGGTAAAGCGGTGCGGCTGGAACAGCATCACCAGATTTTTATCCGGCCAGCCGGCGCGGGCCGCCTTGATGGTCGCATCCACCTCCGTCGGGTGATGGCCGTAATCATCAATCAGCATCGCGCTGCCGCTTTTACCGTTGACCTCAGCCAGCGGATATTCGCCAAGGAAATCAAAGCGACGGCCGGTGCCCTGGAAGGCTTCCAGCGCCCGCAGGATCGCGTCGTCTTCAATGCCCTCTTCCGTCGCCACCGCCACGGCCGCCGCCGCATTCAGGGCATTATGGCGACCCGGTGCGTTTAGCGTGACCTGGATGACCTCTTTGTCCTGGCGCACCAGGCGGAAATGGCCCTGCGCGCCAAGCTGGCGATACTCTTCAATACGCACGTCGGCATCGTCGCTAAACCCGTAAGTCGTCGTCTGGCGGCCAACGCGCGGCAGCAGTTCACGAATGACCGGATCGTCCACGCACATCACCGCGCGTCCGTAGAACGGCAGGTTGTGCAGGAAGTTAACGAACGTCTGCTTCAGGTTTTCAAAATCGCCGTGGTAGGTATCCATGTGATCGGCTTCGATATTGGTCACAATGGCCACCATCGGCTGCAGATGCAGGAACGACGCGTCGCTCTCATCCGCTTCCGCAATCAGATAGCGGCTGTGCCCAAGACGGGCGTGCACGCCAGCGGCCTTAACCAGCCCGCCGTTGACGAAGGTCGGATCGAGGCCGGCCTCCGCATAAATACTCGAGACCATCGCGGTGGTCGTGGTTTTACCGTGCGTGCCGGCAATCGCGATGCCGTGACGAAAACGCATCAGCTCCGCCAGCATCTCTGCGCGACGGATAACCGGAATACGCGCTTCATGAGCGGCAACAATCTCCGGGTTTTCCGCAGAGATTGCGCTGGAAACCACCACCACGCTGGCATCGCGCACGTTTTCAGGGCGATGGTTGAAATAGATAGTGGCGCCAAGCTGAGCCAGCTGCTGCGTAACCGGATTCGGCGCCAGGTCGGAGCCGGAAATCTGGTAGCCTTCGTTGGCCAAAACTTCGGCAATACCGCCCATACCGGCACCGCCAATGCCAACAAAGTGAATGTGCCGGACGCGACGCATCTCGGGCACTATGGAACGCAGTTTTGCCAAATCTTGTGTATTCATTCTTTACGCCATCAACTTCTCTATTCGGGCGGTGAGATTCACCGCGATTAGCGCGCCAGTGCTGCAGCGCTCACTTCTTCCGCTACCCGTTCGGTAGCATCCGGAATCGAGGCTCTACGCGCTCGTTCCGCCATATCCAGCAGCGTTTCACGATCCCAGCCGGCCAGAGTTTGCGCCACGGCATCAACCGTGAACTGGGGCTGTTCGAGAATTTTCGCGGCTCCCGCTTTCTCCAGCGGCAGCGCGTTCCAGTACTGCTGGCGATCCTTATGCTGAAACGGCACAAACAGCGCCGGTAATCCTGCGGCGGCAATTTCGCTCACCGTCAGCGCGCCGGAACGACATACCACCACGTCGGCCCAGGCATATGCTGCCGCCATGTCATCAATAAATTCGGTCACCTTATGCTGCGGCTGCCCGGCATCAGCGTACGCCTGCTGTACCGTCTGCTGGGCGCCTTTACCGCTCTGGTGCCAGATGGTTACCGCGCCGTTCAGCTTCCCGGCCACCAGCGGCATAGTCTGGTTCAGTACGCGGGCGCCCTGCGAGCCGCCAACCACTAAAACGCGGGTCGGCCCCTGACGCCCCACCAGCCGCTGCTCCGGCAGAGGCAGCGCAAGCACATCGGTACGCACCGGGTTGCCCACCACGTCAGCGTGGGGGAACGCGCCGGGAAACGCCTGCATCACTTTCTTCGCAATTTTTGCCAGCCATTTATTGGTCAGGCCGGCGATACCATTCTGTTCGTGCAGCACCACCGGAATGCCCAGCGACCATGCCGCCAGTCCGCCGGGGCCGGAAACGTATCCGCCCATCCCCAGCACAACGTCCGGCTTGAAACGCTGCATAATCGCGCGCGCCTGACGCCAGGCGTTGAAAATACGCACCGGCGCCAGCAGCTGCGCCTTCAGGCCTTTGCCACGCAGGCCGGAGATGCGGATAAAATCGATCTCAATACCGTGCTTCGGCACTAAGTCCGCTTCCATACGATCGGCGGTACCCAGCCAGCGAACCTGCCAGCCCTGGTCCATTAAATGGTGCGCGACCGCCAGCCCCGGGAACACGTGCCCGCCGGTACCGCCCGCCATCACCATTAACCGCTTTTCCTGACCGCTCATCGAACACCCCGTGTAAACGCCTGGGCTTTTTCCAGACGCGTTTCATAATCAATACGCAACAGCAACATGATGGCCGTCGACATAATCAGCAAGCTGGAGCCGCCGTAGCTGATCAGCGGCAGCGTCAGGCCCTTAGTCGGCAGCATGCCCGCAGCCGCGCCGACGTTAACCAGCGCCTGGAAGCTAAACCAGATCCCGATCGCACAGGCCAGAAAGCCGGAGAAACGGTGGTCAATCTCCAGCGCTTTGCGGCCGATGGACATGGCGCGAAAAGCGACGAAGAATACCATTAAAAGAGCCAGTACCACACCGATATAACCGAGTTCTTCGCCGATGATGGCGAAGATGAAGTCAGTGTGCGCCTCCGGTAAATACTCCAGTTTTTGTACCGAGTTGCCTAAGCCCTGGCCCCACATTTCGCCGCGGCCAAAGGCCATCAGCGACTGGGTCAGCTGGTAGCCGCTGCCAAACGGATCCTCCCACGGGTTCCAGAAGGAGGTTACGCGGCGAATACGATACGGTTCGGCGAGGATCAGCAGCACCACCGCCGAGATCCCCATACCGATAATGGCAATGAACTGCCACAGCTTGGCCCCGGCGAGGAACAGCATCGCCAGAGTTGTCACGAACAGCACAACCACCGTTCCGAGGTCCGGCTGCGCCAGCAGCAGGATCGCCAGCACGAAAATTACGCCCATCGGTTTCAGGAAGCCGCGCAGGTTATTACGCACCTCATCGCCCTTACGTACCAGATAGTTGGCGATGTAGCAGAACAGCGACAGCTTGGTAAACTCCGCGGGCTGAATACGCAGCGGGCCCAGCGCAATCCAGCGCGATGCCCCGTTTACCGAGCTCCCGACCACCAGCACGATCAGCAGCATCACGATCGAGGCGATCAGCATCGCTGTACTGTGCCGCTGCCAAAATTCCATCGGCAGGCGCAGGGTCACCAGCGCGAGCCCCAGCGCCAGCAGAATGTAGAGTCCGTCGCGCTTGGCAAACAAAAACGGATCGTTTGCCAGACGCTGGCCCACCGGCATCGAAGCCGAGGTCACCATGATGAAACCGACCGCAGCCAGGCCAAGCGTCAGCCACAGCAGCATCCGGTCATACATCACCAGGCTGTCGTTATCTTTCTGCCGCGAGCCCATCACCCAGCCCTTCAGCGCGGCAAACAGCCAGGAGAAGATACGCATCCCCGGGAAACGCGGCAGCGTCGGTCGGGGCATTCTCAGGGGCGGGAGGGAGAGACGCATCAGCCTAACTCCTTCGCCAGGCGGGTAAAGATATCCCCCCGTTGCTCAAAGCTTTTGAACTGATCGAGGCTGGCGCACGCCGGCGACAGCAGCACCATATCGCCCGACTTCAGCAGCGGCGCAATCTGACGCATCGCCTGCTCCATAGTTTCCGTCTGCGTCGCCGCTTCAGGGCGCAGCGCCGCCAGCTGCTCGCCGTCGCGACCGAAGCAGTAGAGGCGGATATTATCGCCGGCCAGGTAGCGCTTCAGCGGCGTGAAATCTGCGGATTTACCGTCACCGCCGAGCAGCAGATAGAGCGTGCCGTCCAGATGCAGGCCGTTCAGCGCCGCTTCGGTGCTGCCAACGTTGGTGGCTTTGGAATCGTTTATCCAGCGCACGCCGTTATGATCCAGCGCCAGCTGGAAACGGTGCGCCAGGCCGGTAAAGGTGGTCAACGCTTTGAGGCTGCTGGCTCGCGGCAGACCCGCGGCATCCGCCAGCGCCAGCGCCGCCAGGGCGTTGCTGTAGTTATGCTGGCCGGTTATCGGCATCTCTTTGACGTTCAGCACTTTCTCACCCTTCACCCGCAGCCAGGTTTCTCCCTGCTGGCGGTTAAGGTGGTAGTCGCCGACGTCAACGCCAAAGCTAATGCAGCGGTCATCGGCGCCGCGCACCGGCATCGTCAATCCGTCATCGGCATTCACAATGCAGCTCTTCGCGTTTTCATAAACGCGCAGCTTGGCCGCCCGATACTGCTGCAGGCCGAGCGGATAGCGGTCCATATGATCTTCGGTCACGTTGAGGATCGTCGCGGCAACCGCCCGCAGGCTGGAGGTGGTTTCCAGCTGGAAGCTGGAAAGTTCGAGAACGTACAGCTCGCGCTCAGCATCCAGCAGCATCAGGGCCGGCAGGCCAATATTGCCGCCGACGCCGACGTTTACGCCGGCCGCTTTCGCCATTTCACCCACCAGGGTGGTGACGGTGCTTTTACCGTTTGAACCGGTGATCGCCACAATCGGTGCCTGCGCCTCGCGGCAGAACAACTCGATGTCGCCAACGATTTCCACGCCGGCATCCATCGCCGCGCTCAGAGAGGGATGCGCCAGGGCGATACCCGGGCTTGCCACGATCAGATCGGCCGCCAGCAGCCAATCCTCATTCAGGCCGCCAACGTAGCGCTCCACTTCTTCCGGCAGCTTATCCAGGCCGGAAGGCGCAGCGCGAGTATCCATGACGCGCGGCGTCACGCCGCGGGCCATGAAAAAGTCCACGCAAGACAGGCCGGTCATACCCAGCCCAATAATGACGACTTTCTTACCCTGATAATCTGCCATGATTAACGTACCTTCAGCGTCGCCAGGCCAATCAGCACCAGCATCAGCGAAATAATCCAGAAGCGCACGATCACGCGCGGTTCCGGCCAGCCTTTCAGTTCATAGTGGTGATGAATCGGCGCCATTCGGAAGATGCGCTGACCGCGCAGCTTGAAGGAGCCGACCTGCAGAATGACCGACAGGGTCTCAACAACAAACACGCCACCCATAATAACCAGCAGGAATTCCTGACGCAGCAGCACGGCAATGATGCCCAGCGCGCCGCCGAGGGCCAGTGAACCCACGTCGCCCATAAAGACCTGAGCCGGATAGGTGTTAAACCACAGGAAGCCAAGGCCCGCACCGACGATCGCCGTACAGACGATAACCAGTTCGCCGGCGTGACGCAGATAGGGAATATGCAGGTAGTTGGCGAAGTTCATGTTGCCCGACGCCCACGCCACCAGCGCAAAACCGGCGGCCACAAACACGGTTGGCATAATCGCCAGGCCGTCGAGGCCATCGGTGAGGTTAACCGCGTTGCCGGTACCGACAATCACGAAGTAGGCCAGCAGAATGTACAGCAGCCCCAGCTGCGGCATGATGTCCTTGAAGAACGGCACCACCAGCTGGGTAGCCGGCGTGTCTTTCCCGGCCATATAGAGCCCAAAGGCAACGCCCAGCGCAATCACCGACATCCAGAAGTATTTCCAGCGGGCAATCAGGCCCTTGGTGTCTTTGCGCACCACTTTGCGATAGTCATCAACGAAGCCAATGATGCCGTAGCCTATCAGCACCGTCAGAACGCACCAGACGTACGGGTTAGAGGGGTAAGCCCACAGCAGGACCGATACCACAATCGCGGTGAGGATCATGATCCCGCCCATGGTCGGCGTACCGCGTTTGCTGAAGTGAGATTCAGGACCGTCGTTGCGCACAACCTGGCCGAAAGCGAGTTTTTGCAGACGAGCGATCATACGCGGGCCCATCCACAAAGAGATGAACAGCGCGGTCAGCAGGCTGACGATGGCGCGAAACGTCAGGTAGGAAAAGACGTTAAAGCCTGAATAATATTTGACCAAATGTTCGGCCAGCCATACTAACATGTTCCATTCTCCTGTAATGCGCGTACTACCTCTTCCATGGCGGCACTACGTGAACCCTTCACTAAAATGGTCAGAATTTTATGCTCTGCGATAAGCTCGCGCAGACGAGTCACCAGCGCGGATTTCTCGCTAAAGTGCTCACCCACGCCGCTGGCGGAGCTGATATCAGCGCTCAGCGCGCCGACGCTCAGTACGCGATCGAGCCCTGCCGCTTTCGCCGCTTCGCCCACCTGGCGATGGCAGGCGGCGCTTTCCGCGCCGAGCTCGGCCATATCGCCGACCACCAGCACCCGGTAGCCCGGCATTTCGGACAGCACCTGCACCGCGGCGGTCATCGAGCCGACGTTGGCGTTATAGGAATCATCAAGCAACAGCTGATTTTCCGTAAGCCGGATCGGGAACAGGCGCCCCGGCACCGCGGTAAGCTGAGCCAGTCCGGCCTTTACCGCGGCTAAATCAGCGCCGACCGCCATTGCCAGCGAGGCGGCTGCCAGCGCGTTGGCAATATTGTGGCGGCCCGGCAGCGGCAGCAGAACGTCCGTGCTCCCGGTCGGGGTTTGCAGGGTAAATTCCGTACCGTGGCTGGTGACGTGAACATTGGTCGCCGTAAAGTCGCTGTTGGCAGCGTTAGGCGAGAAGCGCCAAACCTTACGATCGCCGATGACGCTCTGCCAGTTCAGCCAGTCGTTATTGTCAGCGTTGAGAATGGCGATGCCGTTTGCCGGCAGGCCGGTAAAGATTTCGCCTTTCGCCTTCGCCACGCCCGCCAGCGAGCCAAAGCCCTCAAGGTGCGCGGCGGCCAGGTTGTTCACCAGCGCGGCTTCCGGACGCGTCAAACTCACGGTCCAGGCAATTTCGCCCTGATGGTTGGCGCCCAGCTCAATCACCGCATACTGGTGCTCGTGAGTCAGGCGCAGCAGCGTCATCGGTACGCCAATATCGTTATTCAGGTTGCCGGCGGTATACAGCGTTGTGCCGCACTGCCCGAGGATTGCCGCGGTCATCTCTTTCACCGAGGTTTTTCCGGAGGAGCCGGTCAGCGCGACCACGCGGGTCGGTACCTGCTGGCGAACCCATGCCGCCAGCTCGCCGAAAGCCTGCCGGGTATCGTTCACCACCACCTGGGGTAAATCGCACTCCAGCCTGCGGCTGACCAGCAGCGCGCCGGCGCCGGCCTGTTTTGCCTGTTCGGCAAAGTCGTGGGCGTCAAAGCGCTCGCCCTTGAGGGCCACAAACAGGCAGCCCGCCGTTATCTTGCGGGTATCCGATGTGACCTCATCAATGGCCAGATCGCTACCCTGTAGTTCGCCGCTGGCGATGTCGGCAAGCTGAGAAAGCGTAAAGCGGATCATGCTACCGTCCCCAGTAAACGCGCGACGGTTACGCGATCGGAGTAGTCCAGGCGGCGATTGCCGACAATCTGGTAATCCTCGTGGCCCTTACCGGCGACCAGCACCACGTCACCCTCTTTCGCCTGCATAACGGCATTGGTCACCGCTTCCGCCCGACCTTCCATCACCTTCGCGTGCCCGGCATCAAGCATGCCGGCCAGGATATCGTTGATAATGGCGCGAGGCTCTTCGGTACGCGGGTTATCGTCGGTGACAACGGCAATATCGGCGAACTCTTCGGCGATAGCGCCCATCAGCGGACGTTTGCCCTTATCGCGATCGCCGCCGCAGCCAAACACGCACCACAGCTTGCCGTTGCAGTGCAGACGCGCGGCCTGCAGCGCTTTTTCAAGCGCATCAGGCGTATGGGCGTAATCCACCACCACGGTCGCTTTGCCCGGCGCGCTAAACACTTCCATACGCCCGCAAACCGGCTGCAGACGAGAAGCCGTTTTCAGCAGCTCGGCCAGCGGATAGCCCAGCGCCAGCAGGGTAGCCAGCGCCAGCAGCAGGTTGCTGACGTTAAAGGCACCCATCAGGCGGCTCTCTACTTCGCCCTTGCCCCAGCTGGAGTCAAACTGAACGGTCGCACCGCTGTCGTGATAGCTCACCGCGGTTGCCTTCAGCCAGCGGCCGTGACAGTTCGGATTAATATGGTCTTCCATCGATACCGCAACCGCATCCGGCAGCTTCGCCAGCCAGCGGCGGCCCACTTCATCATCGGCGTTGACGATCGCCTGACCGCAGTGGTGGGTGGAATAGAGCAGCCATTTCGCCGCTTCGTAGTGCGCCATATCACCGTGATAGTCCAGGTGATCGCGGCTCAGGTTGGTAAAGACCGAGGCGGCAAACTGCAGCGCGGCAACGCGGTGCTGAACCAGGCCGTGGGAAGAGACCTCCATCGCCGCCAGGGTCGCGCCCTGCTCCGCCAGACCGGACAGTACGTGCTGAACGTCTACCGCAGAGCCGGTGGTATTTTCCGTCGGGATAACCTTGTCCAGCAGGCCGTTACCTACCGTACCCATGACCGCACTGGTTTCGCCGAGCAGCTTGCCCCACTGCGCCAGTAGCTGAGTGGTGGTGGTTTTGCCGTTGGTCCCGGTTACGCCGATCAGGCGCAGCCGCTGCGAAGGCTGATGGTAAAAACGCCCGGCCAGCGCCGACAGGCGCTCGTTGAGCTGGCTAAGATAAATGACCGGCACGCCGTGCATTTCACGGATTTCACCGTCGCCAGCCTCATCTTTGGCCTCAGCTATAATGGCAGCAACACCTTGCGCTATCGCCTGCGGGATATAACGACGCCCGTCCGCCTGATGACCTAATACCGCGATAAAGAGATCCCCGGAAGCAGCCACCCGGCTGTCCAGCGTCATCTCTCGCAGAATTCGCTCCGGCGCATTTGGCACCCACGGAGCGAGAAGGTCGCGCAAATTACGATCTGCCACCTGTTCCCTCGCCTTGATTAATCACAAATTCACTTTTTTCGCCCGTTGCCAGCGCATCCGGTTCGATGTTCATGGTGCGCAGAACGCCGCCCATGATGGCACCGAAGACCGGCGCGGAAACGGCGCCGCCGTAGTATTTACCCGCCTGCGGGTCGTTGATCACCACCACCAGCGCGAAACGCGGGTGGCTGGCGGGCGCAACGCCTGCGGTGTAAGCAATATATTTGTTGATGTAACGGCCGTCTGGCCCCACTTTTTTCGCCGTACCGGTTTTGATCGCGATGCGATAGCCCTTAATCGCCGCCTTCACGCCGCCGCCGCCAGGCAGCGCCACGCTTTCCATCATGTGCACAACGGTACGAACGAGAGGTTCCGGGAAGACTCGCTCGCCCGGAACCGGTGGATCAACTTTGGTAATCGACAGCGGGCGATACACGCCGTAGCTGCCGATCGTTGCGTAGACTCGCGCTAACTGTAACGGGGTTACCATTAGCCCATAGCCGAAAGAAAAGGTGGCCCTCTCTATGTCAGACCACCGTTGTTTTTGAGGGTATAAGCCACTGCGTTCTCCGACCAACCCCAAATTGGTCGCTTTTCCGAGCCCAAAACGTGAGTAAGTATCTACTAACGCTGAGGACGGCATCGCTAACGCCAGCTTGGAAACACCGACGTTACTCGACTTCTGTAGTACCCCGGTCAGGGTCAATTCGCTATAGCGCGCCACGTCTTTGATTTCGTGGCCGTTAATACGGTAAGGAATGGTATTCAGCACGGTATTTTCGTTGACGATCCCGCGCTGTAGCGCCGTCATCACCACCATCGGCTTCACCGTGGAACCCGGTTCGAAGACGTCGGTGATGGCGCGGTTACGCATGATATCTTTTGCCGTGCCGGAGAAATTATTCGGGTTGTAGGACGGGCTGTTGGCCATCGCCAGCACTTCGCCGGTGCTGACATCAACCAGCACCGCGCTTCCCGACTCCGCCTTGTTAAACGCCACCGCGTTGTTCAGTTCGCGATAAACCAGCGCCTGCAGGCGCTCGTCGATGCTCAGCGCGAGGTTATGCGCGGCCTGGCTGTCGGTCGAAGAGATATCTTCGATGACGCGGCCATAGCGGTCTTTACGCACGATACGCTCGCCCGGCTGGCCGGTAAGCCATTTGTCAAAGCTCTTCTCAACGCCCTCAATGCCCTGGCTATCGACGTTGGTAAAGCCGATAAGGTGAGAGGTGACTTCGCCTGACGGGTAGTAACGGCGCGACTCTTCGCGCAGGTGGATCCCCGGCAGCTTGAGCTTTCTGATGTAGTCGGCCATATCAGGATTGACCTGACGAGCCAGATAGATAAAGCGCATTCTCGGGTTGGTGTTGATGCGCGACGCCAGCTGATCCAGCGGCATATTCAGCGCATCCGCCAGCGCTTTCCAGCGGTTGTCGAGGGTGACGCCGCCGGCATCGTGCAGCTCTTTCGGATCGGCCCAGATCGCCTTCACCGGCACGCTCACCGCCAGCGGACGACCCGAACGGTCGGTAATCATCCCGCGCGCGGTTGACACTTCCTGTACGCGCAGAGAGCGCATATCGCCCTGACGCACCAGCATGTCCGGGCTGATAACCTGCAGCCACGCCACGCGGCCCAGCAGGAAAGTCAGAGCCAGCAGAATACAGCCGCACAGCAACGCAAAACGCCAACTGATAAAGTTGGCCTGTTCTTCCTGACGTTTTGGTCTTGGCGTTTTCGGCGCTGCTTTCATGCGTCGCAATAATCCTTATTTTTGTACAACGATATTTTCTTGTGATGGATCGACGTGTTGCATTTGCAACTTCTCGGTCGCGATCCGCTCAACCCGACTGTGATCGCCCAGGGCGTTCTCTTCGAGGATCAGGTTGCGCCATTCAATATCCAGCGCGTCACGTTCCAGAACTAACTGCTCGCGCTGGGCGGTTAACAAACGGGTATGGTGCGCCGTCGTTACCACCGTAATCGCCGTAATGATGATGCAAATGAACAGACAGAGTGGCAGCTTCCCAAACCGCAGAAGATCGTCCCCGATAACGCCAGGCAAGGCATGGCGCTCGTTGCTTCCTAACGATCCTTTAACCTTGCTTAAGGCTTCTGTCACTCTGCCGATCATGCGTTCGTCCTCTCTGCAATACGCAGAACTGAACTACGGGCGCGTGGATTCTCTGCCACCTCTTCTTCGCCCGGCATCAACTTGCCTAATGCTCGCAGCTCACGGCCGCCCAGTTTACTGAGCTGCTCTTCGGTCATCGGTAGCCCTGCCGGAACCTGCGGACCGCGGCTTTGCTCGCGCATAAAGCGCTTCACAATACGGTCTTCCAGCGAGTGGAAACTGATGATGGAAAGCCGCCCACCCGGGGCCAGCACGCTGAGCGAGCTTTTTAGCGCCTGCTCTATCTCCTCCAGTTCACTGTTCACCCAAATGCGCACCGCCTGGAAGGTACGGGTCGCGGGATGTTTGAACTTATCCTTCACCGGTGTTGCCGCCGTGACCACTTCCGCCAGCTCTTTGGTGCGGGTCATCGGCTCAATGCGGTTACGCTCGACGATGGCGCGCGCGATGCGCTTACCGAAGCGCTCTTCGCCAAAGGTCTTAATCACCCAGGCGATATCGGCCTCTTCGGCCGTCTGCAGCCATTCGGCGGCCGACTGGCCGCGCGTCGGATCCATGCGCATATCCAGCGGACCGTCACGCATAAACGAGAAGCCGCGCTCCGCGTCATCCAGCTGCGGCGACGAGACGCCAAGATCGAGAAGAATCCCGTCGATCTTGCCCGTCAGTTCGCGCTCACTAACATAATCTGCAAGCGCAGAAAAAGGTCCGTGTACGATGGAAAAACGGGGGTCATCAATGGTCTTCGCCACGGCGATTGCCTGCGGATCGCGATCGATTGCCAGCAGACGACCTTCCGCTCCCAGCTGGGAGAGGATCAGGCGCGAGTGGCCACCGCGACCAAAAGTGCCATCAATGTAGATACCATCCGGGCGAATATTCAGGCCGTTAACGGCTTCATCCAGAAGTACCGAAGTATGTTTAAAATTTTCCATCATTTTATAAAGACAAATCCTGCAGTCGCTCCGGCAGTTCCCCGGTTGCGGACTGCTCAGCGTCGATATCTTCCTTGACCCGTTGATACCAGGTCGTTTCATCCCACAGCTCAAACTTATTGAACTGCCCGACCAGCATCACTTCTTTTGTCAGCCCGGCATGCTGCCGTAACACCGGAGCGATCAAGAGCCGCCCGGCATTATCCATCTGACATTCGCTGGCATGTCCCAGAAGCAGACGCTGTACGCGCCGCTCAGCGGGGTTCATGCTCGACAAACGCGACAATTTTTGCTCGATGATTTCCCATTCAGGCAAGGGGTAAAGCAGCAGGCACGGGTGATGAATGTCAATGGTGCAAACCAATTGACCGGAAGCGCTCTCAATCAGCCCGTCGCGGTAACGCGTCGGTACGGCCAGACGGCCTTTGCTGTCGAGATTGACTAACGTTGCCCCACGGAACATGCCAGCCTCACCCCTTTTCGCCACTTTAACCCACAAATTCCCACCAGAAGGAGTTTACGGAGCGGAGGAAAAGCTTGTCAAGCCAGCACGAATACCAACGAAGCTTAAAAACCCATTATTTACCGCCGATATTAGGCCTGATGATAAAATCATCAACAAACGAGGCAAATTAACGTCATGAATACGTGTAAGAAAACAACCAACAAATTCGTAACAGTTAAAAGCAACAAAATATCTTCGGCGGGAAAATATAAAGTGTCAGTTTGCGACGCGAGCGGCATTTTAGGCGATTCTGATGCCCGTTAACAGTGCCTGATGTCTGCGGAGAGGCTCTCTTGTCGCGGGGTGGCGAAGATTGGGGGTATTGTCTGCGATAAAATGAGTGTTAATTCAGCGATTAACTCAGTGAATGTAACAAAATAATACAAATATCGGCCGGGAGATCTTTTCTTATACCCATCAGGTGCAAGAAAGCCCCTACTCCAGAATAAAACAAAATAATGCGTAAAGAAGTTTAGGGATTTGTCTGAAAGATATTCAGTTTTGCATTTTTAAGCCAATTTGTATGGATTATCGCCAGACGTGCATCCGTCTGGCGAGCGGCGGCAGAATTATCCCGGCAGCCCGCTGCCGGAAATATTCAACGACGGTTCAGGCTCCCGCGGCGATACAAATTCCGGCGAATCCGGCTTAGGCCAGGCTTTGGCTTGCGCGGTTCATCGAGGCTGGCGAGGACGATCTCCAGCACGCGCTCGGCAACGTCACGGTGGCGCTGAGCCACTGCCAGCACCGGACACTGGAGGAAATCCAGCAGTTCGTTATCGCCGAAGGTCGCAATCGCCAGCTCGGAGGGCAGCTTGCCTTCCCGACGCAGCGTCACGTCCATCACGCCCTGCAGCAGCGGGAACGAGGTGGTAAATAGCGCCTGCGGCATCGGATGGGTTTCCAGCCACTTTTCAAACAGCTGACCCGCCGCTTCGCGCTCGTAGCTGTTAGCGTAGAGATACTGCACCTCACGCGGATCGTCCTGCCACGCGGTCCGGAAGCCCTGCTCGCGCAGGAAGCTCACCGACAGCTCCGGCAAAGCGCCAAGATACAGCACGCTGTCGCCGGGGAATTTGCGCAGCTCGGCACCGAGCATTTCCGCATCGTCGCGATCGGCACCGACAACGCTGGTGAAGTGTTCACGATCGAGCGCGCGATCGAGCGCAACTATCGGGAACGGATCGTTGGCCCAGCGCTGATAGAACGGGTGCTCGGGCGGTAATGAGGTCGACACGATAATCGCATCGACCTGGCGCTGCAGCAGGTGCTCAATGCAGCGCATCTCGTTATCGGGCTGATCTTCCGAACAGGCGATCAGCAGCTGATAGCCACGCTGGCGCGCCTGCCGCTCGAGGTAGTTAGCAATGCGGGTATAGCTGGTGTTTTCCAGATCCGGAATAACCAGACCAATAGAACGCGTGCGTCCTGCACGCAGGCCGGCAGCGACCGCATTCGGGTGATAGTTGTGTTCACGAACCACAGCCATCACCTTTTCGACCGTTTTATCGCTCACGCGGTACTGTTTCGCTTTACCGTTAATCACATAGCTAGCGGTGGTTCGCGAAACACCGGCCAGCCGGGCGATTTCATCCAGTTTCACAATTGCCCCTTGGGTAATTTAGTACAGAACATAACCTTTCTTCAGGTATGGATTCATTTTCATAACATCTAAACGCAGAACAGTTAGCACAGCAACCGGTTTTGTCTCCAGTTCCTACCGATTTCGCAAAAAAATAGCCCGACAGTTTGTGCCGGGCTATTTTTAGCTCATTTTCAGCGACTCAGCGCATTATTTTGTCGCCGCGCGACAGGCCAACGACGCCCGAGCGAGCAACTTCAACGATTCTCGCAACGTCACGCAGCGAGGCGATGAATGCATCCAGCTTATCGCTGGTGCCAACCAGCTGAACGGTGTAGATAGACGGGGTGACGTCAATAATCTGCCCGCGGAAGATCTCGGTGTTGCGCTTGACCTCCTCGCGGCCAAAACCGCTTGCCTGCACCTTCACCAGCATAATCTCGCGCTCAACGTGCGAGTTTTGTCCGAGCTCGCTGACGCGCAGCACGTCCACCAGCTTATGCAGCTGCTTTTCGATCTGCTCAATCGCTTTCTCATCGCCCACGGTCTGAATCGTCATTCGCGAGAGCGTCGGGTCATCGGTGGGCGCCACCGTCAGGCTTTCAATGTTATACCCACGCTGCGCAAAGAGACCAATAACGCGCGATAAGGCGCCCGATTCGTTTTCCAGTAATACCGATAATATCCGGCGCATAATCAGGTTCTCTCCGTTTTGCTCAACCACATCTCGTCCATCCCGCCGCCGCGGATATGCATCGGATACACGTGCTCGCTGCCGTCAACCGTTACGTCGACGAAGACCAGACGATTATTACGCACCTGCTCCAGCGCTTCGGTCAGCTTCGACTCCAGCTCCTGCGGCTCGTTAATGCGAATCCCTACGTGACCATACGCTTCTGCAAGGCGGACAAAGTCCGGGAGCGACTCCATATACGACTGCGAGTGGCGGCCGGAATAGATCATGTCCTGCCACTGCTTCACCATCCCGAGATAGCGGTTATTCAGGTTCAGCACCAGAACCGGCAGTTCGTACTGCAGCGCGGTGGAAAGCTCCTGGATATTCATCTGAATACTGCCGTCGCCGGTGACGCAAATAACGGTCTCATCCGGCAGCGCCATCTTCACGCCGAGCGCCGCGGGCAGGCCGAAGCCCATCGTGCCCAGGCCGCCGGAGTTGATCCAGCGTCTCGGCTTATCGAAGGGATAATAGAGCGCGGCAAACATCTGATGCTGGCCGACGTCCGAGGTGACGTAGGCATCCCCGTTGGTCAGACGCCAGATAGTCTCGATCACCGCCTGCGGTTTAATCTTGCCGCTTTGCTTATCGTATTGCAGGCAGTGACGCGCGCGCCACTGCTCGATCTGCTGCCACCAGTCGCGAAGCTCATCCAGCGGCTGCAGCGCCTCTTCCTGCCCCAGCAGCTCCAGCATCTGCTCCAGCACCTGACGGGCATCGCCAACGATCGGCACATCGGCCGGCACCGTTTTCGAAATTGACGTCGGATCGATGTCGATATGCAGCACCGTGGCATTCGGGCAGTATTTTGCCAGATTGTTGGTTGTGCGATCGTCAAAGCGCACGCCAACGGCGAAAATCACGTCGGAGTGGTGCATCGTCATATTGGCTTCATAGGTGCCGTGCATGCCCAGCATGCCCAGCGCCTGCTGGTGCGAGGCCGGGAAAGCGCCCAGCCCCATCAGCGACGACGCGACCGGCAGATTCAGTTTTTCCACCAGGCTGTACAGCTGCTCTTCGCATTGGGCGTTAATCGCCCCGCCGCCAACGTATACCACCGGATGTTTGGCCGCGATCAGCGTTTGCAGAGCGCGTTTAATTTGTCCTTTATGCCCGCTGGTTGTCGGGTTATAGGAGCGCATGCTGACCGCATCCGGCCAGACGTACGGCAGCTTGTTCGCCGGGTTGAGGATATCTTTCGGCAGATCGACAACAACCGGGCCGGGACGGCCGCTGGCCGCCAGCCAGAAAGCTTTCTTCAGGACGCCGGGGATATCTTCGGTTTGCTTAACCAGGAAGCTGTGCTTCACCACCGGTCGGGAAATACCGACCATGTCGCACTCCTGGAAAGCGTCGTAACCAATCAGGGAAGTCGCCACCTGTCCGGAGAGGATTACCAGGGGGATAGAGTCCATGTAAGCCGTCGCAATGCCGGTAATGGCGTTCGTGGCCCCGGGCCCGGAGGTCACCAGCACGACCCCGACTTCGCCCGTTGCGCGGGCGAGACCGTCCGCCATATGCACCGCGGCCTGCTCGTGGCGGACCAAAATATGATCGATACCGCCGAGGGTATGTAGCGCATCATAGATATCGAGGACCGCCCCCCCGGGATAACCGAATACTTGCTTGACGCCCTGATCGACAAGCGACTGGACGACCATCTCGGCTCCTGACAACATCTCCATGGTTTGCCTCCCGGCTTATTGTTTTTAACGACAGCGGAACTCAATTTCCGCGCGTTCGCACAATGCGCAGAGTTTCGTCTTCGCATTGAGGTGAATGGACTGCGTGCCTTTACCATAACTGGTCGCTAACGGGCAGGCAATTCACTACCGCGGGGACATGAGAGGTATTAAAAGAATAAAAAAGAGGATTTAATAAAAAATCAGGTGGAAAACTTCACCGACAGGAATTGACGCAAATCATTACTCGGACAAATTGCCGTGCCGCAGGAAATCATCCATTTTTCATCTGAATCTGCCGCTAGCCGCCGCCGCTAAACAGAATAAAATTCTGCCTTGTTGCTTGCTAATAGATAAAATCATCCGAAAATCGCCGCGGCGTTAGCCCCGGTCAGCGACAGGCCCAAATATCCCCTGCTGCCTGCTCACAAAGCAGGAGCCGCGGCTCCCGTTTGTGGTGATGTACGCACAGATTAGCGCCGGCAGATACTGACCAGCAGTTCTTCCATCCACTGGTGGCCTTTATCGCGACCCGCGGCTTCGTGCCATGAGAGATAGCAGGTCCGGCTATTAACCTGCAGCGGCAGCGTGACCAGCTGCAGGTTAAGCTTATCCGCGAATTCAGCCGCCAGCCAACGCGGCGCAATAGCCACCATTTGCGTTTGCGAAACCACGTTTAATACGCTGACCATCGCATTGCCCTGATAGGCAATTCGCGCCTGTTTATCGAGAGTGCCATACCAGGGCTGGCTGAATGAAGCATAGCGATCCAGGGCCACAACCGCGTGCTCTTCCCGATAAATGTCCTCTTCCGCCAGCAATCCGCTAATACGCGGATGCTGACGACTGGCGACTAATACCATCTCATCGTTAAACAGCGGCACGCAGGCAAATTCAGGGCGGCGAAACTCTTCATAGCCCACCACGAATTCAATTTCCTGATAACGTAATTGATGGTCGGTATTTTGATTCAGCGCCGATTTAAAAATCAAATGAATATTTGGCGCGGCTTCACTAACTTTATTGAGGATTGTGGCGGTCAAATAGTTATCCAGCGGACTGCACACGCATAAATTAAACACCCGCTCGCTGCTTATTGGCTCAAAGCCGGAGCCCGGCAGCTCGTTCTGCACCAGCTGCAGAGCCTGGCGCACCGAGCCAAACAGCTGGAACGCACGCGCCGTTGGCTGAATCCCGCGGCCGTAGCGCACGAACAGCTCGTCATTAAACATCACCTTCAGACGCGATACCGCGTTGCTGACCGCCGGCTGCGACATCCCCAGCGAATGCGCCGCACGAGTAATATTCTGCTCCTGCATCACCGCATCAAAGACGGTGAGCAGATTGAGATCGACCATGCGTAGCTGAGGTTTCGTCACCTCCGTCGCAGGGGCTGCTTGATATTCAATACTTTCAATTATCATATCTAATTTCACCATCAGGCTAAATTCCCTTTGCACAAGTACAGTAATTAATGCTGAAAATATCATTTAGCACGCATATGAAATTTGCAAAAGGGTAAAAATGAATTTTAGGAATATATCAAAGTTATGATTTCGGCAAAAATAAGCAGAATGAGAAAATAGCCGATTCATTTTAACTATATCGATTACTTGATGGCGCTAAGTTTACTCATAACTTATAAGGATAAACAACGGCAGGAATAGTTAACTTAAATTGAAGCAGCATTAAAGTATCGAGTGAACACGCTATTAAAATTAACATATCGTTATCATAGATAATTAGCCTGAACTCATTTAAATATATTCACATGGCAAATATTCTCAGTCTTTTCATTAAGATGGCTGCCGTCGCCGCCGCGACAGCGTGAGGCCTTGAATGAAAAGGAAATTGTGTGAATGTTTTAAATGGCCTCGCCCCTGCCGCGGCACCAAAAACGATTGTCGGCAAAAAAGCGCGATCTTCAGCACAATTAGCTAATTCAGTGTCAAGGTAAAAAGACGTTTTTCCCCCTCAGGGGTTGACATCAAAAGGCGTATCCAGTAACTCTAAAAGCATATCGATTTCATCTGGAGTATGACGCAATGATTCGCAGCACTCGTTTCACCAGCCTACTACTACTAAACGCATCCAATTTGCGCGGTAGGCTGCTGGGCGACGTTAAGCGTTAGTCATCTTCCAGTAAGACTATAAAACCCGCGCCATTGCGCGGGTTTTTTTATGCTCGTCAGCAAGGCGCCCAGGACACCGATTAAGGATTTAACCATGAGCCAGCAAGTCATTATTTTCGATACGACCTTACGTGACGGTGAACAAGCGTTACAGGCCAGCCTGAGCGTTAAAGAGAAGCTGCAGATTGCCCTGGCCCTTGAGCGTATGGGCGTAGACGTGATGGAAGTCGGCTTCCCTGTCTCATCTCCGGGCGACTTTGAATCCGTACAGACCATCGCGCGCACCATCAAAAACAGCCGCGTCTGCGCCCTGGCGCGCTGCGTAGAGAAAGATATCGATGTCGCGGCCGAATCCTTAAAAATCGCCGAAGCGTTCCGTATTCATACGTTTATCGCCACCTCGCCGATGCACATTGCCACCAAGCTGCGCAGCACCCTCGATGAGGTGATTGAGCGTTCGATCTATATGATTAAACGCGCCCGTAACTATACCGACGACGTTGAGTTCTCCTGCGAAGATGCCGGCCGTACGCCGATTGCTGACCTGGCGCGCGTCGTTGAAGCCGCCATCCGCGCCGGCGCTACCACCATTAACATCCCGGACACCGTCGGCTACACCATGCCGTTCGAATTCTCCAACATCATTACCGGCCTGTACGAGCACGTGCCGAACATCGACAAAGCGATCATTTCAGTTCACACCCATGACGATTTGGGCTTAGCCGTCGGCAACGCCATTGCCGCCGTCCACGCCGGCGCGCGCCAGGTCGAAGGCGCCATGAACGGCATCGGCGAACGCGCGGGCAACTGCTCGCTGGAAGAAGTGATCATGGCCATCAAGGTGCGTAAAGACATTATGGACGTGCGCACCCGCATCAATCACAACGAAATCTGGCGCACCAGCCAGACCGTCAGCCAGATTTGCAACATGCCGATCCCGGCGAACAAAGCCATCGTCGGCACCGGCGCTTTCGCCCACTCTTCCGGTATTCACCAGGACGGCGTGCTGAAGAACCGCGAAAACTACGAAATCATGACCCCGGAATCCATCGGCCTGAATCAGGTACAGCTGAACCTGACCTCCCGCTCCGGCCGCGCGGCGGTGAAACACCGCATGGAAGAGATGGGCTACAAGGAAAGCGACTACAACATGGACCACCTGTATGACGCCTTCCTGAAGCTGGCGGACAAAAAAGGTCAGGTCTTTGACTACGACCTGGAAGCGCTGGCCTTTATTAACAAGCAGCAGGAAGAGCCTGAGCATTTCCGCCTGGACTACTTCAGCGTGCAGTCCGGCTCCAACGCCATCGCCACCGCCTCCGTCAAGCTGGCCTGCGGCGATGAAGTGAAGTCCGAAGCGGCTAACGGCAACGGTCCGGTCGATGCCGTATATCAGGCCATCAACCGCGTTACGGCGTATGACATCGAGCTGGTTAAGTATGGTTTAAGCGCCAAGGGCCACGGTAAAGATGCGCTGGGCCAGGTGGATATCGTCGTTAACTACAACGGTCGCCGCTTCCACGGCGTCGGGCTGGCGACGGATATCGTGGAGTCCTCGGCGAAGGCGATGGTTCACGTCCTGAACAACATCTGGCGCGCCGCTGAAGTCGAAAAAGAGTTGCAACGCAAAGCTCAGAATAACGAGAACAATAAGGAAACCGTGTAATGTCGAAGAATTATCATATTGCTGTTTTGCCAGGTGATGGCATTGGCCCGGAAGTCATGAACCAGGCGATGAAAGTACTGGAAGCCGTCCGTAACCGTTTCGATATGCGCATTACTACCAGCCAGTATGACGTTGGCGGCATCGCCATCGACCGCCAGGGCACTCCGCTGCCGCAGGCAACCGTAGACGGCTGCGAGCAGGCAGACGCCATTCTGTTCGGCTCGGTCGGTGGCCCAAAATGGGAACACCTGCCGCCGGCAGAGCAGCCGGAGCGCGGCGCGCTGCTGCCGCTGCGTAAACATTTCAAGCTGTTCAGCAACCTGCGTCCGGCGAAGCTGTATCAGGGGCTGGAAGAGTTTTGCCCGCTGCGCGCGGATATCGCCGCCAACGGCTTCGATATCCTGTGCGTCCGTGAACTGACCGGCGGCATCTACTTCGGCCAGCCGAAGGGTCGTGAAGGCAGCGGCCATCACGAGAAAGCGTTTGATACCGAGGTTTACCACCGCTTTGAGATCGAGCGCATTGCGCACATCGCGTTTGAATCGGCCCGCAAGCGCCGGAGCAAAGTGACCTCTATCGACAAAGCCAACGTGCTGCAGTCCTCCATTCTGTGGCGCGAAATCGTCGGCGAAATCGCCAAAGAGTACCCGGACGTTGAGCTGGCGCACATGTACATCGACAACGCCACCATGCAGCTGATTAAAGACCCGTCCCAGTTCGACGTGCTGCTGTGCTCCAACCTGTTCGGCGACATCCTGTCCGACGAATGCGCGATGATCACCGGCTCAATGGGCATGCTGCCCTCCGCCAGCCTCAATGAACAAGGCTTTGGCCTGTACGAGCCGGCAGGCGGCTCGGCGCCGGATATCGCCGGCAAGAACATCGCTAACCCGATCGCCCAAATCCTGTCGCTGGCGCTGCTGCTGCGCTACAGCCTCGATGCGGACGCGGCGGCAACGGCTATCGAAAGCGCGATCAACCGCGCATTAGAAGAAGGCATCCGTACCGGCGATTTAGCGCGCGGTGCGGCGGCGGTCAGTACCGATGAAATGGGCGACATCATTGCCCGCTATGTCGCTGAAGGGGTGTAATCATGGCGAAGACGTTGTATGAAAAATTGTTTGATGCTCACGTGGTTTATGAAGCGCAAAACGAAACCCCGCTGCTGTACATCGACCGTCATCTGGTACACGAAGTAACCTCCCCGCAGGCGTTTGACGGCCTGCGCGCGCACAACCGCCAGGTGCGCCAGCCGGGAAAAACCTTCGCCACCATGGATCATAACGTTTCGACTCAGACCAAAGACATCAACGCGTCCGGCGAAATGGCGCGTATCCAGATGCAGGAGCTGATTAAGAACTGTAACGAATTCGGCGTTGAGCTGTATGACCTGAACCATCCGTATCAGGGGATCGTTCACGTCATGGGCCCCGAGCAGGGCGTAACCCTGCCGGGGATGACCATCGTCTGCGGCGACTCCCATACCGCGACCCACGGCGCATTCGGCGCGCTGGCTTTCGGCATCGGGACCTCCGAAGTCGAGCACGTGCTGGCCACCCAGACCCTGAAGCAGGGCCGCGCCAAAACGATGAAGATTGAAGTTCAGGGCCAGGCGGCACCCGGCATCACCGCGAAAGATATCGTGCTGGCGATCATCGGCAAAACCGGCAGCGCCGGCGGTACCGGCCACGTGGTCGAATTCTGCGGCGAAGCCATTCGCAACCTGAGCATGGAAGGTCGCATGACCCTGTGCAACATGGCCATCGAGATGGGCGCGAAAGCGGGCCTGGTGGCACCGGACGCAACCACCTTTGATTACGTGAAGGGCCGTCTGCACGCGCCTAAAGGCCAGGACTTTAGCGATGCGGTCGCCTACTGGGAAACCCTGACCACCGACGCCGACGCCACCTTTGACAGCGTCGTCACCTTACAGGCCGCAGAGATTGCTCCGCAGGTCACCTGGGGAACCAACCCGGGCCAGGTTATCTCCGTCACCGACCTGATCCCCGACCCGGCCTCTTTCGCCGATCCGGTAGAGCGCGCAAGCGCGGAAAAAGCGCTGGCCTATATGGGCCTGAAGCCGGGCATCCCGCTGACCGACGTCGCGATTGATAAAGTCTTTATCGGCTCCTGTACCAACTCGCGCATTGAAGACTTACGCGCGGCGGCCGAAATTGCCAAAGGGCGTAAAGTCGCGCCGGGCGTGCAGGCGCTGGTTGTCCCAGGCTCCGGCCCGGTGAAGGCGCAGGCGGAAGCGGAAGGCCTGGATAAGATCTTTATCGAAGCTGGCTTTGAATGGCGTCTGCCGGGCTGCTCCATGTGCCTGGCGATGAACAACGACCGCCTGAACCCCGGCGAGCGCTGCGCATCCACCAGCAACCGTAACTTTGAAGGCCGTCAGGGCCGCGGCGGACGTACCCACTTAGTCAGCCCGGCCATGGCCGCAGCGGCGGCCGTCAGCGGCCATTTCGCCGACATTCGCGACATTAAATAAGGAGACCATCATGGCAGAGAAATTTACCCAACATACTGGCCTGGTGGTTCCGCTGGATGCCGCAAACGTCGATACCGATGCGATCATTCCCAAGCAGTTCCTGCAGAAAGTCACCCGCACCGGTTTTGGCGCGCACCTGTTCAACGACTGGCGCTTCCTCGATGACCAGGGGCAGCAGCCGAATCCGGAGTTCATTCTCAACTTCCCGGAGTACAAAGGCGCCTCGATTCTGCTGGCGCGGGAGAACTTTGGCTGCGGCTCATCGCGCGAACACGCGCCCTGGGCTTTAACCGACTACGGCTTTAAGGTGGTGATCGCGCCAAGCTTCGCCGACATCTTCTACGGCAACAGCTTCAACAACCAGCTGCTGCCGGTGACCCTGAGCGACGAGCAGGTCGACGAGATGTTTAAGCTGGTGCAGGCCAACCCTGGCATTACGTTCGAGGTGGATCTGGAAGCCGAAGTGGTGAAAGCAGGCGACAAGTCGTACAGCTTTAAAATCGACGCCTTCCGCCGCCACTGCATGCTGAACGGCCTCGATAGCATCGGCCTGACGCTGCAGCACGAAGGGGCGATCTCCGCCTACGAGAACAAGCAGCCGGCCTTTATGAACTAAAGCCGCCAGCGGCTCCCCTGCCCGGTCCATGACCGGGCATTTTTTTATGCCTTCTGAGCTGAGAAGGCCTCAGGAAATTCGCACAGGCCTCGATATGACGACAACCGTAACGGTTAAGAACCTCACCTTCCAGCAAGGTACCACCCGAATCTGCGTCCCGCTGATGGGCCAAACCCTCGATGAGCTGAAGGCTCGCGCTCGGGCGCTGGTAGAAGTCGATGCCGATATTATCGAATGGCGCGCCGACGGCTTTGCCCAGGTCGGCAGGACCGAACAGGTACTGCTGGCGCTGGCTGAAGTTCGCCAGATCCTCGCCGATACGCCGCTGCTGTTCACCTTCCGCAGCCAAAAGGAGGGCGGCGAGGCGCAGCTCGACGAGGCGGACTATTTTGCGCTTAACCGTCAGGTCGCGCTCAGCGGGCTGGTCGAGGTGATTGATATCGAGCTCTTCAACGATGAGACGCAGATCCGCACCCTGATCGATGATGCCCACGCCGCCGGCGTTAAGACGATCGTCAGCAATCATGATTTCCAGAAAACGCCGCCCGAAGAGGAGATTATTCGCCGCCTCTGCCGCATGCAGGAGCTGGGTGCCGACCTGCCGAAAATAGCGGTCATGCCGCAGTCTCCGCAGGATGTGCTGACGCTCCTCTCCGCCACGCTGGCGATGAAGGAGAAGCACGCTACCGGCCCGATCGTCACTATGTCGATGGGCAAAATGGGCGGCATCAGCCGGGTTACCGGGCGACTGTTTGGTTCAGCGATGACGTTCGGCAGCGCGGGCCAGGCCTCTGCGCCGGGGCAAATCGCCATCCGCCAGCTGCGGGAAACGATCGATATCCTCTCCTGAACTCGCCCGCCCGCGGCGATCCGCGGGCGGGTAACGGGCGGGCTAGATATCTTTCACTTTGCCGGTTAAAAACAGGGTCACCAGCGAAATCGCCGCGATCGCCCAGTAAACGCTGGCGTGGCCGTAGCTCTGCGACAGCGCCCCCTGCAGCACGCCGGCGAGGATCACGCCGGTGGAAATACTGTTGGTAAACAGCGTGGTGGCCGCTCCCGCGCGTCCCGGCATCAGGTCCTGGAACCACAGCATGCCGATCCCGGCGACAATACCGATAAAAATCGCGTTAAACAGCTGCAGCGCCAGCAGCGCCGTGCGGTCGTGGAACAGGATCAGCCCGGCGTAGAACAGCACCCCGGCGGCTACGGCGGCGACCATCATGCGACGCTTGCCCCAGCGTTTGACGTAGTAGCCCGCCAGAATCATCGCCGGGATCTCCAGCCCGGCCGCGGTGCCCATCAGGATCCCGGCCAGGCTATCCGGCAGGCCGAGATCGCTGCTGATCCACAGCGGCATATCGATGATGTACATGGTGTTGCAGGTCCACATCAGCGTCGAGGCGATAAACAGCATGCGCACGTTTTTATCCTGCCAGCCGCCGGCCTGCGCCACCGCGCCTGCCGCCTCGGAAGGCTGCTCCACCCGCGCCACCGACGGCAGCTTGCAGGCGATCAGTACCAGGCTAATCACAAAAATAGCGGCCGCAATGGAGAACATGGTGGTAAAGCCGTAGTTCAGCGCCAGCATAAAGGCCAGCGGCGGGCCGATAACCCACGCCAGCGACAGCTGGGCGCGCATGATCGAACTGAACATCACCACTTCCCGCGCCGAGCTGTCGGCATACTCCCGCGCCAGGGCGAACAGCTGCGGCATCGCGGCATTGGCGATAGATGCCAGCATCACGCCGCAGGTAATCAGGGTTAAGTAGTGGCGATTGAAGGCAAACAGCAGCGCGTTGCCCACGGCCATCAGGCAGCAGAACATAATCAGCCGGCGGCGGTCGCCCTGGCTATCGGAGCGCTTCGCCAGCGCCAGGCTGACCGCGATCCCGGCAATGGCGTTAACGGTGTAAAACAGACCGACCCAGAAAGGCTGCGCGCCCACCTCACGGCTGAGAAACAGGCTGAGCGTCGGGGCCTGCAGCGCACCGGCAATCCCCATCATAAAAGCGACCAGCATAAAAGCCGCATAGACGCCGTTAAGCCGCCGTCCCATCGTCATTAACCACAGCATGTCATGTCCTTAGCACGCGAAGAAAACGAAAAAAGCCAGCAGAAGTCATCTGCTGGCGGGTGATTTTATACTCTATCTGCTTCAGGTTACAGGCCGACGGCCGCTACAAGCAGGCCGCGCTAATGCCGGGAACGCGAAAGTGGACAGGTACGCACCAATACTCAGTCACACATGATATCGGCAAGTTAACGATCGGAGGTCGGCGACGTAACTCCCCACTGCATCAGCTCGCCGAGTATTTCCTGCCGTCGTCCTGCCATCAGGCGGGCTAGCCATGACGCATCCTGCGTCGCAGAAAAGTAGCGTTGGTAGAACTGTTTAGCGGTTGACCTCGTCATATTCATCTCCTCGCTTCATCGAAATCCATTATTGGCCTAATATGAGGATTAATAAATTGCTGAGTTTTCATCAGGAGTTCCCCTTTTATGTCTTCTGCCCGTCTGCAACAACAGTTCATCCGCCTGTGGCAATGCTGCGAAGGGAGGTCGCAGGAGACGACGCTCAACGAGCTGGCTGAGATGCTAAGCTGCTCGCGCCGTCATATGCGAACCCTGCTGAACATGATGGAAGAGCGCGGCTGGCTAACCTGGGAGGCGGAAGCGGGACGCGGTAAGCGCTCAAAGCTGGCTTTCCTCTACACCGGCCTAGCGCTGCAGCAGCAGCGGGCGGAAGATCTGCTGGAGCAGGATCGCATCGATCAGCTGGTGCAGCTGGTCGGCGATAAGGCCGCCGTGCGCCAGATGCTGGTCTCCCACCTCGGACGGAGCTTTCGCCAGGGGCGGCATATTCTGCGCGTGCTCTACTATCGGCCGATGAAAAATCTGCTCCCCGGCAGCGCGCTGCGCCGTTCGGAAAACCATATCGCCCGGCAAATCTTCAGCGCCCTGACGCGGGTAAATGAGGAAAACGGGGAACTGGAAGCCGATATTGCCCACCACTGGCAGCAGCTATCGGCCACCCACTGGCGCTTTTTTTTGCGTCCCGGCATCCACTTTCACCACGGACGCGAGCTGGAAATGGAGGACGTGATCGCCTCTTTGCAGCGCAGCAACGCCCTGCCGCTGTACGCCCATATTGAGCGCATCGTCTCGCCGACCGCCTGGACGCTGGATATCCATCTGACGCAGCCGGATCGCTGGCTGCCGTGGCTGCTGGGCCAGGTTTCAGCGGTGATACTGCCGCGCGAATGGCAGTCGATGGAGAACTACTCCTCGATGCCGATCGGCACCGGCCCCTATGCCGTCGCGCGCAATAACCAAAACCAGCTTAAGATCCACGCCTTCGACGACTACTTCGGCTATCGGGCATTAATTGACGAGGTCAACGTCTGGGTGCTGCCGGAGATTGGCGAGGAGTCGAACGGCGGCTTAACCCTGCAGGGCACCACCCAGAGCGAGAAAGCCGTCGAAAGCCGCCTGGAAGAGGGCTGCTACTACCTGCTGTTTGATTCCCGCAGCCCGCTTGGCGCCAATGCCGCCGTCCGCCAGTGGCTGAGCTATCTGTTCCAGCCGGCGAACCTGCTCTACCACGCGGGCGAACATTACCAGGGCAACTGGTTCCCGGCCTACGGCCTGCTGCCGCGCTGGCACCACGCGCGCAGCCACGCCTGCGAGAAGCCCGCGGGCCTCGAGTCGGTGACGCTGACCTATTATCAGGACCACATTGAGCATCGCGCGATCGGCGGCATTATGGCGACGCTGTTAGCCGAGCATCAGGTCAGGCTGGAGATCCGCGAGCTGGAATACGCGGAGTGGCACCGCGGCGAGGTGGTCAGCGACATCTGGCTAAACAGCGCCAACTTTACCCTGCCGATCGACTTCTCCCTCTTCGCCTGGCTGTATGAAGTCCCGCTCATTCGCCACTGCATCCCGATTGACTGGGAGGAGGACGCTGGCCGCTGGCATGCGGGCGAGTTAAACCCTGCGACCTGGAGCCAGCAGCTGCTGGCCAACCAGACGATCGTCCCGTTGATCCACCACTGGCTGATGATCCAGGGCCAGCGCAGCATGCGCGGCGTGAGGATGAATACCCTCGGCTGGTTTGATTTTAAATCGGCGTGGTTTGCGCCGCCGGAACCCTAGCGCCTTCCCCAGCGGGCGCTTAAGCACTTTCGGTCCGCTAACAAAATCATTACACTAGTCGCCGTTCTCAACGGGGTGCTAATAAACATACGCCGCTTCATTCAGGTTGCATCGTGACAGCCTGCAGGATGCAGCGTATGGGCTGAGAAAATACCCGTCGAACCTGATCCGGATAACGCCGGCGAAGGGATTTGAGGCTCACTCAAAATCCTTTGCCACCCCTTTTTTGTGAGGTGCAAAGTGTTGAAAAAATTACTCCCGCTGCTGGTGCTGGTCGCCGCTCCCGCGTTGGCTAAACCCGTTCTCACCGTCTATACCTACGACTCCTTTTCTGCGGACTGGGGCCCGGGTCCGGCCGTCAAAAAGGCCTTTGAAGCCGACTGCGGCTGCGAGCTGAAGTTCGTGGCGCTGGAAGACGGCGTTTCGCTGCTGAATCGCCTGCGCATGGAAGGCAAAAACAGCAAAGCCGATGTGGTGCTCGGACTGGACAACAACCTGCTGGAAGCGGCGGCGCAAAGCAAGCTATTCGCCAAAAGCAACGTGCCGACCGACGCGCTCAGGGTACCCGGCGGCTGGAACAACGATACCTTCGTCCCCTTTGATTACGGCTATTTCGCCTTCGTCTACGATAAAAACAAGCTCAAAAATCCGCCTAAAAGCCTGAAGGAGCTGGTTGAGAGCGACCAGAAATGGCGGGTGATCTACGAAGATCCGCGCACCAGCACGCCGGGCCTCGGCCTGCTGCTGTGGATGCAGAAGGTGTACGGCGATAAATCCCCGCAGGCGTGGGAGAAGCTGGCGGCGAAAACCGTCACCGTCACCAAGGGCTGGAGCGAGGCCTACGGCCTGTTCCTGAAGGGGGAAAGCGATCTGGTGCTGAGCTATACCACCTCTCCGGCCTATCACATCATCGAAGAGAAAAAAGATAACTACGCGGCGGCCGGCTTCAGCGAAGGCCACTACCTGCAGGTCGAAGTGGCGGCCCGCACCGCGGCCAGCAAGCAGCCGGAGCTGGCGGAGAAGTTCCTTAAGTTTATGGTCTCTCCGGGGTTCCAGAATGCGATTCCGGCGGGCAACTGGATGTACCCGGTCACTCAGGTGACGCTCCCTGCCGGCTTTGACACGCTGATCAAACCGCAGACCACCCTGGAGTTCACTCCGCAGCAGGTCGCTGGCGAACGGCAGAACTGGATTAACGCATGGCAACGCGCCGTCAGCCGCTAACCATCGGCTGGCTGCTGCCGGGCCTGACGGCCGCCACCGTGCTGGTCGTGGTGGCGCTGGCCGCTTTTCTGGCGCTCTGGAGCAGCGCGCCGGAGGCGGCCTGGATGACTATCGTCGGCGATAGCTATCTCTGGCACGTCGTTCGCTTCTCCTTCTGGCAGGCGTTTCTTTCGGCGCTGCTCTCGGTGGTGCCGGCCATATTTCTTGCCCGCGCCCTCTACCGGCGCCGCTTTCCCGGCCGCACGCTGCTGCTGCGCCTGTGCGCGATGACGCTCATCCTGCCGGTACTGGTGGCGGTATTTGGCATCCTGAGCGTTTACGGACGCCAGGGCTGGCTGGCGGCGGCATTTAACGCGCTGGGATGGCAGTGGGATTTCTCGCCCTACGGGCTGCAGGGGATCCTGCTGGCGCACGTCTTCTTCAATATGCCGATGGCGACCCGCCTGCTGCTGCAGGCGCTGGAGAATATCCCCGGCGAACAGCGGCAAATTGCGGCCCAGCTTGGCATGCGCGGCTTTCACTTTTTCCGCTTCGTCGAGTGGCCGTGGCTGCGGCGGCAAATTCCTCCGGTGGCGGCGCTGATCTTTATGCTCTGCTTCGCCAGCTTCGCGACCGTCCTCTCTCTTGGCGGCGGCCCGCGGGCCACCACCATTGAGCTGGCAATCTATCAGGCGCTAAGCTTTGATTACGATCCGGCCCGCGCGGCGATGCTGGCGCTGATCCAGATGAGCTGCTGCCTCGGGCTGGTGCTGCTCAGCCAGCGCCTGAGCAAGGCCGTGGCGATCGGCGTGACCCACGTTCGCGGCTGGCGCGACCCCGACGATCGCCTGCACAGCCGCCTCACCGACTTCGTGCTGATTGCCGTCGCGCTGCTGCTGCTGCTGCCGCCTCTGCTGGCGGTCATCATTGATGGCCTGAATAACAATCTGGCGCGGGTACTGGCCCAGCCTGAGCTATGGCAAGCCCTGTCGACCTCCCTGCGCATCGCGCTGGCCGCCGGGATACTCAGCGTGATTCTAACGATGATGCTGCTGTGGAGCAGCCGCGAGCTGCGTATCCGCAGCCGCCCGCTGGCCGGCCAGGCGCTGGAGCTCAGCGGGATGCTGATCCTCGCCATGCCGGGGATTGTGCTCGCGACCGGCTTCTTTTTACTGCTCAATAATAGCGTTGGCCTGCCCGACTCCGCCGACGGCATCGTTATCTTCACCAATGCGCTGATGGCCATCCCCTATGCGCTGAAGGTGCTGGAAAACCCGATGCGCGACGTTGCCGTGCGCTACGGCATGCTCTGCAATTCGCTGGGAATAAGCGGCTTTACCCGCCTGAGGGTCGTTGAGCTGCGCGCCCTGAAGCGCCCGCTGGCCCAGGCGCTGGCCTTTGCCTGCGTGCTGTCGATCGGTGATTTCGGCGTGGTGGCGCTGTTCGGCAACGACGATTTCCGCACCCTGCCGTTCTATCTGTATCAGCAGATTGGCGCCTATCGTAGCCAGGACGGTGCCGTAACCGCCCTGCTGCTGCTGGCGCTGTGCTTTGTCCTCTTTACCGTGATTGAGAAGCTACCGGGGCGTGATGTTAAAACTGAATGATGTAACCTGGCTGTACCAGCACCTGCCAATGCGTTTCACCCTTTCCGTGCAGCGGGGCGAACGCATTGCGGTGCTCGGCCCCAGCGGGGCGGGAAAAAGCACGCTGCTGAACCTGATCGCCGGCTTTTTGCCGCCGGCGAGCGGCAGCATCGTCATTGACGGCGAGCCGCATACCGCGACGCCGCCCGCCCGTCGCCCGGTATCAATGCTGTTTCAGGAAAATAACCTCTTCAACCATCTCACCATTCGGCAGAACATCGGCCTCGGCATGCACCCTGGCCTCAAGCTGAGCGCCGGGCAAAACGCCAGCCTGCTGGCCATTGCCGAACAGATGGGCATCGATTCCCTGCTGGAGAGGCTTCCCGGCGAGCTCTCCGGCGGCCAGCGCCAGCGCGCGGCGCTGGCGCGCTGTCTGGTGCGCGAGCAGCCGGTACTGCTGCTGGATGAGCCGTTTTCCGCGCTCGATCCGGCGCTGCGCCAGGAGATGCTGATTTTGGTTGCGGAGGTGTGCCAGCGCCGCAGTTTGACGCTGCTGATGGTGTCGCATAGCGTGGAGGATGCCGCCCGCATCGCCCCTCGGTCGCTGGTGGTGGCCGACGGGCGCATCGCCTGGGATGGCGCCACCGATGCGCTCTTAAGCGGCAACAGCAGCGCCTCGCATCTGCTCGGGATCAGCGCGCGATAACGTGGTGCAGAATATTGAGATAGACCGGCATTAGCGGGTGGCGAACCACCAGAGTTAACGCCACGCCCGCCAGCACCAGCGCCAGGGGTGACAGCCACAGCAGGCGCGCGCGCGGCAGCAGCCGGGTCAAGCGATCGCTTGTTTTCGCGCTACGCCACAGGCGCCAGCAGAGCCAGCCTGCCAGCCACGCCAGCAGCGCGGCACCCAGCAGCAGCCACTTAAAGCTGGCGCTGTTCTCATCGGCGGGGATATCAATGGCCGCGCCGGCAAGAATGCCCGGTAAAAAGTAGAGCGGCGGCCACAGCAGGCAGCCGATAATATTCGGCAGAATAAATTTCGCCACCGGCAGGTCGAGCATCCCGGCAACCATCGGCACCAGCGGCCGCGTCGGCCCAACGAAGCGCCCGATCAGGATCGTGACCATGCTGTGCTGATGCAGCGCGTGCTCGGTCTTATCAAGCAGCGCCTTGTTTTTCTTCATAAACGACCAGCGATGCAGCGGTTTTTTAAACCGCCAGCCGAGCCAGAATGAGATCCAGTCGCCGAATAAACAGCCGACGATACCCGCCAGCCACGCCTGCCAGAAGTTAACCTCACCGCTGCCGATCAGCGCGCCCAGCCCGGCCATCATCACCGTGCCCGGCAGTATCAGCCCGACCAGCGCCAGCGATTCAAGAAAGGCGACCAGCATCACGGCTATCAGCGAGTAGACCGTGGATTGGGTGATAAAATGTTCCAGCAATGCTTGCATAGTGTGCCCGGTTTAAAAACGAAGCACGGATTCTCCAGAGCCGTCGCGCCTTCGTCAAGCCATCAATTGTCTGAATAGTTTACTGGTTGTGACAATTTTCCGGGGCATCATTTCACTTTATTTACGTTTTATTCACATCCCGCACGGAATTCGCTCGGGCTGGCGCCGGTGCATTTTTTAAATACCCGCGAGAAATAGAGCTGATCTTCAAAGCCAACGTTGCGTCCCACCGTCGCGATGGGCATTCGCGTGGTGCTCAGCAGCAGCTTGGCCTGGCTGATCCGCTGATCTTCCCGCCACCCCAGCACGCTAATGCCCAGCTGCTGGCGGAACAGGTGCGACAGCCGCGACGGCGACAGGCAGACGTGCTGGGCGACGCTGGCAATATCAAAATGGCTGTCCGCCAGGTGATCGCTAATGTACTGGCAGGCGTCGCGGACCCGGTTATCCAGCGGCGGATAGAGGGATTCGTTAATGGCCTCCATGCGGCGCAGCAGCAGCTGTTCCAGCAGGTTGATCGCCAGCAGCTCAGAGTAGCGCCCGGCCCCCTGTCCGGCGTCAACGATCTGGCCGAAAAGCTCGCCAAAGCGCGTCTGCCACTGCTCATCGGGACGGAAAAAGCCGGTGTGGGCGAAAATCGTCGGCCAGTTCAGCCACTCATGCCAGTAGGCCCGCGGACGGAAGTAGACCCACTGGTGATACCACTCGCGGGCATCAGGATGGCGGCCGTAGTGATGAATCTCCCCCGGCGGGAAGAGTAAAATATCGCCAGGCCGGCAGACAAACTGCTCGTCCTGGTTGTTGATCACCCCTTCACCGCGGATCGTCAGATTGAGGATGAAGCCTTTCATGCCGAGCGGGCGGTCAATAAAGAAATCCAGATAGCCTTCCGCATCAATCGGCGTCAGCCCCGTCACCAGGTGGGCGTTAAAAGAGTAGCCCGGTAGCAAAGGATCGTTTTGTGTTTCAGCCATAAACTCAGCTCTCCCGGAGAGGTACTGGACACCAATTGTCCATATTCGTTATTTTATCGCTAAGCGCGCTTCCCGTAATGGGATGCGGGTTGAAATTCGAATTAAAACCCGCCTGATTTCAGCAAAAATCGACAACAACGCTCAATGTAAGCCATTCCAGCGCATAACAAAAGTGTCTATAAATACGGCAGGAAAGTCCACATTGAATATTTGCACGGCGTCACACTTTGCGATGGCATAGCAATATAATCCATAAGATTAGCGAATACGGCCTGACGGTTTTTCCTGAGGATATCTACTGTTTCACCATGAATGGTTTTCAGCATGGAGTAACAGCATGGCAATTGCGATTGGCCTCGATTTTGGTAGTGATTCAGTTCGCGCTCTGGCGGTGGAATGCGCCACCGGCGAAGAGCTCGCCTCCAGCGTAGAGTGGTACCCGCGCTGGCAGGAGGGGCTGTTTTGCGACGCCCCGAATAATCAGTTTCGCCACCACCCGCGTGATTACATTGAATCAATGGAAGCCGCGCTGAAAAGCGTGCTGGCGCTGCTGAGCCCCGAGCAGCGCGCCGCCGTCGTCGGTATCGGCGTTGACAGCACCGGCTCGACGCCGGCGCCGATTGACGCCGACGGCAACGTGCTGGCCCTGCGGGAAGAGTTCGCCAACAACCCGAATGCGATGTTCGTGCTGTGGAAAGACCATACCGCGGTGGAAGAGGCGGAGGCTATCACCCGCCTGTGCCACCAGCCGGGCAAAGAGGACTACTCCCGCTATATCGGCGGCATCTACTCCAGCGAATGGTTCTGGGCCAAGATCCTTCACGTCACCCGTCAGGATAGCGCCGTTGCGCAGGCAGCAGCCTCATGGATCGAGCTGTGCGACTGGGTTCCAGCGCTGCTCTCCGCGACCACCCGCCCGCAGGATATACGCCGCGGCCGCTGCAGCGCCGGGCACAAATCCCTGTGGCACGCCGACTGGGGCGGCCTGCCGCCGGCCAGCTTCTTCGACGAACTCGACCCGGTTATCAATCAGCACCTCAGCTGGCCGATGTTTAGCGACACCTGGACCGCCGACGTGCCGGTCGGCACGCTCAGCGCCGAATGGGCGCAGCGCCTGGGCCTGGCGGAAACGGTGACCATCTCCGGCGGCGCCTTCGACTGCCATATGGGCGCGGTAGGCGCCGGCGCACAGCCGAATACGCTGGTTAAGGTTATCGGCACCTCCACCTGCGACATCCTCATTGCCGATAAGCACAGCGTTGGCTCCCGCACGGTGAAAGGCATCTGCGGCCAGGTCGACGGCAGCGTAGTGCCTGACTTTATCGGTCTGGAAGCCGGGCAGTCGGCTTTTGGCGATATCTACGCCTGGTTTGGCCGCATTCTCGGCTGGCCGCTGGAGCAGCTGGCGCTTGCCCATCCGGAGCTGAAAGAGCCGATCCGCGCCAGCCAGAAGCAGCTGCTGCCGGCGCTGACCGAGGCGTGGGCGAAAAATCCCTCCCTCGACCATCTGCCGGTGGTGCTGGACTGGTTCAACGGACGGCGTACTCCAAACGCTAACCAGCGCCTGAAAGGGGTCATCACCGATCTGAATCTCGCCACCGATGCGCCGGCGCTGTTTGGCGGCCTGGTGGCGGCCACCGCCTTCGGCGCGCGCGCCATTATGGAGTGCTTCACCGACCAGGGGATCCCGGTCAACAACGTGATGGCGCTGGGCGGCATCGCGCGCAAAAACCCGGTCATCATGCAGGCCTGCTGCGACGTGCTGAACCGACCGCTGCAGATTGTCGCCTCCGATCAGTGCTGTGCGCTGGGTGCGGCCATCTTTGCCGCCGTCTCCGCCGGCGTGTATCGCGATATTCCAACGGCCCAGCAGCATATGGCAAGCCGGGTCGAAAGCACCCTGCAGCCGCGCCCGGCCCAGGCCCAGCGCTTCGAACAGCTCTATCAGCGCTACCAGCAATGGTCAGTCAGCGCTGAACAACAGTATCTCCCTTCGGCTGCACAGGCGGAAAAAGCCTCGCAATCTCAGCCAGCTCTCACCCATTAAGGACACCAAAATGACGATTTTTGATAACTATGAAGTCTGGTTCGTGATTGGCAGCCAGCATCTGTACGGCGCGGAAGCGCTGCGTCAGGTTACGAAGCATGCCGAGCACGTGGTGAACAGCCTGAACGCCGAGGCAAAACTGCCGTGCCGGCTGGTATTAAAGCCGCTGGGCACCACGCCGGACGAAATCACCCACATCTGCCGCGACGCTAACTACGATGATAAATGCGCCGGCATGGTGGTGTGGCTGCACACCTTCTCTCCGGCCAAGATGTGGATTAACGGCCTGACCATCCTCAATAAACCGCTGCTGCAGTTCCACACCCAGTACAACGCCTCGCTGCCGTGGGACAGCATCGATATGGACTTTATGAACCTCAACCAGACCGCGCACGGCGGCCGCGAGTTTGGCTTTATTGGCGCCCGTATGCGCCAGCAGCATAGCGTGGTGACCGGCCACTGGCAGGATCGCGACGCCCATCAGCGCATCGGCTCGTGGATGCGCCAGGCGGTTTCGAAGCAGGATACCCGTCATCTGAAAGTCTGCCGCTTTGGCGATAACATGCGCGAAGTGGCGGTCACCGATGGCGATAAGGTCGCCGCGCAGATCAAATTCGGCTTCTCGGTCAATACCTGGCCGGTGGGCGATCTGGTGCAGGTGGTCAACGACATCAGCGAAGGCGAGATCAGCGCCCTGGTTGATGAGTATGAAAGCAGCTACCGCCTGACCGCGGCAGCGCAGGTGCACGGCGATAAGCGGCAGAACGTTCTCGATGCCGCGCGTATCGAGCTGGGCATGCAACGCTTCCTGCAGCAGGGCGGCTTCCACGCCTTCACCACCACCTTTGAAGATTTACACGGCCTGAAGCAGCTTCCGGGCCTCGCCGTGCAGCGTCTGATGCAGCAGGGCTACGGCTTTGCGGGCGAAGGCGACTGGAAAACCGCCGCCCTGCTTCGCATCATGAAGGTGATGTCAACCGGTCTGCAGGGCGGCACCTCCTTTATGGAGGATTACACCTACCACTTCGACAACGGCAACGATCTGGTGCTCGGCTCGCATATGCTGGAGGTCTGCCCAACCATCTCCACGGCGGAAAAACCGATCCTCGACGTCCAGCCGCTGGGCATTGGCGGTAAAGCCGACCCTGCGCGCCTGATCTTCAACACCCAGACCGGCCCGGCGATCGTCGCCAGCCTGATCGATCTCGGCGATCGCTATCGCCTGCTGGTTAACACCGTTGAAACGGTGCCGACCCCGCACGAACTGCCGAAGCTGCCGGTGGCCAACGCGCTGTGGAAAGCGCAGCCGGATCTCCGCACCGCGTCCGAAGCCTGGATCATTGCCGGCGGCGCGCACCATACGGTCTTCAGCCACTCCCTGACGCTCGACGATATGCGCCAGTTTGCGGAGCTGCATGATATCGAGCTGACCGTGATTGATAGCGAAACCCGCCTGCCTTCTTTCAAAGACGCGCTGCGCTGGAACGAAGTTTATTACGCCGGTAAACGTTAAAAGGTCGTCCCCTTTTCACCCTCTGCGCCGCGGCAAAGAGGAGAAAAGGGGAAACCGCGCTGACCCGCAATTCGGAGTACACAATGTTAGAAGATCTGAAACGTCAGGTGCTGGAAGCAAACCTCGCGCTGCCCAGGCACAACCTGGTGACCTTAACCTGGGGCAACGTCAGCGCCGTCGACCGCGAGCGGGGCCTGCTGGTGATCAAGCCGTCGGGCGTCGACTATAGCGCGATGAGCGCTGAGGATATGGTGGTGGTGAGCCTCGAAACCGGCGAAGTGGTGGAAGGGAAAAAGAAACCCTCGTCGGATACCCCAACCCATCGCCTGCTGTACCAGGCCTTCCCGACCCTCGGCGGTATCGTCCATACCCATTCGCGCCATGCGACCATCTGGGCGCAGGCGGGCCAGTCCATCCCGGCAACCGGCACTACCCATGCCGACTACTTCTACGGCGCGGTTCCCTGTACCCGCCTGATGACCGACAGCGAAATCAACGGCGAGTATGAGTGGGAAACCGGGCGCGTTATCGTCGAAACCTTCCGCGAGAACGCCATCGACCCGGCGCAAATGCCCGGCGTGCTGGTGCACTCCCACGGCCCGTTCGCGTGGGGCAAAAACGCGGAAGATGCGGTGCATAACGCCATCGTGCTGGAAGAGATCGCCTATATGGGAATTTTCTGCCGCCAGCTGGCGCCGCAGCTGCCGGAGATGCAGCAAACCCTGCTGGATAAGCACTATTTACGCAAGCACGGCGCGAAGGCCTATTACGGGCAGTAGCGTCAAATGACTGTATAAAACCCCAGCACCTTGTCATCAACCAGGCTATACTCAGGCCTGGTTTGACTTGATGAGAGCGCGGCGTGACTCAGCCACGAGAAGGTTTTTTATTGACCCGTCACTGGCGGGATACCCCCCAGGGCACGGAGCTGACCTTTTGGCTGGCAACCGACGACGGTCCCCTTCAGGTCACCCTGCCGCCGCAGGAGTCCGTGGCCTTTATCCCCGAAGCGCAGCGCGCCCAGGCTGAGCGCCTGCTGCAGGGCGAAAATGGCCTGCGCCTCGCCCCGCTCACCCTGAAAGACTTTCACCGCCAGCCGGTTTTCGGCCTTTACTGCCGCGCCCATCGCCAGCTGATGCGCCTGGAAAAGAAGCTGCGCGAACAGGGCGTGACCGTCTACGAAGGCGATGTCCGCCCCCCGGAACGCTATCTGATGGAGCGCTTTATTACCGCGCCGGTTTGGGTCGAAGGCGAAGCGCGCGGCGCGCGGCTGATCAACGCCCGCATGAAGGCCAGCCCGCTCTACCGGCCGCCGCTGAAATGGGTCTCGCTGGATATCGAAACCAGCCGCCACGGCGAGCTGTACTGCATCGGCCTGGAGGGCTGCGGCCAGCGGGTTGTCTACATGCTCGGGCCAGAGCCGGCGGCCGCTCCCGCGGTCGATTTTCAGCTGGAGTATGTCGCCAGCCGCCCACAGCTGCTGGAAAAGCTCAACGCCTGGTTTGCCGCCCACGACCCGGACATCCTGATCGGCTGGAACGTCGTCCAGTTCGACCTGCGCGTGCTGCAAAAACACGCCGAGCGCTACCGTATTCCGCTGCTGCTCGGCCGCGGCAACAGCGAGCTGGAGTGGCGCGAGCACGGTTTTAAAAATGGCGTATTCTTCGCCCAGGCCAGCGGGCGGCTGATTATCGACGGCATTGAGGCGCTGAAATCGGCGTTCTGGAACTTCCCCTCTTTTTCGCTTGAGACGGTCGCGCGCGAGCTGCTGGGTGAAGGCAAAGCGATTGATAATCCCTGGGATCGGATGGACGAAATCGACCGCCGCTTCAGCGAGGATAAGCCCGCGCTGGCAACCTACAACCTGCAGGACTGCGAGCTGGTGACGCGCATCTTCCAGAAAACGGAGATCGTGCCCTTTCTGCTGGAGCGCGCCACGGTTAACGGCCTGCCCGCCGACCGCCACGGCGGGTCGGTGGCCGCCTTCAGCCACCTCTATTTTCCGCGCATGCACCGGCTGGGCTACGTTGCGCCCAATCTCGGCGAAGTGCCGCCGCAGGCCAGCCCCGGCGGTTACGTGATGGACTCCCGTCCCGGCCTGTACGATTCGGTGCTGGTCCTAGACTACAAAAGCCTGTACCCCTCGATTATCCGCACCTTTCTGATTGACCCGGTGGGGCTCGTCGAAGGCAGCGCCCAGCCCGATGACGAGCACAGCACAGAAGGCTTTCTCGGCGCGCGCTTCTCCCGCGAGAAGCACTGCCTGCCGGATATCGTCGGCCAGATTTGGCACGGGCGCGACGACGCCAAGCGGCATAAAAACAAGCCGCTATCGCAGGCGTTGAAGATCATTATGAACGCCTTTTACGGCGTGCTCGGTACCAGCGCCTGCCGCTTTTTCGACCCGCGCCTGGCCTCGTCAATCACCATGCGCGGCCACGCCATCATGCGCCAGACCAAAGCGCTGATTGAGTCGCAGGGCTATGACGTTATCTACGGCGACACCGACTCCACCTTTGTCTGGCTCAGGCGCGCCCATGATGAACAGGAGGCGGCGAACATCGGCCGGTCGCTGGTGGCTTACGTCAACGACTGGTGGGCCACCGAGCTGGGGAAATCGCGCCTCACCAGCACCCTCGAGCTGGAGTTTGAAACCCACTTCTGCCGCTTTTTAATGCCGACTATCCGCGGCGCCGATACCGGCAGCAAAAAGCGCTACGCCGGGATGATTCAGGAGGCGCAGGAGCAGAGAATGGTCTTTAAAGGGCTGGAGACGGTGCGAACCGACTGGACGCCGCTGGCGCAGCAGTTTCAGCAGGAGCTATATCTGCGCATTTTCCGCAACCAGCCCTATCGCGACTACGTTCTGGAGACGATTAATCGGCTGATGAACGGCGAGCTCGACGATCGGCTTATCTACCGCAAGCGGCTGCGCCGGCCGCTGGCGGAATATCAGCGCAACGTTCCGCCGCACGTCCGCGCGGCAAGGCTTGCCGACGAGCACAACGTCAGGCTGGGCAGGCCGCAGCAGTACCAGCAGCGCGGCAGCATCAAATATGTCTGGACCACCGGCGGCCCGGAGCCGGTCGATTATCAGCAGTCGCCGCTCGATTACGATCACTATTTGTCGAAACAATTACAGCCGGTCGCGGAAGGAATTCTTCCCTTTGTCGACGATGATTTTGCTACAATAGTGACAGGGCAGCTGGGGCTATTTTGACAGGTGACTATCACCGCGGCATCCAGTACCATAGCGCCCTTTCCACTCCTGGACCCAATCTTGATCCCTCTCCAGCCTATTCGGAGATGATCAACTATTGCCTGCAATTTAAGAACTAAAGAGCCGAACACATATGCCTTTTACACTTGGTCAACGCTGGATTAGCGACACAGAGAGCGAACTGGGATTAGGGACGGTCGTAGCGCTGGATGCGCGCATGGTTACCCTTCTTTTCCCCGCCATCGGCGAAAATCGTCTGTACGCACGCAACGACTCCCCGATCACCCGCGTGATGTTTAATCCGGGCGACACCATCACCAGCCACGAAGGCTGGCAGCTCCAGGTTGACGAAGTAAATGAAGAGAACGGCCTGCTGGCCTATACCGGTACCCGTCTGGATACCGAAGAAGCCAACGTGGTCCTGCGTGAAGTGCTGCTCGACAGCAAGCTGGTTTTCAGCAAGCCGCAGGATCGCCTGTTCGCCGGGCAGATCGACCGTATGGACCGCTTTGCGCTGCGCTACCGCGCGCGTAAATATCAGAGCGAGCAGTATCGGATGCCGTGGAGCGGCCTGCGCGGCCAGCGCACCAGCCTGATCCCGCACCAGTTGCACATCGCCCACGACGTTGGCCGTCGCCACGCCCCGCGCGTGCTGCTGGCGGATGAAGTCGGGCTCGGTAAAACCATCGAAGCCGGGATGATCCTGCATCAGCAGCTGCTTGCCGGCGCCGCCGAGCGCGTGCTGATCGTCGTTCCGGAAACCCTGCAGCACCAGTGGCTAGTCGAAATGCTGCGCCGCTTCAACCTGCGCTTCTCGCTGTTTGACGACGAGCGCTATGCCGAAGCGCAGCACGATGCCTACAACCCGTTTGAAACCGAGCAGCTGGTTATCTGCTCGCTGGATTTTGTTCGCCGCAGCAAGCAGCGCCTTGAGCACCTGTGCGATGCCGAATGGGACCTGATGATCGTCGATGAGGCGCACCACCTGGTGTGGAGCGAAGAGGCGCCGAGCCGTGAATATCAGGCGATTGAACAGCTGGCCGAGCGCGTGCCGGGGATCCTGCTGCTGACCGCCACGCCGGAGCAGCTGGGGATGGAGAGCCATTTCGCCCGTCTGCGCCTGCTGGATCCAAACCGTTTCCACGACTTCGCCCAGTTCGTTGAAGAGCAGCAGAACTACCGCCCGGTCGCCGACGCCGTCGCTCTGCTGCTGGCAGGCAACAGGCTGAGCGATGCCGATCTGAACATGCTTGGCGAGCTGATCGGCGAGCAGGATATCGAGCCGCTGCTGCAGACCGCCAACAGCGATCGCGACGGAGCCCAGTCCGCGCGTCAGGAGCTGGTCTCCATGCTCATGGACCGCCACGGCACCAGCCGCGTTCTGTTCCGTAACACCCGTAACGGCGTCAAAGGCTTCCCGAAACGCGAGCTGCACACCATTCGCCTGCCGCTGCCGATGCAGTACCAGACGGCCATCAAGGTCTCCGGCATTATGGGCGCGCGTAAAACCGCCGAAGAGCGCGCTCGCGATATGCTCTATCCGGAGCAGATCTATCAGGAGTTTGAAGGCGATAGCGGAACCTGGTGGAACTTCGACCCGCGCGTCGAGTGGCTGATGGGCCACCTGACCAGCCACCGTTCGCAGAAGGTGCTGGTGATCTGCGCGAAAGCCACCACCGCGCTGCAGCTGGAGCAGGTGCTGCGCGAGCGTGAAGGTATTCGCGCCGCGGTCTTCCACGAAGGCATGTCGATCATCGAACGCGACCGCGCCGCCGCGTGGTTTGCCGAAGAGGACACCGGTGCGCAGGTGCTGCTGTGTTCTGAAATTGGCTCCGAAGGCCGCAACTTCCAGTTCGCCAGCAACCTGGTGATGTTCGATCTGCCGTTTAACCCGGATCTGCTGGAGCAGCGTATTGGCCGTCTGGACCGTATCGGCCAGGCGCACGATATTCAGATCCACGTGCCGTACCTGGAAAGAACCGCCCAGTCGGTGCTGGTCCGCTGGTATCACGAAGGGCTTGATGCCTTCGAGCACACCTGCCCGACCGGCCGTACCGTTTACGATAGCGTCCATGACCAGCTGATTAACTATCTTGCCGCGCCGGAAACCACCGACGGCTTCGACGAGCTGATTAAATCCTGCCGCCAGCAGCACGACGCGCTGAAAGCGCAGCTGGAGCAGGGCCGCGACCGCCTGCTGGAGATCCACTCCAACGGCGGCGAAGGGGCGCTGGCGCTCGCCGAAAGCATTGAAGAGCAGGATGACGACACCAGCCTGATCGCCTTTGCCATGAACCTGTTTGATATCGTCGGCGTCAACCAGGACGATCGCGGCGAGAACCTGATCGTGCTGACCCCGTCCGATCATATGCTGGTTCCGGACTTCCCGGGCCTGCCAGAAGACGGCTGCACCATCACCTTCGAGCGCGACGTCGCGCTCTCCCGCGAAGACGCGCAGTTCGTCACCTGGGAGCATCCGCTGATTATCAACGGTCTGGACCTGATCCTCTCCGGCGATACCGGCAGCAGCACCATCTCGCTGCTGAAGAATAAGGCGCTGCCGGTCGGCACGCTGCTGCTCGAGCTGATTTATGTCGTCGAAGCGCAGGCGCCGAAGCAGCTGCAGCTTAATCGCTTCCTGCCGGCTACGCCGGTGCGCATGCTGCTGGATAAGAACGGCAACAACCTCGCCGGTCAGGTGGAGTTTGAGAGCTTCAACCGCCAGCTGAGCGCCGTTAACCGCCATACCGGCAGCAAGCTGGTCAACGCGGTACAGCAGGACGTTCACGCGATCCTCCAGCTCGGCGAAGCGCAGGTCGCGAAAGCCGCTCAGGCGCTGATCGACGCGGCGCGCGATGAGGCTAACGACAAGCTGTCGGCGGAGCTGTCGCGTCTGGAAGCGCTTAAGGCGGTGAACCCGAACATCCGCGATGACGAACTGTCGGCCATTGAGAGCAACCGTCAGCAGGTGATGGATGCGCTGGCCCAGGCCGGCTGGCGTCTCGATGCGCTGCGCTTAATCGTCGTCACTCACCAGTAACGGAACGCGAATATGGCGATGGAAAACTACAATCCGCCGCAGGATCCCTGGCTGGTCATTCTCTATCAGGATGAGCACATTATGGTGGTCAACAAGCCGAGCGGCCTGTTGTCCGTGCCGGGGCGCCTGGAGGAGCATAAAGACAGCGTGATGACGCGCGTGCAGCGCGACTTTCCGCAGGCCGAGTCGGTTCACCGGCTGGATATGGCCACCAGCGGCGTGATTGTGGTGGCGCTGACCAAAGCGGCAGAGCGCGAGCTGAAGCGTCAGTTTCGCGAGCGTGAGCCGAAGAAGCAGTACGTCGCCCGCGTGTGGGGTCACCCGCAGAAAGCAGAAGGTCTGGTGGATTTGCCGCTGATTTGCGACTGGCCGAACCGGCCTAAGCAGAAGGTGTGCTACGAAACCGGCAAGGCGGCGCAAACCGAGTATGAGGTGCTGGAGTACGCGGACGATAACAGCGCCCGCGTGCGCCTGAAGCCGATTACCGGGCGCTCGCACCAGCTGCGCGTGCATATGCTGGCCCTCGGTCATCCGATTCTCGGCGACCGCTTTTATGCGACGCCGGAAGCGCTGGCCATGGCCCCACGCCTGCTGCTGCACGCGGAGATGCTGACTATCACCCATCCCGCTTTCGGCAACGCGATGACCTTCCGCGCGCCGGTCGACTTCTGACGACGGGTTGCTAACTTCTGATTTCCCGGGCGACGGTTTAAACGCCTTGCCCGGGCTACCCTCCCCGCCCCTGCGCTAAGCGCAGCAGGAACGGGGCTCCTCACGCTATCATCCGTTAGTCGCGGGCAAACCACGCGTCAATCATCTGCTCTACGTGAGCGGCCGACTGCTGCGGGTGGCGATCGTTGCTCTCAGCGGCAGACGAGCGGCCCTGCAGGCCCTCCGTCGGGCAAATCACTTCGATATTCCATAAACGCCCCAGCGGATGGGATTGCGTCAGCTCCGTGCAAAGCGCGTTAATTTCACTGGCCGAGTGCTCAACGCACCACAGCGCTTCCGGCCCGGTTGGCAGCCACTTAACCTGGCGGTCCAGCGTTTGCCAACGGTGTTTCCACAGCAGCTGATCGAAAGCCTGCAGCGCCACGCCCATCATGTTGCGATAGCGGATGCTGTCTTTCTCCGCGCCCGGCGTCACCAGGGTAAGCGAAATAACCGGCTGCTGATAATGGGTTAACAACTCGCTCTGACGAGCTTCACGCTGCGCTTTCACCGCCAGCAGGTTTTCAACGCTGGCGCCCGCACGGGCGGGAGTATCCACGGACATTAATTCCTCTCCTTCACTGAATAAAATAACGGCGGCAGGGGCCGTCGCGATAACGGATTTCGCTGCTGATTGTATCGCTAAATGCACAGAATTTAGGATACAGGACAAAGAAATTTTCTTCGTCCCGTGGTGGGAAATAGCAGTTTTTCCTGTTAGCACAGAACTAAATCACGCCATAAAGTGGCTCAGAAACAGCAGGCCCAGAGAGACATTGATCGCTCCGCCGATGCGGGTGGCGATTTGGGCGAACGGCATCAGGTTCATGCGGTTGCCGGAGGTGAGGATCGCCACGTCGCCGGTCCCACCCTGGCCGCTCTGGCAGCAGGAGACAATCGCCACGTCAATCGGATGCATACCGATTTTTTTACCGACGAAGAACCCGGTCGCCACCAGCGCGGAGACGGTGCTGATAATCACCAGCAGATTGGTGACAGTGAAGGCGTTAACCAGCTCCTGCCACGGCGTAATCGCGACGCCAACGGCAAACAGAATCGGATAGGTCACCGCGGTGCGGAAGAACTTATACACCACCTGCGAGCCCTCCTGCAGGCGCGGCGATACGCCGTTAGCCAGCTTCAGCAGCACCGCCAGAAACAGCATCCCCACCGGCGCCGGCAGGCCAATCATCTTTTGCCCCAGCATCCCCAGCATATAGAGCAGTACCGCCAGCAGTGCCCCGGATGCCAGCGTCGCCACGTCCGTTTTGCCGTCAGCGCTTTCGTCGCCGACGCTTTCATGATGCGTTTCGTTGCTGCGGTTCGGCATCAGCTGGCCTTCGCCGGTCAGATGCGGGAAGCGCTTGCCCAGCTGATTCAGGCTACCGGAGATAACAATCGCCGTCAGGCTGCCCAGCATGACCATCGGCAGGACGCGGCCCAGCGCAACGCCCTGGTCCATATGCATCAGCGCGGCGTAGCCAATCGACAGCGGTATCGCCCCTTCCCCTACGCCGCCGGCCATAATCGGCAGGACGATAAAGAAGAAGACCTGGAACGGCTCCAGGCCCAGCGCGGTCCCGACGCCAACGCCAACCAGCATGCCGACAACTTCACCGCAGAGCATCGGGAAGAAAATGCGCAGGAACCCCTGAATCAGCGTGGTGCGGTTCATGCTCATAATGCTGCCGACGATAATGCAGCAGATGTAGAGATAGAGAATATTGGTCGACTTGTAGAATTTGGTGGTGGATTCCACCACCACGTCCGGCAGCAGGCCGTAATGAACCAGCGCCGAGGGAATAAAGGTCGCGCAGATCGCCGCCGCGCCGAGCTTGCCGAGAACCGGCAGGCGCTTGCCAAACTCGCCGCAGGCAAAGCCAAAAAAGGCCAGCGTCGCCACCATGACCACAATGTCGCTCGGCAGCTTGCCGCCCAGACAGTCCAGAGCAATTAAGCCCCCGGCCAGCAGGAACAGCGGCAGCGGGATAATCCCGACTTTACGGTTGTCCATAACGTGCCACCAGCGCTGCTTCAGCGTGGCCTTTGGGGTATCGATGGGGTCGAGGGTCGCAGAGAATGCTTCGTCGGTGGTGCTCATAGGTTTAGCCCTTTAGTTATTATTCATCTTCAGACTAGGGGGGAATAAGCCGACTTAATGTGAGGGTCGCCAGATTAAAAATGAAGTTTTAATGGGCACTATGGTTTTTATGGTTTCTATTCCCGGCGTGATATATCTCTGATTTATTAGCGTGGTTTTTATGGTTTTTTGTCGCAGCCCTGGAGATCATTTATAAATAGGTTTCGCGGATCGATTCTGTTCCCTGACCCCGGCGTAAGCGGCCGCTCGTGACTTGCCCGCCTTACTGAGACTCTGTACAAGGCCTATGAAAGTTTCCTTTCAATTTAAGCTGTTTATTTCCCTGGTGGCATTTTTCTCGATCCTCTTTGCCCTGCTGGGCGTGTATTACTATTTCGATGCCAGCCATCAGCTTTATCAGGAAATGAGCACTCGCGCCAAAATACAGGCCGAAGAGATCGCCCTGATGCCCAATTTACGCCAGCAGGTTGCCCGCAAAGATCCGCAGGCGATAAACGCCTTTATGCAGGAAATCGCCGCCCACAGCGACGCCAGCTTTATTGTTATTGGCGACGCGCAGGGCGTGCATCTGTTCCACTCCGTGCACCCGGAGTGGGTCGGCACCCGGCTGGTTGGCGGCGATAATCAGGCGGTGCTGGAAGGGAAAACCATTACCACCATCCGCAAAGGCGGGCTCGGGATTTCGCTGCGCAGCAAGGCGCCGGTGCGTGACGACGCGGGCCGGGTGGTGGGGATTGTTTCCGTTGGCTATCTGACCAGCTACCTCGACAGCATTACGTTGCAAAAAGTCATCAATATCTTCGTCGCCGCCGTGCTGCTGCTGGTTGCGCTGTTTATCTTCTCCTGGTACTTCACCCGCAGCATCAAGAAGCAGATCTTCTCCCTCGAGCCGCGGGAAATCGGCCTGCTGGTGCGCCAGCAAAAGGCGATGATGGAATCGATCTATGAAGGGGTTATCGTTATCGACCACACCCGCCGCATCAAGGTCATTAACCACGCCGCCCGCAGCCTGCTCGGCCTGACCCAGCCCGCACACCGGCTGCGCGGGCAGTCGATCGATAGCGTCATCGTACCGCAGCCGTTTTTCGCCAGCGGCGAGATGCTGGAAAGCGACACGCACGACGAGCTATGCCGCTTCAATCAGCTCACCGTCCTCGCCAGCCGGGTGCGCATCATGCTGGAAAACTCGCTGCAGGGCTGGGTGATCACCTTCCGCGACCGGGACGAAATCAACTCCCTTAGCGCCCAGCTCAGCCAGGTGAAACGCTATGTCGATAACCTGCGCATCATGCGCCATGAGCAGCTGAACCGCATGACGACGCTTTCCGGCCTGCTGCACATGGGCCACTACGACGAGGCCATTCGCTATATTCAGGCGCAGTCGGAGCATGCCCAGGAGCTGCTGGACTTTATTTCATCCCGCTTTAGCTCGCCGACGCTCTGCGGCCTGCTGCTGGGTAAAGCCGCCCGGGCGCGCGAGAAAGGCGTCGAGCTGAGCTTCGACCCCGCCTGCCACATCGACCGACCGCTGCCGTCGTTAATCGAATCAGAGCTCATCTCGATTATCGGCAACCTGCTGGATAACGCCATCGAAGCCACCCAGCGCGCCGAGCTGCCGCACGAGCCGGTAGAGGTGCTGATTCAGCTCAACGCCCGGGAGCTGATGATTGAAGTGGCCGATCGCGGCGTCGGCATCCGCCCGGAGATCCGCGAGCGAATTTTCGAACGCGGCGTCACCACTAAAACCCGTGGCGATCACGGCATCGGCCTGTATCTTATTGAACACTATGTCACTCAGGCTGGCGGCACCATCGAGGTTGCCGATAACACGCCGCGCGGGGCCATCTTTACGCTGTTTATTCCCGCCGACGGTCCGGCCCACCCGCCACAAGGGGCACACTATGCATCATGACCTGGTCGATGTTCTGATCGTCGAAGATGAGAGCGAGCTGGCGCGACTGCACGCCGAGCTGATTCAAAAACACCCGCGCATGCGGCTGGCAGGCATGGCCGCCTCGCTCACCCAGGCGCGGCAGATGCTCAACGCCAGCCCGCCGCAGCTGGTGCTGCTCGACAACTATTTACCCGACGGTAAAGGGGTGACGCTGATGACCGACCCGCTGCTGGCAAGCGCCAACTGCTCGGTTATCTTTATTACCGCCGCCAGCGACATGGAAACCTGCAGCCTGGCCATTCGCAACGGGGCCTTCGACTACATTCTGAAGCCGGTCTCCTGGAAACGGCTGAGCCAGTCTCTCGAGCGCTTCGTTCAGTTTTACGACCAGCAGAGGGAGTGGAAGATTGTCGATCAGCAAAACGTTGATTCGCTGTACCAGCTGCAGGCGAAAAACTTTCGCGCCGATAGCGGTAGCAAAGGGATTGAGGAAAAAACGCTGGCGCTGGTGCAGAACCTGTTTAACGGGCGGGAAGCGCACTGCTTTTCGGTCGATGAGGTGGTGAACGACGCCGGCCTGAGTAAAACGACCGCCCGCCGCTACCTGGAGCACTGCGTGGAAACGGGCTTTCTGGAAGTGGAAATGCTGTACGGTAAAATTGGCCATCCGCGGCGGATGTACCGCCGCGCCAGGAGCCCGTCCTGAAACCTCTCCCCGGCGGGAGAGGTCGGCAAATCAGAAGCCGCGCTGCTCTTTGACCAGCTCCCAGGCCTTCTGAATATCCTGAGCCTTCTGCTTCGCCATCTCCATCATTTCCGGCGGCAGGCCCTTCGCCACCAGCTTATCCGGATGGTGCTCGCTCATCAGCTTGCGGTAGGCGCGCTTGACGGTGGCCGCGTCGTCGGTCGGCTTCACGCCCAGCACGTTGCAGGCGTCCTCAAGGGTCGGCCCGCGCTGCGCCTGCTGCCAGCCGGCCTGACCGCGGCCCTGGCTGGAGGAGTGCTGCTGCGAGCCGCCGCCAAACTGGGCTCCGCCCTGCATCATGCGCAGGAACTGCTCAAACTGGGCGCGCGAGATCCCCAGCTCGTCAGCGATGACGAACAGAACTTCACGTTCATTAGGGTGTAATTCGCCGTCGGCGAAGGCCGCCTGCAGCTGAATTTCCAGAAACATCCTAATCAAATCAAAACGGCCGAAACAGACGCTGCGCAGCTGACGCATTTTCTCGCGCAGCGGGTAATCATCAGATTTCCCTACGCGAAACGCCTGCTGTGCCGCCGTGCGCGACTCGCCGTGCAGATTCATGCGATCCATCAGGATGCTGGCAACGTGAATATCGGCTTCGGTCACGCGTCCTTTCGATTTGGTCAGATGGCCCATCACCTCAAAGGTGGTGGAAAAGAACAGCGACTGTCGCTCCTGCTGGTTAGCAAAAACGTTGATCCGCCGACGGCGCGCGCGATCGAATATATGGCCGACCAATAAGCCCAGCACCACGCCCCAGAAGCCCGCGCCCATCATCAGCGCAACCGCAACCCCAATTATTTTTCCCAAATACTGCATAGACTCCCCAAACTTTATGCCGCCAGTTAAGCTATATATGACCGCACGTTACAAAGCACTGACGCTTCGGTCAATTGTGGGACATAGCCTATAATTTGCTTTATCATACTCGTCATTCTACACGGTGCCTAACGCTCGGGATTGAAACGGGCAGGATTAACACTAGCGCGATGAAGATGAGTACGTTAGGCTCTGACCGTTTGCAAGCCGCTGCCACAAGATGACGGAACAACAAATACAACGTATGAAAAAACGTATTCCCAGCCTCCTGGCCACCATGATTGCCAGCGCCTTGTATAGCCAACAGGGCCTCGCTGCCGATCTCGCCACGCAGTGTATGCTTGGCGTCCCAAGCTATAATCGTCCCCTCGTTGAAGGTAAAACTAACGAGCTGCCGGTGACGATCGATGCCGATCATGCGAAGGGCAACTATCCGGATAATGCCACGTTCACGGGTAACGTCGACATTAATCAGGGGAATAGCCGTCTTCAGGCGGATGAGGTTCAGCTTCATCAGCAGCAGGCAGCGGGCCAGCCTCAGCCCGTGCGCACGGTCGATGCACTGGGCAACGTTCACTATGACGATAATCAGGTGATCCTGAAAGGCCCGAAAGGCTGGTCAAACCTGAACACCAAAGATACCAATGTCTGGGAAGGTGACTACCAGATGGTCGGCCGTCAGGGCCGCGGCAAGGCCGATCTGATGAAGCAGCGCGGTGAAAACCGCTACACCATTCTGGAAAACGGCAGCTTTACCTCCTGTCTGCCGGGTTCTGACACCTGGAGCGTCGTCGGAAGCGAAGTTATCCACGACCGCGAAGAGCAGGTGGCGGAGATCTGGAACGCGCGCTTTAAGCTCGGCTCCGTGCCTATTTTCTACAGCCCTTACCTGCAGCTGCCGGTCGGGGATAAGCGTCGTTCCGGCTTCTTGATCCCGAACGCCAAATACAGCACTAAAAACGGCGTCGAGTTCTCGCTTCCTTACTACTGGAATATCGCGCCTAACTTCGACGCCACCCTGACGCCGCACTATATGAACAAGCGCGGCGGCGTGATGTGGGAAAACGAATTCCGCTATCTGACCAAAGCCGGCACGGGCCTGTTCGAGTTTGACTACCTGCCGTCCGATAAGGTCTACCAGGACGATCACTCCAGCGACAGCAACAGCCGCCGCTGGCTGTTCTACTGGAACCACTCCGGGGTCATCGACCAGGTGTGGCGCCTTAACGCCGACTACACCAAGGTCAGCGATCCGGACTACTTTAACGATTTCAGCTCGAAATACGGTTCCAGTACCGACGGCTACGCCACGCAGAAATTCAGCGCCGGCTACGTCAACCAGAACTTCGACGCCACCGTGTCGACCAAACAGTTCCAGGTCTTTAACCGCGATTCGAGCAACTCTTATGCCGCTCAGCCGCAGCTGGACGTTAACTACTACCAGAACGATGTCGGTCCGTTTGATACCCATCTTTATGGTCAGGCGGTGCACTTCGTTAATACTAACGGCAACATGCCGGAAGCGACCCGCGTCCACTTTGAGCCGACGATCAATCTGCCGCTGTCTAACGGCTGGGGCAGCATCAATACCGAAGCCAAGCTGCTGGCGACCCACTATCAGCAGAGCAACCTCGACGACTACAACGCAGCCAACAATACGGACTACAAAGAGTCCGTTAACCGCGTGATGCCGCAGTTTAAAATCGACGGCAAAATGGTCTTCGAGCGCGATATGCAGGAGAGCTTTACCCAGACTCTCGAACCGCGCGTGCAGTACCTGTACATCCCGTATCGCGACCAGAGCAACATCGGTTCTTACGACTCCACCCTGCTGCAATCGGACTACAGCGGCCTGTTCCGCGACCGTTCCTACAGCGGCCTGGACCGTATTGCATCCGCAAACCAGGTATCCACCGGCGTCACGTCTCGCGTATATGATGCAGCCGCCGTTGAACGTTTTAATATTTCCGTTGGTCAAATCTATTATTTCACCGAGTCACGTACCGGTGATGACAACATCAACTGGGAGAATAACGACACAAGGGGTTCACTGGTTTGGGCCGGAGATACTTACTGGCGCATCGCCGATGACTGGGGTTTACGCGGGGGAATTCAGTACGATACACGTCTGGATAACGTCGCAACCGGTAACGGCACCGTTGAATACCGTCGCGACGAAAACCGCTTAGTCCAACTTAACTATCGTTACGCCAGCCCGGAATACATTCAGGCCACGCTGCCTTCGTATTCAACCGCTGAGCAGTACAAAAACGGTATTTCTCAGGTGGGTATGACCGCCAGCTGGCCGGTAGTCGATCGCTGGTCCGTCGTCGGCGCATACTACTTTGATACCAATACCAAAAAGAGCGCCAACCAGATGTTAGGGGTGCAGTATAACTCCTGCTGCTACGCGATTCGTCTCGGCTATGAACGTAAGATCAACGGCTGGGATAACAACGGCAACGGCGAGAGCAAATACGATAACACCTTTGGCATCAACATTGAGCTACGCGGCCTGAGCTCCAACTACGGTCTCGGCACCCAGCAGATGCTGCGTTCGAACATTTTACCGTACCAGAACTCCCTGTGATGTGGCTGGTTTAAAACGTAATCCGCATTTGCGGTTAATTGAAATGGAAAAAGTATGAAGAACTGGAAAACGCTGCTTCTCGGTATCGCCATGATCGCGAATACCAGTTTCGCTGCCCCACAGGTGGTCGATAAAGTAGCGGCTGTCGTCAATAATGGCGTTGTTCTTGAAAGCGACGTCAATGGCCTGATGCAATCGGTTAAGCTTAATGCCGGCCAGGCCGGCCAGCAGCTGCCGGATGATGCCACCCTACGTCATCAGATCCTCGAAAGACTGATTATGGACCAGATTGTTTTGCAGATGGGCCAGAAGATGGGCGTGAAAATCTCTGACGACCAGGTCGATCAGGCGATTGCCAACATCGCAAAGCAGAACAACATGAGCATGGATCAGATGCGCAGCCGTCTGGCCTATGACGGTCTGAACTACGCCACCTACCGTAATCAGATCCGCAAAGAGATGCTGATTTCAGAAGTGCGTAATAACGAAGTGCGTCGCCGCATTACCGTGCTGCCGCAGGAAGTTGAATCTCTGGCAAAACAGATTGGCGATCAGAACGATGCCAGCACCGAGCTGAACCTGAGCCACATCCTGGTTCCGCTGTCGGAAAACCCAACCTCTGACCAGGTTGCTGCCGCGCAGGAGCAGGCGAACTCTATCGTTGAGCAGGCGCGCAGCGGCGCAGACTTCGGCAAGCTGGCGATCAGCTACTCTGCCGACCAGCAGGCGCTGAAAGGCGGCCAGATGGGCTGGGGTCGTATTCAGGAGCTGCCGGGGATCTTCGCCCAGGCGCTGAGCACCGCGAAGAAAGGCGACATCGTCGGCCCGATCCGCTCCGGCGTTGGCTTCCATATCCTGAAAATCAACGATATGCGCGGCGAAAGCAAGAATATCTCCGTGACCGAAGTCCACGCTCGCCACATTCTACTGAAGTCGTCGCCGATCATGAACGATGCCCAGGCGAAGGCCAAGCTGGAGCAGATTGCAGCGGACATTAAGAGCGGGAAAACCACCTTCGCTAAAGCAGCGAAAGAGTTTTCTGAAGATCCGGGCTCTGCTAACCAGGGCGGCGATTTGGGCTGGGCAACCACCGATATCTTCGACCCGGCGTTCCGCGATGCGCTGATGCACATGAGCAAAGGCCAGACCAGCGCTCCGGTGCACTCCTCCTTTGGCTGGCACCTGATCGAGCTGCTGGACACCCGCCAGGTTGACAGAACCGACGCGGCGCAGAAAGATCGCGCCTACCGGATGCTGATGAACCGTAAGTTCTCGGAAGAAGCGGCGACCTGGATGCAGGAACAGCGCGCCAGCGCTTACGTCAAAGTTCTGAGTAACTAATTTACCGCCCGATACGCCAGACGTTCCACGCGTATCGGGCGGCAAGCGCATAGCGCCCCCGGGCCGACCGATGAGCCCGCGGGGCGATGCCGCTCCCTAACGTTGCCTGCGACGGCCCCAAACGGGCAAGGCTCATGGATGAACCGCCAACGGCGTAGCCAACCAGGAAATAGCCTGAAGGATGAAGTGTATGAATCGTGTTGTCATCACTCCCGGGGAACCTGCCGGGATTGGCCCTGACCTCGTCGCGCAGCTTGCGCAGCGCGACTGGCCGGTTGAACTGGTGGTTTGCGCCGATGGCGCACTGTTATCTGACCGAGCCCAACGGCTCGGTCTTCCTTTATTGCTTCAGCCCTACGACCCGTCCCGCCCCGCCGCCCCGCAGCGCGCCGGCACCCTGACCCTGCTTCCCGTCACGCTGAACGCCCCGGTAACACCCGGCGTGCTGGACGTGCGCAACGGCAGCTACGTGGTGGAAACCCTGGCGCGCGCCTGCGACGGCTGCCTGAACGGCGAGTTTGCGGCATTAATTACCGGGCCGGTCCATAAAGGCAATATCAACGACGCCGGGATCGCCTTCACCGGGCATACCGAGTTCTTTGAAGAGCGGGCACAGGCCAGTAAAGTGGTGATGATGCTGGCAACGGAAGAGCTTCGCGTCGCGCTGGCGACCACGCATCTGCCGCTGAAAGCGATCAGTGACGCCATTACCCCCGACCTGCTGCGTGAAGTCATCACCATCCTTGACCACGATCTGCGGCACAAGTTTGGCATTGCCCATCCGCACGTGCTGGTCTGCGGCCTGAACCCGCACGCGGGAGAAGGCGGCCACATGGGCACGGAAGAGATCGATACCATCATTCCGGTGCTGGAAGAGATGCGCGCCCTGGGGATGAATCTCAGCGGGCCGCTGCCGGCTGATACCCTTTTTCAGCCCAAATATCTCGACCACGCCGATGCGGTGCTCGCGATGTACCACGATCAGGGTCTTCCCGTGCTAAAATACCAGGGCTTCGGCCGTGGCGTGAACATTACGCTCGGTTTACCCTTTATTCGAACCTCCGTTGACCACGGTACCGCGCTGGAACTGGCGGGCCTGGGGAAAGCGGATGTCGGCAGTTTTATCACGGCGCTTAATCTCGCCATTAAAATGATTGTTAATACGCAATGAATAATCGAGTCCATCAGGGCCACTTAGCCCGTAAACGCTTCGGGCAAAACTTTCTCAACGATCGGTTTGTGATCGACAGTATTGTCTCGGCCATTAATCCACAGAAAGGTCAGGCGATTGTCGAAATCGGCCCGGGCCTGGCCGCGCTGACCGAGCCGGTAGGCGAACGTCTGGACGAGCTCACCGTTATCGAGCTGGACCGCGACCTGGCCGCCCGCCTGAAAACGCACCCGTTCTTAGGGCCAAAGCTGACCATTTATCAGCAGGATGCCATGACCATGAACTTCGGCGAGCTGTCGCAGAACATGGGTCAGCCGCTGCGCGTGTTCGGCAACCTGCCTTACAACATCTCCACGCCGCTGATGTTCCACCTGTTCAGCTATACTGATGCCATTGCCGACATGCACTTTATGCTGCAAAAAGAGGTCGTCAATCGCCTGGTTGCCGGTCCGAACAGCAAGGCGTACGGTCGACTGAGCGTCATGGCGCAGTATTACTGCCAGATAATCCCGGTGCTTGAAGTCCCGCCGACCGCCTTTACGCCGCCGCCTAAAGTCGATTCCGCCGTGGTGCGCCTGGTGCCCTATCGCACGCTGCCGCATCCGGTCAAAGAGGTTCGCGTACTGAGCCGAATCACCACCGAAGCGTTCAACCAGCGCCGGAAAACGATTCGTAATAGCCTCGGCAATCTGTTCAGCGTTGAAGTGCTGACCGAGCTGGGCATCGACCCGGCGAAACGTGCAGAGAATATTTCCGTGGCGCAGTATTGTCAGCTAGCTAACTGGTTAACTGAAAACTCGCCCACCAAGGAGAGCTAACCATGATCAATTCGCCCCGAGTTTGTGTACAGGTACAAAGCGTCTATATCGAATCGCAGTCTTCTCCGGAAAACGATCGTTACGTCTTCGCTTATACCGTCACCATCCGCAACCTGGGGCGGAGTCAGGTTCAGCTACTTGGCCGCTACTGGCTTATCACCAACGGTCACGGTCGTGAGACTGAGGTTCAGGGTGAAGGGGTTGTCGGCGAGCAGCCGCATATTCCCGCTGGCGGGGAGTTTCAATACACCAGCGGCGCGGTTATTGAAACGCCGCTGGGCACCATGCAGGGACATTACGCTATGATCGACGTGAACGGTGCGCCGTTCTCCGTCGACATCCCTGTTTTCCGTCTCGCAGTACCAACGCTCATTCACTAAAACCATGTCTACATACCTTATTGGCGACGTTCACGGTTGCTACGATGAACTGATCGCATTATTAAAGCAGGTTGCTTTTGCTCCCGGCAGCGATACGCTGTGGCTCACCGGCGATTTGGTCGCCCGCGGCCCGGGCTCGCTGGAGGTTTTACGCTACGTAAAATCCCTGGGCGACAGCGTGCGTATTGTCCTCGGCAATCACGATCTCCATCTGCTGGCGGTCTTCGCCGGCATTAGCCGCAACAAGCCGAAAGATCGCCTCAAGTCGCTGCTGGAAGCGCCGGATGCCGATGAGCTTCTCAACTGGCTGCGCCGCCAGCCGCTGATGCAGATTGATGAAGAGAAAAAGCTGGTGATGGCCCATGCCGGCATCACGCCGCAGTGGGATCTGCCAACGGCGCTGCAGTGCGCGCGCGATGTTGAAGCGGTGCTCTCCAGCGACTCCTATCCGTTCTTCCTCGATGCCATGTATGGCGACATGCCCAACAACTGGAGCAACGAGCTGAGCGGCCTTGCGCGACTGCGTTTTATCTCCAACGCCTTTACCCGCATGCGCTACTGCTTCCCGAACGGGCAGCTGGATATGTATACCAAAGAAGCGCCGGAGGACGCCCCGGCGCCCCTGAAGCCGTGGTTTGCCATCCCCGGACCGGTAGCGAACGAGTACAGCATTGCCTTTGGCCACTGGGCTTCGCTGGAGGGGCGCGGGACGCCTGACGGCATTTATGCCCTGGATACCGGCTGCTGCTGGGGGGGAGATCTCACCTGCCTGCGCTGGGAAGACAAGGCGTACTTCACCCAGCCGTCGAACCGGCAGAAGGATCTGCATGAAGGTGAGGCGGTTGCCTCCTGAGAAAGATCCCGGATAGCTGCACGCTATCCGGGTAATCTGAGAAGCCCTGTTCCAGGAAGCTCGGCGCTACCGGGGACGGACTTAGCGACGTTCGAGAACTTCGAAACAGTAGCTGTGCGAGTTCTGCGCGTCGGCGTCGTGGAATTCGCTGAATACCGACTCCCACTGGTCCGGGTCGTAATCCGGGAAGTGGGTATCGCCTTCCACTTCAGCATCAATATGCGTCAAATAGAGCTTCTGGGCTTTCGGCAGGAACTGCTCGTACACGCGGCCGCCGCCGATCACCATCATCTCTTCAACGTCGCCGCAGGCGGCAATCGCTTCATCAACCGATTTAACCCACTGCACGCGATCGTCACTCCCTGGCTGGCTGCTGATGACGATATTTTTACGGCCAGGCAGCGGACGACCGATAGATTCCCAGGTCAGACGACCCATAATCACCGGCTTGTTTAACGTATTACGTTTAAACCAGGCGAGATCGGCAGGCAGGTTCCATGGCATGGCGTTTTCCATACCAATGACGCGATCCACCGCTAACGCCGCAATCAGACTGATCATTGAATATTTCCCAAATACAAAAAATTGCCGCCACTATACGGAAAGCATAATACTTCGTCGACTGGACGGAGGGTAAAGAATACGAAAATTTTCGGATTTGCTGGCGAGCCCACGTCAGCCTTGTGAGCCGCCAGATTAGAACGACGCGCTATACCCTAAGCGATGCCTTACGCTGAAGGTTTATTCTCCGGCTCATCGGCGATGTCCCCCGTGTGCCTGCCCTCTTCCGTACCCTGCCAGCCGTGGCGCTGGATAAGCGACAGATGGGTGCGGTCTTCGTTGATGATGCCGGTCAGCATATCGCTGGTGCGCTTAAAGACCGCCACGCGGGAAGCCGAATCGTTTTCCGCCATCTCCACCATCTCTTCCACCATTTTGATATTGAAGCGGCGGAACAGGTCGGCGCGCTCGCGCGCCTCGTAGGCACCCAGACCGAGGGCTTCCAGCGCCATGCGCCCGGATTTCAGCGCCGCCTCGAAGGTTTCACGTTCGGGCGCCTCGACCCCGGCCTGGCGCAGCTGAATATAGTGATCGATATCGCGGGCCCGCGAGATAATTTGCAGATGCGGGAAGTGCTCTTTCGCCAGCTCAACCAGCTGCAGGCTGGCCTGCGGATCGTCGATGGCGTTGATCAGCACTTCCGCTTTTGCCGCTCCCGCCGACTCCAGCAGATCGGCCCGCGTTGCGTCGCCGTAGAATACCTTCATGTCAAATTTACGCAGCGTCTCAACGTGGTCTGGATCGTGGTCGAGGATGACCATCTTCACGCCGCCGGAGAGCAGCACGCGGCCGGCAATCTGTCCGTAGCGGCCAAAGCCGGCGACAATCACCCGCGGCTGCTCCTCATCAATCTCATCGGCCTCGCGCTCCTGCCCGGAGGATGATTTTTCCAGCCGGGTCAGCAGCACCAGCAGAATCGGCGTCGCCGCCATCGACAGCGCCACCGCCAGGGTCAGCGCCTTGGCCCACTCGCTATCCAGCACCTCGGCCATTTGCGCGGCGCCGAATACCACGAAGGCAAACTCGCTCCCCTGCCCCAGCAGCACCGCAAACCAGCGGCGCTGGGCGCGCGGTACGCCGAGAGGTTTCGCAATCAGCCACAGCATGACGCCTTTAATAACCAGGAAACCGACCAGCAGAATCAAAATGCGCAGGGGATGACTCACCAGGGTGCCAAAATCTACCGACATCCCGACGCCAATAAAGAACAGCCCCAGCAGCAGGCCTTTGAACGGTTCAATATCGCTTTCCAGCGCGTGACGGTACTCAGAGCTGGCCAGCAGCACCCCGGCCAGGAAGGCGCCCATCGCCATCGATAGCCCAACCTCCTCCAGCAGCAGCCCAAAACCAAAGACCAGGAACAGGGCTACGGCGCTGAACACCTCCCGCAGGCCGGAACGGGCAACGAAGCGCAGCACCGGTCGGGTCAGGTAGCGACCGAGCACCACCACCAGCGCCAGCGCGCCCGCCACCTTCAGCGCCGACAGGGCGAATGCCCACAGCGTGGTTGAGCCGCCGCTGCTGGCGAGCAGCGGGATCATCGCCACCAGCGGGATGGCCGCGATATCCTGAAACAGCAGCACCGCAAAGGCGCTACGCCCCATTTGCGAAACCGTCAGGTTACGTTCATTCATGGCCTGCATCGCGATCGCCGTAGACGACAGCGCCAGCGTCATGCCGATAAGCTCTGCCACCTGCCAGCGCATTCCCAGCAGCATGCAGAACAGGCCAATCAGCGCCCCGCAAACCACCATCTGCAGCGCCCCGCCGCCAAATACCGAGGCCCGCAGCTTCCACAGGCGCTGCGGGTCAAGCTCGAGGCCGATAACGAACAGCATCAGCACCACGCCGATTTCGGCAAAGTGGAGGATCGTCTCGGCGTCGGTCACCAGCTTCAGGCCCCAAGGGCCGATAATACAGCCGGCGATCAAATACCCCAGCACCGAGCCGAGGCCAAGACGCACGGCAATCGGTACGATAAGCGCGGCGGATCCGAGATAGATCAGCGCCTGTATCAGCGTATGGCTATCCATTGTGCGCCTCCTGCCATTCGATTAAGCGTTGTCGATAGTGGCGCGCCTGCGCCTGGAGGGTTTCATCGTCGCAGATAAACGTGCAGTGCATCGCAAACGGCGGCAGCCACTTCATCCCGCAGTACAGGCCGGTGGCCTGCAGCGGCTGGGCCAGCACCTCAAAACCGGGGAAGGAGCCAATATCGAAGTGGCTTTCGCCGCCGCCGGTGGTGACCGCCCACATCAGCGATTTACCGCGCAGCGCGATGCCGTTATGACCGTAGGCCCAGCCGTGCGACAGCACCTTGTCCATCCACAGCTTCAGCAGTGGCGGGACGCTGTACCACTGTAAGGGATGCTGCCAGATAACCAGATCCGCGCGGGCCAGCGCCGCCTGTTCGGCGGCGACGTCGATATTAAAATCGGGGTAAAGTTGATAAAGAGAGCGTATTTCTACGCCGTCCAGCGTCCCTGCCTGCTCAAGCATCCGCTTATTCGCATGCGAGTGATGCGGATAGGGATGGGCATAAATTATCAGAATCATTGATTAGCCTGCGTTAACTCTTGTTGTAATCTGCAAGAGTGTAGTCAGTTAATCGAAGCGCTTACAATGATAACTGTGATTTATGTCGCCTTAGCTTACGCGCTCCGTGGCTGCTTGCTGACGCTGACCTCGGGCTCGCTGACCGCAAGGTCGCAGCGCTTCGGCAGCAGGAAGGTCATGGTTCCGGCAATGAGCAACGATCCGGCAAGCGCGCAGACCGCCACGTTTTGCCCGTAGAGATAGATCATCACGCCCACCAGGTAGGGGCCGCAGAAGCCGCCGAGATTCCCGAGGCCGTTAATCACCCCGCGCGCGCTGCCGGCCACTTCCGCTGAGGCAATCCGCCCCGGCATCGACCAGAACGGACTGGTGGCCGATTTAAGGAAGAAGCCGCAAATCACCAGCGCGATATAGGCGGCGACCACGTGTTCGCGCAGCACCACCGACGCCACCAGCGCGGCGGCAAAGCTGTAGAGCGAGAAGCGAACCCACAGTCGGCGCTTGCCGCTGCGATCGCTAAATAATGAAATCACGTAGATCCCGGCGAGGGTGGCGACGAACGGCAGCACCGCCAGCAGGCCAACGCTGGCCATGTTACCGCCGGTCAGCCCTTTAAGAATGGTCGGCAGCCACAGGGTGTAGCCGTAATCGCCGGTCTGGTAGAAGAAGTTGAGGATCACCAGCTTCATCAGTCCGGAATTGCGGAACACGTCTTTTACCGGCGCGTTGCTCACCGCATCTTCAGCAAGCTTTGCCGCCCGCTCGGCAGCGAGGGTGGTGACCAGATAGTCGCGCTCCTTCTCCGGCAGCCAGCGGGCCTCTTCCGGACGGTCGCTAATCATGTACCACCACACCGCCAGCACCACCAGCGACAGCAGCCCTTCGATAATAAACAGCCAGCGCCAGTCGAGCGCGGCAATAATAGCGCCGGAGACCGGAGCGGTCAGCATGCCGCCCAGCGGGGCAAACATCATGACGAAGGCGTTGGCCCGGCCCAGCTCTTTTTCCGGGAACCAGTTGCTGACCATTGTCAGGACCACCGGCAGCATCCCGCCTTCGGAAACGCCGAGAATAAAGCGCAGAACCAGCAGCTGATATTCATGGGTCACAAAGCCGGTCGCCACCGACACGATCGCCCAGGCTACCAGCGACCAGGCAATAAAACGTTTTCCGCTGCCGTTAACCGCAATCCGCCCACCGGGTATTTGCAGGAATAAATAGCCAATAAAAAATATACCGCTGGCAACACCGGCCATCTGGCTGGTAATACCTAAATCCTCTTCCATGCCGCCGGGCAAAGCAAAACTAATATTAACCCGATCCATAAACGAAATAATACAGGCGATCAACACCGGCGTAATAATACGCAGCCAGCGGGTGCTGGGAATTTTATCATTCATATTTCGCACTCTCTATGCAGAGGTTATCGTTGTCATTTAAGAACCTGTCCCACCAGGTTCTCATTAGCGCTGGGTACAAAAAGAAGAGCGCTAATTAATGAATAGCGTTAGGCAGCGGCTTACCGGAAAAATAAGCGGCGACGTTAGCAAAAACCACGTCGCTCATTTTCTGGCGGGTTTCATGGGTTGCGCTGGCGACGTGCGGTTGCAGGACCACGTTGTCGAGCGCAATCAGCTCGGCGGGAACCCGCGGTTCATCCTCAAAGACGTCGAGAGCGGCCCCGGCGATAACACCGTCCTGTAACGCCTGAATCAGCGCCTTTTCATCGACCAGCGCCCCCCGGGCGATATTGATAAGCCACGCCCGTTTCGGCATCACGTTAAAGACCGAGGCATCGATAATCCCGCGGTTGGCTTCACCGCCGGAGGCGGCGATCACCAAAAAGTCGCTTTCATGGGCCAGGGTATGCAGGTCGGCGCACCACTGATAATCGAGTCCGCCAACCTGCTTACGGTCGGTATAAAGCACCTGCATATCAAAACCGCGGGCGCGGCGGGCAATGGCCTGGCCGATGTTGCCCATCCCCAGAATGCCGATACGCTTGCCGCTGACCTGAGTTGCCAGCGGCAGGCCGCCGTTCAGCCAGCGGCCTTCACGCACAAAACGGTCCCCCTGACACAGCTGGCGCGAGCCGGCCAGCAGCAGCCCCATCGCCAGATCGGCGACATCGTTGGTCAGCACGCCGGAGGTAATGGAGACGGCAATCTGCCGGGAGCGGACGTACTCTAAATCCACCGCGTCGGTGCCGACGCCGAAGATAGCGATCAGGCCAACGTGCGGCAGCAGCTCCAGCACCCCGTTCTGCACGCCGACGTCCCCGCGGGTCACCACGGCCGCCACGTTCTCCCCCTGCTCGCGCAAAAAGGCGATCGGATCGTCCTGCTCATACAGGCGCAGCAGCGGGAATTCGGCGGCCAGCTGCTCCTGTAGGGTCTCAATAACGGGGGCTACTAAAAGGACGGATCGGGTAATAGCACTATTCATCGGATCACCTGTTTGAAGTTTCATAACGACTGTAGCCACTATCAAACGGGTTTTTGTCGCAGCGTTTTGCGATCTGCATCACGCTGAATCGTGTTAAAAATAGCTGTTACACCGTCCGTGATCGATAAGACAAAACCCGCGGATTGCGGGTCTCGAGCGGATAGTACGTTAACTTTCTGCTAACACGGCGTCATCGCCATGCCGGCGGCGCTATATGGTCTCTCCCATCGACAGGCGATAGTGCAGATCGACCTTTTCAATGGTCGGCAGCCCTTTGATTTTTTTGATTAATATCTCGGTTGCGACCTTACCCATTTCAAAGCGCGGCGTCAGGACGCTCGCCAGACGCGGGGAGATAATCTGGCCGATTTCCAGGCCATGAAAACCGGCTATCGCCAGCTCTTCAGGCACGTTGATACCTGATGCCAGGCACTCCTGTAACACGCCAACAGCCAGATCGTCATTGGTGCACAGAATGCCGTCCATGCGGGCATACATCTGGCGCGCCAGGGTCATCATCCCGGTACCGATCGATACCGACGACACCTTATTCGGCGCGATGCGCCCCACCGTCAGCCCGGCATTTTCCATCGCCTCGCAGTAGCCGGCGTAGCGCTGCTCGTCGCGCACGTCGGACATCGCGCCAAAATAGACGATCTGCCGTTTGCCGCTCGCCAGCAGCATATTGGTCATATCGAAACCGGCCTTGAAGTTGTCAAAGCCCACGTTGATACGCCCCGGGTTGTCGGTCAGGCCCATCACTTCCGCAACGGGAATTTTCGCCGCATTGAGGTACTTATCGGCCCGCAGGGTGTGAGCCGATTCGGTCAGCAGCAGGCCCTTGACGTTAAAGGCCAGTACGGCGGCTATCTGCTCCTCTTCGCGCTGGCGGTCATAATCATAGTTCACCACCAGCGTCTGATAGCCGTGCGCGGCGGTAACCGATTCGATACCGGCCAGCAGGTCAGCAAAGATTTGGTTATGAAAGGAGGGGATCAGTACGCCAATGCGCGGCACGACGGCGCCGATCATCGCCGGGTTGTCGGGGTCGGGCTCGTAGCCAATTTCAGCAATTACGCTGGCGATGCGCTCTGCCGTCTCCGGTTTAACTTTATCCGGCGTACGTAAATAGCGGCTGACGGTCATTTTGGTTACGCCAGCCAGCGCTGCAATATCATTGAGCGTTATGCGTTGTGCTTTCATCTACCTGCCCGTCAAATACGTCCACTGCATCAGGTTATTATGCCTGCCGATGAACAAAAAGAGAATCGAACCTCACTCTCGTTAACCCCTTGAGTAACGGGAATTTACGCCCGGCTTCACGTTTAATGTAACCCCTTTTCGTAACACCGTTTTGAGTGATCTCGATCACGGTTTTACCCGGCAAAAATCCGTGAGATAGAGCACAGGTTCTTCCGCTTCACCTTTTCGTGAATCAGGAATAAAAGCGTACACCGTCATTTATATTCAGCCGTTAATCAGGATATCAAGATGAAAGATCTTTTCAGCTTACAGGGCAAACGCATTTTAATTACTGGCGCCGGGCAAGGTATTGGTTTTGTCATGGCCCAGGGCCTTGCACAATATGGCGCAGAAATTATTATCAACGATATTTCTGCCCCCCGTGCAGATGATGCGGTCATGAAATTACGTGATGAAGGTGCCATCGCTCATGCGGCGGTATTTAATGTTACCGATGCTGATTCCGTCGAGCAGGCCATTGGTAAAATCGAAGAAGAAATTGGCGCCATCGACGTATTATTTAATAATGCGGGCATTCAGCGACGCCATCCGTTTACCGAGTTTCCGGTGCAGGAATGGAACGATGTTATTTCCGTGAACCAAACCGCGGTATTTCTCGTCTCCCAGGCGGTGGCGAAGCGGATGGTCGCTCGCCAGCGCGGGAAAATCGTCAATATCTGCTCAATGCAGAGCGAGCTTGGTCGCGACACCATCACGCCGTACGCCGCCGCCAAAGGCGCGGTAAAAATGCTGACCCGCGGCATGTGCGTCGAGCTGGCGCGCTATAACGTCCAGGTCAACGGCATCGCGCCGGGCTACTTTAAAACCGCCATGACCCAGGCGCTGGTTGATGACAAAGCGTTCACCGACTGGCTGTGCAAGCGCACGCCGGCCGCCCGCTGGGGCGATCCGCAGGAGCTGGTTGGCGCCGCGGTGTTCCTGTCCTCTAAAGCCTCTGATTTCGTCAACGGTCATCTGCTGTTCGTCGACGGCGGGATGCTGGTTGCAGTCTAAGTAAGGAGCGCATTATGGCAGGGCAATGCATTATTTTGATGGGTGTCTCAGGCACCGGAAAGACCACCGTCGGCCAGGCGTTAGCCCAGGCGCTCGGCGCAAAATTTATCGACGGAGACGATCTTCATCCGCGGCAGAACATCGTCAAAATGGCCGCCAGCCAGCCGCTCAATGACGAAGACCGGGGACCGTGGCTGGAGCGGATCGCGGACGTGATATTCAGCCTTGAGCAGAAGAATGAATCGGGCGTGCTGGTGTGCTCGGCGCTGAAGAAGCGCTACCGCGATCGGCTGCGTGAAGGCAGCGGCAGTCTGCGCTTTCTGTGGCTGACCGGAGAGTACGAATGCATTCTGCAGCGGATGCAGCAGCGTAAGGGGCACTTTATGCCGGAGGCGCTGCTGCGCAGCCAGTTTGCCGCCCTGGAGGCGCCGGACGCCAGCGAGCGCGATATTTTAGCCGTTGATATTGCCCCCGACGTCGCCAGCATCGTGGCGCAGTCATTAAATTTACTTGAGCCTCAATCACTACAGGGAATGCCGGCATGATTATTGATACCTTAGCCGCCGCGGCCAAAAATACGTTCTATCCGTCGGTTATTCGCCAGGCGCTGCAGGCCGTCGCCCAGCAGGACCCGCACTCCCTGCCGCCGGGGAAATACACGGTCGATGGCGATAACCTGTTTTTCACCGTCGTCGAAGGCCAGACGCGCCCGCTGGCGGAACAGCGTCCGGAGTACCATCGTCAGTACATCGATATTCATATCGTGCTGGCAGGGACTGAGATTATTGGGGCGGGAAATAAAGGGCTAACCATCACCGCGGATGGGCCGTTTAAGGACGCCCATGATATTGGCTTTTGCACAGAAATTAGCAGCGAAACGCTGATTCACTTACATCCTGAGGAGCTGGCGATTCTGTTTCCCGACGAGCTTCATCGGCCGATGGGCGCCATGGATGCCGGCGCGCCGCTGCGTAAAATTATCGTCAAAATAGACCACGCCCTGCTGTAAAACCATTCGCGATAACCGGCCCCGCACTCACCCTCGCGGGGCCATGGATAACGATTAGTTATCCAGCTCGTCCATCGATTTCACCTGATCGCGATTGATCTGTTCGGTGCGGCCGGTTGCGGCATTTTTGTACGAGACCATGCCGGTATCGCTATCCACCTGCGGCTTGCCGTCGGTGACGATGGTTCTGCCATCGGTGGTTTTCAGCGACTGGTTCGATGAACACCCCGCCACAAACAACACCGCCGTCGCTGCCAGCGCGGATGCCACCAGAATTTTGTTCCGCATTGTATCCTCCTGTTTTTCCATCAATGAGTATTGTTATCGTGCTAATTATAGTTAGCCCGAGCCGGGAGGAAGTTAAAAGCAGAACTCTCCGAAGATGACCGACATAAAAAAAACGGGCCGACGATAACGTCAGCCCGCTTTGTTGCGTATCCGGCAGCGCCGGCACGGCTTATTTTTTGATTTGCGCGTGCATTTCCTGAACCGAGGTCACCTTCTCCATAGCGTTGGCGTTCAGCGCCATCGCCGTGGCGAAGCCGCCGTTCAGGGTGGTGTCGTAGTGCACCTTGTACTGCAGGGCGCTGCGGCGAATCAGCTTGGAGTCTTCAATCGCCTGGCGACCTTCGGTGGTGTTGATGATGTAGGTGTATTCGCCATTCTTGATACGGTCCTGAATATGCGGACGACCTTCATGCACCTTGTTCACCAGACGCGGGTTGATCCCGGCTTCACCGAGGACAATCGCGGTCCCGTGGGTAGCATCCAGTTCGAAACCAAACTTCAACAGCTTAGCCGCGAGGTCCACCACGCGCTCTTTGTCGCCTTCACGAACGGAGAGCAGCGCGCGACCCTGTTTTTTCATCGTCGAGCTGCTGCCCAGCTGCGCCTTGGCGAACGCTTCCGCAAAGGTGCGGCCGACGCCCATCACTTCCCCGGTAGAGCGCATTTCTGGCCCTAACAGCGGGTCAACGCCCGGGAACTTGTTGAACGGCAGCACCACTTCTTTTACCGAGTAATACGGCGGGATAATCTCTTTGGTCACGCCCTGCTGAGCCAGCGTTTGGCCGGCCATTACGCGTGCCGCCACTTTCGCCAGCGGAACGCCGGTGGCCTTGGAGACAAAAGGTACGGTACGCGCCGCGCGCGGGTTCACTTCAATCAGATACACTTCGTTGTTTTTGACCGCGAACTGCACGTTCATCAGGCCGCGAACCTGCAGCTCGAAGGCCAGCTTCTGCACCTGCTCGCGCATCACGTTCTGGATGTCCTGGCTCAGGGTGTAGGCCGGCAGCGAGCATGCGGAGTCGCCGGAGTGAACGCCGGCCTGCTCGATGTGCTCCATAATGCCGCCAATCAGCACCATCTCGCCGTCGCAGATAGCGTCAACGTCGACTTCTACCGCATCGTCAAGGAAACGGTCCAGCAGCACCGGCGCGTCGTTAGAGACGCTTACCGCGGTCTGGAAGTAGCGACGCAGGTCGACTTCGTCGTAAACGATTTCCATCGCCCGACCGCCAAGAACGTAGGACGGACGCACCACCAGCGGGTAGCCAATCTCTTTGGCCTTCTCAACGGCCATTTCAATCGCGGTTACGGTGGCGTTCGCCGGCTGTTTCAGCTTCAGACGGTCAACCGCCTGCTGGAAACGCTCGCGGTCTTCCGCACGGTCAATCGCGTCCGGGCTGGTGCCGATAACCGGCACGCCGGCCGCTTCCAGCGCGCGCGCCAGCTTCAGCGGAGTCTGGCCGCCGTACTGGACGATAACGCCCTTCGGTTTCTCGATACGCACGATTTCCAGCACGTCTTCGAGGGTCACCGGCTCAAAGTACAGGCGGTCGGAGGTGTCGTAGTCGGTGGAGACGGTTTCCGGGTTACAGTTAACCATAATGGTTTCGTAACCATCTTCGCGCAGCGCCAGCGAGGCGTGCACGCAGCAGTAATCGAATTCGATACCCTGGCCGATACGGTTCGGGCCGCCGCCAAGCACCATAATTTTATCGCGGTCAACCGACGGGTTCGCTTCACACTCGTCTTCATAGGTGGAGTACATGTAGGCGGTATCCGTTGAGAACTCCGCCGCACAGGTATCCACGCGCTTGTAGACCGGGTGCAGGTTGTACTGGTCGCGCAGCTTGCGGATTTCCGCTTCGCGCACGCCCGCCAGCTTAGCCAGACGCGCGTCGGCAAAGCCTTTACGCTTCAGCATCCGCAGGAAGTCAGCATCAAGGCCGTTGATGCCGGCCTCTTCCACTTTCTCTTCCAGACGCACCAGCTCTTCAATCTGCACCAGGAACCAGCGATCGATGTTGGTCAGGTTGAAGACGCCGTCGACGGACAGGCCCGCGCGGAAGGCGTCGGCGATGTACCAGATACGCTCGGCGCCGGCGTCTTTCAGCTCGCGGCGAATTTTGGTCAGCGCTTCCGGGTCGTCGAGGCTCACTTTAGGGTCAAAGCCGGTTGCGCCCACTTCCAGGCCGCGCAGCGCTTTCTGCAGCGACTCCTGCTGGGTGCGGCCAATCGCCATCACTTCGCCGACCGATTTCATCTGCGTGGTCAGGCGGTCGTTAGCGCCGACGAACTTCTCAAAGTTGAAGCGCGGGATCTTGGTGACGACGTAGTCGATAGAGGGTTCGAACGATGCCGGGGTACGCCCGCCGGTGATGTCGTTCATCAGCTCGTCAAGGGTGTAGCCCACCGCCAGCTTCGCCGCCACTTTGGCAATCGGGAAGCCGGTCGCTTTCGAGGCCAGCGCCGACGAGCGCGATACGCGCGGGTTCATTTCGATAACAATCAGGCGACCGTCTTTCGGGTTCACCGAGAACTGAACGTTGGAACCGCCGGTTTCCACGCCGATTTCGCGCAGCACCGCCATCGAGGCGTTACGCATCACCTGATACTCTTTATCGGTCAGGGTCTGCGCCGGGGCCACGGTGATGGAGTCGCCGGTATGGATGCCCATCGCGTCGAAGTTTTCGATGGAGCAGACGATGATGCAGTTGTCGTTCTTATCGCGCACCACTTCCATCTCGTACTCTTTCCAGCCGATCAGCGATTCATCGATCAGCAGTTCGTTGGTTGGAGAGAGATCGAGGCCGCGGGTACAGATTTCTTCAAACTCTTCGCGGTTATAGGCGATACCGCCGCCGGTTCCGCCCATGGTGAAGGAGGGACGGATGATGCACGGATAGCCCACGTCAGCGGCAACCGCCAGCGCTTCTTCCATGGTGTGCGCGATACCGGAACGCGCGGTGTCGAGGCCAATTTTTTTCATCGCCACGTCGAAGCGACGGCGATCTTCCGCTTTATCAATCGCATCGGCGGTGGCGCCAATCATGGTCACGCCGAATTCGGCCAGCACGCCCTGACGTTCCAGCTCCAGCGCGCAGTTCAGCGCGGTCTGGCCACCCATGGTCGGCAGTACGGCGTCCGGACGCTCTTTTTCGATGATTTTGCGTACCACTTCCCAGTGGATCGGCTCAATATAGGTGGCATCGGCCATTTCCGGGTCGGTCATGATGGTGGCTGGGTTAGAGTTCACCAGAATGACGCGGTAACCCTCTTCGCGCAGGGCCTTACAGGCCTGGGCGCCAGAGTAGTCAAATTCACAAGCCTGGCCGATAACGATCGGGCCAGCGCCAAGAATCAGGATGCTTTTTATGTCTGTACGTTTTGGCATGGCTTTTTTCTCCTGATTATTTCGCGGACTGGCGGTACTGCTCAATTAACTCGATGAAATGGTCGAACAACGGCGCGGCATCGTGCGGGCCTGGGCTCGCCTCCGGGTGTCCCTGGAAGCTGAAGGCCGGCTTATCGGTACGATGAATGCCCTGCAGCGTGCCGTCGAACAGGGACTTGTGGGTCACCCGCAGGTTAGCCGGCATGGAGGCTTCGTCTACCGCAAAACCGTGGTTCTGCGCGGTAATCATCACCACGTTATTATCAATATCCTTAACCGGGTGGTTGCCGCCGTGGTGGCCGAACTTCATCTTCACGGTCTTCGCTCCGCTCGCCAGCGCCAGCAGCTGATGGCCGAGGCAGATGCCGAATACCGGAATATCGGTGGTGAGGAATTGCTCAATGGCCTCAATCGCATAGTCACACGGTGCCGGGTCACCAGGGCCGTTGGAGAGGAAGATACCGTCCGGATTCATTTTCAGCACCTCTTCCGCAGAGGTTTTTGCCGGCACAACCGTCAGGCGGCAGCCGCGGTCCACCAGCATGCGCAGGATGTTACGCTTAGCGCCGAAATCATAGGCCACCACGTGGAACGGCAGCTCGCTTTCCGCCTTCGCTTCCGGCAGGTCGCCCTCCAGAGTCCAGCTACCCTGCGTCCAGCCGTAGGTTTCTGAGGTGGTGACTTCCTTCGCCAGGTCCATCCCGTTGAGACCCGGGAATGCTTTTGCCTTTTCCAGCGCCAGCTGCGCGTCGAGGCTATCGCCAACGATGATGCAGCCGTTCTGAGCGCCTTTTTCGCGCAGCAGGCGGGTCAGCTTACGGGTATCGATATCGGCAATCGCCACGATGTTATGGCGCTTCAGGTAAGAAGAGAGGTCTTCGGTATTACGGAAGTTGCTGGCAATCAGCGGCAGGTCGCGAATAACCAGACCCTGAGCATGTACCTGGGAAGACTCTTCGTCGGCGGCGTTGGTGCCGGCATTACCGATATGGGGATAAGTAAGAGTGACAATTTGGCGGGAATAGGAAGGATCAGTGAGGATTTCTTGATAACCGGTCATTGAAGTATTGAAAACGACTTCCCCAACCGCCGTGCCCGTTGCCCCGATGGCCCGACCGTGAAACTGGGTTCCGTCTTCCAGAACCAATAGCGCTGACTTAATCAAAACACCCTCCAGAGAATATTCACTCACTTTATTTGCATATTAATGCATTCGCGTAGCATGAATCAATGCAAATTTGCTTACCTATGGATTTCTGGCAAACGGCGGCATTCTGGAGAGATGTCGGGGAAAAGTCAACTTAAAGCGCATATTTTTAATATCATTTTGCGCCACTGGCCTATCAGCGCTGCTTTAACAGCTAAAAAGATCAACAAACTAGCGTTAGAAAACGCTTGCGCAGCGTCGGGATTGTAAAATATGGCATAGCCATTCGGAAAAGTAGACCAGATGGTCAAAATTTACATAAAAATAACAGCAACAGGAAGGATAAGCGTTAATTATAGCGTTCTTAATTAAAAAGACATAAAAACAGGCTAAAAATAAAAAGGGCAATAAAATATTGCCCTCTGCAATCAATTACTTATTGAATGCCATAACCACATCACGATGGGTAATAAATCTTATAAAGCGTTCAGTTCAAGGACATCACGCATATCAAAGAGGCCACTTTTCTTGCCTTTCAGCCACAATGCCGAGCGAACCGCGCCGTTAGCAAACGTCATCCGGCTTGAAGCCTTATGGCTGATCTCAATTCGCTCGCCAATATCGGCGAACATCGCCGTATGTTCGCCGACGATATCCCCCGCGCGTACCGTGGCAAAGCCAATCGTTCCCGGAACGCGTTCGCCGGTATAACCTTCGCGACTGTAGACCGCACAATCTTTCAGATCTTTGTTCAGCGCACCGGCAATCGCCTCGCCCATCGCCAGGGCGGTGCCCGACGGGGCATCCACTTTATGGCGGTGATGCGCTTCGATGATTTCAATATCAGTGTAGTCGCCCATAACTTTCGCCGCCTTTTCCAGCAGCTTGAGCATCACGTTGACGCCGACGCTGAAATTGGCCGCGAAGACGATAGCAATCTCCTGCGCCGCATCGCGAATGGCCTGTTTTCCCGCGTCATCAAAACCGGTGGTACCGATCACCATCCCTTTACCGTGCTCGCGGCAGAATGCGAGGTGGGCCAGCGTCCCTTCCGGACGGGTGAAATCGATCAGCACGTCAAAACTCTCTTTAACCGCCGTCAGGCTGCTTTGCACCGTGACGCCCATCTTGCCCGCGCCCGCCAGCTCACCGGCGTCGCTGCCGATCAGGGAGGAGCCATCGCGCTCCAGCGCCGCGCCAAGCGCCACGCCGTCCATCTGCTGTACCGCCTGGATTAACTGGCGTCCCATCCGGCCGCCCGCGCCGGCGATGGCCACGCGGATTTGTGCATCATGCATAGCTATTCTCTTTTGTTAACTTTACGTAAATTGTTTTCAGAGTAACCAGCCCATCGATGGGCCGCTACTCAAAAACGCCGATAATTAGAAATTTATGACAAACCGCGGTCGATATCAGTAAAAACTATATGTTTGTCATCGCGCGAAGGAGAAATATCGTCTGGCGAAAGCGCCGTTCTCCCAGCAGATAGCGCGCAAGAAACGCCGCTAATGGCCTGATATCGCTGATTCTTCCCGGCGAAATCCGCATGATTCACGGATGACCAGCGCCGGCGGCAGGATGATCCGTTTCGGCGGCTCATCATTACCCTGAATACGGCTATACAGCAGCTCCCCCGCTTTACGGCCGATCTCTTTCGCCGCCACCGATACGGTGGTCAGCGCCGGCTGGACCAGCGCCGCTTCGGTAATATCATCGAAGCCCACCAGCGCAAAATCCCGCCCCGGCTCTCGGCCCGTTTTGCGCAGCGCCTGCATCACCCCCAGCGCCACGATATCCTGATAGCAGACCGCCGCCGTGATCTCCGGATAGCGGGAGAGCAGCGCTTCCGCCACCTTTGCGCCGTCGATCTGGCTGGCCTGCGCGGTCACAATCCACTTCGGATTCGGCGAGATCCCGCTTTCCAGCAGCGTACTGGTAAAGCCGCCAATACGCTGCGCCCGGGTGCCTGAGCTCGGGCTGCCGCCGATAAAGGCAATATTCTGATGGCCCATTTTTAGCAAATGTCGCGTCGCCATCTGGGTACCGAGGAAGTTGTCGGTGCCGACGAAATCAAAATCCGGATCGCTGAGCGGGCGAACCACCATAATGGCCGGAATATTGCGCCGCTTCAGGGCTTCAAAAAATGAGGCCGGCGTCTCCCGCGCGGCGCACAGCACCATGCCGCAGGCGTTATTACGCATCAGCGAATCGACAAATTTCTGCTGGCGTTCGCCGGACTCTTCACTGTTAGCCAGAAACAGCAGCAGATCGTGCCGCTCCATCTCATGGCTCAGCCCCGCCGTCATCTCGCCGTAAAAGGGGTTGGTAATATCGTGCAGCAGCAGCCCGACCTGATTGCTGCTGCGGTTGCGCAGATTGGCGGCGGTCTGATTGTAGACATAGCCCGCGTCATCCAGCGCCTTCAGTACCCTTTCGCGCGTGGCCTGTGAAATCCGTCCCCGGTTACGCAGCACCATCGAGACGGTCGCCGTTGATACCCCTGCCCTCTCTGCCACCTGCGCCAGCGTCACTGTTGTCATCATCCCTCCCGTTTATTCGCCCGAGGTTAATCGAATAACCTAAATTTTGGTTTTTTCCCTGTGACTGCCTTCACATTAAAGGCCATTTCACCCCCTGACTTGTCGATTATGGCGGGTTAATCGCGTTAACCACACTGTCAAAATAAGGTTAATCGATTAATCTTCATTTAGCCAATATGGAGAATGAAAATGCACACCACCTATAACAAATACCCTGAGGTTGCGGTTCGGGGCTATGACGACCACGCCTGCCAGGGCTGGGAGTCCATCCGTACCGCGCTTAGCGCCAGAGCCTCGACGGCCGCGAAAACCGTGCTGGTTATCGACTGCTATCCGGGCGTGCGGCTGGAAGAGCTGGAACAGCATCTGCTGCCGGCGCTCGGCGCCGCGCTGACCCTTAACGTTGAGTCCGCTCGCCGCGACGAGCAGGCCATCCACACTCTGCTGGCGCGCAATCTTACCGACGACCGCGTGTTTGGCGTGCTCTCCTGCCACCACCTTGAGGAATTTTTTGACCCCAATAAGCTGGAGCAGCTGCGCCAACAGGTTATCGCCGAAGCCGAGGGCGTGGTGGTCATCTACGGGCCCGGCGCGGCGCTGGTTCATCCCGGCGACCTGCTGGTGTACGCCGACATGCCGCGCTGGGAGATCCAGCAGCGCATGCGCCATAGCGGGCTGGGGAACTGGGGGGCGGATAACCAGGATGAAGATATTCTCCGCCGCTACAAGCGCGCCTTTTTCATTGAATGGCGCGTCTTCGATCGCCATAAGGTGCCGCTGCTCAAACGCGCCGATTTTTTACTCGATACCACGGTAAAAGAGGCCCCGGCCCTGGTCAGCGGCGAAGCGCTGCGTGCCGGGCTGCAGCAGACCACCGCTCAACCGTTCCGCGTCGTCCCCTTCTTCGATCCCGGCATCTGGGGTGGCCAGTGGATGAAGCAACGATTCGATCTCGATCCTACGGCCGCCAACTACGCGTGGTGTTTTGATTGCGTGCCCGAGGAGAACAGCCTGTTACTGCGTTTTGGTGACGTACGGATCGAGATCCCCTCTCAGGACCTGGTGCTGCTGCACCCTCGCGCGCTGCTGGGTGAAAAAGTCCACGCCCGCTTCGGCGCCGAGTTCCCGATCCGTTTTGATTTTCTCGACACCATCGGCGGGCAAAACCTGAGTTTCCAGGTTCATCCGGTAACCGAATATATCCAGCAGCAGTTTGGCATGCACTACACCCAGGATGAGAGCTACTACATCCTCGAGGCGGAGCCGGAAGCCGTCGTCTATCTGGGGACAAAAACGGGGATCGAACCGCAGGAGATGCTCGCCGATCTGCAGGCCGCCGGCCGCGGCGAGAAGGCCTTTGACGATCGGCGCTTCGTTAACCAAATCCCGGCGCGTAAGCACGATCACTTTCTTATCCCTGCCGGTACGGTGCACTGCTCAGGAAGCGGCACGATGGTGCTCGAAATCAGCGCGACCCCGTATATCTTCACCTTCAAGCTCTGGGACTGGGGGCGTTTAGGTTTAGACGGACTGCCTCGTCCGGTGCATCTGCAGCACGGCGAACAGGTCATCGACTGGCAGCGCGATACCCAATGGGTCAACGACAACCTGGTTAACCGCATTGAGCCCGTTGCCGAAGGCGAAGGCTGGCGGGAGGAGCGCACGGGCATGCACGAGCGCGAGTTTATTGAAACCCGCCGCCACTGGTTTAGCGCGCCGGTCACGCACCATACCCACGGCGGGGTTAACGTTCTCAACCTGGTGGAAGGCGCGGAAGCCGTGGTCGACAGCCCGAGCGGCGCCTTTGCCCCCTTCAGCGTGCGCTACGCCGAGACCTTTATCATTCCGGCCGCCGTCGGGGAGTACCGCATTTCGCCGTCAGGTCAGGGCAGCGGACAGCAGCTGGCTACCATCAAAGCCTGGGTAAGAGGATAAGAAATGATTAACGTTATTGTTGCCACTCACGGCCCGCTGGCTGACGCCCTGCTGGCCAGCGGGCGGATGGTGTACGGCGAGCTGCCCTATATCTCCACCGTCACCCTCGACGAGCAGGCGGGTATTGAGGGCTTTAAGCAGGATTTTGCCCGCGCGCTGGAGTGGTCCGGACAGCAGGCCGACGGCGTACTGGTGCTGTGCGATATGCAAAGCGGAACGCCGTGGAACGTCGCCTGCCTGCACGCCTTCTCTGCGCAGACAGCGCCCCCCGTCGCCGTGCTGGCGGGAGTGAATTTCCCGATGCTGCTGCAGTGTGAAGAGATTCTCGACCTGACGGATGTCCACGCCGCTGCCGAACGGCTGCTGGCGTTAACCGTACCAACCCTGATTAAAGCCACCCCGGTTTTAGCCGTTCAGCCAGATGATTTTTAGAGGAAAACGCTTATGAGTATCTCTTTTGTACGTATTGACGACCGGGTGATTCATGGGCAGCTCGTGACGCGCTGGGCCAAAGAGCTGCCCTGCGACGGTATCGTGGCGATTGACGACGCCGTCGCGGCCGACCCGCTCCTCTCATCGGTGATGAAAGGCGCCGTGCAGGACCTCAAGGTCTGGCTGTTCGACACCGCCACGGCCATTGAAAAATTACCCAAAGTCATTGCCAGCGAGAAACGCTATTTCGTGATAGGCAAATCCCCGGTCACCTTACAGCGCCTGGAAGCGGCGGGGATCAGCCTGAAAAATGCCAACGGCAAAATCAACGTTGGCCCGATGAGCGCCCGCGCCGACACCACCACCATTGGGCCAAATCAGTCGGTTAATGCCGACGAGATCGCCGCCTTCGACTGGCTGGTGCAGCGCGGGCATCACGTTGAGTTCCGTCTGGTGCCGGATGCGAGCTGCTACAGCTGGCAGGACGCGCGGCAGAAGCTGAAATAAGGAGCGGATGATGATTATCGAAGCGACGTTGATTGGCATTCTTTGCTACCTGGGGGCTCTCAGCAGCCCCTGGCTTTTAGGCCTGACCGGCGGCTGGTATCTGATTACCCGGCCGCTGGTCTCCGGCATGCTGGTCGGCCTGATTTTAGGCGACCTGAAGACCGGTATCATGATAGGCGTTGCGGTCCAGGCGGTGTATATCGCCATGGTGACGCCGGGCGGCTCAATGCCCGCCGACCTCAACTTCGTCGCCTGGCCGGCGATTGCGCTGGGGATATTGTCGGGTAAGGGACCGGAGGTCGCGGTGGCGCTGGCGGCGACTATCGGTATCGCCGGCACAATTTTATTCAATGCGATGATGGTGCTGAACTCCTTCTGGAACCATCGGGCCGACGTGGCGCTGGATCGTGGCGATGAGCGCGGCCTTTACCTGAACAGCGCGATCTGGCCGCAGGTCAGTAACTTCGTGCTGCGCTTTGTTCCCACCTTTATTGCGGTCTATTTTGGCGCCCAGTACATCAGCGGCTTTATGGACAGCCTGCCGAGAATCGTGCTCTCCACGATGAACGTGCTGGGCGGCATTCTGCCAGCGGTGGGGATCGCGATTCTGCTTAAACAGATCATCAAGAACTACAGCATGCTGATCTATTTTCTCGTCGGGTTCGTCTGCATCGTTTTTTTAAAGCTCAATATGGTCGCGCTGGTGATCGTGGGCTCGCTGCTGGCGCTGATCCACTACAACTATAAGCCGGAACCGCAGCAGGCCGCGGGCAGCAGGCCGGCCGTCGATGATGAGGATGAATTCTGATGGAAGAACGTACCCTGAACCGTAAAGATCTGCGCCGCTGCTGGCGGGCGTGGATGATGCACAACCTCTCGTCGATGAGCTTTGAGCGCCTGGAGTCGTTCGGCTTCTGCCTGAGCATGCTGCCGGTGGCGAAAAAGCTCTATCCCGACGCGGCCCAGCGCATGGAAATGCTGCGCCGCCACGCCTCCTTCTACAACACCGAGCCGCAGATCGGCGCGATCGTTAACGGAATGGTGCTCGGGCTGGAAGAGAAAAAGGCCAACGGCGAGCCCATCGACGGTGAGACGATCAACACCCTGAAGGTTGGCCTGATGGGGCCGATCGCCGGGATCGGCGACTCGATGATCCCGGGGATGCTGATCCCTATCCTGCTGAGCATCGGTATGGCGCTGGCGGCAGGCGGCAACGTCCTTGGGCCGCTGTTCTATATCGTCGCCTGGCTGGCGATTATTATCCCCGGCTCGTGGTTCCTGTTTTTAAAGGGCTACAAAATGGGCTCCGGCTCGGTGGAGATGCTGGTCAGCAGCCGCTCCACCCGCCTGCGCGAGGCCCTGTCGCTGCTCGGCGTCTTCGTGATGGGCGGCGTCGCGGCGAGCTACGTGAAGCTGGGAACCGGGCTGGAGTTCATTACCCGCGATGGCGTCAATATCCACGTCCAGCAGATGCTGGACGGCATATTTCCGCAGCTCCTGCCGCTGGTGGTGGTGCTGGGGACCTGGTATTTAATGGCGAAGCGCGGCGTTTCGCCGGTGAAGGCGATGGTCATGCTGCTGCTGCTGGCTGCGGCAGGCGTCGCCAGCGGTCTGTTTGCCGGCTAGCCGCGAACGCGACCCCGGTTTGCAGGCCGGGGTCGCCGCCTGTACCGCCAATATCTGAACCGGGGCATCGCCCCGGTTTTTTTATGGATGAAAGTTGTGCCACAGATCCGCCGCCCTGTCCGGGCTGGAGATAAACTGCAGGCGGGCGGGATCGTCGATAAACTGCTGATAAATCGGCGCGGAGGTGAGGCCAAACTCGACGTACCGGCGCGGCGTAATCGCCTGCAGGCGACCGGGAAGATAGCGTGAATTATGCTGCCAGATAACGTGGTTATCCTGCAGCAGCGGGTACCACGCCAGCCCCTTATGCGCCCGCACGGCATCATACTCAAAGCCGTACTCCCGATCGCACCAGGCGCCGAAGGTGAGCGGCACCTCGGGATCGGCGGAAATCGTCGCGTGCCCCCAGCCCGGCGGCACCAGCACCTTATCGCCGGGTTCGGCAATCACCGCAAAGCAGCGGCCGGGATCGTCTTCCACCCGCTCCTGCATATAGATAATCGCCTTTCCCTGCCAGATTTCATACAGCTCCGGCGGCGACCAGCCGCTGTGCTGACTGATGCGGTGGATATGACCCTGGCTGCGCACCGGTTCTTCCCCCAGCCTTCCGGCGGCGTAGGTCACGACGCCAAACAGCAGCATGCGCTTTTTTAGCTCATAGCGATCCTGCATGCGCGCCACGTCCATGGCGATCGCGTAGACCTCGTCCGGCCCTGCGCAGTGGGGATCGCGCAGCGAGGCGCGGATCTGATCGAGACGACGGATCTCCGGCATCGGCCCGGTCACGTCCGCGCCGTAGCTAAAACCAGGGGGATGGTGGTGGATCGTCATATCCAGGCCGTAAGCGCGGGCAGAATCAGCCATTCTGCACCTCTTTTGCCTGAATAGTCCGGTTCTCCTCGACGACCCGCAGCCTGAAGCCGCCGTCCAGCGCCGCGTAATCATGTCCCGCAGCGGCGGGCCACACCGCCAGCGCCGACAGCGTATCGGCCCCGGTGTTTATCAGGCGGTGGGCGCTATAGCCGGGGATAACGTGCACCGAGCCGGCGAAAACCTGCTCCAGACGGGTTTCTCCGCGCTCGTTTTGCAGCAGCAGCAGGCCGCTGCCGCGCAGACCGAAGTAGACTTCGCCCTGCTCGCGGCGGGCGTGAAAGTGCCCGCGAGTCATAAAAAATTCATCCCCGACCTTGCCGGGATAGAGGTGGGTGACGCCGGTATAGAGCGCGCCCGGTGCGGAGGAGGTATCAAGCATTTCAACCTCGTACACCACCCGGTCGCCCGCCATGGTCAGACGGGTTCGCTCATCGGCAAAAACGCCGATCAGATCCGTAATACGCGTCGACTTGCGCAGCAGCGGGCCGTCGGAAAACAGGCCGCTGGCCCACGCCACCTGCGGTGGCTGGAAAAAAACAGGATTCATATTGGTCTCCGGCCCAAGGAGAACAGCAGAATCAGCTTAGCAGATTAATCGATTAACCCAAGGGCGAGCGGACGACTTTGTAGCGCACGTCACAGCCGGCGCTGCAAAGGTATCTTCACGCCAGCGTGTAGCTCACAATCAGCTGGCCCTTTTTCATTTTCAGCTGGGTTATCAGCACTTCGCCCAGCTCAGAAAGGCTGGCAACGTGGGTCCCGCCGCAGGGATAATCAGGCAGGGAACCAAATCCCACCCTGCGCAGCCCGTCAACCACGGAGATATGGCGAGGCAGGTTTTCCGCCCGCCAGCCGGCCACTTTTTCCTGCAGCACGCTGGCCTCCGGCAATGACGCACTGGCGCCTGAGGTGAAGGTAATTCGCCCCTCTCCTGGCCAGTGGTGGGCCTTCGTCGGCTGCCAGCCGCACTGCTCTCCCGCGAGGCCAATCAGGTGGCCCGCCGAGTGCAGGCGGGCATGCTGCCGCCGCGCTGCGCCATCAATGCGGATCGTCACCTCGCCCGGGGCCAGCGGCTGCGGGACAAAGTGCAGAATGCTGTCGCCAAACGCCGTTACCCCTTCGACGGCGATCTCCGCTATCCAGCCGCGATCCGCCGGCTGCCCGCCGCCCTGCGGATGAAACAGCGTTTGGTCCAGCTCGATTGCGTAGCGGCCATCGGCCTGCTCTACGCAGCCCACCACCCGCGCGCGCCCTTCGGTGGCATCGCTGGTGTAATAAAGACGTTCGGTCATGGTTGTTCTCCTCTCGTTACGCACAGTATATTGATAATACGTACAGCGATAATCCCGTCTTGCGTCAATGCACCTTTGCTTAGAGAGCACAAATGAACTTAAGCTTACTTCCCGATTTGGCCCTCTTCGTGCAAATCGTCGAGCAGGGCAGCTTTTCCGCGGTCGCCCGGCTTACGGGAACCACGCCTTCGGCGGTCAGCCGCAGCGTCTCGCGCCTTGAGCGGGAGATGGGCAGCAAGCTGCTGCACCGATCCACGCGCAAACTCCGCCTGAGCGATGCCGGCAAGACGGTTTACGCCCACGCGCTGGAGATGCTGGAATCCGCGCGCCTGGCGATGGATGCGGCCGGCAGCGCCCAGCAGGTGGCGCAGGGCAAGCTGACGCTCAGCGTGCCGAAGGCCGTCGGGCGGTTTGTTATCCATCCGCTGATGAGCGAGTTTTTGGCCCGCTTTCCGCAGGTTGACGTCTGCCTGCGTCTCGAAGATCGCTATCTTGACCTGATTGACGACGGGATCGATCTGGCGCTGCGCATCACCCATTCGCCCTCGCCGGGGCTGCACGGCAAGCCGCTGATGCCGGTCAGCCACGTAATCTGCGCTACCCCGCACTATTTACGCCAGCACGGCGCGCCGCAAAATCCGCAGGATCTGCGCGACCATAGCTGCATCAGCCTCGGCGAAACGCCCGCCGATGCGCGCTGGAAATTTCGTCGCGAAGGAAAAACGGAAATCGTACAGACCCGAGGGCGCTACGCCGCCAACCACACCGCCGTGCGGCTGGATGCGGTGAAGCAGAATTTAGGCATTGGCAGCCTGCCGCTGTTTACCGCCCGCGAAGCGCTGGAGCGCGGGGAGATAGTCCAGGTGCTGGCAGAGTGGGAGTTTATCAGCAGCTACTCCGGCGAGCTGTGGCTGCTGTGGGCGGGAAATAAGCATATGCCCGCCAGGATGCGGGCCATGATTGACTATCTTAGCGAGAAAATTTATCGCCGCTAAAGGGCCTATGGCGCCAGCGCCAGAACCTCCGCGACCCAGCGCTGGAAGCCTGCGACGTCCAGATCCAGCGCCACGCTGGCGTTCGCCGGCTGGCCAAGGCGGCCTTCGATATCAACGACCGTGGTGCCCGCCGTCCAGCTCCCCTGCGTTTCGACCGCCACAAAGCACGATTTAAGGGTAAACAGCTCGGGACGAACCAGCCAGGCGATGGCGCACAGGTCATGCATGCGTAGCCCGCTCTCCATGCTGCCGCTGCGGTAGTGGCTGAACAGCGCGTGGAGCATTTTGCCGGTCCTGTTGAGCGTCGGCAGCGTGGCGAGATATTCCGGGGCGAGTATTGCCTGATTGGTGACGTCCAGCCCACACATCACGATCTCCAGCCCGCTCTGAAACACTTTCGCCGCGGCTTCCGGGTCGATGGCAATGTTAAACTCCGCGTTGGGGGTGAAGTTACCCCGCCCGGCGGATCCGCCCATAATGACCAGGCGGCGAATGTTAAACCGGCACTCCGGATACTGCGTCAGCAGCAGCGCAATGTTGGTCAGCGGGCCAATGGCCACCAGCGTCATCGGCTCCGGGGCATGCATCAGCGCATCGCGAATGGCCTGAAACGCCGGTTTCGGCAGCGGCTGGCAGCGATGCTCGACAAACTCATACCCTTCCATCCCCGACTCGCCGTGAACGGAGGCCGCATCGCGCAGCGGGCGCAGCAGGGGCATTGAGGCGCCCTGGGCCAGCGGCACGTCGGCGTTCCAGAAATGCAGCAGCTGCAGCGCATTGCGGGTGGTTTTTTCCACCGACACGTTGCCGGCCACCGTGGTCATCAGCTGCAGATCCAGCTCGGGCGCGAACAGCGCCGCGGCGATTGCCGCCGCATCATCAATGCCGGGATCGGTATCAAGAACTATCGGTAAGCGCATAAATTCTCCAAAAAAAATGCCAGACGTTAAGTCTGGCATCTTCGCATACTGACGGCGTAAAGAACTTATTCTACTTCACGGACGTCAACCCGCAGCTCTTTCGGCACTTCAAAGACGATGTTCTCTTCGCGCCCTTCCAGCGGCACCGCGTCGCCGCCGCCCAGCTCCTGCAGGCGAGCAATCACGTTCTGCACCAGGATATCCGGCGCCGATGCGCCGGCGGTCACGCCCACGCATTGGGCCGCTTTGACCCACGGCTCCTGGATATCGGCCGCATCATCGATCAGATACGCCGCTTTCCCCATGCGCTGCGCGAGTTCGGCCAGACGGTTAGAGTTGGAGGAGTTCTTCGACCCCACCACCAGCACTACGTCCGCCTGCTCCGCCAGCGCGCGTACCGCTTCCTGACGGTTAGTGGTGGCGTAGCAAATATCGTCTTTACGCGGCCCGACGATTTTCGGGAAGCGCTGGCGCAGCGCGTCAATGACGTCAGAGGTGTCATCAACGGAGAGCGTGGTCTGAGTCATAAACGACAGCCTGGCGTCGTTTTTCACTTCCAGCGTCCAGACGTCGTCCGGCGACTCCACCAGGTACATGCCCCCCTGCGGGTTGCTGTACTGGCCCATCGTCCCCTCAACTTCCGGGTGACCGGCGTGACCGATCAGAATCGACTCTTCGCCGCGGCGGCTGGCGCGAGCCACCTCCATATGGACCTTGGTCACCAGCGGACAGGTGGCATCGAAAACCGTCAGATCGCGGCTTTTCGCCTCGTTGCGTACCGCCTGAGAGACGCCGTGGGCGGAGAAAATCAGGATCGCGCCGTCCGGCACTTCGCTGATTTGCTCGATAAAAATAGCGCCGCGTTTGCGCAGGCTATCGACCACATAGCGGTTATGCACCACTTCATGACGAACATAGATCGGCGCGCCATACAGCGTCAGCGCGTTTTCGACAATGCTGATAGCGCGGTCAACGCCGGCGCAGAAGCCGCGCGGGTTAGCCAACAGGATCTGCATTTTACTCCTCCAGCGCCGGATCGACTTCCAGCACTTCAATATCAAAATGAACGGTGCGCCCGGCCAGCGGATGGTTGAAATCAACGGTGATCGAATCGCCGTTAACTTCCCGAATCACGCCGGGCATTTCGCTGCCATCCATTGCGGTAAAGAGCATAATTGCGCCAATTTCCGGCTCGCCCGCATCGATAAACTCGCGGCGGGAGAAGTACTGAATCAGGTCCGGGCTGGGTACGCCAAACGCGGCATCAGGCTCGAGGGAGAAGTTGGTTTTATCCCCCGCCTTCAGCCCCAGCAGGTGCTGTTCCAGCCCCTCGGTGAGCGAAGCGTCACCAAGACGGAACAGCGCCGGCTTGCCGTTATTGCGCGTAGACTCCGCGGTGGAGCCATCATCAAGTTTCAGCGTGAAGTGCACCAGCACCCCGCTGTTGCTCTGTACAGAGTTTGACATGCAGGTTTGCTCTAAGTTGGTTCTGCGTTTACCCCGCCTGGCGGCAAGACCGCTGGCGGGGTACGCTTATAATGTAGGCCGGACTGGCGTAAACGCCACCCGGCAGGGATTACGCGGTTTTCTTCGCAGCGCCGGGCAAAAAGCCTTCCAGCACAATCAGCGCCGCGCCGATACAGATGGCGGTATCGGCCAGGTTGAAGGTGGCGAAATGCCACTCACCGACGTAGAAATCAATCATATCGACGACAAAACCGTGCCACAGCCGGTCGAACAGGTTGCCTAACGCCCCGCCAATAATCAGCGCGTAGGCGATGTTATTGAGCTTCTGCGTCGCCTTCGAGCGGTACATCAGTACCGTCAGAATCACGCAGATGCCGAGGGCAATCCCCGCAAAGAACCAGCGCTGCCAGCCGCCGCTATCGGCGAGGAAGCTAAAAGCCGCGCCGTAGTTGCGCGCGTAGTGCAGGTTCAGCGATGGGAACAGCGCTACCGTATCCCCCAGAGCAAAGTTCTGGAGGATCAGGAATTTGCTGCCCAGATCGATAATCAGCACGGCGACGACGACCCACAGCCAGCGTAGCCCGGTTGAACAGACAGATTTACTCATCAGGCAAACTTACGTTGTTCGCCGTCACCGGCGACATTGCTGACACAGCGACCGCAGATTTCCGCGTGTTCCGCCACCTTGCCGACGTCGCTGGTGTAGTGCCAGCAGCGTGGGCACTTATCGCCTTCCGCTTTGCTCAGCACAACCCGCAGACCTTTCAGCAGTTCGCTCTGCCAGGCATCAGCCGGCGCCTGTGCGTAATCGGCCACTTTCGCCCCTGAGGTTAACAGGACAAAGCGCAGCTCGTCGCCCAGCGCGTTCAGCTTGGTTGCCAGCTCGCTATCCGCATACAGCGTGACCGCCGCCTCAAGAGAGCCGCCCACCAGCTTGTCAGCACGAGCCTGTTCGATAACCTTGTTCACTTCACCGCGCACCTTCAGCAGTTCATCCCAGAAGCCGTCGTTCATCGCTTCATCGTCGGCCAGGCCGAACAGGCCTTCATACCACTCACCGGTGAAGACGTATTTCTCGCGGGAACCCGGCAGGTAGCCCCAGATTTCGTCGGCGGTGAAGGACATGATCGGCGCCATCCAGCGCACCAGCGCTTCCACGATGTGGAACAGCGCGGTCTGGCAGCTGCGACGCGCCACGCTGTCCGCCTTCGCGGTGTACTGGCGGTCTTTGATGATGTCGAGGTAGAACGACCCCATTTCGATGGAGCAGAAGCGCATCAGGCGCTGCACCACTTCATGGAAGTCGTAGGACTCGTAGGCTTTGAGGATATCGTCCTGCGCCGCTTTCGCGCAGCTCACCGCCCAGCGATCGAGCACTACCATCTCTTCCGGTTTCACCATGTCGGTCAGCGGGTCGAAGCCGTTAAGGTTCGCCAGCAGGAAGCGCGCGGTGTTACGGATACGACGATAGCTGTCGGCGGCGCGTTTGAGGATCTCATCGGAGACCGCCATTTCGCCGGTATAGTCGGTGGAAGCCACCCACAGGCGCAGGATATCCGCGCCCAGCTTGTTCATTACATCCTGCGGAGAGACGGTATTACCGATGGATTTGGACATCTTGCGGCCCTGGCCATCAACGGTAAAGCCGTGGGTCAGCACCTGGCGATACGGCGCTTTGCCCTTCATCGCCGTGGAGATCATCAGCGAGGACATGAACCAACCGCGGTGCTGGTCGGAACCTTCCAGATACATATCGGCGGCGTGACCGGAAAACTCCGGACGCACGTCTACCACCGAGGAGTGGGTAGAGCCGGAGTCAAACCACACGTCGAGGGTATCCGGCACTTTCTCGTAGCTGTCGGCATCGGCACCGAGGATATCGCGGGAGTCGAGATCCCACCACGCCTGAATACCGTCAACCTCAACGCGCTTAGCCACTTCTTCCATCAGCTCCAGGGTGCGCGGATGCAGCTCCTGGGTCTCTTTATGCACGAACAGGGACATCGGAACGCCCCAGGTACGCTGACGGGAGATACACCAGTCAGGGCGGTTAGCCACCATCGATTCGATACGCGCCTGGCCCCAGTCCGGGATCCACTGCACGCCTTTAATCTCTTTTAGCGACTGCGCGCGCAGGCCTTTCTGATCCATGCTGACGAACCACTGCGGCGTGGCGCGGAAGATGATCGGCGACTTGTGGCGCCAGCAGCACGGATAGCTATGCTGCATTTTTTCAACGTGCAGCAGCGCGCCGCTTTCACGCAGCAGCTCAACGATGATGTCGTTAGCTTTGAAGACGTTGATGCCGTCCAGCGACGGATAGGTTCCCGGCAGGTAGGCGCCGTCAGGGCCGACCGGATTGGCGATTTCCAGGCCATATTTCTGGCTGATGGTGTAGTCGTCAGGGCCGTGGCCGCCAGCGGTATGCACCGCACCGGTACCCGCATCGAGGGTAACGTGGTCGCCGAGGATCGCCGGAACGTCGAAGTCGAGGAACGGGTGATTAAAGCGCATCAGCTCCAGCTCGGCGCCGTTGACCACCGCGAGGATGGTGTAATCCGCAACGCCCGTACGCTTCATGACGCTTTCAACCAGGTCTTTCGCCAGGATCAGCGCCTGGCCGTCAACCTGCACCAGCGCATAGTCGAACTCCGGCGACAGGGAGATCGCGCGGTTAGCCGGCAGGGTCCACGGGGTGGTGGTCCAGATAACCAGGGAGACCGGGCCGCTGACGTCGGCAACGCCGAACTTCGCCAGCACCGCCGCTTTATCGACGGCGTGGAACGCCACGTCGATAGACGGAGAGGTTTTGTCGTAATACTCAACTTCCGCTTCCGCCAGCGCGGAGCGGCAGTCTACGCACCAGTGCACCGGCTTCGCGCCTTTGTGCAGGTGGCCGTTGCCGATGATTTTACCCAGCGCGCGGATGATATTGGCTTCGGTTTTGAAGTCCATGGTCAGGTACGGACGCGACCAGTCGCCCAGCACGCCAAGACGGATAAAGTCTTTACGCTGGCCTTCAACCTGGGTCGCGGCGTATTCGCGGCACTTGGCACGGAACTCGGCCGCGGTGAACTTCTCACCCGGTTTGCCGAACTCCTGCTCCACTTTCAGCTCGATCGGCAGACCGTGGCAGTCCCAGCCCGGCACGTAGGGAGAATCATAGCCCGTCAGCCCTTTGGACTTAACGATAATGTCTTTCAGAATCTTGTTAACCGAGTGACCAATATGAATGCTGCCATTCGCATAAGGAGGGCCATCATGCAGAATGAAGGTTTTTTTGCCTTTTTTCGCCGCACGGATGATGCCGTACAGATCATCATCGGTCCAACGCGCCAGCATTCCCGGTTCGCGTTTGGCGAGATCGCCACGCATCGGGAACCCTGTTTCCGGCAAATTCAGGGTGGATTTATAGTCACTCATCAGATTCTCGGTTCCGTATTTCGGTTTGATAAACACCAACAGGTTTAGGCCTGCCTGGTCAGCCCAAAAAGCTCGCGGGCCGTTAACTCATCACGTGCAATTTGCGCCTTCAGCTCATCGAGCGACGCAAACCGCTGTTCGTTACGTATTTTTTTACGCAGTATTACATCTATATGGCGACCGTAGAGGTCCATTACAACGTCCAGCAGATGCACTTCCAGCTGTTGACGGACGCCGGCGACCGTTGGGCGAGTGCCAATATTGGCGACACCCGGCAAAGGTTTGTCGCCAAGCCCCGTTACTTCTACCGCATAGACCCCTTTAACCGGGGAAACCTGACGACGTAGCGGTAAGTTCGCCGTCGGGAAGCCAATGGTGCGCCCCAGCTCATCGCCGTGCACCACGCGCCCGGAGATGGTAAACGGATGGCCCAGCAGCGTTTCTGCAAGGACAAGATCGTCATCCGCCAGCGCCTGCCGCACCGCGGTGCTGCTGATGCGGACGCCGCCTTCACAGAAGGTCTGGGTGCTGGTGATGTCGAACCCAAACTCCACCCCGGCTTTCTGTAATAACAAGAAATCCCCCTGACGACCAGCGCCAAAGCGGAAATCATCGCCCACGGCGAGGAACTGCACGCCCAGGCGGCGGACCAGCAGCTCGCTGATAAAGTCCTGAGCGGTCAGGGCGGCAAAGCGTCGGTCGAACCGCACGCACAGCACGTAGTCGACGCCGCTTTCAGCCAAATAGCGCAGCTTTTCACGCAGACGCGTCAGGCGTGCAGGCGCCTTATCGGCGGCAAACAGCTCCAGCGGCTGCGGTTCGAAAATCATCACTACCACCGGTAAGCCACGCTGGCGACCCTCTGCGCGCAAGCGCTGCAGCAGCGCCTGATGCCCGCGGTGCACACCGTCAAAATTACCAATGGTCAGCACGCACCCGTGCGGGGCCTGGCTGAGATTATGTATGCCGCGTATCAGCTTCATGTCTGGCTCAAAACAGTGAAAATCGTCCGAGTATACCTTGTACAACTGGCGACGTTAACCAGCGATTGCACCTCTTCGTTGAAAGATCCCGAGAATTCATCAACTCAGCGCTGGAACGCGGGGAAAACTACGCGAGCCCGTCGATTTTTATGGTGGAAAGGCTGTATTCGCCCGCAACAAGCTGGTAGAATCTTGCGCCATCACTACGTAATAAAGCGTCGTTGTTTTAAGCGCCGCTTATTTGCACAAATCCATTGACAAAAGAAGGCTAAACGGGCATTCTCCTCGGCCTTTGAATTGTCCATATAGAACACATTTGGGAGTTGGACCTTGGCTAATATCAAATCAGCTAAGAAGCGCGCCGTTCAGTCTGAAAAGGCCCGCAAGCACAACGCTAGCCGTCGCTCTATGATGCGTACTTTCATCAAGAAAGTATACGCAGCCATCGAAGCTGGCGACAAAGCTACTGCACTGAAAGCATTTAACGAAATGCAACCGATCGTGGACCGTCAGGCTGCTAAAGGTCTGATCCACAAAAACAAAGCTGCGCGTCATAAAGCAAACCTGACCGCTCAGATCAACAAACTGGCTTAATCGCCTGGTTGTTATCGCTTTGTAGAAAAACCCGCGAAAGCGGGTTTTTTTATGCCTGAAATCTGCCGCCCGTCAGCGCGGCGGCGAGGTGAAGAGCGCCGAGTAGTCGCGGTTGCAGATACGCTGTACCGCCGGATGCTGGATCATGCGCTCGGCAAAGATGGCGTGATACTCCTCCATCACGTTCTCCATCCTGCCAATCTCAATAATCGACTCGTCGTGGTAGAAATCATGCGCGTAGAGCGTTGGCGCGACAAAAATCGCGTTGTGCGCCGCGCCGAACGCCTTCATCAGCGCCGCATCATCAAACTCCCCGAGGATCTCAACCTTGAGCCCCTGCGAATTAAACCAGTTCAGCAGCTTGCGGCCAAGCATCGAACGCCGGCCGGGGATCAGCAGGCGACGCTCCTCAAGGCAGGCGGGAAACGGCTTCTCCGGCGGTGGATTCATGCACCAGAAGCTCACGCTGCATTCGCCGATGCGCACCGAAAACAGCCCCTCCTGCTGGGTTGAGTCGATGGGGCAGTCGGAGATAATCATATCGAGCTTATGCTGGCTCAGCTGCTCCAGCAGCATCTCGTGGGTCGATTCAAAGCAGCGCAGGTGGATCTGCTCATCCTCAACCACCGCCGCATCCAGCACGCCGCTCACCAGCCGCTTCGACAGCGCATCCGCCACGCCAACGTCGAACAGTAAATTCGACTCCTTGCGGTAGTTGACGATATCCAGCATCTCCTGGCTTAGCGTGAACATGCGGTCGGCATAGCGGAACACCAGCTCGCCCAGCTCGCTCGGCTCCAGCCCCCTGCCCTTACGCTTAAAAAGCTTCCCCTGCAGGCGCTCTTCAAGCGCTTTAATTTGCCCGGTGATGGTCTGCGGCGTCAGAAACAGCGCTTCCGCCGCCCCGACCACGGAGCCTTCCTTGTAGACGTGCCAGAAGTAGTACAGATGGTTGTAGTTAATATGCGACATGCTTCTCTCCCTGATAATGTCCTGGAGAGCCTCTGCAGGCTCTCCGAAAGTATTACGCCGAGCGGGCGGGAACCGTTATGCGCTTGCGCAGCAGCATATATCCGCTGACGGCCGATAGCACCGAGCCGATCAGAATGCCAAGCTTGGCCCAGTTGATTAAGCCGGGGTCAGTGCTGGCAAACGCCAGGCTGGCGATAAAAATCGACATCGTAAAACCGATCCCGCAGAGCACGCCGACCGCCATAATCTGCGGGAAATGAGTCCCTTCCGGCAGCGAAGCCCACTTCAGCTTCAGCGCCAGCCAGCAGAACAGGCCGATCCCCAGCGGCTTGCCAATAAACAGCCCGGCAATAATCCCCAGCGGCAGCAGCGACGTCAGTCCCTCCAGCGTTACCCCTTGCAGCGAGACGCCCGCATTAGCAAAGGCGAAGAGCGGCAGGATAAGCCAGGCAACCCACGGGTGCAGAACGTGCTCAAGCTCCTTCGCCGGCGATTTGCCATCCTGCTCCTTCAGCGGAATCATAAAGCCAACAATGACCCCCGCTAAGGTGGCGTGAACCCCGGACTTCAGCACCGCGGTCCACAGCACGGCGCCGACCAGAATATAGATACCGGTGCGCCGCACCCCGCTCAGGTTCAGCAGCGCCAGCACCCCAATGGCCCCCGCCGCCACCGCGAGCGACAGCACGGAAAGGTCGTTGGTGTAGAACAGCGCGATAATAACGATCGCACCCAGGTCATCAATGATCGCCAGCGCCATCAGGAAAATCTTCAGCGCCACAGGCACGCGGCTGCCGAGCAGCGCCAGCACGCCCAGCGCGAACGCAATATCGGTTGCCGCCGGGATCGCCCAGCCCCCTCTGGCAATCGGGTCCTGGGCGTTAAACGCAAGGTAGATAAGCGCCGGGACGATCATCCCGCCCAGGGCGGCCAGCACCGGGAACACCGCCTGGCGACGGCTGGCCAGCGCCCCTTGCATCATCTCGCGCTTCACTTCGAGGCCGATCAGCAGGAAGAAGACGGCCATCAGCGCGTCGTTAATCCACAGCAGCATGTTCTTGTTGATTTCCAGCGCGCCAACGCGCAGCTGAACGGGCGTTTCCAAAAAGGAGTGATACAGACCGCTGGTGGCATCGGTATTCGCCAACAGCATCGCCAGCACGGCGGCAAAAATGAGGATTATGCCCCCGGAAGCATCGCTACTTAAAAAACGCTGCAGATGTTTCACTTTTTATTCTCTCTATCAGGATTATTCATCGTTTAAACTATTCTAATCGCCATAACAGCTCGAAAAAATAAGTTTATTATTGCTCTGTCGATCGGTTTTTACGAAATGAGAAGAGAAGGGTCAGAAAAGGGTCCGATCGAGAAATTCAGGCAGCATTAACGGAGAGACGGCGAGAAATAAAAAAGCCACTTCGCGATAAAGTGGCTTTTTACACGGCATGATGATTAGCGGGTCAAATCATCGAAGAATTTCTTCACGCCGTCAAAGAAGCTTTTAGAGCGCGGGCTGTTGTTCTCACCCGTCGGGCCACCGAAGCTTTCCTGAAGTTCTTTCAACAGCTGCCGCTGCTTGTCGTTGAGGCCAACCGGCGTCTCAACCACCACGCGGCACAGCAGATCGCCCTGCGCGCCGCCGCGTACGGACTTGACGCCTTTACCACGCATGCGGAACAGCTTGCCGGTCTGCGTTTCGCCAGGCACCTTCAGATTCACGCGGCCGTCCAGGGTCGGGACTTCAATCTCGCCGCCCAGCGCCGCCATGGTGAAGTTAATCGGCACTTCGCAGTACAGGTTATTGCCTTCGCGCTCAAAGATGGCGTGCTGCTTCACCTGGACCTGAACGTACAGATCGCCGGCCGGAGCGCCGTGCTCGCCTGCTTCACCTTCGCCAGACAGACGAATGCGATCGCCGGTGTCTACGCCTGCCGGGATTTTAACCGACAGCGTTTTAGTTTTCTCTACGCGACCGTGACCGTGGCATTTATTGCACGGGTCTTTGATCAGCGTACCGCGTCCCTGACAGTGCGGACAGGTCTGCTGAACGGCGAAGAAGCCCTGGCGCATCTGCACCTGGCCGGCGCCGTGACAGGTCGGACAGGTCTGTGGCTTGCTGCCAGATTTCGCGCCGCTGCCGTGGCAGACGTCGCACTCTTCCAGCGTCGGGATGCGGATCTCTTTCGTTACGCCGCGAACCGCTTCTTCCAGCGTCAGATCCATGTTGTAGCGCAGGTCAGCCCCGCGCGACGCGCGCTGACGACCGCGGCCACCGCCGAAGATATCGCCAAAAACATCGCCAAAGATATCGCTGAAATCCGCGCCGCCGCCGAAACCACCGCCGCCGCCGCCCATGCCGCCCTGCTCAAACGCGGCGTGGCCGTACTGATCGTAGGCCGCACGCTTCTGGGCATCCGTCAGGATCTCGTAGGCTTCTTTGATTTCTTTAAATTTAGCTTCGGCCTCTTTATCGCCCTGGTTGCGGTCCGGGTGATATTTCATGGCCAGGCGCTTGTACGCCTTTTTGATTTCACGCTCTTCCGCTGTTTTGGAAACGCCTAAAATCTCGTAATAATCTTGCTTTGCCATTGGTGTTTTTCAGCCCCTTAACATGCGTGCACGGGCGGAGAGGAAACCTCTTCGCCCGTGCCAGTGTTTTACCCGTTCAAAGGGCGATTATTTTTTGTCTTTCACTTCTTCAAACTCAGCGTCAACGACATCGTCGTCTTTCGCGTTGCTTTCGGAAGCTTCAGCACCGCCAGCCTGCTGCTGAGCATGCTGCTGCTGGGCAATCTCCATCAGCTTCTGGGAAGCCTGGGCCAGCGCCTGCATTTTCGCTTCGATATCGGCTTTGTCTTCACCTTTCAGGGAAGTTTCCAGCGCGGTCAGCGCAGACTCGATAGCCGTTTTATCGTCAGCCGGCAGCTTGTCGCCCGCTTCTTCAACCTGCTTACGCGTGCTGTGCAGCAGATGGTCGCCCTGGTTGCGGGTCTGAACCAGCTCTTCGAACTTACGGTCAGATTCCGCGTTCGCTTCTGCTTCACGGACCATTTTAGCGATTTCTTCTTCGTTCAGACCGGAAGACGCTTTAATGGTAATTTTCTGCTCTTTACCGCTGTTTTTATCTTTCGCGGAGACGTGCAGGATACCATCGGCATCGATATCGAAGGTCACTTCGATCTGCGGCATGCCGCGCGGTGCCGGGTTGATGCCGTCGAGGTTAAACTGACCCAGTGATTTGTTATCGGAGGCGCGTTTACGCTCACCCTGAATCACGTGGATAGTTACCGCAGACTGGTTATCTTCTGCCGTCGAGAACACCTGGCTGTGCTTGGTCGGGATAGTGGTGTTCTTGTTGATCAGCGCAGTCATCACGCCGCCCATGGTTTCGATACCCAGCGACAGCGGGGTAACGTCGAGCAGCAGAACGTCTTTAACTTCACCAGTCAGTACGCCGCCCTGAACCGCTGCGCCGATAGCAACAGCTTCATCCGGGTTAACGTCTTTACGCGGCTCTTTACCAAAGAACTCGGCAACTTTCTTCTGCACCATCGGCATACGAGTCTGACCACCGACCAGGATAACGTCCTGAACGTCGGATACGGACAGGCCAGCATCCTGCAGCGCAACTTTCAGCGGCTCGATAGAGCGGTTAACCAGGTCTTCTACCAGGCTTTCCAGCTTCGCACGGGTCACTTTAATGTTCATGTGTTTCGGACCGGTAGCATCTGCGGTGATGTACGGCAGATTCACGTCGGTCTGCTGAGCGGAAGAAAGCTCGATTTTCGCTTTTTCTGCCGCTTCTTTCAGGCGCTGCATGGCCAGCGGGTCGTTACGCAGGTCAATGCCCTGATCTTTCTTAAACTCATCAACGAGGTAGTTGATCATACGGCTATCGAAGTCTTCGCCACCCAGGTGGGTATCACCGTTGGTTGCCAGAACTTCGAAGGTTTTCTCGCCGTCAACTTCGTCGATTTCGATAATAGAGATATCGAAGGTACCACCGCCGAGGTCGTAAACCGCGATAGTACGGTTGCCGACTTCTTTATCCAGACCGTAAGCCAGCGCGGCTGCGGTTGGTTCGTTGATGATACGCTTAACTTCCAGACCCGCGATACGACCGGCGTCTTTCGTCGCCTGACGCTGAGCATCGTTGAAGTATGCAGGTACGGTGATGACGGCTTCAGTTACCGGCTCACCCAGGTAATCTTCCGCGGTCTTTTTCATTTTCTTCAGCACTTCAGCAGAGATCTGCGGCGGTGCGGTGCGGGTACCTTTCACATCAAGCCATGCGTCGCCATTGTCTGCGGCAACGATTTTGTACGGCATGATAGAAACGTCACGCTGAACTTCTTCATCCTGGAAGCGGCGACCAATCAGGCGTTTAATCGCAAACAGGGTGTTTTGCGGGTTTGTCACTGCCTGACGTTTAGCCGGCTGACCAACCAGAGTTTCACCATCCTGGGTATAAGCAATGATAGAAGGCGTGGTGCGATCGCCTTCGGCGTTTTCCAGCACGCGAGCAGTAGTGCCATCCATAATCGCTACACAAGAGTTGGTAGTACCCAGGTCGATACCAATAATTTTACCCATCTAAACGTCTCCACTAAAAATTCAGTCAACATGTGGTTGTGAACCTGTAATAAGGGCGAAACGTGCGGTTTCAACTGCCCAACATCTTTTTTTTTCAGGTTCATTCACTGCGGTTGACTACAAGATGGGGTCGTCCACCGCTTCATCAAGGGGGAAGGCAAAAAAAATTTTATCTTCATCGTCCCACGAAGCCGGCCGTCGGCGAGGAAGTTTTGCCTATATGAGGCAAAAAAGCGCGCTTCACGGCGTTCATCCGCTGGGGTCCCCGTAAAGAGACGATGACTCTGCTTAGCGAGTCTACCTCCGCGTTGAAAGACCAGAAGCTCGACGGATCATAGCCTTACGAATGCCTTTGCCCGCCTGGCCTCAGGCAAATGCCCGACATCGTTTAGAGAGTGTGTAAAATTGGTGAAAAATACCTCGCCAGATCATAGACAGCCTGACGACTCCTCATTATTATGCCGCGCCCCACCGCTGAGCGACGGGGTAATGCTTCCCTTTCTAATCATTATTTTGAGGAATTATGGGCAACACTAAGTTGGCTAATCCGGCACCGCTGGGCCTTATGGGCTTCGGCATGACCACTATTCTGCTTAACCTGGCGAATAGCGGCCTTTTCGCGTTTGATGTAGCTATCCTGGCGATGGGCATTTTTTACGGCGGTATTGCGCAGATTTTCGCAGGCCTGCTGGAATTTAAAAAGGGTAACACCTTTGGTTTAACCGCTTTTACGTCCTACGGCGCCTTCTGGCTGACGTTGGTCGCAATTCTTCTCATGCCGAAAATGGGCCTGGCAGAGGCGCCGAATGCGCACTTCCTGGGCATGTATCTCGGACTGTGGGGAGTGTTCACGCTGTTTATGTTCTTCGGTACCCTGAAAGCCGCACGGATGCTGCAGTTCGTCTTCCTCAGCCTGACCGTCCTGTTTGCCCTGCTGGCAATTGGTCACCTGGTCGATAACGAAGGCATCGTTAGAATCGCCGGCTGGATTGGTTTAGTCTGCGGCGGTAGCGCGATTTATCTGGCGATGGGTGAAGTACTCAACGAGCAGTTTGGTCGCACCGTTCTGCCAATCGGCGCGCCTCATTGATAGAAGATACCCTCGCCTTACGGCGAGGGTATTGAGCAGTCGCGCTAAGGCAGGCGCTGCAGTTCGCCAGCCGCGGCGGCGCTATTCCCCCCCAGCCCCTGACGCAGCCAAATCCCCAACCCCAGCCCCATCAGCGACAGCGCCAGCACGTACCACGCCGGAGCCATCGGCGACACGCCCATCAGCATAGTGACGGCAATCGGCGTCAGGCCGCCGAAAATGGCGTAGGAGACGTTGTACGAGAATGAAATTCCGGTAAAACGCACCTCCGCCGGGAAGGCGCGAACCATCACGTAAGGCACCGCCCCGACCACGCCAACGCACAGCCCAACGGTGCCGTACAGCAGGAAAAGCTGTTCAGGCGAAGTGCCGGAAAGGTGGTAGAACGCCCAGCTGGAGACCGCGAGCAAAAGGCTGCCGACGATAAAAGTCCGGCTGGCGCCAAAGCGATCGGCCGCCAGGCCTGCCAGCAGGCAGCCGACACACAGCATAATCGTCGCAATACTGTTCGCCTGCAGGGTCACCGCCGGGGCAAAGCCGTAATGCTTTTGCAGCCACACCGGCGACATCAAAATGACCACCACCACGCCCGCGGACAGGAGCCAGGTCAGCAGCATTGAAACCACGACGGCCTTCTGATGCTTGAGCACCACCGATTTAACCGGCAGCTCCTGGGCTAATGCTTTGCGCTGCTGCATCTCGAGGAATATCGGCGTTTCCTGCAGCCAGCGGCGTAAATACATCGCCACCAGGCCGAACACGCCGCCCAGCAGGAAAGGAATACGCCAGCCGCCGTCGTGGATGCCCTGCGGCGTCAGGCTGGTATTAATCAGCGTCGCCACCACCGACCCCAGCAGGATCCCCACCGTTAAGCCCGCCGTCAGCGTGCCGCAGGCGATACCGATTTTTTTCTCCGGCACGTGCTCCGCAACAAACACCCAGGCGCCGGGGACTTCCCCCCCAATCGCCGCGCCCTGCAGCACGCGCATCAGCAGCAGCAGCAGCGGGGCAACGATCCCCATCGATTCATAGGTCGGCAGCAGGCCGATCGCCAGCGTCGGCAGCGCCATCAGTAAAATGCTCAAGGTAAACATTTTCTTGCGCCCGACCAGATCGCCAAAGTGGGCCATAATAATGCCGCCGAGAGGACGCGCCAGATAGCCGGCAGCGAAAATGCCGAAGGTCTGCACCTGGCGCAGCCACTCCGGAATATCGGCCGGGAAGAAGAGCTCGCCGACAACGGCGGCAAAGAAGACGAAGATAATGAAGTCGTAAAACTCCAGCGCCCCGCCAAGGGCGGCCAGCGTCAGAGTTTTATAGTCTTGTCGATTCAGAGGTCGGGTATGTTGTGACATAACGAGCTGTTCATCCAGAGGTTTGTAGGTGTTATCACGCAGTGTGTAAAGTAAAAAACACTATATCGTAAATAAAACAGCACACCACCAGGATTACAGGTTATGTCAGGAAAGCATCAAATTCAGGATAAACTTTCGCGTCTCGCGCTTTTTGGCCGAAAAGCCGCTACCACTTCCGGCGCAGTCTCGACATAAGGCCCCTCAAGCAACTGTACACAATACGGTACACTTGCAAAGACGCCGTGCACCAGCACCTGGCCATCGGCATCTTTGACCCCTTCGAGGGTTTCCTCAATCGCCTTCGGCTGACCGGGCAGATTGAGGATCAGCGCCTGCTTACGGATCACCCCAACCTGGCGGGAGAGAATGGCCGTCGGGACGAAGTGCAGGCTGACCTGACGCATCTGCTCGCCAAAGCCCGGCATGACGCGATCGGCAACCGCCAGCGTCGCATCCGGCGTCACGTCTCGTCGCGCAGGGCCGGTACCGCCGGTGGTTAACACCAGATGGCAGCCCATTTCGTCAACCAGCTCGCACAGCGTTTGCTCGATAATCACCTGCTCATCGGGGATCAAGCGGGTCTGGAGCTCAAAGGGGGTCGTCAGCGCACGCGCCAGCCACTCTTCAAGTGCCGGGATGCCTTTATCCTGATAAACGCCGCTGGAGGCGCGATCGGAGATGGAAACTAAGCCGATTCGTAAGGTATTCATCGTTATTCCGTTCAAATAGTGCAGTTAGACGGAATAATACACGCTGGGAGGAGATACAGACAGGGCTCAAAAGAAGTAGCGTGACCGGGAGCCCGGCCACGCGCAATGATTACAGCAGATCGCCGATCATTTTTTCCAGTTTTTCCTGGTCGATAGCAAACTTACGGATACCTTCCGCCAGTTTATCTACCGCCATCGGATCCTGGTTGTGCTGCCACAGGAACTGAGATTCGGTGATGCGTTCCGGACGGGCTTTCACTTCGCCGCTGAAGGTCAGCTTACGTTCGATAGCGCCTTCGCTTTCTGCCAGCTCTTTCAGCAGTGCCGGAGCGATGGTCAGACGGTCACAGCCGGCCAGCTCGAGGATTTCGCCGACGTTACGGAAGCTTGCGCCCATTACGACGGTTTCATAGCCGTGCTGCTTGTAGTATTCGTAGATTTCGCTGACGGAAACCACGCCCGGATCTTCCGCCGGCGCATACTCTTTCTTATCCGTGTTCGCTTTGTACCAGTCGAGGATACGGCCTACGAACGGCGAAATCAGGAATACGCCCGCTTCCGCACAGGCGCGAGCCTGAGCGAAGGAGAACAGCAGGGTCAGGTTACAGTTGATGCCTTCTTTTTCCAGCTGCTCGGCGGCGCAGATGCCCTGCCAGGTAGAAGCCAGTTTGATCAGAATGCGATCGTTGCCGATGCCCGCATCGTTGTACAGCTTGATGATGCGTTTAGCTTTAGCGATGGATGCCGTGGTGTCATAGGAGAGACGGGCATCAACTTCGGTAGAAATACGGCCTGGAATCAGCTTAAGGATTTCGAGACCAATGTTCACCGCCAGCTTATCGGAAGCGTCGATAACCTGCTGCGCGCGATCGCTGCTCTGAGCGCGGGCCCAGACGATAGCGTCATCAATCAGCTTACGGTACTCAGGGATCTGAGCAGCGCCAAGAATCAAAGAAGGGTTAGTCGTGGCGTCCTGAGGCTGATACAGCTTCATTGCCGCAATATCTCCGGTATCAGCTACGACAGTGGTGTACTGACGCAGAGAAGTCAATTTATCCGTCATGATAGGGTTCTCTTAAACAGCAGTTAAGGGGATGTAACCGGTCTGCCAAGATGATAACACGCTGCCGGGTCAGCGCAACTGCGGACCATGCAAGAGCGCAGAGTGTGATAAACTGGACGAATTAATTCTCTGAATGTTAAAGGATTGTCACTAAAATGGTAACGCTTACACGAGCTTACCAACATGGACAAGAGGATGCTTAATGCCTGACTTTTTCTCATTTATCAATGAAATACTCTGGGGTTCGGTAATGATTTATCTATTACTGGGCGCCGGCGTATGGTTTACCTGGCGGACGAAATGCATTCAGTTCCGTTATGTTAGCCAGTTTGGGAAAAGTTTGCGCAAAAGCCTCCTGCCCCAGCCCGACGGCTTAACCTCTTTTCAGGCTCTGTGCACCAGCCTGGCCGCCCGCGTCGGCAGCGGCAACCTGGCCGGCGTGGCGCTGGCTATCACCGCCGGCGGGCCGGGCGCCGTATTCTGGATGTGGGTCTCTGCGCTGCTCGGGATGGCCAGCAGCTTCGCCGAATGCTCCCTTGCCCAGCTCTACAAAGAACGCGATGCGCAGGGGCAATTTCGCGGCGGTCCCGCATGGTATATGTCCCGAGGCTTAGGGATGCGCTGGATGGGGGTGCTGTTTTCAATCCTGCTGCTGCTCGCCTATGGCGTTATTTTTAACACCGTTCAGGCCAACTCGGTGGCGCATGCGATGACCTATGCCTTCGATCTGCCCGGCGTTATCACCGGCGGCGTGCTGGCGGTGCTCACCCTGCTGGTTATCGTGCGCGGCTTGCGCAACGTGGCAAAGATCCTGCAATGGTTCGTCCCGCTGATGGCGGGGCTGTGGGTTGCCGCCAGCCTGCTTATCGGCCTGTGGCACATCACCGCCCTGCCGGCAATTTTTAACACCATTTTCCGCTGCGCGTTCGGCTGGCAGGAAGCCGCCGCCGGCGCGGTGGGCTATACCATCAGCCAGGCGCTAACCAGCGGTTTTCAGCGCGGAATGTTCTCTAACGAAGCGGGGATGGGCTCAACGCCTAACGCCGCCGCGACCGCCGCCTCCTGGCCTCCGCACCCGGCGGCTCAGGGGATCGTCCAGATGATTGGCGTGTTTATCGATACCGTTGTTATCTGCACCGCCAGCGCGGTGATTATCATGCTGGCACCGCGCGCACGCGGAGAAGAGGATGCCGCTAACGGTATTCAGGCCATTCAGCATGCGATGAGCGGGCTTGTCGGCGGCTGGGGCGCCGGCTTTGTCGCCGTCATCGTGCTGCTCTTTGCCTTTAGCTCCATCGTGGCGAACTACATTTATGCTGAAAATAACCTGATTTTTCTGCGCCTTAACAGTCCTCGCTGCATCTGGACGCTGCGGATTATCACCATCCTGATGGTCTTAACGGGAACGATGATGAGCCTCCCGGTAGTCTGGCGGCTGGCGGATATTATTATGGCGCTGATGGCCATTACCAACCTGACGGCCATCCTCCTGCTGTCCCCCACGGTGCGGCTGCTTGCCAGCGACTATCTTCACCAGCGACGGCTCGGCGTGCAGCCCACGTTTGACGCCGCGCGCTATCCGGAAATTCGCCAGCAGCTGGCGCCGGGAACCTGGGACGGGCCGCCGCGCGAATAGCGCAGCAATCGCAGCTATCGATCCCCCCGCGGTCTTTTTTTGGTAAAATCGCCGAAAATCTCCTGCAAGGACTGGATATGCTGATTCTGATTTCACCTGCTAAAACGCTCGATTATCAAAGCCCGCTGGCGACGACGCGCTACACCCAGCCCGAGCTGCTGGAGTATTCCCAACAGCTTATCGGCGTGGCGCGCCAGCTTTCAGCGCCGCAGATAGGCAAGCTGATGGGCATCAGCGATAAGCTGGCGGATCTGAACGCCACCCGTTTTCACGACTGGCATCCCGAGTTCACGCCGAAAAACGCCCGCCAGGCCATTCTGGCCTTTAAGGGCGACGTCTACACCGGGCTGCAGGCGGAAACCTTCGACGAGGCGGATTTCGATTTCGCCCAGCAGCATCTGCGCATGCTCTCCGGCCTGTACGGCGTGCTGCGCCCGCTGGATCTGATGCAGCCCTATCGTCTGGAGATGGGAATTAAGCTGGAAAACGCCAGGGGCAAGGATCTCTACCAGTTCTGGGATGAAACCATTACCGATACGCTGAATCAGGCGCTGAAGGCCCAGGGCGACGACGTGGTGATTAACCTCGCCTCCGACGAATACTTCCGGTCGGTCAAGACGAAGCGGCTGCAGGGGCAGATTATTAAGCCGGTGTTCCTCGATGAGAAAAACGGCAAGTTCAAGGTGATCAGCTTCTACGCCAAGAAAGCGCGCGGCTTGATGAGCCGCTATATCATTGAGAACCGCTTAACCCGGCCGGAGCAGCTCACGCGCTTCGACAGCGACGGGTACTTCTTTGACGCCGATGCTTCCGATAAAGGCGAGATGGTCTTTAAACGCCACGAACGCTAACCCGCTTCCCGGCCGCAAACCTGCCGGCCGGGAGCGTCGCCTAGCGGTGATGCCAGTCGCGATCCGGACCGCGGTCGCGATCGTCGTCATGGCGTTCGCGCTGGTGATAACGGCGATCGTCATGCGGATGCCAGCGATCGTCGCGCCAGTCGTAATGGCGTCCCCACCACTCGCGATCGCGCCAGTGGCCGCCGTCCCAATAGTTGCCGGAGTTATCGCGATCGCCGATCTGCAGTTTTATGGCCGGAACCAGCGTAATTTCAGCGGCGTGGACGGCCGCAGGAGCCACCAGCAGCATCGAAAGCGCAAGGATCACAGATTTCAGCTTTGACATAGGTTTCCCCTTTGTTAACAGTGCCCGCAATGGGTCGATAGCCCAAGGTTAGCCCTGCGCAACGGCGCTTGTTATTCTCCGCAATCCTATTCTTCAGCCTCCGGCATTTATTGATAATTCATGCATAATTTCTCCTTTTTTGGGCGTAAAAAAACCGGGCACCCGGGCCCGGTTTACGTAATAAACGGCGTCTGCTGCTGCCGTTACGCTTTCGCCATCATCAGCTCGCGCAGCGCCGCATAGTCCGCAGGCAGGTTATGCGACAGCAGCGGCAGGTCGGCGCGGTCCGCCAGCTCTTTCGGCAGCGGCAGCGTCTCCTGCAGGATCTCTTCAACGCTCTCCTTGAACTTCGCCGGATGCGCGGTACCAAGGAACAGGCCGTATTCTCCCGGCTGCAGCTGGTCGCGCAGCGCGCGCCACGCGATGGCCGCATGCGGCTCGGAGGTGTAGCCGATAGCTTTCAGCTCGCGCATCGCCTCTTTGGTCGTCTCGTCGTCTACGGTCGCGTAGCCCAGCTCGTTAAGACGCCAGGTTTTACGGCGGAACAGCTCTTCTACGCGCGGCCAGTTGTTTGGCTGGCTGACATCCATCGCGTTGGACAGCGTCGCCTGGGTGACCTTCGGCGCCCAGTTGCCATCCTGCAGGAAGCGAGGCACGGTATCGTTGGCGTTGGTAGCGGCGATAAAGCGCTTAACCGGCAGGCCCAAAGACTTCGCCAGCAGGCCGGCGGTGAGGTCGCCGAAGTTGCCGCTTGGCACCGAAATCACCAGCTGATTACGCGCTTCCTGAGGCAGCTGCGCGACCGCTTCAAAGTAGTAGCAAATCTGTGCCAGAAGACGGCTGATGTTAATCGAGTTCGCGGAGTTCAGGCCCAGCGCGACTTTCAGCTCTTCGTCGTCGAAGGCCTGTTTAACCAGCGCCTGGCAGGCGTCGAAGTCGCCGTCGATAGCCACGGTTTCAATGTTGCCGCCCAGGGTGCAGAACAGCTTCTCCTGCAGCGGGCTAATCTTGCCGCGCGGATAGAGAATCACCACCTTCACGTTTGGCAGGCCGTAGAACGCGTGGGCTACCGCCGCGCCGGTATCGCCGGAGGTTGCCGTCAGGATAGTCACCGGCTTGTCGCCCGCGATATGGGTCAGCATCTGGGCCATGAAGCGGCCGCCGAAGTCTTTAAACGCCAGCGTCGGGCCGTGGAACAGCTCGAGGCAGCCGACGTCATCCTGCACCTTGTTGACCGGAGCCGGGAAGGTGAAGGCCGCACCGATGCGCTCCTGCAGGACCGCCTGCGGGATCTCTTCGGCAATAAATGCCGACAGGATCTTCGCGCTGCGGGTGACAAAATCCAGCGCCAGCATGTCATCAATTTCAGTCAGGCTAAATTCCGGCAGGTCGTGCGGGAAGAACAGCCCCTGATGCTTGCCAAGCCCCTGCGTGACGGCCTGCGCAAAGCTGACCTGTTCGTTATGATCTTTTAAGTTATAGAGTTTCATTGGTTATCCCACTACTCGTGCGCCCGCCGTGTCCAGCCGGCAAATATGAACAAAGCCTTCATGATTCTGCAGATAATGCGTACCCAGCCAATCGGCAACCCGCTGCGCGGTTTCCGGCTTATCGCACAGCGCAAACAGCGTCGGGCCAGAGCCGGAGATCCCGCAGGCCTGCGCGCCAATCTCCATCGCCGCCTGCCGCGCTTCGCTGAAGCCCGGCAGCAGTTTGGTGCGATAGGGTTCGGCAATCACATCTTTCATCAGTTTCGCTGCCAGCTGCGGCTGGCGGGTGTAGCAGGCGTGAATAAAGCCCGCCAGGTGGCGGCCGTGCGCAATACAATCCTGCCGACGATACTGGGCCGGCAGGATGGCGCGCGCTTCCGCCGTCGAAACTTTAATTCCAGGGTACGCCAGCACCCACAGCCACTCGTCAAAGCCGGGCACCTGCTGGCTGATGATGTCGTTCTCTTCGATCATCAGCTGCATGCCGCCCAGATAGCACGGGGCGACGTTGTCGTAGTGGATACTGCCGGAGATGCGCCCTTCCATCTCGCCCATCAGCGCCAGCATCCGCGTTTCGTTCAGCGGCTTGCCGCAGAATTCATTCATCGCCACCAGCGCCGCGACCACTGAACAAGCGCTGGAGCCAAGGCCGGAGCCAATCGGCATGTTTTTTTCCAGCACCATCGCCACCGGAACCTTCCTGCCAATCTCTTCGCAGAAACGCTCCCAGCACTGATAAACGATATTCTCCTGCGCCGCCGCCGGCAGCTTGCTGGCAAAGCGACCGACGTTTTGCAGGCTAAAGCTTGCGGCCGCCTCAACCGAGACGTTGTCCCCCAGCAGCGTACCGTCAACCGGCGTCACCGCCGCGCCCAGGACATCAAACCCGACGCTCATATTGGCACTGGAAGCCGGGGCATATACTTTGACCATCTTAAACTCCTAACTTCCATGACAGGGTACGCAGCAGGTCGGCGAATACGCCGGCCGCGGTCACATCGTTACCCGCGCCATAGCCGCGCAGCACCAGCGGCAGCGGCTGATAATAGTGGCTGTAAAAGGCCAGCGCGTTCTCACCGTTTTTGACTTTAAACAGCGGATCGTTACCGTCAACCGCGGCAATTTTCACGCGGCAGGTTCCATCCTCTTCGATGTTACCGACGTAACGCAAGACTTTACCTTCATCGCGCGCTTTCGCCACCCGCGAAGCAAATTCGTTATCCAGCGCAGGCAGACGCGCCATAAAGCTCTCGACGTCGCCGCTGGCATCAAACGCTTCAGGCAGGGCCGACTCAACGATAATGTCCGACAGCTCCAGCTCACGACCGGTCTCACGGGCCAGGATCAGCAGCTTGCGGGCAACGTCGACGCCGGAAAGATCGTCACGCGGATCCGGTTCGGTATAGCCCATATCTCGCGCCAGCGTCGTCGCTGCGGAGAGCGTCATCCCCTCATCCAGCTTACCGAAGATGAACGACAGCGAACCGGAGAGGATGCCGGAGAAGTGCAGCAGTTCGTCACCGGCGTTGAGCAGGTTCTGCAGGTTCTCGATAACCGGCAGACCGGCACCGACGTTAGTGTCGTAGAGGAATTTGCGTCGGGAGCTGCTCGCCGCGTGACGCAGCTGATGGTAGTAATCCAGCGATGAGGTGTTGGCCTTTTTGTTCGGCGTCACCACGTGGAAACCTTCGCGCAGGAAATCAGCGTACTGATCGGCGACCGCCTGGCTCGAGGTACAGTCAACGATCACCGGGTTCAGCAGATGGTACTCTTTCACCAGGCGGATCAGGCGGCCGAGGTTAAGCGACTCTTTCGCTTCGGCCAGCTCAGCACGCCAGTTCTCCAGATTCAGACCGTGGACGTTGGTCAGCAGAGCCTGAGAATTTGCGACGCCGCACACGCGCAGGTCGATATGCTTGTTCTTCAGCCAGCCCTGCTGACGCTTGATTTGTTCAATCAGCGCGCCGCCAACGCCGCCGACGCCGATAACGAACACCTCAATGACCTGGTCGGTATTGAACAGCATCTGGTGGGTGACGCGTACCCCGGTAGTGGCGTCGTCATTGCTGACCACTACGGAGATAGAGCGTTCGGAAGAGCCCTGGGCAATCGCCACGATATTGATATTGGCGCGCGCCAGCGCCGCAAAGAACTTGGCCGAAATACCGCGCAGGGTGCGCATACCGTCGCCGACGACGGAAATGATAGCCAGGCGATCCATGATGGAGAGCGGCTCCAACTGCCCCTCTTTCAGCTCCAGATAGAACTCCTCTTCCATCACCCGTTTTGCCCGGGCGCAGTCGCTTTGCGGCACGCAGAAGCTGATGCTGTACTCAGAAGAGGACTGGGTGATCAGGACCACCGAAATACCGGCGCGGGACATGGTAGCGAAAACGCGGGCGGCCATGCCGACCATTCCCTTCATCCCCGGACCGGAGACGTTGAACATCGCCATATTATTGAGGTTGGAGATCCCCTTAACCGGCAGGCCGTCTTCATCAAGGCTGGCGCCGATAAGCGTACCTGGCGCCTGCGGATTGCCGGTATTTTTGATCAGGCAGGGGATCTGGAACTGAGCGATAGGCGCAATGGTGCGCGGGTGCAGAACCTTAGCGCCGAAGTAGGAGAGCTCCATCGCTTCCTGATAGGACATCGACTTCAGCAGGCGGGCGTCAGGTACCTGACGCGGATCGCAGGTGTAAACGCCGTCAACGTCGGTCCAGATTTCACAACAGTCGGCGCGCAGGCAGGCGGCGAGTACGGCGGCAGAATAGTCGGAGCCGTTACGGCCCAGAACCACCAGCTCGCCCTTTTCGTTACCGGCAGTAAAACCGGCCATCAGCACCATATGGTCCGCTGGGATCTGGCTGGCGGCAATGCGGCGGGTTGATTCGGCAATATCGACGGTGGATTCGAGGTAGTGACCCACGGCCAGCAGTTTTTCGACGGGGTTAATCACGCTGACCTTATGGCCACGCGCTTCAAGAAGGCCGGCCATGACCGCGATGGAGAGCTTCTCTCCGCGGCAAATCAGCGCAGCGTTCACGCTATCCGGGCACTGGCCAAGCAGGCTGATGCCGTGCAGCACGTGCTTTATCTGGGAAAACTCCTGCTCGACGAAGGTTTTCAGCTGTGCCAGCGCAAAGCCCGGCTGAGCATCGGCGAGACCCTGCAGCAGTTCAGCAAAAATGCGTTCAGCGTCAGCGATATTGGTGAGCGCATCCTGGCCGCCGATGGTTTTTTCAATCATCGCGACCAGATGGTTGGTAATTTTCGCCGGGGCAGACAGTACGGTCGCTACCTGCCCCTGCCTGGCATTGCTCTCCAGAATATCGGCAACACGCAGAAAACGTTCTGCATTTGCCACTGATGTACCGCCGAACTTCAACACGCGCATGGTTGTTACCCCTAGATTTTTTGTCGAAAAAAAAGCCCGCACTGTTCAGGTGCGGGCTTTTTTCTGTGTTTCCTGTACGCGTCAGCCCGCACCGTTACCTGTGGTAATAGTGGTGGTGATAATCGTTGTAATCATGCCGATGCGTTTCATGGATGTTGTGTACTCTGTAATTTTTATCTGTCTGTGTCCTGTGCCTATATTGGTTAAAGTATCTGCCGACGTAAGTCAATGAATTTCTGTTTTTCGCCGGTTTTGGCACACCTGGGCAATGCGCCAAAATGCAGCGGTCATTCATCCCTGTTCACGCAGCCTCACGCCATCAATCAGCAGAAAAAACCATACATAAAACTTATGACAGAACTTTACTCCGGGAGGTTTTTTTCAATATCGTGCAGCAAACGATGGAGCATTGCCGTATCTCGCTGCTGCAAAAGTCCAATCCGCTGCTGTAGCCAATCGGTGAGTTTGACGTCTTCAGCGACGCCAAGCCGGGTCAATAATTCGAGGGTTCGCAAACGCAGCGCCTGCAGCTGGTTTTCATCGACGCTCGCGCAAACGGCCGGCGCCTGCTGAACCAGGGAGGTCAGCTGATAGCAGTAAACCATCACCGACTGGCCGAGGTTGAGCGACGGATAGTCGGCGACCATCGGCACGCCGGTCAACACGTCGGCAAGGGCCAGCTCCTCGTTGGTCAGGCCGGAATCTTCCCGACCAAATACCAGCGCCGCGTGGTTCATCCACTGCGCCTTTTCCTCCATCAGCGGCAGGAGCTGCTGCGGGGTGGCGTAGTAGTGGAAGCGCGCCCGGCTGCGGGCCGTGGTGGCGACCGTAAAATCGACATCGTGCAGCGCCTGCTCCAGCGTTGAATAAGTGCTTATATTATCGAGAATATCTCCGGATCCATGGGCGACCCAGCGCGCGGCAGGCTGCAAATGGGCATCGCTTTCGACGATCCGCAGATCGCTAAAGCCCATCGTTTTCATCGCTCGCGCGGCCGCGCCAACGTTCTCTGCCCGAGCCGGGGATACTAATACAATAGATACGCGCATTGTGGTTCTCTTCTGCTCTCTCAGGGGGCGAAAATGAAAGTTACCCCTCATTTTACGCGGCGAAAATTTACAAATTTGCAACAAATATCACTAAAATTGCGTTTGAACACCCATAAAAAAAACTAAACTATTTCCAACCAACCGCGACACGAGGTATGTTAACAGAACGCTTTTATCCATATGTTTGCCAATGATATTTCGCTCCGGATACCGTTTCAGGCGTTGGATTCAGCATATTTATCAGTTTCCCCACGCAACCATTTGAGCTGTGTAAGATTTGTAACTACAAATAGCATTTCAATACGATGATTTCACAAGACTGTTAACGTGCTACAATTGAACTTGATATATGTCAACGAAGCGTAGTTTTATTGGGTGTTCAGCCTCTCTTAGCCTGTTATATTGCTGTTAAAATGGTTAGGATGACAGCCGTTTTTGACACCGTCGGGTCCAGAGGGAAAGTACCCACGACCAAGCTAATGATGTTGTTGACGTTGATGGAAAGTGCATCAAGAACGCAATTACGTACTTTAGTCATGTTACGCCGGACATGTTAATTTGCGACATGTACCAGGCAGGTCAGGGACTTTGGTACTTCCTGTTTCGATTTAGTTGGCAATTTAGGTAGCAAACATGCAGACCCCGCACATTCTTATCGTTGAAGACGAGTTGGTAACACGCAACACGTTAAAAAGTATTTTCGAAGCAGAAGGTTATGATGTGTTCGAAGCGACCGATGGCGCGGAAATGCATCAGATCCTGTCTGAAAATGATATCAACCTGGTAATCATGGATATTAACCTGCCGGGTAAAAATGGTCTCCTGCTGGCGCGTGAACTGCGCGAACAGGCGGACGTCGCGCTGATGTTCCTTACCGGCCGCGATAATGAAGTTGATAAGATTTTGGGCCTCGAAATTGGCGCAGATGACTATATCACCAAGCCATTCAACCCCCGTGAACTGACTATTCGCGCGCGCAACCTGCTCTCCCGTACCATGAATCTGGGTACCGTAAGCGAAGAACGTCGCAGCGTAGAAAGCTACAAGTTCAACGGCTGGGAACTGGATATCAACAGCCGTTCTCTGGTCAGCCCGAACGGTGAGCAGTACAAGCTGCCGCGCAGTGAATTCCGCGCAATGCTGCACTTCTGCGAAAACCCGGGCAAAATCCAGTCACGCGCTGAACTGCTGAAGAAAATGACCGGCCGTGAGCTTAAGCCGCACGACCGTACCGTAGACGTGACCATCCGTCGCATTCGTAAGCATTTTGAATCTACTCCGGATACGCCGGAAATCATCGCTACCATTCACGGTGAAGGTTACCGCTTCTGTGGCGATCTGCAGGAATAATCAACTATTCCCGCAGCATCAACGTAAAACGGCGCTCAAGGCGCCGTTTTTTTATTTCCAGATCCTGAACGTATCGTCGCCCCCACCGTCGGGCTGCTCCGCCTTTTTTGGCTTCTGAGACGATAGCGCATACCAGTCAACGTGGCGGGTTAGCAGCATCAGCGCGCTTAGCGCCAGCAGCAGCACGCCGGTCCCGAGCAGCAGCGCGCTATCTTCCGAACGCAGCAGCATCCACATAACGCTATCCAGCAATAATAGCGCGCAGACGAAGAGCAGGCTGTTGCGCCATCCTTTCAGCACGGCGTGCAGATACACGGCGTTGATCAGCGCGCCGATGACGCTGGCGGCAATCCATGATGGCGTAAAGCCAACGTGTTCCGAGAGCGCCAGCAATACCAGATAGAACATCACCAACGACAGGCCAACCAGCAGATACTGCAGCGGATGCAGGCGGTACATCGTTAAACTTTCGAAGACAAAGAAAGCCATAAAGGTTAGCGCAATCAAAAGAATGGCATATTTAGTCGCCCGATCGGTCAGCTGATATTGGTCGGCTGGCGTAGTGACGTTGACGTTGAAAGCCGGCAGCTGGTGCCACTCAACCTCCCGATCGTCAACGAAGAACTTCGCCATGTTGTTGGCAAACCAGCTGCTTTGCCAGCGGGCGCTATAGCCGGAGGCGCCGATCTCGCGGCTAACGGGAAGAAAATCGCCAAGAAAACCGGGGTGCGCCCAGTTGCTTGCCAGCTGCAGCTCGCTAGTGCGCCCAACGGGCACCACCGAGAAACTTCCCGTTCCGTTCAGGTTGAGAGTGAACGCAAGGTCCAGCGTTTTCTGCTGCGCCGACAGCGGCGGTAGCGGCATATGAATCCCCTCTCCGCTGCCGCTGAGGCCCAGCCCAGGCTCCACGGGCAGCGTCTCACCGCCGAACTCCGGCGCGTTAATCGCGCCAATTCCGCGCGCATCGCTGACGCCGACCACCACAAAGAGCCTGCCCAGCGTAATATTGTCTTTTTTAAGTTCAGCCAGGCGGGAGGTATCAAACTGCGCCCTGATCCCGAGCGTATTGTGCCAGATTTGGCCCTCATAAATGCCTATCTGTCGGGATTCCACGTTCTGCTTGCCGCTTATCGCCAGCGATTCCGGTAGCCAGTAGTGCACCCAGGTCCGCTGATACTCGACCTCTTTTTTATCCTCAAGACGGGTCAACGTCTCGGTAACCGGGATCGCGATCAGCGGCCCGGTCAGCTTTTGCGCGCCGCTGGTGCTTTTCTCCAGCGCATCAACAACGTCGCTACGATAGTCCGCCCGCTCGACAATCAGCTGCCGGACCATCATCAGGGGAATAGATAACAACAGGATGCACCCCAGCAGGGTGCTCATTTTCCAGAATAGCGGTGATTTCAACATAGCGTTCTCCTCAGTGAAGCGCTCACCTTAGCCGGGCTATGTGGGGGGAGTTTGAAGCTATGTGAAGGGACGGTGAAGTATCAGCACAGCGCGTACGCCGCCCTGCGGGCGATTGCTGAGCTGAATATCGCCCTGATGCAGCCGCGCCACTTCACGGACAAAAGCCAGCCCCAATCCGCTGCTTTTATGGCCGTTTTCACGCGGCAGCGAATAGAAACGTTCGAAGATGCGTCCAAGTGCATAATCCGGGATGCCGCTGCCGCTATCGCTGATGGTCAGCGCCAGGCCCGCCTGCTGCTGCTCTGCGCTCATGACGATCTCCCCTTGCGCAGGGGTAAAATCGATGGCGTTATCCAGCAGATTGCCCAGGGCCTGCGCCAGCAGCTCGCCGTCGGCCTCCGCCGTCAGGCCGCTCTCCTGCCAGCGTAAGCGGATTTTCTTTACCGCCAGTACCGCCTCGCGCTCCTCGGCTAAGCGACGGAAAAGGCTATCAATTGCGAGCGGCTCAAGGGCGATCTCCAGCCGGTTCTCCAGCCTCGCCTGGCGTAACAGCTTCTCAACCAGCGACTGCATCCGCGCATTCTGCGTCAGGATATTGCCGGTAAAACGCGCGGCGACCTCCGGCGGGGGGCCTTCACGCAGGATCTCTGCGGCGCCTCGAATAGCGGCCAGCGGGCTTTTCAGCTCATGCGTCAGGGCGTGAACGTAGTTTTCAATGGTGTTCTTACCCTCCAGCTTGACGCGCATGCTTTCCAGCGCCAGCGCCAGCTTGCGCAGCTCGCTGCTGCCAATTTCCGGCAGCGGAAGCGGCCGGTCGGCCGTCACCGAATCGGCGTAGCGCACCAGCTTGCCGATCGAGAAGTTGATCCACCAGACCATCAGCGAGCCTATCAGCAGCGCGATCCCCAGCAGCGCCCCGCCGGCCCAGAGCATTCGCCGTTCGCTGCGCTTAATCACCGGCGCCATCGCCTGGTTGGGTTTACTGACGCTCAGCACCCCAATAATACGGCCGCCATCGGTGACCGGCGCGGCGACGTACATCACCGAACTGCCCGCGTCGTTGGGGTCGGCCAGGGTGCTGCGCGCACCGTACTGGCCGCGCAGGGTCAGCCAGACGTCATTCCAGCGGGAATAGTCCTGCCCCACCGCTTCTCCCGCCGAATCGAATACCACCTTGCCCTTCTCATCGGTCAGGTAGACGCGATACTCGTTACGCGTTTTGCTGATGCCCGCGATATTCGCCTCGATCGGCCGCTGGTGCAGCGCCTGAAACGCCCTGGCCAGCCTTCCCTGCTGCGGCTGATCGGAAAGCAGATCTTCTCGCGCCAGCTCCGCCAGCAGCGTGGCGGTATCAATCAGCGTACCTTCCGTCGCCCGGCGTACCCCGGGTTTGATCTCCTGGACGAAAATGAAAAGCACGAACCATGCCGCAATCGCGACAATCAGAAAGTAGCCCAGCAGCAGCCGCATGCCGATACGCATCAGGCGCCTCCCAGGCTATATCCCATGCCGCGATGCGTATTAACCGGTGAGAGGTGAGGATTAACCTCGCGCAGCTTTGCGCGCAGGGTTTTGATATGGGTATCAACGGTGCGGTCGAAGCTTTCATGCGCATCTCCCCACACCGCGTCCATCAGCTGCTGGCGGGAAAAGACCCGCCCCGGCGAGCGCAGGAGCGTTTTTAGCAGCAGGAATTCATAGCGCGTCAGGGTTAACGGCTGGCCGCACCAGGTGACCCGCGCCGCGGCCTCGTTGAGCTGAAATTCGCCCACCTGCAGCACTGCGCCAGAGGTCGCAAACTTTTGCACCCGCCGCAGAACGGTGCGCACCCGGGCGCACACCTCACGCGGCGAGAAGGGCTTCGCGATGTAGTCATCGGCGCCTATTTCAAGGCCCAGCAGCTTATCCACCTCTTCGCTACGGGCGGTGAGGAACAGAACCGGCAGCGTCGGATTGCGGCCCAGCAGCTGACGGCACAGCTCAAAGCCGCTGATGTCGGGCAGGCCCACGTCCAGAATGGCCAGGTCCGGCATCCGGTGGCGGGCGGCATCGAGCGCGGGCAGACCACGCTCAAAAACGCTCACCACAAAGCCTTCCTGCTGGAGCATGTAGACAAGCGTGTCGGCGATACTCTGCTCATCCTCCACCAACCAGATCTGCGGCTGCTGCATCGTCGTTCCCTGTTATTTATTCCACGGCATGATCGGCACGGCGCTGATCGCATTCTTCGGCGATCCGTCAACGACCTTATCGGAATAGCTCATGTAGATCAGGGCGTTACGCTTGCTATCGTAAAAACGGACGACCTGCAGCTTTTTAAACACCAGCGAGGTGCGTTTCTGGAACACAACGTCTCCCTGCGACTTGCCGTTTTTGATCTTATCGGTCACTTCAATCGGCCCGACCTGCTGGCAGGAGATCGCCGCGTCAGAGGTATCTTCAGCCAGTCCCAGACCGCCCTTAATGCCGCCGGTTTTCGCCCGGCTGATATAGCAGGTCACGTTCTGCACGTCCGGATCGTCAAAGGCTTCAACGACGATCTTATGGTCCGGGCCGAAGAATTTGAAGACGGTATCCACCGAGCCAATCTGTTCCGCCTGAGCCGCCTGGCCGCCGGCCAGTAAAAGCAGTCCGATCATTAACTTCTTGTATTTCATATTGTTACCATTTTTTAGAATTTCCCCGAGCGATGATTATCTGCTCAATGGAAAAGGTTTATAGATCACAGCTTTACAAAAATAGCGGGGATGTTCGCTGACAAATCGCATTTAAAAGCAAAAAAAACACTGAATGCTAAAACATCAAAAAATGCTATTATCCGCTACCTTAGTAGCAGGCACCTAAGTTTAAGGATGAGGACATTTTATGGATCAAGCAGGGATTATTCGCGATCTCCTTAGCTGGCTGGAAGGTCACCTGGATCAGCCGCTGTCGTTGGACAATGTGGCAGCGAAGGCTGGTTATTCCAAGTGGCATTTGCAAAGAATGTTCAAAGACGTGACAGGCCATGCCATAGGTGCCTATATCCGCGCGCGCCGTTTATCAAAATCGGCGGTGGCTCTGCGCCTGACCGCGCGTCCGATCCTCGACATTGCGCTACAGTACCGCTTCGACTCTCAGCAAACCTTTACCCGCGCGTTTAAAAAGCAGTTCTCCCTGACGCCTGCGCTCTACCGCCGCTCCCCTGACTGGAGCTCTTACGGTATGCGTCCTCCCCTGCGACTGGGTGAATTCACCATGCCACAGCATGAGTTTATCACCCTGAGCAATACGCCACTGATTGGCGTAACCCAGAGCTATACCTGTAAGCTGGAGGAGATCTCTGATTTCCGTAGCCAGATGCGCGTGCAGTTCTGGCGGGATTTCCTCGGCAATTCGCCGTCGATTCCGCCTACCCTTTACGGCCTGCATGAGCCGCGCCCAAGTCTTGAGAAAGATGACGAGCAGGAGGTCTTCTATACCACGGCCGTAACGCCGGAGATGGCTAACGGTCACCTGCACAATTCGCATCCGATCGCCCTGGAAGGCGGTGAGTACGTGATGTTCACCTATGAAGGATTAGGGACCGGGCTGCAGGAGTTTATCCTGACGGTGTACGGCACCTGTATGCCGATGCTGAACCTCACTCGCCGCAAGGGCCTGGATATCGAACGCTTCTTCCCTGAGGATGAAAGCCGGGATCAGGATACGCCGATTCAGCTACGCTGCGAGTACCTGATCCCGATCCGCCGCTAGCGCTGCAGTTCGTCCATCGCGGGGGCATCAAGATGCGAAATATCCCCCGCGGTCTCCACCACCCAGCCTGAAGCCAGCCACGGGCTTTGCTGATAGTCAACGCGCGAAATGGAACAGTTACGCAGGCGCAGCCGACGTTCAGCGTGCGCGGGCAGGCCAAGAATCGTGCTCACCAGACAGCCCAACGCCATGCCGTGACTTACCAGCAGCGGCCGACTCCCCTCAGGCAGCTCCAGACAGGAGGTCAGCGCCGCGTGCATACGCTGGCTGAGCTCCTGCATCGACTCACCTTGCGGAATACGCCCGTCCGGGGTGCCGTTAACCAGCCGACGACGCCAGCCTTCCTCTTCCGCGCTCAGCGAATCGATATGGCGTTTCTCAAGAACCCCCATATCCAGCTCGCGCAGGCGTGAGTCGAGGACGACGCTGCAGCCGCAGGCTTCCGCGATAATTTCTGCCGTTCGCCGCGTACGGCCTAAATCGCTGGCAATAATATGCGTAATGTTCAGCGTTCTGGCGCGTTCGCCAACCTGCCAGGCCTGGCGCTCACCGTGGACGGTTAGCGGACTGTCGGACTGGCCCTGAATACGTCGCTCGGCGTTCCACTGCGTTTCACCGTGGCGAACAAGGTGTACCTGTAACATGCTTTTTATCCGTTCTGTGCTCTTCACAATTTCGGCTAGCGGGCCGGTGGCCTGCAGCGAAAACGATTTGGAGTATACTGCGATGACGTTAATTTATTCTGAGTTGTTTGATTATGCACCATGTTGTCTCAGCTACCACTAATCCCGCCAAAATTCAGGCAATTCTGCAGGCTTTTAACGAGATCTTCGGCGAAGGATCCTGCCACATTGAGTCCGTCTCCGTCGAGAGCGGCGTGCCGGAACAGCCGTTTGGCAACGACGAAACGCGCGCTGGCGCACGAAATCGGGTCGTAAACGCGCGGGCTGCGCGCCCGGATGCCGATTTCTGGGTCGCCATTGAGGCCGGGATCGACGACGGCAGTACGTTTAGCTGGGTCGTTATCGAAAATAGCCTGCAGCGCGGCGAAGCGCGCTCGGCCACGCTGCCGCTGCCGGCGGCAATCCTCGAACAGGTCCGCGCCGGCGAAGCCTTAGGGCCGGTGATGTCACAGCATACCGGCATCGATGAAATTGGCCGTAAAGAGGGGGCTATCGGCATTTTTACCGCCGGTAAGCTGACGCGCAGCAGCGTTTATCATCAGGCGGTAGTGCTGGCGCTTAGCCCGTTTCATAACGCTATTTATCGTTAACGTTCAGCAGCGCCTGCTCCAGCCACTGTCGCAGCTCGGGGGGCGCTGATTTCAGGCTATTTGAGCCGCGGGTAATGGTGGCAATCCCGGCGCCGAGCTCGCTTTTCAGCTCGCGCTGGCTCATCTCTCCGCGCAGCAGCTCTTCAATAATCCGCACGCGGGTGCCCAGCGCCTCGCGCTCATCGGGCGTCAGCATCAGCTGCAGCAGCGGCAGGTGCAGATCGTCGGCGTACGCCTGCTGAAGCAGGGCCACGAAACGAAGCCACTCCTGATGACGTTGTTCGGCCACCGCCGCTGAATAAGGGGATTGTTGGGTCATGTTGCGCCGCCATGTTAAGGCCGACGGCTCGAGCCGCCGAGCGTGTGTACTCATTAACGAGTACAAAGCATAGCATACTCCGGTCAATACTCTATGGATTTCGGGCGGCATAGCAAAATGCTATACCGCCCGCAGGCCGTCGGCGTTAGTAACGCTGCTGCCACTCCGCATCGGTGAGCATGCCCGCTTTCTCACCCATGAAGTAGCGATAGTAGGCGTCATAGGAGAGCACGTTCTTCACGTAGCCGCGCGTTTCCGAGAACGGAATGCTCTCGATAAACGCCACCGCGTCGATCCGACCGGCGCTATTGCTCCGCCAGGTGCGCACCCGTCCAGGCCCGGCGTTGTAGGCGGCGGATGCGTAAATGCGGTTATTGCCGAACTGCTGATAAACGTACTGCAGATAGCTGGTGCCAATATTAATATTGGTCTCCGGATCCAGCAGCTGCGACGGGCCGCCGTAGCCGGCAATATTAAACATCCCAACCGTATGGGTAGCGGTACCCGGCATAATCTGCATCAGGCCGCTGGCGCCAACCGGCGAGCGGACCTTCGGGTTCCAGGCGCTCTCCTGACGGGCAATCGCCATGGCGTAGCTTTGCGAAATGTCTTTGCCGCTGATGTAGCGGGAGAAAAGATCGTTCCAGGCCAGCGGGAAACGCTCTTCCAGCTGATCCCACAGCTTCCCGGCGATGGTGGCCTGAACGCTCAGATCCCACCAGTGCTGGTTGAAGGCATAGCGCGCCAGCTGCGCCTGCTGATCTTTGGTTCGGCTGGTCACCAGGTTGGCCCACTCGCTGCGCGCGGTGTTGTCCATATTCCAGTACATCAGCTCGCGCACCCTGGCCATTTCCGGCCCCGAGGTCAGCGCCGAATCAAGGGTGGCGGGCGCCTTGTCGATACGGAAGGTGAACGCTTCGCCCAGCCGCTGGGCGGCAATCATCGGGTAGAAACCGCGCTGCTGCATCAGCGAACGGAGGATGGCTTTCGCTTCATCATCACGCCCGCGCTCCAGCAGCAAATCGGCCTGCCAGTAGCGCCACTCGTCTTTCTCTTTGGCCTCCATCGGCAGCCGCGCCAGCCAGGTGTTCAGGCCGTGACGATCGCCGGTCCCCAGCGCCATGCGCACGCGGCGCTCCACCAGCGGCGTGGACTGCGAGCGCATAATGGCGTCATCGCGCCAGGCCGCCTGCTCGTCGGTCACGTCGGTGCCCATCAGGCGCCAGGCCACGATATCGCGCAGCGCCTGGGTTTGATCGTCATTGAGCTGCTGCGCCTGGACCAGCGAAGGGATCATCAGCCGGGCGTTTTCAACGTCCTGACGCGCCACGCTCTCAAAGGCCACCGCCGCCATCTGGCGGGTGAAATCGGTGGCTCCGGTGGTGCGGGCAAAATTCATCACGGTATTCGGATCGTTAGCCAGCGCCACGATCGCCGAAGAGATGGTCAGATACTCAGGCGGCATCTGCTGCGCCAGCGATCGCACCAGGCTGGTGTTGCCCGCCTTCATCGCCAGGCGGATGCGTTCGAGCCAGGCCAGCGGGTCCTGCTGGCCGGAGGCGCGCCAGGCGCTAAACAGCGCGTCGCACGCGTTGGGCTGGCTTTTACCGGTGAGCCACAGCGTTTTTGCACCGTCCCAGGCCTCCTGCGCCTGGCCAACGCTCAGCTTCGCATAGTAATAGTTACACTGCGCTTCGGTGCTGACCGGCTTGTCGGGGCTAAACGCCAGCAGACCTTGCCAGTCGCTGCGGCGAGCCAGCTCATTGACGAAGCGTGATTTCAGGGAGCGCGCGGGCGGAAGCGTGGGGTTAGCCTCAATAAAATTCTTCACCACCAGCGTCGGCTGGTTCATCAGGTCATCGGTTATCTGCCGGTACTGGAGGTACGGGTATAACGGATAGGTCGACAGCGTGGGCATCAGCTCGTCGACGACCGACATCTGCCGGCTATCCCACGCCTGCTTAATTTGGGCATAGCGACTGCGCTGTTCATCCAGTGAATCCGCATGCGCCAGCTGGCTAAGCGTCAGCAGACTTACGCTGGCAGCCAGAAGATGCCATGCCGTAGTTTTGGCCTTTTCCACAAGCTATTCCCCTATTGAAGTCCATCAGAGCAGCATCGTGCCGCTTTTAAAATATTCCGGTATCGCTTTAGATATGCTAACCAGACAACGCCAAACGCGCCACGTCCTGAACATTTTTTTACTCTTCTGTGAATCCCATCGCCTCTCTGGGATTAAAGCGCGAAAAAGGCTACACTTCGCCTTTGAAAACTATTCACTACCCTACTCAAAATCATTCTCGCTGATGCAGCCTGAAGGATGAAGAGTATATAAAAGAGGCGAAGTCCAACGTGGCTCAATTCGTTTATACCATGCATCGTGTCGGCAAAGTGGTTCCGCCGAAACGTCATATTTTGAAAAATATCTCCCTGAGCTTCTTCCCTGGCGCGAAGATCGGCGTTCTCGGCCTGAACGGCGCCGGTAAGTCCACCCTGCTGCGCATTATGGCCGGTATCGATACCGATATCGAAGGCGAAGCCCGCCCGCAGCCGGGCCTTAAGATTGGCTACCTGCCGCAGGAACCGAAGCTTAACCCGGAGCAGACCGTTCGCGAGTCCGTGGAAGAAGCGGTTGCCGAAGTGGTTAACGCCCTGAAAGGCCTCGATGAGGTGTACGCTAAGTACGCCGAGCCGGATGCCGATTTCGACAAGCTCGCCGCCCAGCAGGGCAAGTTCGAGGAGATAATCCAGGCGCACGACGGCCATAACCTGAACGTCCAGCTCGAGCGCGCGGCCGACGCCCTGCGCCTGCCGGACTGGGATGCCAAAATCGCTAATCTCTCCGGTGGTGAACGCCGCCGCGTGGCGCTGTGCCGCCTGCTGCTTGAAAAACCGGACATGCTGCTGCTCGACGAACCAACCAACCACCTGGATGCCGAATCCGTGGCCTGGCTGGAACGCTTCCTGCACGACTTCGAAGGCACCGTTGTGGCCATTACCCACGACCGTTACTTCCTCGATAACGTCGCTGGCTGGATCCTCGAGCTCGACCGCGGTGAAGGCATTCCATGGGAAGGTAACTACTCCTCCTGGCTGGAGCAGAAAGATCAGCGTCTGGCCCAGGAAGCCTCTCAGGAAGCGGCGCGCCGCAAGTCCATTGAGAAAGAGCTGGAGTGGGTCCGCCAGGGCGCCAAAGGCCGTCAGTCTAAGGGCAAAGCCCGTCTGGCGCGCTTCGAAGAGCTCAACAGCGTTGAATACCAGAAACGTAACGAAACCAACGAACTGTTTATTCCGCCTGGAGCACGTCTGGGGGATAAAGTCGTTGAGGTCACCAATCTGCGTAAATCCTACGGCGATCGCCTGCTGATTGACGACCTGAACTTCTCGGTACCGAAAGGGGCCATCGTCGGGATCATCGGGCCAAACGGCGCGGGTAAATCCACCCTGTTCCGCATGATGTCCGGTCAGGAACAGCCTGACGCCGGTTCTATCACCCTGGGTGATACCGTCAAGCTGGCCTCCGTCGATCAGTTCCGTGACGCCATGGATAACAGCAAAACCGTGTGGGAAGAGGTCTCCGGCGGGCTGGATATCATGAAGATCGGCAACACCGAGATGCCGAGCCGCGCCTACGTTGGCCGCTTTAACTTCAAGGGCGTCGATCAGGGCAAACGCGTCGGCGAACTGTCCGGCGGCGAGCGCGGTCGTCTGCACCTCGCCAAGCTGCTGCAGGTTGGCGGTAACGTTCTGCTGCTCGATGAACCAACCAACGACCTGGATATCGAAACCCTGCGCGCGTTAGAAAACGCCCTGCTGGAGTTCCCGGGCTGTGCGATGGTTATCTCGCACGACCGCTGGTTCCTTGACCGCGTCGCGACCCACATTCTGGATTACCAGGATGAAGGCAAGGTGGAGTTCTTCGAAGGTAACTTTACCGAATACGAAGAGTACAAGAAGCGCACCCTCGGCGCCGATGCGCTGGAGCCGAAGCGCATCAAGTACAAGCGTATTGCCAAGTAATAAGAACAGGTAATAAAAAACGGGTGGCCCAGGCCACCCGTTTTTCTGTTCATCGCCGCCGCCGCATAATTCGGCCATCGCGCCCGTTAGCCCGGCTCGCCCATCAGCTGCTTCACCAGCTCGACGCAGCGCAGAAAGCGCGTATCGTAGTCCGCCTCTTTCACGTGCACGAAGTTTATTTCGTTCTCTTTCAGCAACGACACCAGCAGGGTCTGGAACTCCGTCCGATCCACCGAGCTTCCCAGACTGCGTAAACCGTCCGCCACCCACGGCGTGTTGTTCTCCAGCAGGATAACCAGGTCAAAACGGTACTCGTCGATCAGCGCCTGGACGAAGGGATGCTCGCGGCCTTCATACTTCAGACAGAACGCCTGGGTACTGACGAAATCGGTATCGATGAACGCCACTTTATTGGCATATTTCACTGCGAAATCAATGTACTGAGCGTGCCCGAGCGCAATTTTATCATAGTCAGAATACTGCAGCGCCATCTCGTCGCCGCCCAGATGGGAGAAGACGTAGTCCCGGCCATACTCCCAGGCGCTGGTGGTATTGAAGATGTTGGCCAGCTTATTGACCAGCGTCGATTTACCGCTCGATTCGCCGCCGAGGATCGCCACCGTACGCACGAAGAACGGCTTCACTTCGGTGGGGATATATTCCCAGTAGCGGAACGGGTTTTCGCGGATCTGCCCGCCGCTGATGCTCATAAAGGTTCGTTTAGGATCGATCAGTACCGTTTCGATCCCCAGCTGCTCCAGATACTGCGGGGCGTCGGACTCTTCAGAGGAATAGATCCAGTTTGGCTGAATGCCCTTCTCATCCATAAAGGCGCGGATCCCTCGGCTCCAGACGTCCCAGCCGTGCGGATAAGGCTCCATCCCCTCTTCATTAAAGGCGTGAATGCGGATGTTTTTCTGATACTTGAAGGTTTGCAGCAGCCAGCGCAGGCGGTCGGGCACCGTCGGCTGCTGCGACATGGCGCTCTCCTCAAACAGCGCGCGGTCGCGGGTATCGTCATAGCCCATGATGATATGCAGCTCGTCGACCTGGCTGCAGGCACGCTGGATCAAATAGATATGGCCGGTATGCAGCGGGTAAAACTTACCAAACACCACGCCGACGCTTTTTTGCCGACGCGGGAACTCAAGGCCGAGAAAACGGTGCAGCGCTTCCAGCTTCTGCGCGCTCGGGCTTTTAATTTTCGCGTTCAGCAGCTGGCTCAGATAGCCTTTGGTCATCCCGCTGGCTTCAGCCACCTGCTGCAGCGTGCAGCCTTTTTGCTTAATCGCGGTTTTGAGATAGTCGAACGATGACACAAGAGCCTCCTGCTTGAGCAATACTGAAAAATATCCTCTGGGTTTCTGGTGGCAGGAAGGCGGTAAGCGATCGCCGCCAACACACCTGCCGCCGGAAAGACGACGGATATTTAATTATAAGTCGTCAAAAACGCTTAGCGCATCCGCAAGCTTTTTCACGCCAAAGATTTGCATCCCTTCCGGTACTTTTTTCGGCACGTTGGCCGCCGGGACGATGGCGCGGCGGAAGCCGTGCTTGGCCGCCTCGGAGATGCGCTCCTGGCCGCTGGGCACCGGGCGGATCTCGCCGGAGAGCCCCACTTCGCCAAACACCACCAGATCGTGCGGCAGCGGACGATCGCGCAGGCTCGACACCATCGCCAGCAGCAGCGCGAGGTCAGCGCTGGTTTCCGCCACCTTCACCCCGCCAACGACGTTAACAAACACGTCCTGGTCGGCCATCTGCAGGCCGCCATGACGGTGCAGCACCGCCAGCAAAATCGCCAGACGGTTCTGCTCCAGCCCCACGGCCACGCGGCGAGGGTTGGACATCATCGAGTGATCGACCAGCGCCTGAATCTCCACCAGCAGCGGGCGGGTGCCTTCCCAGACCACCATCACCGAGCTACCGGAAGTGACCTCATCGCCGCGGCTGAGGAAAATAGCCGAAGGGTTGCTGATTTCGCGCAGCCCCTGCTCGGTCATCGCGAAGACGCCCAGCTCATTCACCGCGCCGAAGCGGTTCTTATGGCTGCGCAGGGTGCGAAAGCGGGAATCGGCGTCGCCGTCCAGCAGCACAGAGCAGTCAATACAGTGTTCGAGTACCTTCGGTCCGGCCAGCGAGCCGTCTTTGGTGACGTGACCCACCATGATAATCGCCACGTCGCGGGTTTTCGCAAACCGCGTCAGGTAGGCGGCGGTCTCACGCACCTGGGCCACGCTGCCCGGCGAGGACTGCACGTCGGCCATATGCATCACCTGGATGGAGTCGATGACCATCAGTTGAGGCTTCTCTTCGTCGGCGATCTGGCAAATTTGCTCAATGCTGGTTTCGGAGAGCATGTTGAGATTGGCCGTTGGCAGCCCCAAACGATGCGCGCGCATCGCCACCTGCTGCAGCGACTCTTCCCCGGTGACGTACAGGGTTTTCATGCCTTCCGCCAGCCGGCACAGGGTCTGGAGCAGCAGCGTCGATTTCCCCGCGCCCGGGCTGCCGCCAATCAGAATGGCGCTCCCCGGCACCACGCCGCCGCCAAGCACGCGATCAAACTCCTTAAAGCCGGTGGAAAAGCGCGGCAGCGCCTCAAGGCTGATCTCCGAAAGTTTCTGCACTTTCGACACGCCGGCATTACCGGCGTAGCCCGTCAGACGCTCGTTTCTCGCCACCTGCGGCGAAGCGGCAATACGCACCTCGGTGATGGTATTCCAGGCATGACAGGCGCTGCACTGCCCCTGCCAGCGGGGGTAATCCGCACCACATTCATTACAGACAAATGCGCGTTTTGGAGCTTTCGCCACGTTAACCTCTTACTTTTGGTTCATGCTGCCCGAGAGAATACAGAATACCCCCATCAGGTCAGCGTGGCGGATTGTCACTTCCGCCAGCTCGTTGACTTTTGGTTTTGCATGATAGGCGATACCGAGGCCCGCGGCCTTGATCATCGGCAGATCGTTGGCACCGTCGCCAATAGCCACGGTTTGCGCCGGCGGAATTTCATATTTTTCCGCCAGCTTGCGCAGCGTCGCGGCTTTGTATTTAGCGTCGACGATATCACCCGTCACGTTGCCGGTTAGCTTGCCGTCCATGATTTCCAGCTCATTGGCGACCACCGCGTCGAGATGCAGCTTGTCGCGCAGGTACTCCGCAAAGAACGTGAAGCCGCCGGAGGCGATAGCCACCTTCCAGCCCAGCGCTTCCAGCTTCAGCACCAGCTGAGTCAGCCCCGGCATCAGCGGCAGCGCGTCACGCACCTGCAGCAAAATATTCGCATCGGCATCTTTCAGCGTCGCCACCCGCTGGCGCAGGCTGGCGGTAAAGTCCAGCTCGCCGCGCATCGCGCGTTCGGTTACTTCCGATACCAGCTCGCCGGTTCCCGCAAGCTTGGCTATTTCGTCGATACACTCAATCTGAATGGCGGTGGAGTCCATATCCATTACCAGCAGCCCCGGCGAGCGCAGGTGCGGGATTTTACCCAGCGGTGCGACGTCCAGCCCGGCTTCGTGCGCCAGTCGGGTCGCGCGCAGGGTCAGAGAGCCGGCCAGACGAATAACCTGATAGTCTTCAACGACCCAGGAGGCGACGATAACCAGCGCCGCGCCCAGCTCACGCTGCCAGTCGGTTAAACGGCGCTTATTAAGGCCCCGGCCATAGAGCAGCCAGCCGCTGCGTCCGGCGTGATAATCCAGCGGCATGACCTCATCACCGCTCAGCGAAAGCGGTAATCCAGGCCACAGGGAAACATCTTCGGGCAGATCGCACCAGGTCAAACTGTTCGGCATTACGGCTCCAGATTTCTTCATTCAGGCGAGGAAAATAACGCATGAGGCTACCTTGTAACCAGCGCTTCTGGCAACATTAAGCTGCAAATATTAAAGGTGGAATATGGTACGCGCAAAACTGAAATTCCGACTGCATCGCGCCGTCATCGTTCTGATCTGTCTGGCGCTTCTTGTCGCCCTGATGCAGGGAGCCTCGTGGTTCAGCCAGAACAGCCAAAAGCAGCGTAACCCGCAGCTGGAAGAACTGGCCCGCACGCTTGCCCAGCAGGTTTCGCTAAATCTTGCGCCGCTGATGCGCAGCGAGACGCCCGATGAAAAGCGCATCGGCCAGCTGCTGGAGCAGCTGACCCGACAGAGCCGCATCCTGGATGCCGGGGTCTATGACGACCAGGGCGATCTGGTGGCGCGCTCCGGCGAAGGCGTCAACGTGCGCGACAGGCTCGCCCTCGACGGCAAAAAGGCCGGCGGCTACTTTAATCAGCAAATCGTCGAACCTATCCAGGGCAAAAACGGTCCGCTCGGCTACCTGCGCCTGACGCTGGATACCCATACGTTAGCGACCGAGGCGAAACAGGTGGATAATACCACCAATATTCTCCGCCTGATGCTGCTGCTGTCGCTGGCTATCGGCGTCGTGCTGACCCGCACCCTCCTGCAGGGCAAACGCACCCGCTGGCAGCAGTCGCCATTCCTGCTTACCGCCAATAAGCCGGTGGAAGATGAAGACGATGATAAAAAAGGAACCCCCTGATGCCGACGCTACGCCTGCTGCTCTCCGACTCCTACGATCCGTGGTTCAACCTCGCGGTTGAGGAGTCTATTTTCCGCCAGATGCCGGCAACCCAGCGGGTGCTGTTCCTGTGGCGCAACGCCGATACGGTGGTTATTGGCCGGGCGCAAAACCCGTGGAAAGAGTGCAACACCCGCCGGATGGAGGAGGACAACGTGCGTCTGGCCCGCCGCAGCAGCGGCGGTGGCGCCGTTTTTCACGATCTGGGCAATACCTGCTTTACCTTTATGGCGGGCAAGCCCGAGTACGATAAAACCGTCTCCACGCGGATCGTCCTGGAGGCGCTTAACGCGCTGGGCGTCGCGGCGGAAGCCTCCGGGCGCAACGATCTGGTGGTGAAAACCGCCGAAGGTGACCGCAAGGTCTCCGGCTCCGCCTACCGTGAAACCATGGATCGCGGTTTTCACCACGGCACGCTGCTGCTGAACGCCGATTTAAGCCGTCTCGCCAACTACCTCAATCCGGACCAAAAAAAGCTGCAGGCCAAGGGGATAACCTCGGTACGCGGCCGGGTGGCCAATCTGGTGGAGCTGCTGCCGGGCATCACCCACCGTCAGGTTTGCGCCGCCATCGAAGAGGCTTTTTTCAAACACTACGGCGAGCGGGTGGAAGCCGAAGTCATTTCGCCGGATAAAACCCCCGATCTGCCTAATTTTGCCGAAACCTTCGCCCGTCAGAGCAGCTGGGAGTGGAATTTTGGCCAGGCACCGGCCTTCTCTCACCTGCTGGATGAGCGCTTTCGCTGGGGAGGCGTCGAGCTGCATTTTGACGTCGAGAAGGGGCATATCACCCGTACGCAGGTATTTACCGACAGCCTGAACCCGGCGCCGCTGGAAGCACTGGCCGCGCGGCTGCAGGGCTGCGCGTATCGCGCCGAGGCGCTGCAGCAGGCGTGCGAGGCGTTACGGGCCGATTTCCCCGAGCAGGAACAGGAGCTAGGCGAGCTGTCCGCATGGATAGCGGGTGCGGTACGCTAATGGCGGGAGGTAGCTATCCGGCCACGGCGTTCGCGCCTTAGCCGGAAACTGCGGCCCTCCCCACGTCGGGGGAGAGCCGTTCATCTTACTCTTGATCGCCCAGCAGAACGGATTCCAGCGCGATTTTGATCATATCGTTGAAGGTGGTCTGACGCTCGGCAGCGGTGGTCTGCTCGTGCGTACGGATATGGTCAGAGACGGTGCAGATGGTCAGCGCTTTTGCACCGAACTCCGCCGCCACGCCGTAGATACCGGCCGCTTCCATTTCCACGCCCAGAATGCCGTATTTTTCCATCACGTCAAACATCGACGGGTCCGGCGTATAGAACAGGTCGGCGGAGAAGATGTTGCCGACGCGCGCGTCAACGCCCAGCGCTTTTGCGGCATCAACGGCGTTGCGCACCATGCCGAAGTCGGCGATAGCGGCAAAGTCATGGTCTTTAAAACGCAGACGGTTCACTTTGGAATCGGTGCAGGCACCCATACCAATAACCACGTCACGCAGCTTCACGTCAGCGCGCACCGCGCCGCAGGAGCCGACGCGAATGATTTTCTTCACGCCGAAATCGGTGATCAGCTCTTTGGTATAGATGGAGCAGGATGGGATACCCATACCGTGGCCCATAACGGAGATTTTGCGACCTTTGTAGGTCCCGGTGAAGCCCAGCATGCCGCGCACGTTGTTCACTTCACGCACATCTTCAAGGAAAGTTTCCGCAATGTGCTTCGCGCGCAGCGGGTCGCCCGGCATCAGAACAACATCAGCGAAATCACCCATCTCGGCGTTAATATGTGGAGTTGCCATCGTTTTATCCTTTTATATTTGAATGCATGAAGGGCGGGAAATTCCCGCCCAAATCCATCAGAACATGGCTTTGCCGTAGTCCATCGCGGAAGTCCCGAAGTAGCTCGCCAGCGTTTGGCCGATGTCCGCGAAGGTTTCACGGTGGCCAAGCGAACCGGGTTTAACCTTCGGACCGTAGACCAGTACCGGAATATGTTCCCGGGTATGGTCGGTGCCCTGCCAGCTTGGGTCACAGCCGTGATCGGCGGTCAGGATCAGAATGTCATCTTCCCCGACCAGCGCCATCAGCTCAGGCAGGCGGCGGTCGAACAGCTCCAGACCCGCGGCGTAGCCGGCGATATCGCGACGGTGGCCCCATGAAGAGTCGAAATCGACGAAGTTGGTGAAGACGATAGTCTTGTCGCCAGCCTCTTTCATCTCTTTGATGGTCGCGTCAAACAGCGCGTCCAGGCCGGTCGCCTTCACTTTTTTGGTGATCCCGCAGTTCGCGTAGATATCGGCAATTTTACCCACCGACACCACGTGGCCGTCTTTCTCATCCACCAGCTTCTGCAGCACGGTGGCGGCAGGCGGCTCAACGGCGAGGTCATGGCGGTTACCGGTGCGCTGGAAGTTACCCGCCTTGTCGCCGATAAACGGACGCGCAATGACGCGGCCGATGTTGTAGCCGCCTTCGGTCAGCTCTTCGCGCGCGATTTCGCACAGCTCATACAGCTTATCGAGACCGTAGGTCTCTTCGTGACAGGCAATCTGGAACACCGAGTCAGCGGAGGTGTAGAAAATCGGCTTGCCGGTTTTCATATGCTCTTCGCCGAGCTGATCCAGAATGACGGTACCGGAAGAGTGGCAGTTGCCGAGGTAGCCCGGCAGATTTGCGCGCTTAACCAGCTTGTCCAGCAGCTCCTGCGGGAAGCTGTTCTCGTGTTCCGGGAAGTAGCCCCAGTCGAACAGCACCGGCACGCCGGCGATTTCCCAGTGGCCTGACGGCGTGTCTTTACCGGAAGAGAGTTCGTGTGCCCACGCATAGGCCCCGACAACTTCCGCATTTCCATCCATTCCAGCCGCGATGGAACCCGTAGAACCTTCATGCGCTTTTACCAGACCGAGACGGGTCAGGTTTGGCAAATTCAGCGGGCCTTTACGGCCGATGTCGGCTTCCCCTTTGGCACAGGCTTGCGCAATGTGTCCGAGGGTATCTGCGCCAACGTCGCCAAAGCGAGCAGCATCTTCAGTCGCACCGATGCCGAAGGAGTCCAGCACCATAATAAATGCACGTTTCATATTATTCTCCGTACCTTTTGCGCTGCAAAAAAGCGATCAGATCAGTATACAGCTATTCAGTAATGCGACGATAGACCGTCGGCGTTTCTTTCGGTGCGGTATCGTCCAGTTTTATTGCCGCCTTCACGGCTTTGGCGGCCTCCTGCCAGCTGGATTCATCTTTCGCGTGAATCACCGCCAGCGGCCGCTGCCCGTCAACGCTATCGCCCAGGCGGGCCATATCGGTAAAGCCGACGCTATAGTCAATCGGGTCGGATGCCTGACGACGACCGCCGCCCATCGACACCACCGCCATGCCCAGCGCGCGGGTGTCCATTTCAGCGACAAACCCTTCACCGTCGGCATAGACCGCCTTGCTCAGCATCGCGGTCGGCAGATATTTATCATAGTTTTCAACGAAATCGTTCGGGCCTTTCTGCGCAGCCACCATTCGGCCAAAGACCTCGGCCGCTTTACCGTTATCCAGCACCGCCTGCAGCTTCGCGCGCGCGTCGGCATCGTTCTGGGCCAGCCTGCCGGAAATCAGCATTTCGACGCACAGCGCCATGGTCACGTCAAACAGACGAGGATTGCGATATTCGCCGGTCAGGAACTGCACCGCTTCGCGGACTTCGACGGCGTTACCGGCGCTGGAGGCCAGCACCTGATTCATATCGGTCAGCAGCGCGGTGGTGCGCACGCCTGCGCCGTTGGAGACGCCAACGATCGCTTCGGCCAGCGCCGCAGAGAGTTCGTAGGTCGGCATAAAGGCGCCGCTGCCCACCTTCACGTCCATCACCAGCGCATCCAGGCCTTCAGCCAGCTTTTTCGCCAGAATAGAGGCGGTGATCAGCGGAATCGAGTCCACCGTCGCGGTAATATCGCGGGTGGCGTAGAAGCGCTTGTCGGCAGGCGCCAGCGAGCTGGTCTGCCCGATGATAGCCACGCCAACATCCTTAATGATGTCGCGGAAACGGCCGTCGTCCGGGAAAATATCAAAACCGGGGATCGCTTCCAGCTTGTCGAGCGTTCCGCCGGTATGTCCCAGTCCACGACCGGAGATCATCGGCACGTAGCCGCCGCAGGCGGCAACCATCGGGCCAAGCATCAGCGACGTGACATCGCCCACGCCGCCGGTGGAGTGCTTATCCACGATCGGCCCGTTAAGATTGAGGCTTTTCCAGTTCAGTACGGTTCCTGAATCCCGCATCGCCATGGTCAGCGAAACGCGTTCTGGCATAGTCATATCGTGGAAAAAAATGGTCATCGCCAGCGCGGCTATCTGCCCTTCGGAGACGGTATTATCGCGTATCCCGTTGATGAAAAAGCGAATTTCATCATCGCTCAGCGCGTGACCATCACGTTTTTTACGAATAATTTCTTGTGCGAGAAACAAGGTAACCCCCTGAGGAATAAGGTCAAACACGACGGGCGGCGTTATCTGCGCCCGTGCTAAAATCCTGAAGCCCGGCCGCACGTTGCGCCGCCGGGGATCTCCCGGCCTCGGCGCTAGCGCGCCTCGTCCGGGATACGGTTATGTCACCGTTACGCCTTAGTAGCTGCTGGCGCTCTTACCGTCGCCGTGGCCCAGCGCTTTCAGCAGGCTAGCCAGCAGGCTGGAGGCGCCGAAGCGGTAGTGGCGCGAGTCGGCCCACTCTGCGCCGAACAGCTCATCGGCAATCGCCAGGAACTGCTGCGCGTCTTCCGCGCTGCGTACGCCGCCCGCTGGCTTAAAGCCTACGGTTTCCTGAACGCCCATATCGCGGATAACTTCCAGCATGATGCGCGCGCTTTCCGGCGTGGCGTTTACCGGCACTTTACCGGTAGAGGTCTTGATGAAATCCGCGCCCGCTTTGATGGAAATTTCGGAAGCTTTGCGGATCAGCGCTTCTTCTTTCAGCTCGCCGGTTTCGATGATCACTTTGAGCAGAACGTTAGCCGCCGCGCAGGCCTCTTTACAGGCTTTAACCAGGTCGAATCCAACCTGCTCGTTGCCGGCAATCAGCGCGCGGTAAGGGAATACCACGTCAACTTCATCGGCGCCGTAGGCGATCGCGGCGCGGGTTTCCGCCAGGGCGATATCGATATCGTCATTACCGTGCGGGAAGTTGGTCACCGTGGCGATATGAATATCCGGCGTGCCCTGCTCATTCAAGGTTTTACGAGCAATCGGGATAAAGCGTGGGTAGATGCAGACTGCCGCCGTGTTACCGACCGGCGTTTTCGCCTGATGACACAGCGCGATCACCTTCTCATTGGTGTCGTCGTCATTCAGGGTGGTCAGGTCCATCAGCTTCAATGCGCGCAGGCTGCTTGCAGATAAATCAGTCATTTCATACTCCGACGGCGTATTGCCGGTTCAATAGTTTGTCACCTTGCGAGTCTGTTACTATTGTAACATCACCTCGCCGCTACACTTCGACATCCATCACAGTTAATGAAAACTAATTACTAACTTGCATAACCATAATGAGATGTAAATCACATAAAAATACCAGTACCCACCATCTCAGCGACAAGTTTTCTTTAAGCATAATCAGAATTCCTCATCGCGCGACAATGTTATTATTATAACATACAAGCAGCCTAAAACTCGACACCAGCGCGCACATATTGTGCTAAAGAAAGAGGGGTTACGTGATTATAGATTGAAAAACAACGATTTTAATCAAAACCTGGAAATGATGGAATTCTAACAAACACAGGAACCGTAGCGTGAGTTTTGCCGCCGCGACGGCCGAGAGGGCGGGTTTCGCTTGTTAAGCGAGATGTTATAGCGTGCCGAACAGCGCTTCGGTGTTGCTCAGGAGAGCCTGGGCGATAACATCTGCCGGCTCCTGGCGCAGCTCGCACAGGGAGGTAAAGACCCGAGCCGCCTGCTCCGGGCGGTTTGGCTCGCCCTGAAAGCCGTTTAGCGGCATATCCGGCGCGTCCGTTTCCAGCAGCAGCGCCGACAGCGGCAGACGCGACATGACCTCGCGCGTTTTACTGGCGCGGGGATAGGTAATGGTGCCGCCAACGCCAATTTTGTATCCTGCCTGCACGAAACGCTCCGCCTGCTGCAGGCTGCCGGCAAAGCCATGCACCACTCCGGTACGCGCCAGAGCGTGCTTTTTCAGCAGCATCGCCAGCTTATCGTGGGTGCGTCGCGAATGAAGGATAACCGGCAAATCATAGCGCTTCGCCAGCCGCAGCTGCGCCTCAAGCACCGCCTGCTGGCGATCAAACTGCGGATCCTCGCGATAGAGATCGAGGCCAATTTCCCCAATCGCCACCAGCTTTGCGCTGCGCTGCTGCAGGCACACTTCAAGCCGCTGAAGGCTGCTCTCATCATGACGCTCAATCACTATCGGATGTAGGCCCAGCGCGGCATACAGCGCATCATGCTGCGCAGCCAGGGCCAGCACGCGGGGAAAATTGTCCGCCTCGGTGGCGGGAACAATAATCCGCATCACTCCTTCACGCGCGGCCCGGGCGATGCTGTCCGTTTCATCATCGGCAAACGGCGGGAAATCGAAATGACAGTGGGTATCGATAAATTGTCGCATCACGCCAGATCCTCATTATCGAAGCTGGCATCGTTGGCCTGCGCGGCGTCAATCAGGGTTGCCTGGTGCGCATCGTTGGCCACGGAAGCCGGCGGCACCACCACCGGCGCGGGCACCGCGAGACGCGGCATATGCCGCAGCAGCGGCGGACGGTCGGCCAGCAGCTTGCCCACCGTTGCCAGGAAATAGCGGCCGCACTGACGGCCGGTTTTATAGTCCTCAAGCAGCGCCGGCAGCCGGCTCCCCAGGGCCATACTTTTTAACGGCTTCTGCGGGTAGATTTCGAGGATCCGCAGCTTATCCGGCGGCTTGTCAATAAACTGCTGGGTGGCGCGGTAGGTGGCCTCATGGTGCTGGACCAGATTGACAAACGGCTGCAGGCTGCTTTCGCCGAGCCAGCGCTCCATACGTTTAAACCACTGCGGGGTATAGTACATCTGCGACGGAACCGTGCGGATCACCACAATCGTCTGCGCGCCGCGTTTTGCGGCCTCCTGCACCGGGATCGCGTCGCTGACGCCGCCGTCGAGATAGCTGATACCGTCAAGCATCACGCCGCTGCGATAAAAACCGGGGATCGCGCTGGAGGCGCGGATCTGATCGAGCCACGTGGACTGCGTCGGGGAAAAGTAGTTAGGGGTATAGTCATCGCCGCGGCAGGCGCACATCCACAGCTCTTTGCCCTGCGCAAACCGATCTTCGGCGTAGCTCATCGCCAGAGGCATTTTTTGCGCCGTGGTCCCCACCAGCCAGTCGAGGTCGATAAGATTTCCGCCGCGCACGAAGCGCATTGGGTCAAAAAACTCGCGGGCGGTGGTGTAACGCGTGATGACCTTGCGCGCGTAGCCCTGCTGGTTGCACATATAGGCTGACAGATTTTGCGCCCCGGCAGAGGTGCCGAGCATAATGTCAAAAGGGTTGAATCCGGCGCGCATAAACTCATCCAGCACCCCGGCGGTAAAAATCCCCCGTTGTCCTCCCCCCTCACACACCAGGCCAAGCTTGCCCGGGTGAAAAGGTTTAACCGATAATGGCGCAATGTTGCCAAGCGTGACGGGAATTCGATGCCCCACTCTGTCTTCCTGTTTGCTTATTCTATCGCCTCAAGGTAACGCAATTTTTAACCCCCTGATACAGCAAAAGCCAGTCATATAGACTGGCTTTATGTAAAACACTATTTCATCAATACGCTTAATGCCACTCTGGCCTTAGCATCTACGGGCGCCGGCGCCCGGTAAACAGGCTGACCAGGAACAGAATAATACCGACGACAAAGACAATTTTTGCCGCCCAGGCTGCCGTACCCGCCAGGCTACCGAATCCTAAAGCGGCGGCAATTAAGGCGATGACCAGAAAAATAATGCCCCATCGAAACATAATGCTCTCCTTACCATAGTGGATAACGGTCGCTTTTCTACGCGCTCAGGTCGCGCAGGCACCAACCCTGTCGTGCTCTGATTAAACGGCAGTCGCCGAAAAATTTATTTAGTGAACGGTGTTATTGGACGCTGAGGTCATTTTTCACGGTTTTTACGCCGGTGACGGCTTTAGCTATCTCAACGGCGCGTTCTGCCTGCTCACGAGACGCCACCGTCCCTGACAGACGCACGGTGCCGGCGCTGGTTTCAACCGTCACCTTCCGCGAAGGGACAATATCGTCGGCCAGCAGCTTCGCTTTGATTTCACTGGTAATCGCCGTATCGCCCGCGTAGCCCTTCAGGCTTGCAGGCTGCTCGTTGGCGACGCTCAGCTTGTCGTTGACCGTCGAGACGCCCTTAACCTCTTTCGCTATTCTGACCGCCTGCTCTTTCTGCTCGGTACTCTCTACCGAGCCGCTCAGGGTGACCGCTTTATTCTCGGTTTTCACCGAGATATCCGTGCTGTGGATGCTTTTATCATCGATCAGCGCCGCCTTAACTCTGGCGGTAATGGTGCTGTCGTCCATAAAGTCGCCGACTTTATTCATCGAGCTATCGACAGCCTGCCCGGCGCTGTTGGCAACGGACTTTGCGCTGTCCGTCGTTGAGTTGTCCGCATATGCCGAGGCGCTGATCATAGCCGAGCCCAAGAAGAGCGCCAGCATCTTGCTGGTATTCTTTCGTCTTGTCATGATGATCTCCTCGTTATTTCTATATCGGTAAAGCTGAATAAGTAGTTTATTAAGCCAGCATTTTGAAAATTGCTTATTAAATATAGTAGAAGGTCGCAAGGAAGGAGGGAAATATGCATAAAAAAATGGGCGAACGGAAAAAATTAAGAACTTTCTTTAGCGGCGGGGACGGCGGGAAAATCGAGCAGAGCGCGGCACAGGCCGCGCTCCAGAAGGGATTAGTGCTCGCGCGTTTTGCGGAACATCACTTCAGGGTAACGCTCCTGAGTCAGGTTAAGGTTCACCATCGTCGGCGCAATATAGGTCAAATTATCGCCGCCATCGAGAGCCAGCTGAATTTCGTTTTTACGTTTAAACTCTTCGAATTTCTTCACGTCGGTCGATTCGACCCAGCGGGCGGTCGCCACGTTGACCGATTCGTAAATCGCTTCCACGTTATATTCGCTCTTCAGGCGCGCAACTACCACGTCAAACTGCAGCACCCCAACGGCCCCGACGATCAGATCGTTATTGGCGATCGGACGGAAGACCTGTACCGCGCCCTCTTCAGAGAGCTGAACCAGCCCTTTGAGCAGCTGTTTTTGCTTCAGCGGATCCTTCAGACGAATACGACGGAACAGCTCCGGCGCGAAGTTCGGAATGCCGGTGAACTTCATCATCTCGCCCTGGGTGAAGGTATCGCCAATCTGAATGGTGCCGTGGTTATGTAAGCCGATAATATCGCCAGGGTAGGCTTCTTCAACGTGCGAGCGATCGCCGGCCATAAAGGTTAGCGCGTCGGAAATCACCACGTCTTTGCCAATACGCACCTGACGCAGCTTCATGCCCTTTTCGTACTGCCCGGAAACCACGCGCATAAAGGCGACGCGGTCGCGGTGTTTCGGGTCCATGTTGGCCTGAATTTTAAACACAAAGCCGGTGAACTTCTCTTCTTCCGCGCGGACTTCGCGCGTATCGGTCTTACGCGGCATCGGCGCGGGCGCCCAATCCACCAGGCCATCCAGCATATGATCGACGCCGAAGTTACCTAAAGCCGTCCCGAAGAAGACCGGGGTGATTTCCCCTGCCAGGAACAGCTCTTTATCAAATTCGTTGGAAGCGCCCTGCACCAGCTCCAGCTCATCGCGCAGCTGCTGCGCGAGGTCTTCACCGACCGCGCTGTCGAGATCCGGGTTATTCAGGCCCTTAATAATGCGGACTTCCTGAATAGTGTGGCCCTTACCGGTCTGATAAAGATACGTTTCATCTTTATAGAGATGGTACACGCCCTTAAACAGCTTCCCGCAGCCAATCGGCCAGGTGATCGGCGCGCAGGCGATGCGCAGCTCGTTTTCAACTTCGTCCAGCAGCTCCATCGGATCGCGGATATCGCGATCGAGCTTGTTCATGAACGTCAGGATCGGCGTGTCGCGCAGACGGGTCACTTCCATCAGCTTACGGGTACGATCTTCGACGCCTTTGGCCGCATCGATAACCATCAGGCAGCAGTCCACCGCCGTCAGCGTACGATAGGTATCTTCAGAGAAGTCTTCGTGGCCCGGGGTATCCAGCAGGTTAACCAGGCTACCGTGATACGGGAACTGCATCACCGACGTGGTAATAGAGATACCACGCTGCTTTTCCATCTCCATCCAGTCCGACTTCGCGTGCTGGTTGGAGCCGCGGCCTTTAACGGTACCGGCGGTTTGAATCGCCTGTCCGAACAGCAGCACCTTTTCGGTGATGGTAGTTTTACCGGCATCCGGGTGAGAAATAATGGCAAAAGTGCGGCGCTTGGCCACCTCCTGCAGATAAGGAGACAACGTCATAATGGAATCTTCTTAGTAAACGCGGCAACCGGCCACGCATGTTAAATACGAAAAATTGCGGCTATTTTACCCATCAACGGGGGGGAGGCAATCAGTGTTTACACAGGAGCTGCTCCAGTTCGCTTAACGAGGTTACCGTCCAGTCCGGGCGGAGATCCTCAGGCAGCTCGCGCTGATGGGCGTTGAGCCAGCAGGTCGCGAGGCCAGCGTTGACGCCGCCGCGAATATCAGACTCTGCGGTATCCCCTACCATCAGCACGCGGGAACGATCCGGGAGGCCCGCCTGCGCCAGGGCGTAGTCAAAGATCCGTGCATCCGGCTTTGCGACGCCGACTTGTTCAGAAATAATCAATAAATCAAAGTGATCGCGCAAACCGGTTCGTTCCAGACGGATCTGCTGCAGCGAGGTGAAGCCGTTGGTAATAATCCCCATTTTCACCTTACCCTGCAGCGCGTTCAGCAGCGATACCGCCCCGGGAAGCGGCGAGCAAATCTCGGCCATGGCGTTCATAAACGCGTCGTTAAGCTCGCCCGGCGGCACGCTAAGGCGGCTGGCCCAGCTATCAAAACGCTGGTGCTGCAGCTGAAGCGAAGTGATGGCGCCGTTTTGATAGTCCACCCACAGCGGCTTATTCACGGCCTGATAGTCCTGAAAATCTTCAGCGGTAAACGTCACGCTATAGTCGAGGAACATCCGCTGTAAACCGGTGAAGGAGTCAAACGTAAACAGCGTTTCATCGGCATCAAAGAAAATCCAGTCCCACTTCATCGTATCACCTTGTCTTACATGCTTAGCGGTAGAGCCATAATGAGTGCATCCTCACGGCCGTCGGCGGTGGGGTAGTAGTTGCGGCGGATGGTCGCCTCGTTAAAGCCCAGGCTTTCATACAGCGCAATGGCCGCAGCGTTAGAGGCGCGAACCTCCAGCCACAGCGTGGCGACGCCGCGTTTTTCGACCTCATCAATCACCCGCTCCAGCAGCTCTCGGCCGAGGCCGCGCCGCTGGAAGGCCGGATCGACGGCGATGTTAAACAGGGTCGCCTCGTCCAGCACAATTTGCGTAATGGCAAAGGCCGCCATTTCACCATCGACCGCCAGCTGGAGATTCAGGTAGCGTTCTCCCTGATTGCTGGCGAAGGTTTGCTCGCTCCACGGAAAAGCGTGGGCGCGGGATTCTATTTGCCAGGCTCGGGGCAAATCAGCCGTGTTGAGGGTAGAAATCGTGTTCATGTGCGCAGATTTGTTGCCAGAGCGCCATACGGGCAGGCGCGCTGGTCTGGAGTTCATCAAAAGCGGGCGAGGTTACCTGTGCGCCCGCCAGCAGCAACGGTGCGTCCGTGCCTAACCGCCAGCTGTTACAGCGGCCGTTCTGTGGCAGCATGGCCACGCGGTCTGGCGTCAGCTGCAGCACCTGATCCGGCGTCAGCGCCAGCGCCCGTAGAACATCACCGATTAGCGGTTCGCTGAGCGACGGCGGATTTTCCGCCACCATTACCAGACGAATATGCCCAGCCAGTGAGATAGCGATTTCGCCCTGCAACGCCCCGGGGCGACGCAGCGACCACTGGGTAATGCCCAGCTGCTGTAATTGCCAGTCTCGTCGGGATGTCATAGCGAAACACTCCTGTTAATCAAGCGCGCAATATAGCAAATCCGTCGTATTTGCGCCAACAAACTCCGCCCCTGTCGGCGGCAGAATACGGCGATGCTCGCAGGGACAGCCAACAAAGAGGCAGCGCTAAGGATAACGTGTATAATCGGCGCCAGTCTTAATGAAGGAGTGTTTCATGTCTGCTTTTACCCCGGCAAGTGAAGTCTTGCTGCGCCACAGTGATGATTTCGAGTCCGCCCGCGTTCTGTTTGCCGGTGACCTGCAGGATGACCTGCCCGCACGTCTGGACACCGCCGCCAGCCGCGTTCACACCCAGCAGTTTCACCACTGGCAGGTGCTGAGCCGCCAGATGGGCGAGAGCGCCAGCTTTGGCCTGGTGGCGCAGGCCAGCGACGTCGCCGATTGCGATACGCTGATTTACTACTGGCCGAAGAACAAGCCGGAAGCCCAGTTCCAGCTGATGAACCTGCTGTCGCTGCTGCCGACCGGTATCGATATTTTCGTGGTCGGTGAAAACCGCAGCGGCGTGCGCAGCGCCGAGCAGATGCTGGCCGACTACGCGCCGCTGACCAAAATTGACAGCGCCCGCCGCTGTGGGCTGTATCACGGTCGTCTGGAAAAACAGCCAACCTTCGATCCTGAGCAGTACTGGGGCGAATATCCGCTCGACAACCTGACGATTAAAACCCTGCCGGGCGTATTCAGCCGCGACGGGCTGGACGTCGGTAGCCAACTGCTGCTCTCAACGCTGACGCCGCATACCAAGGGCAAAGTGCTCGACGTCGGCTGCGGCGCGGGCGTGCTGGCGACCGTACTGGCAAGTCATTCGCCGAAGGTCCGCTTAACCCTCTGTGACGTCAGCGCGCCAGCGGTAGAAGCCAGCCGCGCCACCCTCGCAGCCAACGGCATTGAAGGTGAAGTCTTCGCCAGCAACGTCTTCTCCGAAGTTAACGGCCGGTTTGACATGATCATTTCCAACCCGCCGTTCCATGACGGCCTGCAGACCAGCCAGGAAGCGGCGCAAACCCTGATTCGCGGGGCGGTACGCCACCTCGGCAGCGGCGGCGAGCTGCGCATTGTCGCTAACGCCTTCCTGCCTTATCCGGACGTGCTTGACGAAATCTTCGGCTTCCACGAAGTTCTCGCGCAGACCGGCCGCTTTAAGGTCTACCGTACCGTGATGACCCGCCAGGCGAAGAAATAACGCCTCGCTACCGTCCGGCGACGTCACCGCGCGTCGCCGGCCTTTTACCGCCTCCCGCCGCGCCTTTTTGCAACAATCAATTCCGCCAGCACAATTAACTATTGACGAATAGCTGAAAACCACTAGAATGCGCCTCCGTGGTAACGATACTTTCATAGTATCGATGGTAT
>NZ_BJNO01000004.1 GCF_006539725.1 Klebsiella terrigena | reverse complement strand
TATGGCTGATGGCGGGGAAATCCCGCCGCTTCCCTGCAGCAAGGAGCTCCTTATGGCGCAACAGAAATCGGTAACGCTGGTCATCAGTCATATGCTCGATCCCGAACACGGTAAGCGCTATGAAGAGTGGCTCGGAAAAATCATGCCGGTGGCAGCGGAGTTTCCCGGGCACCTTGGCGCTAACGTCATTCGCCCGGGGGCCGGGCAGAATTTATGGAGCGTCATTATTCGCTTCGACACCATTGAGCACCTCTACGCCTGGACGCAGTCAGAAACGCGCCGCGAACTGGTTGCTGAAATTGCGCCGCTGCTTAACGAGGGCGATCGCACCGAGGTCCGTACCGAGCCGGCTTTCTGGTTTACCCCGCCGGCGGCCAACGTGCGCCAGCCGCTGCGCTGGAAGCAGTTTCTGATAACCCTACTGGTTATCTTCCCCAGCACCAACCTGGTGCCCTGGCTGACCGGCATGCTGCTGCCCTCGATGCGGGGAAGCCTGCCGCTACATTTGATAAACGATGCCTGCGTCGTCGCGCTGGTGGTCTGGTTCTGGATGCCCATCGTGACCCGCCTGTTTGCTGGCTGGTTAAAGAAAAACTGAGTCAGCCTCCTCAAGGAGAGCGTTATGTCACAAACTGCCACACTGATCCTGACCCATGGTCGGATCCACACCCTCGATCGCCAAAATCCGCTGGCCGACGCGGTAGCGATCGCCGACGGTAAGATCCTCGCGGCCGGGAGCCACGATCGGATCATGAGCTTTGCCGGCGAAGGCACGCAGATCGTCGATCTGCAGGGCCATACGGCGATCCCCGGGCTGAATGATTCCCACCTGCACCTGATCCGCGGCGGGCTGAACTACAACCTTGAGCTACGCTGGGAAGGCGTTCCCTCGCTGGCGGACGCGCTGCGGATGCTCAAAGAGCAGGCCGATCGCACGCCTTCGCCGCAGTGGGTGCGGGTGGTCGGCGGCTGGAGCGAATTCCAGTTTGCCGAGCGGCGCATGCCGACGCTGGAAGAGCTCAACCAGGCGGCGCCGGATACGCCGGTATTCGTGCTGCATCTCTACGATCGCGCGCTGCTTAACCGCGCGGCGCTGAAGGCCGTAGGCTATACCAAAGAGACGCCGGATCCGGCGGGCGGCGAAATTGTGCGGGATAGCAACGGCAATCCGACCGGGATGCTGATCGCCAGGCCCAATGCCATGATCCTCTACGCGACGCTGGCGAAGGGGCCGAAGCTGCCGCTGGAGCTGCAGGTGAACTCGACGCGCCAGTTTATGCGCGAACTGAACCGTCTCGGGCTGACCAGCGCGATTGACGCCGGCGGCGGCTTCCAGAACTACCCGGAAGATTATGAAATTATTGAGCAGCTGCACGCGAACCAGCAGATGACCGTGCGCATTGCCTATAACCTGTTTACCCAGCGTCCGAAGCAGGAGCTGGATGATTTCGAACGCTGGACCGATATGCTGAAGCCGGGGCAGGGGACCGACTTTTTCCGCGCCAACGGCGCCGGCGAGATGCTGGTCTTTTCGGCGGCGGATTTTGAAGATTTCCTGCAGCCGCGTCCGGATCTGCCGGCGGGAATGGAGGACGAGCTGGAGCGGGTGGTGCACCACCTGGTCGAACACCGCTGGCCGTTCCGCCTGCATGCCACCTATGACGAATCCATCAGCCGGATGCTGGACGTCTTTGAGAAGGTAAACCGCGAGATTCCGTTTAACGGCCTGCACTGGTTCTTTGACCATGCGGAAACCATCACCGAGCGCAATATTGAGCGCGTGAAGGCGCTGGGCGGCGGGATTGCGGTACAGCACCGGATGGCCTTCCAGGGGGAATATTTTGTCGACCGCTACGGTATCGATGCGGTGAAGCACACTCCGCCGGTGGCGAAAATGCTGGAAATGGAGGTGCCGGTGGGGCTCGGCACCGACGCCACCCGCGTGGCGAGCTACAACCCGTGGACCGCGCTCTACTGGCTGGTTTCCGGGCGCACCGTCGGCGGCATGGCAATGTACGACGAGAGCAACCGCCTGCCGCGTGACGTGGCGCTGGAGCTATGGACGGCGGGCAGCGCCTGGTTCTCCAGCGAGCAGGGCAAAAAAGGGCGTATTGAGCAGGATCAGCTCGCCGATCTGGTGGTGCTGTCGAAGGACTATTTCAGCGTGCCGGAAGAGGAGATAAAAGGCATCGAATCGGTGCTGACGGTGGTTGACGGCAAAGTGGTTTATGCCGCCGGACACTTCTCGCCGCTGGCGCCGCCGCCCATCCCGGTGCTGCCGGAGTGGTCTCCGGTGGTCAAGGTTCCGGGCCACTACCGCTCGGCGCCGCCCGCGGCGGCAAAAATCGGCGCCATCGTGCAGATGCACCAGTGCTGCGGCAGCTGCGGCGTCCACGGCCACCAGCACGATATTGCGCGCCGGTCGTCGATCCCGGTTGCCGATGAGCAGGCGTTCTGGGGCGTGTTGGGCTGCTCCTGCTTCGCGTTTTAGCCGCTGATTAACCAGCCTCCGGATCTGTCCGGGGCTGGGTTTTCCCTGAAGTGGCGCCGATAAAGTGAAAATTGGCTAATAGCGGTTTTGTGAGCCAAACAGCTCAATGCGCCGCGCGATCATTTCGCGCACCGGTTTCAGCCCCTGGCCGATCACTTTACGCGGGTCGTTCACATCATGCCCGGTATCGGCAGATAATATAGCCTTCACCTCCTGGCACCAGGCGTACATATTTTCGGTATTGACGTTAATTTTGGCCGTGCCGCAGGCAATGGCCTTACGCATATCCTCGTCGGCAATACCGGTGCCGCCGTGCAGCACCAGCGGAACCTTAACCCGCTCCGCAATCGCCTTCATCTCCGTAAACCCGAGCTTTGCTTTGCCTTTGTACAGCCCGTGGGTCGAGCCTAACGCCGCTGCCAGACAATCGACCTGAGTTTCGCTGACCAGGGTGTAGCACTCCTGCGGGTCAGCATAGATCACCGTCGAGTTGACGATACCGTCTTCGCTTCCGGCAATGGTGCCCAGCTCAGCTTCAACCGAAATGCCTCTGGCATGCGCCAGCCCGACCAGATGGCGGGTGATGGCCAGGTTTTCGCTGAACGGCAGGTGCGAACCATCAAACATGATGGAGCTGAATCCGGCCTCAATAGCCGCTTCGCAGGCTTCACGGGTGGTCCCGTGATCGAGATGCAGCGCGACCGGAATATCAATGTGTAAATAATCAATCGCGTTGACCACGATGTCATGAATACATTTTAATCCCAGCATATGCTTAACGGTACCGCCGGAGACGCCTAAAATAACCGGGGAGCGCAGCTGTTGTGCGGTGCTTAATACGGCAGCGACCCATTCCAGATTATTAATATTGAACTGCCCTACGGCATAACCGTCCCGTAGGGCATGCTGAAGCATGTCCTTCATAGAAACTAACATGATCACCTCTCGATATTGATTAACGAAAATTATTCACCAAAATATTGCGTTAAGTTTCTTTCGTAGTTATTTAGCGAGTTATGGACGATGGCAAGGTCGGGCATTGATTCACGTACCCCCTTTTTCTCAATAGAGATTGCAGCGGTCAGGCTGGCAAACAAAATAATATTGTCGATATGCCACGAGTAGTGCACGCCATAGGTAAAGGCGCCGTGGAATACGTCCCCGGCGCCGGTCGTATCGACCACATTGCAGAGCCAGGCCGGAACAATTTGCAGCATGCCGCTTTTTAAGAACGCACAGCCTTTTTCCCCCAGCGTAATAAAGGTGTCACCGCGGCAAATTTTATTTAGCTCGATCAGTGCGGCTTTAATTTCCGCTTCGGTCTCGAGGGCGCGATAGCCCATATAGTCTCTGGCGAAATGCTCGCTAACAACAAAGTAATCGGTCCAGGCTGCCAGCTTAATATTACTGGCGCGCAGCGAACCACCGTCCATAACTACCTTTGCGGCTGGCAGTTTCTTGATGATATATTCGCTGAGTTCCGCTTCATGCCCATCAACTAATAGCGTTACCGGTTCCTCTGATTCAATGAGCCGCGCCGCTAAATCATCAATTTTCAGCTTCTGGTCGTAGGTCAGCGAAGGCGGTGTCTGCATTTTACGGGTAATAATCGTCCTTGAGCCCGACAGGCGATTCACCAGCACCGACGCCAGCGGGGTGATCATTTCATCGGAGAAGACCACCTGGCTGGTATCGACCCCGGCCTCGGCAAACTCATCGATAATACGCTGGCCGTAAAGGTCCTTATTCAAATGGCCAATGTAGTAAACATCTTCCCCCCACAGCCCCAGCAGCCACGCCGCATTTGCTGCCGGGCCGCCGCCGCTCTCGATAAAGTCGTGGCAGAAATTTTTGGTATTCTCCTGCTGCCATTCGTTAAGAAAAAAGAACTGATCGAAACATGAAAACCCAATGGACAAGATAGCCATAACAACTCCTGATTATTTTGTCAGCTGCGGGAGGAAGTCCCTTCCCGCAGCGAAAAATGAAACCGCTTATTCATTTTTCTTATCCGCAGTGAGCTCCTCATAGCTGAGGGTGTCACCGACCACACGCACTGAGCGGAAGCAGAATGGCACCAGCAGCGCGACCAGAAGCGCCAGGCAGATGAGATAGATCGTTATCTGACCAAACTGGGTGAAGGCATTACCGATGATGATGCCCCAGACCGCAAAGTCGAAGTCGGCGAAGGTGCTGTTCTCAAAGCCGAGGCTACCCAAAGCCGGAAGCAGCATCGCCGGAAGGAACGCAAGGAATATGCCGCCGATAAATGAGGCGATGATGCAGCCGCGTTTGCCGCCCAGCTTATCGGCAAAGACTCCGGAGGTTCCGCCGCAGAAGAAGTGCGGCACCATGCCGGGGATTATCAGCGCCATGCCAAATGCGCCGAGGAAAAGCATGCCGACCAGGCCACCAACGAACGAGCTGATGAACCCCACGACCACGGCGGTTGGGCTAAAGGTAAAAAATACGGCACAGTCGACGGCGGGGATGGAGTTCGGTATCAGCTTCTGGCTGATCCCCTGGAACGCCGGGACGAGATCGCCGAGGATCAGCCGTACGCCGTTGTAGACGATGGCGACGCCGACCGCGAACTGCAGGCCGGTGAGGATAGAGAAGATCAGCATATTCTGGTCGGTTATCGTGCGCAGGTACTCCGTGCCCGCGACGGCGCTGCAGACGAAGTAGATAACAAACATCACGATCCCGGTGGTGACCGTGGTGTCGCGCAGAAAGCCCCATTTCTCTGAGATTTCGGTATCGGCAAATGAATTTGCCGGATTACCGGTTTTCGTGGCGATCCAGGCCGAGATGTAATAGCCCAGCGAGCCGAAGTGCCCCATCGCAATGCCGCCATCTTCGGTAACTTGTTTGGTGTAGCGTTGACCGATTGCCGGAGAAATGGCCGACCATGAGCCCAGCAGGAATCCGCCGATTAATACCAGCATCCAGCCGTGGAACTCTGCCGCCTGCAGCACCGCGGAGAACAGGCAGGCCAGGAAGAAAGAGTGGTGCCCGGTGAGAAAGATATATTTGTACTTGGTGCAGCGCGCAATGAGCAGATTGAAAATAAAGCCTAAGAGCAAAATGCTCATGGTTTCCACGCCCAGCATTTTTTGCGCGACGGAAACAATGGCCTCATTATTAGGGATTACGCCGCGAATATTAAATCCGGCTTCAATAATACCGCCGAGAGGGTTGAGGTTTGCAACAATAACCCCGGCACCGGCGCTTAACATCAAATAGCCTAATATTGGCTTTAAGGTACCGGTCAGTAATTTATTACCCGGGGAGCGCAGCGCCACTAAACCGACAAATGCGATAATCCCCATCAGAAATGCGGGTTGACTAAATATTTCCGCTAAGAAGCTAAGAATAGCCTGCATGGTCGTTCCCTCAATAATGATTAAGAGTGAGTTGCAGCAATTTTGGTGAGTGCTTCAGTAATATCCTCGGCGATTTTTGCCTTGTGCACGTAGCTGCGAATAATGGCGACGTTACAGCGCGCAGGAAACTGGTTTGCCAGCTCTTTAATTGTGACGTAGAGGTCGGCTTTTTCTCCTACCGCGTTGGCAAAATCAACGGAGGCCACGTCGGCTTTAATACCTAATTCATCACATATTTTTTTGACATTATTCGCAGCCATTAATGAACTGCCAATACCGTTACCACAAACCGTTCTGATAACTAACATAATGACTACTCCATTTGCTTGTGGATGAAATGTAATACTGAATTGACGTCATGCTCCTGCTGAAGAAACGTGACAATATCTGATTCAATGAGCGAGGCTATCAGCTGGATCATTTTTATATGGCTATTTGCATCCGCCCCGGCGATGGCGATGATGACGTTCACCGGATCAAACTCCTCGTGGCCAAATGCGATCGGCTGTTGGGTGGTGACTAAGGAAAAACCCGTTTGCAATGCGCCTTTTTCCGGTCGGGCATGGGGCATCGCCAGGCCGTAGTCGATAACAATCGCCGGGCCAAAATCCCGATACACCTCGACCATCGCATTAATATATTCCGGGCGGCAAATATTTTGCCGGACAAGCAGCGTTCCAGCGAATTCGATCGCCTGCTCGGCGGTGGAAATATTTTTCTTCAGCGCAATTAATGTAGGGTTAAAAATAATGTCCATCATCCGATCCTTAATGCGTTCATATTCCTGAACTAGATCATGGACAAATATATCAACAAAAATTAGGCTTCAGATCACATATGGATTTTTAAATATTGAAGTTGATCACATCGGAGGGATATTGGAAATATTTTATCTGAAAATATAAAATTAATTATATTGTTATATATCAACTGCTTATGGTTTTTTGATTTTTCGGAGGAGGAAGGGCAGGCGTGGGGAAGTGAGCTGGTGTCTTAATTTAAAATGGTAAAATGCAATGCCTGTCACAAATATCAGGCTACTTTTTCAGCAAAGTTTGAACGGGATTGCAAAAAAAGGCGTAGCGGAATGCTTCTAGCTCTTTGCGGTCTCCACGGCCTATTTCCAGCAGTAAAAAAAGGGGGGGCGTAAAGCAACAAAAAAGGCTCGCCGTGGCGAGCCTTTTTAAGAACGGCAGCCGATTACAGGCTGGAAACGTTCTCGGTCAGGTATTTAGCGACTCCTTCCGGAGAAGCGGCCATCCCTTCTTTTCCTTTTTCCCACTGGGCCGGGCACACTTCGCCGTGCTCTTCGTGGAACTGCAGCGCGTCAACCATGCGCAGCATTTCGTCGATGTTACGTCCCAGCGGCAGGTCGTTAACCACCTGGTGGCGAACAACGCCGTTCGCGTCGATCAGGAAGGAGCCGCGCAGCGCAACGCCTTCGTCCGGATGTTCGATACCGTAGGCTTTCTGGATTTCACGCTTGATGTCAGCAACCATCGCGTATTTAACCGGACCAATACCGCCCTGGTCTACCGGGGTGTTACGCCATGCGTTGTGAACGAATTCGGAGTCGAAGGAAACGCCAACAACTTCTACGCCGCGCTTCTGGAATTCTTCATAACGTTTGTCAAAAGCGATCAGTTCAGACGGGCAAACGAAGGTGAAGTCCATCGGCCAGAAGAACAGTACGGTGGCTTTACCGTTGGTGTGCTGTTTGAAGTTGAATTTCTCAACGATTTCGCCGTTACCTAAAACTGCTGCCGCGGTAAAATCCGGAGCCTGACGAGTTACCAGAACCATATGATTCTCCTGTTAATACTAAGGTTAATTGAAACGCAACGCGGGCAAGTATAGGGGCAGGAGCGAGCGAACTCAACGTGAGGCTGACAATCGATGAGATAGGTTTTACCTATCAATCGATATCGAAGTATGACCTTCAGAATAGTCTTTTTGTCAGCAAACGCAACCGTTAGAGTTCGCGATTTTTCGCCTGCGCCATCATGCGCGGATAAAAAAGCCAGAACTGCTGCTCCAGCTTGTCGTAGTGGGTATCGAGGTCCTGCCAGGAGTCGCGCAGGGCGTCGAGGCGCGGGCGACGGCTGGCCATTCCGTTAAGGACGCGCTGGATAAAGGCCATATCCTCATAGCGCTCGAGCCAGCGCTCGGACCACATGTACTCATTGAGATTGACGAAGCGCGGCGGCGAATCCGGCAAAATGGTTGCCACCTGGGCATGAGCATAGCGGACGAACTCGCTGAGCGGCATATCGGGCGAGATGCGGTCCCAGTGGTGCGACAGAAAGTGATCCCACATGACGTCGAGCGTAATCGGCGCCACGCGCCGGGTCTGCGGTCGAAACCACTCCCGGGCGGCCTTAACTTCCGCCAGATTGTCGGTCATGACGTCGATTCGCCGATGCATAAAGATGCCGTCAACGATCTCCAGGGGATAGTCCGACTGCGGATTACCGCGGACGAAATCGGCCAGCAGATTGCCCGGCAGCGAGCTGTCGGCAAGGTGGGCTAAGTGCAGGTGTGCGAGAAAATTCATAATACGCGTTGTACTTCCGGTTGCATGTGCGTTGGCTTCTTTACTCGGTCCAGTCGTGGGCCTTGTTCTTCCCGATCGCTGAGTTGGCTAAGCGCCCGGGATTAATGAAGGATATCCATGCCCCTCTCCGGAGGCCAGGCCTCGGCAGGTTAAATTCGTTGCTGACGAATTTGCCTCCCGGTTGCCGCATGACTCGGCCGACGGCCTCGCCCTCATGGTGCCAGCGCAGGCGCTGTTCAAGGCACAGGCGCCTTGTCCTGCAGAGCGAATTATTTAGAGTATTATAACCGTGCTGCGGGGTAAAGGTTGCAGGGAGAACGCCCCGGCACTAGACTACCCGCCTCTTTATTTAGTCTGAGCCACCGTCATGCGCGTTACCGATTTTTCCTTTGAACTACCCGAATCCCTGATTGCCCACTACCCGCAGCCTGAGCGCAGTAGCTGCCGCTTGCTGTCGTTAGACGGGCCGACGGGCGCGCTGACGCACGGTACCTTCACCGATCTGCTCGATAAGCTTAATCCCGGCGATCTGCTGGTCTTTAACAATACCCGGGTGATCCCGGCGCGCCTGTTCGGGCGTAAGGCCAGCGGCGGCAAGATTGAAGTGCTGGTCGAGCGCATGCTGGATGACAAACGCATCCTGGCGCACATCCGCGCCTCGAAGGCGCCGAAGCCGGGCGCCGAGCTGCTGTTGGGCGATGATGAAAGCATCCAGGCGACGATGGTGGCACGCCACGACGCGCTGTTTGAAGTCGAGTTTAACGACGAGCGTCCGGTACTGGATATCCTTAACAGCATCGGCCATATGCCGCTGCCGCCCTATATCGACCGCCCGGATGAAGAAGCCGACCGCGAGCTGTACCAGACCGTTTATAGCGTCAGGCCGGGCGCGGTAGCCGCGCCGACCGCGGGCCTGCACTTTGACGAGCCGCTGCTGGAAAAGCTGCGCGAGAAAGGCGTTGAGATGGCGTTCGTGACGCTGCACGTCGGCGCGGGGACGTTCCAGCCGGTGCGCGTGGACAGCATCGAAGAGCACATCATGCACTCCGAATATGCCGAAGTCCCGCAGGACGTGGTTGACGCAGTGCTGGCCGCCAAAGCGCGCGGCAGCCGCGTTATCGCCGTGGGAACGACCTCGGTACGCTCGCTGGAGAGCGCGGCCCAGGCGGCAAAAAACGATCTGATCGAACCCTTCTTCGGCGACACGAAGATTTTTATCTATCCGGGATATCAGTACAAAGCGGTGGATGCGCTGGTCACTAATTTCCATCTGCCTGAATCTACTCTGATTATGCTGGTTTCGGCGTTTGCCGGCTATCAGCACACCATGAACGCCTATAAGGCTGCGGTAGAACAAAAATATCGCTTTTTTAGCTACGGGGACGCGATGTTTATCACGTACAATCCGCGGGCTATTTTTGAGCGTCCGTAAGAAGGCAAATTCACCTGCCATTTTGACGCCGGGCAGCGCTCGCCATCCTCACGTACTGCATGTACGCTCCGGTGGCTGCGCGCTGGCCAACCCAAACTGGCTGCGCCGATAGCGCCTCCAGGTATTTTTAGCTATGGAACCATTCCGTAGCGAGTTGTTTAACGTCAGACTGTTTTTCTGACGCAGGAGTGATAATGAAATTTGAACTGGATACCACCGACGGTCGCGCCCGCCGCGGTCGCCTGGTGTTTGAGCGCGGCGTGGTTGAAACGCCTGCATTTATGCCCGTCGGGACCTACGGTACCGTTAAAGGGATGACGCCGGAAGAAGTTGAAGCCACCGGCGCGCAGATCATTCTGGGCAACACGTTCCACCTGTGGCTGCGTCCTGGCCAGGAGATCATGAAGCTGCACGGCGACCTGCACGACTTCATGCAGTGGAAAGGGCCGATTCTCACCGATTCCGGCGGTTTTCAGGTCTTCAGCCTCGGCGATATCCGCAAGATAACCGAGCAGGGCGTGCACTTCCGCAACCCGATCAACGGCGATCCTATCTTCCTCGATCCGGAAAAATCGATGGAGATTCAGTTCGATCTCGGCTCCGATATCGTGATGATCTTCGACGAATGTACGCCGTATCCGGCGGACTGGGACTACGCCAAACGCTCGATGGAGATGTCCCTGCGCTGGGCGCAGCGCAGCCGCGACCGCTTTGACGGCCTGGGCAACAAAAACGCGCTCTTCGGCATTATTCAGGGCAGCGTTTACGAAGATTTACGTGATATCTCCGTTAAAGGTCTGGTAGATATCGGCTTTGATGGCTACGCTGTCGGCGGTTTGGCTGTCGGCGAGCCGAAAGAGGACATGCACCGTATTCTCGAGCACGTCTGCCCGCAGATCCCGGCCGACAAGCCGCGATATCTGATGGGCGTCGGCAAGCCGGAAGATCTGGTTGAAGGGGTACGTCGCGGTATCGATATGTTCGACTGCGTTATGCCTACGCGTAACGCGCGTAACGGTCACCTGTTCGTCACCGATGGCGTCGTAAAAATCCGTAATGCGAAGCATAAAAGCGATACGGCGACGCTGGATGCCGAGTGTGATTGCTATACATGTCGCAATTATTCACGCGCTTACTTGCATCATCTCGATCGTTGCAACGAAATATTGGGCGCGCGCCTCAACACCATTCATAACCTGCGTTATTATCAGCGCTTAATGGCTGGTTTACGCAAGGCTATTGAAGAGGGTAAATTAGAGAGCTTCGTGGCCGATTTTTACCAACGTCAGGGACGAACCGTTCCTCCTTTGAACGTTGATTAATTTTAATAATGAGGGAATTTCAATGAGCTTTTTCATTTCTGATGCGGCAGCAGCAACCGGTGGCGCAGCGCAGAGCAGCCCGATGTCTCTGATCCTGATGCTGGTGGTGTTTGGTCTGATTTTTTACTTCATGATCCTGCGCCCACAGCAGAAACGCAGCAAAGAACATAAAAATCTGATGAGCTCCATCGCCAAAGGTGATGAAGTGCTGACGAATGGTGGCCTGGTTGGTCGCGTCACTAAAGTTGCCGAAAGCGGATACATCGCTATCGCACTGAACGACACCACTGAAGTGGTTATCAAACGTGACTTCGTAGCCGCCGTTCTGCCGAAAGGCACCATGAAGGCGCTGTAATCCACTTTTCCCTAAGGGAACTGCCGTGTTAAACCGTTATCCTTTGTGGAAGTACGTCATGCTGGTCGTCGTCATTGTCGTCGGCCTGCTGTATGCGCTCCCCAACCTGTATGGTGAGGATCCGGCCGTTCAAATCACTGGCGCGCGCGGCGTCGCCGCCAGTGAGCAAACGCTGATCCAGGTCCAGAAAACGTTACAAGAAGAAAAAATTACCGCTAAGTCTGTGGCACTGGAAGAGGGCGCAATTCTTGCGCGCTTCGACACCACCGATGTCCAGCTCCGCGCACGCGAAGTGCTGGTGGACGTGTTGGGTGATAAATACGTCGTGGCGCTGAACCTTGCTCCGGCAACCCCGCGCTGGCTGGCGGCTATCCATGCCGAGCCGATGAAGCTGGGTCTTGACCTTCGCGGTGGCGTACACTTCCTGATGGAAGTCGATATGGACACCGCGCTGGGCAAACTGCAGGAACAAAATATCGACAGCCTGCGCAGCGAGCTGCGTGATAAAGGCATTCCTTACTCCACCGTGCGTAAAGAAGACAATTTTGGTCTGAGCATCGCTTTTCGTGACGCTACCGCGCGCGATCAGGCTATCTCTTATCTTAGCCCGCGTCACCGCGACCTGGTTATCTCCACTCAGGGCAGCACCGGCCTGAAAGCGGTGATGACCGACGAGCGCCTGAAAGAAGCCCGCGAATACGCCGTGCAGCAGAACATCAACATTCTGCGCAACCGTGTAAACCAGCTGGGCGTTGCCGAGCCGCTGGTTCAGCGTCAGGGTGCCGACCGCATCGTGGTTGAGCTGCCGGGTATTCAGGACACCGCGCGCGCGAAAGAGATTCTTGGCGCCACCGCGACCCTGGAATTCCGTCTGGTTAACAGCAACGTTGACAGCTCCGCAGCCGCTTCCGGCCGCGTCCCTGGCGACTCTGAAGTGAAAAATACGCGTGAAGGTCAGCCGGTTGTGCTGTACAAGCGCGTGATTCTGACCGGTGACCATATCACCGACTCCACTTCCAGCATGGACGAGTTCAACCAGCCGCAGGTTAACATCTCGCTCGATAGCGCCGGTGGTAACATCATGTCTAACTTCACCAAGGACAACATCGGTAAGCCGATGGCGACCCTGTTTGTGGAGTACAAAGACAGCGGTAAGAAAGATGCCAACGGTCGTTCAATTCTGGCGAAAGAGGAAGAGGTGATTAACATCGCCAACATCCAGTCTCGCCTGGGTAACAGCTTCCGTATTACCGGTATCAGCAACCCGAACGAAGCGCGTCAGCTCTCTCTGCTGCTGCGTGCCGGTGCGCTGATCGCGCCGATTCAGATCGTTGAAGAACGGACTATCGGCCCGACCCTGGGTATGCAGAACATCAAGCAGGGCCTGGAAGCGTGTCTGGCCGGTCTGGTGGTGTCTATCCTGTTCATGATCTTCTTCTATAAGAAGTTCGGCCTGATCGCGACCTCTGCGCTGGTGGCTAACCTGGTGCTGATCGTCGGTATCATGTCCCTGCTGCCTGGGGCGACGCTGAGTATGCCGGGGATTGCGGGTATCGTCTTAACCCTTGCGGTGGCGGTCGATGCGAACGTTCTGATCAACGAGCGTATTAAAGAAGAGTTGAGCAACGGGCGTTCCGTTCAGCAGGCAATTGATGAAGGTTACAGGGGCGCATTCAGCTCGATCTTCGATGCGAACATTACGACGTTGATCAAAGTTATCATCCTGTACGCGGTCGGTACCGGTGCAATTAAAGGGTTTGCTATTACCACCGGTATCGGTGTGGCAACCTCGATGTTTACCGCTATCGTCGGCACCCGTGCCATCGTGAACCTGCTGTACGGCGGCAAGCGCGTTAAAAAGCTGTCTATCTGAGGAGTGCGTTGTGGCACAGGAATATACTGTTGAACAATTGAACCACGGCCGTAAAGTCTATGACTTTATGCGCTGGGACTACTGGGCTTTCGGCATTTCCGGTTTTCTGCTGATTGCCGCCATTGTCGTGATGGGCGTGCGTGGCTTTAACTGGGGTCTCGATTTCACCGGCGGTACGGTGATTGAAATTACCCTCGAAAAACCCGCCGATCTGGACCAGATGCGCGAAGCGCTGCAGAAGGCGGGCTTTGAAGAGCCGCAGCTGCAGAACTTCGGCAGCAGCCGCGACATCATGGTACGTATGCCGCCGGTACATGATACCAACGTCAGCCAGGAGCTGGGCAGCAAGGTCGTGAGCGTGATTAACCAATCGACCAGCCAGGAAGCGACGGTTAAACGAATCGAGTTCGTGGGGCCGAGCGTCGGGGCCGATCTTGCGCAAAGCGGTGCGATGGCGCTGCTGGCGGCGCTGATCTGTATCCTGGTATACGTCGGTTTCCGTTTCGAATGGCGTCTTGCTGCCGGGGTTGTCATCGCCCTGGCGCACGATGTGGTCATTACGATGGGTATCCTCTCGCTGTTCCATATCGAGATTGATCTGACCATCGTTGCCTCGCTGATGTCGGTTATCGGCTACTCGCTGAACGACAGCATCGTGGTATCTGACCGTATTCGTGAAAACTTCCGTAAGATCCGCCGCGGTACGCCGTACGAGATCTTCAACGTGTCGTTGACCCAGACGCTGCACCGTACCTTGATCACATCCGGGACCACGTTAGTGGTGATCCTGATGCTGTATCTCTTTGGCGGTCCGGTTCTCGAAGGCTTCTCGCTGACGATGCTGATCGGTGTCTCCATCGGTACGGCCTCTTCTATCTACGTGGCGTCCGCGCTGGCGCTGAAGCTGGGCATGAAGCGCGAGCATATGCTGCAGCAGAAAGTTGAGAAAGAAGGGGCGGATCAGCCGTCAATTCTGCCGTAAGGCAGTCCCGTTCTGATAACGCAATCCCGGTCGCAAGGCCGGGATTTTTTTATTACAGCGTCGCCAGTTTTGGCTACTCTCCATTATCCGCATGCTATGACATGGAGTAACGCCAGTGGCCGTCATAACCCTCTTCGCACTCCCCAACCGACCCTCCGGCACGGCGTGACCCTACGCCTGCGCAAAGCCGTACAGGCTTCGGGTAGCGCAGAGGCGGGTTAACCGCCAGGGAAGCCAATCGCTACTGACACTACGCTGTCAGTAGCCCTGCCGTAGACTTCTCCTGAACCCAAACAATGGACAGGAGGATGTATGAACAACGTAATTAACTGGTTTGAAATTCCGGTCGCCGATATGGATCGTGCGGTGGCGTTTTACGAGCCGGTGCTGCAGGTGACGCTGCGTCGGGAAAATATGGATTGTGCTGAAATGGCCGTGTTCCCGTACCAGGACCCGGCTCCCGGCGGCGCGTTGGCAAAATTTGACGGGGTTAAACCTGCCGATCAGGGATGTATTATCTATCTGCATACTGACAATCTGGCCGCGACGCTCGACCGCGTAAGCTCCGCCGGCGGGCGCTGCGTCTTTGGCCCGCTTGAGCTGGCGAAGGATATTGGCACCATCGCGCTGTTTATTGACAGCGAAGGTAATCGGATTGGCCTGCATCAACCGAAGAACCTGTCCCGTTAATGCTCAATGACGCCTGCGGGACAGGCCCTAAACAGTAAGAGAAGAGAGAATGAGCCGACGCGCCGACCGCCTTTTTCAAATCGTGCAGATCCTGCGGGGGAGAAGGCTGACCACCGCCGGACTGCTGGCGGAGCGGCTCGGCGTATCGGAGCGCACCATCTACCGGGATATCCGCGATTTGTCGCTCTCCGGCGTGCCGGTGGAGGGGGAGGCCGGCAGCGGATATCGCCTGCTGGCCGGCTACAGCTTGCCGCCGCTAATGCTGACGACCCAGGAGTCGGAAGCGCTGGTGGCCGCCATTCGGCTGCTGCAAACCTGGGGCGGCGAATCGCTGTCCCAGGCGCTGGAGTCGGCTCAGGAAAAGGTGCTGGCGATTTTACCTGAGGAGAGCCGGCGCAAGGCCGAGCAGTCGCGGCTGTTTGCGCCGGACTTTGGCGTTCAGGGCTACAGCAAGACGCAGTTCGATCTGGTGCATCGGGCGGTTTCCGGTCAGCGGGTGCTGGCGCTGCACTATCGCGATGAAGCAGGAAAGGTGTCGCAGCGTGAAGTGCTGCCGCTGGGACTCTTTTTCTGGGGCGAGCGCTGGCTGCTGGTGAGCTGGTGCGAGCTGCGCGATGATTACCGCTGCTTTCGTCTCGACCGCTGCCTGGAAGTGGCGGCTACCGGGCGTCTTTTCAGCGAGCGGGCCGACCGTTCATTGAGTGATTTTCTGCGGAAGGTGAGGTGCGAAGATCGTGAGTCATAATGCGGGTCAATCGATATCCCCGGCGCAGAGGCCGGGGACCATCAGGCAGGATTAGAAGTTGTAACCCACCACGAAGTAACCACCCCAGCCGGTAGAGCGAACGTTGAAGTCGCCGTCACCGAAGTTCAGCTTCGCGTCGTTAGCCCACTGACCGCCGTTATGGAAGTAACGAGCCACTACCGAGTAGTGCCAGTGCGCGTAGTTCAGCGCCAGGATGTGGCTGGAAGCGATGGAGTTGCTGGTGCGCGCGTGTTTGCCGTTCTGGTCGTAGAAGTTGTCATCGCCCAGATCGGAGCCCCAGTCAAAGTTGGTGAAGCCGATGTAGCTCAGCGAGCCGCCCCACAGGTCGGTCAGCGGAACAAAGTATTTCACCTTGAAGCGGTAGCCATCCCACTCGTTTTCGTTGGATGCGCCGTAGTTCTGCCACTGGTATTTTGCATAGACGTTCAGGGAGAGGCTCATCGGCAGGCCGGTATCGATGTCGGTACCGAGACCCATATACCAGGTGCTCTGACGACCGGAGGCGTTGCGGCCCATGTCGTAGATGTAGTTGTTAGCGAAATACCACTCTTTAAACGGACCGAAGCTCAGGTCGGTATTGGTCAGCTTATCGATAGAGAAACGCGGCTCAATTTCCATAAACAGCGGGGAACCGTGGTTCCAGATACCCTTGGCCGTGCTGTTACCGCCGAAGAATACCGGTGCATCCATGTAACCATAGAAATCAAACCAGTCTTTCTTGGCAAACGCTTCGTATTCCAGGTAGGTATCGTTACGGATTTGTGGCCCAAAACGGGTGTGGTAGCTACCCACCACGTTTACACTCTGGTGCCACCAATCAGACAGGTACTGCGGTTTGTCGTTTTCTGCCGCGCCGGCAGTGAAAGATGCGGAGAGCGCCACAACGGCGCTTGCTGCCAGTAATGTTTTTTTCATAATGATGCCACTGTTTAAATTGAGCCAAAAGGCGTGAAGAAAGTTGCCGAAGCGTTTCTAAATATTTCGTATTTCTGTGGCGTCTATTATAGAAATCATTGCTCACAAAAATACGTGTTGTTTCACAGATCGGAAACATACGTAATCGATTGCGTTCACGATTCTATGCATTTCTTGACAGAATGCCACTGAAATTCATCAGTGAGACCCATTTTTACTGAACTGTTGTGAAAAGTTGTAAGTGGATTTTAGGCGGGGAAAACCGGGCGTCAGAAACACCCGGTGGAAGCGGTTTACTGCGCGTCTGCGGGCTGAATATCGTGGATGCGTACGAAGCCTAACTGTTCCGGCGTGACGCCGCTGAGGCGTAGCGGAATATCGACGTCGCTCGGTGCCAGAATGCTGGCGGGAGCGCTAATCAGCTGGTCGCGGACGTTGACTTCCCGGTAGCTCTCGGTGGTACCGCTGATCTGCCCGGAAGCCACGGTTGCGCTAAATGCCGGCAGCGGATCGTTTGATTCGCCCTGAATACGCAGCGTCAGGCGGGTGCCGTCGCCGTCGGGAACGATATCGCGCAGCGACATCCGCAGGGTGCCTATCTGGCTGTTCAGCCGTGCCGGGGTTTTCGCGCCGGGCAGCAGGTAAACGCCGCTGCTGGACTTCGCGTTAAGGGCGTTTTGCTGGGTAATTTTCACCGTTTGCTGATTGAGCTGGGTCATCTCCTTGCTCAACGTGCTCACGCTCTGATTCATCTGGCGAACTTCGCTTTGTTGAGCGCAGGCGCTGAGCGTAAAAAGGCTACCCACAATCGCCAGCTGCAAATAACGTCTTGTCATGGTCGGGATTCCGTTAACAGAGGGATGCTTAATGGTAGATCGTTTGCATAAGCGCACTATAGATCCTTTGTCTCAAAAGCTCTTTCTTTGTAGTCGGGTCACTTCGCGGTAAACTACCTGCCAGTTTAACTTGATGCCAGGACGCGCTATGCACTGCCCTTTCTGTTTCGCCGTAGATACTAAAGTGATCGACTCTCGCCTGGTGGGGGAGGGCTCTTCTGTACGTCGTCGTCGGCAGTGCCTGGTCTGCAATGAACGCTTTACCACTTTCGAAGTGGCCGAGCTGGTGATGCCGCGAGTGGTAAAAAGCAACGACGTCCGCGAACCCTTCAACGAAGATAAGCTGCGCAGCGGGATGCTCAAAGCGTTAGAAAAGCGTCCGGTCAGCGCCGACGATGTAGAAATGGCGCTCAACCACATCAAAACGCATCTGCGCGGCACCGGTGAACGCGAAGTTCCCAGCAAAATGATCGGTAACCTGGTGATGGAGCAACTAAAGAAGCTCGATAAAGTCGCCTACATCCGCTTCGCTTCCGTCTATCGCAGTTTTGAAGACATCAAAGAATTCGGCGAAGAGATCGCCCGCTTACAGGATTAAGCCATGCATGACGAAATATACATGGCACGCGCGCTCAGGCTCGCCGCGCGCGGTCGCTTCACCACCCACCCAAACCCGAACGTCGGCTGCGTCATTGTTAAAGACGGCGAAATTGTTGGCGAAGGTTTCCACTACCGCGCCGGCGAGCCGCATGCCGAAGTGCACGCGCTGCGCATGGCCGGTGAAAAGGCCAAAGGTGCCACCGCCTACGTCACCCTGGAGCCCTGCAGCCATCACGGACGCACGCCGCCGTGCTGCGATGCGCTGATTGCCGCAGGCGTTGTGCGGGTGGTGGCCGCGATGCAGGACCCCAACCCACAGGTCGCCGGGCGCGGTCTGTATCGCCTGCAGCAGGAAGGTATCGACGTCAGCCACGGCCTGATGATGGGCGAGGCCGAAGCGCTGAATAAGGGCTTCCTGAAGCGAATGCGCACCGGCTTTCCCTATATTCAGCTAAAAATGGGCGCCTCGCTTGACGGCCGCACGGCAATGGCCAGCGGCGAAAGCCAGTGGATCACCTCCCCGCAGGCGCGACGCGACGTGCAGCGCCTGCGCGCGCAAAGCCACGCGATCCTCACCAGCAGCGCCACCGTCCTCGCGGACGATCCGGCGCTGACCGTGCGCTGGGACGAGCTCAGCCCTGATATTCAGGCACGCTATCCGCAGGAGAATCTGCGCCAGCCGCTGCGTATTGTCATCGACAGCCAAAACCGCGTGACGCCGCAGCACCGCATCGTGCAGCAGGCGGGAGAAACGCTGTTTGCCCGCACCCGTCAGGACTCCCGCGAGTGGCCTGAGAACGTGCGCACTCTCCAGGTCCCAGAGCATAAAGGCCATCTCGATCTGGTGGTGCTGATGATGCAGCTGGGCAAGCAGCAGGTTAACAGTATCTGGGTGGAGGCCGGTCCTACTCTGGCCGGCGCGCTGCTGCAGGCGGGGCTGGTGGACGAGCTTATCGTCTACATTGCGCCTAAACTGTTAGGAAGCGACGCGCGCGGACTCTGCGTACTGCCGGGGCTTGAGAAGCTGGCCGATGCTCCCCATTTCAAATTCAACGAGATACGTCATGTAGGCCCGGACGTTTGCCTGCATTTAGTCAGCGCATGATCGCCCTGCCAGACGGGGAAACCGCGCCGGTACGCCTGATTATGCAGAATGCGACGAGACGGTCAGCGAGGGACGCAGCCTGAAGAGAGGCTGGGTCAGCCGCCGCTCACGTCAGAGCAGTTTGCAGGATGAAGTGTATAAAATATTATGGTAGAATCCGCCCCCCTTGCGGGGCCAAATGAACCCGAAGGAAGAGTATGAACATTATTGAAGCTAACGTTGCTACCCCGGACGCTCGCGTCGCCATCACCATTGCGCGTTTCAACAACTTTATCAATGACAGCCTGCTGGAAGGTGCTATCGACGCCCTGAAGCGCATCGGTCAGGTAAAAGATGACAATATTACCGTTGTTTGGGTTCCAGGCGCGTATGAGCTGCCGCTGGCGGCTGGCGCACTGGCAAAAACCGGTAAATATGACGCGATAATTGCGCTGGGTACGGTGATCCGTGGCGGTACCGCGCACTTTGAATATGTGGCTGGCGGAGCAAGCAATGGCCTGGCGCACGTCGCCCAGGAAAGCGAGGTTCCGGTAGCCTTTGGTGTTCTGACCACCGAAAGCATTGAGCAAGCCATCGAACGCGCTGGCACCAAAGCCGGTAACAAGGGCGCAGAAGCTGCGCTGACCGCGCTGGAAATGATTAACGTATTGAAAGCCATTAAGGCCTGAATTTTTTTGTAAGGGGAATTCCGTGAAACCTGCTGCTCGTCGCCGCGCCCGTGAGTGTGCTGTCCAGGCGCTTTACTCCTGGCAGTTGTCGAAAAACGACATCTCTGATGTTGAATACCAGTTCCTGGCGGAACAGGACGTTAAAGATGTCGACGTTCCGTATTTTCGCGAACTGCTGTCCGGAGTGGCGACTAACAGCGCATACCTCGACGGCCTGATGAAGCCGTACCTGTCCCGCCTGCTTGAAGAGCTGGGCCAGGTTGAGAAGGCGGTACTGCGTATCGCGCTGTTCGAACTGTCAAAACGTGACGATGTGCCGTACAAAGTCGCCATCAATGAAGCCATTGAGCTGGCGAAAACCTTCGGCGCTGAAGATAGTCATAAGTTTGTCAACGGCGTGCTGGATAAAGCAGCTCCGGCAATTCGTCCCAACAAAAAGTAAACTCCAGGTCGGGCTTTGCAGGACTCATCCTCGTGAACCCGGCCTTAGAGCCTATTTCGGTAGGCTCTCATTTTTTTCTTTTGCTGAGGCATAACGTATGGCATGCGGCGAATTCTCCCTGATTGCCCGTTATTTTGATCGCGTAAAAAGCATGCGTCTCGATGTGGAAACCGGCATTGGCGACGACTGCGCACTCCTGAACATTCCCGAGAAAAAAACGCTGGCAATCAGCACCGACACCCTGGTGGCGGGCAACCATTTCTTACCTGATATCGATCCTGCCGATCTGGCCTATAAAGCGCTGGCCGTTAATCTGAGCGACCTCGCGGCGATGGGCGCGGAGCCGGCGTGGCTAACGCTGGCGCTGACGCTGCCGGAGGTGGACGAGGCGTGGCTGGAGTCCTTCAGCGATAGCCTGTTTATGCTGCTCAACTATTACGACATGCAGCTGATCGGCGGTGATACCACCCGCGGTCCGCTGTCGATGACGCTGGGTATCCACGGCTTTGTGCCGCCGGGACGCGCCCTGAAGCGCTCCGGGGCGAAGCCCGGCGACTGGATTTACGTGACCGGTACGCCCGGCGACAGCGCCGCGGGGCTGGCAATACTGCAGGAGCGGCTGGCGGTGGGTGACGCCGCTGACGCCGACTATCTGCTGGCGCGCCATCTGCGCCCGATGCCGCGCGTGCTGCAGGGCCAGGCGCTGCGCGATCTGGCGAGCTCGGCTATCGACCTCTCCGACGGCCTGGTCTCCGATCTGGGCCATATCCTCAAAGCCAGCGGCTGCGGGGCGCGCATCGATCTTGACGCGATGCCGCTATCCGAGGCGATGCAGCGTCAGGTTGAGCCGGAGACGGCCCTGCGCTGGGCGCTTGCCGGCGGCGAAGATTATGAGCTGTGCTTTACCGTACCGGAGCTCAATCGCGGCGCGCTCGACGTGGCAATCGGCCAACTCGGGGCGCGATTTACCTGCATCGGGCAGGTTTGCGCCGAAGCCGACGGCCTGCAGTTTTTGCAGGGAGGTAAGGCGGTGAAGCTTGATTTAAAGGGGTACGATCATTTTGGTGCGCAGTAAAGATAGTGCAAAAAGTCGGCTGAATCTGCTTAACCCCTGGCATCTGCTGGCGACCGGCTTCGGTAGCGGGCTAAGCCCCATCGTTCCCGGAACCATGGGGTCGCTGGCGTCGATTCCGTTTTGGTACCTGATGACGTTTTTGCCCTGGCAGATCTATTCGCTGGTGGTGATGATGAGCATCTGTATCGGGGTCTATATCTGCCACCGCACGGCGAAAGATATGGGCACTCACGATCACGGCAGCATCGTCTGGGATGAGTTTGTCGGGATGTGGATAACCCTGATGGCGCTGCCGACTCTCGACTGGCAGTGGGTGGCCGCCGGCTTCGTCATTTTCCGCATTTTCGATATGTGGAAGCCGTGGCCGATTCGCTGGTTCGACCGTAATATTCACGGCGGAATGGGGATCATGGTCGATGATATCGTCGCCGGCGTGATTTCGGCGGGTGTGCTCTACGCCATAGGCCACCACTGGCCGATCGGCCTTATCTGACGGCAGAACCCCGGCGGCGCGCTGTCTGCCGGGGTTGCGGCTTAACGCCGTCGGCGGGCTATTTGAATCCGACCACCGGATGCGGCCTGTACGGGGCTTCCAGCTTTTCTACCTGCTCCGGCGTCAGCGTTAAATCGACGGCGTTCAGCAGCTCATCCAGCTGATCCTGACGCGAGGCGCCGATAATCGGCGCGGCCACGCCGGGCTTGCTTAGCAGCCACGCCAGCGCCACCTGCGCCCGTCCGACGCCCAACTCCTCCGCCACTTCCGCGAGATTCGCCGCGATCAGCTCATCGTTGCTATCGCTGGCGCTATACAGCGACTGGCCAAACTCATCGGAGACCAGCCGCGCGGTGGTTTCTCCCCACGGCCGGGTGAGACGGCCGCGCGCCAGCGGGCTCCAGGGGATGACCGAGACCCCTGCGCGGTTGCACAGCGGCAGCATCTCGTTCTCTTCTTCGCGGTATATCAGGTTGTAATGATCCTGCATGGTGACGAAGCGTGCCCAGCCGTGACGCTCCTGCAGCTCCAGGGCCTGGGCAAACTGGCGGGCATGCATCGACGAAGCACCGATATAGCGCGCCTTACCCGCCTTAACCACCTCGTTCAACGCTTCGAGGGTCTCTTCGATCGGCGTGGTGTAATCCCAGCGGTGGATTTGCAGCAGGTCAACATACTCCATTCCCAGGCGCCGCAGGCTGTCGTCGATAGAGCGCAGGATTTGCGCCCGGGAGAGGCCTTCCGGCAGATCGCCCACCTGGTGGTAAACCTTGGTGGCGACCACCACTTCGTCGCGGCGGGCAAAGTCGCGCAGGGCGCGGCCAACGATCTCTTCGCTGCTGCCTTCGGAGTAGCTGTTGGCGGTATCAAAAAAGTTGATGCCGCCTTCCAGAGCGCGCTGAATCAGCGGGCGGCTGCTCTCTTCCGGTAGCGTCCAGGCGTGTTTGCCCCGATCCGGCTCGCCGAAGGTCATGCAGCCAAGGCAAAGTCGGGAAACCCGGAGGTCGGTCGCTTCTGGGGTGATATATTGCATAGCTGCGCTCCTGCTCTTTGCTTAATGGAATTCCTTTAAGCATAGCAGGAGCGCTATCGGGGAGGGATCAGGCCAGCCAGGCGTTGATTTTGGCTTCGATACCGGCGGCATCGAGACCGAGGTCGACGTGAACTTCTTCCTGGGTTCCCTGGGGAATAAAGAAGTCCGGCAGACCGATATTCAGCACCGGCACCGCGCGGCGATGCGCCATCAGCAGTTCATTAACGCCGCTGCCCGCGCCGCCCATGATCGCGTTCTCTTCCAGAGTGACCAGCGCCTCATGCCCGGCGGCCAGCTGCAAAATCAGCGCGTTATCAAGCGGTTTCACAAAGCGCATATCCACCAGGGTGGCGTTGAGCTTGTCCGCCACCTGAGCGGCTTCCTTCAGCAGGGTACCGAAGTTAAGGATCGCAATTTTCTCGCCTTCGCGCTTCACCACGCCCTTGCCGATCGGCAGCGAGGCCAGCGGCTCCAGCGTCGCGCCGGTACCGGTTCCGCGCGGATAGCGCACCGCACTTGGGCCGTCGCCGTAGTGATAGCCGGTATACAGCATCTGGCGACATTCGTTCTCGTCGCTCGGCGTCATGATGACCATCTCCGGAATACAGCGCAGGAAGGAGAGATCGAAGGCACCCTGGTGCGTCTGCCCGTCGGCGCCGACGATGCCGGCCCGGTCGATGGCAAACAGCACCGGCAGCTTCTGGATAGCGACGTCGTGAATCACCTGATCGTAGGCGCGCTGCAGGAAGGTGGAGTAAATGGCCACCACCGGCTTATAGTCACCGATAGCCAGCCCGGCGGCAAAGGTCACCGCATGCTGCTCGGCGATAGCCACATCGAAATACTGGTCAGGGAATTTTTTCGAAAATTCGACCATCCCCGAGCCTTCGCGCATGGCCGGCGTCACGGCCATCAGCTTGCTGTCTTTCGCCGCAGTTTCGCACAGCCAGTCGCCGAAAATTTTCGAATAAGAGGGCAGGCCGCCGCTGCTTTTTGGCAGCACCCCGCTGGTATGGTCAAATTTCGGCACCGCGTGGAAGGTGATCGGGTCTTTTTCCGCCGGCTCATAGCCGCGGCCTTTTTTGGTCATAATATGCAGGAACTGCGGCCCTTTCAGATCGCGCATGTTTTTCAGCGTATTGACCAGCCCGAGCACGTCGTGACCGTCCACCGGCCCGATGTAGTTAAAGCCCAGCTCTTCAAACAGAGTCCCGGGAACCACCATGCCTTTGATATGTTCTTCGGTGCGTTTGAGTAGCTCTTTGATCGGCGGAACGCCTGAGAAGACCTTCTTGCCGCCTTCGCGCAGGGTCGAGTACAGCTTTCCGGAAAGCAGCTGCGCGAGATGATTATTCAGCGCACCGACGTTCTCAGAAATCGACATTTCATTGTCGTTCAGCACCACCAGCAGGTCGGGTTTGATATCGCCCGCGTGGTTCATGGCCTCAAACGCCATCCCGGCGGTGATCGCCCCGTCGCCAATGACGCAGACCGCGCGCCGCTGCTTGTCTTCCTTCGCGGCGGCAATGGCGACGCCAATGCCCGCAGAAATGGAGGTCGATGAGTGTCCGACGCTCAGCACGTCATATTCGCTTTCGCCGCGCCACGGGAACGGATGCAGCCCGCCTTTCTGCCGAATCGTGCCGATTTTGTCACGGCGGCCGGTCAGAATTTTATGCGGGTAGGCCTGGTGGCCAACGTCCCAAATCAGGCGGTCGAAAGGGGTGTTATAGACGTAGTGAAGCGCCACGGTCAGTTCGACCGTGCCGAGGCCGGAGGCAAAATGCCCGCTGGAACGGCTGACGCTGTCCAGCAGATAGCGCCGAAGTTCGTCGCACAGCTTCGGCAGGCTATCTTTCGGCAACAAACGCAGCTCCTGGGTGGAATCTACCAGCGCCAGGGTCGGGTATTTGGCAATATCAAAACTCATCAGAGACTCATTTATTGTTTATTTATCACGCTGAATTATGTAATTCGCGAGCGCTTCCAGTGCCGTTGTATCCAGAGATTGCGCGGCCAGCTCATTTAGCGACCGGCGGGCGTCTTCAATCAGGCCGTGCGCTTTGTTTCGGGCTTGCTCAAGACCCAGAAGCGCGGGGTAGGTACTTTTGCCCAGCTGCTGATCGGCTCCCTGACGTTTGCCAAGGGTCGCAGTATCCCCTACCACGTCAAGAATGTCATCCTGGACCTGGAAGGCGAGGCCGATATTTTCCGCATAGCGATCGAGCGCCGGAAGCGCCGCACGGCCGCGTTCGCCGGCGCTCAGGGCGCCCATGCGTACCGCCGCGCGAATCAGCGCCCCGGTCTTATGGCGATGAATGCGCTTGAGCGCCTCAAGGTCAACCTGATGGCCTTCGGCTTCGAGATCCAGCGCCTGACCACCGCACATCCCGGCAACGCCGCTGGCCTGCGCCAGCTCGGAAACCATCGCCAGCCGGTCGCGATCCGGTACTTCCGGCATCGCCGCATCACTGAGTATAGAAAACGCCAGCGTTTGTAGGGCATCTCCGGCAAGAATTGCGTTGGCTTCGCCAAATTTAATATGGCAGGTAGGCAGGCCGCGACGCAGATCGTCATCGTCCATGGCCGGCAGATCGTCATGCATCAGCGAATAGGCGTGGATGCATTCAACGGCCGCGGCCGGCGCGTCCAGGGTTGCACGGCTGACGCCAAACATGTCGCCGGTGGCGTACACCAGGAAGGGGCGCAGGCGCTTGCCGCCTAATAATGCGCCGTACTGCATGGCTTCTACCAGCGGAGTGTTCTGAAACGGCAGCGGCGCGAGAAAACGGCGCAGCGCGTCGTTGGCCTGCTCAACGCAGGCCTGAAGCTGTTGCGGGAAATCCATCTATTCAGCGTCCGGTGTAAAAGGCGTCAGCGGCGTATCTTCGCTCTCTGCCAGCAGAATTTGTACGCGCTGCTCGGCCTGCTGCAGCTTTGCCTGTCCCTGACGCGCCAGCTGCACGCCGCGCTCAAACTCGCCGAGCGCTTCTTCTAACGGCAGAGCGCCGCTTTCCAGACGATTGACGATCTGCTCCAGCTCGCTCAGGGCGGTTTCAAAGCTGGCAGGGGCCTCATTTTTCTTTGGCATAGTGAATATAGACTCTTGTTATGTCGCGACAGCAGTATGGTAACGAAGTCACGTGGTTAAGCAAATATGCGCCTTATCCGGCAAGCGGCCTGGCCTAAGCCTGATGCGCTCCCGGCGAACGTATCGTCCCGACTGCGGCAGATGATTTAGCGTAAAACACGCAATGCCAGGTGAAAAGCTTCCATTAGTGGTATACTTCGCGCCCTGGATGCAGGCACCGAGGTGCACTGCAGTACATCTTTTGCTTAAAGCCCTGTCGGGCTTGCCAACGAACTATTGTCGCCATGAAGTTTATCATTAAATTGTTCCCGGAAATCACCATCAAAAGCCAATCTGTGCGATTGCGCTTCATTAAAATCTTAACCGGGAACATTCGTAACGTTCTCAAAAACTATGATGAGACGCTCGCCGTCGTTCGTCATTGGGATCATATCGAAGTTCGCGCGAAAGACGAAAATCAGCGTCCGGCTATTCGCGATGCGCTGACCCGAATTCCCGGTATTCACCATATTCTCGAAGTCGAAGACGTCCCCTTCACTTCGCTGCACGATATTTTCGAGAAAACGCTGCCGCTGTGGCGTGAGACGCTGGAAGGCAAAACCTTCTGCGTGCGCGTGAAGCGTCGCGGTCAGCATGAGTTTACCTCTATCGAAGTGGAACGCTACGTCGGCGGCGGCCTCAACCAGCATATCGAGACCGCCCGCGTTAAGCTGACTAACCCGGATATCACCGTCAATCTGGAGATCGAAAACGATCGCCTGCTGCTGGTGAAAGGGCGTTATGAAGGCATCGGCGGTTTCCCTATCGGCACCCAGGAAGACGTGCTGTCGCTGATTTCCGGCGGCTTCGACTCCGGCGTTTCCAGCTACATGCTGATGCGTCGCGGCTGTCGCGTGCACTACTGCTTCTTTAACCTCGGCGGCGCGGCGCACGAAATCGGCGTTCGTCAGGTTGCGCACTATCTGTGGAACCGCTTTGGCAGCTCCCATCGCGTGCGTTTTGTGGCGATTAACTTCGAGCCGGTAGTCGGTGAGATCCTCGAAAAAGTTGACGATGGCCAGATGGGCGTCGTGCTCAAGCGCATGATGGTTCGCGCGGCCTCGCAGGTAGCCGAACGCTACGGCGTGCAGGCGCTGGTGACCGGCGAAGCGCTGGGCCAGGTATCCAGCCAGACGCTGACCAACCTGCGGCTGATCGATAACGTCTCCGATACGCTGATTTTGCGTCCGCTGATCTCTCACGATAAAGAGCACATCATCAACCTGGCGCGCGAAATCGGTACCGAAGATTTTGCCCGCACCATGCCGGAATACTGTGGCGTGATCTCGAAGAGCCCGACCGTGAAGGCGGTGAAGGCGAAGATTGAAGCGGAAGAGCAGAACTTCGATTTCAGCATCCTTGAGAAGGTGGTGGCAGAAGCCAACAACGTCGATATTCGCGATATCGCTCAGCAGACTCAGCAGGAAGTGGTGGAAGTTGAAACCGTCAGCGGTTTTGGCCCCAACGACGTGATTCTGGATATTCGCTCGGTTGACGAGCAGGATGAGAAACCGCTGAAGGTAGAAGGCGTCGAGGTGGTTTCGCTGCCGTTCTACAAGCTGAGCACCCAGTTTGGTGACCTCGACCAGAGCAAAACCTGGCTGCTGTGGTGCGAGCGTGGCGTAATGAGTCGCCTGCAGGCCCTCTATCTGCGCGAGCAGGGCTTTGAGAACGTGAAGGTCTATCGCCCGTAGCCCGCGAAGCGTGACGGTCACCCCGTCAAGCGCCGCCCGGCGCGAGCGGGGGAAGTCCCGGATAGCGGCAGCGATGCCTTATCCGGGCGACCGAGTCTGACCCATCGCGGTTCAGGCTTCGTAGTAGTTATATATTCCCGCCGGTATTATCAGCTGTGAAGCGACCTCGTGCGCCTTTTCACGACTGACCAGCAGATCGATCATCTTGAGCGCAAAATCAATCGCCGTTCCCGGCCCCTGGCTGGTGAGCAGGTTAACCCGTGGGTCCCAGACGACGCGCTTATCCTGCCACTGCCCGACGGGAATTTGCTCTTTCAGCGCCGGAAAGCCGGTCATGTTGCCGATGGGGAAAAGGTTGTGCGGAACCAGCACCGTGGCGGCAGCGGCGCAGATGGCGGCGACGATCCGCCCGGAGAGATGAAACTGCCGGACCGTTTCGACCAGCAGCGGGCTATCGCGAAAGTATTCCGCGCCTTTGATGCCGCCGGGCAGAACGATAATGTCATAGTCGCCGTCGGCAACTTCGACCAGCGGCGCATCGGCCAGCAGCTTAACGCCGCGCGAGCAGACAACGGTCAGGCTGCCGTCGCCGGCGACGCTGGCGGTGGTGACCTGCACGCCGCCGCGTACTAATAAATCGATAGCGGTGACCGCTTCCGTCTCTTCGCTACCAGGGGCGAGGCAAATCAGTGCCGACGCGCTCATATTCATTCTCCTTACGCTTGACCAGTTCAAACATGCGGGCGTTTTCCGGTACGGCAAGGCCGTGGGCGCGGGCGCGCTTGAGCAGAAAACCGGTGATATAGTCGATTTCCGTATGACGCTGAGCGCGGATATCCTGCAACATCGAAGAGATATTTTCTGCCGTACTTTCAATTACCTGATGGACATAAAATAGCAGGTTTTCCGGCGATGTATGTATGCCTTCGCGCTCCATCACCGCGGCGACTTCCCGGCAGATAGTCTCTACTTCCCCCGCCGCATCGTGCAGGTCGCCGTTTTTACAGTTTCGTAGCGCCGTCAGCGGATTAATCACGCAGTTGACCGCCAGCTTGCTCCAGAGCGCCGGCTGAATATTATTGTGCCAGGCCACGTCGGGTAGGACGTTTTGCAGCGTATCGGCAAGCGCGCTGTAATCCTGCGGATAGCCCTTCGCCGGGCCAATATGGGTGGTCCCGTTAGCGACGTGAACGATAACGTTGCCGTCGCGCCGCGCGGCCTGGGTGGTTGACGCCAGCAGCAGGGGCTGGGTGACGCCTTTGAGCTCGTCGACGGTGCCCATTCCGTTATGGATAAGCAGTATCGGGGAGGAGGCGGGCAGGCGCTCGGCGAGGTTCTTTACCGCCGTAGAGACCTGCCAGGCCTTCAGGGTAACCAGCAGCAGGTCGCTGCTGGCGAGAAAATCGGGATCGTTGGCGGTTAACGATTCGTTGAAAATGCTGCCGTCACTCTCGACCAGATTGACGCTGCAGAAAGGCTGTGGGACGCGCAACCACCCCTGGACTTCGTGTCCATGTTTACACAGCGCGGTCAGCCATAGCTGCCCAAGCGCACCGCATCCGAGTACGGTTACCTTCATTAATCCTCCTCACCTGCGACAATCCCAGGCACTCATAACTAAAGTATATACTCGTTGTCCTTCCTGCTGCAGCCAATGCCGCCGCGGCTGGAAAAACCTGGAGCATAGCGCCGTTAGCTATGCTTGCGGGATAACCAGTTGAGTTATGCCGTGTTGCAGGTATTATGCAACGCAAAAGAAACGAAAGGAGAGGAAAAGATGCCATCTTTCGATATTGTCTCTGAAGTCGATCTTCAGGAAGTTCGAAACGCCGTAGAGAATGCGACCCGTGAAGTTGAATCGCGTTTTGATTTTCGTAACGTGGAAGCCAGTTTTGAGCTGAACGAAAAAAATGAGACCATCAAGGTTCTCAGCGAGTCTGATTTCCAGATTAACCAGCTGCTGGATATTCTGCGCGCTAAGCTGCTGAAGCGCGGCATTGAGGGCAGCTCTCTCGAGGTGCCGGAAGAGTTCGTGCACAGCGGTAAAACCTGGTTTGTCGATGCCAAACTGAAGCAGGGCATTGAGAGCACGATGCAGAAAAAAATCGTTAAGCTCATCAAAGACAGCAAGCTGAAGGTGCAGGCGCAGATTCAGGGCGAAGAGATCCGCGTGACCGGCAAGGCGCGTGACGATCTGCAGGCGGTAATGGCGCTGGTGCGCGGCGGCGATTTAGGCCAGCCGTTCCAGTTCAAGAACTTCCGCGACTAATAAAAAAGCGGGTTATCCCCGCTTTTTTTAACTTCCTTTTATCGCCTGCTCAACCTCGAAGCGATTGGTCAGCTTGCTGTCGATTTTGACGTAGACCGAACGCTCTTCGGCAACCACCAGCGCCTGTTTCACCCCGTCGAGTGTCAGCAGACGCGTCTGCAGCGAATCATCTACGGCCACCTCACCCGGGATTTCAATTCTCAGGCTGCTGACGTACGGCGGCTCGCTCATCGTTCCGGCCACCAGCAGCCACAGCATCGCCAGCAGCGCGCCGAGCAGGAACACGGTCTGCGAATCGAAGAAGCCGTCAACCCAGCCGCCGAGCGCGCCGCCAATCGCCACGCCGAGAAACTGGCTGGTGGAGTAGATGCCCATCGCGGTGCCTTTGTACCCGGCCGGCGACTCTTTGCTAATCAACGACGGCAGCAGCGCTTCCAGCAGGTTAAAGGCGAGGAAGAACAGCTGAACCCCCGCTACCAGCTCCCAGAAGTATCCGCCCGCGCCCCACAGGACGATTTCGGCGACCAGCAGCAGCGCAACGCAGAACACAAAGACCTGCTTCATCTTGCGCTTCACTTCGGCATAGATGATAAACGGCACGACCGAGACAAAAGAGATAAGCATGGTCACCAGATAAATCTTCCAGTGCTCAGCGGCGGGGAAGCCTGCGGCCTCCAGCTGGCCGGGAAGGGCGACGAATGTCGACATCAGCATGATGTGCAGGCACATAATGCCGAAATTGAGCTTCAGCAGCTTTGGCTCGGCGAGCACTTTGCTAAAGCAGCCTTTTACCATGCCTGATTCGCGGTTCAGCACGTGATTATGGCTGTTGGGCACCACCCACAGGGTGAGCAGAATGCCTATTGACGCCAGTCCGGCGATCATCCAGAACAGGGCGTGCAGGCCCAGCTGGTGGGTGACTATCGGCCCCAGTACCATGGCGATAGCAAAGGTTACGCCGAAGCTGACACCAATAAAGGCCATCGCTTTGGTGCGGTTCTGCTCGCGGGTTAAATCGGAAAGGAGCGCCATGACCGCGGCGGCAATCGCCCCGGAGCCCTGCAGCGCCCGGCCGAGAATAATGCCCCAGATGGAGTCGCTGAGCGCGGCGATAATGCTGCCAATAACGAAGATCAGCAGTCCGCCTACGATCAGCGGCTTGCGGCCGATGCGGTCGGAAAGCAGGCCAAACGGGATCTGAAACAGGGCCTGGGCCAGTCCATAAATACCAATCGCCAGACCGATAAGCGCCTCGCTGGCGCCCTGTAATGCCATACCGTAGGTGGTGAGAACCGGCAGAACCATAAACATGCCGAGCATACGCAGCGAGAATACGGTTCCCAAACCCCAGGTCGCGCGCAGTTCGCCTGGCGTCATTTTGTTATCGTTCATTACCACCTCAATCTAAAAACTGCGCATAGTGTAGTGGGGGGAGCCGGAAGCGTAAATAAATGTTTGTTTAACAGATATTACCGGTCTGTTGCGCGGCGAGGTAAGTGCGGTAGAAATAAAGAAACCGGTGGAGGAAGCCCCACCGGGATGCAGCATTTATTGTAAATTAAAGTCAACCCACTGGCCGCCGGCGTCGGCGGATTTCACGCATTGTTCAACCCAGTAGACGCCGTGCAGGCCGGCCTCGACGTTCGGGTACCAGAAGTCTGCCAGCAGCTCAGCGTCGCCGCGATCCGTCGCATCCATGGCGATAGCGAAGCGGCGGTAGAGGTTTGCCCAGGCTTCGAACAGGCCCTCGGGATGGCCGCCGCCGATGCGATCGTCCGCCAGCGCCTCGCGGCTGAGGTAGGGCATTCCGCGCTCAAGGATCCGTGCCGGTTCGCCCTGCACCTCGTAGCTGAGCTGGTTGGGGCGCTCATCCCACCATTCGATACTGGCTTTTTCACCGACCACGCGCACCTTTTGCGAATGCATGGCGCCGCTGTTGACCGCGCTGGTCCACATCGAACCGACCGCGCCGTTGTCGTACTCCATCAGCACGAAGGCGTTATCCTCCAGCGGCGCCCTGGACTTAACGAAGCTCTGGCGGGCGCACATCAGGCGCTTAATGTTGATCTGCGGCACCATGGTTTCGGCGATAAACAGCGGATGCGTTGCGAGATCGCCCAGCACGTAGCTCGGGCCCGCGTACTCCGGCGTCACCCGCCAGCGGGTCGATTCCGCCTGCAGCTCGACCGCCTCGTTGTGAAAACCGTGGGCGAACTGCATGGTGATCACCCGAATCTGGCCGAGCAGCCCTTCGGCGATCATCTGCCGCGCCTGCTGGACCATCTGATATCCGGCATAGCCGTAGGTGACGCCGACGATTTTGTTTTGCCGGCGGCTCAGCGCCAGCAGCTCGTTGGCTTCGGCGGCGGTAAAGCACAGCGGCTTTTCGCAGATAACGTGCAGCCCGGCTTCCAGCGCGGCTTTGGCGATCGCAAAGTGGGTATTGTTTGGCGTAGTGACCGACACTGCCTCGACGCCATCGGGACGCAGCGCCTCCTCGCGGAACAGGGTTTGATAATCGGCGTAGCAGCGCTCTGGCGCGATGCCGAGCTGCTGGCCAAACCGGCGTCCGCGTTCGGCATCGATATCGAGCGCGCCCGCCAGCAGGGTAAAGACGTCGTCGCGCAGCGCCGCAGAGCGGTGGCTGTAGCCAATCTGGCTGGTGCCGCCGCCGCCGACCATCCCCCAGCGCAGGGAACGGGGCAGGGGTTTCATGCCGTTTAACATGGAGCTCTCCTTTCAAAAACACGGGTGTCAGAGGGGACGTTGAGTGATTCCTGCCGCTTGCGCCGTCGACGAGGCATATTTCGGCATCCACATTATGGAATTGTTTATTCCATTTTATTGTTAATTTGAAATTTATTTTTCGTTTGTGCGAGGCCGATCGAAAAATGGCCGCACTCCGGTGAGATACGGACAGGAGAGAGTGTGAGGTGTTACGTAAGGCGGTGCGGCTTGCTGCCGCACCGCCTGCTTCTCAGACCGTACGCATGGCGGGCTGATGGAGGGCCACAGTATGCCTAGAGGCAGCGGCTCCGACGGCAATAGCGGGCGTAGCTGTTTTATTCACGATGCGCTCCCGGCTGCGGCGGGTGATGCGCTATCGTCGGCGTGGGGAGAATCGGCAAACAGCTCTTTGGCAATCAGTCCAGCCACGGTCAGGGCCGCCGGAATACCGAGGATCAAAAAGACGCTTTCAAAGCTGAGGTTTAGCGCCATCATTTCGGCACCGGCAAAGGCGCTGATAATAGCCCCGACGCGGCCGATGCCGTGCATCCAGCTGGAGCCGGTGGCCCGCGCCTGGGTCGGATAAAAACGCGCAGAGAGCGCGTTCATTCCGGTATTGCCGCCGTTCAGACAGGCCCCGCTAATAAAGGCCAGCAGGCACAGAAGAGTAAAGCTGGCCGCGGCATAGCCCATTGCCATGGTAAACAATCCGCCAACGGCAAAAATAACCGCCAGCGCACGGTGCGGATTAATGCGGTCCATCAGCCAGCCGGCAAACAGCGAACCGAGGGTCCCACCGGCCTGATAGATAGCGGTCATTATTGCCGCCTGGCTTACCGTCATGCCGACCTCTTTAACCAGCGTCGGCAGCCAGCTACCCAGCAGATAGACCAGAAAAAGTCCCATAAAATAGACCAGCCACAGCATCAGCGAGCCGAAGCGATACCGGCGGGAGAGCACGATGCGCATTGCGCTGCCGCTGACGGGCTGCGCTGGCAGGGTAAACTCCGCGTCATCGGCGATTTGCCCGGGATAAAGCCGCCGCAAAATCGTGCGGACCCGCGCGGCCGGAGCGCCCTTAATCACCAGAAAACGCACCGATTCAGGCAGCTTCCAGATAAGCACCGGCGCAAACAAAATAGGCAGCACGCCGCCTAAGGCCATTAAGGAGTGCCAGCCAAAGCGTGGAATCAACCACGAGGCGGAAAATCCTCCTGCCGCCGCGCCGAAGGTGAAGCCGCAAAAGATAATCGTAATAATGAACGATCGCCGCCGCTCCGGCGCATATTCTGAGACCAGAGTACCCATATTCGGCATCGCAGCCCCCAGCCCGAGCCCGGTCATAAAGCGGAAGAAGATCATCTGATCGATATTTTGCGAAAATGCGGTAGCGATGGTCCAGAAGCCAAAGAAGAAGACGCTGTTAACGATGATTTTTTTCCGCCCCAGCCAGTCGGCAAGCGGGCCGGAAAAAATAGCGCCCAGCGCCAGGCCAATCAGCGCGGCGCTAATGACAAAGCCGAGCTCATGGTTGGTGACTCCCCACTCCTGCTTCAAGGTAGGGGCGATAAAACCCATAATCGCGATATCAAAACCATCCAGCGCGATCACGCAGAAACCTAAGAAAACCACCAGCTTCTGATAGCGGCTTAAGGGGTTATGGTTAATTAACTCTCTGACATCCAGGCGTTGAGTCTGTGTCATAGCGCGTCCCTCAGACGGATGGCTGCAGATAGGACTGCGCGGCATTGAACAGCAGCTGCGCGCGCTCAAGTGCGGGTAAGGCGCCCCGCTCACCGCTTAACGGCACCTCGAGCGAGACGGCGAGCGTCGCGGGAAGGGCGGCCATCAGACCCGATAGATCGAGGCCGCCCTCGCCGGGAACGTTACGCGCGGCGCGGGCCTGATGGATAAGCTCCTGCTCATTGTTCGGGAGTGCTGCCGGAGCGTCACACAGCTGCATATAGTTCAGGTAATGGTGCGGAAGGCTGGAGAGCGTCTCGAGCGATTCGCCTGCTCGCCAGAAATGGATGGCGTCGATCAGAATACCCACATCCGATCTGCCGCTGGCGTCAATCACGCTGCGGGCGTCGGCAATAGTACGCAGGCAGGTCCAGGGCATGGGTTCGAGATTCATCGTTAAGCCATACTCTTTACCCGCCTGCGCCAGCGCCGCGAGGCTCTCCGCGCTGCGGTTCAGATGGCTATCGTTGCCGGCGACCAGCACCTGTTTTGCCCCAAGGCGCTCGGCGGTCTGCATAAACAGATGCAGCTGCGCATCCAGAGCAAAGTCTGGCGTCAGGCGAACAATTTCAACATCGGAAACATGAATACCGGTATCGCGCAGCGCGGCTAAGGTTTCGCGAACGGTGGCGGTATCGCCGAGCATGTCGTAGTTTGGGTCGGATGGCGTGGCGGGAAGTAGCCGCAGTCCGACGTGAGTAAAGCCGGTTTGAGCGGCAATCCGCACCTGTTCCGGCGGCGAAACATCCAGCACGGTCAGGGCGGCGAGTGACAGGGTACGCATGTTCATAAAGACTCCAGTACAGTGGCAGGCGGTTGTAGTTATGTAGACGACCTTCCCGGGTAAGGTTTAATTTACTTCATTGTTTTATCTATATTTTCTGTCAAATGTTTACCCACAAGATAACCAAAGGTCATCGCCGGACCGAGCGTAATACCGCCGCTGGGATAGTATCCCCGCATCACGCTCGACATATCGTTACCGATGGCGTACAGGCCGGCGATGGGCTGCTGCTGTGCGTCCAGCACGCGAGCCTGTTCATCGGTCTTCAAGCCGCTAAAGGATCCGAGCGAACCCGGCAGGATGCGAACCGCATAGAAAGGGGGGCGGCTCAGCGCGCCTAAGGTCGGGTGGTGAGGATTGGCAGCGTCGCCCTGGGCCTGGTTATAGGCCGAGGCTCCGCGCTGGAATTCATCGTCCCTGCCGCAGGCGGCGAAGGTATTAAAGCGGCTGATGGTCTCCTTCAACTGGGCGCTATCGATAGCGCATTTTTCTGCCAGCGCCTCCAGCGTCTCGCCTGACTGCAGGTAGCCGGTGCGCAGCCATGCCCTGGCTGAGAAAGGGGCCGGACGAGCCTGGCCTAGTCCATAGCGGCGCAGCGCCAGGCTGTCGGCAAGCAGCCACGCCTGCGGAGTTTCTCCAGGCGGCGTGGCTTCCAGCAGGGCGGTAATAAAGTCGTGATAGGAGTCAGCTTCGTTGGTGAAGCGCCTGCCGTTGGGCAGTACGGCGACAAACCCCGGCTTAGCACGTTCAACCAGGTGCGGGAACGGCAGCTGCAGGCCGCTGGCGAGGGTGACGCGGGAAACCGGCGCCCAGGCCATCGCGTGTCTGAGCGAGTCGTCAAACTGGCCGCCGACCGACTCTCCCAGGCGGATCCCATCCCCTTCATTGCCCGGCGGGGCGGCCGAGAAGTGGCCGTAGCCGCTTGCCGCGTGGGCGACATGCTGAGCCAGGCGCTGCTTATCGTGGGGGAAGCCGCCGCAGGCGAGAATAACCGCATTGGCGCTGACCTGAACCTGACCCTCATCGCTGCGTAATACCGCGCCGGTCACGCCGGCTGCTGACGTTAAGAGGCGTTCTACCGGCGCATTCAGCTGGAAGTTAGCGCCGGCATCCAGAGCCGCGCGCAGCAGGCGCGCCACCAGCGCGTTACCGTTGACCAGATGCCGTCCGCGACCGTGGCGTAAGCGCTGCCAGACGTGGCGCAGCAGGCGCCGTGTGGCATACAGCGCAGAACGCGGAGAGCGCGTGGCGTTAAAGAAATGCGCCATGTCGGCGCCGCCAGCGATCCCCATTCCCGCAAGGCTGATTGTCTCGAGCGGCGGCCTCAGTCGATGCAGCCAGTCACCAAGCAGGCGGCCATCAAACGGCTGGGCGGTGACGGAACGTCCGCCCTGCGCGTAGCCTGGCGAGTCGTGAAAATCAGGCATCCGGCTGCCGGAAATAAACTGCACTACCGTGTTGTGGCGAAAGAAATCGATCATTTCCGGGCCGTAGCGCAGAAAAGTGAGCAGGCGGGCATCGGCGGGTTGCCCCGCCATTTCGTGTTGAAGATAGGTGAGCGGCACGCTGGCGTCCTCTTCGATGCCCTCCTCGCGGGCCAGCGGATTGCGGGGGATCCACAGCCAGCCGCCGGACCACGCGCTGGTGCCGCCAATCACCGACTCTTTTTCCGCCACCAGCACGCTGGCACCGTTGAGGGCGGCGGTGACGGCGGCTGAGAGACCCGCCGCACCGGAACCGACAATCAGCACATCTACTTTCACATGCCTGCTCATCTATGACTCCTTATTGCAGCGGTGAAAAATCGGTAGGGCGCAGCAGAACGGACTCCAGGCGCTCGACGGCCGCCAGCTCGCGGTTTTTGCGAGAGAAGGTGAGCCAGCGTTCGTCCTGCGCCATGCGCGCGCGGCGCACCAGGCGATCGTCAAGACTTTCATAAGCCCAGATATGAACCACCTGATTAACGACGCCAATCTCGGTAAAGAAGAAACCAATCAACTTGCCGAGATGTTCGGTTTGTACGGCGTAGGCATCGCTTTTATAGAGCGCCAGCCAGTCGGCCATTTTTAATGGGTTGATGGTGTAGGTACGTTTTTCGTAGATCATGACATTCTCCTGATTAAAGTGCGGGTTGTTGCGCCATGTGGGTGGCGCAGAGATAGCCGAAGGTGAGCGCCGGGCCGAGAGTGATTCCGGGGCCGGGGTAGGTCCCGGCCATCAGTGAATCCATATCATTGCCTACGGCATACAGCCCTTTAATGGGCTGACCTTGTTGATTAATGACCTGAGCATCGGCGGTGGTGACCAGCCCGCGTGAGGTGCCCAAATCACCGGTATAGAGCGTGATGGCGTAAAAGGGTGCCTCGGTGAGCGGGGCGTTACAGGGGTTAGGCTGGTGGCCGGGATCGCCCATTACGCGGTTATAGCTGTTGCCCCCTCTGGCAAATTCCGTATCGCTGCCGCTGGCGGCATCGTGGTTATATCGGCTGACGGTAGCGGTCAGGGTTTGTCCATCGATCCCTAGCGCCTGCGCGAGCTGGGCAAGAGAATCCGCTTTATGCAGATAGCCGGCCTTTATCAGCGCGTCGTTATTGACCGGGGCGGGACGCGCCAGCCCGAGTCCATAGCGCTTCATGGCCAGCGCATCGCAAATCAGATAGCAGGGCGCATTTTCCTCCAGGCTTTGCATCGCGCTGGCGAAATGGTGGTAGGAGTTAGATTCATTCACGAAACGCACGGCGCGCTGGTTAACGGCAATGACGCCGGGCTTGGCGCGGTCGGTGACGAGGTGCGGGAAACGCTCTTCGCTGCCATCCGCATGACGCAGGACGGAGACCGGCGCCCAGAAAAAGTTTGACGGTAAATCGGCCCCCTGCCGGGCGTTCAGGGGCGCCGTCAGGCGAAAAGCCGCGCCGTCATTGGCGTCGGGTGACATGGTGTAGTGCTGGCGCGTTTTCGGCCGGTATTGTGCGGCCAGTCGGCCGGCGGCAAATCCCCCGGCGGCCAGCACCACGCCCTGGTGCGCATGGAGTACGCTTCTCTGGCCCGCATGCTCAATCTCGACGCCGGTGACTTCACCGTTGCTTTCGATGAGCGACGTTACGTTGACGTTCAGCTGCAGGCTCATGCCCTTGCGAAAGGCGAGGGTGGCCATCCGCGCAATTAAGGCATTGCCCATCGCCAGCCGGGTTCCCCGAGGATATTTCAGGCGATCGCGGCCATAGCGCAGCAGCAGCTTTGTGCAGTGGGTGAATGAGCGTAGCGAGCGGCGCATATCGAGAAAATGCTGAATATCGACGCGGTTGACCATCATGCCGCCGAATAGCAGCATCCCCGGTGGAGGCGATCGCAGTTCACGAAACCGGTCGCCAAGCCTGCGGCCGTCGTATTCGACGACCTCAAGCGCGCGGCCAACGTCAACGGCGCCGGGCTCATCCGGGTAATAGTCGGGAGAGAGCGGGCGCAGGCTGTATTTCACCGCGCCCTCTTTTTCCAGAAAGGCCAGCGCTTCGCGCCCTGAGCTGACGAAGGCATCCACCATCTCCGGGCGGTAGTGCTGCTCGCCGATAATCGTCTTCAGGTAGGTTTTTATGGTTTGTTCCGGGCCGCTTTTTCCCTGCTGGCGCGCCTGATCGCTATCGTTAATCCATACGGCTCCGCCTGAAATAGCCGAGGTGCCGCCAAACTGAGGCGCTTTCTCCAGCATCAGCACCGAGAGCCCTTTACAGCACGCCGTCACCGCTGCGGCAAAACCTGCCGCGCCGCTGCCGATAACAATAACGTCCCAGCTTTTCATGCGGCCGCCCCTTCTTCATGAGCGATGGCGCCAATGAACTGCCCCATCAGCTTCATCTGTGCTAAGGCCATTTCAGGCCCGGTTTGCACCACGCAGCCCCGGGCTTGAGCGAAGGTCAGCAGGGGAGTCATCACCGGCGCGGTGACGACATCAGCGACATAGGTGGTGGCCTCCAGCGTATCCAGCAGGGTTTGCGGCAGCGGCAGCGCGTCAAAGCCGCTCATTCCGGCGGGGGAGCCGTTGACCAGCAAATCAAAGCCGTTAAGGGTGTCCGGCAGCGTGGCGAGGTGCAGCTCTGGAAAGCGAGTGGCCAGGCGGTTATGCAGCAGCTGCAGAGTGGCCGAATTCTGGTCGTGGAGAGTCAGGTGGCTGATACCCGCTTCGCACAGGCCCCATGCGATGGCGCTCCCTACGCCGCCGCAGCCTGACAGCAGCGCTTTTTTTCCGCAGGCCTGAAATCCCCGCATTTTTGCGGCAAGCAGAAAGCCGACGCCGTCCAGCATATCGCCCTGTAAGCGGCCGTCCGGCAGCTTACGCACTACGTTTACCGCGTTGAGGTGGCGCGCTCGCGGGGTGAGCTCATCGACCAGGGAGGCGACGCGCTGCTTGTGCGGAACGGTAACCAGCACGCCGCTCATATTCTGCCATCCACGTAACGCGTTCAGGTAGTCAGCCACCGCCTCCGGCACGATATCAACCGGGATCATCACGCTGTCCTGGCCCTGCCCGGCAAAGTAACGGTTGAAATTCTCCGGTGATTTAACCTGTGTAATAGGGTGGCCGATAACGGCAACAACCTGAGTGAATCCACTGACCATTTCAAACCTCACTTGTTAAATGAATGTTGTGAAAGTATTTCAGTGGACGCTGGGAGCGGCAACGCAGAATTCGGACATGTTGGTTGTTAATCGCACCATCACTGCGATAATCGCACTAAACTGAGTGTCTTGTTGCAAAAGTGTGAACAACTATGCAAAACCAAATACATCCACGCGATTTGATCGTCGGACTGCAAAAAGGGCTGGCGCTGATCCAGCTTTTTTCAAGAGAGTATCCCCGTCTCTCCGTCCCGCAGGCGGCAAAAATGAGCGGGCTGACGCAAAGCGCGGCGCGGCGGTTCTTTCTCACCCTGCTGCATGAGCGCTACCTGCAGACCGACGGACGCTACTACTGGCTGACGCCAAAAGCGCTGCGCCTGGGGCAGGCCTATGTTGATTCAGCCCAGTTCCCGCGGATGGTGCGGCCGATTGTTGAGTACATTGCCAGCCGCACGGAGGAGCATGCCTCGGTTGGGGTGATTGATGATGACGAGCTGGTTTATATCGCCCGCAGCAAACATACGCCGTTTAACTCCACTTCGGTTCGGCTGGGTGAGAGGGTACCGATTTACTGCACAGCCGGCGGACGTCTGTGGCTGGCATCGTTGGCTGAGGCTGAGTGCGAAGCGGTCCTGCAGCGCATCAGGCGCGAACAGCGCACCCCTTATACGGTGACCGATATTGCACCGCTAATGGAAAAGATTGCCCAGATCCGTCGGCAGGGATACGCCGCGATTGAGCAGGAGTTTGAAATTGGGATGCTAGTGCTGGCAGTGCCGCTGGCGGACAGGGAAGGGGTGTACTGGGGGGCGCTGAGCTTGACCAGTCATCTGTCGCGGACCTCGCTTGATGCCCTGTGCCGCGATCATCTTGATTTACTCTACAGCGCGCAGGCGATGCTGATTAGCTAGCGGGACAAATAAAAAACCCCGCCGAAGCGGGGTTTGTCACAGAGCCAATCTTATCCGACGTAGGCCAGCAGATTGTGCGAGTTTGGCACCATAAAGTCGACGGACATCATCACCGACAGCGCGGTAATGGCGACGATGGAAAAGACGAACAGCTTGCGCGCCCAGACTTTATCATCGGCCACTTTGTAACCGCGCAGCGCCATACCCAGCCACCAGACGCTCACCGCGGCCGCCACGACCAGGTATTTATACCCGGCGTAGCCACCCAGAGAGAGCATCAGCGTCGCGACGGCGAAAGCAATGATGTAGACGGTGATATGGTTCTTGGCAACCGAGATACCTTTCACTACCGGCAGAACCGGAATATTTGCCGCCTGATAATCCTTGAAGCGGAAAATCGCGATGGCATAGGAGTGAGGCATCTGCCACAGGCTAAAGATAGCCAGCAGAATGGCGGCACCGCTATCGAAATTACCGGTAACCGCACAGTAGCCAATCACCGGCGGCGCAGCGCCGGAGAGAGAACCAATCAGCGTGCCGTAAACGGAGTGGCGCTTCATGTACAGGCTGTAGACGCCGACATAAACCACGAACCCCATCACCCCCAGCCAGCAGGCCAGGGGATTAGCGCCAAACCACAGGAGCATGAAGCCAGCAATACCCAGCAAGGTGGCGTATACCAGCGAAGCTTCTGGCGAGATCAGCCCTTTGACCAGCACCCGGTTTTTCGTCCGTTCCATCTTGCGATCGATATCACGGTCGATGTAGTTGTTGAATACACAACCCGAGGCGACCACCAGGGACACGCCAAGGAGCGTCCAGGCGAACAGCGGATAGTCGATGTGGCCCTTAGAGGCCAGCAGGAAACCGCCGATCACCGAGATCAGGTTGCCGAAAATGATGCCAGGTTTCGTTACTTGCAGGTATTGCTTAAACATACTCGCCGCTCTTAGTGCATCATCATGTTGTAGTTCAGGTTCCACATAATCCAGATGGAGCCGATAACAACGATAGCAATGATGATTACGGTGAAGATAAACGCGGTCAGGTTCCAACCTTCGTCAGATTTGCTGTTCATGTGCAGGAAGTACACCAGGTGTACCACGATCTGCACAACAGCAGTGACCAGGATAGTTCCCAGAATAGCCGCATGCGATGCGGAGCCACTCATCACCATAGCAAACGGAATGACCGTCAGAATGATCGACAGGATAAACCCTGTCATGTAGCTCTTAACGCTGCCGTGAGAAGCGCCGTTATGATCGGTAGAATGACTCATTACATTGCCCCCATCAGATAAACAACAGAGAACACGCAGATCCACACCACGTCCAGGAAGTGCCAGAACAGGCTCAGGCACATGATACGGGTACGGTTAGTTGGTGTCAGGCCGCGACGCGAAACCTGGAACATCAGCACCGCCATCCAGATCAGACCGGAGGTGACGTGCAGACCGTGCGTGCCGACCAGCGCGAAGAACGCTGACAGGAAGCCGCTGCGATCCGGGCCCATACCTTCAACAATCAGGTGATGGAATTCATAGAGTTCCATCGCGATGAACCCTGCCCCGAAGAGGAAGGTCAGCGCCAGCCAGGAAACGACCTGGCTCTTGTTGTTTTTGTACATGGCGATAGCCGCCATGCCGTAGGTGATGGAGCTGAACAGCAGCAGAGCAGTTTCAACCAGAACGAACGGCAGTTCGAAAATATCTTTACCGGTCGGGCCGCCCGCCGTGCCGTTCACCAGAACGGCATAGGTAGCGAACAGGGTGGCGAAGATAATGCAGTCGCTCATCAGGTAGATCCAGAAGCCGAATACCTTCATCGGCCCTGTATCGTGATGCCCGTGGTCGTGTCCGTGGGCGTTATGCGCAAGAGTATCAGTTGCCATTTTTCAGCCCCGCTTTGTTAATTTCATCGAAATGCTGACCTTCCAGTTTTTCGACTTCTGCAACAGGCACGTAGTAATCCACGTCTTCGTCAAAGCTCTTAATAATCCAGGTGACAACGATGCCGACAAAGCCAACAATCGCCATCCACCAGATATGCCAGATCATCGCGAAACCAAACACCGTAGCGAAGGCAGCAATAACGATGCCGGCGCCGCTGTTTTTCGGCATATGAATCTCTTCATAGCCTGCAGGTTTCTTGTACGCTTCGCCTTTTTCTTTCATTTCCCAGAACGCATCGCGCTCGTGGACGTTCGGAACGATAGCAAAGTTATAGAACGGCGGAGGTGAAGAGGTTGCCCACTCCAGAGTACGGCCGCCCCACGGGTCACCGGTCAGGTCGCGGTTTTGCTCACGATCGCGGATGGAGACGTAGAACTGAATCAGCTGGCAGAGGATACCGCAAGCGATCAGCGCCGCGCCGCATGCTGCAACAACCAGCATCGGGTGGAACTGCGGATCGATTTGCTGGCTCAGACGACGGGTCATCCCCATGAAGCCCAGCACGTACAGCGGCATAAACGCTACGAAGAAGCCGATGATCCAGAACCAGAACGCGCGTACGCCCCAGGTTTCGTTCAGCGTGAAGCCGAAGGCTTTTGGCCACCAGTAGGTCAGACCTGCGAAGCAGCCGAAGACCACACCACCGATAATAACGTTATGGAAGTGGGCAATCAGGAACAGGCTGTTGTGCAGAACGAAGTCCGCGCCCGGAACCGCCAGCAGTACACCGGTCATGCCGCCTACGGAGAAGGTGACGATGAAGCCGATAGTCCACAGCATGGCAGAGTTCAGGACGATACGTCCCTGGTACATAGTGAACAGCCAGTTGAAGATCTTCACCCCGGTCGGGATGGCGATAATCATGGTTGTAATACCGAAGAAGGCGTTGACGTTCGCACCGGCACCCATGGTGAAGAAGTGGTGCAGCCAAACGATGAACGACAGAACGGTAATACAAATGGTTGCCCATACCAGCGAGGTATAGCCGAACAGACGCTTACGCGAGAAGGTTGCCGCGATTTCGGAGAACACGCCGAATACTGGCAGAACCAGAATGTACACTTCCGGGTGACCCCAGGCCCAAATCAGGTTGATGTACATCATCATGTTGCCACCCATATCGTTGGTAAAGAAATGGGTGCCCAGGTAGCGGTCCAGGGTCAGCAGCGCGACGGTGACGGTCAGAATTGGGAAGGAAGCAATAATCAGGATGTTGGCGCACAGAGAAGCCCAGGCGAACACGGGCATCTTGAACATCGTCATGCCAGGGGCACGCATCTTGATAATGGTCACAAAGAAGTTAATACCGGTTAAGGTTGTCCCGATACCGGACAGCTGGAGAGCCCAGATCCAGTAATCGACCCCAACGCCCGGGCTGTACTCGATTCCCGATAGCGGCGGGTAGGCCAGCCAACCGGTCTGCGCGAACTCACCGACGCCCAGAGAGAGGTTAACCAGAATAACGCCAACAACGGTGAACCAGAAGCTCAGGTTGTTAAGGAACGGGAACGCCACGTCGCGCGCGCCGAGCTGCAGCGGAACAACGAGGTTCATCAGACCGATAACAAACGGCATCGCTACGAAGAAGATCATGATAACGCCGTGGGCGGTAAAGATCTGATCGTAGTGGTGAGGAGGCAGGAAGCCCGCATCCCCGGCCGAGGCCAGCACCTGCTGGCTACGCATCATGACGGCGTCAGCAAAGCCACGCAGCAGCATAACGATTGCTACGATGACGTACATGATACCGAGTCGTTTGTGGTCAACCGAAGTCAGCCACTCTTTCCACAGGTAGGACCACTTACCGAAGTAAGTGATTGCCGCCAGAAGCGCCAGTCCCCCGATGATGATTGCAGCTACCGTAATCACGATAATAGGTTCGTGATAGGGCACTGCATCCAGTGTTAGTTTTCCGAACATCGTTTTCTTCCTCGGTCCCTTAGTGAGCGGTTTCCGCGTGGCTCATGTCCATGCCTTCCATTCCTTCGTGCGCTGCGTGCTCGCCTTCAGGTTGGGACATGTCCATGCTCTTGCCGTGAGACATGAATTTGCCGATAACGTCTTTAAACAAATCTGGCTTCACGTTAGAGAAGTATTCCACTTTGTTGTATTCGCTAGGCGCAGCCACTTTTTCGAAGGCAGCCATGGAGTCCATGGTGTTCGAAGACTGTTTTACTTTCGCTACCCACTGATCGAAAGATGCACGATCCGGTGTGGCGAGAGCTTTGAACTTCATTCCTGAGAAGCCCGGGCCGCTATAGCTTGCGGAGATACCGTCATAAGTACCAGTTTCGTTCGCGATGAGGTGCAGCTGAGTCTGCATCCCGGCCATTGCGTAAATCTGGCTGCCTAAACGTGGGATAAAGAACGAGTTCATCACGGAGTTAGAGGTCACTTTGAAGTGTACCGGTACGTTCGCCGGGAAGGCGATTTCGTTGACGGTAGCAATACCCTGTTCCGGATAAATAAAGAACCACTTCCAGTCCATCGAAACAACTTCGATGACGATCGGATTCTCTTCGTGAGCTAGCGGTTTGCTTGGCTCTAATGCGTGAGTGGTTTTCCAGGTCAGAACGGCCAGGAACAGGATGATCAGGATAGGAACCGTCCAGACCACAGCTTCAACTTTGTTGGAGTGTGACCAGTTCGGGCTATACTTCGCATCTTTATTGCTCGCGCGATACTTCCAGGCAAATCCTACTGCCATTAAGACGGCGGGAATAACGACAATCATCATCAGGCCAAAGGCCGTCAGTATCAAAGAACGTTGCTCCAGTCCAATCTGTCCTTTTGGGTCAAGGAGCGCAGAATCACAACCACTGAGTAATACAGTACCTGCGATTAATGACATCCATCCCAAACTTTTATTGTATTTCCTAAGTCTCATTGAACGACCTCAATTCCACGGAATCTGGTGGCGCTTAAAGTGTGCGGGCATTTTACGGGAAGGTTGCATTACTGTAAACATGATTGGAGCTGTGTCAGTTCCGTGTTAGTGGGTTCTGCTTGCTTTGTCACATATGTAACCGAGTGTGACGCTGTCGCTTGCAAAGCCTGATTTGCGCTGGATCTATAACGAAAGGGATAAGAATGAAGTTGCTTATGGGGTAATGAGTATAACTATCGATAAAATAGCACAACTAATTAACATTTAATTATCAAATAAAAGACATCGACGGCGAGAGGAAATAAATGGCCTTTGCTGAATCGTTTAAATTATTTAATGAATTGAATAAAAGTTGTCAATAATTTCCCAAAATGTAAAACGCACAAAACAACAAATGAAAAAAGGAAAATATAAAATCGTTAATAAGCCGTTATAATTACGTTTAGTGATTAAAACGGCTTATTCCCGCCGCCGACAGACGCGGGCCCAGGCGCGCTGGGCCCCGCAGAACGCGGCAGCCCTAAGCCAGCTCCGTTTTGCGCAGCGCCAGGTAGTCCAGCAGGCTGCCGAGCAAAATGCCGCTAATGGCGGTCAGCGCCGCAATCTCCAGCAGGCCGGTTAAGAAGGAGAACGCGGTGTAATCGAGGGCGTTCAGCACCAGCAGCAGCAGCCAGACCGCCAGCATGGCGCAGCCGATAGCCAACACCATCAGGGCCAGGGAATAGGCCTGCCGATAGTGCGTGCGCGGCATAAACGTCTCCGTGCGCTGGGTATGTTCCAGGGTACGCCGACAGATAAGCAGCAGCACGATGCCGGGAACGGCCGCCACGACCGAGAAGAGATAAAACGTCGGCCAGCCGTGGGCTTCAACAAACCAGCCGGCAATCGGCCCGACGTACACGCGCCCGACGGCAGAGAGCGCCGACAGCAGCGCAAACTGGGTAGCGGAGAACGATTTATTGCACAGCGTCATTAATAGCGCGACAAACGCCGCGGTCCCCATCCCGCCGCACAGGTTTTCAAAAAATACCGCCGTGGCCATCGAGTAGATATGCTTATCGGTAATTGACAGCAGCCAGTAGCCGGCGTTGGAGACCCCCTGCAGCAGGCCGAAAATCAGCAGGGCGCGAAACAGGGTCAGGCGCTGCATCAATACGCCGCCGTACAGGGCGCCGACGATCGTGGCAAACAGCCCCAGCGTTTTATTCACCATTCCCACCTCACCGGCGTCAAAACCGACGCCGCGGATCAGAAAAGTGGTCGTCAGGCTCATCGCGAAAGCGTCGCCGAGCTTATAAAGGACGATTAACAGCAGGATCAGCCAGGCGTTGTTGCGGCCGAAGAAATCGCGAAGCGGTTCCGCGACGGCCTGCTCAAGGCTTTTCGGTACCGGGATCGCGTCGCTGGGCTCCGGCGCCAGCAGGGTGGCGATAATGCACGGAACCAGCAGCGCGGCCATCAGCCAGTACATGCCCTGCCAGCCGAGCCAGCGGTCGGCCAGCCACAGCGCCAGTCCGCCGGAAACCAGCATGCCCAGGCGGTAGCCCAGCACGCTAACCGCGGCGCCGGCTCCGCGCTCCTCGGCGGCCAGAATGTCGGTTTTCCACGCGTCGAAGACGATATCCTGCGATGCAGAACAGAAGGCAATAACCACCGCCAGCGCCGCCATCCAGCGCAGCTGCGTCGTGGGTTCAAGGAAGCCCATGGCCGCGATGGCAATAAGCAGCAAAAACTGCGTCAGCAGCAGCCAGCCGCGGCGCCTGCCGAGAAACGGCGGCGTGTAGCGGTCCATCACCGGTGACCACAGGAACTTGAAGACGTAGGCCTGGCCGACAAGCGAAAAGAAACCGATGGTTTTCAGATCGATATTCTCGACGGTCATCCACGCCTGCAGCGTGCCGGAGGTGAGGGCGAGAGGCAAACCGGAAGCAAAGCCGAGGATCAGCAAAATAGCTGATTTAGGCTGCTGAAAAATACGTAAGTAGTGACTGGACATGGGCCTGTAGCACGAACCCGACCGCTGGCCGGGTTCGTGGTTTTATTAACGCGCGTTTTGCTTGATGAAGTCGTGGATGCTGGTGTCCTGCGCCATGTCGGCGATAGTGTCGGTCAGAACGCTGTTCACCGCATTGGCAATATTCTTATTGCTAGCCTGGAATGCGCCTTCCACGGAATAGCTGGCGCGGTAGTTTTTGGTCATCTTCGTGCCGTTCGCCGCGGTGGCGATGATGGCGATATCCGCCTTGGTGGCGATGTTGTAACGCACGTTGCCCTGGGAAACGTCGGCGTACAGTTTATTCACGATGATTTGCAGATCGACGGCGCCGTTCGGCCCAATCATATAGCCGCGAGCGGTCATCTGTTTCTCCAGCACTTCCTGCAGCAGGAAGCGGAGATCGCGGGAGGCGGTCAGGGTGACCTGCTGATTATCGCGGGTCACTTTGGCCAGGGCCTGGTCCGGACGCTGATCGGCGCCGTTAATGCTGACGGTAACGCCCATCAGGCTCGGGTCCTGCTGAGGCAGGGACATTTTCGGCGAGACATCAATAGTGGTCGGCGGTGTGGCACATCCTGCCAGCATAAACATTGCGACCAGCGGGAAAAGAATTTTCTTAAACATGTTCAGGGGTCTCAAGGCATGGTGTTGTTATGAGGAAAATTGCCGTCATCATAACATCGCCAACGGCGAGGGGAAGTGGCAACGTATGTAAATTCATCGCGCTGTGCGTTTTCTGGCCGTCTTCCCATTTTTATGGCGATCCGCACGGACATTACGCCAGGCAGAGTCAGTAAACTTGATACTTTTGAATGAAAATATCAGAGAAATGCTAATTTTTTGTTGTTTTCCGGTAATGGAAACGGTAAAAGCGGCTAACATTTAAAAGGAATGGCGGCATCTCAGCGTTGTCGGAGGAGAAAATTCATGATGATACGTGAACAGATCGAAGCAAAACTTAGGGCAGCGTTCGACCCCGTGTATCTCGAAGTCGTGGATGAAAGTTATCGCCACAATGTTCCCGCGGGCTCCGAAAGTCATTTTAAAGTGGTGTTGGTGAGCGATCGTTTCACCGGCGAGCGTTTTCTCAGCCGTCACCGTATGATTTACGGTACGTTGACCGAGGAGCTGTCTGGCCCCGTGCACGCGCTGGCGCTGCATACCTATACGATAAAAGAGTGGGAAGGACTCCAGGACACCGTCTTTGCCTCCCCTGCCTGTCGCGGGGCTGGAAGCATCGCGTAGAAATCCTATTTGCAACCGCCGGAGCTTTTCCAGTATGTTGCGTGAAGATTTATCAGAAAACGGCCTACGGGCCGTTTTATTTTGCCTGGAAAATGTGCGCTATGGACACTTTTACAGGTAAATTTGCACGAGAAATGTGAAAAATGCCGCAGCAGTGGGCGACAACCGTTCTCGACTCACAAAAGTGATGCCGCTATAATGCCGCGTCTTATATGAATGTCTTCGGGATGATTCTGACGACAGGGAATGTGTTTCTGAAGTGAAGAGGGCATCCCGGTTCTGCGAAGCAACCTACACGCGCTTCCAGAGTTGACCGAGCACTGTGATTTTTTTGAGGTAACAAGATGCAAGTTTCAGTTGAAACCACTCAGGGCCTTGGGCGCCGTGTAACGATTACTATCGCTGCTGACAGCATCGAGAATGCTGTCAAAAGCGAGCTGGTCAACGTAGCGAAAAAAGTTCGCATTGACGGCTTCCGCAAGGGTAAAGTGCCGATGAATGTTGTCGCTCAGCGTTATGGCGCATCCGTTCGCCAGGACGTGCTGGGTGACCTGATGAGCCGTCACTTCGTTGACGCCATCATCAAAGAGAAAATCAATCCGGCTGGCGCGCCGAACTATGTTCCGGGCGAATACAAGCTGGGTGAAGACTTCACCTACGCGGTAGAATTCGAAGTTTATCCGGAAGTTGAGCTGCAGGGTCTGGACGCGATCGAAGTTGAAAAACCGGTTGTTGAAGTGACCGAAGCTGACGTCGACACCATGCTGGACACCCTGCGTAAGCAGCAGGCGAACTGGAAAGACAAAGACGGCGCTGTTGATGCAGAAGACCGCGTAACCATCGACTTCAGCGGTTCTGTTGACGGCGAAGAGTTCGAAGGCGGCAAAGCGTCTGACTTCGTACTGGCGATGGGCCAGGGTCGTATGATCCCGGGCTTTGAAGACGGTATCAAAGGCCACAAAGCTGGCGAAGAGTTCACTATCGAAGTGACCTTCCCGGAAGAGTACCACGCAGAAACTCTGAAAGGTAAAGCGGCTAAGTTCGTTATTAACCTGAAGAAAGTTGAAGAGCGTGAGCTGCCGGAACTGACTGCAGAATTCATCAAACGTTTCGGCGTTGAAGATGGTTCCGTAGAAGGTCTGCGCGCTGAAGTGCGTAAAAACATGGATCGCGAGCTGAAAGGCGCCGTGCGTAACCGCGTGAAGACTCAGGCTATCGAAGGTCTGGTGAAGGCTAACGAAATCGACGTGCCTGCGGCACTGATCGACAGCGAAATCGACGTTCTGCGTCGTCAGGCTGCTCAGCGCTTTGGTGGTAACGAAAACCAGGCTCTGGAACTGCCGCGTGAGCTGTTCGAAGAGCAGGCTAAACGCCGCGTTGTTGTTGGCCTGCTGCTGGGCGAAGTGATTCGTACCAACGAGCTGAAAGCTGACGAAGACCGCGTGAAAGGCCTGATCGAAGAGATGGCTTCTGCTTACGAAGATCCGACTGAAGTTGTTGAGTTCTACAGCAAAAACAACGAACTGATGGACAACATGCGTAACGTAGCTCTGGAAGAGCAGGCTGTTGAAGCGGTACTGGCGAAAGCTAAAGTTTCCGAGAAAGCGACCTCCTTCAGCGAGCTGATGAACCAGCAGGCGTAATTTCGCCCGGCGGTTTAAGGTTCGAGCAAAACCCGTTGCCGAGAGGCTGCGGGTTTTTTTTTAGAACAATGATGGCGTTAGGACGAGTGCGAAAAGCCGATTTCAGTGATAGCGTTACGACAAAAGATTGTTATGCTTGAATTATGGCGACAACGCCCCCATTACCGGGGAACGTAACTGCACGCGTGAAATCATGCATAATGACGAAGCGTGTCTGGCCGCCATCATTGAGGACGCAGGAATTCAGCTTAAGCAGCGGTAATTCGAATGATGACGGGCAGAAGACTCTGGCTGATAATCCGTCCATAAGGTTACAATCAGTGCAGCAGGTTTATTCAAAATTAATCCAGGAGACGGAAATGTCATACAGTGGCGAACGAGATAACTTTGCACCCCATATGGCCCTGGTGCCGATGGTCATCGAACAGACCTCGCGCGGTGAACGTTCTTTTGATATCTATTCCCGTCTGCTCAAGGAGCGCGTCATTTTTCTGACCGGCCAGGTGGAAGACCACATGGCGAACCTGATCGTGGCGCAGATGCTTTTTCTGGAAGCAGAAAACCCGGAAAAAGACATTTACCTGTACATTAACTCTCCGGGCGGGGTGATTACCGCCGGGATGTCGATTTATGACACCATGCAGTTCATCAAGCCTGACGTGAGCACCATTTGTATGGGCCAGGCGGCGTCCATGGGCGCGTTCCTGCTGACCGCAGGGGCGAAAGGCAAGCGTTTCTGCCTGCCGAATTCCCGCGTGATGATCCACCAGCCGCTGGGCGGCTATCAGGGTCAGGCAACGGATATCGAAATTCACGCCCGTGAAATCCTGAAAGTGAAGGGGCGCATGAATGAACTGATGGCACACCATACGGGTCAATCCCTTGAGCAGATTGAGCGCGACACCGAGCGTGACCGCTTCCTGTCTGCATCAGAAGCGGTGGAATACGGCCTGGTCGATTCCATTTTGACCCATCGTAATTGATGCCCCTGGCGCAAGGGTGCCGCTATACTTGTCTGAAGTAGGGCGGCACAACGCTTACCAGCGGCTTGCGCCTGAGAATGGCATTTGCGTCGTCGTGTGCGGCACAAAGAACTTAATAAGAGGTTTGGACTCATGACAGATAAACGCAAAGATGGATCGGGCAAATTGTTGTATTGCTCTTTTTGCGGCAAAAGCCAGCATGAAGTGCGTAAGCTGATCGCCGGGCCATCCGTGTATATCTGCGACGAATGCGTTGATTTATGTAACGACATCATTCGCGAAGAGATTAAAGAAGTGGCGCCGCATCGCGAGCGCAGTGCACTGCCGACTCCGCACGAGATTCGCCACCATCTTGACGATTACGTTATCGGCCAGGAACCGGCGAAAAAAGTGCTGGCAGTTGCGGTATACAACCACTACAAGCGCCTGCGCAATGGCGATACCAGCAACGGCGTAGAGCTGGGTAAAAGCAACATTCTGCTGATTGGGCCGACGGGCTCCGGTAAGACTCTGCTGGCGGAAACGCTGGCTCGCCTGCTGGATGTACCGTTCACCATGGCTGACGCCACCACCCTGACCGAAGCCGGTTATGTGGGTGAGGACGTCGAGAACATCATTCAGAAACTGCTGCAGAAATGCGACTACGACGTGCAGAAAGCGCAGCGCGGCATCGTTTATATCGATGAAATCGACAAAATTTCCCGTAAATCGGATAACCCGTCGATTACCCGCGATGTTTCTGGTGAAGGCGTGCAGCAGGCGCTGCTGAAGCTTATCGAAGGCACCATCGCCGCCGTTCCGCCTCAGGGCGGGCGCAAGCATCCGCAGCAGGAGTTCTTGCAGGTTGATACCTCCAAGATTCTGTTTATCTGCGGCGGTGCGTTTGCCGGCCTGGATAAAGTGATTTCTCATCGCGTAGAGACCGGTTCCGGAATTGGTTTCGGCGCGACGGTAAAAGCGAAATCCGACAAGGCCAGCGAAGGCGAGCTGCTCTCTCAGGTTGAGCCGGAAGATCTGATCAAGTTTGGTCTGATCCCCGAGTTTATCGGCCGTCTGCCGGTGGTGGCGACCCTCAACGAGCTGAGCGAAGACGCGCTGATTCAAATCCTGAAAGAGCCGAAAAACGCCCTGACCAAGCAGTATCAGGCGCTGTTCAATCTGGAAGGTGCTGAGCTGGAGTTCCGTGATGAAGCGCTGGACGCTATCGCCAAAAAAGCGATGGCGCGTAAAACCGGCGCCCGCGGCCTGCGTTCTATCGTAGAAGCGGCGCTGCTCGATACCATGTACGATCTTCCTTCGATGGAAGACGTCGAAAAAGTGGTTATCGACGCCTCGGTTATCGACGGACAAAGCAAGCCGCTGCTGATTTACGGGAAACCGGAAGCGCAGCAGGCGTCTGGTGAATAATTAGCCAACTCGCTCAAGCAGTTAACCAAAAAGGGGGGATTTTATCTCCCCTTTTGTTTTTCCTGCATTCCTGCCGTTGAATGTGTGGATTACATCCCCATATACTGGATTACATATTAACGGCGACGCGATCAAGAGTCGTGCCGCCGGCTACCTGGCGGACTTTAAACTAAGAGAGAGCTCTATGAATCCTGAGCGTTCTGAACGCATTGAAATCCCCGTATTGCCATTGCGCGATGTGGTGGTTTATCCGCACATGGTCATACCCCTGTTTGTAGGGCGGGAAAAATCTATCCGTTGTCTTGAAGCGGCTATGGACCATGATAAAAAAATCATGCTGGTTGCGCAGAAAGAAGCTTCAACGGATGAGCCGGGTGTAAATGATCTTTTCACCGTCGGGACCGTGGCGTCAATTTTACAGATGCTGAAGCTGCCTGATGGCACGGTAAAAGTGCTGGTTGAAGGCCTGCAGCGGGCGCGTATTTCCGCGTTATCCGACGACGGCGAGCATTTTTCAGCGAAAGCGGAGTACCTCGAATCGCCTGCTATTGAAGAGCGCGAGCAGGAAGTACTGGTTCGCACGGCTATCGGTCAGTTTGAAGGCTACATCAAGCTGAACAAAAAAATCCCACCAGAAGTGCTGACGTCGCTGAATAGCATCGACGATCCGGCGCGTCTGGCGGACACCATCGCGGCGCACATGCCGCTGAAGCTGGCGGACAAACAGTCCGTGCTGGAGATGTCAGACGTTAACGAACGTCTGGAGTATCTGATGGCGATGATGGAGTCAGAAATCGATCTGCTGCAGGTTGAGAAGCGCATTCGCAACCGCGTTAAAAAGCAGATGGAAAAGTCCCAGCGTGAGTACTATCTGAATGAGCAGATGAAGGCCATCCAGAAAGAGCTCGGCGAGATGGACGACGCCCCGGACGAAAACGAAGCGTTGAAGCGTAAAATCGACGCGGCGAAAATGCCGAAAGAGGCGAAAGAAAAAACCGAAGCGGAACTGCAAAAGCTGAAGATGATGTCGCCGATGTCGGCGGAAGCCACCGTCGTGCGCGGCTACATCGACTGGATGGTGCAGGTGCCGTGGAGCGCCCGCAGCAAGGTCAAAAAAGATCTGCGCCAGGCTCAGGAGATCCTCGATACCGACCACTACGGTCTGGAACGCGTGAAGGATCGCATCCTTGAGTACCTCGCAGTGCAGAGCCGCGTGAACAAGCTCAAAGGGCCGATCCTGTGCCTGGTTGGGCCGCCGGGGGTGGGTAAAACCTCTCTGGGTCAATCCATCGCCAAAGCTACCGGACGTAAATACGTGCGTATGGCGCTGGGCGGCGTGCGTGATGAAGCGGAAATCCGCGGTCACCGCCGGACCTACATCGGCTCAATGCCGGGTAAACTGATCCAGAAAATGGCGAAAGTGGGGGTTAAAAACCCGCTGTTCCTGCTCGATGAGATCGACAAAATGTCCTCCGACATGCGCGGCGATCCGGCGTCAGCTCTGCTGGAAGTGCTGGATCCTGAACAGAACGTGGCCTTTAACGACCACTATCTGGAAGTGGACTACGATCTGAGCGACGTGATGTTCGTGGCGACCTCTAACTCCATGAATATCCCGGCGCCGCTGCTGGACCGTATGGAAGTGATTCGTCTCTCCGGCTATACCGAAGATGAAAAGCTGAACATCGCTAAACAGCATCTGCTGTCGAAGCAAATTGAGCGTAACGCGCTGAAAAAAGGCGAGTTGACCGTTGAAGACAGCGCGATCGTCGGCATCATTCGCTATTACACCCGTGAAGCGGGCGTGCGTGGCCTGGAGCGTGAAATCTCCAAACTGTGCCGTAAAGCGGTTAAACAGCTGCTGCTGGATAAATCGCTCAAGCACATCACCATCAACGGCGATAACCTGCACGACTTCCTCGGCGTTCAGCGCTTTGACTACGGTCGTGCGGATAGCGAAAACCGCGTAGGTCAGGTGACTGGCCTGGCGTGGACGGAAGTGGGCGGCGATCTGCTGACCATCGAAACCGCCTGCGTTCCGGGTAAAGGCAAGCTCACCTACACCGGTTCGCTCGGTGAAGTGATGCAGGAGTCCATTCAGGCTGCGCTGACCGTGGTGCGTTCTCGCGCGGATAAGCTGGGTATTAACTCAGATTTCTACGAAAAACGTGATATCCACGTCCACGTACCGGAAGGGGCAACGCCGAAAGATGGCCCAAGCGCCGGTATTGCGATGTGTACCGCGCTGGTATCCTGTCTGACGGGCAATCCGGTACGCGCCGATGTCGCTATGACCGGGGAAATTACCCTGCGTGGCCAGGTGCTGCCAATCGGTGGTCTGAAGGAAAAACTGCTGGCGGCGCACCGCGGCGGCATTAAGACTGTTCTGATTCCTGACGAAAACAAACGTGACCTTGAAGAAATTCCAGATAACGTTATCGCCGATTTAGATATCCATCCGGTGAAACGAATCGAAGAAGTTCTGGCACTTGCGCTGCAGAATGAACCCTTCGGCATGCAGGTCGTCACGGCGAAATAGTGATTTCGCGCAAATTGCGCTAAGAAAAGTAGGGCTGGTAAGTAAATTCGTGCTTGCCAGCCTTTTTTTGTGTAGCTAACTTAGATCGCTGGCAGGGGGTCATCTACAACTCTGTTGTAAGGGCATGACAGTCCTGATATAACTGCTGCGCGGTCGCACCACGAAGGATTCTGGTGCGATATAAATTATAAAGAGAGGAAGAGAACAGTGAATAAATCTCAACTGATTGACAAAATTGCTGCGGGTGCGGACATTTCTAAAGCTGCAGCCGGACGTGCGTTAGATGCTTTAATTGCTTCTGTTACTGAATCTCTGCAGGCTGGGGATGACGTTGCGCTGGTAGGTTTTGGTACTTTTGCTGTTAAAGAGCGTGCTGCCCGTACCGGTCGCAACCCGCAAACAGGTAAAGAAATTACTATTGCCGCTGCTAAAGTTCCGGGTTTCCGTGCTGGTAAAGCGCTGAAAGACGCGGTCAACTGATCGGCTTCCCGTCAGGGAATTTGACGAAGTACAAGGGCGCATCGAGAGATGTGCCTTTTTTATTTGTCCAGAAAGCGACTTTATGTGTGTTTGCGGACACTTGTGGGCTGACAATCACCCCATTTTGTTGTCAAAATAGGTCCTCACGCGCGGCGGCCATCACGTGCTATGCTGCGCGAGCTAAAGTCATCTACAGCGGAGCGTTGTTACACCATGATGGACAACCTACGCACGGCCGCCAACAGCGTCGTGCTCAAGATTATTTTCGGTATCATCATTGTCTCGTTCATTTTGACCGGGGTGAGTGGTTACCTGATTGGCGGCAGCAGCAATTATGCCGCGAAAGTTAATGACCAGGAAATTGGTCGCTCACAGTTTGAAAATGCCGTTGCCAGCGAACGTAATCGCATGCAGCAGCAGCTCGGCGACCAGTTCTCTGAACTGGCAGCCAACGAAAACTACATGAAAACCATGCGCCAGCAGGTGCTGAACCGCCTGATCGACGAATCGCTGCTTGACCAGTACGCGCGTGAACTCGGCCTTAGCGTCAGCGACGCTCAGGTGAAACAGGCCATCTTCCAGACCCAGGCCTTCCAGACTAACGGTAAATTTGATAACGAACGTTTTGGCGGCATCGTTAATCAGATGGGCATGACCACCGACCAGTACGCTCAGGCGTTGCGCAACCAGCTGACGACTCAGCAGCTGATTAACGCCGTTGCCGGCACCGACTTCATGCTGCCGGGCGAATCCGACCAGCTGGCGGCGCTGGTTTCTCAGCAGCGCGTGGTACGTGAAGCAACGATTGACGTCAACGCGCTGGCGGCGAAGCAGACGGTAACCGACGCGGAAGTTGAGGCTTACTATCAGCAGAACCAGGCGCGCTTCATGGCGCCGGAGCAGTTCCGCGTGAGCTACATCAAAATGGATGCAGCGAGCATGCAGGAGAACGCGTCTGACGCGGAAATTCAGTCCTGGTATGACCAGCATCAGGATCAGTTCACTCAGCCGCAGCGTAACCGCTACAGCGTGATTCAGACCAGGACCGAAGCTGACGCGCAGGCCGTGCTCGACGAACTGAAAAAAGGCGCCGATTTCGCGACGCTGGCGAAAGAAAAATCTACTGACATTATCTCTGCCCGCAACGGCGGCGACATGGGCTGGCTGGAAGATGCGGCAACGGTTCCCGAGCTGAAAGAGGCCGGGCTGAAAGAAAAAGGTCAGCTCTCCGGCGTGATCAAATCTTCCGTCGGTTTCCTGGTCGTACGCCTGGTTGACGTTCAGCCTGCGCAGGTGAAACCGCTGGCTGACGTTCGTGCGGATATCGCCGCGAAGGTGAAGCAGGAAAAAGCCCTCGATGCGTACTACGCGCTGCAGCAGAAGGTGAGCGATGCCGCCAGCAACGATAACGAATCTCTGGCCAGCGCAGCACAGGTCGCAGACGTTAAGGTTGTTGAAACCGGCTGGTTCGGACACGACAACCTGCCGGAGGAGCTGAACTTTAAGCCGGTCTCCGACGCTATCTTTAACGGTGGTCTGGTGGGCGAAAACGGCGCACCGGGCAGCAACTCCGATATCATCACCGTTGATGGCGATCGCGCCTTTGTTGTCCGCATTAGTGAGCATAAAGCGCAGGCCGTTAAACCGCTGGCGGAAGTCAAAGCGCAGGTGACGGATATCATCAAGCACACCAAAGCCGAGCAGCAGGCGAAGCTTGATGCGGACAAACTGCTGGCTGCCCTGAAAGACGGCAAAGGCGATGACGCGATGAAGGCCGCAGGCTTAAGCTTTGGCGCGGCGCAGACGCTGGCACGTACCGGACAGGATCCGCTGAGCCAGGCCGCATTCGCTCTGCCGCTGCCGCAGCAGGGTAAAGCAAGCTACGGCGTGGGCAGCGATACCAACGGTAACGTGGTCCTGCTGGCTCTGGATGCTGTTAAAGCAGGTGACATGCCGGCTGAGCAGAAACAGGCCATGGTGCAGGGTATTACGCAAAACAATGCTCAGATTGCTTTCGAAGCGCTGATGAGCAGCCTGCGTAAATCAGCGAAAATTAAGCTCGGCGATATCATCGACCAGCAGCAGTAATTTCGCGCATACTCGCAAAATCAAGTAACGTCATGCAATCCCTAAAGGCCGCTTTCGCGGCCTTTTCCATTTCTGGCATTCGCCTTTTGTCCTCCTTTTCTCTGCCCGCTATCGTGGCTCTGCTGTCAACAAAAAAGGAGAACACAGCATGAAACCAAGAGTGAAAGCGATCGTAGTTGCCGCGGCATTACTTTGCGCTGCGGGAAGCCCGATGGCGCTGGGGGCACCTGCCGAGGGCAAGTCGTCGGTGTCGACAGGTAAGGAGAGCATGCGGGCTAAAACGCCCGACTCAGCCAAAGTGGGGGAGTCGGGGACGGCGAAGGTCAGCATCAATAGCGCCAGCGCGCAGGACCTGATGGAGGCGCTGAATGGCGTAGGCCTGAAGAAAGCGCAGGGGATTGTGAGCTATCGCGAAGAGTTTGGGCCGTTTAAGACCATCGACGATCTCAAGCAGGTTCCCGGAATGGGTCATGCGCTGGTAGAGCGCAACCTGGCGCACCTCACCCTGTAATTTTGCGCCGGGGGTTTGCAGCAGCGTAAATCTTTGCCAGACTAAAGAGGTCACACAAGTGGTGTGACCTCTTACCTCATTAACGATAATAAGACAAAGGCACTTGCGCTATGCAGACACAAATTAAAGTTCGCGGCTATCATCTGGACGTTTATCAGCACGTTAATAATGCCCGCTATCTCGAGTTCCTCGAGGAGGCGCGCTGGGATGGCCTGGAAAACAGCGCGGCGTTCCACTGGATGACCGCCCGCAATATCGCGTTCGTGGTGGTGAACATCAATATTAACTATCGCCGTCCGGCGGTCCTTGGCGACGTGTTAACCGTCACCAGCCACCTGCAGCAGCTGAACGGCAAAAGCGGCACCTTAAGCCAGACGGTAACCCTGAATCCCGAAGGGGAAGTGGTCGCCGATGCGATGATTACCTTTGTCTGTATCGATTTGAAAACTCAGAAGGCGCTGCCGCTGGACGGTGAGCTGCGCGAGAAGCTCGAGCAGATGGAGCTGTAGCGGAAAGGGCAAGCGCCCATGTCTCCCGCTGTGCTCCAGCGATACTATGGTGCGCTAACCCCGCTTAGCGAAGCGCGGGCGCGGGAAGCGCCCGGCGATGCTTAGCGTAAGCCCGTTTTTTGCTTCATCAGGGCCATGATGCCGACCTTATCGGCCTGGTACTGATTCAGGCCATTGGCGCGCAGGTTACAGGAGGCGCACTGCCCGCAGCCGTCACCCTTAATGCCGTTATAGCAGGTCAGGGTTTCGCTACGAATCAGCTCCAACTGGCCCCAGTAGTCGGCCAGCGCCCAGGTCTCAGCCTTGTTGAGCCACATCAGCGGCGTTTCAAAGCGGATATCTTTTGCCATGCCCAGATTAACGGCATGGTTAAGGGCCTTCACGAACTCGTCCCGGCAGTCGGGATAGCCGGAGAAGTCGGTTTCGCAAACGCCGGTGATGATCGCCTCTGCTTTAACCTGATAAGCGTAGATCGCCGTCAGGGTTAAAAAGAGGATATTACGCCCGGGAACGAAGGTATTCGGAATACCGCTGGCGTCCGGTTCGTAGTCCGGAACCGGAATGCTATCGCGGGTCAGGCTGCTCACCGCAAGTTCGTTAAGCAGGGTGACGTCGAGCACCTTATGGGCCACGGCGCCCAGCTTTAGCGCCAGCTCGCGAGCGACGTCGATCTCTGCGCGGTGGCGCTGTCCATAGTCAAAAGTGACGCAGTGCACTTCATCATACTGTTTCAGAGCCTGCACCAGACAGGTCGTTGAATCTTGTCCTCCGCTGAAGACAACTACGGCGCGTTTCATGGTCATTCCTGGCTATTAAAATGAAAGCAGTATGGTAGCGCTTGATGGGCGCGGCGACCAGCTTCATCACGGCGATGAGGCCGGCAGCCAGGCGCTGGCGAAATCAAACCAGCCGCGCGCGTTAAGGCGCAGGCCGTTAACCCCCGGCGGGGCGCTAATGCGATAATTATAATTGAACAGCGGCGTCATGATGGCGTCGTCCATCAACCTGTTGAATACGTTACGCAAAGCATCGTTGCGGCTGCGCTCATCCGGCTGCGTTTGGACCGCATCAAGCGTGGCCTGCAGATGAGCATACTGCGCCCCGGTCAGCAAATTTGGCCACATGGCGTCGCAGCGTAACCACTGCTCAAGGGTATATTCCGGCGCCTCGCCGATCAGGCGATCGCCCATAATCAAATCCGCCTGCGCCAGTGCCTGGCAGCCGTCCCAGTTTTTGGCATCGTGAAAAATAAGCGTCAGGCGACAGCCGAGCTCGCTTAGCCGCTGCCGTAGCTGTTCGGCCATGGTATGCAGCTCAACCGGCAGATGGTAGAGCAGGGTAAGCCGCTCGGGCAGCGGCACCTGCCGATCTTCAGGCTCCTGCGGAATTGACCATCCGGGCAGCACTTCGTTGCTGGGAGTAATCAGATCTTCGTCGAGCGGCAGCGTTTCCAGCAGCGAAGAGCGGTGAATAAGCGCGACCAGCCGCTGGGCCTGAGCTTTGCTTAGACGAGGGCTCTGGCGCAGCGTCAGGTAGCAAAAGCCCAGGCTAATGCTATTGCTGACCTGACGAAGATGGGCCAGCTCGTCGGCATCGCCAATCGTTATCTGCACCGGATGACGGCAGCTGGTACCTAAATCCTGCTCGAAAAGCTGCGGGGTTATCCAGTATTCGACGGCCTGGATGAGCGGATGGTTCAGATGATAGCGGGGATGATTCTCCAGCCGCACCAGCTCGGGGCTCAACAGCTTGAGGCGAAACGGGCCGCTGCCGATCGTCGGATCGTCCGGATGCGCGAGGACGCTGCAATAGCTGGCGAGGCGAAACGGCAGCCAGTAGTCCGGACGATGCAGCGTAATGGTCAGACGCTGGGCGTGGGTAACATCAATCCGGCTGATGCTGGCGAAGAGCGTACGCAGCGCCGGGATCGTGAGCAGCATCAGCAGACGCTGGCGTAGCTGAGGCGTCTCTATCGGGTCGCCGTTGTGCCAGAACAGCGTCGAGCGGATGTAAAAATGCCAGCGCAAGCCGTCCGCCGAGACCTGCCAGTGGTGGGCCAGATCCCCCATCGGACAGGTGCTTTGCGCATCAAAACGCAGCAGGCCGGAAAATATCTGCCCGGCGAGGTGCTGCTCCGCCCGGCCGGGTAAAAAGCCGGGCCGCAGCGGTTCGAGCGGGCGATAGTAGGGGATACGCAGGGTCGGCGTATTGTTCTGCCACTGACCGCCGAGGAACGGCGACAGCAGCGCTTTAAGATCGACCGGCGCCAGCTGTGCCAGCTCGAGCGCATTTTTCTGCTGCCCGCTATTGAGCGCCAGCTCCATCATCTCATTACGCAGCATCTCAGGCGAAGTGTGAAAAAGAAGAGTGCCGCGCTTGCCGCGACCGGAACTGGCCTGCCAGCTCAGCCAGCCGGCCTCCTGCGCCTGGCGTAACAGCGTGCGGATATGACGTTCGCTGCAAAAACAGCGCTCAGCCAGCTCACCCACGGTAACCTGCTGCGGAGCGCCGGAAGAAGGCAGCCAGAGGCGCTGGTACTGGTTCAGCCTGTTCAATAATCTCATATACACTTCATCCTTCAACCTGCCTCTGCGTTGGCCGCGCTTGCTCACCCCAGTCACTTACTGACGTAAGCTCCCGGGGATTCGCGCACTTGCCGCCTTGATGCAGGTCGAATGATTTTGTGTATATTCACCCCGCCGACAAGGCTGTCTTTGTGTTGCTTGTGTTGCTTGTGTTGGCTGCGTATACACATCTCACTTTATAAGGCTGTCTCTGAGATGGCTGCGATTACCCGGTCCATCCTTCTGTCTCGCCCCTTCGGGGTCCGCGCAAGCGCCACTTATAAACCCGGAACAATAAAAAATATCTATTCACTATTACTTCCGTATATCTCAGGCAATACTGGAACACAAGCAAAACCCACCTCACCTCCGGGAGCAAAACATGGCCAGACTCGCTGCATTTGATATGGACGGTACGCTGTTAATGCCGGACCATCGTCTGGGAGAACGCACGCTTTCGGCCCTGAAACGCCTGCGTGAGCGCGATATTACCCTGACCTTTGCCACCGGCCGCCATGCCCTGGAAATGCGCCACGTGATCGGCGAGTTTGCGCTCGATGCATTCCTTATTACCGGCAACGGTACGCGCATCCACTCCCTCGAGGGGGAGGTGCTGCATCAGTGCGATCTCGATCCGGGCGTTGCTGAACTCGTACTGCACGGCGCCTGGGATACGGCGGCCAGCATGCACGTATTCAACGACGGCGGTTGGTTTACCGGGCAAGCAATCCCCGAGCTGCTGCAGGCGCATATCTTTAGCGGCTTCCGCTACCACATCTGTGATTTAAAACGCATTCCGGCGCACGAGGTCACCAAAGTGTGCTTCTGCGGCGATCATCAGGATCTCCAGCGGCTGAAAGTTCAGCTTACTGAAGCCCTGGGCGAGCGCGCGCATATGTGCTTCTCGGCCGTTGATTGTCTGGAAGTGCTGCCGAATGGCTGTAATAAAGGTGCGGCTCTGGCGGTACTTAGCCGGCATCTTGGCCTGACGCTGCAGGATTGTATGGCGTTTGGTGACGCGATGAACGACCGCGAGATGCTGGGCAGCGTCGGCCGCGGGGTGATTATGGGCAACGCCATGGCGCAGCTCAAGGCAGAGCTGCCGCATTTACCGGTTATCGGAGACTGCCGCAACCAGGCCGTTTCCCACTTTTTAACGCATTGGCTGGATACACCCGATCTTCCTTATTCCCCCGAATAATTAGACCATTCCAGCAAGCCAGGCCGGGCATCGCGATGATGCATTAAGCCTGGCTTTTTTTATTGTGCCGCCGTCTTTACCGCAATTTGCGCCTGCCACGGCGCGATGTCGCCGATATTGGCCGCCACCCACTGGGGATCGTAATAGCTTTCGAGGTAGCGCTCGCCGCTGTCGCAAAGCAGGGTCACAATCGAGCCGGTCCGCCCTTCGGCACGCATGCGTACGGCAAGCTCCAGCACGCCCCACATATTGGTACCGGTCGAGGCTCCGACCTTACGGCCCAGCAGCGTCTCCAGCCACAGGGCGGTTGCGACGCTGGCGGCATCCGGCACGCGCAGCATTTCATCAACCACATCCGGAATAAATGACGGCTCGACGCGCGGGCGGCCGATACCTTCTATTTTGCTGCCGACCGGACTGCGCAGGCTGGCGTCGCGGCTCTGCCAGTAGTCGAGAAACACCGAGTTTTGTGGGTCAACCACCATCAGCTGAGTATCGTAGCCCTGGCTGCGGATATAGCGGCCGATGGTTGCCGAGGTTCCGCCGGTTCCCGCGCTCATCACGATATACGACGGCTGCGGATGCGGCTCATGGGTCATCTGACGGAAGATGCTGTCGGCAATATTATTGTTTCCTCGCCAGTCGGTCGCCCGCTCGGCAAAGGTAAACTGATCCATATAGTGGCCGTTCAGTTCGCGAGCCAGGGTTTCGGAGGCGGCGTAGATTTCGCAGGCGCTGGCTACGAAATGGCAGCGGCCGCCGTAAAACTCGATCTGCTCGATTTTGCGCTTTGCCGTGCAGGAAGGCATTACGGCAATAAACGGCAGGCCCAGCAGGCGCGCGAAGTAGGCCTCAGACACCGCGGTGGAGCCGGAAGACGACTCGATAATCGTCGTCCCTTCTTTAATCCAGCCGTTGCACAGACCATAAAGGAAGAGCGAGCGCGCCAGGCGATGCTTCAGGCTGCCGGTGGGATGGGTGCTTTCATCCTTCAGGTAGATCTGGATCCCTGGGAACCCGGGCAGCGCAAGGCGAATAAGGTGCGTGTCGGCGGAGCGCTGATAGTCGGCGTTGATTTCGCTAATGGCGTGTTTTACCCAGGCGCTGTTCATCTTCATTTCCTGTTTGTCATTTTGTGCCCAGCTTAAAGGAAGTCGAAGGAAAAATTGTTGCTATTTAGCCTTTGAATTACAATAAAAGGAGTAAAATTTTCTCTATTGGTGACCTATGTTAGATAAAATTGACCGCAAGCTGCTTTCTTTACTGCAGACGGACTGCACCCTCTCTTTGCAGGCGTTGGCTGATGCCGTTAATCTGACCACCACGCCCTGCTGGAAACGGCTGAAGCGGCTGGAAGATGAGGGTATCCTGCGCGAGCGGGTTGCGCTGCTGGATGCCGAAAAGCTCGGTCTTAGCCTGACGGCCTTCGTGCTGATCAAGACCCAGCATCACAGCAGCGACTGGTACTGCCGCTTCGTAAGCGAGGTGACGCAAATGGCGGAAGTTCTCGGCTTCTGGCGCATGGCGGGGGAGTATGATTACCTGCTGCGGGTCCAGGTCGCGGATATGAAGCGCTACGACGATTTTTATAAACGGCTGGTGAACAGCGTTCCGGGACTCTCCGATGTGACTTCGAGTTTTGCCATGGAACAGATAAAATACACTACGGCCTTACCGATTGATTAACGGCGTTTGCCGCGACGATTTATACACTCAGGATTTAACTGCTTGCGATTATTTGCTCAACTTAGCTGGTACTTCCGCCGGGAGTGGCGCCGTTATCTCGGCGCTATTGCTCTGCTGGCCATTATCGCCGTCCTACAGCTGATCCCGCCTAAGGTGGTGGGAATTGTGGTTGATGGCGTCACCAAAGAACATTACACCGCAGAAAAGGTGTGGATGTGGATTGGCGTGCTGGTACTTATCGCGATAATGGTTTACCTGCTGCGCTACGTCTGGCGCGTGCTGCTGTTTGGCGCCTCTTATCAGCTGGCCGTCGAGCTGCGGGAAGATTTCTATCGCCAGCTGAGCCGCCAGCATCCGGCCTTCTACCTGCGCCACCGCACCGGCGACCTGATCGCCCGCGCCACCAATGACGTTGACCGGGTGGTCTTCGCGGCGGGTGAGGGCGTGCTGACGCTGGTGGATTCGCTGGTGATGGGCTGCGCGGTGCTGATCGTCATGTCGACGCAAATCAGCTGGCAGCTGACGCTGCTGGCGCTGCTGCCGATGCCGGTGATGGCGCTGATGATCAAGCGCAACGGCGATGCGCTGCACGAACGTTTTCGCGTGGCGCAGGCGGCGTTCTCAAGCCTCAACGACCGAACCCAGGAAAGCCTGACCAGTATCCGCATGATTAAAGCCTTTGGCCTGGAAGACCGGCAGTCGGCGCAGTTCGCGGCCGATGCGCAGGATACCGGTAAGAAAAACATGCGCGTGGCGCGCATCGATGCGCGCTTTGACCCGACGATTTACATCGCTATCGGTACCGCCAACCTGCTGGCAATCGGCGGCGGGAGCTGGATGGTGCTGCAGGGCAGCATGACGTTAGGCCAGCTCACCAGCTTTGTGATGTATCTGGGGCTGATGATTTGGCCGATGCTGGCGCTGGCGTGGATGTTTAATATCGTCGAGCGCGGCAGCGCGGCCTACAGCCGAATTCGCACGATGCTGGAAGAGGCGCCGGCGGTCAAAGACGGTAGCGAATCGGCGCCGGAAGGGCGCGGAACGCTTAGCGTCGCCGTGCGCGAGTTTATCTATCCTCAGGCCAACAAAGCGTCGCTGGAGAAGGTCAATTTTGTGCTGCAGCCGGGGCAAATGCTCGGCATCTGTGGGCCAACCGGCTCGGGGAAAAGCACGATTCTGGCGCTGATACAGCGCCACTTCGACGTCACCCAGGGAGATATTCGTTTTCATGATATTCCCTTAACCCGGCTACAGCTCGACAGCTGGCGCGGCCGGCTGGCGGTGGTCAATCAGACGCCGTTCCTGTTTTCCGACACCGTGGCAAACAACATCGCGCTCGGCAGGCCCGACGCGACGGCCGAGCAAATTGAGCGGGTGGCGCGCCTTGCCAGCGTTCACGAGGATATTCTGCGCCTGCCTCAGGGCTACGAGACCGAGGTGGGCGAACGCGGCGTGATGCTGTCCGGTGGACAGAAACAGCGCATCTCCATTGCCCGAGCGCTGCTGCTGGAGGCGGAGATCCTGATTCTTGACGATGCCCTGTCGGCGGTAGATGGCCGCACGGAGCACCAGATACTCTATAACCTGCGGCAGTGGGGAGAAGGGCGGACGGTGATCATCAGCGCCCATCGGCTATCGGCGTTGACGGAAGCCAGCGAAATTCTGGTGATGCAGCATGGCCATATTGCCCAGCGCGGCCGCCATGACGTGCTGGCAGCGCAGCCGGGCTGGTATCGCGATATGTACCGCTATCAGCAGCTGGAGGCGGCGCTGGATGATGCCCCTCATGACCTTGAGGAGGCTGCCGATGCGTAGTTTTACCGAACTCTGGCCGACCTTAAAACGCCTGCTGGCCTACGGCTCGCCGTGGCGCAGGCCGCTGCTGATTGCGGTCGGAATGATGTGGATTGCAGCCGCCGCCGAAGTCAGCGGCCCGCTGCTGATCAGCTACTTCATCGACAACATGGTGGCGAAGAATTCGCTGCCGCTGAAGCTGGTTAGCGGGCTCGCGGTGGCCTATCTTGGCTTGCAGATCCTCGCGGCGACGCTGCACTACAACCAGTCGCTGCTGTTTAACCGCGCCGCCGTCGGCGTCGTTCAGCAGCTGCGTAGCGACGTGATGGATGCCGCGCTGCGCCAGCCGCTGAGCGAATTCGATACGCAGCCGGTCGGGCAGCTTATCTCCCGCGTCACTAACGACACCGAGGTGATCCGCGATCTTTACGTCACCGTGGTGGCGACGGTGCTGCGCAGCGCGGCGCTGATTGGCGCCATGCTGGTGGCGATGTTCAGCCTCGACTGGCGCATGGCGCTGGTGGCGCTGGCGATTTTCCCGGCGGTGCTGATCGTCATGATGATCTATCAGCGCTACAGCACGCCTATTGTCCGGCGGGTGCGCGCCTGGCTGGCGGATATCAACGACGGCTTTAATGAAGTGATTAACGGCATGGGTGTTATCCAGCAGTTCCGCCAGCAGGCGCGGTTCGGCGAGCGGATGCGCGAGGCCAGCTATGCCCACTATCTGGCGCGCATGCAAACGCTGCGTCTCGACGGCTTCCTGCTGCGTCCGCTGCTCAGCCTCTTCTCGACGCTGGTGCTGTGCGGGCTGCTGATGCTCTTTGGCTTCAGCGCCTCGGGAACCATTGAGGTCGGGGTGCTGTACGCCTTTATCAGCTATCTCGGCCGGCTGAACGAGCCGCTGATTGAGCTGACTACACAGCAGTCGATGCTGCAGCAGGCGGTGGTGGCCGGCGAGCGGGTCTTCGAGCTGATGGATCGACCGCGTCAGGCGTGGGGTCAGGACGATGCTCCGCTGCGCAGCGGGGCGGTATCGATCGAGGATCTCTCGTTTGCCTACCGCGGCGATCGGCTGGTACTGCAGGATATCAATCTGGAGATTCCGTCCCGCAGCTTTGTGGCGCTGGTGGGCCACACCGGCAGCGGCAAAAGTACGCTTGCCAGCCTGATGATGGGCTACTACCCGCTGAGCAAAGGCGAGATCCGTATTGACGGCCGTCCGCTCTTTTCTTTAAGCCACAGCGCATTACGCCAGGGCGTCGCCATGGTGCAGCAGGATCCGGTCGTGCTGGCCGATACCTTCTACGCCAACGTCACTCTCGGCCGCGATATCAGCGAGGCGCAGGTCTGGGACGCGCTGGAAGCCGTGCAGTTGGCCGAGCTGGCGCGCGGCCTGGAGGGCGGGCTTTATACCCAGCTGGGCGAGCAGGGCAACAATCTCTCGGTGGGCCAGAAGCAGCTGCTGGCGCTGGCCAGGGTGCTGGTCGATACGCCGCAGATACTGATCCTCGACGAGGCAACGGCCAATATCGATTCCGGCACCGAGCAGGCGATCCAGCAGGCGCTGGCAAAGGTTCGTCAGAACACGACGCTGATTGTGATTGCCCACCGCCTGTCGACGATAGTCGAAGCGGATACGATCCTGGTGCTCCATCGCGGCCAGGCGGTTGAGCGCGGAAACCATCAGCAGCTGCTGGCGGAAAAAGGGCGCTACTGGCAGATGTACCAGCTGCAGCTGGCCGGCGAGGAGCTGGCGGCCAGCTCGCAGGAAGAGTCTCTGATTGCCTGATGCACTATAAGCAGGCAGTGATTCTGCGGCGATATAGCGTGGTGCAAAAATGCAACCTCTTACGCACTAAAATGGTGCATTTTTAGCCGCTCCCGGGCGCTTTCCCCCGCGTTCCCGGGTCGTTTCTCGCTTTTCTCCATCAAAAGGGCCGCTTAGCGGTCCTTTTTCATTTCTGGCATAGCCTTTGCTTTATTCCCTGTGTGTTAGCTGCTGCCATTACGAATTCTGATCGGAGGGGACTTATGAAGCTGGTTACCGTGGTAATCAAACCGTTTAAACTGGAAGACGTTCGCGAAGCGTTATCTTCCATCGGCATTCAGGGCCTGACGGTCACTGAAGTGAAAGGGTTTGGCCGCCAGAAAGGCCATGCTGAGCTGTACCGTGGCGCCGAATATAGCGTTAACTTTTTGCCGAAGGTAAAAATTGACGTGGCGATCGCCGACGATCAGCTGGATGAGGTCGTTGACGTCATCAGTAAAGCGGCATACACCGGGAAAATTGGCGATGGCAAAATTTTTGTCGCCGAGCTGCAGCGCGTTATTCGCATCCGCACCGGCGAAGCCGACGAAGCGGCACTGTAACGTCCAGACCACACAGTGATGGGGATTGAGAAGATGAAAATAGCAACAACAATGAAAACAGGTCTGGGTGCGCTGGCGCTTCTTCCAGGATTGGCCATGGCCGCACCGGCGGTGGCGGATAAAGCCGACAACGCCTTTATGATGATCTGCACCGCGCTGGTGCTGTTTATGACGATTCCGGGCATCGCGCTGTTCTACGGCGGCCTGATTCGCGGCAAAAACGTGCTTTCGATGCTGACTCAGGTGATTGTCACCTTTGCTCTGGTGTGCGTTCTGTGGGTGGTCTACGGCTACACGCTGGCGTTCGGTACCGGCGGCAGCTTCTTCGGCAACTTTGACTGGGTATTATTGAAGAATATTGAGCTGAAAGCGCTGATGGGCTCCTTCTATCAGTACATTCACGTCGCTTTCCAGGGCTCCTTCGCCTGTATTACCGTCGGCCTCATCGTCGGCGCGCTGGCGGAGCGTATTCGCTTCTCCGCGGTGCTGATCTTCGTGGTGGTGTGGATGACGCTCTCCTATGTCCCGATTGCCCATATGGTATGGGGTGGCGGTCTGCTGGCGACGCACGGCGCGCTGGATTTTGCCGGCGGTACCGTCGTACATATCAACGCCGCGGTTGCCGGGCTGGTGGGTGCCTACATGATGGGCAAACGCGTGGGCTTTGGCAAAGAGGCGTTCAAACCGCATAACCTGCCGATGGTCTTCACCGGTACCGCGATCCTGTACGTTGGCTGGTTTGGCTTCAACGCCGGTTCTGCGAGCGCGGCGAACGAAATTGCGGCCCTGGCATTTGTGAATACCGTCGTGGCAACCGCCGCTGCGATTCTGGCCTGGACCTTCGGCGAATGGGTGACCCGCGGTAAGCCGTCCCTGCTGGGCGCCTGCTCCGGGGCGATTGCTGGTCTGGTCGGCATTACGCCAGCCTGTGGTTACATCGGCGTGGGTGGTTCACTGATTGTCGGTCTTGCTGCCGGTCTGGCGGGTCTGTGGGGCGTGACTGTCCTGAAGCGCTGGCTGCGCGTTGACGACCCGTGCGACGTGTTCGGCGTGCACGGCGTCTGTGGGATTGTCGGCTGTATCCTGACCGGTATCTTTGCCGCGACTTCTCTGGGCGGTGTGGGTTACGCAGAAGGCGTCACCATGGGGCATCAGCTGCTGGTGCAGCTGGAAAGTATCGGTATCACCATCGTCTGGTCCGGCGTCGTCGCCTGGATCGGCTATAAAGTTGCTGATATGACCGTCGGTCTGCGCGTGCCGGAAGAGCAGGAACGCGAAGGTCTGGACGTCAACAGCCACGGCGAAAACGCCTACAACGCCTGAATCCTTGTGTTATCTCCAGTAGCAGCAAAGCCTCCCTCGGGAGGCTTTTTTTATGCCGTTACGCCCTATGCGTTGCGGTTGCGCATCACGCCTTCCTGCACCGTTGAGGCCACCAGGATGCCGTCCTGGGTATAGAACTCGCCGCGCACGAATCCTCTGGCGCTGGAAGCTGAGGTGCTCTCAACGCTGTACAGCAGCCACTCATTAACGTTGAACGGGCGATGGAACCACATCGAGTGATCGATCGTGGCGACCTGCATTCCGGGCTCAAGGAAGCCCACGCCGTGCGGCTGTAGTGCGACCGGCAGGAAGTTAAAGTCCGAGGCGTAGCCCAGCAGGTATTGATGGATGCGGATGTCCTGCGGGACGGCGCCGTTGGCGCGCATCCATACCTGGCGGGTCGGCTCAGCGGCGTGGCCTTTTAGCGGGTTATGGAACTCAACCGGGCGGATCTCCAGCGGCTTATCGCAGAGGAACTTATCTTTGACCTGCGGCGGCAGCAGGTGCGCCAGCTTACGGGCAATATCGGTCTCTGAAGGCAGAGAGTCCGGCGCCGGGGCCGCCGGCATCGTTTTTTGATGCTCGTAGCCCGGTTCCGGGGCCTGGAAAGAGGCGGTCATATAGAAAATCGGCTTGCCGTTTTGAATCGCGGCCACCCGGCGCGCGCTAAAGCTGTTGCCATCGCGCAGGACTTCGACATCATAAATAATCGGCTTCTGGCTATCGCCGGGGCGCAGGAAGTAGCTGTGAAATGAGTGGATCAGGCGCTCGGCAGGCACGGTCTCTTTCGCCGCGTACAGCGCCTGGCCGACGACCTGGCCGCCAAAAACCTGACGTAGCCCCAGATCTTCGCTCTGCCCGCGGAACAGCCCCTCTTCAATTTTTTCCAGATTTAACAATGCCAGCAGATTAGTTAGTGCCTGACTCATATTTACCCTCAATCGGTGATAACCGCTTCTCGCGGCGCGTATTGAGGCAAAGTATAACCTGGAATCGCAAGTGGTCCGATGGGTGTAATAATCTGAATAAGGGGTCGTTTGCAGGAAGAGAACTGAGATCTGTGCCACACTTATGCACGATACAAATGTTCATGCCATTCAGTCGGTGGACATGCTCCTGTGTATATAGGGATGAAAAGGAGAACAACATGAAATTTGCCTATATGTTAAGTGCTTTAGCCGTTGCCACCGCATTGACCGCCTGTGCCAATAATCACAGCGACAGTGCGAAAAATAACGCGGCTGCCGCCGATCCTTACGGCATCGCGTCACTGACGTCCTCGCAGCAACAGCCTAACGTTTCCGGGACTATCTCTATTCGGCAGAAAGTTGCCCTGCCGCCGGATGCGGTACTGACCGTGACCTTGTCTGATGCTTCACTGGCCGACGCGCCGTCGCGCGTGCTGGCGCAGAAAGCCGTACGTACCGAAGGCCAGCAGCCGCCGTATAACTTTGTTCTGCCGTACAACCAGGCGGATATAAAGCCTAACGCGCGTATCCTGCTGAGCTCGGCCATTACGGTCAATGGTCAGCTGATGTTTATCACCGATACGGTCCAGACGGTGGTCAACGGTGGCGGCAGTCGTGCCGATCTGCTGCTGGTGCCGGTACAGCAAACCGCAGTACCTGTCGCCGGCGATGGCGCAGCGGCGAACACGCCGGCCGTCGCGCAATAAGACCTCAAATGCCCCTGTTCAGGGGCATTTTTTTAATAAATCCAGCGATAGTGCTGCAGGTCGATATGCCCGCTGCCGGAGACCTGTACCCCTTCAGCCAGCAGCGCCTGGCGCTGACGCTGCAGGTCCGGGCCCGTCAGTGAAATATCGCCGTGCCGATTGACCACTCGATGCCACGGCAGAGCGGAGCCTTCCGGCAGACGCTTGAGCACGCCGCCCACCTGGCGGGCCGCGCGCGGCGAGCCTGCCAGCAGCGCGACGTCGCCGTAGGTGGCGACATAGCCTTCCGGTATCGAGGCGATAATCTGCCATACCCGCTGAGGAAATGTGTCTTGAGGATCCATGAGGCGCCCTGTTGCCGGGAAAGGTTCAGGATAAGCGCTGGATAACGGGCTGTACAGCCCGCGGCTTAAGCGGAATGCGCGAGGGTAAACTCCAGCGCCAGGCCGAGGGTCTGCATCCCGTGTATGTTGTCATGCGGAGTCAAAGCCATCAGGCTTTCGAGAAACTTCAGCCGCCGCGACTGAGCGTTAATAATCAGCTTTGCGCGCAGGGCCGGGAGCTTCTGCGAGGTGATGGGGTAAACCACGCGCCCGCAGACCGCGATAGGCAGCCTGCGTAACTCGACGCTCTGCAGCACGCCGACCGTGGAGTAGAGCAGCGCAACCGGCGTCACCGCCAGCATCGTGCCGCTGCTGATGGTGATAAAATCCAGCACCAGCTCCGGGCGCAGGTAGTGCAAGCCCTTGAAGGATACGGTCACGCCGTCAATCGCCGGCATCGCCAGAGTTGACGTCAAACGCGGTGATTCGCTCATTGATTCCCCATAACGATAAGATGTTGATTTAAAAAGAGGGCTTCGTTATCCGATGAAGTATGGATGAGCATGAAGCATTCTGCCGCGACGGCGCTCGCAATCCCTTGTATTGCCCGGTAAGGATTGTCGCGAAATTTAACAGCCCGGCCGGCGGCGGGTTTTCGCCAGCCTGTTAGCGGCTTTGCGCAATAAACCAGCATCCGAGCGACGCCAGCTTGCAATTCAGCGCCGCAGTAGGGATAATGCGCCGGCGCGTTGGTTAACAACGCTCTCAATGGGGGCTCTGTTGGTTCTCCCGCAACGCTACTCTGTTTACCAGGTCAGATCCGGAAGGAAGCAGCCAGAGCAGACGACGTGTGTGCCGGGATGTAGCTGGCAGGGCCCCCACCCAATTCTGCTAAGTGCATGATGTCCATCATGTAACCCCTTTGTTTCGTGCATTGAAACGGCGGTGATACAACTTTTGTTTATCACTTAGGACGCTAATCAATGTCGCATCTTATGCTTTCCCGTCACGGGATCTGGTTCTACCGTAGGGTCTGCCTGACACCTCGGAAACGCCGTAAAATTCGTATTTCTCTTCGCACACGTTCCAGGCGTGAAGCTTTGCTCCGTGTGGAGAAATATCTCACCTCACAACCTTTCCACTGCGTTCCTCAGTCCATCCCGGCACACACAGCAACCCCGTCTGCTTCCTTCCAGCAACCACAACAGAAAACCCCCTTCAAGAGCCTAAAGAGTGAGCTTGATAAGTACACCAGCGCTAAAACAGGAGAGGTTGGTGAACGGGAAATACTGACGATCAACAGGTGCGTAAATGCATATCTGAATTCTACAAAAGAGCCTTTCAGCAAGAGGAGTGCAGCGGTATTTGTTGATGGTCTGGAAGGTTCTGCATCCACCGGAAACCGTTACAATAAAAGAATTCGGCCTTCTTTAAGTGGCGTTCGATTAGCACAATTTCCCTGTCATATTGGTGACTGAAGCGATAACCAGTTGGATTAACTCTTCCTCATTCAAGCTCTCTGGTGTCAAATTCGGGTGCATCGCTGTAAGTGGATATTTAGCGTATTCTTCTAATTCGATGTAGCGACCGAGAGTTACGGTTTCGGCATACAGTTGGAGCAATAACTGTTTGTTGGTCATGTTTTATCCTCAAGAATTAAGTATCGGGTATTTGTACTACCAGCAGGTTTTATGGCCTCTATTGCCTCAAATCGGGGAGAGGCTGGTAGGTTCCAGCCTTTGACGGTTATCTCACTTTCTTGAAGGTGAGCAGGATCAGAGGTACGCAGACAGCGAAACCAACAATAGAGGCTAACGCTGAATCAGAGTGATTTTGCGATAGTTCCTTAACAAACCACGGAGCATTACTGCATACCCGAAGAGGCTCGCCGCCCGGCAGCGGCAAAGAATTTATTTTTTGCACAAACTCGACTCTTCTGCTACCCAGAAAATGAGCTGTCATAATTTTGAAATAATAATGAAATATATCCGTCATGCGTTTGTCATAAATAACTGGCAGATTAGCAGTGGGAATTTGTTGCCAGATTACAAGCCGTAAATATATGTCTGGATCAACATGTTAACTTCGTGTATTAATTATGATGAATTTATTGCACGGGAAGCGTGACTATGACCACAGTGGTTTTGAACGTAAAAATTGATGCAGAATTAAAAGAGAAGCTGCGTCACTATGCGGAAGTAAATAACGAAAACCTGGGTACTGCGACGGAGAAACTGCTGCTACTCGCTTTTCAAATAGCGGATTCAGCGGACGAGGCGGGGGTTTCGGAAGAGGATATTGACAGCCAGCATACCGAAGAGGAAACGACTCCATTAACCCCTAAAGAAATCAAAGCATTAAGAAAGATTCTGAAGAAGAGAAAATGAAACAACAACTCTCTACAGCCAGCAACTACAGCGAAGCCTGCGACATGTTACGTTCAGGGTATGTGAAGCACGTTCGCCTGAACTGGAATATCGGCAGTGATGAGTTCTTTCGCATTGCTTCCGACTGGTGCGAAACCGGGGCAAAAATAAAAAAAGATGACGATGGTTTTATTATCTCGTTAAAAAGTTTTCCCATTCCGCGCCAGCATTAATGAAATGCGGTTTATTTTGTCATTCCGCTGACATATTGCGATGACAAGATAAACTGCAATTTTATAAAAACATCTCATATCCGTCATGGACGATGATTTTTGACGGGCTGAACCCAGCCCGTCGATATTTTATTATATTATTTTCCGCGCCCGCGTATTTTCACTCTGCTGTGCAAGACTATGCCACAGCGGCTGTAGCGTGCTGAAGGCGCTGCGTAGCGCCTCATCCTCCAGCGTAAACGGCAGCCGCAGATAGCGATCGAAAGCCCCTGCGAGGCCAAAGCGCGTCCCGGTCCCGATATGAATACCGCGGCTTTCTGCCCGCGCGGAAAGTATCGTCGCCAGCATCCCCGGTAGTTCAACCCAAAAAGAGAGCCCGCCCTCCGGCGGCGTAAAGTGCCAGTGGGGAAAATATTCAGCCATTAATTTACCGCACATATCCCGGCGGGCGGCCAGCATTGCCCGACGCGGCGGCAGCAGCTGTTTTTCATTTTCCAGCAGCCAGCAGCAGGCCAGCTGTTCGAGCAGTGGCGATCCGAGGTCAAGGGAGTCACGGGCCTGGACGAGCGAGGCGATGGTTCGGGACGACGCGCGGATCCAGCCAATGCGCAGCCCGCCCCAGAAGCTTTTGCCGGCGGAGCCGATGGTGATAACCGGCGCCTCGGGATTGAAGGCCGCCAGCGGCGGAGGCGGCGGGGCGTTGTACCATAAATCAACCATTGTCTCATCGACCACCAGCGTGGTGCGCGTATGGGCCGCAATATCAGCCACCCGCTGGCGGGTGGCGCTATCCATGCAGCGGCCGGTGGGATTGTGAAAGTCCGGCATCAGCCAGGCCAGGCGCGGGGCGGTTTGCGCAAGGGTTGCCGCCAGGCCGTCACAGTCCCAGCCCTGGGCGGGCAGCGCCACGCCAACCGGCCGGCAGGAGGCTCCCTGAATCGCGCTGATCGCCATGGGATAGGTTGGGGCATCGACCACCACGCGGTCGCCGGGTCCGGTCATTAAGCGCAGCACCAGCGCCAGGCCGCTAAGCGCGCCGTTAACAATCATCACTTCATCAGCCTGGGTCGCTAAACCGCGCTCGCAGTAGCGGCGGGCTATCGCCTCGCGCAGCGTCGCCAGCCCCTGCTGATCGTAGCCGGTGCTGGTCAGATGCTGGGGCATCACGCCCAGCGCATGATGGTAGGCCTGATGGATTTCCGGCCCGGCGCTGAGGGCGGCGGTGGCCAGGTTCACCGACGTGGCGCTGGCGGCCTGTTCTACCGTTCCAGCCTGGCGCTGGGGCAGGGCGATGCGCGAGCCGCTGCCCTGGCGGCTGTAAAGATACCCCTCTTCCCGCAGCTGGCCGAGCGCGCTGGCGATGGTCGTGCGGCTAACGCTCAGCGCCGTCGCCAGCTCGCGCTCGCCGGGCAGACGCGTTTCCAGCGTCAGGCGGCCGTCAAGGATCAGTAGCCTCAGCGCTTCTGCCAGCTGGCGCCAGAGCGGGGTGCGGGAGGCGGACTCCTGCCAGTTTCCCAGCAGGCGCACCAAAGATTGCGTACCAAATCGACGAGAAGCCATAGCGATCCACTTTTGTAAAACTGGCCATTAATTATCAATCCATTTTTGCCGATGATGGAGAGGTCCGCAATCATCCAGAGGTAAAAAATGTTACGTCGTCTACTGCAGCTCTATATCGGCCTTGTTCTGTACGGCGTGTCGACCGCGCTCTTTGTGCACGCCAATCTCGGAGCCGACCCGTGGGATGTTTTCCATCTCGGCATGGGTAAACAGTTTGGGCTGGATTTTGGCACGGTTATGATCCTGACCGGCGCGGCGGTCCTGCTGCTGTGGATCCCCCTGCGCCAGATGCCCGGGCTGGGCACCATCAGCAATGTGATCGTGCTGGGCCTGGCGGCAAATGCGACCCTGGCCGTTTTGCCGCCGCTTGAATCGGTGGTGGCGCGCAGCCTGCTGCTGGTCGGCGCGGTGATCCTCAACGCCCTGGCAACCGGTATGTATATTGGTGCCGGATTTGGCCCCGGGCCGCGCGACGGTCTGATGACCGGACTCCATGCCCGTACCGGCTGGTCGCTGCGCGGGATCCGCACCGCCATCGAGGTATCGGTACTGCTGATTGGCTGGATGGCCGGAGGCACCTTTGGCGTCGGCACCGTGCTGTATGCGCTGACCATCGGGCCGCTTATTCAGCTCTGTTTGCCCTGGTTCCGCCGGCCCGTCGCTGTACAGCCCGTTGCCGCCAGCCGCGAAGCCGCATCCTGATTTTATGTCGTCTTCGGCGATGACAACTAAACTTAACGCTGCAGATGCCGCCGGGTTCGCCGGCTGCGCTGTTCACTTCGGAGATAATGCTCATGAAGTACGTTGATGGTTTTGTCGTTGCCGTGCCCGCGGAAAATAAGGAGGCATACCGCGAGATGGCAGCGAAGGCCGCGTCACTGTTCAGAGAGTTTGGCGCGCTGCGCGTTGTGGAGTGCTGGGCGGACGACGTGCCGCAAGGCAAGTACACCGACTTTCGGATGGCGGTAAAAGCCGAGGACGATGAAGAGGTGGTATTCAGCTGGATCGAATATCCGTCGAAAGAGGCGAGGGATAACGCCAACGCAAAACTGATGACGGACCCGCGGATGAAGGCGCTGGGAGAGGGGATGCCCTTTGACGGCCAGCGCATGATCTTTGGCGGCTTTGCGCCGCTACTCGATGAATAATCTGCCAGCAGCACCATCCCCGCCGGCCCGCCGGTTTCGGGGATGGTGATAGCCAGCTACGCGGCGTTCACGATCCCTTCAGGTTATTTTCCGCCCACAGAATAAACTTCTCTTTCGGCAGCGCTTTGCTGTACAGCCAGCCCTGGGCGTATATCACCCCGTGATCGCGCAGCCAGTCACGCTGGCGTTCGGTTTCCACGCCTTCCGCAACCGTCGCCAGGTCGAGCGCTTTTGCCATCTCGATGATGTGCGGCGTCAGCGGTTTATACTCCAGCGTATCAACAAACGATTTATCGATTTTCAGGGTATCGACGTCCAGCCGCTGCAGGTAGCTCAGGCTGGAGTAGCCGGTGCCGAAATCATCGATGGAGATGCGGTGCCCTGCCTGACGGTAGCTGGCGATCACCGGCAGCGTGGTTTGCGGGTCAACGAAGCCGCGCTCGGTAATCTCCAGAATGATCTGCTGCGCGGCGATATTCCAGTGCTGAAGCTGTTCGCGCAGAAGTATCGGCAGCTTTGGCGAGCGCAAATCATCTACTGACAGATTAATGGAAATATGGACCTCCGGCCGCTGCTGTAGCCAGGGGCCGAGGTCGGTAAAAATGGTGCGGACGATATCTTCGGTTAAGCGGGTAATCAGCCCGGTTTGCTCGGCGAGCGGGATAAAAATATCCGGTGACAGAAAGCTACCGTCGGGCTGCTTCCAGCGCGCCAGCGCTTCCGCCCCCGCGATTTTGCCACTCTGCAGCGAAACAATCGGCTGATAGTAGACCTGGATGGCGTTGGAGTTCAGGGCATCCAGCATCCCATAGCGCGGCGAGCGCAGTCGACGCAGCAGCCGCAGAATTAAAAATGAGGCCAGCAGGCTGGTAAACAGGCCGATGGGCACCCATAGCAGCAGCTGATGCCGCCATCGCTCCTGCAGCGGCAGGGTCGAAGACCAGGTCGCAATCCCGAGGCCCAGCTCCGGGATGCGGTGAATGCGGAAAACGGTATTGTCGAGGGTCAGCGTTTTGGCACTCTGATTTTTTATTTTCTCCCAGATAAGCGGATCGATCTTTTCGCTACTGACGATCGCCCGTTCGCGCCGGGTGCCAAACAGAACGGTGTGGATCTCATCCGGGCTCAGCTGGACGACGTCGATAAACGATGCGGGATCTATCATCACCATATGGTTATCGCTGCCCAGGGCCGTCATCCGGCGCTGCATGCCGAGATCGTTGAGGGTTGTCAGCCAGGCGCGGTAGCCGTCGGAGGTGATGCTATCGGGCTCGGGAAATTTGACGGGCGCGCTGCGGTCTTCAAGCGAAGAGCACTGCGGGACTGAATCATGCAGCCACAGCACTTCCTGCACGTAGCGATGGGTATAGGCAATGCGCCGCATCGCCTGTAAATGCTGCGGGCTACACGAGGCGTAGGGAATAGCCTCCGCTTCCTGCAGCGCCTCTTTCGCCTGATCGGCAACCTGCTGCACCCGCGTTAAAACGCGTGCGGAGTAGTTATCCAGCTCGCTATAAAACTGCGTTTTTGCCTGACTCGTTGCCAGCCAGATGCTCAGCCCGGTGGGCAAAATAATGGCGAGAATCAGCACCCCCGTAACCAGACTCACCAGGTGTCGGGTTGTCATGAGAATATCCTTATGTCAGAGGGGGTTCGATGAGTATACCCGATAGCGGAAAAAGGTCGCGGTGCCGGTGAATTATTATTGGATGTAAAAAATGCCCGAACCGGCAGATGTCGCCTGTTCGGGCTAAGATGGACGATCCGCTGCGTTCAAGGCGTTGAGCGCGCGGAGAAAACGAGGGCCGGAATGCCTTTCGCGTTAGCGTTCGGCATCCGGTAACAGCTTAATCGCCGATCGTGACAGCGAGATGTTGCGCATCATGAAGGACTAGTGGGCGTCCGGGGCGGCAATATCGGCGCTGATGCGCAGGTTATTTTCATCAAAGACCATGCAGAAGCTATCGTCGAAGGCTACGTCGATTTTCTGCCATGGCCGGAAGTGGACGTCGCCGGGGAGCAGGATTTTGACATTATCGTGACCGTAGCACTGGCCGAACAGATAGGTGTTGTTCCCCAGTCGTTCAACGACTTCGCACTGGAAGCCGACGACCGTCCCGCTGCGAACGTCGGTCGACAGATGCTCAGGGCGGATCCCTAACGTGACGCTATCGCCGGGCCGTACCGGGGCGGTGGTAACATTCAGCGTCAGGTGATGATCCTGCGCCATCTTCACGCTGAGCTGGCCCGGCTGCCAGGCGGTGACCGTGGCGGGCAGGAAGTTCATCTTCGGCGAGCCGATAAACCCGGCAACGAATTTATTGACCGGGTTGTAGTACAGCGACATCGGCGAGCCCATCTGCTCAACCTTGCCGTAGTTCATCACCACTATCTTATCGGCAAGGGTCATGGCCTCAACCTGATCGTGGGTGACATACACCATGGTGGTTTTGAGCTCATGGTGCAGTTTGGCGATATGCAGACGCATCTCGACGCGCAGCTCGGCGTCGAGGTTAGAGAGCGGTTCATCGAACATGAACACCCGCGGGTTGCGCACGATGGCGCGGCCGATCGCCACGCGCTGACGCTGGCCGCCGGAGAGCTGTTTGGGCTTGCGGTCCAGCAGATGCGAGAGCTGCAGGGTTTTCGCCACCATTTCAACCTGACGGCGAATCTCGTCCTTCGGCACCTTATTGACCTTCAGGCCGTAGCCCATGTTTTCCGCGACCGTCATATGCGGATAGAGCGCATAGGACTGGAATACCATCGCCACGCCGCGGTGGGCGGGAACAACGTCATTCATCACCTCATCGCCAATCAGCACCTCACCATCGCTGACCTCTTCAAGACCGGCAATCATCCGCAGCAGGGTTGACTTTCCGCAGCCGGAAGGCCCAACGAAAACCGCAAATTCACCATCTTCGATATCAAGATTAACCTGATGCAGCGTCACGGTACTGCCAAACCGTTTGGTGACATTCCTCAGTCGTATATTGGACATCAACGTTCCCCGGGGTTAGTAGTCGTTATTTGCCGTTGGGATTAGGGTTGCAGCGGGTTTTTGTATTACGTGTAACAACTCGTCTGACCGATGATCAACAGCACTGAAATCATGCTATGACTATAACTTCCAGTATTTTTGCGCCCTACACCGATGTTTCATTTCTGCAATCACGATCACACAACTGGTAGCTTCATATGGTTTTATCCGCCTTCAAAGCGTAGCGTATAACAAATCACGGAAATCGGATTTTAGCGTTATAAATCACCGTAAACTGCCTGATGTAAACATCGACAAACGTCGAATGGCTTAATAAAAACCAATAAATTGTTATACCTTCACATGAGGTTGATAATGAAAAAGAACACTCTTGCCGCACTTATCCTCACGACGCTGGCTGCCGGACAGCTGGTTAGCCTGCAGGCGCAGGCCGCCGGCCAGCTTAACGTCTGGGAAGACATCAAAAAATCCGACGGCATCAAAGCCGCGGTGAGCGATTTTGAAAAACAGTACGACGTGAAGGTCAGCGTGCAGGAAATGCCCTACGCGCAGCAGCTGGAAAAGCTGCGTCTCGATGGCCCGGCGGGTATTGGCCCTGACGTACTGGTTATCCCCAACGACCAGCTGGGCGGAGCGGTGGTTCAGGGGCTGCTGTCGCCGCTGAAGCTGGAGCAGGCGAAACAAGAGGCGTTTACGCCGGCATCGATCGGCGCTTTCCGCCTCGATAATGTGCTCTACGGCGTGCCGAAAGCCGTAGAAACCCTGGTGCTTATCTATAACAAAGACCTGATCGACAAGCCGCTGGATAGCCTGCAGGCGTGGTATGACTTCTCGAAGGCGCAGCGTGCGCAGAACAAATACGGCCTGCTGGCGAAGTTTGACCAGATTTACTACAGCTGGGGGGCGATTGGCCCGATGGGCGGCTATATCTTTGGCAAAAACGCCAACGGCGGCTTTAACCCGCAGGACGTCGGTTTGAATAAACCGGGGGCCGTCGAGGCGGTGACCTTCCTGAAAAAATTCTACAGCGATAACGTCTTCCCGGCGGGGATCCTTGGCGATAACGGCCTCAACGCGATCGACTCGCTGTTTACCGAGAAAAAAGCGGCGGCGGTGATCAACGGCCCGTGGGCCTTCCAGCCGTACGAAGCGGCGGGGATCAACTACGGCGTCGTACCGCTGCCGACGCTGCCGGACGGTAAGCCAATGAGCTCTTTCCTCGGCGTGAAAGGCTACGTGGTATCGACCTGGAGCAAAGACAAAGCGCTGGCGCAGCAGTTTATTGAGTTTATCAATCAGCCGCAGTACGCGAAGGCCCGCTACGTTGCTACCGGTGAAATCCCGGCGCTGAAGGCGATGATTGACGACCCGTTAATCAAAAATGATGAGAAGGCCAGCGCGGTGGCGGTGCAGTCGGCACGCGCGACGGCGATGCCGGGGATCCCGGAGATGGGCGAGGTCTGGGGGCCGGCTAACGCCGCGCTGGAGCTGAGTCTGACCGGCAAACAGGCGCCGCAGGCGGCGCTCGATAACGCGGAAAAACAGATCAAAATGCAAATTGAAGCGATGCAGGCCAGCAACCATTAATGGCGATGTTCGCCACTCTGCAGGCGACGCGTAGGTTGGCGACGTTGATTCGCGCTGTAACGCAGCGCGAACGATCCAGGGTATCGCTGTAACAGAACGGGCGGGAAACCTCCCGTTTTCAGAAGGAGTCGTGTGTGATTATCAATCCCAGCGAAAATATTGCCGCAGCGCGCGGTGCGGGACGCCATGCGTGGTGCGGCCTGCTGCTGGCTGTGGTGCCGGGTTTTGGCCAGTTTTATCATCGTCAGTGGCTGAAGGGGCTGGTTTTCCTCGTGCTGCTGAGCAGTTTTATGAGCGTTTTCTACGACTTCCTGCATCAGGGGCTGTGGGGACTGTACACCCTCGGTGAAGAGGTGCCGCGAGACAATTCTATTTTCCTGCTGGCGGAGGGGATAATCAGCGTGCTGATCGTCGCTTTCGGCGTGCTGGTTTACTTTCTCTCGCTGCGCGACGCCTGGGTCAACGGCAAAAAGCGCGATGAGGGCGTGGCGCTCAACAGCGTGCGCAAACAGTACCAGATGCTGCTCAAAGACGGCTTCCCGTATCTGATGATTACCCCCGGCTTTATTCTGCTGGTGTTTGTCGTGATCTTCCCGATTTTGTTCGGTTTCGCGATTGCGTTTACCAACTACAACCTCTACCACACGCCGCCGGCGAAGCTGGTGGATTGGGTGGGATTAAAGAACTTTATTAATATCTTTACCCTCTCTATCTGGCGCTCGACGTTCTTTGACGTCCTGCAGTGGACGGTGGTCTGGACCCTGCTGGCGACCACCCTGCAGTGTACCGTTGGCGTTCTGCTGGCGATCCTCGTCAACCAGAAAGACCTGCGCTTTAAGCCGATGATCCGCACCATTTTCATTCTGCCGTGGGCGGTGCCGGGCTTCGTCACCATTCTGGTGTTTGCGGGAATGTTTAACGACTCGTTTGGGGTGATTAACAACGCGATCCTCTCCTTCTTTGGCATCAGCCCGAAGGCGTGGCTGACCGATCCGTTCTGGACGAAAACCGCGCTGATAATGATGCAGACCTGGCTGGGCTTCCCGTTCGTATTCGCCATGACCACCGGCGTGCTGCAGGCGATCCCCGACGATCTGTATGAGGCGGCAACGATGGATGGTGCCAGCGCCTGGACCCGTCTGCGGACGATTACGCTGCCGCTGGTGCTGTACTCGATTGCGCCGATCATCATCACCCAGTACACCTTCAACTTTAACAACTTCAACATCATTTACCTGTTCAACAACGGCGGGCCTGCGGTGGCGGGGTCGAACGCCGGCGGGACGGATATCCTGGTGTCGTGGATCTACAAGCTGACGATGTCGTCTTCGCAATATGCCATTGCGGCGACCATTACCATCCTGCTGTCGATTTTTGTCGTCGGCCTGGCGCTGTGGCAGTTCCGCGCCACTAAATCCTTTAAAAATGACGAGATGGCGTAAGGGAAGCAACATGGCTAAATCACCCAGTATTAAACGCGAAAAGTGGATTCGCCTGTCGCTCACCTGGCTGGTTATCGCCGCGGTGTCGGCGATCATCATCTATCCGCTGGTCTGGACGGTTGGGGCGTCGCTGAACGCCGGCAACAGCCTGCTCAGCACCTCGATTATTCCGGAGAATCTCTCCTTCCAGCACTACGCCGATCTGTTCAACGGTAACGTGAACTATCTGACCTGGTACTGGAACTCGATGAAGATAAGCTTCATGACCATGGCGCTGACCCTTATCAGCGTCAGCTTCACCGCCTACGCCTTCTCCCGCTTTCGTTTTAAAGGGCGGCAGAACGGGCTAATGCTGTTTCTGCTGCTGCAGATGATCCCCCAGTTTTCGGCGCTGATTGCGATCTTTGTCCTCTCGCAGCTGCTGGGCCTGATCAACAGCCATCTGGCGCTGGTACTGATCTACGTTGGCGGCATGATCCCGATGAACACCTGGCTGATGAAGGGCTACCTCGACGCGATCCCCAAAGATCTGGACGAGTCGGCGCGCATGGACGGCGCCAGCAGCCTGCGGATCTTTTTCGAAATCATCATGCCGTTGTCGAAGCCGATTCTGGCGGTGGTCGCGCTGTTTTCGTTCACCGGCCCGCTGGGGGACTTCATTTTATCGAGCACTATCCTGCGCACGCCGGACAAATACACGCTGCCGATCGGCCTGTATAACCTGGTGGCGCAGAAAATGGGCGCCAGCTACACCACCTATGCGGCGGGCGCGGTGCTGATTGCGGTACCGGTAGCGATTCTCTATCTGGCATTACAAAAATACTTTGTTTCCGGCCTGACCTCTGGCAGTACAAAAGGATAACCCCATGAAAAGATTAACACCCGCGCTGCTTGCTGTTTGTCTGGCATGCAGTTTTTCCGCCAGTTTGCATGCTGCCGATACGCTGCAAACGCGCTCTTTTAACAATATGCCCGCCGACTTTATCAAAGGCGCGGATATTTCCACCCTGCTGGATGCCGAAAAGCACCGGGCAAAGTTTTATAACCACAGCAACCAGCTGCAGGACCCCATCGCGATCCTCAAGGCTGACGGCGTTAACTACGTGCGCCTGCGCCTGTGGGTTGATCCGAAAGATGCGCAGGGCCAGGCCTACGGCGGCGGCGATAACGATCTGGCGGCAACGCTGGCGCTGGCTAAGCGGGCAAAAGCGCAGGGCATGAAGCTGCTGCTCGACTTCCACTACAGCGATTTCTGGACCGACCCGGGCAAGCAGTTCAAGCCAAAAGCCTGGGAGAAGATGGATTATCCGCAGCTGAAAACCACTATCCACGACTATACCCGCGATACCATCGCCCGCTTTAAGCAGGAGGGCGTGCTGCCGGATATGGTGCAGATTGGCAATGAAATTAACGGCGGCATGCTGTGGCCGGAAGGCAAAAGCTGGGGGCAGGGCGGCGGCGAGTTTGACCGCCTGGCCGGCCTGCTGAACGCCGCCATCGATGGCCTGAAGGAGAACCTGAAGGGCGGCGAGCAGGTCAAAATCATGCTCCATCTGGCTGAAGGCACTAAAAACGATACCTTCCGCTGGTGGTTTGATGAAATCAGCAAGCGCAACGTGCCGTACGACATCATTGGCCTGTCGATGTACACCTACTGGAATGGCCCGATTAGCGCGCTGAAGGCCAATATGGACGATATCAGCAGGCGCTATAACAAAGACGTTATCGTGGTGGAGGCCGCTTACGCCTATACCCTGGAGAATTGCGACAATGCCGAAAATAGTTTCCAGGCCAAAGAGGAAAAAGACGGCGGCTATCCGGCAACGGTGCAGGGACAATATAATTACGTTCACGATTTAATGCAGGCCGTTGCCGATGTTCCTGACCATCGCGGCAAGGGCATATTTTATTGGGAGCCCACATGGATTGCCGTGCCGGGAAATACCTGGGCCACGCCGGCGGGAATGAAATATATCCATGATGAGTGGAAGCAAGGAAATGCCCGCGAAAACCAGGCGCTGTTTGATTGCCATGGAAAAGTATTACCGTCGATAAAAGTCTTTAATTAATATCCCCGAGACGTATTGAGCTTCGCAGACGCCGGCGGCATTTGGCTACCCCGACATGGGCTTAATTGCCCGTCGGCCGACGCTCAAATTATTCAGGGAATATATGAATGTTAAACTTCAGGATGTTTATTATGAAAAAATTTGCGCCTTTGAGTCCGAAGGTTAATGCGCTATTGCATGGTGCGGACTACAACCCGGAACAGTGGGAAAACTATCCCGATATTATCGACCAGGATATTGCCATGATGCAGCAGGCAAACTGCAACGTGATGTCGGTGGGTATTTTCAGCTGGGCCAAACTTGAACCTCGGGAAGGCGTATTTGAGTTTGGCTGGCTGGATAGCATTCTGGATAAGCTCTATGCCGCCGGCATTCACGTATTTCTTGCCACCCCGAGCGGGGCGCGACCGGCCTGGATGTCGCAGGCCTATCCGCAGGTGCTGCGCGTCGGGCGCGACCGCGTGCCGGCGCTGCACGGCGGGCGGCACAACCACTGCATGAGCTCGCCGGTATACCGGGAAAAGACCGGCAAAATAAACAGCCTGCTGGCGGAGCGCTATTCACGGCATCCGGCGGTGCTGGGCTGGCATATCTCCAACGAATACGGCGGCGAGTGCCACTGCGATATCTGCCAGGAGCGCTTCCGCGACTGGCTGAAGGCGCGCTATGAGACGCTGGATAATCTCAACCATGCCTGGTGGAGCACCTTCTGGAGCCACACCTATAGCGACTGGTCGCAGATTGAATCTCCGTCCCCGCAGGGGGAGGTCTCCATCCACGGCCTCAACCTCGACTGGCATCGCTTTAACACCGCGCAGGTTAGCGATTTTTGTCGCCATGAAGTTGCCCCGCTGAAAGCGGCAAATGCCGACCTGCCGGTGACCACAAACTTTATGGAATATTTCTACGATTACGACTACTGGCAGCTGGCAAAAAACCTCGATTTCATCTCCTGGGATAGCTACCCGATGTGGCATCGCGACAAGGATGAGACGACGCTGGCCTGCTACACCGCGATGTATCACGACATGATGCGTAGCCTGAAGGGCGGTAAGCCGTTTGTGCTGATGGAATCGACGCCGAGCGCAACCAACTGGCAGCCGACCAGCAAGCTGAAAAAGCCGGGCATGCACATTCTCTCCTCCCTGCAGGCGGTGGCCCACGGCGCGGATTCGGTGCAGTACTTCCAGTGGCGCAAGAGCCGGGGTTCGGTGGAGAAATTCCACGGCGCAATTATCGATCACGTCGGGCACCTTGATACCCGCGTCGGCCGGGAAGTGACACGGCTGGGTGAGATGCTGAGCCAGCTGCCGGAGGTGGTGGGCTGTAGCACCGATGCCAAAGTGGCGATCGTTTTCGATCAGCAAAACCGCTGGGCGTTGGACGATGCCCAGGGGCCGCGCAATATGGGTATGGAGTATGAAAATACCGTTAACGAGCACTACCGCCCGTTCTGGGAGCAGGGCATTGCGGTGGATATCATCGATGCCGATGTCGATTTAAGCCCCTATCGGCTGGTGATTGCGCCGATGCTCTATATGGTTCGCGACGGCTTTGCCGAGCGCGCCGAAGCGTTCGTTGCCGGCGGCGGTCATCTGGTGACCACCTACTGGACCGGGATTGTAAACGAGAGCGATCTTTGCCACCTCGGCGGCTTCCCGGGCCCGCTGCGCAACCTGCTGGGAATTTGGGCGGAGGAGATTGACTGCCTGAATGACGGCGAACGTAATCTGGTTCAGGGGCTGGCGGGCAATGAGAGCGGCCTGCAGGGCCCTTATCAGGTGCGCCACCTCTGCGAGCTGATCCACGCTGAGGGCGCGCAGCCGCTGGCGACCTATCGGGATGATTTCTACGCCGGGCGGCCGGCGGTGACCGTTAACCGCTTTGGCAAAGGCAAGGCCTGGCACGTGGCGTCGCGCAACGACCTGGCCTTCCAGCGCGATTTCTTCGCCTCGATAAGCAAAGAGCTGGCGCTGCCGCGGGCCGTCGATGCTGATTTGCCGCCGGGCGTCGTGGCAACGGCGCGTACCGACGGCGAAACGACCTTTGTGTTCCTGCAAAACTACAGCGCCCAGCAGCATAGCGTGACGCTCCCGCAGGGCTATCGCGACTGCCTCTCCGGCGCCGCGGCTGATGCGCCTCTGAGCCTGAGCGCCTGGGATTGCCGCATCCTCAGCCGCAAAGCGTAATTCCTCTCTGCTCATGCCTGCTCTCGCGAGCAGGCTTTTTTTTATCTGTTATCATCTGGAGCGTATTATGGTGAGTTTAAAATCCTTCCTGCACTATTTCTCCCAGCCCCGCCCGACGGTTCCGCTAAGCGATGTGGAAAAACAGCAGGTTCAGTCCCTCATTTCCGCCTTTGGCGGCGAGGAGAATATTGTTAACGTTGACGCCTGTATTACCCGCCTGCGGGTCACGGTAAATAATCTGGCGGTTGTTGACTCTCAGGCTTTACAGCAGCAGGGGGCGTTGGGCGTTATTATTCTTGGGCAGCAGGTGCATGCTATTTTTGGTAAGCAGTCGGATGCCCTGCGTCAATTATTAGACGGCCATTTTACCGCCCGTCGTTAAATAAAAAAGGGATAACTCAACGGTGAGTTATCCCTGATATACGCCGCATATTTCACGCCATAGGTGGGCAGCTGCTGTCGTTAAAAAACGCTTTCATGCCTGCCGCCGTCCTGCGACCAGAATTATTCAGGATATTAAAATAGCAATGGCAATACTCATTACCGGAGGGTAATTAACAACCTTACAGCTGGAGATAAAACGATATTACGCGATATTTATTACCACCAGGCTTCGACCTGGACACCAAAGTTCCACGTGTTGCTGGCAGTCTGATCTTCAAACGGCTTACCGTGCTCGGAATCATTCAGGTAGGAGGCAAAAATACGCAGCTCCGGGCGCGACATAAAGTCAGGACCGTCGGCGAGGCCTAGCGCAATGGTGTACTTCTCACCCGCCTGCTTGTAGTCGGTATTGTTCTTGTAGCTATCTTTCTGGTAGAACCCGCCCACCTCGCCGATCAGCCGTACGTACTCCGTAAATTGATACTGTCCGCGGGCGACGAGAGAAAGCATCCGCGTTTTATTGGTGTAGTCGGTGATGTCGTCGGCGGAACCCCAGGTCAGAACGTGGTTAATGGAGAACTTCTCGGTAATCGGGATCAGGCCGGTATTGATAACGCGATAGCCGCTGGCGTCGTTGACGTAGTTCCACATGTCGTACCAGCCGCCGCCCTGGGAGACCATATTTTGCGCCAGCCCTTTATTGGCGTACTGCAGCACCAGCTTGTTATAACCGCCCAGCATATCCTGGCTTATCTCACCGGTCAGCATGACGCCGTTTTCAGCATCGTAGAGTCCGCCGTAGCTGTCCTGCTTTTTGGTGGTGTTCGGCATGGCATAGTCGATACCGAATTCGGTCCACGAGCCGGACCACGGTTTCCAGCCGGCGTAGCGCAGATCGAGGTAGTTAATATTGACGTTGCTGTCGCCATCGACGCGGTAGTCGACGTCGTTAGCGTCGCCGCGGATCCATGCGAATGAGACCGCGCCCGGGCCCAGAGTGTAGTTTTCGAGCCCGGCACCGGAGCCGGAAATGTTCCAGTATTTGGTATCAATGATGTGCAGGTCGTGGCGCTGGTAATAGCGTTTACCGCCCCATATCACCGCATTCGGGTCGCCCGGGACCAGGCCTTTAATCTGCAGGTTGAGCTGGCGCAGGCCAAACTGCGCATCGTCGTTAAGCGTGGTTTCGTTATCGTTGGAGCCGTCTGACACCATGCTGACCATGCTATCAAGGTAGAAGCTGACGTCGTCCTTTTTATAGACTTCTGAGCCGAGCTCCAGCTCGCCGTAGGTATCGGATTCGTTGCCCAGGCGGCCAATCTTATTCTTTTGCCATTCGGCGAGGCTTCCATCACCGGAGACCCCAACCCCGGCGCGCATATAACCATGAAAATCGATACCCGGAACCGTAGCGGTGGCCGCGATTACGGTGGGTGAAATCAGCGCGGCGGTTAACGCAGCAGAAAGAGTGCGCAGCGTAGTGTTCATGTCTATCCTCTTATTGTTTTGTATTACGTTCACATTAACGATGTCATAAAATGCCTAAACGTAAGTTCAGGCAAATGAACGATCGCGATAGTGTGACTAACTGCAAATAAAACTGCGTATTTTGTTACGGTCGGTGAGTCCATTCACAATTTGATGTATTGTGAGCGTAATACTTTTTCTGACAGTTTTTCGCCGGGGAACGTCGCGGGGAGCGTTTTTTCAAAGAGCCCCTGTTACAATCCAGGGATAACAACATAAGGAACCGGACCATGAAGTCTAAAAGTGCAACCTTAGAAGATGTCGCTCGCCATGCGGGGGTCTCTTATCAGACGGTGTCCAGGGTACTGAATAAATCTGCCAATGTATCCGAAGCCACGCGTCACAAGGTGGAGAAATCTATTGAGCTGCTGCGCTACGTGCCAAATCGCCTGGCTCAGCAGCTGGTGGGTAAGCAAAGTCGGACCGTGGGTCTGGTGACCATTTCGCTCGCGCTGCACGCGCCTTCGCAGGTGGCGGCGGCGGTGAAACGCTACGCTAACGTTGAAGGGTATCAGGTGCTGATCTCAATGATTGATGAGAGCGTCAACCAAAGTATCCAGGATTCGCTCAACGAGCTGAAGTCTCAGCTGGTAGACAAGGTGATCATTAACGTCCCTCTGGATACCGAACAGGCGCAGAAAATCGCCGCTGACAATGATGACATCGTATGTTTGTTTTTAGACGTTGATCCCTACAGCTCGGTGTTTAACGTTTCGTTTAACCCGGCCGACGGCACCCGTGCGAGCGTGAAATATCTCTATGAGATGGGCCACCGTGAAATTGCGCTGCTGGCCGGCCCGGAAAGCTCCGTATCGGCCAGGCTGAGGCTGAAAAGCTGGCTTGAAACGCTGGAGGGCTATGGCCTGCAGCCGGTAACGGTGATCCGCGGCAACTGGGATGCGCAAAGCGGCTATGCCGGGGCTTTACAGATGCTGCGCGAGACGCCGAAATTTAGCGCGGTGCTGGTCGGCAACGACCAGATGGCGCTGGGGGTATTGAGCGCTTTCCATCAGCATCAGGTGCCGATCCCCGGTGAGAAGTCGGTCATTGGCTATGATGACACCTATGAAAGCTCCTTCTTCTATCCGGCGCTAACCACCGTTTCACTGGATCTCGATTTACAGGGGAAAGAGGCCGTGCGCCGCATCCTGGACAGCGGCGATAGCGAAAAGCTGAACACCTCCTCCATTCTTCCGGCGCGGCTGGTGGTACGTCACTCTACCGGGCCCAAAATGGAGCAGGGGAAGAACCTGCAGGCCATTGCCGAGCAGCTGCGCGCGCTTGCCCATCAGCTGAATCCCTGATAGCCAGCGGACGGGCGTCTCAGCCCGCCGCCTAAATCCCTTTGCTGTTCATGGTTGATCTTTGTTGTTTACCGGCGTAACCTTGTTGTTATGTTATAACGTATCGAATGAGGTCATCATGAAAGCGAATATTCATCCGCATTACCGCACCGTTGTGTTTCACGACACCAGCGCTAATGAATATTTTAAAGTGGGTTCGACGATAAAAACCGAGCGTGAGATCGATCTGGAAGGGGTGACCTATCCGTACGTGCCGGTTGACGTCTCCTCCAAATCGCACCCGTACTACACCGGTAAGCAGAAAACCTTCTCCAGTGAGGGGAGCACCGCCCGTTTCCGCCAGCGTTTCGGCGGCTTTATTGACGCGAAAAGGAGCTAGCCATGCAGGTGCTTAATTCGTTACGCAGCGCCAAACAGCGCCATCCGGACTGCCAGATAGTCAAACGCAAAGGGCGTCTGTACGTCATCTGCAAAAGTAACCCCCGCTTTAAGGCCGTGCAGGGGCGGAAAAAAAGGCGCTAGCCTGCCTGAGAGCGAAGGCTCTCCAGGGTACGGATCTGCTGGCCATCGGCGCTGAAGTTGTCGCTGGCCAGCCATCTCTGCATAGCGCTATCAATCTGCGGCCACTCCGCATCGATTATCGAAAACCAGTCGGTATCCCGGTTGTGGCCCTTTATCACCAGCGCCTGACGAAAGCGCCCCTCATAGTGAAAACCTAGTCGCCGCGCCGCCCGACGTGAAGGCTCGTTCAGACTGTTGCATTTCCATTCGTAGCGGCGATAGCCGAGGGTATCAAACGCGTAGCGCATCAGCAGCCAGTGCGCTTCGGTAGCCATTGCCGTTCGGCTAAGCAGCGGCGAAAAATGCACGTGCCCCACCTCGATAACGCCATTATTTGCATCAATTCTCATCAGCGCCAGCGAGCCGACGGGCAGTCGCGTCTGGCGGTCAATCACCGCAAAATGAAGCGGGTCGCTAAGCTCGGCTACGCTGGCTACCCATGCGCTAAACTCTTCGACGCTGCTATCAGGCTCACGCAGCAGCCAGGTCCAGCTGCGCGTATCCGGGGCCAGCTGATGGGCGGCGAAGAGCGCCTCAGCGTGCTTCCCGGCCAGCGGCTCCAGATAACAGAGGCGTCCTTGCAGGGTGTGCCGCTGCGGAGCGGGACGCGGCTGCCAGTCGGGCAGGGCATCGCCAATGGGTTGGCCGAAGTGGTTATGCTGACTCATTTTGCTTTCCTTATATGGACGTATGCGCTGAGACTAAGGCCTTGCTGGTTCCATAAAAAGTGCCATTGAACTATATTTTTATGGTGCCACGAGGAGCCGCAATGAATATCCCTGACGATGCCTTTTTCACTTTACTGGAACATGCCCTGCGCGACAGGGGCGATGAGACGCTGCAGCGGGCGCTGTACCACGCGCTGCGTGGCGCTATTTTGCAGGGCACTCTGGCAGGAGGCAGCCGTCTGCCTGGCTCACGCGCCATCGCCAGCTGGCTCAATCTGTCGCGCAACACGGTTAACGCGGCGCTGGAGCAGCTGGCGATGGAGGGCTACTTGCTGCGCAGCCGACAGGGGACGCACGTGGCGGCGCTGAGCTCTGCGCAGGAGAGCAAGGTTACGCTACCGGCGATTGCGCTGCCGGAACGGCTGCTGGCGCTCCCGGCGGGGGCCCGGCGCGACTCTCCTGCGCTGGCCTTTACTCCCGGTACGCCGGCGGTTAACTACTTTCCTCTCTCCATTTGGCGACGCCTGCTCGATCGCGTCCTGCGCGAAGAGGGCAGCACGCTGCTGGGCTACGGTGATGCGGCGGGGGAGCTGGCGCTGCGGGAGGCTATCGTGCGCCACCTGGCGCTATCGCGCGGTATTCGCTGCGATGCCCGGCAGATTGTTATTACCGAAGGCGCGCTCGAGGGAGTCAATCTGTGTACCCACCTGCTGAGCGTCGCTGGTGACACCGCCTGGGTAGAGGAGCCGGGCTATTTAGGCGCCAAAAGCGTGTTTCTGAAGGCCGGGCTGCGGGTGAAGGGGATGGCGGTCGACAGCGAAGGCATGCGTCCGGAGGTGGATGAGGGCGAAACGCCGAGGCTCATTTTCACTTCCCCTTCGCACCAGTATCCATGCGGAGCGGTGATGAGCGCCGGGCGACGTCTGGCGCTGCTGGAGTACGCGCGCCAGCATAATGCCTGGATCGTGGAAGATGACTACGATAGCGAGTTTCGCTACAGCGGTGAGCCGATCCCGGCGATGCTGGGAATGGTAAAAGACGCGCCGGTGGTCTATCTCGGTACGTTCAGCAAAACGCTGTTCCCGGCGCTGCGGATTGGTTTTGTGGTCATGCCGCCGGCGCTGGCCGCCGCGGCTCAGGGGGCGGTTAGCGCGCTGCTGCGGGGCGGCCATCGGGCTGAACAGCGGGCGCTGGCGCTCTTCATCGAAGAGGGCCACTATGCCCGTCATCTGGCCGCTATGCGCCGTTTGTATCGTAAGCGTCAGCTGCAGTTACGCGATGCCCTGGCCAGGGAGCTGACCCAGCCTTGTGACATTCTCGGCGGCGAGGGCGGGCTGCACCTGACGGTCGCCGTTGAGGGGATTGATGATGTGGCGGTGGTTGAGCAGGCCCGCCAGTTTCAGCAGGCCCCTGCGGCGTTAAGCCGCTTCTATCTGGACGCACGGCGCGCGCGAAGCGGGCTGGTGCTGGGATATGGCAATACGTCCGCTTCGCATTTTGCTCCGGCGCTGCGGACGTTAAATCGTCTTATCAGGCAGTGCCGCCGCGGGTCAGGCTGAAGACATCGTAGAACGACAGCTCGCCTTTGGTATCAATCATTTTTTGCAGCTGCGTTTTCTGCTCGCCCGCTACGCGCGGCGACTGCAGGATCCGTTCGATCAGCTGAGGCGGGACGAAGCGGGTATTGTACCATTCGCCGTTGTAGCAGACGCGAAAGTCCAGGACGTCGATATCTTCGTAGCGATAGCGCGGATAGACGTCAAAGAAAAAGAAGCCGTTCAGCAGGACAAACAGCACCACCAGTAGCCATACGGAATCTACCAGCGTCTCTGAGGTGAACATGACGACGAAGGTCGCAGCAAAGGCGGCGTACATCGCGACGAACAGCCACGGATGATTGCGAATAAAACTGATACTGAAGCGCGGACGGTTGTCGCGCTTCTCTTTCACATTGAGCTCATCAATGGTATTGGTCAGCAGTTGCTGTATTTCTGTCATTTTGTCCCCGAATTCTACTAAGGCCCAGCCTGAAGGCTATTTTATGTTGCGGGAATCAGATGGAAAAGTAACAGATCAGTTGCGGAAAAGCATAACAGTTACTCTTTTTCAGCTTCCAGCATCCTGATGATTTGCGCGGGATTACCGCCAACAACCGCATTCGGCGGAACGTCTTTGACGACCACGGCCCCGGAGGCGATGACGGCGTTATCGCCAATCGTCACGCCAGGGTTAATCACGGCGCGCCCGCCAATCCAGACGTTATTCCCGATGGTGACCGGTTTACCGTACTCTCTGCCGCTGTTGCGCTCGACCGCATCAAGAGGATGGGTGGCGGTATAGATATGTACGCCGGGTGCCAACATGCAGTTATCGCCGATCCTTATCGGGCAGACGTCGAGCATGACGCAGTCGAAATTAGCGTAGAAATTACTGCCGAGATAAATATTGTAACCATAGTCACAGCGGAAGGTGGGCTCAATCCAGGCATCACCCGCCTGACCAAATAACGCTGTCAGACAGTTTTTGCGGAGTTCACGTTCTTCCGGCGCCGAATGGTTGTAGCGATGCAGCTCCTGCCTGGCATGCAGGCGATCCGCGCGTAGCGTCGCATCTCCGGGCTGATACAGCTCTCCGGCGATCATCTTAAGCTTCTCTTCACTCATGGGGCTTTCCTCAAATAGCGGGTGGGCCACAGTATAAAAAAGAAACCGGTTTCAGATACGCCGTTTGGCTATTTATGCGAGTAATATCACAAATATACCCGAAGTGAGGGGAGGGGGCTGATTACCGCCTGGTCGTTACCTGAAATGAATTAGCGAATGAATTTCCATACCGACGTCGGGATTTTGTCGTAGAGCTTATTCATGGTCAATTCGGCAAGACGGTGATCGGCCGCTGAGTAAAATACAGCCAGTTCGTTGTCCGGAAGTTCGTATTTATTTTTTTCAATTACGCGTTCCAGCGTATCAATTGTCTGACAACGGCGTAAGCGCATCAAATAGTCTGTTTTGGTTAATGGTTCACCAGACATAAATTCACCTTTAGATTGTAATAATACTAACAAGAAAGACTTGCCGGATTTTCCCGGCTGGCGTTAACAAAACAACGGAATAACCGATTTCCCGATTTACGCCATTTCTGCAGGTCTACGCTGTTAATGCCGTAGCTGCTAAACAACATGAAAGTGTCATCAAGGTATTCATCGAGCTGAGCAATCAGTTTATTATCCTCAGCGTACTTAATTTTATAATTAAGCGCGAAGGTAGCAATGTGATCGATCAATTCATTAAGCTGAAGATTGACAGCCGACGTCGGGTCATTGACCCACCCGTGGTTGCTCTCTTCCAGGTTTGCAAGGCAATCATGATACAGGGTTTCGCAGAGAAATCGAAGCTGTGCGATATCATGTCTTTTTGGCGAGTATTCGTCCATAACACATCCCCTTTTGAGTGGTTTTAAACGACGACTAACAAGCACCGTTGTGGGATGAACACGACTAACAGACCTGGCACATACATTGTAATCCTGTTGATTTAACTATAATCCACTCTTAAACAGATTTCACCGTGCTATTACGAAAAATTACAATTATGACCCTTAATTTATCTTAACGCATCGGATTTTATTATACCGCAACATATCAAGGTGATGGCTATCGCAAAGCACACCTTATGGATCATTGGTTTAGCAGGTTATTTTGTCATGCGCCCGTCGGCAGCCACGGATAACGCTGGTATTAAGAATATTCTGAGTGAGACCGAAGGGTTAAACCGTGAAGAATAATCTGGTAAAAATAGGTTACGTCATATCTTTGCTGATTATATAGCAGAACATCCGCTAAACAATCACATTGTGTGCGCTTTCATCGATAAAAAAGGGCCGCAAATGCGGCCCTCAGTTTAGAGATTAATGATGCCCGGTCGGATGACTGTGCTCAATATCTTCCGTTTTCTTGCTGAAACGGCGACGAACGACCACGAAGAATACCGGCACGAAGAAGATTGCCAGAACCGTCGCGGTGACCATCCCGCCCATTACGCCGGTACCTACGGCGTTCTGCGCGCCGGAGCCTGCGCCGGAGCTGATAACCAGCGGCATAACCCCGAGGATAAAGGCCAGCGAGGTCATCAGGATTGGACGCAGACGCATACGTACCGCCTCCAGCGTCGCCTCAATCAGGCCCTTGCCTTCTTTATCCATCAGGTCTTTGGCGAACTCTACGATAAGTATCGCGTTCTTCGCCGACAGGCCGATGGTGGTCAGCAGACCCACCTGGAAGTAGACGTCGTTAGTCAGGCCGCGGAAGGTTGCGGCCAGCAGCGCGCCGATAACCCCGAGCGGTACAACCAGCATAACCGAGAACGGAATTGACCAGCTTTCATACAGCGCTGCCAGACACAGGAATACCACAATCAACGAGATGGCATACAGTGCAGGAGCCTGGTTACCGGACAGACGTTCCTGATAGGACATACCGGTCCAGTCGTAGCCAACGCCAGCCGGCAGCTTGCCCGCCAGTTCTTCCATCAGGTTCATGGCTTCACCGGTACTTCTACCCGGAGCCGCCTGACCGAGGATTTCCATCGACGGCAGACCGTTATAGCGTTCCAGACGCGGTGAACCGTACTCCCAGTGCGACGTTGAGAAGGCCGAGAACGGCACCATCTGCCCGTCGCTACCGCGAACGTACCAGTTGCCAATATCTTCTGGCAGCATGCGGTATTTCGCTTCGGACATCACGTACACTTTCTTCACGCGACCGCGGTCGATAAAGTCGTTGACGTAGCTACCGCCCCAGGCTGCGCCCAGCGTGGTATTGATGTCACTGATGGATACGCCCAGCGCCTGCGCTTTCTCCTGATCGATATCTACCTTGAACTGCGGAGTATCTTCCAGGCCGTTCGGACGCACGCCGACCAGCAGGTCAGGGTGTTTCGCCACTTCACCAAACAGCTGGTTACGCGCCTGGGTCAGTTTTTCGTGGCCTAAGCCACCCTGGTCGATCAGCTGGAAGTCAAAGCCGGTTGCGGTACCCAGCTCGACGATAGCCGGCAGGTTAAAGGCGAAGACCATCGCATCTTTAATCTGCGAGAAGCGCGCCATCGCACGACCGGTAATCGCTTCAACCTTGTTCTCGCTGCCCGGACGTTCGCTCCAGTCTTTCAGAGAAACGAACGCAATACCGGTGTTCTGACCACGACCCGCGAAGCCAAAGCCGTTAACCGCGAACACGGATTCAACGTTGGCTTTCTCTTTCGTGAGGTAGTAGTCCGTCATCTCATCCAGCACTTTCTGCGTACGCTCCTGGGTGGCACCAGCAGGCAGCTGCGCCATGCTCAGGAATACGCCCTGGTCTTCATCCGGCAGGAACGAGCTCGGCAGACGAACGAACAGGAATGCCATTCCGACAACGATGATCAGATACAGCACCAGATAACGACCGGTACTGCGCAGGATGTTGCCTACGCTATCGGTGTAGTGGTGGGTGCTCTTATCGAACATGCGGTTAAACCAGCCAAAGAAGCCTTTGTGCTCGCCGTGACCGCCTTTAGCGATAGGTTTCAGCATCGTGGCGCACAGCGCCGGAGTCAGAATCAATGCCACCAGTACCGACAGCGCCATCGCCGAAACGATAGTGATGGAGAACTGACGATAAATCGCCCCGGTTGAGCCGCCGAAGAAGGCCATCGGGATGAATACCGCCGACAGGACCATCGCGATACCGACCAGCGCGCCCTGGATCTGGCCCATGGATTTACGGGTTGCTTCCTTCGGCGGGAGCCCCTCCTCGGCCATGACGCGCTCGACGTTTTCTACCACCACGATGGCGTCATCCACCAACAGGCCTATCGCCAGCACCATACCAAACATGGTTAAGGTGTTTATCGAGAAGCCAAAGATGGCGAGGATGGCGAATGTCCCTAACAGGACCACCGGAACCGCGATGGTTGGAATCAGCGTGGCGCGGAAGTTCTGCAGGAACAGGTACATAACCAGGAAGACCAGGATAATTGCTTCAACCAGCGTTTTAACCACTTCATGAATGGAGATTTTCACGAACGGCGTGGTGTCATACGGGTAAACAATCTTCAGGCCTGACGGGAAGTACGGCTCCATTTTCGCCAGTTCAGCGCGAATGGCGTTTGCGGTATCCAGCGCGTTAGCGCCGGTCGCCAGTTTGATACCCAGACCGGAAGCTGGCTGGTTGTTAAACTTCGCGATGATGTCGTAGTTTTCGCCACCGAGCTCGACCTTCGCCACATCGCGCAGGCGAACCTGCGAACCGTCCTGGTTCACTTTCAGCAGGATGTTGCTAAATTCGTCCGCAGATTTCAGACGCGTTTGCGCAATGATCGAAGCGTTCAGCTGCTGGCCTTTCACCGGCGGCGTACCGCCTAACTGACCGGCTGCAACCTGGGCGTTCTGCGCTTTAATGGCGCTAATGACATCGACCGGCGTCAGCTGGAAGTTGTTCAGCTTGTTCGGATCCATCCAGATACGCATCGCGTACTGGGAACCAAACAGCTGAACGTCGCCCACGCCCGACGTACGGCTGATCGCATCCTTCATGTTGGCGCCAACGTAGTCGGAAATATCCTCCTGCGTCATGGTGCCGTTGGTGTTGATAACGCCGACAACCATCAGGAAGCTGCTGGAGGATTTCTCCACGCTCACGCCCTGTTGCTGTACTTCCTGCGGCAGCAGCGGCATAGCGAGCTGCAGTTTGTTCTGCACCTGCACCTGCGCGATATCCGCGTCGGTACCGGACTGGAAGGTCAGCGTGATCTGAACCGTACCGGTTGAGTCACTGTTGGAGGACATGTACATCAGGTTATCGATACCGTTCATGTTCTGTTCGATAACCTGCGTGACGGTATCCTGCACCGTTTTCGCATCAGCACCAGGGTAGGTTGCAGAAATTGTCACCGCCGGCGGCGCAATCGTTGGATATTGCGCGACAGGCAGCTTCAGGATCGCAAGTCCCCCAGCTAGCATGATTATTATGGCGATCACCCATGCGAATATGGGGCGATCGATAAAGAAATTAGGCATGTCTTAACGGCTCCTGTTTAAGTTAAGACCTGGTTTACTCTGACTGAGCGTTGCTTGCAGCTTGCTGCTTATCGTCAGAGGCTACTTCCTGCGCTTTCACCTGCACGCCTGGTTTTACTTTTTGCAGCCCGGTGACGATGACGCGATCGCCTGATTTCACCCCGGTAGTGACCAGCCATTTATCGCCAATCGCCTGCGTTGCAGTGACCTGACGAACCTCGACCTTATCGCCTTCGCCCACCACCATTACGCTGGCATCACCGCGCGGAGTGCGGGTTACACCCTGCTGTGGTACCAGCAGTGCGTCAGGGTTGGTGCCTTCTTGCAAACGCGCGCGGACGAACATACCTGGCAGCAGGGAGTTATCCGGGTTCGGGAAGATAGCGCGCAGAGTGATAGAACCGGTGGTCTGATCAACGGTCACATCAGAAAACTCCAGCGTGCCGCCCTGCGGATACTTCAGACCATCGCTGGTGACCAGCTCGACCTTAGCTTTACCGTTTTCCTGCTTCAGCTTACCGTTTGCCAGCTCCTGTTTCAGGCGCAGGAAATCGTTGCTCGACTGGGTCACGTCAACGTAGATCGGGTCCAGCTGCTGAACGGTGGCCAGCGCGGTGGTCTGGCCGTTCTGCACCAGCGCACCTTCCGTCACTGCCGATTTACCAATACGACCGCTGATAGGCGAAGTCACTTTGGTATACGCCAGGTTAATACGCGCGGTTTCCACGGCAGCTTTTGCCGCCACGACGGCAGCATTGCTCTGCTGAGCGTCAGCAACTGCGGTGTCGTAGTCTTGTTGACTGATATATTTGGTGCCTAACAGTTTCTGGTAACGCTTGACCGTCAGCTGGGCGATGTTTGCCGCCGCCTGTGCTTTGGCTAAGTCGCCTTTTGCGCTTTCGTAGCTGGCCTGATAGGTTGCCGGATCGATCTGATAAAGGGACACGCCTGCCTGGATATCGCTACCTTCAGTGAAGTTACGTTTCAGAATAATGCCACTCACCTGAGGGCGAACTTCAGCAACGCGGTATGCACTGGTGCGGCCAGGCAGCTCGGTGGTGATTTGTAGAGGTGCGGATTTGAGCGTCACAACGCCGACTTCCGGCATTTGCTGGGCCCCTTGTTGAGCCGGTTTGTCGTCACATCCTGTTAGCGCTAAGCTGCCTGAGAGCATCAGAACGACCGCCAGAGGCGTTAACCCTCTGTTTTTGTTCATATGTAAACCTCGAGTGTCCAATTTCAAATTGTTCAGTGGCTCAAACGACCACAAACCCACTACTGTGTTTCTATTATGGTCATGCTATGGTACATACATTCATAAATGTATGTAAACGTAACCTCTGTAAACTCATCGACCTATGGCACGAAAAACCAAACAACAGGCACTTGAAACCCGGCAACACATTCTGGACGTTGCTCTGCGTTTGTTTTCGCAGCAAGGCGTATCATCTACCTCGTTGGCAGCAATTGCAAAAGCTGCAGGAGTGACGAGGGGGGCTATCTACTGGCATTTCAAGAATAAATCAGATTTATTTAATGAAATATGGGTGCTTTCGGAGGCCAGCATTAGTGACCTCGAAGTTGAGTATCGGGCAAAATTCCCCAACGATCCACTGTCAGTTGTTCGTGAGATCTTAGTCTATGTTCTTGAAGCAACGGTGACAGAAGAGCGTCGGCGGCTGATGATGGAAATCATCTTCCATAAATGCGAGTTTGTGGGCGAGATGACGGCGGCCCAGGAGGCGCAGCGCAGCCTCTGTCTCGAGAGCTACGATCGCATCGAGCACACCCTTAACGAATGTATTGCGGCGAAGATGCTGCCGGCCAATTTATTAACCCGGCGGGCGGCGATTTTAATGCGCAGCTACCTTTCGGGCCTGATGGAAAACTGGCTATTTGCGCCGGACTCTTTCGATCTGCAAAAAGACGCGCGCGAATTTGTCGAGACGCTGCTCGAGATGTATCAGTTTTGCCCTTCACTGCGGGCTCCAGCCGAGGCCGCGCTCTAGCGCTTCGCTTAAGTTCCCGACCTGAACCGGCGCGAAAAAATGCCGCTATCCGCCGCTATTCGCGCGCGGGTAGAAGTGCTATTCTGCGCGCTGCGACGACCCCCGGTATTCTCCGGCTTCTGCAACCACTCATGTTAACACTATGCTGCATACTATTCGTTGGCGAAACGCCATTTCCGCTTTTGTAATTGTACTGATGTTTTTCGTTGGCAGCCTTGGCGCAACGCGGGCCTTTGCGGCCGATTTACCCGATCGCTCCGATGTGCAGAGCCAGCTCAATACGCTGAATAAGCAGAAAGAGCTCACTCCCCAGGACAAGCTGGTTCAGCAGGACCTGACGCAAACCCTCGAAACGCTCGATAAAATTGAGCGCATCAAGTCGGAGTCGGCCCAGCTGCGCCAGCAGGTCGATCAGGCCCCGGCGAAAATGCGCCAGGCGGTCGATGGCCTGAACGCGCTCGGCGATGTGCCTGACGATGAGGCCACGCGCAAAACGCTGGCCTCGCTGTCGCTCCGTCAGCTGGAAGCCCGCGTCACCCAGGCCCTCGACGAACTGCAAAATGCCCAGAACGATCTGGCGACGTACAACAGCCAGCTGGTTGCTTTGCAAACCCAGCCGGAGCGCGTGCAGAACGCGATGTACTCGGCGTCCCAGCAGTTGCAGCAGATCCGTAACCGGCTGAACGGCACCTCGGTGGGGGAAGAGGCCCTGCGTCCAACCCTGCAGGGGCTTCTGCTGACCCAGCAGGCGCTGCTGAACGCGCAGATCGACCAGCAGCGTAAAAGCCTGGAAGGGAATACCGTCCTGCAGGACACGCTGCAGAAGCAGCGGGACTACGTCAGCGCCAACAGCAACCGTCTGGAGCATCAGCTGCAGCTGCTGCAGGAAGCCGTTAACAGCAAGCGGCTGACGCTGACGGAAAAAACCGCGCAGGAAGCGGTGACGCCCGATGAAACCGCGCGCATTCAGGCCAATCCGCTGGTGAAGCAGGAGCTGGAGATTAACCACCAGCTCAGCCAGAGGCTGATATCGGCGACTGAAAACGGCAACCAGCTGGTGCAGCGCAATATTAAGGTCAAAAACTGGCTCGATCGCGCGCTGCAGTCGGAACGCGACATTAAAGAACAGATTTCGGTCCTCAAAGGCAGCCTGCTGCTGTCGCGTATCCTTTACCAGCAGCAGCAGACCCTGCCGTCTGCCGACGAGCTGGAGGATATGACCAACCGCATCGCCGACCTGCGCCTCGAACAATTTGAGGTTAACCAGCAGCGCGACGCCCTGTTCCAGAGCGACGCCTACGTCGCAAAACTGGAAGAAGGGCACAGCAGCGACGTGAATCAGGAAGTCCACGACGCCCTGCTGGACGTGGTAGATATGCGCCGCGAGCTGCTCGATCAGTTCAACAAACAGCTGGGTAATCAGCTGATGATGGCGATCAACCTGCAGATTAACCAGCAGCAGCTGATGAGCGTCTCCAGCACCCTGAAGGCCATCCTGACCCAGCAAATTTTCTGGGTTAACAGCAACAAGCCCATGGACTGGGAGTGGATCAAATCCTTCCCTGAAGCGCTGAAAGGGCAGTTTAAGGCGATGAAAATCACCGTAAACTGGGAAAAAGCCTGGCCCGCCGTCTTCGTGGCCTTCCTTGCCGGGCTGCCGCTGCTGCTGATTGCCGGCCTTATCCGCTGGCGCCTGCAGTGGCTGCGCAGCTACCAGGCAAAGCTGGCGTCGCAGGTCGGGCAGCTGCGTAACGATACCCAGCTGCATACGCCAAAAGCGATTTTGATCGATCTGATTAGGGCTCTGCCGGTGGTGCTGCTGATCCTCGCCGCGGGCCTGATTCTGCTGACGATGCAGCTCAATATCAGCGATCTGCTGTGGGCCTACAGCAAGAAGCTGGCGCTGTTCTGGCTGGTGTTTGGCCTGTGCTGGAAGGTTCTGGAAAAAGACGGCGTGGCGGTGAGCCACTTCAATATGCCGCCGCAGCTCACCAGCCACTGGCGTCGGCAGATTGTCCGCGTCAGCCTGGCGCTGCTGCCGCTGAACCTGTGGTCGGTTATCTCCGAACTCTCTCCGCTGCATCTGATGGATGATGTGTTGGGGCAGTTCGTTATCTTTATCAACCTGCTGCTGATTGCGGTGCTGGTGTGGCCGATGTGCCGCGAAAGCTGGCGCGACAAGGAGTCGCACAGCCTGCGCCTGGCGACCGTCACCGTGCTGTCGATCGTCCCCATTGCGCTGATGGCGCTGACTGCAACAGGCTACTTCTATACCACGCTGCGCCTTGCCGGCCGCTGGATTGAAACCGTCTATCTGGTGATGCTGTGGAATCTGCTGTATCAGACCGTGCTGCGCGGCCTGAGCGTGGCGGCCCGCCGCATCGCCTGGCGTCGCGCGCTGGCTCGCCGTCAGCACCTGGTCAAAGAGGGCGCCGAAGGCGCTGAGCCGCAGGAGGAGCCAACGATCGCGCTGGAGCAGGTCAACCAGCAAACGCTGCGCATCACCATGCTGGTGATGATCGCCCTGTTCGGCATTCTGTTCTGGGCTATTTGGTCGGATCTGATCACCGTCTTCGCCTATCTCGACAGCGTCACCCTGTGGCACTACAACGGCACCGAAGCCGGTGTCAACGTGGTAAAAAGCGTCACCATGGGCAGCCTGCTGTTTGCGATAGTGGCCTCGATGGTGGCCTGGGCGCTCATCCGCAACCTGCCGGGTCTGCTGGAAGTGCTGATCCTGTCGCGGCTCAACATGCGCCAGGGGACGTCGTATGCGATAACCTCGATTCTGAACTACGCCATTATCGCCATTGGCGCGATGACGGTGTTTGGCTCGCTGGGGGTATCGTGGGACAAACTGCAGTGGCTGGCGGCCGCGCTGTCGGTAGGTTTGGGCTTTGGCCTGCAGGAAATTTTCGGTAACTTCGTTTCCGGCCTGATTATCCTCTTTGAACGCCCGGTACGCATTGGCGATACGGTTACCATCGGGACCTTCTCCGGCACCGTCAGCAAGATCCGCATCCGCGCGACCACCATTACCGACTTTGACCGTAAAGAGGTGATCATTCCGAACAAAGCGTTCGTGACGGAGCGCCTGATCAACTGGTCGCTGTCTGACACCGTTACCCGCGTCGTCATCCGCCTCGGCGTGGCGTACGGCTCGGATCTGGATAAGGTGAAGGAAGTCCTGCTGCAGGCCGCGCATGAGCATCCGAAGGTGATGCCTGAACCAGCGCCGGCGGTCTTCTTCACGACCTTTGGTGCCAGCACGCTGGATCACGAACTGCGTCTCTACGTTCGCGAACTGCGCGATCGCAGCTACACCGTGGATGAGCTAAACCGCACCATCGATCGCCTGTGCCGTGAAAACGATATCAACATCGCCTTCAACCAGCTGGAAGTTCATCTGCGTAATGAAAAGGGTGATGAAGTGACGGAGCTGAAGCGTGAAGTTAAAGGGGACGATCCTTCCCCGGCGCTCGGCTAATTGACTCTCGGGGCGGCCGATGCGCCGCCCCGCAGCCCGCTACTGTTCCTTATTGTTCTGCGCCGATCCCGGCGCGTTCTTTAGCTTGCCTTCATAATCACGGCGAATGATTTCCAGCGCGCCGAGCACCGTGCGCGGGCTGACCTGGTTCTCTTCGAGCAGCATGATTAAATCGACGGCCAGTTTGACTTCATCCGGGGCATTTTCTAGCGACATTCTCATTCCTTCCGTTAGCGCGTCATGCGTGCCAGCACGCTCTCTATTTTTTCCAGCGCATCGCGGCAGCGGGCCAGGCGTCCGGCATAGGCCTCGACCTCTTTCGCCAGGCGCTGCTGCTCATCGAGCGTCGTCGCCTGCAGCCACTGCCGCTGGCGATCGTTGCGCATGGCCAGCAGGCGACGCTCATACTCCTGGTGCTTCAGCCGACGCCGCTGCCAGCGGCCCAGCCCCGATGCCGCGCTGTCCCAGCTGCGCAGCGACCAGGTTGCCGTCTCGCGGCTGATGGCGACAATTTGCGCGGTCAGACGCTCTGCCAGCCAGGCAACCTGCGGCAGCTGCTGGTGGGCGACAGCCTGCTGTAATTTGGCAAAATTATCCTGGGCTTCATCCAGATAGGCCTGCATCAGCGTGCTGCGGGTACGGAACAGCTGGCGATCGAAGCGGGCGCTCAGCGTTGCGTGGTTCGCCAGCGGCGCGACCTCTGCGGCCAGCCGGGCAAGCTGCTCTTCCAGCGAGTGTAAAAGCCGGGTTGTTTTCAAATAACTCCTCCCTACCCTGATAAGCAACTATGCTACAGTAGCCACATCTGCTTGATAACGATTCGCATTATGCCACGTATTATTTTAATCATCATTGGCTGGCTGGCGGTAGTTCTGGGAACGCTGGGCGTCTTCCTGCCTTTACTGCCGACGACGCCGTTTATTCTGCTGGCGGCCTGGTGCTTTGCCCGCTCATCGCCGCGTTTTCATCACTGGCTGCTGTATCGCTCGTGGTTTGGCGGCTACCTGCGCCACTGGCAGCAGCACCGTGCCATGCCGCCCGGCGCCAAGCCGCGGGCGATAGCGATGATTATACTGACCTTTGCCATTTCCCTGTGGCTGGTTAAGCTTACGTGGGTACGCATCATGCTGCTGGTGATTTTGGCCTGTCTGCTGATATTTATGTGGCGTATTCCGGTGGTTGATGCAAAGCAACAAAAGCACTGATGCGCCATAATGCCTGTTGCAATTGTCGCTGACAGTCAGTAAATTCGAGCGTTTTCGAGCGCGGGTACGCCTGGTCAAAGGTTAATCAAATGTTTCCCTGGCCCGTTTGGCGCGTCCGTGAGTAACACCGTTTTTATCAGGCATAAACTTATGACCGCAACTGCACAGCAGCTTGAATATCTGAAGAACAGCATCCAAAGCATTCAGGACTATCCGAAACCGGGTATCCTTTTCCGTGATGTCACCAGCTTGCTGGAAGACCCGCAGGCCTATGCCCTGAGCATCGAGCTGCTGACCGAGCGTTACAGAAATGCCGGCATCACCAAGGTGGTGGGTACCGAAGCGCGCGGTTTCCTGTTTGGCGCACCGGTTGCGCTGGCGCTGGGTGTTGGCTTCGTTCCGGTACGTAAACCGGGTAAGCTGCCGCGTGAAACTATCTCCGAGAGCTACGAGCTCGAGTACGGCACCGACAGCCTGGAAATCCACGTTGACGCCATCAAAGAAGGCGACAAGGTGCTGGTGGTTGACGATCTGCTGGCGACCGGCGGCACCATCGATGCGACCGTGAAGCTGATCCGCCGTCTGGGCGGTGAGGTGCAGGATGCTGCTTTCGTCATCAACCTGTTCGATCTGGGCGGCGAGCAGCGTCTGGATAAGCTGGGCATCAACAGCTACAGCCTGGTTCCGTTCCCGGGTCACTAAGCATTTCCCGATACATAGCCTCGCCGATCCGGCGGGGCTGTGATAGCATGGCCCCTTCGTGATTTCACCTTCCAGCGTTTCAGAGCCAGCCCATGAGTTATCAGGTCTTAGCCCGTAAATGGCGCCCACAAACCTTTGCTGACGTCGTCGGCCAGGAACATGTGCTGACCGCACTGGCGAACGGCTTGTCGTTAGGGCGCATCCATCACGCTTATCTCTTTTCCGGCACCCGCGGGGTAGGTAAAACCTCCATTGCGCGCCTGCTGGCAAAAGGGTTGAACTGTGAAACCGGCATTACCGCCACGCCGTGCGGCGTGTGCGACAACTGCCGTGAAATAGAGCAGGGGCGCTTCGTCGATTTGATAGAGATCGATGCCGCCTCGCGGACGAAAGTCGAAGATACCCGCGATCTGCTGGACAACGTTCAGTACGCGCCGGCCCGTGGTCGCTTCAAAGTCTACCTGATTGATGAAGTCCACATGCTGTCGCGCCACAGCTTCAACGCGTTGTTAAAGACGCTGGAGGAGCCGCCCGCGCACGTCAAATTCCTGCTGGCTACCACCGATCCGCAAAAGCTGCCGGTGACGATCCTGTCGCGCTGCCTTCAGTTCCATCTGAAGGCGCTGGACGTCGAGCAGATCCGCCATCAGCTTGAGCATATCCTCGGCGAAGAGCAGATTGCCTTTGAATCCCGCGCGCTGCAGCTGCTGTCGCGTGCGGCGGACGGCAGCCTGCGTGACGCCCTGAGCCTGACCGATCAGGCCATTGCCAGCGGCGATGGTCGCCTGACGACGGAGTCGGTCAGCGCGATGCTTGGCACCCTGGACGACGACCAGGCGCTCTCTTTAATTGAGGCGCTGGTAGCCGCCGACGGCGAGCGGGTCATGGCCGGCGTTAACGAGGCCGCGTCGCGCGGCGTTGAGTGGGAGGCGCTGCTGGTCGAAATGCAGAGCCTGCTGCACCGTATCGCGATGGTACAGCTGTCGCCCTCGGCGCTGGGCGCCGATATGGCCGCGATAGAGCAGCGCATGCGCGAGCTTGCGCGCACCGTCCCGCCTGCCGATGTACAGCTATACTATCAGACGCTGCTGATTGGCCGTAAAGAGCTGCCCTATGCCCCGGACCGGCGCATGGGCGTTGAGATGACCCTGCTGCGCGCGCTGGCTTTCCATCCGCATAAACCGCTGCCCGAGCCGGAGGTCCGGCCGGTGCAGACCATAGCCGCCGCACCGCCGCAGAATTTGCCGCAGAACACCAGTCAGGTACTGGCGGCGCGGAGCCATCTGCAGCGTAATCAGGGAGCACCCAGCCCAAAAAAGAGTGAACCGGCAGCCGCATCCCGCGCGCGGCCGGTGAATAACTCTGCGCTGGAGCGTCTGAGTTCGATTACCGAGCGCGTGCAGGCACGTCCTGCTGCAGCGGCGCTGGAGCAGGCCCCGGCGAAGAAAGAAGCCTATCGCTGGAAATCGACGACCGTCGTCGAAACGGTGAAGGAAGAAGTTGCCACGCCGAAGGCGCTGAAGAAAGCGCTGGAGCATGAGAAAACCCCGGAGCTGGCGGCAAAGCTCGCCGTTGAAGCGGTCGAACGCGATAGCTGGGCGGCGGAAGTTAACCAGCTTGCGGTACCGAAGCTGGTCGAGCAGGTGGCGCTCAACGCGTGGAAAGAGCAGGACGGTAACCGTATCTGCCTGCATCTACGGCCGAGCCAGCGGCATCTCAACTCCGCTGGCGCGCAGCAAAAGCTGGCGGAAGCGCTCGGCGTTTTATACGGCGCAGCGGTTGAACTGACCATCGTGGAAGACGATAATCCTGCGATGCGCACGCCGCTGGAGTGGCGGCAGGCAATTTATGAAGAGAAGCTCACGCAGGCGCGTGAAGCGATTATTGCGGATAACAACATCCAGACGCTGCGCCGGTTCTTCGATGCAGACCTGGATGAAGAGAGTATTCGCCCCATTTGATGACAAGTTCGACTTGCCATCATCATCCTTAACGATGACCTACTGAGAGAGAAGCCTATGTTTGGTGGAAAAGGCGGCCTGGGTAACCTGATGAAGCAGGCCCAGCAGATGCAGGACAAAATGCAGCAGATGCAGGAAGAGATTGCCCGGCTGGAAGTGACCGGTGAATCCGGCGCAGGACTGGTTAAAGTCACCATCAACGGCGCGCACAACTGCCGTCGCGTGGAGATCGATCCAAGCCTGCTGGAAGATGACAAAGATATGCTGGAAGACCTCGTGGCTGCGGCCTTCAACGATGCGGCGCGCCGCATTGAAGAGACCCAGAAAGAGAAGATGGCCTCCGTCTCTTCCGGTATGCAGCTGCCGCCTGGCTTTAAGATGCCGTTCTGATGCAAACCAGCCCGCTGTTAACTCAGCTTATGGAAGCACTGCGCTGCCTGCCGGGCGTTGGCCCAAAGTCGGCGCAGCGCATGGCGTTTACGCTACTTCAGCGCGATCGCAGCGGCGGGATGCGTCTGGCGCAGTCATTGACGCGCGCCATGTCGGAAATCGGCCACTGTGCCGATTGCCGCACCTTCACCGAGCAGGAGGTGTGCAATATTTGCAGCAATCCGCGCCGCCGGGAGAACGGGCAGATCTGCGTGGTGGAGAGTCCAGCGGACATCTATGCCATCGAGCAGACCGGGCAGTTTTCCGGCCGCTACTTCGTCCTGATGGGCCACCTGTCGCCGCTTGACGGGATTGGACCGGATGACATCGGGCTTGACCGCCTGGAGCAGCGGCTGCGTGACGAATCGATGCAGGAAGTGATCCTCGCCACCAACCCAACGGTAGAAGGCGAAGCGACCGCGAACTACATTGCCGAACTCTGCGCGCAGTACGGCGTCGAGGCCAGCCGCATCGCCCACGGCGTGCCGGTTGGCGGCGAGCTGGAGATGGTTGACGGCACCACGCTGTCACACTCCCTCGCCGGACGGCATAAGATCCGGCTTTAGTCCGACATTCAGGCTGCTGGCGCGCGTCGTCCGCAGCCTGAATTATTTCGCGCATTCGGCATTTTTCGCCGCCATTGCTTGAAAAATTTTCCTGCCGTCCCCATCTCACACTCAACGGTTTTTTTACCATTAAACATGGCATTGTTGAGGTTAAGCTAGATGAAAGGACAAGAAACTCGCGGTTTTCAGTCAGAGGTAAAACAGCTTCTGCACCTGATGATCCACTCTCTCTATTCCAATAAAGAAATCTTCCTGCGCGAGCTTATTTCCAACGCCTCCGATGCGGCCGACAAGCTGCGCTTTCGCGCGCTGTCGCAGCCGGATCTCTACGAGGGCGACGGTGAGCTGCGCGTGCGGGTCTCTTTTAACAAAGATGAGCGCACCCTGACCATCGCCGACAACGGCATCGGGATGAATCGCGACGAGGTTATCGATCATCTCGGGACGATTGCCAAATCCGGCACCAAATCGTTCCTCGAATCGATGGGCTCCGATCAGGCAAAAGACAGCCAGCTGATTGGCCAGTTTGGCGTCGGCTTCTACTCCGCGTTTATCGTGGCCGATAAGGTCACCGTACGTACGCGTGCCGCAGGCGACAGCGCCGAAAACGGCGTATTCTGGGAGTCCGCCGGCGAAGGCGACTACACCGTTGCCGATATCACCAAGGCCGATCGCGGAACTGAGATAACCCTGCATCTGCGCGAAGGCGAGGATGATTTCCTCAACGACTGGCGCGTGCGCTCGATCATCAGCAAATACTCCGACCATATCGCGCTGCCGGTAGAGATTGAAAAACAGGAAGAAGTTGACGGTGAAACCGTTATCTCCTGGGAGAAAATCAACAAGGCGCAGGCGCTGTGGACGCGCAATAAGTCGGAAATTAAAGACGACGAGTACCACGAGTTCTATAAGCACATTGCCCACGACTATAGCGACCCGCTGACCTGGAGCCACAACCGCGTTGAAGGGAAGCAGGAGTACACCAGCCTGCTGTATATCCCGTCCCAGGCGCCGTGGGATATGTGGAACCGCGATCATAAACATGGCCTGAAGCTGTACGTTCAGCGCGTCTTCATCATGGACGACGCCGAGCAGTTCATGCCTAACTACCTGCGCTTCGTCCGCGGCCTCGTTGATTCCAACGACCTGCCGCTGAACGTATCGCGCGAAATCCTGCAGGACAGCAGCGTCACCCGCAACCTGCGCAGCGCGCTGAGCAAGCGCGTGCTGCAGATGCTGGAAAAACTGGCGAAAGACGATGCCGAAAAATATCAGACCTTCTGGCAGCAGTTCGGCCTGGCGCTGAAAGAGGGCCCGGCGGAAGACAGCGCGAACCAGCAGACCATTGCTAAGCTGCTGCGCTTCGCCAGTACGCATACCGACTCCGCCGCGCAGACCGTGTCGCTGGAAGAGTACGTCTCCCGCATGAAAGAAGGGCAGGAGAAGATTTACTACATCACCGCCGACAGCTACGCCGCCGCGAAGAGCAGCCCGCACCTCGAGCTGCTGCGTAAGAAAGGCATCGAAGTGCTGCTGCTCTCTGACCGCATTGACGAGTGGATGATGAGCTATCTGACCGAGTTCGACGGCAAGGCGTTCCAGTCGGTAGCCAAAACCGACGAGTCGCTGGATAAGCTGGCGGATGAAGTTGATGAAAGCACCAAAGAGGCTGAAAAGGCGCTGGAGCCGTTCGTTGACCGCGTGAAAACGCTGCTGGGCGAGCGGGTGAAAGAGGTTCGTCTGACCCACCGTCTGACCGATACGCCGGCCATCGTCACTACCGATGCGGATGAGATGAGCACCCAGATGGCGAAGCTGTTCGCCGCTGCGGGCCAGGCTGCGCCGGAAGTGAAGTACATCTTTGAACTGAACCCGGCTCATCAGCTGGTTAAACGCGCCGCGGATACCCAGGATGATGCTCAGTTTGGCGAATGGGTTGAGCTGCTGCTCGATCAGGCGCTGCTGGCCGAGCGCGGTACGCTGGAAGATCCTAACCAGTTTATCCGCCGCATGAACCAGCTGCTGGCATCCTAACTCCTGCCCTCAATACCCTCTCCCGAAACGGGGGAGGGTATCTGCCTCAAACCTTCTGAAATACCCTCTTCAGCCAAAATAAACTGACCATTAACCGTTTCAGCCGCTCTGCCTTCCTTGAGCCATCTGCGTTCTGGTGGTATGGTTTAGCGTTTTTGAAAAATAGAATCGACTTTTGAGGGGATTTTCGTAATGCGTATTATTCTGCTTGGCGCTCCGGGCGCGGGTAAAGGAACTCAGGCTCAGTTCATCATGGAGAAATACGGTATTCCGCAAATCTCTACCGGTGATATGCTGCGCGCGGCTGTGAAATCTGGCTCTGAGCTGGGTAAGCAAGCCAAAGACATTATGGACGCCGGCAAGCTGGTGACCGATGAGCTGGTGATTGCGCTGGTGAAAGAGCGTATTACCCAGGAAGATTGCCGCAACGGCTTCCTGCTCGACGGCTTCCCGCGCACCATTCCTCAGGCTGACGCCATGAAAGAAGCGGGCATCGCCGTCGATTACGTCCTTGAGTTTGACGTACCGGACGAGCTGATCGTCGATCGCATCATCGGTCGCCGCGTCCACGCCGCTTCCGGCCGCGTTTACCACATCAAATTCAACCCGCCGAAGGTTGAAGGCAAAGATGACGTGACCGGCGAAGAGCTGAGCACCCGTAAAGACGATCAGGAAGAGACCGTGCGTAAGCGCCTGGTGGAATACCATCAGATGACCGCGCCGCTGATCGGCTACTACCAGAAAGAAGCGCAGGCGGGTAACACCCAATACGCCAAAGTCGACGGCACCAAAGCCGTGGCTGAAGTTCGCGCTGAGCTGGAAAAAATCCTCGGCTAATCCCGTGCGTTCTCATCCCGTCATTACGGGGTGAGAACACCTCTCATTCTACCTTTTTCTATGATTGGTTCCGTTTAGCGCCATTTCAGCTACAATTGGCTGCGATTCAAATGGTTAAGAGGCGGTAATGCATCAGACGAAAACAGGTATCTTGCTGGCCAATTTAGGCACTCCCGATGCGCCCACGCCCGACGCGGTGAAGCGCTATCTGCGACAATTTCTGAGCGACAAACGGGTCGTTGATACGCCTCGTCTGCTGTGGTGGCCGCTGCTGCGCGGTGCGATCCTCCCTCTGCGCTCCCCGAGGGTGGCGAAGCTTTACCAGTCGGTCTGGATGGAAGAGGGCTCGCCGCTGATGGTCTACAGCCGTCAGCAGCAGCAGGCGCTGGCCGCCCGACTGCCGGAGACGCCGGTGGCGCTGGGGATGAGCTACGGTTCCCCCTCGCTGGAAAGCGCGGTGGATGAGCTGCTGGCCCAGGGCGTTGACCATATCGTGGTGCTGCCGCTCTATCCCCAGTACTCCTGTTCCACCGTGGCGGCGGTATGGGACGAGCTGGCGCGGATCCTCGGCAAAAAGCGGGCGATCCCGGGCGTCTCCTTTATCCGTGATTACGCCGACGACGCGGACTATATTGCGGCGCTCGCCGCCAGCGTTCGCACTTCGTTTGCCGAACACGGCGAGCCGGACGTGCTGCTGCTCTCCTATCACGGTATTCCGCAGCGCTACGCTAGCGAAGGGGATGTCTACCCGCAGCGCTGCCGCGACACCACCCGTGAGCTGGTCTCCGCGCTGGATCTCTCGCCCGACCGGGTGATGATGACCTACCAGTCGCGCTTTGGCCGCGAGCCGTGGCTGACTCCGTATACCGACGAGACGCTGAAAATGCTGGGCGAGCAGGGCGTGAAGCACGTCCAGGTTATCTGTCCTGGATTTTCCGCCGACTGTCTGGAGACGCTGGAAGAGATTGCCGTGCAGAACCGCGAGTTCTTCCTCGAGGCCGGCGGACAGAAATATGAATATATTCCCGCACTCAACGCCGACGCGGCGCATATTGAAATGATGGTTAACCTGACGGCAGCGTATCGCTAATCGCGTGCGGCGCGGGGAATATGCTACTATTCCCCGCCTGTCCACTGCCACTAAACCACCACTATGAAATTTCCCGGTAAACGCAAATCTAAACACTACTTTCCCGTCAACGCCCGCGATCCGCTGCTGCAGCAAATTCAGCCGGAAAATGAATCCGCTATCTCCTGGGTGGTCGGCATTGACCAGACGCTGGTAGATATCGAAGCGAAAGTGGATGAGGCGTTTATCGAGCGCTACGGCCTGAGCGCCGGACATTCGCTGGTGATTGAAGATGATATCGCCGAGGCGCTTTATCAGGATCTGCTGCATAACGATCTTATCACCCACCAGTTTGCCGGTGGCACCATCGGCAATACCATGCACAACTATTCGGTGCTGGCGGACGATCGCTCGGTGCTGCTTGGCGTGATGTGCAGCAATATCGACATCGGCGGCTACGCCTATCGCTATCTTTGTAATACCTCCAGCCGCACCGATCTTAACTATCTTCAGGGCGTGGACGGGGCGATCGGCCGCTGCTTCACCCTGATCGGCGACTCCGGCGAGCGCACCTTCGCCATCAGCCCAGGGCACATGAATAAGCTGCGCCCGGAAAGTATCCCGGAAGCGGTGATTGCCGGCGCTTCAGCGCTGGTCCTGACCTCTTATCTGGTGCGCTGCAAGCCCGGCGAACCGATGCCGGACGCCACGATGAAAGCGATTGAGTATGCGAAAAAACACGACGTGCCGGTGGTGCTGACGCTGGGCACCAAATACGTCATTGCCGACAACCCGCAGTGGTGGCAGGACTTCCTGAAGGAAAATGTCTCGATTCTGGCGATGAACGAAGAAGAGGCCGAGGCGCTGACCGGGCTTGCCGATCCGCTGCTGGCCTCAGATAAGGCGCTGGAGTGGGTTGATCTGGTGCTATGCACCGCCGGGCCTGCGGGCCTGTATATGGCCAGCTTCACCGAAGACGAGGCGAAACGCAAAACCCAGCACCCGCTGCTGCCGGGGGCCATCGCCGAGTTTAATCAGTACGAGTTCAGCCGCGCGATGCGTCATCAGGATTGTCAAAACCCGCTGCGTATTTACTCCCACATCGCCCCGTACATGGGCGGGCCTGAGAAAATCATGAATACCAACGGTGCCGGCGACGGCGCGCTGGCGGCACTGCTGCACGATATCACGGCCAACAACTACCACCGCAATAATGTCCCCAACTCCAGCAAGCACAAGTGCAAGTGGCTGACCTACTCATCCCTGGCGCAGGTGTGCAAATACGCGAACCGCGTGAGCTATCAGGTATTGAATCAGCACTCGCCGCGTTTAACCCGCGGGCTGCCGGAGCGGGAAGACAGCCTCGAGGAGGCGTACTGGGAGCGTTAAGCGCGTTTCCCTCGCCGCAGGGGAGGGAAACCGTTAGACGGGACAGGTTCACGCCCTCAGCCGAGGCGAGAGGGCGTCAGAGCCTAGCCGGTGACCACTTCACCCGCCGGCGGCGTTTCCAGCAGCAGCAGCATGGCGCGGGCGATTTCGCGCTCGCCCATGACCACCTGGTTCGCGCCGCGTTCGACAATATAGTCCACTTCGTCATCATAGTGCGCGCGGGCGATAATCTCGATGTTCGGGCACTTCTCGCGCGCAGAGGCTACGATTTCTCCCGCCTCGTAGCCGTTAGGGATGGTCAGAAGCAGCCAGCGGGCGCAGTCCAGATGCGCCAGATTCATAATCTCTTCGTTTGCCGCATTGCCCAGCACCGCGCGGATGCCGCGTTCGCGCAGCTCGTCCACGCGGGTGCGTGACGTTTCGATAACCACCAGCGGAATACCCTGCGCCATCAGCTTCTCGCCGAGCAGGCTGCCGACGCGGCCAAAGCCGACCAGCAGCGCGTGATTGCAGATATCGACCGGAATTTGCTTCTCTTCTTCCAGCACCTCTTCGAGGGTTTGCTCGTCGAGGGTTTCGGTTTTAACGAGGTATTTCTCCAGCAGCGCGAACAGCACCGGGTTGAGCATAATGGAGATAATCGCCCCGGCAAGCACCAGGTTCTGCCCGGCCTGCGGCAGCAGATCCAGCGCCATGCCGAGCCCGGCGAGGATAAAGGCGAACTCGCCGATTTGCGCCAGGCTGGCGGCGATGGTCAGCGCGGTGCGCGTAGAGTGGCCGAACATCCGCACGAGGAAGTAGGCCACCAGCGATTTACCGAAGATGATAATCGCCAGCGTTGCCAGCACCGCCAGCGGCTGCTCCAGCAGGATCATCGGGTCGAACAGCATGCCGACGGAAACAAAGAACAGCACCGCGAACGCGTCGCGAAGCGGCAGCGTATCGTGGGCGGCGCGGTGGCTGAGCTCGGATTCGTTGAGCACCATGCCGGCGAAAAAGGCGCCGAGGGCAAAGGAGACGTCAAACAGTTCAACCGCGCCGAAGGCAATTCCGAGCGCCAGCGCCAGCACCGAAAGCGTAAACAGTTCGCGCGAGCCGGTTGCGGCGCTGCGCGATAAAATCCACGGCACCAGGCGGCGGCCAACCAGCATCATAATGGCGATAAAGGCGACGACTTTGCCGATAGTGATGCCCATATCCACGGCCAGCGACGCCAGGCCGACGTCGCCTTTTTCCGTCATTCCGGCGACGGCGGGCAGCAGGACCAGCGTCAGCACCATCACTAAATCTTCGACGATGAGCCAGCCGATGGCGATTTGCCCTCGCTGGCTATCAATAAGCTGGCGTTCTTCCAACGCGCGCAGCAGCACCACGGTACTGGCGGTAGAAAGACACAGGCCAAAAACGATACCGGTCATCAGCGACCAGCCCAGCATTGCTGAAAGCGCCATACCTAGCAGCGTTGCCACGCCTATCTGGGCAATCGCGCCGGGGATGGCTATCGACTTTACCGCCATTAAATCTTTTAAAGAGAAATGCAGACCGACGCCGAACATCAGCAAAATGACCCCAAGCTCGGCCAGCTCTGGCGCCAGCTTGGTATCAGCAACAAAACCCGGGGTAAAAGGGCCGGAGAGTACGCCCGCTAACAGGTAGCCCACCAGTGGAGAAATACGTAGCTTATTGGCGATCATGCCAAAAATAAAAGCGAGGACCAGCCCGCCGACAATGGTGGTGATAAGCGGTGTTGCGTGGTGCATTCCGTCTCCTTGCATGTGGTGAGCCAATCCATTTTCGGTATTAAGCACCTCATCCTTCAGGCTGCATCGGCGTTAGCTTCGCGCGTTCATCCTGCTCGCGGCCCTGATGCAACTCGAATGATAGGGTGCATAAACCTAAAAACCGATTAATAGTTTATGACACTTTTAGCCGTTTTGTTTATGAATAATTATTGAATTATGCAGAAAACTGGAATTAGCCCGCAAAAAAGCACAGATCGGAAAACAGGGGCAGGTAATGCTGGGGCGATCCTGATGGGGTAAGGGATGACGGCAGCCAAAGTTTCACTTTGACTGCCGTATAATCACGCTTTTTGATGATTGTTAGGGAGGAATATCGTCAATATGCCGAGCAGAGGCAGGAAAGCGCAGATTTTATAGACCAGCTCGATACTGGTGTGATCGGCTAACAGCCCCAGCACCGCGGCTCCCAGGCCGCCCATGCCGAATGCAAAGCCGAAGAACAGGCCGGAAACCATGCCAATTCGGCCCGGTAATAGCTCCTGGGCGTAAACCAGAATGGCAGAAAACGCCGATGCGAGGATAAAACCAATTATCATGGTCAAAATCCCCGTCCACTCGAGGGTGGCATAGGGTAAAATAAGGGTAAACGGCGCTACGCCGAGGATAGAACCCCAAATAACGTATTTCCGCCCAATTTTATCGCCGACAGGCCCGCCAATCACCGTTCCTGCGGCAACCGCGAACAGGAAGATAAACAGGTGAATCTGCGCGTTTTGGATCGATAAGCCAAACTTATCCATCAGATAAAAGGTGTAATAGCTACTAATACTCGCCATATAGAAGTATTTCGAGAAAATAAGCATCAGCAGGATGCTTACCGCCAGAATAACTTTATTTTTGGGCAGCGGATTAGCGATGACGGCCTTAGGTTTACCTTTGTTCATCCGATGCTGCGCGGCGTACCAGCGGCTGATTTGCGACAGCACAACGATAGCCAGCAGCGCGGCCAGCACGAACCAGGCAACGTTGCCTTTGCCGTAAGGGGCAATGATCACCGCCGCCAGCAGCGGGCCCAGCGAGCTGCCAAAGTTTCCGCCAACCTGGAACAGCGACTGCGCCAGGCCGTGGCGTCCGCCGGAGGCCATGCGCGCCACGCGAGAAGATTCCGGATGGAAGACCGAGGAGCCGGTACCGACCAGCGCGGCGGCCAGCAGCACCGTACCAAAGCTTCCCGCCAGCGCCAGCAGCACCAGCCCGCAGAGGGTAAAGCACATGCCAACGGGCAGCGACCACGGCATCGGGTGCTTATCGGTTATATAGCCCACCACCGGCTGCAGGAGCGAAGATGCGAGCTGGAAGGTGAGCGTGATCATGCCGATCTGCACAAAGGAGAGGGAAAACTCCGACTGTAGCAGCGGGTAGATCGCGAGGATCAGCGACTGGATCATATCGTTCAGCAGGTGGGAAAGGCTGATGGCCCCCAGAATGCGAAACGAGGTGCGTGCTTTTTGCGGCGGCGCAGCGGAGCCGGGTAAGGGTTGAGCAGTCTGATTCATTGCCATAGATTCGCTTAAAGGTTCTTATGAGAGGATGCAGGTGGAATTATTATCTGACTAACATACCCGCGCCTAAGGTTTGAAGGAAGCCGCAATTCTGAAAACCTATTTGTCTAATGGCTTAACTCGCTATACTTTCGGCACTTGTTATTAAATCAGGGAGTGAAAGATGCAATTTGTGAAACAGGGCGTGGCGCTGGCGTTATTGGCGGCGCTATCGCTGGGAAGCCTGTCAGCGCAGGCCTATGAGCAGGATAAAACCTATAAAATTACCATCCTGCATACCAACGATCACCACGGACATTTCTGGCGTAGCGATTACGGTGAATACGGTCTGTCGGCGCAAAAAACGCTGGTGGACGGTATTCGCAAAGAGGTTGCCGCCGAGGGTGGCAGCGTGCTGCTGCTGTCCGGCGGCGATATTAATACCGGGGTTCCGGAGTCTGATTTACAGGATGCGGAGCCTGACTTTCGCGGCATGAACCTGGTGGGCTACGACGCCATGGCGGTGGGCAACCACGAGTTCGATAATCCGCTCAGCGTGCTGCGCCAGCAGGAGAAGTGGGCTAAATTCCCGTTCCTGTCGGCCAATATTTACCAGAAAAGCACCGGTGAGCGCCTGTTTAAGCCCTGGGCCCTGTTTAAGCGCGGCGGGCTGAATATCGCGGTGATTGGCCTGACGACGGACGATACGGCGAAAATTGGCAACCCGGAGTACTTCACCGATATTGAATTCCGCAACCCGGCGGAAGAAGCGAAGCTGGTGATTCAGGAGCTGCAGCAGAATGAAAAGCCGGACGTCATTCTGGCGACGACCCATATGGGCCATTATGACAACGGTGCTCACGGTTCGAATGCCCCGGGCGACGTAGAGATGGCGCGCAGCCTCCCTGCCGGAGCGCTGGCGATGATTGTCGGCGGCCATTCGCAGGATCCGGTATGCATGGCGGCAGAGAATAAAAAGCAGGTGGATTATGTTCCCGGTACGCCGTGCGCGCCGGACAGGCAAAACGGTATCTGGATAGTCCAGGCGCACGAATGGGGTAAATACGTGGGCCGCGCGGATTTTGAATTCCGCAACGGTGAAATGAAGCTGGTGCACTATCAGCTGATCCCGGTCAACCTGAAGAAAAAGGTGACCTACGACAACGGCCAGAGCGAACGCGTGCTCTATACGCCGCAGATCCCGGAAAACGCGCAGATGCTATCGCTGCTGACGCCGTTCCAGAATAAGGGCAAAGCGCAGCTGCAGGTGAAAATCGGCAGCGTCAACGGCCATCTTGAGGGCGATCGTAGCAAGGTACGCTTCGTGCAGACCAATATGGGACAGCTTCTGCTGGCGGCGCAGATGGCGCGCAGCGGCGCCGATTTTGCGGTGATGAGCGGCGGCGGTATCCGCGACTCCATCGAAGCCGGGGATATTACCTATAAAGACGTGATGAAGGTGCAGCCGTTCGGCAACGTGCTGGTGTATGTCGATATGAACGGCCAGGAGGTGACGGAGTATCTCACCGCCGTGGCGCAGATGAAGCCCGATTCCGGGGCCTATCCGCAGTTCGCCAACGTCAGCTTTGTGGTGAAAGACGGCAAGCTGAATGATTTGAAAATCAAAGGCCAGCCGGTCGATCCGACGAAAACCTACCGCATGGCGACCCTGAGCTTTAACGGCACCGGCGGCGACGGCTATCCGCACATCGACGCTAAGCCAGGCTACGTCAACACCGGGTTCATCGACGCTGAAGTGCTGAAGGAGTATATCCAGAAGAACTCCCCGCTGGACGCGGCGGCGTTTGAGCCGAAAGGCGAGGTGAGCTGGCAGTAACGGGACCGCGTCGCTCGCCGGGTCGTGGGTTCAGCCCGGCGAAGCGCAGCGCGAGGTGGCTGGAAAGATTAATCGCGGCGGGCGATATCGGCGAACTTCGCATCCAGGATTTTCGCCAGATCGCTGGCCGCCAGCTCGATATCCAGCCCGCGTTTGCCGCCTGAGATATACACGCTGGCGAACTCCTGCGCCGGGGCGTCAATCACCGTCGGCAGGCGTTTTTTTTGGCCAAGCGGGCTGATGCCGCCGACCAGATAGCCGGTTACCCGCTGCGCCACCATCGGGTCGGCCATATCCACTTTCTTCGCGCCCAGGGCTTTGGCCACTTTTTTCAAATCCAGCTGACCGGCAACCGGGGTGACCGCGACGGCCAGATGCTTCATATCCCCGTTGAGCGCCACCAGCAGCGTTTTATACACCCGATCGGCGTTCAGGCCGAGCTTGCGCACCACTTCGTCGCCGAAATTGGTTTCGCCGGGATCGTGATCGTAGCTGTGGATCGTAAAAGCAATTTTGTTTTTTTCGAGTAACTTAACGGCGGGAGTCATCGCTATCCTTCTTACCAACCGATCTAATGTACGTTAAGCATACGCCTGATGATTGTGTAAAAAATAGTACCATCTTGCGCAATAGTATTGGCAGTGATGGTCACTTTGAGCGACAATCGAACGATCCGAGGTGCGAATCTCGGGATAATAATAATGATGAAATTCCTCTTTGACGGGCCAATAGAAATATTGGCCATTTTTTTACGTCAGCATATCAGGCAGGTTCCCTTCACCGTATAAATGCAGCGCGCCGACGGCGACAACGTAGCGCCCCGGAGGCAGAGCCAGCAGCGTCTCGCGCCAGGCGAGGTTGCGCTGATGCATCAGAACATCGTACAGCGACTGGCTAAAGGTTGTGGGTAGCGAGGTCGCCCCTGTTGCCGGCGGCTGCTCCAGCCACCAGCCGATCATCACCTGCAGAAGACGGGCGTTGGTTCGCCAGTGGGTCAGCGTGTCTTCCAGCAGCGCCAGCCCGCCGTCGGGCAAATCGCGCAGCAGCGCAATCTGGCTATCGGTCCCCTCCAGCTCCATCACCCGCACGCGGCTTTCGCGCGCCGCCATCAGCAGCTGATAATCAATCCCGTAATCCGGACGAAGCCCCAGCTTTTGCGCCTGGGTCGCCTGCAGCACCATGGCAACCTGCCACAGCGGCTGGCTGTCGAAGAGGGCGGTTGCCAGCCCCAGCTCCGCGGCGCGGGCTTCCAGCTCAACGAGCTGCTCGGGACTCAGGCGCTCGGCCAGCGGCGGATAAGAGGGGAGGTTGCTGAAGGGCGTTTCGTTCCCGGTAATATCGGCTTCCACAATCAGCGCATCGGCCTGGCGAATTTTTTTCAGCAGCCTGGCCGGGGGCGGCGCCATATCGCGGGTGCCCATATGAATGCTGCCGACGAGGTGCAGATAGCGCCCGCCGGGGAGGGTAACATCCAGTGCCGGCCAGGAATAAGACGAGCCAACGGCGGCTCGCCACAGCATTTTTATTCGGTTTAACAGGCCCATACGCGCTCCGCAAAGTGAAGAACTCATGCTAGCGCGCGCGGCCTGAGGGTGCAAGCGTGGGCGGGAGGATCGGCGTGCGATAGCCCGGACAGGGCGTGATGCCGCTGTCCGGGAAGGGGTCAGGTTCTGACCCGCGCGAGGGGCTACTCTTTTGGTTTAAAACGCAGCAGCCGGTTGGCGTTGCTCACCACGGTAATGGAAGAGAGCGCCATCGCCGCCCCGGCAACCACCGGGTTGAGCAGCGTGCCGGTCAGCGGCCAGAGGATCCCGGCGGCAATCGGAATACCCAGCGAGTTATAGACAAAGGCGCCCAGCAGGTTCTGCTTCATATTACGCAGCGTGGCCTTTGCAATCGCCAGCGCGTCGGCGACGCCGTTCAGGCTATGGCGCATCAGGGTAATTGCCGCCGTTTCAATGGCGACGTCGCTGCCGCCGCCCATCGCAATGCCGACATCGGCCTGCGCCAGCGCCGGGGCGTCGTTAATACCATCGCCGACCATCGCGACCTGGTGGCCCTGGCTTTGCAGACGCTTGATGGCATCGGCTTTACCGTCCGGCAGGACGCCGGCAATCACCTCATCAATACCCGCCTCTTTGGCGATGGCGTTGGCCGTAATCGGGTTATCCCCGGTGAGCATCACCAGACGGTAGCCCTGGCGATGCAGGCGGGCCAGCGCCGCCACGCTGTCGCTGCGCAGCGGATCGCGAATGGCGATCAGCGCGGCAACTTCACCGTCGACCGCCAGCAGCACCGGCGTGGCGCCCTGGGAAGCCTGAGCGTTGAGATCGCTCTCCGCCGCGTCGGTGGCAATATTCTGCTCGTTGAGCAGCGCCTGGTTACCGAGCAGGAGACGATGGCCGTCGGCTTCGCCGCTCACCCCCAGCCCGCGAAGGGTACGGAAGTTGCCGACCGTTGGCAGCGTGCTCTCCGCCGCTTTGTCGAGGATCGCCCGCGCCAGAGGGTGGCTGGAGCCCTGCTCCAGCGCGGCGGCCAGGCGTAAAGCGCTCGCCTCGTCGAGAGCAGTAAAGGTTTTCACCGCTACAACCTGCGGTTTCCCTTCGGTCAGGGTCCCGGTTTTATCGAATACGACGGTATCCAGCTGACTGGCGCGCTGCAGCGCATCGGCATCGCGCACCAGCACGCCGTACTCCGCCGCCCGCCCGACGCCGGAAATAATCGACATCGGCGTGGCCAGGCCCAAAGCGCAGGGACAGGCGATAATCAGCACCGTGGTGGCGATGATCAGGGTATAGACGATTTGCGGCGCCGGACCGAAGAAGTACCAGATTGCCGCGCTGAACAGCGCAATGACCACCACCGTCGGGACGAAGACGGCGGAAATTTTATCCGCCAGCTGGCCGATTTCGGGCTTACTGCTCTGCGCCTGGCGCACCATGCGGATAATACGCGCCAGCGTGGTCTGACTCCCCACGGCGCTGGCGGTAAACAGGACGCTGCCATCCTGCACAACCGTACCGGCGTGCAGGGGATCTCCGCCGCCTTTTTGCTGCGGGATCGGTTCGCCGGTGAGCATGGCTTCATCCATCCAGGCCTCGCCCTGCGAGATGATGCCGTCAACCGGCACCCGGTCGCCGGTGGTCAGACGCAGGGTCATGCCGGGCATAACGTCGGCCAGCGGTACGCTTTTTTCGCCCTCGGGCGTGACGACGCGTGCCGACGGCGGCGTCAGATCGAGCAGCTTTTCCAGCGCCCGCGAAGAGCGCTGCCGGGCGCGGGCTTCCAGCATATGGCCGAGGTTAATCAGGCCGATAATCATGGCGCTGGCTTCATAGTAGAGGTGGCGGGCTTCCATCGGGAACCACTGCGGCCACAGGTTGACGCTCATTGAGTAGAGCCAGGCGACCCCGGTGCCCAGCGCCACCAGTGTGTCCATAGTGGCGGTGGCGTTTCTCAGGCTTTTCCAGGCGCTGCGATAGAAGTGGCCGCCGGCAAAGACCATCACCGCCAGGGTGACAAGCCCGATAGCCAGCCACAGCGAGCGGTTGTCGTCGGTGACCATCATGTTGTCACCGAACATTCCCCACACCATCACCGGAACGCCCACCAGCAGGGCGACGATCGCCTGCCAGCGGAAGCGTTTCATGGTGGCGATGGCGGTTTCCTGCTGGCGTTCGCGGCGCTCCAGGTCATCTTCGATAGCCTCGGCACCGTAGCCTGCTTTCTCCACCGCCTGCACTAATTCTGCGGCGGACGCGCTGCCCATGACCAGCGCAGTGCGTTCCGCCAGGTTTACCCGCGCCTGTGCGACGCCCGGTACCGCGGCAAGCGCCTTCTGTACCCGGGAAACGCAGCTGGCGCAGCTCATGCCGTTGATCAGCAGCTGTTGACTGTCATCGGTATCATGGGCTGCCGGAAGCGCAGGAGAGGCCGCTGTCAGTGCTTCCGACGGGAGTGTTGATTCCGCCAGCGGTTTAGCCTTTGGGTGGCTGAGCTCCGCACCGTATCCGGCTTTCTGAATCGTGTCGATGAGCGCTTCAGCGCTGGCGCTACCGGTGACGTGGGCTTCGGTCGTGGTGACCTCCGCCAGCTCAACGTCAGGACGCTGCTCCAGGCTCTCTTTTACGCGTTTGACGCAGTGGCCGCAGGTGAGGCCATCGAGCGTCAGGTCGATGGTTTGTGACATAACAAACTCCTTTATTACGTGGATGAGCTGACTGTGATAAAGGTTAAACCTTCCAGCAAGGGGAAGGTCAAGGCGTTTTATCGTTTAGGATGATGTCCGTGTTCCGGAGCGACAGCGCCTGAATACCCGATCGCCGAAAAACGGTCGTAGACTTCAGTTCAGGTCATTCTGTTTTCGAGTACAACGTTAACATCGACGTCGATTTTTCTGTTTTAATCGTGAGTCGTTACGGCGTTGATTCTATTTTTTTGTGCTTAATATTGCGGGTATTGCTCCGCTAAAACGGATGCTGGAGTGACAGTCACACAATGTGCCTGGCGAATGGGTCGGCACGTAAGGACATCTAAAGTGGAATTCCAGATATTCTGAGCCAGCTGGCGTGATTGACTCTCCGCGCACGGGGCGTTATTTGCAGTAATGTATTATTCAGTCGTACAGCCATTTACCCGCTTTGGCTGATTCGGCAAACATTCTTATGGTTAAAGGCCTGCGGGTTCTCTCCACGTCCTCGCGCTTAGCCTTAAACCACCGCGTTAGCCGCGGCGTGTTTTCCCATGGAAAATAGGATGACCATTTGACAGCAGATAGATCGACATTAAACCGCGCCTCAAATTTATCCAAAGCGTCGTGCAGGTCGTCGCCGGGAGCATCAAACAAATCATCGTCGAGTTCCACAGGAATCTCGTTCCAGCAGCCGTCTAAGTTTCCTGGTATCTCTTTCCTGAAAAGCGCCAGCACCTCTTCCGATATGGGATCCATCAAAAGGATTTCCAGCGTATACGATGCTGCGGGCGGGCTATGAGGTTGTATTTGTCCTGAGTTTTTCTTGCTGTTTGGTAAATTGAATTTACAAGGCCTATCCAACCTAACCAGGGAATATAGCGAGCGATAACCGCAGCAAGGTTATTTGTTTTACGCATTCTCACGCCGACGGGTGTAGGAACTCTGATGCCAAATGGCGTTCGAGCATTTCTCAAAATTATTCTCCCGTATCTGGAAACAACACTCGTGCCTTTTATCGCTTCTCCGGGTTTAGTCCTGGTTTTTAACCACGGTTGACCAGCAAGAATAGCGGCACCTGACTCAATGGCGATCCCCAGTTCATCACAGAATTGTTCGAGGAAAATAACATCGAAAAGTTCACCTGGCGACAGGTTAGCTTGTCCGTGGTAGAAATAGGTTCCGTCCAGTTCTTCTGTAGTATCCATTCTATCACCTATTATGCCGTCTGCCGTTCGTTCCAGGAATCCGTGAATATTATGTTTCCATCACAATGCTTCCAGGTTATCTTTTCATATCGTAACTCAATAGATTCCAGGTGATTATTATTTTTATCTTCTGGAGATGCCATCGTCGGGGATATGGATACGATCCTTACGCCTTCGAGTAACATGTTGAAATATTCTACTTCCTGACCAGCATTGTCGATTTTATACCATTTTATCTCAGCGGATTTGAGGTTCTGACCTGTGGCAACAGCTTTATATAGGTATGGGCTTGAGTAGTCGAACTCTTTTACGATGATCATCGGTGAGTGTTGACGGGTGCCGGTAGGTTTTCCTGTGGCATTGTCAGTAGGAATTGAGAGGTTGTGGTGAAACCCTTTAAACTCGATGCTGGATTCCCTTTTCATGACATCACAACCGCCTTTGATTAATGCACCACCATCATCATAGAGCCACATATTACCTGGAATGGACATGTCCTTTCTCCCTTATGGTTTTGTAAAATCCTGCAAGGAGTATATATATTGAGCAGGGAGAGTAAATGGTTAATATGTGATTTTTTGGCTTTTTTTAGTTGAAACTCTTAATCCCTGTTTCAAACTATCCGTAATGTTTTGTTTTTCTCGGGATTATCACCGATTAATTAATGGGAATGATATTGGGTATTGTTTTATACATTGTATCGATGAATGAACTATTACAATTAAATACTAAATCATCATGACGGTGAAGAGCAATTTCAGCGCTGGGATATCCCATGAGCTTTCATTTGGGAACTTTTTGTTTTTTAATTTATTGTGATTCATTTGAGATTCCAGCAAAGGGAAGCGCATTTTTATAAAAGGGAAAACTGAGGACAAGAAGGGGAGTTCCACCGCCGGAATCCCCCTTTGCTTAATGGTCAAGAACGATAAGCGGCGTTTGATTTTCAGACTCTTTAATTACCGTGATATCCGCGCCGTAGAGGTCTTTCAGCGCCCGCTGCTGCATAACTGCCTGCGGGCTGCCGCTATCGACGACGGGCCCCTTAACCATCAGCACCACGCGGTCGGCATAGCGGGCTGCGAGATTAAGATCGTGCAGGACGCAGCACATGTTGAACTGCCGCTCGCGCACCAGGCGGAAAAGATGCTGCTGGTGGTGAATATCGAGTGCGGAAGTGGGCTCATCCAGAAACAGCCATTTGGGCGACGGGATCGGCTTCCAGAGCTGCACCAGCAGGCGCGCCAGCAGAATGGGGGGAAGGCGAATGTTCAGCCAGATATCGCGGTACTCTTTGTCAAACAGCGTGCTGAAGCTGATATTTAGCGCGCCAAGGCTGCGCCAAGCGGCACCAGCGAGGCCAGCACCAGCGAAAGGCCCGTCCGAACGTCGACGGAAGAAAGTGAATCCTTAAGCACGCAAAACTCCATTCCGTCTTTACGGTGAGGACGAGCCGCGCCGCGAGGGGATTACGCCGGCTTCAGGTCCGGGTCAATCAGGCTGTAGATCTGATTATTGAGCGCCGCGCGCAGGATGGCATAATCCAGGCCGCTGGTTTGCAGCTAGCGCCAATTCAAGCACCTTTGCGCCCGTGCCGCTGCCGCCGACGCGCTTAACCTGATAAAAAATATGGCTTATATTTTTTTCCCTGCGCACAGGGTTGGTTATTGTGCGAATGGTCCTACAATAGGGGCTGTGCGAGAAGCGATGAGGTGCAGAGGCGATGAATATCAGCGATGTGGCAAAAAAAACCGGCTTAACCAGTAAAGCGATCCGCTTCTACGAAGAGAAGGGGCTGGTGACGCCGCCGCTGCGCAGTGAAAACGGCTACCGCAGCTACAGCCAGCGGCATCTGGACGAGCTGACCCTGCTGCGCCAGGCGCGGCAGGTTGGCTTTAATCTGGAGGAGTGCCGCGAGCTGGTCGGCCTGTTTAACGATCCGTCGCGGCATAGCGCCGACGTCAAACGCAGAACGCTGGATAAAGTCGCTGATATCGAACGTCATATCAGCGAGCTGCAGAGCATGCGCAGCCACCTGCTGGCGCTGGCGGAGTCCTGTCCCGGCGATGACGGCGCGGACTGCCCGATTATCGACAATCTCTCCGGCTGCTGTCATCGCAAGGCCCAGAGTTAGCGCTGGGGAGGGGCGAGCCTGATCCGCAGCGTGATGCCCTCAACGGAGAGCACCTCTACACGACTGCCTGCTTCGAGGTCCTCGTCGGCGACCACCGGCCATGAGCTATCGCCAACGCGCACGTGGCCGCGGCCGTTAACCAGCGCTGTCTCCAGCGAGAAGATGCGCCCGATCAGCTGATTCCCGCGCTGGTTAAGCCTGGCGTCGGCCGGCTTCTGCCGCTTCACCTGGCCGCGCAGCCAGCGCGACCAGAGCCAGGCCGCCAGCAGGGTCAGCGCGGCAAACAGCGTGCCCTGCCACTCCCAGCCCAGCGGCAGCATCCAGGTCAGGACGCCGGTGATAACGCCAGCAACCCCGCTCCACAGCAGATAGCCGTTGCCGCCGAGCATCTCCGCCGCCAGCAGCAGCCCGCCGAGGCTGAGCCAGAAGAGATGCGGATGGACCAGTATCATCGCAATCATAGTTTTTTCCGTTCGCCGGCGCCTTCTTTAAGCAGTTCGCTAATCCCGGCGATGGAGCCCATCAGGCTGGTCGCGTCGAGCGGCATCAGCACAACTTTGCTGTTATTTGCTGCGCCGATCTGCTGCAGCGCGTCGGTATATTTCTGCGCGACGAAGTAGTTAATCGCCTGAATATCCCCGGAGGCAATAGCGGAAGAGACCATTTGGGTGGCGCGAGCCTCCGCTTCCGCTGAACGTTCACGCGCTTCTGCCTGCAGGAACGCCGACTGGCGCTCGCCTTCGGCTTTCAGAATTTGCGACTGCTTTTCGCCTTCGGCTTTGAGGATTTCCGCCTGACGTATCCCTTCGGCCTCCAGAATATAGGCGCGCTTGGTACGCTCGGCCTTCATCTGCGCGTTCATCGAGGAGATAAGCTCCGCCGGCGGGCGCACGTCGCGAATTTCCACGCGGGTGATTTTGATCCCCCACGGGTTAGTAGCCTCATCGACGATATGCAGCAGGCGGGTGTTGATGCTGTCACGCTGGGAGAGCATTTCGTCAAGTTCCATTGAGCCGAGCACGGTACGAATGTTGGTCATCGTCAGGTTGATGATCGCCAGCTCGAGGTTGCTGACCTCATAGGCCGCTTTCGGCGCATCAATAACCTGAATAAAGCACACCGCATCGATGGTGACGTTGGCGTTATCGCGTGAAATAACCTCCTGCGAGGGGATGTCCAGCACCTGCTCCATCATATTAATTTTCCGCCCGATGCGGTCCATAAACGGCACCACCAGGCTCAGGCCCGGCTGGAGGGTCATGGTATAGCGGCCAAAGCGCTCGACCGTCCACTGGTAACCCTGCGGGACAATTTTCACTCCGGCTATCACGATAACCAGGGCGACGAAAATGAGAACGGGGATAAAAATTAGCATCAAAAAACCTCCTGTTTAATTGCCTGCCAGGCGTCAGCAAAATGACGCATGTTTAAATCGAGTATATCTTTCTCCTCATCCTGGCGAAAGAAAAGTGGAGTAAACTAGTCGGGTTTTGGGAAATATATGGAACGATAATGAAGGAAAATAACGCTATCTTGCGCCTTGACGGCGTTGGCTTTCAGATCGATAAGTCGGTCATTTTGCATAATATTAATCTCGAGCTGGGCGCCGGGGAATTTAAGCTAATTACCGGACCCTCCGGCTGCGGTAAAAGTACGCTGCTAAAAATTATCGCCTCGCTGCTCAGCCCGACCAGCGGGCAGATTTTTTATTCCGGTAAGGATATCAATACGCTATCGCCGGAAACATACCGCCAGCAGGTCTCATACTGTGCACAAACCCCGGCGCTGTTCGGCGACTCGGTTTATGACAACCTCATCTTCCCGTGGCAAATTCGCAACCAGCAGCCGGACCCGCAGGCGCTGATTGCCGATTTACGCCGCTTCGGGCTGGCGGAAAATACGTTGGGCAAAGCGATCAACGAACTTTCGGGCGGAGAAAAGCAGCGCGTTTCGCTGATCCGCAATTTGCAGTTTTTGCCTCAGGTGCTGCTGCTCGATGAAATTACCAGCGCCCTGGATGAGAGCAATAAGCGCAACGTCAACGATATTATTCATCGCTATACGACGGAAAAGAATATTGCGGTGCTGTGGGTGACGCATGACCGGAATGAAATAGACCACGCTGATGAAGTGATTACGCTGCAGCCGGCGAGCGCAGAGGGACAGGAGGTTATCAATGAACGGGCATAATATCACGAACGAATCGCTGGCCCTGTCGATGGTGCTGGTGCTGGTGGCCATCGTGGTGAGCTATCGCGAAAAGCTGGCGCTGGAGAAAGATATCGTCTGGAGCATTTGCCGGGCGGTGGTGCAGCTGATTATCGTCGGCTACGTGCTGAAATATATCTTCAACGTCAATCACGTCCTGCTGACGCTGCTTATGGTGCTGTTTATCTGTTTTAACGCGGCGTGGAACGCGCAAAAGCGCAGCAAATATATCGATAAGGCCTTCATCTCATCGTTTATCGCCATTACTACCGGTGCGGGGCTGACCCTGGCGGTGCTGGTCTTCTCCGGCTCGATCTCTTTCGTGCCGATGCAGGTGATCCCGATTGCCGGCATGGTCGCCGGCAACGCGATGGTGGCGGTGGGGCTGTGCTACAACAATATGGGCCAGCGCTTCAGCAGCGAACAGCAGCAGATTCAGGAGAAGCTGAGCCTCGGCGCGACGCCGAAAATGGCCTCTGCCGGATTAATTCGCGAGAGCATTCGCGCCGCGCTTATTCCGACCATTGATTCGGCGAAAACGGTGGGGCTGGTGAGTCTACCGGGGATGATGTCGGGGCTGATTTTTGCCGGGATAGATCCGGTTAAAGCGATTAAGTATCAGATAATGGTCACGTTTATGCTGCTATCGACCGCCAGTCTCTCCACCATCATCGCCGGCTATCTGACCTACCGGAAATTCTTTAACCCGCGCCACCAGCTGGTGGTGACGCAGCTGAAAAAGAGCGCTTAGCCGCATTCCCCGGTCGGCGCAGCGCCGCCGGGGAGGGTTTTGTGGCGAAACGATCAATACAGCAGAGAGTAGAGCTGACGGCGATATTTCGCGGCCAGCGCATCGCCGGTGCCGAGGGCGGCCAGAATTTCCTGCAGCATCTTGCGCACCTGGCCGTCGCCGGCGTCTAAATCTTTCTGCAGATGGCTGAACAGCAGCGCCAGCGCCTCTTCGTTGCGGCCAACCTGATGCAGCTGCAGGGCCAGCTGGGCCGCCAGCGCTGCGTCCTGCGGGTTTTGCTCAACCTGCTGCTGGAGCAGCTGGATTTCCGGGGTATCGGCCGCCTGCTTGAGCAGTTCAATCTGCGCCACCAGCCCCTGGAAACGGGTATCCTGATCCTGCAGCGGAACGGTTTTCAGCACCGCTTCGGCCTCGTCGGAGCGCTGCAGGGCGATCAGGGTTTCCGCCAGCAGCAGGCCAATTTGGCTATCCTGCGCGGAGAGCTGCCACGCCTCTTTCAGCAGCGGCAGGGCTTCGGCGTACTTCTCTTCCTGCATCAGCGCCAGCGCCTGCTGGGCCTTTAGCTCTTCTTCGCGCGGCAGCACCTTATCAAGCAGCGCGCGCACGGCGGACTCAGGCTGCGGGCCTTCAAAGCCGTCCACCGGCTGACCGTTCTGGAACAGATAAACCGTTGGGATCGAGCGCAGGCCGAACTGTGAAGCCAGCATCTGCTCGGCGTCGCAGTCCACTTTCGCCAGGATAAACTGACCGTTGTACTGCGCCGCCAGGCTTTCCAGAACCGGCGTCAGCTGCTCGCAGTGCTGGCTGCGCGCGGACCAGAAATAAAACAGCACCGGCGCGGTAACGGATTGTTCCAGCGTCTGGTGCAGGTTAGCTTCGGTAATGTTGATAATATTCTGTACTGACATAAGCGCATCTCTTTAATCAATTTTTTGTATACATGGGGGCGACGGCCGGAGCTTCAACTCAGCCCTGGATAATTTTGTCCATCATCCGCGTGGGCAACAGGCGTTTGAGCAGGGCCACCGCGTGCGTGACCAGGGTCACCGGATAGCGCAGCTTCGGTTTATCGCTAACGAAAGCATGGCGCACTTTTTCCACCACCGCCTCCGGCCCGAGGGTAAAGCGCGCGGCGATGCCGGGGTTTTCCACCGGCTTATCGCTCTGGGTTTGGTTGACGTTGGTCGTAAAGCGGGTGCGAATCGGCCCCGGCTCAATCAGGCTGACCTTAATGCCGCTATAGCGCAGCTCCATGCGCAGGGCGTCGGACCAGGCCTCCAGCGCGTACTTGCTGGCGGCATAGGCGCCGCGCCCGGGGCTGGAGATGATCCCCATCACCGAGGAGGTCATCACGATGCGGCCCTCGCCGTGCGGCTCCATTGCCGGAAGCAGCAGCATGGTGAGCTGATGGGCGCCAAAAAAGTTGGCGCTAAACTGCTGCTCCATCTGCCGGCGGCTGATGGTGATAAGCGGGCCATACACGCCGTAGCCGGCGTTATTAAACAGGCCGTACAGGCGGTTATCGGTCAGAGCGATAACCTCTGCCGCCGCGCGCTCCACGCTCAGCGGATCGTCGAGATCCAGCAAAATACCGGTCAGTCCGAGTTCCTGCATCCGCGCCACGTCCTCGGCCTTGCGGCAGGCCGCCAGAACGTTAAAGCCCTGACGTTTCAGATCGAGCGCGCTTTCAAGGCCAATACCGCTGGAACATCCTGTAACTAAAACCGTTTTTTGCATAACTTTACCTGCAAACAACCCCTGTGGATCAGGAGTCATGATTAACTAAGGGAGCCAGTCGCGTCGCCATCCAGTCGGCAATAAACGGCTGGGCGTCGCGGTTGGGGTGGATTCCATCATCCTGCATCCACTGTGGCTTCAGGTAGACCTCTTCCATAAAAAAGGGTAACAGAGGAATATCAAACTCTTTGGCCAGTGCGGGATACATTGCGCTAAAGGCTTCATTATAACGACGCCCGTAGTTGGCGGGCAGGCGAATTTGCATCAGCAGCGGCTGGGCGTTTGCCGCTTTGATATCCTGCAAAACGGTGCGCAGCGTCTGCTCCGTTTGCTGAGGCGGGAAGCCGCGCAGTCCGTCATTACCGCCGAGCTCGACCAGCACCCAGCGCGGCTGATGCTGCTTAAGCAGCGCCGGCAGACGCGCCAGCCCCTGCTGCGACGTGTCGCCGCTGATGCTGGCGTTAACCACCGGCGTTTTTGCCTGCCACTTATCGTTAAGTAGCGCAGGCCACGCGGCGTTGGCCGCCATACGATAGCCGGCGCTCAGGCTATCGCCGAGAACTAACAGCGTGTCCGCCGCCATCGCGCGGCAGGTAAACAGGACCAGAAACAGGAAAGGCAAATGCCAGCGGAAAACATACTTGAAGTTCATCATCTTAAGAAGTCCGTCGGTCAGGGAGAGCATCAGCTTTCCATCCTTACCGGAGTTGAGCTGGTTGTCAAACCGGCGCAGACCATCGCCCTGATCGGCGAGTCGGGTTCCGGCAAATCCACGCTGCTGGCGATCCTTGCCGGACTGGACGACGGCAGCGGCGGGGAGGTCTCTCTGCTTGGGCAGCCGCTGCACCGTATGGACGAAGAGGCGAGGGCGCAGCTGCGTGCGAAGCACATCGGCTTTGTCTTTCAGTCCTTTATGCTGATCCCGACCCTGAACGCGCTGGAGAACGTCGAGCTTCCGGCGCTGCTGCGCGGCGAGAGCGACAGCCAAAGCCGGGGCAGCGCCAGAGCGCTGCTGGAGCAGCTGGGGCTGGGCAAGCGCCTGAACCATCTGCCGGCGCAGCTTTCCGGCGGCGAGCAGCAGCGGGTGGCGCTGGCCCGCGCCTTCAACGGGCGCCCGGAGCTGCTGTTTGCCGATGAGCCGACCGGCAACCTCGATCGGCAAACCGGAGATAAAATTGCCGACCTGCTGTTTTCGCTCAATCGCGAACACGGGACGACGCTTATCCTGGTGACGCACGATCCGCTGCTGGCGGCGCGCTGCGACCGGCGGCTGCGGCTGGTTGATGGTCAGCTGCGGGAGGAAGCATGATTGCCCGCTGGTTCTGGCGCGAATGGCGATCGCCGTCGCTGCTGATCGTCTGGCTGGCGCTGAGCCTGGCGGTGGCCTGCGTGCTGGCGCTGGGGTCGATAAGCGATCGCATGGAAAAGGGGCTCAGCCAGCAGAGCCGTGAGTTTATGGCCGGAGACCGGACGCTGCGCAGCTCGCGTGAGGTGCCCGCCGACTGGCTCGCGCAGGCGCGCCGGCTGGGATTAACGGTTGGCGAACAGCTCAGCTTCGCCACCATGACCTTCGCCGGCGATACGCCGCAGCTGGCCGACGTCAAGGCGGTTGATGATACCTATCCTCTTTACGGGCGCCTGGAAACCCAGCCGCCGGGCTTAAAACCGCAGGCGGGCAGCGTGCTGCTGGCTCCGCGGCTAATGGCGCTGCTGAATTTAAAAACCGGCGATACCATCGACGTCGGTGACGCCACGCTGCGCATTGCCGGGGAGGTGATTCAGGAGCCGGACGCCGGGTTCAATCCTTTCCAGATGGCGCCGCGGCTGATGATGAATACCGCCGATGTGGCAAAGACCGGGGCGGTGCAGCCCGGCAGCCGCGTCTCCTGGCGCTATAAGTTTGCCGGAACCGCGCCGCAGCTGGCGGAGTATGAGCAGTGGCTGCTGCCAAAGCTGGGGACGGAACACCGCTGGATTGGCCTGGAGCAGGATGACAGCGCGCTGGGTAAATCCCTCGAACGCTCGCAGCAGTTCCTGCTGCTCTCGGCGCTGCTCACCCTCCTGCTGGCGGTGGCTGCGGTAGCGGTGGCCATGAGCCACTACTGCCGCAGCCGTTACGATCTGGTGGCGATCCTTAAAACCCTCGGCGCCGGGCGGGCGCAGCTGCGCAAGCTGATCGTCGGGCAGTGGCTACTGCTGCTGGCGCTGGCGGTCATTACCGGCGGCGCGATGGGGATGGGGCTGGAGAAAGTCCTGCTGGTGATGCTGAAACCGGTTCTCCCGGGTGCGCTGCCGGCCGCCAGCCTCTGGCCGTGGCTGTGGGCGATTGGCGCGATGGTGGTGATTTCGCTGCTGGTGGGCCTGCGTCCCTATCGGCTGCTGCTGGCGACGCTGCCGCTGCGGGTGCTGCGTCAGGACGTGGTGGCTAACGTCTGGCCGCTGAAGGTCTATATTCCGCTGGTCTGCGCGGTGGTGGTAATTCTGCTGGCCTGGCTGATGGGCGGCAGCCCGCTGCTGTGGGCGGTTCTCGCCGGCGCGGTGGTGTTGGCGCTGCTGTGCGGCCTGCTGGGATGGGGGCTACTGTGGCTGCTGAAGCGCGTGACGCTGAAGGCGCTGCCGCTGCGCCTCGCGGTCAACCGGCTGCTGCGCCAGCCGTGGTCGACGCTTAGCCAACTGGCGGCGTTCTCGCTGTCGTTTATGCTGCTCGCTCTGCTGCTGGTGCTGCGCGGCGATCTGCTGGATCGCTGGCAGCAGCAGCTACCGCCGGAAAGCCCCAACTACTTCCTGATTAATATTGCCCCGGATCAGGTCGCGCCGGTCAAAGCTTTTCTTGCCGGGCACCAGACGGCGGCGACGGAGTTTTACCCCATCGTCCGCGCGCGCCTGACGCAGATTAACGGTCAGGCGACGGAGGGCAATAAGGACGAAGCGCTGAATCGCGAGCTCAACCTGACCTGGAGCAACGACCGGCCGGATCATAATCCGCTGGTGGCCGGCAGCTGGCCGCCAAAAGCCGGTGAGGTGTCGATCGAAGAGGGGCTGGCGCAGCGGCTGGGGGTTAAGCTCGGCGATAGCGTCACCTTTACCGGCGATACCCAGGACTTCAGCGCTAAGGTCACCAGCGTGCGTAAAGTTGACTGGGAGAGCCTGCGGCCTAACTTCTTCTTTATCTTCCCGCCGAACGCGCTCGCCGGACAGCCGCAGAGCTGGCTGACCAGCTTCCGCTGGGATAACGGCAGCGGCATGTTGACGCAGCTGAACCGCGAATTCCCGACCGTCAGCCTGCTGGATATTGGCGCCATTCTGCGTCAGGTGGGTCAGGTTCTGACGCAGGTCAGCCGCGCGCTGGAAGTGATGGTGGTGCTGGTGACCGCCTGCGGTATTTTACTGCTGCTGGCGCAGGTTCAGGTCGGGATGCGCCAGCGCTATCAGGAGCTGGTGGTCTGGCGCACGCTGGGGGCCGGAAAATCGCTGCTGCGTACCACGCTGTGGGCGGAGTTTGCCCTGCTGGGGGTGGTTTCCGGGATTGTGGCGGCGATAGGGGCTGAGGTGGCGCTGGCGATGCTGCAAACCAAAGTCTTTGATTTCCCGTGGTCGCCGGACTGGCGGCTGTGGGTGATGCTGCCGCTCTGCGGGGCGCTGCTGCTCTCCCTGTGCGGCGGCTGGCTGGGGCTGCGTTTGTTAAAAGGTAAGGCGCTGTTCCGCCAGTTTAGCCAGTAGTTCAGCGGGCGGATCGTCTGTAGGCCCGGGGTGGAGTATCAGCGCCCCGGGCTTTTTACTGCGTTGCGTATAAGCCTGGCGCCCGGCTAGCGGGCGTGGCCGTGGTTCAGCGCGGTCAGCGGTTCATTAATATCAAAAAGTTTGTACTCCACGCTTTCGACGCCCAGCGATTTCAGGCGCGCGGTATGCTTCGTGAGATAGGCGAGCGCCGTCTCCTCATCCGCAAAAAGATAGATGCCTCCCGCCTCGTAGTTTTTTTCGCTTTCGGTCCAAATCTTCCAGATAAAACCCGGCTCCTGGTTGATGGACTCGGCAAGCTCCACCAGCTGACGGGACATCTCGCTGCCAAACGGGCCGTTAAAGGCAAAGTGAAGCTGCAGCAGTTTATTCGACATAACTCCTCCATGGACTCGACGTAGGGTTTGCGTGCGCCGTCGGCAGAGCGGTACTCCCCGGGAGCGCCGTGCATCGGCAACTATACCCACAATCGCTCGGCGACGGCAAAGCGAGCCTCTGCGGGCGCGGGGAGATAGCGCAGGTTAATGACGGTTGAATGACATTCGCGGCGGCTTTTCGTTAACGGCACAAAATGGTAAGTCACTGATTTTTAAGAGCACGAAAGCGTAAAAAAGCGACAACACGGAGTTGGTAATCACGGTTAATATTCACCTTGCAAATATAAGGTTGCTTATTACTCAAGGAAAAAGCATGGCACATAAAATAAAAGCGCTGGCGATAACGATCGGCGCAGCGCTGGCAGTCACTTCTTTTGCTTCCCAGGCCGAGATAACGCTGCTGAAACAAGATCCGCAGGCCGGCGATCCGTTAAGCCGTCTGAACTTCACCGTCGGCGGGAGCATTCGTCCGCAGTTCAACATGATGTCCGGCGATGGTGACAAAGGCTCCTATAAACGTAACGGCTTCGACGGCGGCACCCGTTTCCGCTTCGCCGCTGATTATTATCTGTTCGACGATATTAGCTGGATCAGTTATTACGAACTGGGGGTCAATATTCCGGCGCTGTTCGACTGGGATAATCACTATGCGGAAGGCGCCAATAACACCTCCCGTCGTATGCTCTATACCGGGCTGAAGAGCGATACCTGGGGGACGTTAACCTACGGTCAGCAAAACAGTATTTATTACGATGTAGTGGGCGCCAAAACCGATATCTGGGATTACGACATGGTTGCCCAGGCGCCGGGTAACGGTATCAACGGCGATTACGACGGTTCTTACCGCTCGCGCAATATGCTCAAGTATAAAAAATCGGCCGGTGACGTCGATCTGTATGCTTCTTATCTGTTTGAAGATAATGAGTATTTGCCGGGGAATGGTCTGCGCTATAAGCGTAAAGGCGGGGGCTCCGTTGGCGTGGACTACCACATCATGAAGGACCTGACCTGGGGTACGGCGTGGAACTATACGCGTGCCGAAATGCGCGATCCGTCGAGCGCTGAGAACAAAACCTATAACCAGAATATCCTCGGTACCGCCCTAAGCTGGACGCCGGATAACTGGACCTTCTCCTTCGGCGGCGGCTGGTATCAGAACTTCCTGACCACCAAAAAAGCCGACGTGAATAACTACTTCGCCGGCGATGCCTGGGGTATTGAGTACTTCGCGGGGTATAAAATCCCGGTTGGCCAGTACGCGCTCAAATCCGTTCAGCCGTACTTTATGGGCGACCGCCTGCAATACGTGAACGGGCGTAACTATCAGCGTATTGATAACGGCCTCGGGATCAGCTTCCAGCTCGATTATGGCTTCCGCGTTGACTACGAACACGTCTTTACGTCGAGCACCGATAACCTGGGCGATATGAACCTGGTGCGTCTGCGCTACGATTTCTAAACCGCGACCTCCCGCGCAGCGCGATGCCGAAAATCCCGGCTTGCGCTGCGTTTACGCGGGCTACCGCGCCAGCCAGGAGGCAACGTCCTGCCAGGTTCCGCGAAAAATAATCTTCTCCGCTTTTTTACCCAACTGATAGCGATACATTGGGTCGTAGTACTCTTTCAATAGCGGAACGAGCCACGCAAAATGCGCGTCGGTGCTCGCCGTACGCAGCTGTTCCACCAGCGCGTCATCGAGCAGGGCGGTGAGCTGAGCAAAACGCTGGAGTCCCAGGCGACGGCGGATAGCAAACAGGCCGTGGTGCAGATAGGCGCTGTACTCCTGCCAACCCTGCTCTTCACCGTACGCGGCCATAAAGTCGCGGTGCATCCGGTCAAAATACTCCTCCCGCAGCCTCGCCAGGCGGACGTCAAACGGATCCTCCACCACCGCCAGCGGCGACTGCGCCATGCGATCGCGCAGGCATTCCGGCAGATGGTTGGCGCCTATCATATGCCCTTCATCTTCCAGCACCCAGCGGTGCTGGCTGGCCGCTTTTTTCAGCATGGCCACCGCGAGATGGTTTTCAAACGTCGCCTGTGCGTGCTGCTCGCGCAGCGTGCGTCCGAAGGAGGAGCCGCGATGGTGGGCGAGCCCTTCGAGGTCGATTCCGTCAGGCCGCGCGGCAACCAGCTGGGTTTTTCCGTTGCCGGTGCAGCCGCCGATCAGCACTATTGGGCGCTGAACCAGCTCCTGCGTCAGCTGGATGGCCGCCTGGCGCAGCGCCTTATAGCCGCCGACAATCAGCGGGTAATCGATGCCCGATTCGCGCAGCCACTGCTGAACAATGTGCGAGCGCTGGCCGCCGCGGGCGCAGCAAAGATAGCCCTGAGGCGCGCGCAGACAGGCTTCACGCCACGCCTGCAGGCGCCGGGCGCGAAGGTCGCCATTCACCAGGCGATGGCCTAGTGCCAGGGCGGCCTCTGCCCCCTGACGTTTGTAACAGGTGCCGACGGCGGCGCGTTGTTCATCGTCCATCAGCGGCAGGTTGACTGCTGCGGGGAGCGCGCTTTGGCTGAACTCAACCGGGGCGCGCACGTCAATAAGCGGGGTATCCGCGGCGAGAATGGCGCGGTAATCCGTCCCATTATTCATGGGTCTTCCTTCTGAAGTGAAACCGAGATTTTCTGTAAAGCGAAGGAGGGATTCTACGCGCCTGAAGGCGTGCCGGGGAAGGGGTAACGCGTTTTCCCCGGCACGAAAGGCTTAGCTGAGCTGCGACTGCGCCCAGAAAATACCGCTGGCGTACTCCGGCGGCAGCAGCGGCTTCAACGCTTCGAGCGTGGCGCTCAGGCGATCGGTATCGCTGTCGGTCAGGTTCAGGTGGCCCACTTTGCGGCCCGGACGAACCTCTTTGTCGTACCAGTGCAGGTGCACCAGCGGCAGCTTCAGCCAGTCGTAGTTAAGATCGGTGCCGATCAGGTTGATCATCACCGACGGGCTGTTGACCACCGGCGGCGGCAGCGGCAGGTCGGTAATGGCCCGCAGATGCAGCTCAAACTGGCTGATAGAGGCGCCGTTCTGCGTCCAGTGGCCGCTGTTGTGCACGCGCGGGGCCAGCTCGTTGATCAGCAGACCGTCGGCGGTGACGAAGCACTCCATCGCCATGACCCCGACGTACTGCAGCTCGTCCATAATGGCGGAGAGCATGCCTTCGGCCTGGTCCTGCTGGCGGGCGTTGGCCTGCGGGAAGGCGACGCTGGTGCGCAGAATTCCGTCCTGATGCAGGTTGCGGGTCAGCGGATAGAACACCGTGCTGCCATCCTCGGCGCGGGCACCAACCAGCGACACTTCGCCGGAGAAGTTAATTCCCCGTTCGACAATGCATTCGCCGTAGTTATCGTCGGGCAGCTGCGCGCAGTCGTCTTCACGCAGGCGCCACTGGCCGCGCCCGTCGTAGCCGCCCACGCGACGCTTAACGATAGCCAGCTCGCCGAGGGTCGCGAAAATCTCCGGCCACTGGTTTTTATCCGCCAGCAGCTGCCACGGCGCGGTGGCGAGGCCCAGCCTGTCGAAGAGCTGCTTTTGCGTCAGGCGATCGGCAATGATGGGAAACACGTCGCGGTTAACAAACGCCGGGTGGCGCGCCAGTTCGCGGGTGAGGGCCGTTTCCGGCCAGCGTTCGATTTCAGCGGTGATGACGCTTTGCTGAAACGGCACCGCTTCAGGGTCGGCCTCAAGGCCAACCGGCCACACCGCGATACCCAGCGGCTCTCCGGCCTGGCGCAGCATGCGGCCAAGCTGGCCGTTGCCGAGGATACAAACCTGCTTCATGCCGCACCCCGTGGGTCCGGATTCTCCAGCACTTCATCGGTTTGCGCCTGACGCCATGCGCTCAGGCGCTGGTGCAGTTCGGCGTCGTGCACCGCCAGAATCTGCGCCGCCAGCAGGGCGGCGTTGGCCGCGCCGGCTTTACCGATAGCCAGCGTGCCGACCGGGATCCCGCGCGGCATCTGGACGATAGAGTAGAGGCTGTCAACGCCGCTCAGCGCCGCGCTCTGCACCGGCACGCCGAGCACCGGGACCAGCGTTTTCGCCGCAATCATGCCCGGCAAATGCGCCGCGCCGCCAGCACCGGCAATAATCACCTGATAGCCGTTGCTCTCTGCGCCTTCGGCGAAGCTGAACAGCTTATCGGGAGTACGGTGCGCGGAGACCACTTCAACATGGTACGGAACGTTCAGGGCATCAAGGATTTCTGCGGTAAACTGCATGGTAGCCCAGTCGCTTTTGGACCCCATCACGATGGCGATACGCGCCGAATTATTGCGGGAAGACATGCGTCTTAAAACTCCTGTGGGTGTGCTTCACACTGCTTTAGAGGCCACAGAGAATAACACGATAAACGGGCGAGGAAAACGGTTGCGTAGGCCGATAGCGGCGGAAAATAGCGCGATAATTAAAACGGGAAAGGGATCAGTTCAACGTCGTCTTTGGTGACCTTCACCATCGAACCTTCGCTGTGCCACGCGCCGAGGACCACGCGAAAGGCCGGCATGCCGTTTGCTTCTATTTGGTGGATGGCCGGGCGATGGGTATGACCGTGGATCAGCCACTGAACGTGATGCTTTTCGAGGATTGCTGTAACCGCCTGCGGGTTAACGTCCATGATGTCCATCGACTTACTGCTGTTGGCCGCGGTGCTGTTGGCGCGCATTTTTGCGGCGATGCGGCGGCGTATAAACAGCGGCAGCGCGAGGAAAAGGCGCTGGATCCACGGCGTATGCACCTTGGCGCGAAACGCCAGGTAGCCGGCATCGTCGGTGCAGAGGGTGTCGCCATGCATAATTAAAACGCGGCGGCCGTAGAGATCGAGCACGTTTTCTTCCGTCAGCAGCGTCATACCGCAGGCGCGGGCAAAGCGCTGGCCGATAAGAAAATCGCGGTTGCCGTGGACGAAAAAGCAGGGGACGCCGGAGCGGGTCAATGCGTTGAGCGAGGCGGCGATTTGCTGGTGCAGCGGGTTAGGATCGTCATCGCCGATCCAGGCTTCGAACAGATCGCCAAGGATATAGAGCGCGTCCGCCTCGCGGGCCTCTTCGCGTAAAAAGCGGAGAAAACCGGCGACGGTCGCCGGTTCTTCGGTTTGCAGATGCAGGTCTGCAATAAAAAGTGTCGCCACGAATTATTCGCTGACGGTGACGCTTTTGATCACAACATCTTCTTTCGGCACATCCTGATGCATGCCGCTGCGGCCGGTAGAAACCGCTTTGATTTTGTCGACTACGTCCATGCCTTCAACGACTTCAGCAAATACGCAGTAGCCCCAACCCTGCAGGTTTTCACCAGAGAAGTTCAGGAAGTCGTTATCAGCAACGTTGATGAAGAACTGCGCGGTGGCGGAGTGAGGCGCCTGAGTACGGGCCATCGCCAGAGTACCGCGGGTGTTTTTCAGGCCGTTGTTGGCTTCGTTCTGGATCGGAGACTTGGTTGTTTTCTGCTCCATGCCCGGCTCAAAACCGCCGCCCTGGATCATAAAACCGTTGATAACACGGTGGAAAATGGTGTTGTTGTAGAAACCTTCGCGGCAGTAGTCCAGGAAGTTTTTAACTGTTTCCGGCGCTTTGTCGTCAAAGGTTTTGATTACGATATCGCCATGATTAGTGTGGAAAGTAACCATTTTTGCATCCTGTTCCGATGATTGTGGTGCTTGAACCCAATGTTGGGCGTGACATAGGGGGCTGTTATAGCATAACCGCGGGGTTGGATCACCTTGCATTGTGTGCTGCTTCGGGGTTGAATTCAGGTTAGAATATGCGGCTTATCACTACACACGTTTACACGGAATCTTCGATGTTAAAAATTTTTAATACACTGACGCGCCAAAAAGAAGAGTTTAAACCTATTCATGCCGGGGAAGTTGGCATGTACGTGTGTGGTATCACCGTTTACGATCTCTGTCACATCGGTCACGGCCGTACTTTTGTCTCTTTTGACGTGGTAGCCCGCTACCTGCGCTTTCTCGGCTATAAGCTGAAGTATGTACGCAACATCACCGATATTGACGACAAAATCATTAAGCGTGCTAATGAGAACGGCGAAAACTTCGTGGCGCTGGTCGATCGCATGATTGGCGAAATGCACAAAGATTTTGATGCGCTGAATATTTTGCGCCCGGACCTCGAGCCGCGCGCGACGCACCATATTCCGGAAATTATTGAAATCACCGAGCAGCTGATCGCCCGCGATCACGCCTACGTGGCGGACAACGGCGACGTGATGTTCTCGGTTCCGACCGATCCGAACTACGGCCAGCTGTCGCGCCAGGATCTGGAGCAGCTGCAGGCCGGCGCTCGCGTTGACGTGGTTGACGTTAAGCGCAACCCGATGGACTTCGTGCTGTGGAAGATGTCGAAAGAGGGCGAGCCGAGCTGGCCGTCGCCGTGGGGCGCCGGGCGTCCGGGCTGGCACATCGAATGTTCGGCGATGAACTGCAAGCAGCTGGGTAACCATTTTGATATTCACGGCGGCGGTTCGGATCTGATGTTCCCGCATCACGAAAACGAAATCGCGCAGTCCACCTGTGCGCACGACGGCGAATACGTGAACTACTGGATGCACTCCGGCATGGTAATGATTGACCGCGAAAAGATGTCGAAGTCGCTGGGCAACTTCTTTACCGTGCGCGACGTGCTGAAGTACTACGATGCCGAAACCATCCGCTACTTCCTGATGTCCGGCCACTATCGTAGCCAGCTGAACTACAGCGAAGAGAACCTGAAGCAGGCGCGTTCCGCTCTGGAGCGTCTGTACACCGCGCTGCGCGGTACCGATGACGGCGTAGCTCCGGCCGGCGGCGAGGCGTTTGAAGCGCGCTTTGTGGAAGCAATGGACGACGACTTCAACACCCCGGAAGCCTATTCGGTGCTGTTCGATATGGCGCGCGAAGTGAATCGGCTGAAAACCGAAGACGCGCAGGCGGCAAGCGCGCTGGCGGCGCATATGCGCAAGCTCTCCGGCGTGCTGGGCCTGCTGGAGCAGGAGCCGGACGCGTTCCTGCAGAGCGGGGCGCAGGCTGACGACGGCGAAGTGGCTGAAATTGAATCCCTGATCCAGCAGCGTCTCGACGCGCGTAAAGCCAGGGACTGGGCCGCTGCGGATGCCGCGCGTGACCGTCTCAACGAAATGGGCATCGTGCTGGAAGATGGCGCTCAGGGCACCACCTGGCGTCGCAAATAGCCTCAAGCCTGAACCCCGGGCGAGACGCCTGGGGCAGCGAAGCCTTTAGCGAAATAAAAATGCCGGACCTTAAGGGCCCGGCATTTTTTTATTCAGCGACGGCGGTCAGGCGGTCACGGTGATGCTCTGACCGGCAAAGCTGACCGTCTGGCCGGCAACGATCTTACAGCGCTTGCGGGTTTCAACCGCGCCGTCAACTTTCACCAGACCGTCGGCAATCACGATTTTTGCCTGCGCGCCGCTTTCGCTCCAGCCTTCGAGCTTCAGCAGATCGCACAGCTCAACGTGCGGGTGTTTACCCAGAGAAAAAGTCGCCATCTTAGGCCTCCTGAATGTCGTGATACTCTTCGCACGCCTGCAGCGTGTTCTGAATGAGGGTGGCTACGGTCATCGGGCCGACGCCGCCGGGGACCGGCGTGATGTATGACGCGCGCGCGGCGGCATCTTCATAGACCACGTCGCCAACCACTTTGCCGCTTTCCAGGCGGTTAATGCCGACATCGACCACAATCGCGCCTTCTTTAATCCATTCGCCCGGAATAAAGCCCGGCTTACCAACCGCGACGATCAGCAGATCGGCATTTTCGACGTGCTGACGCAGGTTTTTGGTGAAGCGGTGGGTCACGGTGGTGGTGCAGCCAGCCAGCAGCAGCTCCATGCTCATCGGACGGCCGACGATGTTAGAGGCGCCGATTACCACGGCGTTCAGGCCGTAGGTGTCGATGTTGTAACGCTCAAGCAGCGTCACGATACCGCGCGGCGTACAAGGGCGCAGGCGCGGAGCGCGCTGGCACAGGCGGCCGACGTTGTAGGGATGGAAGCCATCGACGTCTTTGTCCGGCGCGATGCGTTCCAGCACTTTCACATTATCGATCCCGGCAGGCAGCGGCAGCTGCACCAGGATACCGTCGATAGCCGAATCGGCATTCAGCGTGTCGATAAGCTCCAGCAGCTCCGCTTCGCTGGTGGTTTCCGGGAGATCGTATGAGCGGGAGATGAACCCCACCTCTTCACACGCCTTGCGCTTGCTGCCGACATAAATCTGCGATGCCGGGTTGCTGCCAACCAGCACGACGGCTAACCCTGGGGCGCGTTTTCCGGCCGCAGTGCGCGCCTTCACTTTTTCCGCGACTTCAGAGCGCACCTGCTGCGCAATCGTTTTACCGTCAATAATTTTTGCTGCCATCAGAGAGAGGATTCCATCTGTATCTTAACGAAAGGGGGTTGCTGATATTTTGTCAGAAGCCAGCCTCTCTGTCAGTCCTCGTTTGATTTTTTATCGCTTTTCGGCGCGCGGAGGGGCGATAAACCCTGCCGTTGCGGCGCGATTAAGATGCATAGCCGGCGAACCGGCTGGCATTTAAGCCGATGTTATGCGGGGAAATGACGACGCGGATTGGATAATCCTTATGCGTCGCCTGGTGCATAAGTAGGCAAGTGGGCCGTAGAAAACAGTTTGATGGCAAAATGCATTGACTCATCAGGCATGCACCGTATAATTCCCGGCGATTGCACATCATGAAGCTCCCGCTTCTCAGTGCGCCCTTAGCTCAGTTGGATAGAGCAACGGCCTTCTAAGCCGTAGGTCACAGGTTCGAGCCCTGTAGGGCGTACCATTTCAGTACGATTTGAAAATCAGCAACGGTTAATTGTGACGTATCTTTCAATATACCTCTTGCCAGAGCAAGCTTACGATTAAGAAACTTGTCCAGCGTCTCTTCAAAAGTCATAACTCACTATCATGGCCCATAGGGTAACCAGTAATAAAATAAGAATATTCTTATAATCGAATGTATAGAGTGTTATACACATCGCAAGAGTATTGATTCTGCGCATATCTAATAAATTTAAATACCTTGATATGGGGCATTCATAAAATTTATGATTAAAGTCCATCGTTTACGTGATTTTATTTTTATTCGGAATCTGAGTGCAGCCCACATATCATAATATCGTCATGTTTACAGCGGGTTCGCATAGCAGCCGTATCCAGCACAGTGAGCACGGGCGAGCCTGGATGATATCGATTTTGAAATGCCACTGCTCCACTGCGATGAAATTAACGTTGGCTACCTTTTGAAACTGTTGGCAGGTATTCAGGTAATACCGCCGAAAGAGCTGCTGGAGTAGAAGAAAAAAATCATGGATATCGTTGACAGCAATATCACGATGCGCAGAAAAGTGAGCTGATTGAAAACTTTATTGAAGAAAATCTGCTACACGTCACTGGTGTGGTTTTAGGTGTCTTTCCCTTACACTCAGCACACAGCTGTTTATACCCATTATGCCATTGTAGAAAGTCTAACATTTATAACACTTTCCGCTTCAGCAAAGGCGTAATTTTGATCGACAACAAGCTGAGCGGATTAGCGTTTGAACTCTGTGTGAATTATTTTTCATTATGGCAGCTATAATGTTCTGAGGTGAGCATATCACCTATGTTTAGGTGGCCAAATTCAGCGTAGCATTACAATAAGCGAGGGTACTATTGGTGGTAGGTATTTCGCAGAAAATTTCCGAACACCTCTTAATATTTATGTGTTTTTTATCCTTAGTTACGAAATGGATGTGTCGCTACTACCCTTTTGGCTCTACACACAAGCAAAATCAATAAGGAATTACACAGATGGCTAATTTCAAAGCTGGTGATAGAGTGGTCCATGCCTCGGGGTCTGGGCCCGAAATGATAGTTCTAAGGGCTTTCGATGGATTTGAAGGCTCCGAGATTCAAACACCTATGTGTGAGTGCGAATACTGGAGTGAGGGGCAAGGAAAGTTTATTCGCGAACGTTTTCCTCAAACTTCCTTAAAACTTGTGTCAGTGCCCGACGGCACTTGTTAATAGTTTTGAGTAAAAGCGCCCTTACAGGCGCTTTTTATTGCGAAAGAAATCAAGGGTTTTCGGCCTTCTAAGCCGTAGGTCACAGGTTCGAGCCCTGTAGGGCGTACCATTTAAAATCAATACCTTACGTCAATTCTAATCCAGCCTGATTTTCTCCTTGTGTCGTATTTGTGTCGTTAGCGCCCAAAATGACGTCAATTTTCCGTGCGTGTTCGGTCAAATAGTTCGCTGCCAGGTGAGCATAACGGCGCACCACCCGATGCTCTCCCAGCCGCCCATTTCCTGCAGAACAGAAAGCGGGACGCCGGACTGAATTAACCCGCTTGCCCAGATGTGCCGGAGGCCATGAAAGCGGAAATCTTCGCTCCCGGACTTCCTCAGGCCTGAACGTCAGGCATGATTATCATCAACCCGCCTGTTTCTTAGCTCGGGCGTCAACGTTGCATCCGGCCGATATTTTGCCGTGGTGTGAACGAATACCCACCTGAAATACTTCCCTATCCGATCCCTTAATACTCTGTATATCGACCTGCTGTCACTCAAACCCGATTATGTTTGAGCGGCGGCCATCTGCCTGGAATATATTTACGACCTTTTATATAAGTGGCTGTCCGCAGATATATTGATTCTGCGCCTGCTCATTTAAGTTCTCTGATATATATAGCTTCAGATTTGCCATCGCCATAATCTGATTTACTTAAATAAAGCCCCAATAAAAATCTGAAAATTGCCGCATTCCTGTCTTTGCTGTTTTAATCCCCCCGGGGCTGAGTGTAAGGTAGCCAAAGGTGTAAATAAAAGTCATTAAATACATTCATGACGTAAATAATAAAATATACAGGATCAGGGATGAAAGCTTTATATCCGGCGTGGGTATTACTGGCACTCAGTCAGCCCGTTTTGGCAGCCCCATTGTCACCAGCCGATCGCAGCAGCATTGAACAACAGCAGCAGCAATTACTCCTTCACAACCAGCAGCAGCGCGAGTCTCTGGAGCGTGCTGTACCCCTGATCCGCCCCTCTCAACCGGAGCGGCCTGCGCTGACATCCGGGCCTTGTTTCACTATCAACCGCATTGTGCTTGATGGCGCCACCCTTATTGATGCCCGCAGGCAGCGGAATTTACTTGCGCCCTGGCAGGGCCGGTGCCTGGATATGGCGCGAATTAATAAACTCACTAATAGCGTTTCCGACTGGTACATCAGCAGAGGATATATCACCAGCCGCGCCTTCCTGACCGAACAGGATTTACGTTCAGGGGAATTACGCTTAGGTATTCTGGAAGGAAAGCTTGAGAAAATCCGCATGGACGGCGCGCCAGAGCGCGAACTGAACATGGTATTCCCGGGCCTTGAAGGAAAAATACTTAATCTGCGCGATATTGAACAAGGCATGGAGCAGATTAACCGCACGCGCACCACGCCGGTACAAATTGAAATATTACCGGGCACGCAGCAGGGCTGGTCGGTAGTGCATCTTACCGCCACGCCGGAATTTCCCCTTTCGGCCTCCGCGAGCTTCGATAACAGCGGACAAAAAAATACGGGCGTCGGGCAGATTAACGGCGGGCTGAACGGCAACAATTTACTGGGTCTGGCCGACAGCTGGTTCGTCAGCGGCGGGCGCAGCAGCGCGTTTTCGCATGCAAAAGACGCGCAGAATTTTGCGGCGGGCGTCAGCGTGCCCTGGGGCTACAGCCTGCTGGAGTACAGCTACAGCTGGAACAACTATCTCAGCACCATCGATAACAACGGCTACCTCTGGCGCTCAAGCGGCGATACCGAAACGCACCGCGTCAATCTGTCGCACGTGCTGTTCCGCAACGGCGATATCAAAACGGGCGTCTCCCTGGGCTTAAGCCATCGCAGCAACCGCAACTATCTTGACGACGTGTTGCTGGAAAGCAGCAGCCGTAAGCTCACCAGCCTGCTGTTTGGCCTGAACCACACCCAGAAAATATTCGGTGGCGTAGCGACGTTTAACCCGACCTTCAGTCGCGGCATGCCGTGGCTCGGTGCTGAAAGCGACGGCAGCAAAAACGGTGATTTACCGAAAGCGCAGTTCCGCAAATGGAGCCTGAACGCCAGCTTCCAGCGTCCGGTGGCTGACAATCTGTGGTGGCTGGCGAGCGCCTATGGGCAATGGTCCCCGGACCGCCTCTACGGCAGCGAACGCATGACCATCGGCGGCGAAAGCTCGGTGCGCGGGTTTAAAGAGCAAACCATTTCCGGCGACAACGGCGCCTGGTGGCGAAACGAGCTCAACCACACCCTGTTCACGCTGCCGGTCATCGGCCAGGTCAGCGCGCTGGCGGCCCTCGACGGCGGCTGGCTGCACTCCGACAAGTGGGATCGCTATTCCGCAGGCACCCTCTGGGGCACGGCCGCCGGGCTCAGCACCGCCAATGGCCACGTTTCCAGCTCGTTCACCGTTGGACTGCCTCTCGTTTACCCGGACTGGCTTGGCCCGGATCACGTCACTGTTTATTACCGCGTTGCCGTCGCATTTTAAGGGATTATTGTCATGAATCAGCAGCCTCCCGTTCGCTTAACTTACCGCCTGCTCAGCTATCTGATGAGTGCCCTGCTCGCGACGCAGCCCTTGCTGCCTGCCGTTGCCGCTACGCTGACGCCAGTGGGTAATACCGCCATGGATAAAGCGGCAAACGGCGTGCCGGTGGTGAACATTGCCACCCCGAACGGGGCCGGGATTTCGCACAACCAGTTTAACGATTACAACGTTGGCAAAGAGGGGCTGATCCTCAATAACGCCACGGGCAAGCTCAATCAGACGCAGCTTGGCGGGCTGATTAGCGGCAACGCCAGGCTGAAAGCGGGCAAGGAAGCGAAGGGCATCATCAACGAAGTGACCGGCGGCAACCGTTCACAGCTTCAGGGCTATACGGAAGTGGCGGGCAACGCGGCGAACGTGATGGTCGCCAACCCGTACGGCATCACCTGTAACGGCTGCGGGTTTATCAACACCCCGCAAGCCACCCTGACCACGGGCAAACCTGTGTTTGACGCCAGCGGCAATTTACAGGCGCTGGACGTGAAAAAGGGCAGCATCACCATTGAGGGGCAAGGGCTGGATGCCAGCAGCAGCGATGCGCTGTCGATCATTTCACGCGCAACCGAAGTGAACGCCGCCATTCATGCGAAGGATTTAAAGGTGGTTGCCGGGGCCAACCGCGTTGGCACCGACGGCAGCGTGCAGGCGCAGCAGGGCGAAGGCAGCGCTCCTACGGTTGCGGTGGATACCGGTGCGCTCGGCGGGATGTACGCCAACCGCATTCATCTGGTGTCCAGCGAGAAAGGCGTCGGGGTTAACCTCGGCGACCTGAATGCTCGCCAGGGAGACATCACCCTGGATGCCGGTGGCAAACTCACCGTTCACAACAGCCTCGCCAGCGGGGCGCTGTCCGCTAAGGGTGAAAGCCTCACCCTGACGGGCGACCACAAATCCGGCGGCAGTATGTCGCTGAACAGCCAGGACGACATTGCCCTGAGCAACGGCTCGCTGAACAGCGACGGCGACCTGGTACTGAACGCCAACGGCACGATTTCGCACGCCAGTGAAAAGCTGACCGCCGGACGCGATGCGACGTTGACCGCGAAAAACATCAGTCAGGATGCTTCCAGCCAGATTAACGCTGCCCGCGATATCGCGGCTAAAGCCAGCGATACGCTTACAACACAAGGGCAGATGACCGCCGGGCAAAACCTGACGGTGAGCAGTAACACCCTGACGCAAAACGGCAAGCTGCTGGCGCATAACCGCGCTCAGCTGAATGCCGACACGCTCAATAACAGCGGCTCCGTTCAGGGCGCTTCCCTGAGCGTGGGCAGCGCCACGCTCGGCAACTCGGGTTCCCTGCTGAGCGGCGGTAACCTGACGGTTAATACCAACGATTTTACCCAAAGCGGCAGCACCGGCGCGAAGGGCAAAGCGAGCATCACCGCCAGCGGGAAGCTGACCAATACCGGCGCTCTGGTGAGCGACGATGCGCTGGCGCTGAAGGCGCAGGATGTGACGCAGAACGGCGTGCTGTCCGGCGGCAAAGGGCTGACGGTCAACGCGCAGACCCTGACTTCCGGCAAAAATTCGGTGACCCACAGCGACGCCGCCATAACGCTGATTACCACCACGGCGACGCTCGACGGGGAAACCAGCGCGGGCGGCGATCTAGAGCTTCAGGGCGACAGGCTCACCACGGCGGCGAGTGCCCAGCTCCAGAGTGGCAATAATCTCAGCCTCAGCGCGCGGGAAGCGGCGCTTGCGGGTACGCAGGCGGCACAAAAAGCCATGACGGTTAACGCCCGCGAAAAACTCACCCACAGCGGCAAAAGCAGCGCGGCATCACTCAGCCTTAGTGCGCCAGAACTGACCAACAGCGGCGTGCTCGTGGCTTCCACCCTGAACACTCAGTCGCAAACTCTCACCAACAGCGGCCTGATGCAGGGCGACAGTGCGTTGCTGATTGGCACACAAAAGCTGGACAACCAGCAGAACGGCACCCTCTACAGCGCCGCAAATCTGACGCTGGCTATTTCGGATATCCGCAACAGCGGGCTTATCACCAGCGATAACGGTTTAACGCTAAGCGCTGGCTCCCTCAGCAATCCAGGCAAAATCCTCGCTGACACGCTGAACGTCAAAGCGACCGCGCTGAGCGGCGACGGCCTGTTGCAGGGAACCGGGGCGCTGACCCTTGCCGGGGATACGCTCTCGCAGGGTGCCAACGGGCGCTGGCTGACGGCGGGCGATCTCGCCCTCAACGGTAAAACTCTGGATACCGCCGGGACTACGCAGGGGCAGAACCTTACCGCTCAGGCGGATAGCTGGACTAACAATGGCTCGGTGCTGGCAACCGGCAATCTTAACGCTACGCTGGGCGCCTCTCTGCTCAACAATGGCGACCTGATGAGCCAGGGCAATTTCGGGCTGAATGCGCCCGGGCTGAGCAACCACGGCAGCATTCTCTCGTCAGGCGAAATGTCGCTCGCCGGAACAACCTTTACCAGCGACGGCACGCTTCAGGGCTACACGCTGTCGCTGCGTCACAACAGCATCGACAACAGAGGATCGGTCACTGGCCTGAACGGCCTGGCCCTGAACAGTACGGGTCGGCTTACCAACAGCGGCGATCTGCTGAGCCAGAAATCGCTGACGCTGAGCGCAGGAGACGTGAGCAACAGCGGCCGGCTTCAGGGGCAGAACATCGCCCTGGACGGCAGCAGCCTGACCAACAGCGGCGCTATTCAGAGCGCGCTGGATTTAGCCCTCGCCCTGAGCGGCGACGTTATCGCCGCCACCGGCAGCAAAATCACCGCCCTGGGCGACGCCCGGCTGACCGGCAACGTGCTGAGCAACCAGGGATTAATCAGTGCGAAAACGCTGGAGGTGAAAGGCGATTCGCTCGGCAACGGCGGCGAAATCAGCGGCGTCAACGGCCTGAACGTGACGCTCAGCGGTAACCTGCAACAGCAGGGCAAAATGCTGACCGGCGGCCTGCTTAACGTCAACGCGAAAGACGTCAGCAACAGCGGGCAGCTTCAGGGCGCAGATAGCCAAATCAGCGCCAGCTCGCTCACCAACAGCGGGCGCGTGCAGGGCGACAGCGGCCTGACGCTCACCGTGCTTAATGCGCTCACCAACCAGGCCAGCGGCGTGCTTCTCAGCCAGAATGCGTTAAGCCTCACCGCGCCCGTGCTGACCAACGACGGCACCCTTCAGGGCAACGGCAAAACTACGCTCAGCGCGGCAACGCAGGCCCGCAACGGCGGCAAAATTCTCTCCGGCGGCGATCTGAGCTTCACCACGCCGGACTACAGCGGCAGCGGCTGGCTGCAGGCCACTAACCTGATGCTGAACGTGGCGAAGCTTGCCAGTAACGGCACCGTGATGGCGGCGAACCAGGCGACGCTCACAGGTAACAGTTTGACCAACGGCGGCACCTTCCAGGCCGCACGGCTGAACGTCAACACGCAGACCATCACCAACAGCGGCACGCTGCTCGGCAATCAGGGTTTGACGCTCAAAGGGAGCAGCCTCAATAACGCGGGCGGGAAGGTGTTCAGCGGCGGCGATATGCTTGCCGAAATGGTCTCGCTCAGCGGCGCAGGCCAGCTGGTGGCGCTCGGCAACCTGACGCTGAAACTCACCAACGGCTTGACCACCCAGGGCGTTATCGCCGCGAACAAGCAGCTCTCCGTCAGCAGCCAGGGCGATATCACCAACGGAGCCACATTGCAGGGCAACGGCATCACGCTGAATGCGGCGGGCAAGTTGACCAACAACGGCCAGCTGTCCGCAGGCAGCGGCGCCACGGCATTGAGCGGCAGCCAGATTGCGATGAACGCCAGCGGCAGCCTGCAGGCAGGCGGCGACGTCAGCCTGACCAGCCGGGGCAATATCACTCTCGACGGCTTTACCGGCACGGCGGGGAGCCTGGCGTTAACGGCGGTCGGGTCGATCGTTAACACCGCGCTGCTGTATGCGGGCAACAACCTCTCGCTGTTTGCCAACAGCATCTACAACCTGCACGGCGATATGCTGGCGGGTAATAACCTGGTGATGCAGAAAGACGCCAGCGGCACGGCGAACGCCGAGGTGATCAATACCTCCGGCAATATCGAAACCACCCGCGGCGATATCACCATTAAGACCGGGAGGCTTGAAAATTCATATCAACAAATCGAGTTTACCCACTCAAAAAATGATTATCGTGACCAGATACCTGACCTGGATGGCAACTCGATAAAAGTCTGGGCAAACGAAGAGTGGCACCCGGATTATGAGGTGCTGGTGGGCGGTGGGAATTCGGGGCCTGCGCCAAAACTTTATGTCTATATTGATGCAACAACCCGCACAAAGCGTTATCTGATTGAGAGTAACACTGAGAAGGCTATTGCTACAGGCAATGCATCGCGGATCATGTCTGCTGGCAAGATAAATATTGAGGCTGATTATCTTTTTAATAATGCATCTTTCATATTAGCGAACGGTGATATCAATCTTCGTGGGAATGTTTTCGAAAATAAGTCATATCAAAATAAAGTTTATGAGATCTGGCAGACATATGAATTTGACTCGGCTGGATTTAATTCAAACTGGGTACCGAAACCAGAGGATATATGGTTCCAGTATACTCTTTCAGATAACGAAGTTAATGAGGTTCAGGGCGAGACTTACAGAGCTGTCATCCAGGCGGGCGGCACTGTTAAGGCCATCTTCACCAGCGATATCAGTAACACCAATACAACCGCTAACGCCGGGCAAATCAGTAACACCATCGTCGCCCCGAACCTTAACACGCCTTCAGCGCAAAGCATCGGCGGCGGCGCAAGCCAGCAGGCGCTTGCCGACGCCGGAACCCAGACCATTACCGCTCCGGACTGGAAAGACAGCACCGCCAGCCAGGCAATTAGCGGCGGCTCGGGGCTGGCGCCAGGCGGCATGGACGGCAACTATCCTCTGCCTTCCGGCAACAACGGCTACTTCGTGCCGTCCACCGATCCGGACAGCCCGTATCTGATCACCGTTAACCCAAAACTCGATGGCCTCGGCCAGCTCGATCCGTCGCTGTTTGGCGATCTGTATAAGCTGCTCGGCATGAACCCCGGTGCTGCCCCACGCGAGACGGGCAGCCAGTACACCGACATGAATCAGTTCCTCGGTTCGTCGTATATGCTGGATCGCCTCAGCCTGAACCCGGACAAAGACTACCGCTTCCTCGGCGATGCGGCGTTTGATACCCGCTATGTGTCGAACTATGTGCTGAACCAGACCGGCACGCGCTATATCAACGGGATTGGTTCCGACCTCGACCAGATGCGCTACCTGATGGATAACGCCGCCGACGCGCAGAGTTCGCTTGGCCTGAAGTTTGGCGTGGCGCTGACCGCCGACCAGGTGGCGGCGCTCGACCACAGTATCCTGTGGTATGAAACCGCGACCATTAACGGCCAGACCGTGATGGTGCCGAAAGTGTATCTGTCGCCAAAAGACGTAACGGTGCAGCGCGGCAGCGCGATCGGCGGCAACAACGTGCAGCTGGCGGGCGGCAACGTCACCAACAGCGGCAGTTCGCTGCTGGCGCAGAACGCTCTGGCCATCGACAGCAGCAACAGCCTGAGCAACCTTAACGCCGGGCTTATCCAGGCGGGCGGTGGGCTGGAACTGAGCGCGCTGGGCGACATCAATAACATCGGCTCAGCCATCAGCGGCAAAACCGTCCAGCTGGAAAGCGTGGGCGGCAGCATCAATAACATCACCCGGACGCAGCAGTGGAGCGTGGGCGACGACAGCCGTCGCGACAGCGTGCACGTCAGCGGCACCGACGTTGGACAAACCGCCTCCATCAGCGCCAGCGACGGTCTGTATATGGCGGCGGCAAACGACATCAACATCACCGGGGCGAAGGTGAGTGCGGGCGCGAGCCTTACGATGGGCGCAGGCAATAACATCAACATCGCCGCCAATCAGATAACCGACAGCAGCAGCCGGTCGGGCTTCGGTGGCAAAAAAGACACCAGTTCGTCAGCGACCTCAAACCAGGGCAGCAGCATTACGGCGGGCGGTAACGCGGTGATGCAGGCGGGCAACGACCTGAACGTCACGGCGAGCGCCATCGACGCAGGTAAAACCGCGCAGCTGGTGGCGGGCAATGACATGAACCTGAACGCGGCGGGCAACGGACAGACCCGCCGCACGGGCGGCAGCGAAAGCCATCAGAGCAGCGCAGACAGAACCACCGTTTCAGCGGGCGACAACGTGACGCTGGTCGCCGGGCAGGACGTGACCAGCCAGGCGGCAGGCATGGCGGCGGAAGGGAATGTCGGTATCCAGGCCGGACGTGATGTGAACCTGCTGGCCGAAGAGTCCGTGACCGGCAGCAGCTCGCACTCGAAAAAGAAAACTGTTATCGACGAATCCGTGCGCCAGCAGGGCACCGAAATTGCCAGCTCCGGTAACACCGCGATTATCGCCGGACGCGACGTGAACAGCGAAGCCGCGCAGGTGACCGCCAGCGGTGATATCGGCGTGGCGGCAGGTCGCGATATCAACCTGACCACTGCGACGGAAAGCGACTATCACTACAAAGAAGAGACGAAGACCAAAAAAGGGTTCCTCAGCAAGAAAACGACCCACACCATCGCGGAAGACAGCGCGACCCGTGAAGCAGGCACCCTGCTTTCCGGCGATAACGTGACCGTTCAGGCGGGCAACAACCTGCTGGTGAAAGGCTCCTCCGTGGTGGGCGATAACACCGTGGCGCTGGGCGCAGGTAACAACGTCGATATCGTGGCGGCCACCAACACCGATTCCTCCTGGCGCTTTAAAGAAGAGAAGAAGAGCGGCCTGATGGGCACCGGCGGTATCGGTATCACCGTCGGCAGCAGCAAATCCACCCATGACCTGCGTGAAGCGGGCACCACGCAAAGCCAGAGCTTCAGCACCGTCGGTTCTACGGGCGGCAACGTGGTTATCGCTGCCGGCAACCAGGCGCACATTGGCGGCGCAGACCTGATTGCCGGGAAGGACATGAGCCTCAGCGGCAGCAGCGTCATTATCGACCCGGGCCACGACAAGCGCACCCGCGATGAAACCTTCGAGCAGAAGAAAAGCGGGCTGACGCTGGCGCTTTCGGGCACCGTCGGCAGCGCGATTAACAATGCCGTCACGTCGGCACAGGACACAAAAGAGGAGAGCGACGGACGGCTGAAGGCATTGCAGGCGACTAAAACGGTCCTCTCTGGCATTCAGGCTGGTCAGGCGGCGGACATGGCAAACCTCACGGCCGACCCGAACGCGATGGGCGTCAGCCTCTCGCTGACCACGCAGAAATCCAAATCGCAGCAGCATGCCGAAAGCGATGCGGTGGCGGGCAGCACCCTGAACGCGGGCAACAACCTTTCTATCACCGCCAACGGCAAAAAGGGTGAAGGCGATATCGTTATTGCCGGAAGCCAGCTGAAGGCAGGCGGCGACACGCTGCTGGACGCGAAGAACGACGTCATTCTCAGCGGCGCGGCCAACACCCAACAATCCAGCGGCAAGAACAGCAGCAGCGGCGGCGGTGTCGGCGTAAGTATTGGTGCAGGTAAAGGTGCCGGTATCAGCGTGTTTGCCAACGTCAACGCGGCAAAAGGCAAGGACAATGGCAACGGTACCGACTGGACTGAAACCACGATAGACAGCGGCAAAACCGTGACCATTAAGAGCGGGAACGACACCGTGCTCAATGGCGCGCAGGTTAACGGCAATAAAATTGTCGCCGATGTGGGCCACGACCTGCTGATGAGCAGCCAGCAGGACACCAACAAATACGACAGCAAGCAGAGCAGCGTGGCGGCGGGCGGCAGCTTCACCTTCGGCAGCATGACGGGCTCCGGCTATATCTCTGCCTCGCAGGACAAGATGAAGAGCCGCTTTGACTCCGTTGCCGAACAAACCGGGATGTTCGCCGGTGATGGCGGGTTCGATATCACCGTTGGTAATCACACCCAGCTTGATGGTGCGGTTATCGCTTCCACGGCGACGGCAGATAAAAACAGCCTCGATACCGGGACGCTGGGCTTCACGGACATCCATAACGAAGCGGATTTCAAAACCCAGCACACCGGCATCAGCATCAGCGGCGCGGGCAGCTTCGGCGACCAGTTCAAGGGCAACATGCCGGGTGGGATGATTGCGGTGGCGGGCAACAAAGGCCATGCCGAAGGCACAACTCAGGCTGCTGTCGCTGATAGCACCATCACCATCCGCGACAAGGATAACCAGAAACAGAATGTCGCTGATCTCAGCCGCGATACAGAGCACGCCAACGACAGTATCAGCCCGATCTTCGACAAAGAGAAAGAGCAGAACCGCCTGAAGGAAATCGGGATGATCAGCGATATCGGCGGTCAGGTGGCAGATATTGCCCGGACGCAGGGGGAGCTGAATGCGCTGAATGCTGCGCAGGATAAATACGGGCCTCTTCCTGCGGATGCGACGGAAGAGCAGCGGCAGGCATATCTGGCGAAACTGCGTGACACGCCGGAATACAAAAAAGAGCAGGAAAAATATGGCACCGGTAGCGATATCCAGCGCGGCATCCAGGCTGCAACGGCAGCGCTTCAGGGCCTGGCGGGCGGCAATTTAGCGGGTGCACTGGCGGGGGCTTCGGCACCGGAGCTGGCACATCTGCTGAAATCAACAGAAGACAATACAGCTGTTAACTCCATAGCCCACGCGATCCTTGGTGGTGCGGTTGCAGCGCTTCAGGGTAACAGCGCGGCGGCAGGTGCGCTTGGTGCAGGTGGTGGAGAGTTGGCGGCACGCGCTATCGCCAATATGCTCTATCCGGGCGTGGAAAAGTTATCTGAAGAACAGAAGCAGACAGTCAGTGCTCTGGCGAGTATATCGGCGGGGATGGCTGGTGGGATTGCTACGGGGAATACAGCTGGAGTCGCGACAGGCGCCGGTGCCGGGAAAAATGCGGTTGAGAATAACTATCTGAGCAGTACTCAGGCGCTGACTTTTGATAAGGAATTGTCGGACTGCCGCAAATCTGGCGGTGATTGCCAGGCTGTTATCGATAAATGGAAGAAAGTCAGTGATGAGCAGAGTGTCACTGTTGATGAACAACTGAAGGACGACCCTTTAACAGCTGTTGGCTGGGATAAGGAAGTTGCGGAGGGCGGATATGATATGACACAGCGCCCTGGCTGGCTGGGTAACATTGGTGCAGAAGTAATGACCAGTGATGAAGCCAAAGCCTATGTACAGCAGTGGAATGGCCAGGATTTGGCAAAAATAGATGTAAACAGTCCTGAATGGATGAAATACGCTGTGTTCGTGTCAGATCCGGAGAATCAGGCTATGCTGGCCTCCGGTGGGTTGCTGTTGAAGGATGTAACAAAAGCAGCTGTATCCTTCATGAGTCGCAATTCGGCAACTGCAAGTGTCAGCGCTTCTGAGCTAGGAATGCAGTGGGGTCAGGGTAATATGAAACAAGGAATGCCATGGGAGGATTATGTCGGAGGTTCATTGCCTGCTGATGCTCGTCTGCCGAAGAACTTCAAAACGTTTGATTATTATGACGGTGCGACAAAAACGGCAGTCAGCGCCAAATCGATGGACACTCAGACAATGGCAAAACTGGCTAACCCGAATCAGGTTTACAGCTCGATTAAAGAAAATATTGATGCCGCAGCTAAATTTGAGACATATACTCTTTCGAAGGCTCCCCTTGATTCTTCAATGATCTCTAATAGAGAAATCCAACTTGCAGTTCCGGCCAATACTACTAAAACACAATGGACAGAGATAAATAGGGCTATTGAGTACGGTAAAAGTCAGGGTGTAACCGTTAAAGTGACTCAGGTGAAATAATGAAATTTAATAAAGAACAGGATTATTGGGCGACTTGTTATTGTAATAATGAGTTCTTGCTAATTGAAACTCAATCAGGACTAGGAAGAACTAGTGCAGATCCACTATTCCCTCCCCATATACTACTACCTGAAGCTGACGACGAATCTGCTGGTGAAACTATATTGCAGGCTTTGTCTAATAGCCGGACACTGAATAATTTAGAGGATCGCGTTGCTTTTTTTGACCTTGAGAAAGGTAAGGAGAAGTATGCGGCCTGGATAGCCATGTTGATGGATAAATACGGTTATAAAACCAAACGTGCTTTATTCAAGGATATGAAATATTGCATTATTCATTGTGTGAATGGAGTTATCACCATACGGCCCACTCGCCATGAAAAACTGGAAGCATGGGGAAGAACAAAAGGAGATGGCCTTGAAGATGTTATTCTTTCTAATGACAACTCTCCTGCTGAAATTGGTGCGGGACTTCGACTGGCATTAAATCGATGTAAAGGATAACTAGATATCAATAAATCCCGCCTTATCCGGGCGGGAAGATTTTCCCAAACTTAAAGATCTCCAGTTCCATATGAGCTATTACACCCTATAAATAAACCATGAGGAGGTTTCAGCTATTACAACTCATCGAACTAAAACAAATTTGGAAAAATCCACAATGTAATATCACTAATGTTAGTGGATAAAGATTTGTCTCATTAATGTATAAAAGGAATAATATACATGATTAAAAAGATGATAGTCGGTTCTCTCAGCTTAAGCGCGTTACTTCTGGTGGGCTGTGCTACGGAATCTTCCCGCTCTGTTGAAGTCGCTAAAGTTGAAACAGCGCAAACAGTCTGGCAGGGGCAGCGTAGCCTTATAGCAGTTGGGAAATTTGATAACCGCTCAAGCTATATGAATGGCATATTTTCAGATGGCGTGGATCGACTGGGTAATCAGTCGAAAACAATTTTGGTTACTCATCTACAACAAACAGGTCGCTTTAATGTCCTGGATCGTTCCAATATGGATGAGATCAAAACTGAAGCGAACATCAGTGGCAAAGGCCAGGCGCTGAAAGGTGCGACCTATGTTATTACGGGAGACGTAACCGAGTTTGGTCGTAAAGAAACTGGCGACAGAGCTCTGTTTGGTATTTTAGGTCGAGGTAAATCGCAGGTTGCATATGCCAAGGTTGCCCTTAACGTCGTCAATGTCAAAACGTCCGAAGTGGTGTTCACCACTCAAGGCGCCGGGGAATACGAGCTGTCCAATCGTGAAATTCTTGGTTTTGGTGGTACCGCCAGTTACGACTCCACGTTAAACGGCAAAGTATTGGATCTGGCAATCCGGGAGTCTGTAAATCATCTGGTTGCTGCTATTGGAAATGGCACCTGGAATCCAGGAAGCACTAATTAAAAGGAATTAAAAATGAAAAAATTTAATAAAGTAATGCTTTGCGCCCTGGTGTTAATACTGGCTGGCTGTGCTGCAAAAGCTCCACAAAAAATTTATAACTGGGATGGCCATCAGGATTCTGTTTATCATTTCTACACCAATGAAAACAGTCCGCAGGAGCAAATCGCTACGCTACAGAAACTGGTTGAACAGTCGAAGGCAAATAATAAACCGGTTCCCCCAGGCGTACATGCTCAACTGGGAATGCTTTACGGTAAAACCGGTAATACGGACCTGGCAATGGCGGAATTTAATGCGGAAAAAAATCAATATCCGGAATCGACTTCTTATATTAATTTCCTGACAGCCAAAAAATAAAAGGACAATAACATGAAAGGATTATTCGCATTCTTTACTCTTGCTCTGGCACTGTTAGCAACGGGTTGTAGCACCGGGAATAAAAAATCGACTGACTATTCTGCATTCAGGGAGAGCAAGCCGCGCAGTATTCTGGTATTGCCACCTAAAAATCAGTCACCGGATGTCAATGCCAGCAATAGCTTGCTTAGCGTTGTTACTATGCCACTGGCTGAGTCCGGGTACTATGTCTTCCCTGTTGCGGTTGTGAGCGAAACATTTAAACAAAACGGCGTGACTAACCCGGATGATATCAGCTCTGTCCCGCTTAAAAAGTTGCACGATACCTTTGGTGCCGATGCGGTGATGTATATCTCAATTACCGATTACGGTACCTCTTATCAGGTTGTGAATAGCGATACGCGAGTGACTGCAACTGCACGTCTGGTGGATTCACGCACTGGTAAAGAGTTATGGACTGGCGGGGCAACGGCATCGAGCAATGAAGGTCAGAAAAATAGTGGTGGGGGATTGATTGGCATTTTGCTGACGGCAGCCATCACACAAATCGCACATACATCGACTGATAAAGCTCATGATATTGCAGAGGTTACTGGCGCACGTATGTTCAGCGCAGGCTCAAACGGTGGTCTGCTGTATGGTCCTCGTTCGCCAAATTACAATAAAACACAGTTGTAAAATCAACTGCGTATGACGGTCAGGGTCACCAAAGGTTTGGTGACCTTTTTGAAAATACATTAACAGCGGTCTGTTGCATTTTTAGTGCTTTCTGTAAGGGCGGTAACACGGTGATGCAGGGGGCAACGACCTGAACCTGAACGCGGCGGGCGCCGGGCAGACCAGCCGCACGGGCGGCAGCGAAGCCATCAGAGCAGTGCCGACAGAACCACGATTTCAGCGGACGACAACCTGACGCTGGCCGCCGGGCGGGACGTTACCAGCCAGGCAGCAGGCACGGCCATTAACCGACAGGATTGCCGGTCATTTAAATGATTCTCGAGCCGCGGCTATTCATCCCTGAGGCTCGGATCAAACGCTTAATCTCAGCTTCTGCTGCTGATTATCTTTCCACCGTTGGCGGTCGGAAACACCCGAGCGCAGAGGAAATCGACCAGCGCCCGAACCTTCGGCGAGGGGTGCCTGCTGGCGGGCCAGAGCACGTGGAAGACGCCGGCGCGTTCCACCCGATCGGCCAGAACGGCGAGCAGCCGGCCATCCGCCAGCGGTTCCGCAATCGCGAATTCCGGCAGATAGGCGATCCCCAGACCTTGCAGAGCAAAGCACACTCGCGTCTCAATGTTGTTGCAGATCATTGAGGTAGGGAGCTGCAGCTCGGGGTCTCCGGGCGCCAGCCGTAGCGCCCACGGCTCCAGTTTGCCGCTGTTGGGAAAGCGGTAGTGCAGGCAGGTATGCTCCAGCAGATCGGCCGGCGCCGTAGGGAGACCACGCTGCGCCAGGTAATCGGGCGAGGCGACCAGCATCGAGCGGAAGGTGCCCAGCCTGCGCGCCGACAGGCGCGAGTCCGTCGGGTGTCCCGTTCTGACTACCACGTCGAAGCCTTCTTCAATCACGTCGACCAGCCGGTCCGTGAAGTCCAGATCCAGCTCGATAGCCGGATATTCGCGCATGAACTCGCCGAGCACCGGCAGCACCAGCGAGCTGACCAGGGGCAGGCTGACCCGCAACCGGCCGCGCGGCGCTGCCGTTGCCTGCGACAGCTCCAGCTCCGCCGCCTCGATCTCGGCAAGAATGCGCCGGCTGCGCTCCAGGAACAGCGTGCCCTCGGCCGTCAGCGTCACGCTGCGGGTGCTGCGGTGAAACAGGCGCACGCCGAGCTTCTCTTCCAGCCTCGCCACGCTCTTGCCGATGGCCGATGCCGAAACGCCAAGCAGCCGGCTGGCCGCGACGAAGCTGCGCGTTTCGGCGACCCGTACGAACACCACGAAACCGTTAAGGTTGTCCACTTCACTCCTCCATTGCGGACATATAGTTCCGCTAAGACAGGAACTGTACCCTACTTTTTCTTTAATAGCCGCGTTTCTATCATGGCGGGAACGTTCACTGATGAAAGGAATTTCCCATGTCGGTTCCCGCATTTTCGCTACACACAGGCGTTGCGCCTGCGCAACTCTCCGCCCGAGTTCAGGCCGCCGTTCAACGGGCGCTGGACGAACGGCGTCTGGTCGGCGCCGTGGTCCTGGTGGCCCGCGACGGCGCGCTTATTCACCGCCAGGCCGCCGGCTGGGCCGATCGTGAAAGCGGTCGGACGATGGCCGCGGATGCGGTCTTCCGTCTGGCATCGGTAAGCAAGCCTATCGTCTCAACGGCGGCGCTGGTGCTGGTGGCGCAGGGAAGGCTCAGCCTGGACGACAGCCTCGAGCGCTGGTTGCCTGAGTTCAGGCCGCTGCTGCCCGACGGCCAGCCTGCGCGGATCGCCGTACGGCAACTCCTCAGCCATACGGCCGGGCTGGGCTACCGATTCTTCGAGGCCGATGCCAACGGCCCCTATGCGCGGGCCGGCGTATCGGACGGCATGGATGCGTCCGGTATCAGCCTGGCGGAGAACCTGCGCCGCATCGCCAGCGTGCCGCTGCTGTACGAGCCTGGCACGGGCTGGGGCTACTCGCTGGCGACCGACGTGCTGGGCGCCTTGATCGAGCGGGTGCAGGGCGAACCGCTTGACGCAGCCGTGCGCCAGCTGGTGACCGGCCCGTTGGGCATGGCCGATACCGGCTTTATCGCGCGGGATGCGCAGCGCGTGGCGACCGTCTACGTGAACGATACGCCTCAGCCGCATCCGCTGGCGGAAGGTGAAATCGTTTCGCCCTTCGAGGGGGCGGTTGGCATTCCCTACAGCCCTGCGCGCATCTTCGACCCGCAGGCGTTTCCCTCGGGCGGTGCGGGCATGGCGGGAACCGCCGAAGACTTCCTGCGCCTGCTGGAGGCCCTGCGTCAGGGCGGCGGCGCGATCCTGCCGGATGAGTTGATTGCGGAAATGGCGCGGGATCGGGCGGAGAATCTGGAGCTGCCCAATGCGCCGGGCTGCGGCTTCGGGCTCGGTTTTTCGGTTCTGCGCGATCGGACGCTGGCCGCTTCGCCTGAATCAGAAGGCACCTGGCGCTGGGGAGGCGCCTACGGCCACTCGTGGTTCGTGGATCGGGCGCGCGGGCTGAGCGTCGTCGCTTTCACGAACACCTTATACGAAGGGATGTCGGGCCGTTTCGTCGGCGATCTGCGCGATGCGGTCTACGGCGCCCTGGAGGCTGAACGATGAATTCGGCAACCGCGCATCGCATGCCCGTCGCGTCGCTGCTGGCGCTCGCGATGGCGGCTTTCATCACCATTCTGACCGAAGCGCTGCCGGCCGGCCTGCTGCCCCAGATGGCGCAAGGCCTGGCCGTCTCCGAGGCGTGGGTCGGCCAGACGGTTACTGTCTATGCCATCGGTTCTCTGGTGGCCGCCATTCCGCTGACCGCCGCCACTCAAGGAGTCCGTCGCCGGCCGCTGCTGCTGGCCGCCATTGGCGGATTCGCCATCGCCAACACGGTCACGACGCTCTCCGCCAGCTATGCGCTGACGCTAGCGGCGCGCTTCGTGGCGGGCGTTTCGGCGGGCCTGCTGTGGGCTCTGCTGGCTGGCTACGCGGCGCGGATGGTGCCGGAGCATCAGAAGGGCCGCGCCATCGCTATCGCCATGGTGGGCACGCCGCTGGCGCTTTCTCTGGGCGTGCCTGCCGGTACGTTGCTCGGCAATCTGCTGGGATGGCGGATGTGTTTTGGCATCATCAGCCTGCTGGCGCTACTGCTGATGGGCTGGGTGAGGCTGAAAGTGCCGGACTTCGCCGGGCAGCCGACGGACAAGCGGTTGTCGCTGCGGCAGGTGTTCATCCTGCCGGGGATCCGCCCGGTGCTGTTCGTGGTGCTGGCCTTCGTGCTGGCGCATAACATCCTCTACACCTATATCGCTCCGTATCTGCTGACGGCGGGAATGGTGGACCGCACGGATGTGGTGCTGCTGGTTTTTGGCGGGACGTCGGTAGCGGGTATCTGGATCGTCGGCGTGCTGATCGACCGCTACCTGCGCAGGCTGACCCTGGCAAGCACAATCCTGTTCGGCGCGGCGGCGTTGACGCTGGGTATGGCCGGTGGCGATCCTGTCGCGGTCTACGCGGCGGTAGGGGCGTGGGGGCTGGCTTTCGGCGGGGCGGCGACCTTGTTTCAGACCGCGCTGGCGAGGAGCGCCGGCGATGCGGCCGATATCGCGCAGTCGATGCTGGTGACCGCCTGGAATGCGGCTATTGCCAGCGGAGGTATCGTTGGCGGCGTGCTGCTGGACCGTTTTGGCGTCGGGGCATTCTCTCCTGCGCTGCTGGTGTTGCTGCTGGCCACGCTGCTGGTGGCGTGGTCGGCCAGAGATCGCGGCTTTCCCGCGTCGGTGGGATGACCGGCCGGGCGTTATCCCGGCCGTTACAGCATGCCTGCCCACGGATGGTGCGGGTGCAGGCGCTCGAGACACTCCCGCAGCCATAAACGCTCGGCCGGGAGTAATCCCGGCATGGCCCTGGCGAAATCCTCCTCGTCCTTCGGCCGACGGTGCTTTGCCTTGAACAGCAGCACGGCTGAGGGGCTTAGGTAAGGAATGCCGCTCGCGGTCCGCGCGACCATTTCGCTGCGCGGTCGCGTGAGCTGCGGATCCCGCTTATAGGCCCAGCGCTCATCCGTTCCCGGCTCAATCATCATATCCGCCCGCCAGCGGCCAGCGGGGCGATCGAAGCACCAGATCTGGGAAATCGCGGCCTCCGGTTGCCGGTCGGCCGCCAGCCGCTCGAGCACGCCGTCGCTGACGGTGTAAAACGCCATATCGCGCAGCGCACTACGAAAAAGGGGCAGATCCTCGCGCAGGATCGTGAACTCGATATCCTCATGCTCGCGCGTCTTCTTCCCGTGCCACAGATCGAGCGCCCAGCCGCCCACGACGCACCACGGCCTCGATACGCGGCTCAGCCGACGGGAGAGCTCGGCAGGGCTCCAGGAGTCCCAGCTATTCTCGTCTGGCACAATCGGTCGCTCGTTCATCTTATCGACCCTCATATTCGACCATCGGCGGACGGTTTTGCCGGGCCACCGCCCCGGCAGCTCCGCCAGAAATGCGGTACGTCAGGCCAGTGGATGAGAAGGCTGAGGGTAATTCCCGCTGCCCGGCCTCCGGCGAGGGGGCCGCCGCGTCCTGCTGATCAATTTTTTGCCTGAGCCAGGGGGCAAACTTTTTATAAAACTGCCGGGCTCTCCGCGAGCGCTCAAATTCATTCATGATGAAAAAAACAAAGGCGAAATTAAGCAGGTAAAAGGCCATCGCCATGACGATGAAGAAGGTTTTTTCCGGGCCGGTGCTGTTTTTCGCTATACCGGCAAAGAGCATGAATGCGGCAAATAAAATTAAAAAAGAGATGCCGGAAAATAGGGCGCGCTGTTTTCGTTCTCTTCTGTACCTGACGTTGTAAAGGCTCACCGAGCCGCTTTCAACACCCTGAGCAAGCGGCGCTTTGATAAATGACCGGAAGTCGCGGTCATCATAAGAGAGGCTATTCTCACGCAAAAAGGTCAGCAGCCGCTCATTGATTGAGAGGGGATAGAACATGCCGATAGTTTCATATAGCGCTTTGATGGTGTTTTTACCGGCATCGGTTAGCCTCTCATTCATCATGCCCGATATAGCGGCAAGGACCTTTGACCTCTTTTCCGTCACCGCTATTTTCTCTGCCGGCTGAATATCAAAGAATTTTCGCAGCCCAAGGAGGGCATACTTCATGATGCCTGGGACCAGCACCCCTAAAAAAAGCTTTAATGATTCCGAGCTAATAAAGGCGGAGATGTTATTTGCTGCTGAAGCGACGTCACTCACGGGCGAACTCCCTTTATTTCTTCCATAGCAACGGAATGACTCCCGCTATCCACAACCTTAGCCGGTTTATTTTCCAGGCAGACTAAACGATACAGGCTCATAACCCTGGGTTCAATGCCGCTGCCTTATTGACCGATTAATGCAAAGCGCGTGATTTTGACCCAGGATATTGGCGGGGATCTGCAGGGCTTGAGGCTCATCTCCTGTGCGCACCTGCAGCGGCGGCCGCTGATAGCCTCGTTACGCAACGGCCGGGGCAGGTTAACGGTGTCTTATTTACCGTAGCCCGCCGTCAGCCGATAAACAGGGCCGCCAGCGCCGCGATGGCGGGCAAAGCCTGAACGTAGAGTATTTTCCTGCTTGCCGTGATCGAGCCGTATACTCCGGCGAGTACAACGCAGGACAGGAAAAAGACTTTAAGCTGAAACCCGCTCTCTCCCGCCCAAAGTCCCCACAGCAAGCCCGCGGCTAAAAAGCCGTTGTACAACCCCTGGTTCGCGGCCATTACCCGGGTGTCGCGAGCGAAATCAGCGCTCAGATTAAATGCCTGACGGCCCGTTTTGGTATCCCATAGAAACATCTCGAGGATCAGTATGTAGAGGTGGATGGCGGCCACCAGGGCGATAAGAAGATTGGCTAACACGGCAGGCCTCGCTGAAAATGTGGGAGCAGGGTGATTATAGTTAAAACTCATTTGCGCCGCCGCTCGCTGTTTATCAGGGCGGCGGCGGGATGCGTTTTATACCTTAAATATGATGTATTAAATAGCGCGGCTATTTTAAACGCTCTGAACGAAGCGGCGCCCTGGCACACCCCAGCGCGAATGCAGCCAGTGCGTCGCGATTAAAAACGGACACAATAGCGCTACCGCCAATAACCTCGCGCTGCCTTCCTGCGGCGATCGGCTTGACATATTAAGCGTGCTTGCTATTGCTTAATCAGGCAAAGAATATGCGCCTTAAAGCAATATCTAATTGTAAAATATACGGTTTATAGCTTGCAGGCGAAGCGGTGGGGTGATGAATGGCAGATAATAAGGTGAAGTTGCCGGGGATAAAAGAGAGTCAGCGCCTGCTGAATTTTGAGGCCGCTTCGAGGAACGTGGGCCTGGTTATTCTGCTGGCTATTATCTGCATCGCGCTGGCCGGAGGATTTTCTGTCGGCTATTTCAGCGAGGCTGAAAAAACCAATCCGCCGGGGACGCTAAAGATCGACTACGAGTATTTTGGCCGGCTGCAAAAAGAGTTTCGCCTCAAAATCACGGCGCACCCGCAGCGGGGCGATAAATATGTCTTCAGCCTCGGCGGCGATTTCAATGAAAACTATGAGCCTGGCAGCATCTGGCCGCAGCCGGACGGGATGTACAGCCAGGGAAAGACGCTGTATCTGATCTACAACAACGTGAAAAATAAAGGCGACTTCGCCATCTGGCTATACGTCACGCCGGCGAAGCCGGGGAGGTCGGAGAATTCTATCCAGGTGAACGCCGAGCCTGAAATCCGCTTTTGGCAGTTTATTTATCCTTAGGGGGTTGCTATGGAGATGGTCTTCCGGGCGTTAGCCATTTATTTAATCCTGCTGGTGGTATTTAAAATTGCCGGCCGCCGCGCGCTGCTGCAAATGACCAGCTTCGACCTGATCCTGCTGCTGATTATCAGCGAGGCGACGCAGCAGGCCCTGCTCGGCAACGATTTTTCGGTTACCGGGGCGATGCTGACGATTATTACGCTGGTGGTGGTCGATATCCTGTTTGGGCTAATGAAAAAGTATATTTCCGGCGCGGAGTCCGCGCTCGATGGCTCCCCCGTGGTGCTGGTGGCCGACGGGGTACCGTTAACCGATAACCTGAAAAAGGTCGATGTCTCCTGCGACGACATCCTGGTCGCCGCGCGTCAAAATCAGGGCATTACGGAGTTTCGCAAAATAAAATATGCCATTCTGGAGCGCAACGGCCATATATCGGTTATCCCGGCAGAAGAGTAAGGAGCGCATCATCATGACGGATTCGGGCAAAACAACCCCACAGCTGACGGAGCGGGTGGCCGGGGCGCTGACCCGGCGAGGATTGATCCTGACCACCGCCGAGTCCTGTACCGGCGGTAACCTCGCGGTAGCGCTCTGCGCGCAGGAAAATACGGCCGCATTTTATGATATTGGCACGATTGTCTTCAGCGACTCGGCGAAGCGCAGGCTACTCGGCGTGCGTGCCAGCACGCTGGAGCACTTCACCGCCGTCAGCGGGCAAGCGGTAAGCGAGATGTCAGTCGGCGCGCTGGAGCGTGCCGGGGCTGATATCAGTATTGCGATCAGCGGCTATGCCGGGCCTGACGGCGGCGAGGACGGTACCCCGGCGGGAACGGTTTGGTTTGCATGGAATTTTCGCGGGCAGATATACACCGAACGGCTGCTGTTTTCTGGCCCCTGTCAGGAAGTGGTGGAAAAAGCGGTGCGCTATTCTCTGGCCGCGCTGCTGGAGAAGCTGGAGGAATGGGCGCCCGCGTGACGGCGTGCTCGTTGTGGCGGCCTGGCGGCAGCCGCGTTAGCTGCGCGGGGCCGCCGGCTGCGGTAAGGCGTGGGTGACCGGGCAGGGGCGCGTGGGCCGGATGTCGCCGCGGGCGCTAGCCTTGCGCTCAGGCGATCCCGGCCGTGGGCTATTCAACCGTCCAGGCCTGGCTGAAGCTATCGTTGATAAAAATCTCTGCCAGCCCGCTAATCTGCTTCAGGCGTAAAACCTCATCGCTGTCCATTCCCAGCTCCTGGCCGATGCGCCGATCGTCCCAGCCCAGGCGGTAAAGATCGCGAACGATATCCGACATGGCGGCGATCTGGTGCTTGCCTCGGGCGCGGTTGTGGCGAATGGTCGCGGCGATGCGCTCCTTCTTCCCCTGACGCGATACGTTGATCAGCGTAACCGGCAGATAGCCATGCAGGCGCTGGTGAATCTGCGGGTTGGCCGCGCTTATCAGATGCCGATGAAAGCCATCGACAACCAGATACTGCTCCTGCTGGCGAGCGACCACCACCGGCTGGGTGAAGCCATCCATTTCAATCGAGCGTTCCAGCAGCTTTTTCTCCGTTGCGCTCATGCTATTGGGGTTATAGTCGTTCGCCGTGACCGATTCGGCGTCAACCCATAATACGCAATCCACGGGCTCGTCGCGGAAGGGGCTGTGCCGGTGGATAAGCGTCTTGAGCTGGTTTATGGCATCAATCTTACTTTTCATATCTGAGAAAGATTCAAGGTATTCGGCCACGACCTTGCTGATATCCTTCGACATTACAGAGTCCCCCATGTCTTTCGTTTATTACTGATATTGTTGCAGTATCTTTTGTAATGCTCGGACTGGGTCGGACTGAATGACAGCGTCCGGCACCAGTAATCATTCTTGAGGATCGTTTTGCAGATCCGGCGCCAGGAGGGAATATCGCGAAAGCCAAGGTCCTTCTCCTGGGCATCAGGAATATCCTGCGGAAAGCCGCGCGTCTGATACCAGTGCAGGTAGATGGCTATCTTGTTGCGGTAATGCTCGGCGGTTGTCTCCGGCATGCTGTCGAGCAGGAACAGCGCGTAGCTGCGCCAGGTATGCTGCTCCGGCTTGCGCATCTGCGTTCTGAGGGCGAAATAATCACCGCTTTCGTTAGCGTACTTCGCGGCGCCGTGCGCGCCGGACACCCGGCGACACATCTTCTCCCAGGTGTCCGGTTCGAGCGTGTGGTAAAGCCATAACCCGCGGCGCTGCTCCGGGCCAAAGGGTTCGCACACGCGCATGTTTTTCAGCGTGACGCCGGCACGGTACATCAGGTCATACAGCGGGTTATAGGGGAGCTTTGATTTGGCGTTGAAGATCCAGATATCCTGAGTACGCCAGTCGTACAGAGGATAGCAGGTATAGCTTTTGCCTCCCGGCAGCGCCGTCGTCCAGGGTTTGTCATCAGCAAAACGCGATTTTGTCTGCGATGTCAGCGCCATATAGCGGTGTAGCGACTCGTCGGTGCGAATGCCGATCAGCGAGGCCAGGCTGCGTCCGGCGGCCAGCCACTGAATGAACGCCGGCACAAAGGATTCAAAGGTCATCGGATAGTGATAGAAGGGGAGGTCGGCGCCGTGGGTGACTGCCCCCGCTGGCGGCTGGCGCACCCATTCGACGCCGGGCTCCCAGCAGATCCACTCCGGCTGGTGCTGTGATACGCCGCTGACCGTGGTCAGCGGCAGGGCAATCCAGTAAAAGTGGCTGATGACGTCCTGATAGAGAGCCCGCATTTTTTCGACATGCTCAATGGTTAATAAATACTGCGCCTCCCAGTCAATAAACAGGACCACGAACTTTTTGCGCTTCTTACGCGCAACGGTTGCCGCCAGGTGAAACAGGATGGTTGAGTCCTTGCCCCCAGAGAAAGATAAACAAACCTGCTCAAATGATTCAAATACCCAGTCGAGGCGAAGCAGCGCCGCATCAAGCACATCCAGGTCGAGATTTATTTTCTTCACCAGCCCTCCAGGTTATTAAATGTAGGTTTAATTGTTCAGGCCCCGCGCGAACTAAGGGAATAGCCAACCTATATAGTTGAGCATGGCGAGCTTATTATTTATGCCAAGCTTGTCTTTTATTCTCAGATAGTAATGGGATACCTGCTTATTGCTCATGGAGAGCAGCCGTTCGACGCCGCCGCGGGACGGTGAAGTATATGCGGCGCGAAGGAACGTCATACTCTCTTTTTGTTAAGAGGCCGCCGCTGCGCAGTTCGCTATAATATCTCAGCAGCTTACCGATGCTGGTGGCGTTGTTGCCCTTGAGCTTTCTGCGCCATTCGCGTAATCCGGCCTGTTTAGAGATAAAGAAATCGGTCATGCCGTCTTTTATTTTGCGGTCACTGATAATTAATATTGACGCGTTACCGCGAATAATCAGCACCTGAATAACCGTGAGAAGCGCACAGATATTAGGGAAGTAGCTTTCTTCAAGAACAAAGAGATCCCCGGCACCGCTGGGCCGTATCGAGGCTTTTAGCGTCTCAAGGCCGTCGCTGAGGTACTGGTTCGCCATATAGGAATATGCAGAGATCGCCGCTGCCGGCGGGATATCCGTAAGGCTGCCGCCGCTATAGTTTTTCAACAATAGCTCAAGATCTAAGTAAGCGTAGTGTTCCGTATCGGGTTTAATTATCTTACTCTGTTGACCGGGTGCGCTTATTTGTTCATGCATAGAGAATGCCCGCAATTTTAATTGTTCACAGGGAGCGTCTGAACTCATGGGGGAAAATCATAAGGCGGGTTATATTGTTTTGGGTAGTTAATTTATCTTAAGTAATCTTTAGTAAGGAAAGTTGTTATTTTAATTACTGAAGCTCAGATCTTTTTATTTCTTATTTTTCTTTAGATGCTGATTTACATCATTGACATTTTTAATTGTTTTTAATGCGGGTTACGATCGCGCGCTATCTTAGGGGCTGGCGCGCTCTGTTTAGGCGTGAGGGGCAGAGGAATAGACCCTTTACTTTCGCCGTTGCCGCCAGGGCAGATTAAGATTAAGGGATCCTCTATTAGGCTGAGGATGAAGTCAATCCTATTTATGCCTTATTGCGCGCTTATTTAAAGCGCTCTGCCGCGGTAAATTAAAATAAAGCAAGGTGATTAATGATGGTGATAAATCATAAGCGGCAGCGGAGGCGCTCATCCGCCGTTTTATCCCTGCGTGGTCCCTGCTTTGTCCCTTCATTGCTCCCGCCTCGTCCCGGTTTTGACTCAGCCTTTTCTCCGTTCTTTCTCAGCGCTGTCTCAGTTTTGCCCCTCATGATTTCTCATGAGGGGATTTTGCGCTGAGAAAAGGCTGCAGGCCGCCGCGGCTCAGGCATGGGATAGCGTCGGGAACATCAGCCTGTTGCCTTTAAAAATGTTCTCTTTGGCCGTAGAGATAAATAAGAAGTCGTCGCCCTCTATTTTTTCATACTCGCCGATGCGACCTTCGAGCGGAGTGAAACCTAAAATCGCCAGCTGGGTGCGTTGGTCGGCGAGCTCATTGACGATAGCCGACATCGAACCGCTGGCGTCGCAGAAAATATCAAAGCAGATCAGCGCACGATCGTTTTGCATCGCGATGGCTACGGCACTATTTTTTTCCGAATAGTAGACGAAGTGCTTCATAAACGCCGAGCAGTAGAACATCAGCAGGCCGAAGTTATTGTGCGCCGAGAGCTGAGAGAAGGGATTGGATTTCTGATAATAGTGCCTGAGGATTGCCACATCGCTCTCTTTATCCATATCAAGACGACGGAAGTCGCCCTGGGCTGGGGTCACCGGCAGGGTATACTGATACTCATCGTACTGCTCGAAGCCAAATCTCGGATAGAAATCGACGGTGGTAGAGTTAGCAAACAGAAAAATCGCGTCGGCCTTATCCTTCCAGTCATCGAGAATATGATTAATCAACTGTGTCGCAAGGCCTTTATCGCGATGGTCGGTATCGGTCATCACGGTGCCTATCTGAATATAGTGCACGAGCTTCCCTTGCCACTTGAGGTCGATGACGTTGGCGGAGGCGTTAGCAATTACCTTATTATTATCAACGAAAGCGTAGGGAATGTATGACTCGGTCCAGTAGCCTTTTTTGTACCAGTCCTTGAATGAGAGGTCAAAGGTCTTAATAGCCAGGTCAATGAAGCTGTTCCTCAGGGCATCATTATCCTTAACCTGTTTGACTAATTTGTATTTCATTGGCCGGTCTTCCTTTTTATTTATTCTGCTACACGACAGTGCTGATGCTAATTTAATATTGAAAATCAATGACTCATCTATACCGGTAAGTATGAACGGTTCAGGATATTTGTACACCCCGCAGCCGACGGTCATTTCTCAGGACGTTGGCTCGGTCACAGTAAATACGAGGGAAGCGGGTGCCTGGCCGACCCTGGGGAGGCCGCTGCGTGTGGGGAAGGCGGATAGGGCGGCGGCCAGTCGGCCTGATACGGCATTTTTGACCCTATTTAGCGGTCGCGGTCCCAGTCGCAGATAATAAGCTTATCAAGGTCATGGCACCGAGGAAGCCGGTTTGCTTCAGCAGAGCGGATCAAAGCCTCCGGCGCCGTTCCCGGCGCGCTCCCCATGCACGAGGTCAGAAGCAGCACCGCGCGGAGTATAAGCATTTTAACCATGGTAGAGCCTGTCAGCAGAGTAAAATAGCCTGCCTGGTACCACTTCTGTTCGCTGAAATTGCAAGCGTGCTGTTTAATTTTGGATAATAAATCGCTGGTTAAACTAAAACGACAACGAGATGTATTACTTTATGATGCTATTACCGGTAGATATCCTCGTAAGCCCATCGCGCTATTGCTATAAACCTCGCGGTTATTTAGTTAATAATAAATTTGTTACCGGGATTAAGTCATTTTATGGCGGTGAAAGACCTATAATCCCCGGCAGAAAATAGCGCGCGGCCTGGGCGGAAATAAACTTCCGCACGATGAATTCACGACCTGTTTATTGCTAAACAGTATGCCCGTCCTCTGGCCTTATACATCGAAGCGTCTATATATTTGACTGAATTAACAGGAATAATATGACCCAGCTACCGAAGTTTTCCGCATCCCTGCTGCATCCTCGTTACGGCTTGATATGGCTGGGGGCTGGCCTGCTGTGGCTGGTTGTGCAGCTGCCGTATCCGCTTATTTACCGCCTGGGGACCTCGATTGGCCGCCTGGCGATGCGCTTTATGACGCGTCGTGCACGCATTGCCCGGCGTAACGTCGAACTCTGCTTCCCGGAAATGAGCGCCGCGCAGCGCCACAAGATGGTGGTGCAGAATTTTGAATCGCTGGGCATGGGGGTAATGGAAACCGGCATGGCGTGGTTCTGGCCGGAGCGGCGGATTGCCCGCTGGACCGAGACCAGCGGGCTTGAGGCGGTCATCGATTTACAGGCGCAAAAGCAGGGAGTGCTGCTGATCGGCGTCCATTTTCTGACCCTTGAGCTCGGGGCGCGGATGTTCGGCATGCATACGCCGGGGATCGGCGTGTACCGCCCCAATGACAACCCGGTGCTTGACTGGCTGCAAACCTGCGGGCGGCTGCGTTCCAATAAGACGATGCTCGATCGCAAAAACCTGAAGGGAATGGTGCGGGTGCTGAAGGAGGGCGAAATTCTGTGGTACGCGCCCGATCATGACTACGGGCCAGGCAGCAGCGTGTTTGCGCCATTTTTTGGCGTGGAGCAGGCGGCCACGACGACCGGCACCTGGGTGCTGGCCAAAATGTCGAAGGCGACGATCGTCCCCTTCGTCCCACGGCGTAAGCCAAACGGCGGCGGATATGAGCTCATCTCTATGATCCCAGAGTCGAGGCCGCCGCTGGAGAATCCGCAAACCACGGCGACGTGGATGAACAAGATCGTTGAGAAGTGCATCCTGATGGCGCCGGAGCAATATATGTGGCTCCATCGCCGCTTTAAAACCTGCCCTGACGGCGTCGCTTCGCGCTATTGAGCGCCGGTTGAGCGTTTCCGGCTTATGATATGTCCTGACTAACAGGACATATTAACGCGGAAGGAATGCCCCCATGACCGACAAACACTGGTCGAGAACCGAACGTCTGCACCAGACGGTGACCAATCCGAACATCATTATTAAAGGCACCCACAGCTACTACAGCGACTGCTGGGACAACGGCTTTGAGCGCTCCGTGGTGCGCTATCTGCACGGGGATGCGGTTAGCCAGCAGTGGCAGCCCTTAGGACAGCTGGATAAGCTCATCATCGGCAATTTCGTCTGCATCGGCGCGGAAACGGCGATCCTGATGGGCGGCAACAGCACCCATCGGATCGACTGGATCAGCCTCTATCCGTTTATGGAGTCCATTGCCGCATCGTATCAGCACCGCGGCGATACGGTGCTCAACGATGGCTGCTGGCTTGGCATGCGGGCGATGATTATGCCCGGCGTGACGATAGGCGAAGGGGCGGTGGTTGCCGCAGGCGCGGTGGTGACTAAAGACGTGCCGCCGTATGCGGTGGTGGGCGGTAACCCGGCCAAATTTATCAAATACCGCTTTGCCGAGTCGGATATTCAGCGCCTGCTTGCGCTGAACCTCTACGCTTTGCCGGAGGACGAGCTGCTGGCGCTGCAGCCGCTGCTGTCCGGGGAGGATATTACGGCGCTGGAGCAGGCGGTGCGGCGCCGTCGCTAACGCGTGAAAGTCCCGCAGCAAAAGGGCGGCGGGCGAGTGCCGCTTGACTTCGCCGCGACGGCGGGGTCGTCAGGATAGCCTGCCTGACCCCGCCGAAGAGCGCTCGGGGGCATAACAATACGATTTTTCAGCGTCAGCGCCGGTAAAGAGTAGGAATTAAATAGCATGATGCGTCTCCGTGGAGCCCGTTCGCTATCGGCGCGTAAACCGTCGCGCCCGAGGGAATGAACGCTGAATAAACGATGGACGCAGAGTGGTTCCCGGATATTTTTAATGAAATGGCAAAAGTGTTAATAAACTATTGCTGGTTTTGTCTAAAAACAAAAAATGGCTAAACTTAATAAACGCAGAGCGATATAACGCGTTCAAGGTCATGACCCCTATCATAAATAGGTAGGGTAAATGTGGTATCATCGCGCCTTTCCCTTTTCGTTTGGGCCCTTTTTATGCAACAACCTGTTGTTCGCGTTGGAGAATGGCTGGTTACCCCCTCTGTTAACCAAATTAGCCGGAAGGGACGCCAGCTCACTCTTGAACCGCGCTTAATCGATCTTCTGGTTTTCTTTGCCCGCCATCCTGGCGAAGTGCTCAGCAGGGACGAGCTGATTGATAATGTCTGGACGCGCAACGTTGTGACCAGCCACGTCGTCACCCAGAGCATTTCTGAACTGCGCAAGTCGCTGAAGGACGGCGACGATAGCAGCCTCGAATATATCGCAACGGTACCGAAACGCGGCTATAAGCTGACGGTGCCGGTCATCTGGTGTACGGAGGAGGGGGAAGAGCTGACGCCGCTCCTTTCGCCGCTCGCGCCGCAGGCGGTGCCGGAAGCCGCTGCGCCATCCGCGCCCGTCGCGTCCGGCGTTCAACCCCCGGCCAGGCCGGAGAGACGCAAGGGGATCAGCACCTTTATCGTCTGGGGGCTGTTCCTGCTGGCGCTGGCAACCTGCGTGGCGCTGGTGGCGCTGTCGAGCATCGAATCGCGCCCGCCGGTCAATAAAGCCCGCCTGCTGTTAAACCCGCGCGACATTGATATCCACCTGCTTAACGGTAACTCCTGCACCAACTGGGCGTCTCAGCACTCCTATGCGGTGGGGCTTGGCAGCCTGGTGACCACCTCGCTGAATACCTTCTCCACCTTTATGGTGCATGACAAAACCAACTACAACATCAACGAGCCGAGCAGCTCGGGTAAAACGCTGACCATTGAGTTCGTCAACCAGCGCCACTACCGCGCCCAGCAGTGCTTTATGTCGGTGCAGATGGTGGATAACGCCGACGGTTCCACCATGATGGACAAGCGCTACTTCATCACCAGCGACAACCAGCTGTCGATTCAAAACGATCTGCTCAATAGCCTGTCGGAAGCGCTCAAGCAGCCGTGGCCGGAACGCATGCAGACCATGCTTAAGCAGTACCAGCCTTCGCAAAGCGTTGCGCTGACCCACTTCTACCAGTCGCATCAGCTATTAATGAATGGCGATGTCGAATCCTTAGGAAAAGCCAGCGCGCTGCTTGATGACGTTATTAAACAGGCTCCTGACTTTACCTATGCGTATGCGGAAAAGGCGCTGGTGGACGTATTACGTCATTCGCAACAGCCGCTGGATGAACAGCAGCTCGCGGCGCTGTATGCGGAAATAAACCGGGTTGGCGATATGCCGGGTATTAAAGATCTGGCGGTGTTTTATCAAATTAAAGCCGTGGATATGCTGGGGCAGGGGAAAGTAGACGAAGCGTACCATGCGATTAATACCGGGATTGACATGGAAATGTCGTGGATGAATTACGTACTGCTGGGTAAAGTCTACGAGATGAAGGGCGAGAACCGGGAAGCAGCCGATGCTTACCTGACCGCTTTTAATTTACGCCCTGGCGAAAACACCTTTTACTGGATTGAAAACGCGGTATTCCAGACCTCGGTTACCCGGGTGGTGCCGTATCTCGATAACTTCCTCTCTTCAGAATAAGTAAACCCTCACCATGCGAATGGTTTTTGGCATGGTGAGGTTAAACTTATGTTTCTCATGAGGCCGGCGATTGTTATATTTGTGGGGTGATTTAACCGCCGCCAGCAACACATTTCCAACATAAAAATCTTCTCGTAACTGACTGTAATTTAATGATGTTTATCTTTTTATGATATCAACATGTCATCCTTATATGTTAATCAAAAAAGGTCAAAATATCATTTGTCTGATGTTTGCTGTTATTTCACTTTATCTTTAGGACTTATCTTCTTTGAATCAGTAATCTGGTTGGCAGTTGGTCGGGTCAATAAAAGGTTCACTATCATGATCTGTACCTCCCAAATAAACTTAGGAGAAAAGCAAACATGAGTTCTGCCAAGAAGATCGGGCTATTTGCCTGTACCGGCGTAGTTGCCGGTAATATGATGGGGAGCGGTATTGCATTATTACCTGCGAACCTCGCCAGTATTGGTTCAATTGCAATCTGGGGGTGGGTGATTTCTATTATTGGCGCAATGTCTCTGGCTTATGTTTATGCCCGACTGGCGACCAAGAATCCGCAGCAGGGTGGCCCAATTGCGTACGCTGGCGAAATATCTCCGGCGTTCGGTTTCCAGACTGGCGTCCTTTATTATCATGCCAACTGGATTGGTAACCTGGCTATCGGGATTACCGCCGTATCCTACCTGTCGACATTCTTCCCTATATTAAATAACCCGGTTCCAGCCGGTATTGCCTGTATTGCAATCGTCTGGATATTTACCTTCGTTAATATGCTCGGGGGGACCTGGGTAAGCCGCCTGACCACCATTGGTCTGGTGCTGGTATTAATTCCGGTGGTCATGACGGCGGTTGTCGGCTGGCACTGGTTTGACGCTGCCACCTATCAGGCAAACTGGAACACCTCCAGCACCACCGATAGCCACGCGGTCGTGAAAAGTATCCTGCTGTGCCTGTGGGCCTTCGTCGGCGTAGAATCCGCCGCCGTCAGTACCGGGATGGTGAAAAACCCGAAACGTACCGTGCCGCTGGCTACCATGCTGGGTACCGCGCTGGCAGGTATCGTCTATATCGCCGCGACTCAGGTTATTGCCGGGATGTACCCTGCTGCGCAGATGGCCGCATCGGGCGCACCGTTCGCCATTAGTGCTTCAACTATCCTCGGCGGCTGGGCGGCTCCGATGGTTTCCGCCTTCACCGCCTTTGCCTGCCTGACCTCTCTCGGTTCCTGGATGATGCTGGTTGGCCAGGCCGGCGTACGTGCCGCCAACGACGGTAACTTCCCGAAAATCTACGGCGAACTTGATAGCAACGGTAACCCGAAAAAAGGCCTGCTGCTGGCGGCGGTGAAAATGACCGTGCTGATGGTGCTGATTACCCTGATGAACTCCAGCGGCGGTAAAGCCTCTGACCTGTTCGGTGAGCTGACCGGTATCGCCGTACTGCTGACCATGCTGCCTTACTTCTACTCCTGCGTTGACCTGATTCGCTTCGAAGGCATCAACATTCGTAACCTGGTGAGCCTGATTTGTTCGGTGCTGGGCTGCGGCTTCTGCTTCATCGCCCTGATGGGGGCAAGCTCCTTCGAACTGGCCGGGACCTTTATCGTCAGCCTGATAATCCTGATGTTCTACGGCCGCAAAATGCACCAACGCCAGCACGCCAATGACTCTGCGGACAACTCTACCGCCGGCGCACATTAATCAGTAACCCCTTTTCCTGGAGCTCCTTCCTGCACCTGTCACTACGTGGCGGGAGGGGCTTTCTCTATCTGGAGATTTGACTATGAACGTTATCGCAATCATGAATCACATGGGCGTCTACTTTAAAGAAGAGCCTATCCGTGAACTGCATCGTGCCCTTGAACGCCTGGACTTCCGTATTGTCTATCCGAACGACCGCGAAGATTTACTGAAACTTATCGAAAATAACTCCCGCCTGTGCGGCGTTATCTTTGACTGGGATAAATACAATCTTGAGCTGTGCGAAGAGATCAGCAAGCTGAACGAATATATGCCGCTGTACGCTTTCGCCAACACCTACTCCACGCTGGACGTCAGTCTCAACGATCTGCGGATGCAGGTTCGCTTCTTCGAATATGCGCTGGGCGCGGCTGACGACATCGCCGATAAAATCAAACAGAACACCGATGAGTATATCGATACGATTCTGCCGCCGCTGACCAAGGCGCTGTTCAAATACGTGCGTGAAGGCAAATACACCTTCTGTACCCCAGGCCACATGGGCGGTACCGCCTTCCAGAAAAGCCCGGTAGGCAGCATCTTCTACGATTTCTTTGGCCCGAACACCATGAAGTCGGATATCTCGATTTCGGTTTCTGAGCTGGGCTCCCTGCTGGATCACAGCGGCCCGCACAAAGAAGCGGAAGAGTATATCGCCCGCGTCTTTAACGCTGAACGCAGCTACATGGTGACCAACGGCACCTCTACCGCCAACAAAATCGTCGGTATGTACTCGGCCCCGGCCGGCAGCACCGTGCTGATTGACCGTAACTGCCACAAATCGCTGACCCATCTGATGATGATGAGCGACATTACGCCAATCTACTTCCGCCCGACCCGTAACGCCTACGGTATCCTCGGCGGCATCCCGCAGAGCGAATTCCAGCACGCGACCATCGCGAAGCGCGTTAAAGAGACCCCGAACGCGACCTGGCCGGTGCACGCGGTTATCACCAACTCCACCTACGATGGCCTGCTGTACAACACCGATTTCATCAAGAAAACCCTCGATGTTAAATCCATCCACTTTGACTCAGCGTGGGTGCCTTACACCAACTTCTCGCCAATCTATGCCGGTAAATGCGGGATGAGCGGCGGCCGCGTGGAAGGGAAAATCATTTACGAAACCCAGTCCACCCACAAGCTGCTGGCGGCGTTCTCCCAGGCTTCAATGATCCACGTGAAAGGTGACATCAACGAAGAAACCTTTAACGAAGCCTACATGATGCACACCACCACCTCTCCGCACTACGGGATCGTGGCCTCCACCGAAACCGCCGCGGCGATGATGAAAGGCAACGCCGGTAAGCGTCTGATCGACGGCTCTATTGAACGTTCAATCAAGTTCCGTAAAGAGATCAAGCGTCTGAAAGGCGAGTCTGAAGGCTGGTTCTTCGACGTATGGCAGCCGGAGCATATCGACGGTGCAGAATGCTGGCCGTTGCGTTCCGACAGCGCATGGCACGGTTTCAAAAACATCGATAACGAGCACATGTACCTCGACCCGATTAAGGTCACTCTGCTGACTCCGGGGATGAAAAAAGACGGCACCATGGATGAGTTCGGTATTCCGGCCAGCATCGTGGCGAAATACCTCGACGAACACGGCATCGTGGTCGAGAAAACCGGCCCGTACAACCTGCTGTTCCTGTTCAGCATTGGTATCGACAAAACCAAGGCCCTGAGCCTGCTGCGCGCGCTAACCGACTTCAAACGCGCGTTCGACCTCAACCTGCGTGTGAAAAACATGCTGCCGTCTCTGTACCGCGAAGATCCTGAATTCTATGAAAACATGCGCGTTCAGGAGCTGGCACAGAACATTCACAAACTGGTCGAGCATCACAACCTGCCGGACCTGATGTTCCGCGCGTTTGAAGTGCTGCCAAAAATGATGGTGACGCCGTACGCCGCGTTCCAGAAAGAGCTGCACGGTCAGACCGAAGAGGTCTATCTCGAAGAGATGGTTGGTCGCGTCAATGCCAACATGATCCTGCCGTATCCTCCGGGAGTTCCGCTGGTCATGCCGGGTGAGATGATCACCGAAGAGAGCCGTCCGGTGCTGGAGTTCCTGCAGATGCTGTGCGAAATCGGCGCCCACTACCCGGGCTTCGAAACCGATATCCACGGCGCATATCGTCAGGCGGATGGTCGCTACACCGTTAAGGTGCTGAAAGACGAAAACACCAAGTAACTGAAGCACCAAAGGGAAGTGGCCTGCCACTTCCCTTTTTCACGCTGCAAGGAGACCTCATGAAAACACCCTCACAGCCGCGCGCGATCTATTACATCGTAGCGATTCAAATCTGGGAATACTTCAGCTTTTACGGCATGCGTGCCCTACTTATCCTCTACCTCACCCATCAGCTTGGCTTTGATGACAGCCACGCGATCAGCCTGTTTAGCGCCTACGCCTCTCTGGTTTACGTTACCCCTATTCTCGGCGGCTGGCTTGCCGACCGCCTGCTCGGCAACCGCACGGCGGTCATTGCCGGCGCGCTGCTGATGACGCTCGGCCACGTGGTGCTCGGCGTCGAATCCGATGCAACCTGGAGCCTGTACCTCGCGCTGGCGATCATCATCTGCGGCTACGGTCTGTTCAAATCCAACATCAGCTGCCTGCTCGGCGAGCTCTACGCCGTTGACGACCCTCGTCGCGACGGCGGTTTTTCGCTGCTCTACGCGGCGGGGAACGTCGGCTCAATCGCCGCGCCGATTGCCTGCGGGCTGACCGCCCAGTGGTACGGCTGGCACATCGGCTTTGCGCTGGCGGGGATCGGCATGTTTATCGGTCTGCTGATTTTCTTAAGCGGCAGCCGCTATTTCCGCCACACCCGCGGCGTCGACAAGCAGGCGCTGCGGGCGGTGACGTTTGTGCTGCCGACCTGGGGCTGGCTGGTGGTGATGCTGTGCGTGGCGCCGGTGTTCTTTACGCTGCTGCTGCAAAATAACTGGTCCGGCTATCTGCTGGCGATCGTCTGCGTGTTTGCCGCCCAGATGGTCGCGCGGATCATGATCGCCTCCCCGCAGCACCGCCGGGCGCTGTGGCAAATCGTTCTGCTGATGCTGACCGGGACGCTGTTCTGGGTTCTGGCGCAGCAGGGCGGCAGCTCGATTAGCCTGTTTATCGACCACTTCGTTAATCGTCGCCTGCTGAATATTGAAGTGCCGACGGCGCTGTTCCAGTCGGTCAACGCGGTGGCGGTGATGGCGGCGGGGGTGGCGCTGGCGTGGCTGATGCGCCCGGAAGGCGCCACCCGCTCCGCGCTGCGGGTATGGCTGAAATTCGCCTTTGGCCTGGTGCTGATGGGCTGCGGATTTATGCTGCTGGCGCTTAACGCCCGCCACGCAACCGTCGACGGCCAGGCCTCAATGGGGCTGATGGTCGGCGGCCTGGCGCTGATGGGGTTTGCCGAGCTGTTTATCGACCCGGTGGCGATGGCGCAGATCACCCGCCTCAACATGCCCGGCGTGACCGGGGTGCTGACCGGTATTTACATGCTCGCTACCGGCGCGGTCGCCAACTGGCTGGCGGGGATGGTGGCGCAGCAGACCACCGAATCGCAAATCAGCGAAACGGCCATTGCCGCTTATCAGCACTTTTTCTCCCAGATGGGCGCATGGACGCTCGGCTGCGTGGCGGCGATCGTGCTGATGGCGTTTGCCGCAACCTGCAGCCTTAGCAAACGTCGCGCCGCCGGCGAAATTCCCGGCGGCGGCGCGTAAGGCCTGAGGCTATCTCAGGTGCGGGAGCGGCATACGCTCCTTGCACCGTTCAATAATCAGGAGGAGGATATTCTGGCTGGCGCGGAAGCCTAAGATAAAAAATCGTTAGTGAAGCGATGGCTGAGTGAGATCAGCCGGAAGTGAAGCCAGGTTCGTTAAGATTGTTCTCCGGCGATAGCGCCCGAGACGGGCCGCGCTGGATGGTGACCTGGTTCAATTATCGAAGCAAGTTTGAAAGCAGGGTTATGAGGAACCAACATGTCTGAACAACAAGCACAAAGTGCCGATGAGGCAATTGACCTTAATAATGAACTGAAAAGCCGTCGTGAAAAGCTGGCTGCGCTGCGCGAGCAGGGTATCCCGTTCCCGAACGATTTTCGCCGTGACCATACCTCTGACCAGCTGCACGCTGAATTTGACGGCAAGGACAACGAAGCGCTCACCTCCTTGAACGTTGAAGTCTCCGTGGCTGGCCGCATGATGACCCGTCGTATCATGGGTAAAGCCTCCTTCGTGACCTTGCAGGACGTTGGCGGCCGTATCCAGCTGTACGTGGCGCGTGACGATCTGCCGGAAGGCGTCTACAACGAGCAGTTTAAAAAGTGGGACCTCGGCGACATCATCGCCGCCCGCGGTAAGCTGTTCAAGACCCAAACCGGCGAGCTGTCGATCCACTGCAGCGAGCTGCGTCTGCTGACCAAAGCCCTGCGCCCGCTGCCGGATAAGTTCCACGGCCTGCAGGATCAGGAGGCGCGCTATCGCCAGCGCTATCTGGATCTGATTTCCAATGACGCCTCGCGCCACACCTTTAAAGTACGCTCGCAGATCCTCGCGACGATGCGTCAGTTCATGGTGGCTCGCGGCTTTATGGAAGTCGAAACCCCGATGATGCAGGTGATCCCGGGCGGCGCGTCAGCCCGTCCGTTTATCACCCACCACAACGCGCTGGACATGGACATGTACCTGCGCATTGCGCCGGAACTGTACCTTAAACGCCTGGTCGTTGGCGGCTTCGAGCGCGTCTTTGAGATCAACCGTAACTTCCGTAACGAAGGCATCTCCGTGCGCCATAACCCCGAGTTCACCATGATGGAACTCTATATGGCGTACGCGGATTACAAAGATCTGATCGAACTCACCGAGTCGCTGTTCCGCACCCTGGCGCAGACCGTGCTGGGTAAAACCGAAGTGCCTTACGGCGACCAGGTTTTCGACTTCGGCAAGCCGTTTGAAAAGCTGACCATGCGCGAGGCTATCAAGAAATATCGTCCGCAAACTGAGATGGCGGATCTCGATAGCTTCGACGCGGCGAAAGCGATTGCCGAATCTATCGGCATCAACGTTGAGAAGAGCTGGGGCCTGGGCCGCATCGTCACCGAAATCTTTGACGAAGTGGCGGAAGCGCACCTGATTCAGCCGACCTTCATCACCGAGTACCCGGCAGAAGTGTCGCCTCTGGCGCGGCGTAACGACGCCAATCCGGAGATCACCGACCGCTTTGAGTTCTTTATCGGCGGACGTGAAATCGGCAACGGCTTCAGCGAGCTCAACGACGCCGAAGACCAGGCGCAGCGCTTCCTCGACCAGGTGAACGCCAAGGCCGCCGGCGACGACGAAGCGATGTTCTACGACGAAGACTACGTGACCGCGCTGGAGTATGGCCTGCCGCCGACCGCCGGTCTGGGCATTGGTATCGACCGAATGGTGATGCTGTTTACCAACAGCCACACCATCCGCGACGTGATCCTGTTCCCGGCGATGCGTCCGCAGAAATAAGCGACCGTAAAAAGCAAAGCCCCGAGGCGCGTCGGCGTCCCGGGGCTTTTTTATGTCCGCCTGCCGTCAGGCGCGGCCGACGCTGCCCCAGACCATTCGGCCCCGGTGGAAGGTTGCGGCGCGCGGCGAAATACGCGCCACCGCTTCGGCGGAGCAGGAGGCGTCAACCAGCACGAAGCTGGCGTCGTCCTGGACTTTGGGCCACACGCGCTCGCCCTTATCGTTCAGCGGCAGCACGTCGCCGGTGGCAATCGCCAGCGAACGGGAGAGCGTCTGCTCATTCGGGCGAATGTAGAGCTGGGCGTAGAGGTTGGCCTTCTCCAGCATGTCGCCGAGGCCGTACGGCGACCAGTGATCGATAACGCTGTCGGTACCGGTCATCACAAACACGCCTTTCTCACGCAGCTGGCTCAGCGGCATATGCAGGGTACCGATCGGCACGGTTGAGGCGATGGTTATCTGCGTGGCCGCCATGCGCTCGGCAATCGCCGCGACCTGCCGTTCGTTGAGGGTCGCCAGGGCAAAGGCGTGGCTGATGGTCAGCTTGCCCTTCAGCTGCGGGGTTTTCTCCACGGTTTCTACCATGTAGTTTATCGCCGCCACGCCCGCCGGGCTGGTTTCGTGCAGATGTATATCGACCCCTTTGTCATAGTCCAGCGCTATCTGGAACATCGTATCGAGCGACTTCTCCATTGCGCCGTCGACGTTGGTCGGGTCCAGGCCGCCGACATAGTGCGCCCCGGCCTGCATCGCTTCGCGTACCAGCGACTCGGAGTGCGACAGCAGCAGGCCGTGCTGCGGGAAGGCGACGATTTCACATTCGAATCCCGGACTGCGCCGTGCCAGCACCGCCTGCAGATTTTCGAGGTTTTTGAGCCCCGAGGTCGGTTCGATATTGCAGTGGCTGCGGGCCACGGTGGAGCCTTTGGACTGGATAAGATCGATCAGCTTCTCTGCGTGCTGCTGGGTATAGGGCTGCAGCTCCGGCAGGAGCTTCTGCTCAAGCTTAATCATATCCTGAATTGTGGTGCCCGCCGGGCGGTTCAGGGAGCGCCACGGGCCGCCGTAAAAGGTTTTATCGAGGTGAATATGCATGTCGCGCATCGCCGGGAGCATCAGCATGCCCGCCGCGTCGTAGCGGGGGAGGGTGGCATCGGGATGGCTTTTATTGCTCCGCAGGGCCGCTATTTTCCCGTCGCGAATCTCCAGGGTCTGCAGCTCGGTGCGGGTATGGACTACCGCCCCGTTCTCATACTCGAAGCCGCTCTCCAGCAGCACGTTGTCGAGGTAGTAGTGTTTATCGCCGAGGCTCGTGGTCCCCTGGGGATCGCTGCAGGCGGCCGGGCTGCCGCCGTCCGCGTAGGCCGAGGGGGCCGCTGCGCCGAGCAGGGCCGCGGCGGCGGCTATTTTTCCACTGCGGGTGAGAAACTCCCGGCGGCTATTGTCGTTATTCATCTTTCTTCCTTAAGCTATGCGCCGTTAGTTATGCACAATATGGGTGCCCGTTTCCCCGCGCAGCGCGGCGGGCAGGCGTTCGGGGGTGGTAATAATGACCCGGCTGCCGCCGTGGGCTAAGAAGGCCAGGCTGGCGACGATTTTCGGCAGCATGCTGCCCGCCGGAAAGTGGCCCTCCTGCAGATAGCGGGTCATCTCGCCGACCGTCACCGTTCCCAGCGCCTGCTGGTTGGCTTTGCCAAAATGAATGCACACCTTTTCGACGCCGGTGGTAATAACCAGCACGTCGGCGTGAATTTCCCGCGCCAGCAGCGCGGTAGAGAGGTCTTTATCGATGACCGCATCCACGCTCTGATAATCGCCGCCTTCGCCGCGCACGACCGGAATACCGCCGCCGCCGGCGCCGATGACCAGGAAGCCCTGGCGGGCGAGGGTTTTAATCGCCTCGGCCTCGACGATGCGCTTTGGCTCCGGCGAGGCCACCACCCGGCGATAGCCGCGCCCGGCATCTTCGACGAAGCGCCAGTCGGGATGCGCCAGCTGCAGTTCGTCGCGCTGGGATGCGCTAAAAAATGCGCCAATCGGCTTGGTGGGATGGGCAAAACCGGGATCGTTTTTGTCCACCTCAACCTGGGTGACGACGGTGACCGCCTTCTGCTCGCCGCGATGGGCCAGACGATTATTGAGCGCCTGCTGGATCAGATAGCCGATGCCGCCCTGGGTATCGGCAACGCAGTTGGCCAGCGGAGTGAGCGGCAGGCCTTCGCGCTCGTGGGCGATTTCGGCGCGACGGAGATCCAGCCCAACCTGCGGCCCGTTGCCGTGGGTGAGCACGATGTTATAGTCCGATGCCAGCATCTCCAGTACCGTATCCGCCACGGCTCTCACGGCTTCGGCCTGATGCTCAACCGACTGGCTGGCGTTATCTTTGATGATGCTGTTGCCGCCAATGGCAACGACCACGAGTTCTTTCATTGTCCGGGTTCCGCTACAGAGGGTAAGAGTTTTGGTTGTTCGCCGTTGCCCGGGAGCGGCGCCCCCGGGGAACCCTTTGCTACGCGAGGTAACGCTCGCTCCAGCGCAAAATGGCCTTTTCAAAGCAGGCGAACGGCGGGTGGACAATGCCGGCGCCGATCATGCCGATCCCGGCATCCTTATGGGCGATGGCGGTATTGATCACCGGCAGAATGCCGCTGCTGCCGACGCGGGTAATATCGATGGCGGTCGGGACGCCCATAAAGCCGAGCAGCGGAATGGTGACGTTGGGGTTTTCGCCGAGGGTGATTTCGCGCATCTGGCGCGAAAAGTCGATAGCCTCCTCAACCGTGCCGCCCACCAGCGCGACGATAGCCGGCGCCGTCGCCATCGCAAAGCCGCCGATGCCGTAGGTTTCGGTAATCGCGCTATCGCCGATATCCAGCCCGGAGTCTTCCGGTTTATAGCCGGCAAACATCGGACCGATAACCTGCTGGGCCGGGCCGGTAAACCACTCTCCCGGCAGGCCGCTGACCCGCAGACCGAACTCGACGCCGTTGCGCGCCATGGTGGTGACCACGGTGCTGTACTCAATGCCGTGGGCCGCGTCCATCGCCGCTTTGCACATCGCCATCCACGTCGGGCCGGAGAAGTAGTCGCTGCTGGCGACAAACTCGAAGACCTGGCGCTGCTGCTCAACGGAGTAGCCGGCCTGAATAATGCCCGGCGTCAGCGCCTGAATCAGCAGAGTGGTGCCCGCATTGTTGCGGTTGTGGCACTCGTCGCCCATATGCAGGGCCTGGGCCAGCATCAGGCGCAGGTCGATTTCGCCGACGATCTTCATCGCCTCCCGCAGCATCGGCCCCTGCACGTCGCGCATCCAGTTAAGGCGATCGATAACGCTCTGGTCGTTGGCCCCCATGCGCAGGATCTTCGCCATCTGCTCGCTCATGTTGGTAAACGCGACGTTGCCGTAGGTTTTATTCTCGACAATATGCATGAACATTGAGGCCGAGGTGACCCCCGCCATTGAGCCGACGCAGTCGTGCTCGTGGCACGGTGAGAAGATGATCTCCCCGGAGGCCGCCAGCTCTGCGGCCTCATTCAAATCCTGCGCCAGGCCTTCGAACACCAGCGCCCCGGTCACCGCGCCCTTCATCGCGCCGCACATCTGCTCCCATTTGACCGGCGGCCCGGCGTGGAGGATGGTTTTGGCGGTCATGCCGGGAACTACGTTAATGGCCTGATCGAAGCCGGTCAGCACCGGGTGCGACTGAATAATGCGCTCCAGCGCCTGCCGGTTGGCGGCGGCGATTTTGTCGGCCAGCGCGGAGTCGGCGATGGCGTCCAGCGCCTGCACGACCTGCATATTGCCCTGACCCGGTGGCGTCCAGTCGAGCTGGGTAACGGCGACGTGCTGCTTTTTCAGATCCTCGCTGAACAGGGCGATCCCAACGTTAATCACGTTCAGCGGCTGGTTGAATAGTGGCTGGCTCATCAGGCTTTCTCTCCTTTGCAGATAAATTCACGCGCCAGCAGGCCGGTATGGCTGCTGCTGCTGGCCAGAATGACGCCCGCATCGCTAAGCCGGCGGCGCTGTTGTTCCAGGGAAGGGGTATCGAGGTCGGTGCCGAGCACGTAGCCGAGGATCGCCAGCGGGCGCCCGTCGGCGGCGGCAATGGCCTGCGCCTGCTTGATCGCCTCCAGCATCGCGCCGGCGGGATCTTCGTGGGAGCCGAAGCCCAGCACGAAATCCATAACGATAACGGCGACCTGCGGATCGCGCGCCTCCTGCAATAGCCGCTGGATGCGGCTGGTCGGGTCGATCATCGGGTGCGGTCTGCCGTTGGTGAAGTCGTCATCGCCGAAGTCGAGGAAGGTATGCCCGACGCTGCGGTTGATATCCGTCAGGCGCAGGGCCGGGTCGGGGTGAATATTGCTGTAGACCTCGGCCTCGTGTTCCAGCAGCGCAAACATCGTCTCATCGCACAGGGTGCCGCCGCAGAACAGGCCACGAATATACTTCTGCTGCGGGGTCAGGCGTGCGCGAACGTCGGCAATCAGCGCCCGATCCGCCGCCAGGCGATCGCTGCCCGCCGGCGTAATGCCGCAGAGCGCGACCGCTTTCAGCGCCGCGTCGTAGGTGCCGCGGGCAAACTGCAGGCCGCTCTCATCCGCAGGCGCTTCGGCGCGACCGAGGAAGCAGGCCACCACCGGCTTGCGGCAGGCGCGGGCGCGTTCAATGACTCTACGCGCCACCGCCGGAGCCGGGGGTTTTGAGATCAGGACGATGATCTCGGTCTGCGGATCGTCTTCCAGCATCCCGATGGCGTCCAGCATCATCAGGCCGCCGATTTTTTCGCTCAGATCGCGCCCGCCGGTGCCGATAAGCTGCGACACGCCGCCGCCGAAATCGTGGATCCTAACGCTCAGCTCCTGGCTGCCGGTGCCGGAGGCGCCGACAATCCCGATATTGCCGCGGCGCACCGCGTTGCCAAAGCACAGGGCGGTGCCGTTAATGATGGCGGTGCCGCAGTCCGGCCCCATCATCAGCAGGCCTTTTTCATGGGCCAGCTGCTTCAGCGCCAGCTCCTCTTCCGGCGTGACGTTATCGGAAAACAGCATGACGTTAAGATCGTTTTGCAGCGCCTGGCGGGCCTCCCGGGCGGCGAACAGGCCGTTGACCGAAATCACCGCCAGATTGCTCTCGGGGAGATGCTTTTTGGCGCTGGCAAGCGTCGCGTAGCGGGCTTCATGCTGGCCGCTCTGCGCCTTGTTGTGGAACAGCTCTTCGATGGCCGCCAGGGTTTGTTCGTTGTCAGCGCCGTCGCGACCGTTAATGACGATCATCAGATCGCCGTTTTTCGCCCCGGCCAGCTCCGGCGTCAGCAGCCCGAGATTTTTCAGCACCCCTTTGTTCATCTCCGTGGCCATCGCCACAAACGCCTGCTCGACGCCGTCGAGCTGATTGGCCCGGGTCGAAATCGACATCAGCGAAACGGAATCAAAATAGGTATTCGGCTTAACGATTATTTTGACTGACATAATTTCCTCCATACGTTTGGCTCAGGGCGCAGGCGTCCGCCATGCCGTACAGCATGTCGCAGCCGGAGCTTGAGCCAATATTTTTAATATCGGCAATAGCCTCGATAGAAAAGGACGCTGGTTCATTCAGTAAATAATGAATAAATCGCGCAATACTTTCACGGTAACGCTGGTTTAATGCGGCTTCTAAGGTTATGGCGCTGAGCGGGGTGGTATTATTCCCGGCACGCTGCAGGGCCAATAAAAAATCATTCCGGTATTTTTCGCCCGGATGTCCGGGGAGCAATAAAATAACGCTGAGGCCAACCAGATAATCATCCGCCGACGGCGTCAGGCCAATACCCAGCCCCAGCATAGAGGACACCGCTGGCGTAATTTCATCTCCCTGCTGCAGGGCCGCTAATAAAGCGCGGCGGCGTTGCTGTAATTGCCGGCTAATTTCCTGATGAAAAGGATTATTGCCGCGATAGAGAAATAAGGTTTCATCGTCGTGCAGCTGCTGGCGGAGCGTTTGGCTCCAGCGCCGCCACGGAATATGCCGCAGGCGCTCGTCGCTCAGCGTGGGTTTGGTCATTTGCCAGCGCCGGCATTGCGAGGTCTCTATCCATCCGCTCTCGCCAAACGCGATGCCTGAATCAAGAAAGCGAACCGGCTGGCCGGGCCGGAACAGGTTGTCAAAGTGTGTGAGTGCCAACCTACAGCTGTTGGGCGCGTTGTCGTAATCTGCGCAAAGCAGCGTTAGCATCCGCTGCGGACCCGGAACAAACAGGTTTACCGCCCGGGAAAAGCGCTGTTCAACCCGCCCGCTGCCGCGCTGCGCGAGAAACCTTTCGTCCGCAGTTAGCGCTTGCACACACCGCCGTTTGGAGGTGTCGATAGCGGTTCTCCTCGGCTAGGCGCCCGCAGCAGTCAGCAGGCGGGCTATTGCGCTAAAGCCCTTTTCCCGCGCCAGCTCCAGCGGAGTCCTGCCGTATTTATCGGTCATATGCGGGCTGGCGCCGTGCTCCAGCAGCAGCGCAACGATCGCCTGCTGCGTGCTGCCGCCGTCGTTGAGTACGATGGCTTCCAGCAGCGGCGTCCAGCCGACAAAGTTGGTGTGATTAACGTTAATCCCGGTCTGCGTCAGCAGCTCTTTGACGATCGCCAGATGGCCTTTTTCACAGGCTGGCGTCAGGCCGACGCCGCCAAAACGCGTTAGGCAGTTGAGGTCCGGATCGGCGGGAAGAATTAAGCGCAGCAGCGTTAAATCATTATTCAGGCAGCTTATCAGGAAGGGGTTTAAGCAGGTCTGGTCCTGTTTATTAATATCGATCCCCGCAGCAATAAGCTGCGCCACGCAGTCATAGTGCTGATGTAAGCTGGCGAGGACGATGGCGGTCTGGCCGTGGCGGTTAGCGCTATTAATATTAACGCCCTTGAGCAGGCACTGTTTTAACTGTGCGAGGTTTCCTTGCTCCGCCGCTAACAGGTATTCAGTGATGAGATTTTCCCTGGACATAAACCGGCTCCGGATAATTTGCGCTGACGATTTTGGTTGATGGGCTGAGGATAGCAATGAAAAAATGATAAAAGAACCCGCTTAAAATTTATTCGCCGGAAAGCGGCTGATTGTTGAATATTATTTAATAATAGATGCAGGCTGTGCGGTGGTGCACCCTTTGCTGGTTTCTTCGTATTCCCCTTAATGCAATCGGGTTTTATTTATATATAGTTGCCGAAGGTAATAACGACGCCTGGAAACAATTATCCGGAGGAGGACAAGATGAACGGACTCACGGCTACGGGGATTACTGTCGGAATTAGCGCTGGCGTCTGGCAGCTTATCTCCTCACACGTTGGGCTTGAGCACGGCTGGGAATTATTAGGCACGATTGGCTTTGTGGCCTTCTGCAGTTTTTATGCCGCGGGCGGGGGTAAGGCGGGGTTCGTCAGGAGCCTGTTTGTTAACTACTCCGGGGCGGTATGGGCGTTTCTTGCGGCACTGGCCTCGGGCTGGCTCGCCGCGCTGAGCGGCATATCGGGCTTCTGGGCCAGCGTCATCGTCACGGTGCCGTTTTCGGCAGCGATCGTCTGGCAGGGGCGGTTTTCTCTGACCTCGTTTATCCCCGGCGGCTTCCTCGGCATGACGCTGTTCTTCGCCTCCGGGCTCAACTGGCCGGTGACGCTGCTGGGCTTTTTTGCCGGCAACTGCGTCGGCCTCATTTCCGAATATAGCGGCCGTCGGCTGAGCGAAGCGACGTCGAAGCCCGAAGCCTGAAGCGCCGCTGCGGCCTGAGAAAACCCGCGTTCTTTCAGGCCGATTGTGAGCGTGGTGTTAAAAGTTATTCAAAAATGGTTGCCCAATCATCCAGCAGGCAAATACATTCAGCATGAGGATCTAACGGATGGCCGGTTGACGAGAGCAGGAGCGGGCAAATGAACTCAATTTTTACCGAAGAGAATCTGCAGGCATTCACCACGGCGGCGCGCTTTGGCAGTTTTAGCAAGGCGGCGGATGAGCTGGGGCTCACAACCTCCGCCATCAGCTACACCATTAAGCGCATGGAGACCGGGCTGGACGTGGTGCTGTTTACCCGCAATACCCGCAGCATTGAGCTCACCGAATCCGGCTACTACCTTTTCCGCAAAGCCACCGACCTGCTGAACGATTTCCACGCCATCAAGCGCAGCATCGATACTATCGCCCAGGGCATCGAGGCGCGGGTGCGCATCTGCATCAATCAGCTGCTCTATACCCCGCGGCACACCGCGCGCCTGCTGCAGGTGCTTAAAAAACAGTTCCCCACCTGTCAGATAACCGTCACCACCCAGGTCTATAACGGCGTTTGGGACGCCATTATTAATAACCAGGCCAATATTGCCATCGGCGCGCCGGATACGCTGCTCGACGGCGGCGGTATTGATTACACCGAAATCGGCGCCATTCGCTGGGTGTTCGCTATTGCGCCGGATCACCCGCTGGCGTTTATGCCGGAACCGATCTCCGAAAGCCAGCTGCGCCTCTATCCGAATATCATGGTGGAAGACACCGCGAATACGATTAATAAAAAAGTCGGCTGGCTGCTGCACGGCCAGGAGGCGATCCTGGTGCCGGATTTTAATACCAAGTGCCAGTGCCAGATCCTCGGAGAGGGAATTGGCTTTCTGCCGGATTATATGGTCAATGAAGCGATGGACGAGCGGCTGCTGGTGACGCGTCAGATCCACAACCCGCGCCAGGACTCGGGAATGCTGCTCGCCACCCAGCACGCGGCGACCGGGCAGGTGACCCAGTGGATTAAAAAGGAGTTTCGTCCGGGCGGCGTGTTGACCGCTATTTATCAGGATTTGCTCCATCGCGGGAAATAATGGCAGCAGGCCCGGCCGCTTTATGTGATATAACAGCGCGTATAAAAACATAAGGTGTTAATTAAATGCAAAAATTTAAGTTAATTGTTGGTGGCCTGATCTGCGCTGGTTGTTTATTAACGCCGGTAGTATCGATGGCAAGTTATAAAATAAATACCCAGCCGATTCATTTCGATAAAGGCACCAGCGGTACCACTATTCATAATGCGGTGAGCGGAGCCGATGTAAAAGACTATACGCTGGTGGCTAAGGCAGGCCAGACGATGCGCGTCAATATGAAACGCGGCGCCCACCATCCCTATTTCAATGTCATTAACCCCGCCAATGAAACGGTTTTTAATGGCGCCATGCGCGACGGCGATTTTGAGCAGCGCCTGGCGACCAGCGGCAAATATACCGTTCGCGTATACCAGATGGGCGGCGCGCGCGATGAGGGAAAAACCAGCCCCTATGAGCTGACGTTTAAAATTATCCACTAGCCAGCCCTAGCCCCAGTCCTGGTCCCAGCCCCAGCCCCAGCACCAGCCTCAACACCAACCGCCTGTGGGCGGTTATTTCATCGCCACCCGGCTGGCCTTCGCGCGGCTGTGTCGCGTATCCACGACGATCTGCACCTCAACGCCGCGATCCTCGGCGGCAGCCAGCGCGGGCAATATCCGCAGCCTGAAAAGCGTAGGCGATCGTGCGGATCGAGGCGTGGGCCTGATGCATGGTTTGCAGTACCAGCCGGCGGCGACGCTCTCCCGCGTCTGTCTATGATAAAGCTTGTCCATTCATGAATGATTCCCCAATCAAATCATCTCCTGCTGAATGCCAGTCCCGCGCCCTCGGCTCGTGAGCAAACTGCTGGTTGCCTCTCATTTTTCGCTCGTTTATGCAGCAATGTTAGATATCTGTCAAAGTTCTGTTACTACGTAGTTTTAAAATTTTCATTTCAGTTATTTAATTATAAAAGTTTCAAATAAGTTGTTAATGAAACAAAACGACTGAAATCGAGTGCTCAGAACCAGTGATGATTAATGAACTACTGTTTTAATAATTCATTATAAATCAACCGATTTTAGCGGTTTGTGGCAAAAGATAAGCCGACGGCGCTGGCGGAGACGCGTTCTCTGGCCGAAGGACAGGCAGGTGTTTGACCCGTTTTTAATGAAACGAATCTTTCATTTATCTCAATGAACTGGCGTATCAACGACGCTCAAGGATCAACTGTGAATATCAAGAAAACGATTGTTGCCTCTTTGTTAGCCTGTATGTTGCCTGCGGTTGTTATGGCAAAAGATATTTCCGTCGGCGTTTCGATGGCGCTTTTTGATGATAACTTTCTGACCATCCTGCGTAATGCCATGCAAAAAGAGATGCAAAAAGATGGCGTTAAGTCGCAGGTAGAAGACGCCAAGGGCGACGTGGCGCAGCAGCTGCAGCAGGTACAGAACTTCATCGGTCAGGGCGTTGATGCCATCATCGTTGCCCCTGTCGACACCAACGCGGTGAAACCGATTATCGATCAGGCGACCAAAGCCGGTATCCCGCTGGTGTTCGTTAACCGTCGCCCGCAGCTGCCGCTGACGGACAAAATGGCCTACGTCGGTTCGGATTCGGTCCTCGCCGGGCGCCTGCAGATGGAAGCGCTGGCGAAGGCGATGAACGGTAAAGGAAACGTGGCTATCCTGCTGGGCGACCTGGCCAATGAATCGACCCGCGATCGGACGAAGGGCGTGGAAGAGGTGGTAGCGAAATACCCGAATATTAAAATCGTGCAGAAGCAGACCGCCAAATTTATGCGTAACGACGCGGTCGACGTGGTGAGCAACTGGATGACCAGCGGAGAAGATATCCAGGCCATTGCCTCAAACAACGATGAAATGGCCATCGGCGCGCTGCAGGCGCTGGGCAGCAACCCGAACCACATTCTGATCGCCGGCGTTGACGGCACCCCCGACGCGCTGCAGATGCTCAAAAACGGCAAGATGATCGCCACGATTTTCCAGGACGCGAAGGGGCAGGGCGAGGGCGCGGTCAACGCCGCCATCAAGCTGGCTAACGGTGAGAAAGTCGAAAAGGTCATCGACGTTCCCTACCAGCTGATCACCAAAGAAAACATGTCTGATTTCGTCAGCCGCAACCAAAAATAACGATCCCAGGCCCAGCGGTACGGAGATTTTTCTATGAACGCTTTTGCCCTAGAAGCCGAAGGTATCAGCAAGTTCTTTCCCGGCGTGAAGGCGCTCGATAATGTCTCACTGCGCGTGCGCCCTGGAACGGTACACGCGCTGATGGGCGAAAACGGGGCCGGTAAATCCACGCTGATGAAATGCCTTATCGGGATTTACCGTCCCGATAAGGGCGCGATAAAAGTCAAAGGCCAGCCGGTTCAGTTTCAGGACACCATGGATGCGCTGCGGTCGGGGATCTCGATGATCCACCAGGAGCTTAATCTGGTGCCGCATATGACGGTGGCGGAAAATATCTGGCTCGGCCGCGAGCCGATGAAGTACGGCTTCGTCGATCATCGCCAGCTGATCCGCCAGACCCAGACGCTGCTGAATAAGCTCAATATTCGCCTCTCCGCCGATCGGCTGGTGGGCGATCTGAGCATCGCCGCCCAGCAGATGGTGGAAATTGCTAAAGCGGTCTCGTGGAACGCCGATATCGTGATTATGGATGAGCCGACCTCGGCGTTAACCGAAGGGGAGGTGGCGCACCTGTTTACGATTATTCGCGACCTCCGGGCGCAGGGCAAAGCCATCATCTATATCAGCCATAAGATGGATGAGATTTTTGCTATTACCGATGAAATCAGCGTCTTTCGTGACGGCAGCTGGGTCGCCAGCCAGCAGACGGCGGAATATACCCGCCAGTCGTTAATCACTCAGATGGTCGGGCGAGAATTAACCCAGCTGTTCCCAAAATTCAATAATACGATCGGCGAGGATGTCCTGAGCGTGCGCAATCTGTCGCGCAAGGGCTACTTTGATGACGTCACCTTCAGCGTGCGCCGCGGCGAAATCCTCGGCGTTGCCGGGCTGGTCGGGGCCGGGCGCAGCGAGGTGATGGAGTGCCTGTTCGGTATGGAGAGCTTTGACGAGGGCGAGGTGCTGATTGATGGCGTCCCGGTGAAGATAGATTCTCCTTCCGTCGCCATCGAAAAAGGGATGGCGCTGCTGACTGAGGATCGCAAAAAGTCCGGCCTGTTCCTCGTCCTGTCGGTGCTGGAGAATATGAGCATCGTGAATATGCCGGAATATGTCGGTAAAAGCGGGTTTGTTAAACATGTGAAAATGGCGGAAGACTGTATGGAGCAGATCCGCCGTCTGAATATTAAAACCCCGACGATGGATCAAATTATTAATAACCTCAGCGGCGGTAATCAGCAAAAAGTACTGATTGCCCGCTGGCTCTTAGCCCAGCCCAAAATATTAATTCTCGATGAGCCGACCCGCGGTATTGACGTGGGCGCGAAGGCTGAAATTTACCATCTGATTAGCGAACTGGCGAACCGTGGCGTCGCGGTAATTATGGTTTCCTCTGAACTACCGGAAATTCTCGGGATGAGTGACCGGGTGATGGTCATGCATGAAGGGCGTATTACCGGCATCCTTGAAAAAGATGAGGCCGATCAGGAAACCATTTTGTCGTTGGCATCCAATTGAGGCGTAGAGAATGAGCAATATGAAATTGACCGCAGCTCCCGTAAATGAGAAACCCTCTTTCTTGAGTCAGCTACGGCATAAAATGCCGAAAGATACCGGGATATTTATCGTCATGGTGGTGATTGCCCTGACGTTTGAAATTGCCGGCTGGTTCGTTCGCGACCAATCATTTTTAATGAATAGCAACCGCCTGGTGCTGATCGTTTTACAGGTGGCGATTATCGGTATTATCGCCGTGGGGGTGACTCAGGTGATTATTACCACCGGGATTGACCTCTCCTCCGGCTCGGTTATCGCGCTTGCGGCGGTGGTGGCGGCAAGCCTGGCGCAGACCTCGGACAGCCTCACGCCGATGTTTCCCTCGCTGGTCAACCTGCCGGCGGCGATCCCCATTTTTGCCGGGATCGGCGTCGGTCTGCTCTGTGGGTTAACCAACGGTTTTCTGGTGACCCGCACCGGGATCCCGCCGTTTATCGCGACCCTCGGGATGATGGTTTCCGCGCGCGGTCTCGCGCAGTATTACACCCAGGGAAACCCGATTAGCTTCCTGTCCGACAGCTTTACCGCCGTGGGTCAGGGGGCGATGCCGGTCATTATCTTCTTCGTCATCGCCGCGCTGTTCCATATCGCGCTCAAGCATACCCGCTACGGTAAATACGTCTACGCCATCGGCGGTAACATGACCTCGGCAAAAGTGTCCGGCATCAACGTCAACAAGTACCTGGTCATCGTTTACACCATTGCCGGCGCGCTCTCCGGTCTGGCCGGCGTGGTATTGGCCGCGCGCGTCAGCAGCGGCCAGTCGAGCATGGGGATGTCCTATGAGCTGGACGCCATCGCCGCGGCGGTGATCGGCGGCAGCAGCCTGATGGGCGGCGTTGGGCGGATTACCGGAACGCTGATTGGGGCGGTGATTCTGGGGCTGATTAAAAGCGGCTTCACCTTCGTCGGCGTCGATGCCTACGTGCAGGATATTATTAAGGGCATCATTATTGTTGCCGCGGTGACCATCGATATGCGCCGTAACCGTAAGAAGCACTAGCCCACCTCATCGGCAGCGCCCGAGCGCAGGCTTCCGGCCCGCGCTCAGGGCAGGCCGCAGATCCGGTCACGGCCGCTGTTTTTCGCCTTATACAGTTCGCTATCTGCCCGCGACAGCAGCTCCTCCAGCGGGCACTGCCAGCCCTGAGAAACCCCGAAGCTGGCGGTGACCTTAAAGGTCTCGCCGCCGCTGGTGTGGAAGGTCAGCTTGCGGATTTCATGCTGAATACGCGCGGCGTAGCTGGCAACGTCCTGCGCCGTCGGGGCCAGAAACAGCACCGCAAACTCCTCGCCGCCAAGACGACCCACGACGTCGCTCGGGCGGCTAAACTTGTTCAGCGTTTTTGCCAGCGCCACCAGCACTTCGTCGCCCATCGGGTGTCCCCAGCTATCGTTAATCGACTTGAAGCGGTCGACGTCCAGCATAATAAGCCAGGCGCTCAGGGCCTCACTCGACTGACGCAGCAGCGCCTCGCCCCGGCTATTGAACGCCCGGCGGTTAAACAGGTGAGTGAGCGGGTCCTCCTCCGACTGGCGCTGGTACTGGCGACTGATGCGCGCATCTTCGCGCAGCTTTTTCCCAAGGGTGCCGAGCGATGAGAACAGCTCCTGCACCTCTTCCGCGGTGTCGTCATCGATCTGGACGTGCGCCTGCTTGCCGGCGATCAGATCGGCGGCAATATTATTTAAGCGCAGAATAGGGCGCAAAACCCGCGAGCGAATATAGAAAATCATCGCGATCGTCAGGGCGTAGACCAGGGCCAGCACCAGCGAACGGATGAGCAAACTCTGCAGCGCCCGGCGCTCGCTGGCGGTGTAGTGCTTTTTGACGCCGGCCATGTAGGTATTCAGCAGATTATCAAAAGCGCCGAGGCTGGCGTGATAATCAATGGCGAAGCGCTCGGCGCTAATGCTGTAGGGCTGATTGCCGTCGCTCTCCTCTTTTAAGCGGTTAATTAAACCAATCCCCTGCGTTTCGAAGGCCTGGCGGGTATTCTCCAGCTGGCGCTGAAAGTGCGGGATATAGCTCGCCTCGTCGCCCTGGGTTTGCAGCAGCCACCAGGCGGTATTAATCCGCTCAATGCCGCGGGTGATCCCTTCGCGGTTCGCCTGGGGAATTTTTGTTTGGGTTGCCAGCGGGATCAGCAGCTGCGAGCCGAGCCTGCCGGTGGCGTCGCGCAGCTCGCCCAGCGCCTGGGCGCGCAGAATAGGCCCCAGCGCGCTGGGCTCCAGCAGTAAAAACTCGGCGGTGCGCTCAAACAGCGCCTGATGGTAAAAGTCGGTCGCCACCACCATATCGCGGATGGCGTGCTCTGCCGTCGCCGGATCGCCGAGCTCCCGGCTGCGGAAGGTATCGGCGAGGCGCCTGGCGTGGGCCAACTGATGCTGCATTTCCACCATCAGCTCGGGGGAGAGCAGGTGCCGCGGGATGCTTTGCATATCGCGATCGGTGACCCGGCGGTGGGCCTCCAGCGCCTGCCACTGCCGCTCTTTATCCGCCAGCGGGCTCAATACCAGCTCGTTAACGAAGGCGCGTTCGCCGGCTAAATCGTTGGAGACCTGCAGGACGCGGTAAAAAATATCGAACTGAATAACGTTGTTATGCGCGCTTTTCCACATCGACCATGAGCCGGAGAGCAGCCAGAATGAGAGAATGGTGGTTAAACAGATTGTCGCTAACGCAGACCCCCAGATATAGCGGAGTACGTTGGACGATGCGGCGGCTTTTTTTTTCGTTTTCACACGTACCCGGCGTCAGCAGTAAGAGGCGATCCCATCAGGCTATTTTCGCGGCGAGTATGACCCGGCAGCGTGCCCGGCACGTTGACCTTAAGCCCGCCAGACACCGCTTCTTTCCCTGCGTACATTGGCCATACTATAGGCGATCTTCCTGCTGATTTTAGCAGAGAATCCAAAAATAAACGTCTTTAACCGCCGGGTAAGGTGCTGTTTTAATTTATTTATGCTGGGGTTTTCCTCTCCGAGGTCGCGCCGTGCGGCCCCGGAGAGGGGAGCGTTTGTCGCCATGCACAATCTCTTCGCTATGACGACAGGCGGGGATCAGGAGGATTCGCACGCGGCGCTAAGCAGGCTGTTAAGCAGGACGTTGGCCCCTTTTTCGGCCCACAGAGGGAGAATGTTTTCGGCCTCATTGTGGCTAATTCCCTTCTCGCAGGGGATAAATATCATGCTGGCGGGGGCCACTTTGCTGATATAGCAGGTATCGTGTCCGGCGCCGGAAACCATCCGTTTCGCGCTGTAGCCGAGCGCCAGGGCGGCCCGCTCGCTGCGCGCCAGGCAGTCGGGGTCGAAGGCGATAGGCGCGTAGTCAAAAATACGCTCGACCTCTGCCGTGACGCCGCGCTGGCCCAGCGCCGCGGCGGCGCGGCGCAGCGCGAGCTCCATCGCTTCGAGGGCGTCGCTTTGCGGATGGCGAAACTCGACGCTGCACTCCACGCGGCCGGGCACCACGTTACGCGACCCGGGCGTTACCTGCAGCGTACCGACCGTCGCGCGGCCGTCGGGCTGGCGGTCGATGCCGATCTCTTCCACCGCCAGCGCCAGCTCGGCAAAAGCGGTCAGCGCATCGCGGCGGCTGTTCATCGGCGTGGTACCGGCGTGGGCGGCGAAGCCGGTCAGGGTGACGTTGAACCAGCGCTGGCCCATCGCCGCGTGCACCAGGCCGATATCAATCCCTTCGTCTTCCAGAATCGGCCCCTGTTCGATATGCACCTCGTAGCAGGCGTGCAGGGGAAACGCCGCCGTCGGGTGCTCGCCGCGATAGCCGATCGCCTCCAGCGCCTCGCCGACGCTGACGCCGCTGCGATCTTCCCGGGCAAGAGCCCACTCTTCGCTAAACTGCCCGGCCCACACGCCGGAGGCGAGCATCGCCGGGGCAAAGCGCGCGCCCTCTTCGTTGGTCCAGTTCACCAGCACGATATCGCGCTCGGTTTCGACGCCGCGCTCGTTAAGCACCCGCAGCGCCTCCAGCCCCGCCAGCACGCCGTAAATACCGTCATAGCGCCCGCCCAGCGGCTGGGAGTCAACGTGCGAACCGGTCAACACCGGCGCCAGCGCCGGGTTTTTCCCCGCCCGGCGGATAAACATATTGCCCATGCCGTCGACACGGTAGCCAAACCCCGCCGCCAGCGCCCAGTCGCGCAGCAGATCCCGGGCCCGGCGGTCCTCTTCGCTCAGCGTCAGCCGGGTGACGCCGCCGGCGGGCGTCGCGCCGATAGTCGCCATTTCGTTCAGCGTGGCCCACAGGCGCTCGCCGTTGACGGTTATCATGATGGGTCCTTTTTTACGCGGTAGCGGAAATCACAGCACGGCGCGCCCTGCATAATGGTCGTGGTGCGGGTCAGCTCAACCTCCGGGGCGTAGCCGACGATAAACTTGTCATCGCGGGCGCAGGAGAGCAGGTGACCAATCTCGCCGAGGCCCATCTGGTGATACATTTCGGCGTAGCGGCAGCGGTTAACGTTGTAGTTGTACTGCCGATCGTCGGCATCGAGCACGGTGACCTCCAGGGCATTGTCCTTTTCCCACAGATACTGCAGGGCGACAAAGCTCTGAATATCCGCGCCGTTGGGCTCCTGGTCGGCAAAGGCTTTCCCTGCCTCAATGGCGGCGTTCTCAATCGCCTCGCCGATGACCGCCTGGGCGCGCGCTTTGCCTATCTCGCGGACCAGGATGTCGTAAATCGGCTTAATTATCTCTGCTTCAATTTTGCGGCGGGCAAGAATGCCCAGCTCATTATTATCACTCATCACATTGCCTCACTGCGTTACTTCGTGGTGGCGCCGCCGAGCACGGTTTGCGGCTGCCATTTGCCGTCGACGACTTTGTAGACGGTAAAGGTTGGCGACTTCAGATTGCCTTCTTTATCAAAGGCAATTTGCCCGGTGACGCCGGAATAGCTGATGGCGCGCAGGACGGGCAGGTAGACCGCCGGATCGACGGAGTCGGCTTTTTCCATCGCCGCCGCCAGCACGCGGGTGGCGTCGTAGGCGAACGGCGCGTGCAGCTCGATATGGGTGTGATAGCGCGACTGATAGGCCTGCTCAAAGGCCTTGCCGCCCGGCATCTGCTCCACCGGCAGGCCCGGCTCCAGCGCTACCACGCCGTTGCCCTCTTTTTGCGCCAGCTGCAGGAAGGTTTGGCTGACGAAGCCGCCCGCGCCCATCAGGGTGGCACTCATCCCCAGCTGCTTGATGCGGCGCGCCAGCGGTGCGGCCTGGCTATCGACGCCGCCGAAGAAGATAAGATCGGCGTTTTTGCTGCGGATTGCCGTTAGCACGGCGCTGAAGTCCACCGTTTTGTCATCGACGTACTGACGATCGACGATATCGATCCCCTGGGCCTTCAGCGACTTAATAAACTCATCCGCCAGGCCCTGGCCGAAGGCGGTACGATCGTCGATCACCGCGATGCGTTTGGCCTTCAGGGTTTGCACCGCGTACTGGCCGGCAAACTGGCCGCCGTCATCGTCGTGGCCCATCACCCTAAAGCTGGTATCGAAGCCCTGTTTGGTATACGCATGACCGGTCGCCACCGGCGCAACCTGGGCGATCCCGGCGTCGTGATAGACCCGCGCCGCCGGAATGCTGGTGCCGGTATTCCAGTGGCCGACCACCCCCGCCACGCCGCTGTCCACCAGGCGCTGGGCAACGGCTACCGCGGTACGCGGGTCAGACTGGTCGTCCTCCGACTGCAGCTTAAAGGTCACCGCCTTGCCGCCGATCGTCGGGTGCTGCTTGTTGATATCGTCGATGGCCAGCTGAGCGCCGTTTTCCAGATCCTTGCCAATACGCGCGGAGGGGCCGGTCAGCGGGCCGGCAAGGCCGATAGTGACGGTTTCGCCGGCGGCGGACCATGCGGCGGAAGAGGCAAAACCGCTGAGCACAATAGCGGCGCTAAGCGCACTGATTTTTGCTGTTTTCATTGTTTTTCCCTGATGTTGGTTGGTGTGTTAAACGGGCATTTCGCCCAGATAAATCTGTGCAATACGGTCGTCGGCCAGCAGCGTTCGCGACGCGCCGCGCTCAACGATGCTGCCGCTGTCCATGACCCACGCGCTGTCGGTGGCCTCCAGCGCCAGGCGCGCGTTCTGCTCGATCAGCAGCAGCGCCACGCCGCGCTGGCGCAGGGTGGCGATAACGCGGAAAACGTTCTCCACCATCAGCGGCGCCAGCCCCATCGACGGCTCGTCGAGGATCAGCAGCCGCGGGCGGCTGAGCAGGGCGCGGTTTAGCGCCAGCAGCTGCTGTTCACCGCCGGAGAGCAGCCCGGCCAGCTGATGCTGGCGCTCGCCGAGGCGGGGAAACTGGCTGAAGATATCGTCCATTTCGCGCTTCACCGCCGCGCCGTCGCGGCGCAGCCAGGCGCCCATCTGCAGGTTTTCCAGCACCGTCATGCGGGCAAAAATGCCGCGGCCTTCCGGCACCATCACCAGCCCTTCGCGCAGCAGCGTTTCGGCCCGCCGTTGGCGTACCGGCCTGCCGTTGAAGACGATGTCGCCGCTAAACGGCTCCAGCCCGGTCACCGCGCGTACGGTGGAGCTTTTGCCCGCGCCGTTGGCGCCAATAAGCGTCGTCTGCTCGCCCTCTTGCACGCTAAACGACACCTCGCGTACCGCCTGGATGCCGCCGTAGTGCACCCCAAGACCGCTAACGGTTAACAGATCAGACATGCGCGTTTCCTCCCAGCCAGGCGGCGATAACCGCCGGGTCACGACGTACGGTTTCAGGCGTGCCGCTGGCCAGCGTTTTGCCATAGTCCAGCACCATCAGGCGATCGCAGATCCCCATCACCAGCTTGACGTCGTGCTCAATCATCAGCAGCGTTTTGCCGTCGTTGCGGATGCGCAGCAGCAGCTCGCCAAGCGCCACTTTCTCCGCGGCGTTCATGCCAGCGGCCGGCTCGTCCAGCGCCAGCAGGCGCGGGTCGGTAGCCAGCGCGCGGGCAATCTCCAGCCGCCGCTGGTGGCCGTAGGCGAGGTCGCAGGCGCGGTAGTGGGCGAACTGGGCGATGCCGGTATACTCCAGCCAGTGCCACGCCAGCTCGCGGGTTTGCGCCTCTTCGGCGCGGGCGCGTCGGTGGCGGCTCAGCGCCGCCCACAGGCCGTTGCGGGTGCGTACGTGGCGGCCGACCATCACGTTTTCCAGCACCGACATCTGGTTAAACAGCCGCACGTTCTGGAAGGTGCGGGCGATGCCGGCGGCGGTGACTTTCTCAATGTTTTTCGGAAAGTAGGGCTGACCGGCGATGGCGAACTCGCCGCTGTCCGCCGGATAGAGCCCGGTTATCAGGTTAAAGCAGGTAGTTTTACCCGCGCCGTTGGGGCCGATAAGACCGTAGATTTCGCCCTCGTTGATGGCGAGCGAGACGTTATCGACCGCCGTCAGGCCGCCGAAGCGCTTGGACATATGGCTCACGCTGAGCAGGCTCATGCTTTGGCTCCTTTGTGTCCGGCGGGCCAGATGCCCTGCGGGCGCAGCAGCATCACCAGCACCAGCGCCAGGCCGTAGAACAGCTGGCGCAGAATTTCCGGGTCAATCAGCACTTCGCCAAACAGCGCCTGCTGCAGCGGGGCGGCCTGGCTGCGCAGCAGCTCGGGCAGGGCGGTCAGCAGAACGGCGCCGAGGATAACGCCCGGGATATGCCCCATGCCGCCGAGCACCACCATCGCCAGCACCGCAATCGACTCCTGCAGGGTGAAGGATTCGGGGGAGACGAAGCCCTGGAAAGCGCCGAACAGCGCCCCGGCGACGCCGCCGAACGAGGCGCCGATGGCGAAGGCCAGCAGCTTATAGTTACGCAGGTTAATGCCCATCGCCCGGGCAACGTCCTCATCCTCACGGATGGCGTGCCAGGCGCGGCCGATCCGCGAGTGCTGCAGGCGCAGGCAGACGAAGATAATCGCCACAATCACCAGCATCAGCAGGTAGTACCACAGCCACAGCGCCGGAACCTTAACGCCGAACCAGTGATAGACGCCGCTGAATTTAAGGCCGAACAGGCTCAGCGTATCGACGCCGGAAATACCCTTTGCGCCGTTGGTAATGTTCACCGGGCGATCGAGGTTGCGCATCAGGATGCGGATAATCTCGCCGAAGCCGAGGGTGACGATGGCCAGGTAGTCCCCGCGCAGCTTGAGGGTCGGCGCGCCCAGCACGATGCCGCAGCCCGCCGCCACCAGCGCGGCGAGCGGAATAATCAGCAGCCAGGAGGTGTGCAGGCCGTCCGGGAACCAGGCCAGCAACTGCGGAAACGCCTCCAGCAGATGCGGAGAGGCGAGCAGCGCCGCCAGGTAGGCGCCGACGGCGTAGAAGGCGATAAAGCCCATATCCAGCAGGCCGGTGTAGCCGACCACGATGTTGAGCCCCAGCGCCAGCATGATGTACAGCAGGGCGAAGTCGATAACCCGCACCCAGTAGTTGCCGCCGAGCTGGCTGGCGACCATCGGCGCCACCAGCAGCGCGCAGATAAACAGGGTCATGCCGGACCAGAAGCGACGGGATGCGGCGGGGGCCGCGACGAGTTGTGCCGTTGTCATATTTTTTCCTATGCCCGATGCGCGACGCGCTCGCCGAGTAAACCGGCGGGACGGAATACCAGCACCACAATCAGCACCATAAAGGCGAAGATATCCTGATAGTTGCTGCCGAAGACGCCGTGGGTCAGGTCGCCGAGATAGCCGGCGCCCAGCGATTCGATGATCCCCAGCAGCAGGCCGCCGAGCATCGCGCCGCGAATATTGCCGATGCCGCCGAGCACCGCCGCGGTGAAGGCCTTAATGCCGGGGAGGAAGCCCATTGAGAAGCTGGCGCTGCCGTAGTTGCTGGCCATCATGACGCCCGCCAGCGCCGCAAACGCGCCGCCGATGGCGAAGGTGAGGGTGATAATGGCGTTGGGGTTGACCCCCATCAGCGTGGCGATGCGCGGGTTCTCCGCCACCGCGCGCATGCCGCGGCCTAAGCGGGTAAATTCCACCAGCAGCCACAGGCCGAGCATGACCGCAAAAGCCAGCGCAACGGTGACGATGCCGGTCACGGTGACGATTGCCGGCGGATGCGCCGCGCTGCCGTGGGTCACGGCGATCGGCTCCATCGGCAGGATCTGCTGGAACATCAGCGGGTTGCGGGTCCAGATAATCATCGCCACGGTTTGCAGCAGCACCGACACGCCGATCCCCGAGATCAGCGGCGCCAGGCGCGGAGCGTTGCGCAGGCGGCGGTAGGCAAAGCGCTCAACCGCCATCGCCAGCAGGGCGCAGACGACCATAGCCAGCATCAGCGCCAGGCTCAGCTGGGCCAGCGGCGGCAGGCCGGGAAAATGGGCGTTTAGCGCGTTCATTGCCGACAGCGTCGTCAGGGCGCCGACCATCAGAATATCGCCGTGGGCAAAGTTAATGATGCGCAGGATGCCGTACACCATGGTGTAGCCGAGCGCGATAAGGGCGTAGATGCTTCCCAGCATGATGCCATTGATGAATTGCTGTATGAGTGTGTCCAACCGATTTACCCGACAATATGCTCAAATTACGGCTACCATCCAATAAATGAATTAAATTGTAAAATACGGATATATTCTTTCTTATTATGATCTCGAATTTATCTATCTTTATGATATTTAATATAATTAAATAACGTGTCGGATCTCACTTAGCGCTAAGAAAATCAATATATGAAAAAAACAGAACAATCGGCGGAGCGGGAAGGCTGGGCGGAAAGCGGCCTGGCCAACGATCCGCCGCTGCGGGCGGTGCGCGCTTTTGAGGCCATCGCCCGCCTCGGCAGCATCACCCTGGCCGCTCAGGAGCTGGCGATATCGCCGTCGGCGGTCAGCCATCAGCTGAAGGTGCTGGAGGGATATCTGCAGATCCCGCTTACCGAGCGCCAGGGGCGACGGCTGACCCTCAGCCTGCAGGGGCGGGAATACTACCGCTCCATCCGCGCGGCGTTTAACGTTCTGCGCCAGGCCACCGAGCATCTGGTCGATCAGGTCCAGAGCCAGCAGGTCACGATCAGCCTGATCCCGCTGTTCGGCATGGGCTGGTTTATTCCTCGCCTGCCGTCATTCGTTCACGCCAACCCGCAGACCGAAATTAACGTGGTTTACGCCAACCACCGCAACTACCTCAGCGACGCCTCGGATATGTCGATTCGCTTCGGCAACGGGCGGTGGGCGGGATATCAGAGCGAAAAGCTGATTTCCGGCAGAATGGTGGCGGTATGCAGCCGGGCGTTTATCCGCCTGCACGGACATATTGATACCCCGGAGCAGCTGCTGCAGATGCCGCTGCTCCACGACGAGGAGCGCAGCACCTGGAACCAGTGGTTTGTGCAGCAGGGCGTGAAGCGCCCGCCGCGATCGACGGGGCCGCTGTTTGAGGACGGGCTGTTAACCCTCGCCGGCGTGCAGGCCGGGCTGGGCTGCGCGCTGATGCGCGAGCCGCTGATCGCGCCGTATCTGAACAGCGGCGAGCTGGTGAAAATCTTTGATGCGGCGATCGATGACGGCCGGGATTACTACCTGTGCGTGCGCCAGGACAGCGAAATGACGCCCAACGGCAGGCTGCTGCAGAGCTGGCTGCGCAGCGAAGCGCTGGGCTGAGGTCCCGGGGAACGGCGTTGGTTTAAGAATTTCCTCAACCTGGCTCACACTTTTGCGCAGACCCGATTGAAACCGGGCCGGGCCGCTTAGATAATCCGGCGAAATAGCCCATTTTTATTACGGCGTGCTACTGCGAAAGCAGGCAAGACCAAAATAGGAATGCTCTCCCGCTAAGGGGAGCGTCTCCGTTTTGGTCTTTTTTTTTGCCTCAACACCAGGGAACACTATGAACTATAACGAAACGGCAGACAGAATCCTCCACTGCGTAGGAGGCGCGGAGAATATCCGCACGCTCACCCATTGCGCCACCCGGCTGCGCATGGAGTTCAGCGATCGCGCAAAGGTTAACGCCGCGGAGATCGGTAATATCGCCGGCGTGATAAGCGTGGTAGAGAAAGGCGGCCAGTTCCAGATTGTTATCGGCAACGAGGTCCAGCAGGTCTTTCGCCGCCTGAAAAAGGCGCTGCCGGCGAGTAAAGACCACCCGGCAGGCGATAAAAAAGCGCCGCGCCAGGGCGTAGTGGCAAGCGTGATCAGCGTCATCTCGACCACCTTTACCCCGGTTATCCCGGCCATTACCGGCGCCGGGATGATCAAGGCGCTGCTGGCTATTCTCAAGCTGACCGGCGTCATTAGCGAAACCAGCTCAACCTGGCAGCTGCTTAATATCATCGCCGACGCCGCATTCTTCTTCCTCCCGGTTCTGCTGGCCTACGGGGCCTCGATAAAGTTTGAGTGCAACCCGATCCTGGCGATGACCATTGCCGGCGTGCTGCTGCATCCGGGAATCGGCCAGATGCTGGCGGCGGGTAAAGCGGTGGACTTCGTTGGGATCAACGTCCTGCTCTCGGATTACGCCGGGTCAGTGCTGCCGATTATCCTGACGGTGTGGCTGATGTCGTGGGTGGAGCGCTTTGCCGAAAAGGTCACGCCGTCGATTATCAAATTCTTCATTAAACCGATGCTGATCCTGCTGATCACCGCGCCGCTGGCGCTGGTGGTGGTCGGCCCGGCGGGCATTTTGCTTAACGACCTGGTGGCCGCCGGCGCGGCGTCCATCGACCGTCACGCCAGCTGGCTAATCCCGCTGCTGATGGGCACGCTGCAGCCGTTCCTGATTATTACCGGTACCGCATGGGCGATGACGCCGATCGCCACCGGCCAGCTGAGCAAAAATGGCTACGAGATGATTAACGGCCCGGGCATGCTGGCCTCGAACGTGGCGATGGGGGCAGCGACGCTGTGCGTGGCGCTGAAAACCCGCAACAGCAACCTGCGCCAGCTGGCCTCCTCATCGGGCTTTACCGCGCTGCTGGGGATCACCGAGCCGGCGCTGTACGGGGTGATGCTCAAGTTCCGTCGCGTGCTGATTGCCGCGATGATCGGCGGCGGCTGCGCCGGGATGTACGCCGGTTTAAGCGGGCTGGTGCGCTATGCCTTTGTCTCCCCGGGCCTCGCGGCGCTGCCGGCGTTTATCGGTGAAAATCCGCTGAATATCGTCCATGCCCTGGTCACCTGCGCCATTGCGATGGTCGTGACCTTTACCCTGACCTGGTTTATCGGCTTCGAGGATATTCCTCAGGAGAGCGACGACGCCAGCGCCGCACCGTCGCCGGCCGCCAGCGCTCACGCCGCGGGCGATACCGCAATTTTAAGCCCGCTGCGCGGTCAGGTGGTCGCGCTGAGCGAAGTGAATGACGACGTATTCTCCGGCGGCCTGCTCGGACAGGGGGTGGCGATTCGCCCGCAGGAAGGGTGCCTGAAGGCGCCGTTTAACGGCACGGTGATGATGTTCCTCCCCTCCTGCCACGCGGTGGGGTTACAGAGCGAAAGCGGCCTTGAGCTGCTGATTCATATCGGTATTGATACCGTTAACCTTAACGGCCAGCACTTTAGCTCGTCGCTGAAGCTGGGGGATGAGGTAAAGGCCGGCGATGAGCTGATTCGTTTTGATATTGCCGCCATTGAGCGCGCCGGCTACGACCTGATTACCCCGGTTATTGTGGTAAACGGTGATAAGCAGCACCCGCTGTGGACCACCGGCGCGCCGCAGGTTGACTATGGCGATGCGCTGATAGCGCAGGCAGCCGAGGAGGTACGGGGATGATCTATCAGCAGCAGGCCCGCTTTCCGCAGGGCTTCCTCTGGGGAGCCTCAACGTCGGCGTATCAGGTAGAAGGGGCGTGGAATGAGGACGGCAAGGGGCCGTCGGTGGTTGATATGCTGAGCCATCCTCCGGGGACGGCGGATTTCCGCGTCGCCAGCGATCACTATCATCGCGTTGAAGAGGACGTCGCGCTGATGGCGCAGATGGGGCTAAAAGCCTACCGCTTCTCGGTGGCCTGGTCGCGGGTGATCCCCGACGGCGACGGCCCGGTCAACCCGGCCGGGCTGGGGTTCTACCGGCGGCTGATTGACGCCCTGGTGCGTCATCAGATTGTGCCAATAGTCACCCTGTATCACTTCGACCTGCCCTGGGCGCTGGAGCTTAAAGGCGGCTGGATGAACAGGGAGACCGGGGAGGCGTTCGTGCGCTATGCCCGGCTGCTGTTCAGCGAGTTTGCCGACAAGGTGCCGCTGTGGCTGACCATCAACGAGCAGAACACCATGATCCTGCACCCCGGCGCCATCGGCGTGCCGGAGGACCGCGAGCTGCCGGGGAAAAAGGCGCTCTACCAGCAGAATCACCATATGATGCTGGCCCAGGCGCAGATCTTTGCGCTGTGCCATCGCGAATTTCCCGGGCTGCAAATCGGTCCGGCGATTAACACCACCTCGATGTACGCCGAGAGCTGCAGGCCCGAGGATGCCATCGCCGCCCATAACTGGGAAACGCTGCGCTGCTGGAGCTTTCTCGACGTGGCGGTCTACGGGCGCTACAACGCGCTGGCGTGGGCCTACCTGCAGGACCGGGGGCTGGCGCCGGAGCAGCGGCCGGAAGATGCGCTTATCCTGCAGCAGGGGCGGCCCGATTTTATCGCTATCAACTACTACTCAACGGCAACCATCGCCGCCAGCCGGGGAGACGGCGGCGACGTGGCCCCGCGCGCCGGCGATCAGCAAATTATGCTGGGCGAAGAGGGGGTTTATCGCCCGGCGGAGAACCCGTGGGTCGGCAAAACGCCCTACGGCTGGGTGATTGACCCGGTCGGCCTGCGCCTGACGCTGCGCAAAGTCTGCGAGCGCTACGGCCTGCCTATCCTGATTAGCGAAAATGGGATGGGCGCTGCGGATAAGCTGGAGCACGACGGGACGGTCAACGACGATTACCGCATCGCATTTTTACAGGCCCATATCGAGCAGATGCGCCTGGCGATTGCCGACGGCGTGACGCTGATGGGCTACTGCCCGTGGGCGGCCATTGACGTGGTCAGCACCCACCAGGGCTACGCCAAACGCTACGGGTTCGTCTACGTCGATCGTGGGGAACAGGAGCTGAAAGCGCTGCAGAGGGTCCGCAAACGCAGCTTCTGGTGGTATAAGGATGTCATTGCGCGCAACGGTAACCACGACGAGTCTTAGAGATGATTGTTCAGAAGGTGCTTAATAACAGCCTGATACTCTCTTCCGACAGCGATAACAGGGAGGTTATCGTTATGGGGAAGGGGATTGGCTTTAGCAGCAGGCCGGGGGATGAGATTGCCGAGGAGAAGATTGAAAAGCTGTTTGTGATGCAAACGCCCATCAACCGAAGCGGCTACCTGGAGGCGCTCTCGGCGATACCGGATGAGGTTATCGAGATGGCCGCCATGATTATCTCCCGCGCCAATATGCAGCTCAGCAGCAAAGTGCGGGAGCAGATTTTCTTCACCCTTGCCGACCACCTCGATTTCGCCATAGCGCGCTGCCGGAAGGGGATTGCGATTCAAAACCGGCTGCTGCCGGAAGTGCGGCGTTTCTACCCGCAGCAGTTTCGGGTCGCCAGCGAGGCGGTGGCGATGATTCGCCAGCAGTACGGGATAGCGCTGCCTGAAGAGGAGGCGGGCAATATCGCCTTTCACCTGGTTAACGGGCAGAGCGAGGGCGATGACGTCGCGCAGACCATGCAGTCGGTGAAAATGCTCAAGGATATTTTTAGCCTCGTGCAGTACCACTTTAAGCAGGAGATCGACACCGGGTCGATTAACTACTCGCGCTTTCTCGTTCATATGCAGTTTTTCCTCCAGCGGCTGCAGGAGGGGGAGCTGGATACCGCCCGGGACAGCTTTCTGCTGGCGCAGGTCGTGAAGGAGTACCCGCACGCCTGGCGCTGCGCCGAGCTGATCCGAGACTACGTGCAGGCCCAGCTGGGAATAGCGCTGGGCGGCAACGAACTGCTGTGGCTGACCGTCCACCTGGTGAGGATCACCGGCTCGGACGAATAGGCTAGCGGTGGCGAATTTGCAGGGTCGCCGGCAGATAGCGCTGCAGCGGCTCCGGGGTGGCGCCGTCGATAAGCTGGCTGATCAGGTCATAGCAGTGCCAGGCCAGCTGGCGATTATCCTGCTGAACGGTATCAATGCGCAGCGACAGCGAGTCGTACAGATAGTGATCGTCGAAGCTGGCGAGATGGATGCCGGAATCGAGTAGATTATGCTGGCTCATGTAGCGCAGCACCCCTTCCAGCAGGCCGCAGGCGGCGGTGAACAGCGCCTGAGGCGGCCGCCCCAGCCGCGCGCAGAGCGCGGCAAACATTTCGTAACCGGAGCTGGGATGATAGTTGCCGTTAATCACCCATTCAGGGCGAAGCTCAACGCCCGCCTGCGCCAGCCCCTGGGTAAAGCCGGCCAGCCGGTCCCGCGAAGGCGAAAGCCGCGGCTGGCCGCCGAGAAACCAGAACTCCTCGGCGTGCTGGGGCGCAATCCGTGAGATCAGCTCGGCGGTGGGTGTGATGGAGTCGGTCATCACCAGCGGCAGGCTGCTGCCGCTGGGGCTGCGGTCAAACAATACCACCGGCAGCTGCTCGCTGAGCTTGAGGTAATCCGCGTCGTTGTGCATGCAGGAGGCGACGATCAGGCCGTCAACCTGGCGGGCAATCATATTATTGACCACCATGCTTTCCTGGGCCGGGTTTTCGTCGGTGCAGGAGATAAGCAGCTGCACGCCCGCCTCGCGGCACAGCATTTCCAGCTCGTGGGAGAAGACCGCGAAGCCGTAGTTGGTGATTTCAGGCACCACCAGTCCGATGGTATGGCTGCGGTTATCGCGCAGCGAGCGGGCGTGGATACTCGGCTGATAGTGCTGCTCGCGGGCGATGGTCTGGACGCGTTCGCGGGTCTCCTGCGCCACGCGCAGCTCTTTGCCACGACCGTTCAGCACGAGGCTGGCGGTCGCTTTCGAGACGCCCGCCAGCTCGGCGATATCTTTAATGGTAACGCGTTTGGTTTTCATCACGACAGCATACGCCCGAAATTAAAACGCTGATTCTACCATGCATGGCCGCAGCGGCCAGTAGCAGAATGCAGCCGGCGTCGCACCGCTGAAAATCATTTGCCCGGGATACTGCGGGAAATAGCGGCTGCTCATCACGCCTTCTCCGCCGTTAATGAAAATCTCAATGCTTGAGCTGTCGCATAAGATCCGCAGCGCCCGCACCTCTCCCCGCCAGTAGCGGTAGAGCGCGTCGTCGCAGGCCAGGCTGCGGCGTTCGAGGCGAATGCCGTCGGCGTCGAGAGTGAGCCTGAGGGCGCCGCCGAAATCAATCGCCAGCTCGTCGCCGGGCGCCACCTCAAAGACCATGTCCATCGGCGCCAGCGGCAGGCCAAGCCCCTGCCAGCCGCGGGCCTCGCCGCGCAGGTCCGCCAGCTCGCGCACCGGATGCTGGTAGAGTTTGCCGTCGCGCAGCTCCAGCTCCCGTAGGCAGGTCATCTGGTGGATCCAGCCGTGGGCGAGGGTCGGCTGGCGCATCTCTTCGCCGTCCGGAACCCCCATCCAGCCGACCAGCAGCCGCCGGCCGTCGGCGGCCAGCATGGTCTGCGGGGCGTAAAATTCGAAGCCGGCATCGAGCTCATAAAGCGCGCCGTGGTCAAAGCGGGCGCTGGCGTAGTCGAAGCGGCCCGCCGTCCACACGGCGGGATAGGTGTTGAGGAAGCGATCGGCCTCGCGGGCGATGCCCTGGGGGCAGCAGATCAGGATATGCTGGTCGGCGAGCGGGAAGAGGTCCGGACACTCCCACATATAGCCGGCGTCGCGCAGGCCGTTGAGATCGCTGCCGGCAATTTCGCCTGCCGCCTCCCACTGGTGCAAATCCGCGGAGCTGAACAGCAGCACCTTACCGCGCTTTTGCAGATCCTGGGCGCCGAGGACCATGAACCAGCGGCCTTCATGCTGCCAGACCTTCGGGTCGCGGACGTGGCCGGTGTAGCCCTTCGGCAGCGCCAGCACCGGGCCGGTTTTGCTAAAGGTACCGTCGCCGTTTTCCGTCGCCAGGCACTGCCACGCGGTTCTGCTGCCGTCTTCAAACTTCACGTTGCCGGTATAGCACAGGGTCAATTTGCCGTCGTTATCGACGGCGCTCCCCGAGTAGCAGCCGTTGCGGTCGTACTCTTCGTCCGGCATCAGCGCAATCGGCTCATGCTGCCAGTGCAGCAGGTCGGCGGAGCTCCAGTGCCCCCAGCACTTGAACGTATGATCGCAGGCTATCGGGTTCCACTGGTAAAACAGGTGATAGCGCCCGGCAAATTCGATAAAGCCGTTAGGATCGTTCATCAGGCCGGTGGTGGGGGCCAGGTGCCACTGCGGATAGTGGCTATCGCGCAGCGCGCGCGGCTGGCCCTGCATCACGGCGCGTAAAATTGCCGGCAAACGTGAAGGAAGTGACATTATTCAGCGTCCGTTTTGTATTTCAGCAGCAGGGAAACGGTAAAGGCCACGCCGAAGGCGATAACCATCCCGATAATATAGTTCAGCAGCGAACTGGCCTGCACGATAGCCATACCCGGGATTGCCGTCAGCCCGACCGCGGTCATGTAGACGTGCATCGATACCACCCACGCGCCGCCCGCCGCGCCGCCGATTAGGGCCGCGATAAACGGCTTCACGAAGCGCAGGTTAATACCGAATATCGCCGCTTCGGTGATCCCGAGCATCGCGGAAAAGGCCGAAGGCAGCGTGATGGCTTTGATTTTGGCATCTTTGGTTTTAAACCATACCGCCAGACAGGCGCCGCCCTGGGCAACGTTGGCCATGGCCCAAATCGGCAGCAGGAAGTTGACGCCGATCGACGGGTTGCCCAGCAGTCCGGCCTCAATGGCGTGGAAGCTGTGGTGAATACCGGTGATCACGATAACCGAGTAGAGGCCGCCGAACAGCAGCCCGGCCAGCCAGCCGGCGTGGGCGATCAGGGTGCTAAGAACAAACGAGATGCCGTCGCCCAGCGCGCGGCCGGCGGGGCCGATAATCAGCAGGGCGATAAAGCCGGAGATGATCACCGTCAGGAACGGCGTCAGGATCAGATCGAGGGCGTCAGGAATGACCCGGCGCAGCTGCTTCTCGACGATGCTCATAAACCACACCGCCAGCAGCACCGGGAATACCGTGCCCTGGTAGCCGATCATGGCGATTTCCAGACCGAAAAAGTTCATCGAATGGAAACCGGCGGCCACGCCCCAGGCGTTGGTGAGCGCCGGGTGGGTTAAGATGCCGCCGAGGGTTGCGCCGAGATAGGGGTTGCCGCCAAATTCGCGCGCGGCGGTGAAGCCAATCAGGATCGGCAGAATGATAAAGGCCGCCGAGCTGCACATATCGAGAATGATATAGATGGCGTTACTCGGATCGACCCAGCCGTAGGTTTTTACCATCCCCAGCAGGCCCATCAGCAGGCCGGAGGCGACGATAGCCGGAATAATAGGGACGAAGATGTTCGACAGCAGGCGCGCAATGCGCTGGAACGGGTTGAGCTTTCTCGCCGCAATATTGGCGGCTTCCGACTTGCTGGACTCGCCGATCCCGGCGACCTGGATAAACGCGGCGTAGACCTTGTTGACGATGCCGGTGCCAAAGATAATCTGCATCTGACCGGCGTTATTAAAGCAGCCCTTAACCCCTTCGATTTCGCCGATGGCCTTCTTGTCGGCCAGCGAATCATCGACCAGCACCAGGCGCAGGCGCGTGGCGCAGTGCGCGGCGCTGGCGATATTTTCCTTGCCTCCTAACAGCGGAAGCAGCGAGCGGGAAATGTGTTCGAAATCCATAGTACCCTCTGAATGCATTTATTATTTGTTGGTTTTATTTCCGCGGCAGCAGAGGACTGATGCCGCGGTTTTAAGCTGGTTTCAGACCCTTGCCGTCAGAACCAGGTCTCCATTTGCATACCGAACGACCATTCGCCGCCCGATTTAAAACCGCTGCTGCCTAAAGCGTCATCGCTGGCGTAGTTATCCAGCTTTTTGCTCCAGTCCATCCACGAGGTGTAGAGACGGATCTCCGGACGACTGAAGAAATCACCGATGCTGCCGACCTTAAAGGTCGGTGCGAAGGTGAGTTTATAGAAGCTGCCGTTCACCGCATTACGGTCGTTATAGCCCTCGGGTTTGAGATCCATATATTGGTAGCTGCCTTCGTAAGCGAGAGCGAAGTTCTGGTTGATCTCCTGAATCAGACGCATGTTGAGGGTCGCCCACTGGTAGCTGTCGCCATCGACATAGCGGTCTTTACTGCTCTGCGCCAGCACCGCCGGAGCGATAAACCAGTTCTTGCTGAGCGGCGTGGTGCCGTAGCTGGCGAAGCGCCAGGTATTGGCTCCCGGACGCAGCGCGCCGTCGGAACCGAGGCCTTTCACTTCTGCGCCCAGGCCGTGGCCGTAGAGCAGGGCCGTTTTGCTGCTGCCTTCCCGCAGGCCGTAAAAACTGTCGTTGTGCAAACCGAGTAGCGTATGTACCCCGGTATTTGCCGCATCGCCTTTGACCAGATTACCGTTGGTATCTTTACGATCGTCATTATCTTTCGCCCGCATCCCGCTGACCATCACCTGCACCGGGCCGATGAAGTGGTTCATGCTGAGGATGTAGTTCTGCACGCTATTGCTCGAATCATCAATATCGCCGAAGTTGCGTCCGTAGAGAGAGAAGTTACTCCGTAGGCTGTCGTTCCACTTCACGTCATAAATACCGCCGCCGGTACCCGCAAGGAAGACCACGTCGGAATCGACCCAGTGGATATCGAAGTTATCACGGTCGAAGCGTTTACCGGCCCACAGGGTGGAACCTTTAAACGGGCCTTCGAAGGTCGGCAGGTTGCCCAGTTCTACGAAGGCCTGACGAACGTTCAAATCGCTGGAGCTTGCGCTCCAGTCGTTGTAGGTGGTTTGTCCGTCGGCCACCATCACTTTGAAGCGGGTCGTCGCGCCGTTATCCAGGGTCTGCTTATGTTCAAGATTCATTTCAACATAGGTGTCGGCCTGGTTCCCCAGGCGGCCGATAGCTCCACCGGTTTCCCCCGCAGGCGTCATGTAGGCGCCGGATTTAGTACTGGAGGCTGAGTCGTTCATGATTACGCCGGAGCGGGCGTAGCCGTGGAACTCAAAGCCGCTCTTTTCATCGGCTTTCTTCTCCAGCTGGGCGGTGCGCTGGGCCACCTGCTGGGTGTTGTCCTGGGTCTTCTGCTGCTGCGTGGTGAGCTGCTCAACTTTCTTCTCGGCCGAGTCGGCGCGGTTCTCCGCAGTCTGCGCCCGGTTTTCCGCGTCCTGGAGGCGCTTTTCCAGGGCCATCAGGCGGGCTTCGATAGTGCTTAAATCCGTTTGCGCATGGACCGTACCGGCTCCGGTTAGCAAAGCAATAAGGACGGCAAGTGTGCTTTTTTTGTACATGCTGTTCGCATCCCAAAGATAAAAATGAATGATGTGTTGTTTTGCTAAACCGGTTTAATTCATATGTTAAACGCGACATGTAGCATAGCGAAATGAATTTTGCTAAACCGATTTAATAATTGTGACGGAGGCAACAAAGCGGGCCGTTGAGGACGGCCCGCGAGGGATCAAAACTGGCGATTGAGATCGTGCTGCCAGGGGAGGGCGGTCATGGCGCCTTTGGCGGTGGTCGCCAGCGCGCCGCAGGTTTGCGCCAGCTGCAGCGCGGGCTCCAGCGACGCCAGGTCGGTCGGTATGCCGTTGGCGGCGAGGCTGGAGAGCAGCCCGGCGACGAAGGCATCGCCCGCGCCGGTGGTATCGACGCTGACCACCGGCTTCGCCGCAAAGTGGATCGTCTGCTGCTGAAAAGCCGCCAGCACGCCGGCTTTACCCTGGGTGACCAGCAGCAGCTCCGGCCGGTAGCGCTGGCTTAAGATGGCGATACCCTGCGCCAGATCGCTGCTGCCGCTGATAAAGACCAGCTCCTCCTCAGAGAGCTTCACCACGTTAGCAAGCGACAGCGCCCTGTCGAGACAGGCCTGCAGCAGCGCCGGGTCCTGCCACAGGTCCTCGCGAATATTGGGGTCGAAGCTTACCCAGCCACCGACGCTTTTGATCTGCTCCATCGCCGCGAAGGTGGTGCTCCGGCTTGGCTCAGCGCTGAGGGCAATAGAGCAGACGTGGAGCCACTGGCGGGGCGCGAAGGCCGGGAGATCCTCCGGCTGCAAAAAGAGGTCGGCGCTGGGGCGCACCATAAAGGTAAAGGTGCGCTCACCGTGGCTGTCGAGATCGACCACCACGGTTGAGGTTCTCTGCTGCGGGTCGAGGCGCATATGGCTCACGTCAACCCGCTCCTGACTTAGGGTCTGGTGCATAAAGCGGCCGAAGGGATCGTCGCCGACGCGACCGATAAATCCGCTCTCTCCGCCGAGGCGGGCAACGCCTACCGCGACGTTGGCCGGCGCGCCGCCTGGACACTGCAGCAGCCGCCCTCCGCTCTCCGGCAGCAGGTCCACCACCGCATCTCCGACCACCCAAACTTTTGCGTTCATGCTCATCTCACCTCGTTGCTAAACTATATTAAACCGGTTTAGCTTTATTAAAGCATAGCCCCGTGCAGATCGAAACGCCGTGATGCCTAAAGTGGGAGACAGGGCAAAAAAAACGCGGCCCGCGGATTGACGCCGCAAAGCGGCCGACGATCGCGGCAGGAACTCCAGCTGTGGACTTTTACTCTCTATAAATCTTATGTATATTTTGTTAGGCAATGATTTGTTCAGCGGATTTTTCTGACGGGGAAAGAACGGGGTGAATAGCAGCTTTGGCGATATCTACTCTTCCTATCAGAATCTGGAACTGAGCACGCATCTCCCCGAGGTTATCGCCTGCGGTGAGCAGGTTGAATGGGCCGCCGGCACGCGCTTTCAGCCCGCAGAGGGGTACATCTACTTCCTTTTGCAGGGGCAAATGACGCTGGCGGTGGGCGATGCGCAAAATCTGTTAGGGATTGTGATTGAGCATATGCCGCTGGGCCTGCCGGAACGCTACTTTCCGCAGCTGAACTGGCTCTATCAGTGCCAGGGGCAGTGTCTTTTTGCCAAAGTCACGGTCGCCGATTTTGAGCGCATATTCTTTCACTCGTCGCCAAAATATATGCAGGAGCTGACCACTATTCTGGTCTATATGGGCATCTTCGCGATTGATGCCCACAATGAACGGGGTAATCTGTCGGGGTTTCAGACCATCAAATCGATGCTTTCCCGCTACCTGTTCCGCACCGGGATTGACGACGGGCAACGTGAAAGCCTGTCCGCCTTTATTATCAAACGCACCAACCTTTCGCGCAGCTACGTTTATCAGGTACTGGCCGCTCTGAAAGAGGGAGGATATATTACGGTGAAAAAGGGCCGGCTAATATCTATCGACCGAAAAATCCCTGATAAATTTTAATTATTCCGCGAGTAGTTATTTACTCTCTCCCGCAAGCTGCCGCGTAAAATAAACTCGCAGCACGCTGTATCGCTATTTCCACCCGGCCTCGGCACGCCGTCGGGATGGTATTTATTTCTCTTATTGAACTCTGGAGTATTCGATGACTCTTGACTATATCGCTCTGGCCATCCTGATTGCGGTGGTGCTGATTCTATTTTACGGGATAATTGTGATCCACGATATCCCGTACGAAATTGCCAAAAAAAGAAATCATCCGCACCAGGATGCTATTCACTACGCCGGCTGGGTCAGCCTGTTTACGCTTCACGTGCTGTGGCCGCTGCTGTGGATCTGGGCGACGCTGTGGCGCGAGGACCGCGGCTGGGGAATGCAGAAGGCGCAGCAGGAAAGCGGCGATCTGCATCGGCACCTGACTCAGGTATTAACGCGGCTGGATACGCTGCAGCAGGAATTAAATACCCTGAAAGGCCATCATTCGCTGCCGGTGGCTGCTGAAGGCGTCGCCACGAAGGAGGATAAATAATGGAAACGCTGCTGCTGCTGTGCTATTCCGCACTCTGTATCGTTATTTTTAAAATATTTCGTATTCCGCTCAATAAATGGACGGTGCCGACCGCGGTATTAGGTGGGATCGTTATTATCGGGGCGCTTATTTTAGGGATGAATTATAACTTTCCGTATACCGAAACGGGCAAGCAGGTATTTCGTACGGTGCCCATTGTGTCGCAGACGCGGGGCCGCGTGACCAGCGTTCCGGTTCAGGCCAATCAGATGCTGAAGCAGGGCGACGTGCTGTTTACTATTGATCCGACTCCGTTCCAGGCCAAAGTGGATGACCTCAAGGCGCAGGTAAAAGCGGCCAGCCAGGACGCGCTATCGCTCGACTCGGCGCTAAATAGCGCCCGGGCCAGCCTGGATAAAGCCAGCGCCGAGCGCGACCGGGCCCAGCGGGAGTATGCCCGTTTTGCTGCCGGTCATGATAAGGGTGCCTTTTCCGATCAGATGGTCGATACCCGTCGCCAGACGTGGAAAGCGGACGAAGCCGCGGTAGCGGCCGCAAAAGAGAACGTTGTCCAGGCGCGGAATGCCCTGCACTCCGTGGTTCACGGGGAAAATACCCGGGTTGCCTCGCTGCTGGCGCAGCTGCGGGAAGCCGAATTTAAGCGGGAGAATACCGTGGTGCGCGCGCCGTCTGACGGCTACGTGAGCACCGTGGGCCTGCGGCCCGGCACCATGTCGACGGCCCTGGGTCTCGCGCCGGTTATGACCTTTGTGCCGGTGACGGAGAATCAGTCCCGTGAATACGTCGCGGCGTTTCGACAGAACTCGTTGCAGCGTCTGCAGGCCGGGGAGAAGGCGGAGCTGCTGTTCCCGGCGATCCCGGGCACCGTTTTCAGCGCGGAGGTCGTCGAGGTTCTGCCGGCAATCGGTGAAAGCCAGTTTCAGGGCCAGGGCAAGCTGCTGACCACCGATGCGCTAATCGGTCACGGCCGGGCGCTGGTGGTCTTCAAAGTGAACGATCCGCGCCTGCAAAATTACCGTTTACCGCAGGGGACTGACGTCGAAGCGGCGGTCTATTCCGGACACTTCGAGCACCTGTCGCTTATTCGTAAGATCCTGATCCGCATGAAAAGCTGGGAAAACTACCTCTACCTCGATCATTAATTGCCGCCTCAGGCCGGCGCCCCGGTTCAGGGCGTCGGCGCTGCTCAAGGCCACCGCCGCCTACGCCGGCACCGCGCTGCCGACCAGTCCGTCAATAATCACCTGCATGATCCCCTGCGAGCAGGGCTCAATGCGTCCCCGCACGCCGTACACCTCGGCTAAGATCTCCGGCGTAATCACCCGCGACGGCGCCCCCTCGGCCAGCAGACGCCCCTCTTTTAGCATCAGCACGCGATCGGCGTGGCGCAGGGCGATATTAATGTCATGCACCACCACCAGGGTGACGATATTGCGTCTTCGGGTCTCCCTGCGCACCAGATCCATCACGTGGAACTGATAGTTCAAATCCAGCGCGCTGAGCGGCTCATCGAGCAGCAGCAGCGCCGGCTGGCGGATAAGCGACTGGGCCAGGCCGACGAGCTGCTTTTGCCCGCCGGAAAGCCGGTCGAGGTAGCTGAGCGCCAGATGTTCAATGCCCAGCTGGCGCAGCAGGGACATCACCTGCTGCTGGCTTTGCGCGTCGTGCACGCCGCCGGCCGCGCGCTGGGCGACGATAATCGACTCCAGCACGTGCAGATGGACGCCCGCCGGCAGCGTTTGCGGCAGATAGACCACCTTTTCCGCCCGCCGGGCAAACGGCAGCGCCAGCAGGTTTTCCCCGTCAAACGACAGCTCCCCCGTCGAGGGGCCCAGGCCGGCCATCGCCCGCATCAGGGTCGATTTGCCGCTGCCGTTGGGGCCCAGCAGGGCGGTGATTTCACCGCGCGGCAGACGCGGTACCGTCAGGTCGCGGATAACCTGGCGCTTCGGATAGCCGGCGCTGAAGCGCGACAGCGCCAGCCCCGTAGAGATGTGCGGATTCATACGTTCCCCCGGTGGCGCAGAATGATGCTCAGAAAGAACGGAACGCCAACCAGCGAGGTGACGATCCCGACCGGAATAATGGCGCCGGGGATCAGATTCTTCGACGCCACGGAGGCCAGCGACAGCACCAGCGCACCGATCAGGGCGCTGGCAGGGAGGTAAAAGCGGTGATCTTCGCCGAAAATCAGGCGTGCGATGTGCGGAGCCACCAGGCCGATAAAGCCAATCGGACCGACGAAGGCCACCGAAATCGCCGACAGGATGCTGATCCGTAGCAGGGTGGTTAGGCGCAGGCGGCGCACGTTAATCCCGAAGCTCATGGCCCGATCTTCGCCGAGGCGCAGCGCCGTCAGCTTCCACGAGCTCAGCATCGATAGCGGCATCACTACCGCCAGCACCGCCAGCAGGATGCCGACCTTCTGCCACGAGGCGCGGTCAATGCTGCCCATGGTCCAGAACACCAGCCCCTGCAGCGTGTCTTCGTTGGCGACAAACTGCAGCATGGAGACCAGCGCGTTGAAGGTAAAGACCAGCGCGATGCCGAACAGGATAACCCCGGAGGAGGCCACCTGGGTCCAGCGGGTAATGCCGTCCAGCAGCAGGGCGGCCAGCAGCGCGAAGATAAAGGCGTTGGCCGAGATAAACCACTGGCTGGGGATCCCCGGAATGCCGATCCCCAGCACGATGGCCAGCGCCGCGCCGAAGGCTGCCGCCGAGGAGACGCCGAGGGTAAAGGGGCTGGCCAGCGGATTGTTGAGGATGGTCTGCATCTCCGCCCCGGCGAGGCCGAGCGCGAGGCCAACAATAATTGCCATCAGGGCGTACGGCAGGCGGATATCCCAGACGATGACCCGCGTTCCGGCGCTGGCGCTGGCCGGATCGATCAGGGTTTGCCACAGCGTCTGCAGCGGCATCCCGGACGGACCCATCATAAAATCGAGCAGCAGAGAGATAATAATCAGCGCCGCCAGCAGCAGCATAAAAGCGATGCGGCGGCGCACGATGTGGCGGTAGTTGGCCATCACGTCCCGCCCGGCGCCTTGGGCTTCGAGGGCGGATTCAGTCGTCGAGCTCATGGGCGCTTACTCACCTTGTTTCCAGGAAAAGACGAAGGGCAGGTCGGGCAGGGTGGTGAAATGGCGCACGATATAGCGGTAGCTGTCATCCGGGCTGAGGCGGCTAAAGGTCTGCGGATAGATATCTTTCGCCAGATACTCCATACCGACGATATTCCACGGATGGTTGTAGAAGTGGTGATAGATCCCGTAGGCCCGGCCGGCCTTCACCGGTGGGATGGCGCTGACGCCGGTCCGCGAGAGCAGAACCTGAGCCTGGGCGTTCACCTCCTGCGGATTAACCCGGTAGCCCAGCGGCAGAACCTGGCTGTTGCCACGTCTTGAGCCGGTCATGATATAGGCGTCGGGCTTCATGCTAATTACCTTCTCCAGCGCCACAAAGCCGGAGGCGCCTGGCAGCACCTGCGCGCCGATGTTATTGGCCCCCACCGCTTCAACCAGCCCGCCCCAGCCGCTATGTCCGTGGGTAAAGCAGCAGGCGTCGCTGTTGCCCGCCAGCGCCTCGACGAAGACGTTCGCCTTCGGCGCGATGGCGGCGGTTTTCTGGCGAATCGCCTGCAGCTGCTGGCGATAGTAGTCGGTATAGGCTTTGGCGTTGCTTTCACGGTTGAGCACCTGGCCCAGCAGGTCGATACTCGGGGCGGTATCCTTCGCCGGGTTCACTTCATAATCGACAAACAGCACCGGAATATTGAGCGCGCCGAGCTTGCTGATAATGCCGCTCTCTTCCAGCGCCGGCTTCGCGCGCAGCTGGGCAATCATCAGGTCCGGCTGGCGGGAAATCACGCTTTCAAGGTCAATATTGCCCTTATCGCTAAAGCCCATATCCAGAATGCTCGCCGACTGCGGCCACTTCTGCTGCAGCATCTTCCAGGTTTCAACGTCCTGTTTTTTCGCCAGATTATTCCAGGCTACCAGCCGCTTAAAGGGGTTATCACGGTCGAGAAGCGCCAGCGCCATAATATCCCGGCCGTCCTGCAGGATGATGCGCTGCGGCTCGTGCTGGAGAGTAATGCTGCGGCCGTCGAGGTCGGTCACGGTGAGCGGGTACTGGGTGGCATAGCCGGACAGCGGGGCGGAGATTAGCGCAGTAAGAATAAGCGAACTTACTGATTTCATTGCCATAATGTGAGTTCCGTTTGCTAATTATAAATATAATGATTTTGATAATTATTCTCGTGTGAAAATAAACGGCAGATATATGAAATGTCGATTTCATAAAATGTAACAACTTTGCAGGAGTTGATAAGAATGGCCGCGACCGGTGCTTAACTGCCTAAAAAACAGGCTGTCAGCGCCAGAGGCAGTTTTAAGAACTATCCCTAAAGCCAAACGGCAGAATCTTGTGCCATGCTGAATGCGACTCATAACACTAAGCACGTTAGAGAGGAAATTATGAAAAAGGCAATGATTGCGTTATCTGCGATTCTGGTAGTAGCTCCCGTTTTTGCTGCAACCACCACCACACACGCTACTGATGAAACCGTCGCGGCGGCCCATGAAGGGGCTAACACGGCGAAGGAAAAGCTGCATAAGGCCCAGAATGAAGGCGATGAGCTGAAGCTCAAGTCTCAGCACGCGGCTGAAGGCAAAAGCGATAGCCTGGGCAGCAAGGTCAGCGAAGGCACGCAGAAAACCTGGAACAAGACCAAAGAAGGTACCGAGAAGGGTTGGGATAAGACCAAAGAAGGTACTGAAAAAGGCTGGAATAAAACCAAAGCCGTCACCGAGGAAGGCTGGGATAAAACCAAGCAGGGTGCTGACGATTTGAAAAAGAAAGTCACTGAGTAAATACTGACTGTTCTGTATAAAAGGGCCGCGCAAGCGGCCTTTTTTTATTGGTTCTGGCAAACGCCATATCCACCAGATTATTAAATTTAGCGCCCGCGACAATATGCCAGGAATACTCCTGGTTATCCCGATACTCACCGTTTCTCCACATTCCGCCGGTAAAAAGGAAATATATCAGGAGGTGGACAATGAAAAAGATTATTACTCTGGCAGTTATTTTATCCTGCACGATCACGTCGCTGGCCTACGCCGACGGCCCGAATGGCAACAACGCTCCCGGCCAGCAGGTATGGCAAAATGAGTCCGGGCACGGCAAAAGCGACGGCAATCGTCAGCAGGGGCCCGGCAACGGGCCGCAGGGAAACCAGGCGAACGGCCATCAGGATAACGGCCATCAGGATAACGGCAATCAGGATAACGGCCATCAGGATAACGGCAATCATCGTGGACCGAATCGCGGCGAGCAGGGGCGCGCAGGTGCTTCGCAGCATCATCGTCAGGATCGCCACGAGCAGGAGCATTTCGCCTGGAACGGCCACGACTTCCGCAAAGGCCAGCCCGCGCCTGAGCACTATCGCGGCAGCGCGTACCGGATTAATAACTGGCACGATCGCGGCCTGCCGGCGCCTCCTCAGGGGCAGCACTGGTCCTATATTGACGGTAACTACGTACTGATTGCGGCGGCGACCGGGATCATCACCTCAATTCTGGTGAATGGTCTTCTCAACAACTAGCCGCTAGCCTGCGGCATCCCGGAGCGGTATTGCATACCGTCTCCGGGAGCGCCTGTCCTATCTTTTATTCAGCTCGTCATCCGGCCAGTACTTGTAGCCGTTAATCATCGCCTGGGCGGCCAGCCCTTTTTCGGTCATTTCGTAGACGTTAACCTTCGAAGGCAGGGACGCGGTCTCCTTCGCGACGCCGTTGGCCGAGGCGCCGACCGGCGCAATGCCCTTATCGTTATATTTCGCCGCCGCGTTGGCATCGGCTCCGACGACATAGCCCCGGGTAATAAAATTATTCAGCGCCGCTTTATCGTGGAACACCACCACGGTGCGCTGCTGTTTTATCCCCACGCCCACGCCGGCACCGCCCTGGGCCATTTTCATATAGGTATCTTTACCGCTGCGGATATCTTTAACGACGCCATAGCCGCTGCCGAAGCCGAACAGCAGAATTTTGCTACTGTTGCTGGCAAATACCGCGTAGCCGTCAGAATGCTGAATATCGGCGCGGGCTTCCGGGTGCAGGGAATAAAGTTTGCTCAGCGTTTCGGTACGCATTTTTTGAATGCTGGCGCGCTGCTGGCTGGCGGTATCGCCCTGCGCGCTGCAGCCGGCGAGCGCCAGCGCCGATGCCAGAAAAAGGAGCTGATATTTCATTTTTACACTCTGCCGTAGGGGTTGCGATAAACGGGATTAAGGTCGGCGATCGTAGAATGAAATTGTGATAAAGACCCAGAACTTAAAAGTTTATATTTAAATTTTACCTGTTTATTAGCTTATTACTCTGCTCCCAGCCGGGGTGAAATAGCCTGCCCGGCGGCGCGTTTTCTACTGCGCCAGGCGCCGGCGTATTTTCCCCGGTGCTTTTGATAAGGCGCTGAATAATCATTAGTAAATAAGATGATGGCTCCCTCAGGAATTAGAAATGCTGCTTGCAATAACCGCTTATCCAGATAAGTTATTGACTCTGAGTATATTCTTCATCCTTCAGGTTTCGGCGCCGTCGGAACGTCAATTATTGAAGATATCCTGACCCAATGAATTTTGCTCTGCAGCGCGGCGAACGCCCAGGCGTTTACCCGGATTAGCGGCCGTATACCGCGCCCGACCGGGCGAAAACGGGAGCGGCCGGACTATTGCCCACGCGGATGCAGGCAGAATGACGATCTTATTTCCCGGAGACCGGCATGACCGATTTTGTAATTCCAGAAATTAAAGCAGCTGAAGATGAAATGATTGCGATCCGTCATTATTTACATGCCAATCCGGAATTAAGCCTCGAAGAGTTTAATACCAGCGAGCTGGTGGCCGGAAAGCTGACGGAGTGGGGCTATCAGGTGACCCGCGAGCTGGGAAAAACCGGGCTGGTCGGTTCATTGCGCAAGGGCGACTCGCCGCGCACCATCGGGCTGCGCGCCGATATGGACGCGCTGCCGATTTTTGAAACCACCGACCTGCCCTGGGCCAGCACCGTGGCGGGAAAAATGCACGCCTGCGGCCATGACGGCCACACCACTATCCTGCTGGCGGCGGCGAAGTATATCGCTTCTCCGGCCTGCGAATTTAACGGCACCGTGCACCTAATTTTCCAGCCCGCGGAAGAGGCCATCGGCGGGGCGGATTTAATGATTAAAGACGGGCTGTTCGATCGCTTCCCCTGCGAGCGCATCTTTGCGCTGCACAACATGCCGGGGCTGCCGGTCGGCAAGCTCGGCTTTTATGCCGGCAACTTTATGGCCTCGGCGGATACGGTCAAAATCACCGTTCACGGCTACGGCGGCCACGGCGCTCACCCTGACCGCACGGTTGACCCCATTCTGGCCAGCGCGGCGCTGGTGATGGCGCTGCAGAGCATCGTCGCGCGCAACGTGCCGCCGGGAGAAACCGCCGTCGTGACCGTCGGCACCTTCCAGTCGGGCATCGCCTCCAACGTCATTCCACAAAGCGCGGTGATGGAGCTGACCGTAAGGGCGATGAAGCCCGAGATCCGCGATCTGCTGATTAAACGCATCCACGAAATCACCGAGTTCACCGCCAAAAGCTACGGCGCAACCAGCGAGATCGAGGTTTATGACTCCTATCCGGTGCTGACCAACAGCGAGGAGGAGACGGCGTTTGCCAGGGCGCTGGCGCTGGAGGTCTTCGGCAGCGATAAGGTGCTGCCGTCGATCGCGCCGATGAACGCCAGCGAGGATTTTGCCTTTATGCTGCAGGCGCGTCCGGGCTGCTACTTCCTGCTGGGCAACGGCGAGAAGGGCGGCAAGGGCAGCTGCATGGTGCATAACCCAGGCTACGACTTTAATGATGACATTATTAGCACCGGCGCGACGCTTTTCGCCCGGTTAGTTGAAACGCACTGCCGCTGATCTCTGGAGCTCGTAAATAATGAAAAAATCACTTCTGCTGTGGGTTGCGCTGATGGCCTCAACGTCGGCGCTGGCCGCAGAAAATAAGGAAATTCGCTTTGGCGTCGATCCGACCTTTGCGCCGTTTGAATGGAAGGATCCGCAGGGCAAGCTGGCGGGTTTCGATATTGATTTAGGCAACGCCATCTGCCAGCAGCTGCAGGCCAAATGCGTGTGGGTGGAAAGCAACTTCGATGGCATCATTCCGGCGCTGAAGGCGCGTAAATTTGACGCCATTCTCTCCGGTATGTATATGACCGAGAAGCGTAAAGAGCAGATTGGCTTTAGCGACAAGCTCTATAACGGCCCGGTGTTCCTCGTGGCGCGCAAAAATACGCTGAGCGGCAATACGCCGGAGCAGCTGAAGGGCAAAACCATCGGCGTGGAGCAGGGCTCGGCGCAGGAAACCTACGTGAATCAGCACTGGCGTCCGGCGGGAATTAATATCGTGGCCTACCAGGGCGCCGACAGCGTGGTGCGGGATCTGGAGTCCGGGCGTATCGACGGCGCGGTGCTCTCCGGAATGATGGCGGACTACAGCTTCCTGCAGCAGCCTCAGGGCAAAGATTTCGCCTTCGTTGGCGGTCATTTGCAGGATGATAAGCTGTTTGGCGCCGGGGCGGCCATTGGCCTGCGCAAGGACGACGACGCCTTACGTCAGGAGATTAACGGCGCGATTGCCAAAATTCTTGCCGACGGAACCTATAAAAAACTGGCCGGGAAATATTTTAGCTTTGACGTCTATTCCGGGACATAATGCGGTTATGCAGGCGGCGGGCACGGAAAGCCCGCCTCAGGCTTCCTTTCTCTACTATCATTTCTGACCCTGGCCCGATAACGCAGGACGCAGAATATAAACGAGACCCTCACTCATTCGAGTTGAACCAGGCCGGGCGCGGGCAACCTGAAGGACGACGGGTCAATAAGGAGTGAACGGCATGATGACACGTCCATTGGGCAAAACCGGATTTTCCATTGCGCCGCTGGTCTTTGGCGGCAACGTTTTCGGCTGGACCTGCGATGAAAAAACCAGTTTTGCCATTCTTGATGCTTTCGTTGACCACGGCTTTGACGCTATCGATACGGCGGACGTTTACTCCCGCTGGGCGGACGGCAATCAGGGCGGAGAGTCGGAAACGATAATCGGCCGCTGGCTGCAGGCGCGGCCGGGGATGCGTGAGCGGGTTAAAATCTTCAGCAAGGTCGGCGCAGATATGGGGCCCGACGGGCAAAAAGGGCTGAGCAAAGCCTGGATCCAGCAGGCGGTAGACCACTCCCTGCGCCGCCTGAATAGCGACCATATCGATCTCTATTTTGCCCACTGGCCGGATCCGCAAACTCCGCTGGCGGAAACCCTGGAAGCCTTCCAGGCCCTGCAGCAGGCGGGAAAAATCCGCGCGACCGGCGCGTCGAACCTCGACGCACAGCAGCTGTCGGCGGCGCTGGAAGTAGCGCGCAAGGGCGGCCTGCCGGCCTGGCAGGTGCTGCAGCCGGAATATAATCTCTATCACCGCTCCGCCTTCGAAGGCGCGCTCTGCGATCTCTGCATCAGCCGCGAGATTGGCGTGGTGACCTACTACAGCCTGGCCTCCGGCTTTTTAACCGGTAAATACCGCCAGCAGGCTGACCTCGCGCAGAGCCAGCGCGGCGGCGGCATCGCCAAATATCTCAATCCGCGCGGGATGCGTATTCTCGATACCCTCGAAGAGGTTGCCGGGCAGCACAACGCTAAGCCGGCGGAGGTGGCCCTCGCCTGGCTGATGAGCCGGGAAGGGGTGACCGCGCCGATCGCCAGCGCGACCAGCGTCGCCCAGGTTGAGAGCTTTGCCCGCGCCGCCGGGCTGACGCTCAACGCCGCGCAGCTGGCGCGGCTCGAGATCGCCAGCGCCTGATGGCCGCCTGCCGGAGCCGTCGGGCTCCGGCTTTTCCCGGCTAGCGGTGCGTCGTTACGTTCAGCACCTGCGCGCTGGCGCCGACCCGGCGGTCCCCTTTGGCGGCATGAAAGGCTCGGGCATCGGGCGCGAGTTTGGCAGCGCGTTTATTGATGATTACACTGAACTTAAATCCGTGATGGTGCGCTATTAATAGCCGACGGGCCTGACGAAATATACTCTTTAGGGTTTAACTCTTGTCGGCAATAAAATAATACTTTGGGCTAATATTTAAATCACCCTCCCTCCGGCCGCTAGCTAACAACTTAGTGGCCTTTTTATTTACCTCATATATGTGTGCCAGAGAATTCAGCGAAAACTTGTACAATAATAAGCGGATTAAAAATGGCTGCTTATCCATTTTGGCGTTATTACTACAGGCTGCGGAATTATTTCTTTTGCTTATTGCTATTCGGCGAACTGTTGTTAATTAAATATTGCATAGTAATTTTTAATTAACAATTTTTAATTAACATTGGTTTTTTATTTTTAGGAGGTTGCAGTGACTGCGCCATTAAAAAAAATTGTCATTGTCGGCGGCGGTGCCGGCGGGCTGGAGCTGGCCACGCAGCTGGGGCATAAGCTCGGTCGACGTAATAAGGCTCAGATTATCCTCGTCGATCGCAGCCAGAGCCACCTGTGGAAGCCGCTGCTGCATGAGGTGGCGACCGGATCGCTGGATGCCGGCGTGGACGCCCTAAGCTTTATGGCGCATGCCAGTAAGCACTATTTTGAGTTCCAGCACGGCGCCGTTATCGATATTAATCGCGACGCGAAAACCCTCGTCCTGGCGGAACTGCGCGATGAAAACGGCGAGCTGCTGGTTGCCGAACGCACCCTCGGCTGGGATACCTTAGTGATGGCGCTGGGCAGCACCTCCAACGACTTTAATACCCCGGGGGTAAAAGAGAACTGTATTTTCCTCGACAGCGCCGAGCAGGCAAAACGCTTCCATCAGCAGATGCTTAACCTGTTCCTCAGGCATTCGGCTAACCCGCAGAACCTCGGCAAGGTGAATATTGCCATTGTCGGCGGCGGGGCGACGGGCGTCGAACTGTCGGCCGAACTGCACAATGCGGTGAAAGAGCTGCAGCGCTACGGCTATAAGCATCTGACCAACGAGGCGCTGAACGTCAGCCTGGTTGAAGCCGGCGAGCGTATTCTGCCGGCGCTGCCGGAGCGCATCTCCCTGGCCGCGCGCGATGAGCTGACGAAGCTGGGCGTCAACGTGATGACCCAAACCCTGATTACCCGCGCCGACGAGCAGGGGCTGCACACCAAAGACGGCAGCGTAATTAGCGCGGATCTGATGGTGTGGGCGGCCGGCATCAAGGCGCCGGACTTTATGCGCGAAATTGCGGGCCTTGAGACCAACCGGATTAACCAGCTGGTCGTTGAGCCGACGCTGCAGACCACCCGCGATAGCCATATTTTTGCCTTCGGCGACTGCGCCGCCTGCCCGCGCCCGGAGGGGGGATTTATTCCTCCGCGCGGCCAGGCGGCTCACCAGATGGCCCTCTTCACGGCGAACAACATTATTGCGCAGCTGAAGGGCCGACCGCTGAAATCGTTCGTCTATCGCGACCGCGGCTCGCTGGTCTCGCTCTCAGGCTATACCACCCTCGGGAGCATTATGGGCCATCTGCCGGTGGGGCCGATGATGGTGGAGGGCAGGCTCGCGCGCCTGGTCTACGATTCGCTGTACCGTATGCATCAGGTGACGCTGCACGGCTACGTGAAAACCGGCCTGCTGATGCTCTCCGGCGGGATTAACCGCATCATTCGTCCGCACCTCAAGCTGCACTAAACACGCTGCACGAAAGATGAAATAGCCTTCCCGGACGGCGGTGTCCGGGAAGGCGCAACGTCATGCTCCCAGGCTGGCGACAAATCCCTTCGCGTATCATGTTCTAAAATCAGCAGATTACTGTTTTTGCCCGCAACGGAAGTGATTACGCTTGCCTGAATGACGATAATGAGTATAGTTCTCATTCTTCTTTTTGTTTGCAGGCTAAGTAGGGAATGACCTGCGTCAGTGAGTGGCTCACAGGGAAACAGCGAAGGCGTAGGGTGGGGCTCGGTACGGCAAGGCTGAAGCAAAAAATATCGGCCAGGAGCTACCATCAGGTCATTGATTATGTAAAGGATTCCTCCTGTGAAATACGCTATTCCGGCCCTCGCGCTGGCTATCTCTGCGCTCTTAAGCGGCTGTGCCGCTACCCATACCCCTCCCGTTGCGCAACCGGCTGTCGACAGCGCCGCCGCTACTACCCTGGCGCAGCCGCTGAAGCGCGAGCTGGCCGAAGGCCTCTATGAAATGGCGCTGAGCCCGAAAGGCGATGCGCTGTACGTTGCCAGCGCCGAAGGTTTTAAAGACGTGCAGGGCGGGGCGGTCTATAAGCTCGACCCGAAAACCCTGAAGACCATCGGCCTGAGCTATACCGACCTGAAAAACTTTGCCGTCCAGATAACGCCGGATGGCGCAACGCTGTTCGTCACCAACTCCCTCGACGGCGGCATCAGCGCCATTGACACCGCCACCGGCAAAGTCAAAAAGCGCCTGCTGTTTAGCGAGCGCAACGAGAAGGGGCTGCCGTACGGCGCGCGGCAGATCCTGCTGCTGAACGACACTCTCTACGTGGGTGCAGTTGCCGACCCGGCGCAAATCTGGGTGGTTGACGCCAACACGCTGAAGCTGAAAGCGCGAATTAAAAACACCGGCAAATGGATGACCGGCCTGCACTATTCCGCGCAAACCGGGCGCCTGTACGCGGCCAACGGCGGCGGAGAGATCCTCGTTATCAACCCGCGTAATAACCGCGTTGAGCAGCGCTGGAAGCCGCTGGGCGACAAGCCGGCGCTGCTGCTGAATATCGCCGAAGATAGCGAAACCGGCCGCCTGTTCGTCACCGATAACTCAAAAGCGAAAACCACCCTGGTGCTGGATATTCACAGCGGCAAGGTGATCAAGCAGCTCGACGTGGGCGACTCGCTGGCGGTGCTGTTCAACCCGAAACGCAATGAGATTTATATCTCCCGGCGCGAGTCCGGCAAGGTCATCAGCCTCGACGGCACCAGCTATGCGCAGAAGCGTCAGTGGGATATCCCGGCTAACCCCAACAGCCTGCTGCTCTCAGCCGATGGTCAGACGCTGTTTGTGACCGTCAAGCAGCCGTTTAATAAAGATCATTCGACCAAAGGCCCGGACAGCGTTGTCCGCCTCGAGCTGGCGAATCAATAACTAAAATTGGCCCGGCAGCGGGCCCTTTGTTTCACTTTTCTCCTCCACGGGACACATTATGCACGTCACTCATACTTCATCCTTCCCGCTGCGTAAAACGCTGCTGGCGTTAACGATTGGCGCCATCGCCCAGGGCGCGGCGGCGGCGGACGACGCCAGCGCCGGCAAAAAAAACGAAGAGGTTATGGTCGTCCAGGCGAGCGAAGGCGGCGATTTTAAAGCCGGCGGCGACCTGGTGGTGCCGGCTTTCCTCGACGGGCAGATTGCCCACGGCGGCCGGCTGGGCATGCTCGGTGAACAAAAGGCGATGGACGTCCCCTTTAACGTCATCGGCTACACCGCAAAGCTGATTCAGGACCAGCAGGCGCGCACCATTGCCGACGTGGTCAGCAACGATGCGGGGATCCAGACGGTGCAGGGCTACGGTAACTTTGCCGAAACCTACCGCATTCGCGGCTTTAAGCTCGACGGCGACGACATGACCATGGGCGGCCTCGCCGGCGTGGTGCCGCGTCAGGTGATGGATACCCAGATGCTGGAGCGGGTGGAGGTCTTTAAGGGTGCCAACGGCCTGCTCAACGGCGCGGCCAGCAGCGGCGTCGGCGGGATGATCAACCTTGAGCCGAAGCGGGCTGAGGATATCCCAACCGCCAGGGTGGGCGTCGACTATACCTCCGATTCTCAGGTCGGCGGCAGCCTCGACCTCGGCCGTCGTTTTGGCGATGACAACCAGTTCGGCGCGCGCGTCAACCTGGTGCATCGCGAAGGCGAAGCGGCGGTGGAAAACGACCGCCGTCGCACGACGCTGGCCTCCCTGGGGCTGGACTACCGCAGCGATCGCTTCCGTTCATCGCTCGACTTTGGCTACCAGAAAAAAACCTTCCACGGCGGGGAGATGGGGGTGAACGTCAGCGGCGTCGACTTCGTGCCCGCGGTGCCGGATAACCGCAAAAACTACGGCCAGAAGTGGGGCTATAGCGATATCGAGAACGAATTCGGGATGGCGAAGGCGGAATACGATCTCAGCGACAGCTGGACGCTGTACGGCTCCCTCGGCGGCCAGCACGCGCACGAGACCGGCACCTACAGCACCGCGAAGCTGCTGAATGAAAACGGCGACGCGACCGCCGGGCGCCTGGACACCAACCGGATTATCGACGCCTTCAGCGGTATGGGCGGCGTGCGCGGTGACTTCAACACCGGCGCGATTTCCCATCAGGTCAACGTCGGCTACTCGGCGCAGATCAAGCGCGATAAAACCGCGTGGCGGATGTCGACGAAAAACCCGACCACCAATATTTATGATGGCCGCGACGTGCCGATGCCGGATAACACCCTGTTTGGCGGCAACTACTTCGACCCCCTGACCACCTCGCGCAGCCGCACTCAGGGCTGGCTGCTGAGCGATACGCTGGGCTTCTTTAACGACAATGTGCTGCTGACCGCCGCCGCCCGTCATCAGAAGGTGGTAGTGCGTAACTACAGCAATAAAACCGGCGTGGAGGACCCCGCTTCGCTCTATACCCAAAGCCGCTGGACGCCGACCCTGGGCCTCGTCTACAAGCCGTGGGAAACGCTGTCGCTGTACGCCAACCACACCGAAGCGCTGCAGCCGGGCAGCGTGGCGCCAAATACCGCCGCCAACGCCGGGCAGAGCACCGGGATCGCGCACTCGAAGCAGGATGAAGTGGGCGTGAAGGTTGACTACGGCACCGTCGGCGGGTCGCTGGCGCTGTTTCAAATCAAAAAGCCGAACGCGATTTCCGATGCGAACGGCTACTACGGGCTGGACGGCGAACAGCGCAACCGCGGCGCCGAGCTGAACGTCTTTGGCGAGCCGATGCTGGGGCTGCGCCTCAACGGCAGCACGCAGTGGCTCGATCCCGAGCAGACCAAAACGGCTAAGGGCGTCAACGACGGAAAAGACGCGGTTGGCGTGGCGCGTTTCTATGCGGTGCTGGGGGCCGAGTATGACATCAAGCCGGTCGAGGGCCTGACGGCCACCGCTCGCGTTAACCACACCGGTTCGCAGTACGCCGATGCGGCGAATACGAAGAAGCTCGACAGCTATACCACCCTCGATCTGGGCGTGCGCTACCGCATGCGCCTCAACGCCGATGGTAACGAAATGGTCTGGCGTGCGGGGGTAACCAACGTCACCAACGAGAAGTACTGGTCCGGCGTCGATGATTCCGGCACCTACCTGTCGGTGGGCGATCCGCGCACCGTTCGCGTATCGATGAGCTACGATTTCTAAGGCCAAAGCGCGGGGCGGGCCCGGACGGCTCGCCCCTCGTCGCCGGCAACAAACGCATCTGCGGCTTGAAGTCGGGCGAGCATAAGTGTAAAAGGTGCCCCTTCACTAAAAATGACAGGGGATCGACGTGAAAGACGCGTCAACGCAGTCGGATACCGTAGAACACGGCGGCCCGACGCTTCATCGCGGTTTACAGAACCGACATATCCAGCTCATCGCCCTCGGCGGCGCTATCGGCACCGGCCTGTTTCTCGGCATTGGCCCGGCGATTCAAATGGCGGGACCGGCGGTTCTGATTGGCTACGCCGTCGCCGGGATCATCGCCTTTCTGATCATGCGCCAGCTTGGCGAAATGGTTGTTGAAGAGCCGGTATCCGGCTCGTTTGCCCACTTTGCCTATAAATACTGGGGCCCGTTTGCCGGCTTTCTTTCCGGCTGGAACTACTGGGTGATGTTCGTGCTGGTGGGCATGGCGGAGCTGACCGCCGCCGGCATCTACATGCAGTACTGGCTGCCGGACGTGCCGACCTGGGTATGGGCTGCGGTCTTCTTTATTATCATCAACGCCGTTAACCTCGTGAACGTGCGCCTGTACGGCGAGGCGGAGTTCTGGTTTGCGTTGATTAAGGTGCTGGCGATTGTCGGGATGATCGGCTTCGGCCTGTGGATGCTGTTCGGCGGCCACGGCGGCAGCAAGGCGGGATTCGATAACCTGTGGCGTCACGGCGGCTTTCTGGCTACCGGCTGGCACGGCCTGGTGATGTCGCTGGCGGTGATTATGTTCTCCTTTGGCGGCCTGGAGCTTATCGGCATCACCGCCGCGGAAGCGCAGAATCCTGAAAAGAGCATTCCGAAAGCGGTGAACCAGGTGGTCTACCGTATCCTGCTGTTCTATATCGGTTCGCTGGTGGTGCTGCTGGCGCTCTACCCGTGGGTGGACGTGAAATCTGACAGCAGCCCGTTCGTGATGATTTTTCATAATCTCGACAGCAACGTGGTGGCTTCCGCGCTCAACTTCGTCATCCTGGTGGCCTCGCTGTCGGTTTACAACAGCGGCGTCTATTCCAACAGCCGGATGCTGTTCGGCCTGTCGGTGCAGGGCAACGCGCCGAAGTTTCTCGCCCGAGTCAGCAAGCGCGGCGTGCCGGTCAACTCGCTGATCCTCTCCGGGGTGATCACTTCCCTGGTGGTGCTGCTCAACTACCTGCTGCCGCAAAAGGCGCTGGGCCTGCTGATGGCGCTGGTGGTGGCGACGCTGCTGCTGAACTGGATAATGATCTGCATGGCGCATCTGAAATTCCGCGCCGCGCAGCGTCGTAAGGGACGCGAGTCGAAGTTCAAAGCGCTGCTGGCGCCAGGCGGAAACTATCTCTGCATCGCCTTCCTGGGGCTGATTCTGGTGCTGATGTGCACGATCGACGGAATGCGCCTGTCGGCCGTTCTGCTGCCGGTGTGGATCCTGTTCCTGTTTGTGGTCTTCAAGCTGCTGCGCCGTCCGGCGTAACGCCTGCGGCTCCGTCGTCCGACGGAGCCGTAATCCTTTATTGTGATCTTCTTCGCGCTTAGCGCATTTGCTTAAGGATCTTCCTTTTGTAATCGATTACTTTGTCAATCGAGCGGTTTTGTAATCGATTACTTTTTGAGGGCGGTCAAAATGGTATCAACAGCTGAAGGTCGTGAAAGTGTTCGCGTGCAGCACCGGTTTCTGGTGCCGCGCCTGTCGTTAATGATGTTTATGCAGTTCTTTATCTGGGGGAGCTGGTCGGTCACCCTCGGCCTGGTGATGACGCGCTACGATATGGCGCTGCTGATCGGCGATGCGTTCTCCGCCGGGCCGATTGCCTCCATTTTATCGCCGTTTGTGCTGGGGATGCTGGTCGATCGCTTCTTCCCGTCGCAGAAGGTGATGGCGGTGATGCACCTGGCGGGGGCGGCGATTCTGTGGTTTGTCCCGCAGGCGCTGGTCGCGCAAAACGGCGCGCTGCTGATCGGCCTGCTGTTTGGCTATACGCTGTGCTATATGCCGACGCTGGCGCTGACCAATAATATCGCTTTCCACAGCCTGGCGAACGTCGATAAAACCTTTCCGGTGGTGCGCGTCTTCGGCACCATCGGCTGGATTATTGCCGGGATCTGCATCGGGGTGACCGGTATTTCCAACACTACCGCCATCTTCAGCCTTGCGGCGCTGTGCTCGGTGGTGCTGGCGCTCTACAGCCTGACGCTGCCCCATACGCCGGCGCCGGCGAAGGGGATGCCGGTAAAGCTGCGCGATCTGCTCTGTGCCGACGCCTTTGCGCTGCTGAAAACGCGCCACTTCTTTATCTTCTGCCTGTGCGCCACGCTGATCTCCATTCCGCTGGGGACCTACTACGCCTACACCGCCTCATACCTGGCGGATGCCGGCGTGGCTGACGTCAGCACCGCGATGTCGTTCGGCCAGATGTCGGAAATCGTCTTTATGCTGGTGATCCCGCTGCTGTTCCGCCGCCTCGGGGTGAAATATATGCTGCTGGTGGGGATGCTGGCGTGGTTCGTGCGCTACGCCTTCTTTGCCCTCGGCGTCAGCGAAGAGGGGCGCTTCCTGCTCTATCTCGGCATCCTGCTGCACGGCGTGTGCTACGACTTTTTCTTTGTCGTCGGCTTTATCTATACCGACCGGGTGGCGGGGGAGAAGGTAAAAGGCCAGGCGCAGAGCATGATTGTGATGTTCACCTACGGTATCGGCATGCTGCTCGGTTCGCAAATCTCCGGCGCGCTGTATAACCAGCTGGTTGCCGGACAGGCCGTACCGCAGGCGTGGGTCACCTTCTGGTGGATCCCGGCGGTTGCGGCGGCGGTTATCGCACTGATTTTCCTTTTCTCTTTCCAGTATAACGAGAAAGAGCCGCGCTAATTTTTCGGAGGTGGTGATGAGAACTATCAAGGGGCCGGGCATCTTTCTGGCGCAGTTTATCGGCACGCAGCCGTCGTTTAACACCCTCGACGGGCTGGCGGAGTGGGCCGCGGGGCTGGGCTATCGGGCGCTGCAGATCCCGTGCAACCATCCGGCTATCTTTGACCTTGAGCAGGCGGCGGCGAGCCAGACCTACTGCGACGAGGTTAAGGGACGGCTGGCGGCGCACGGGCTGGTGATTAGCGAACTCTCTACGCATCTGGAAGGGCAGCTGGTGGCGGTACATCCGGCCTACGACGCGGCGTTTGACGGCTTTGCGCCCCCCGCGCTGCGCGGAAATCCGCAGGCGCGGCAGCGCTGGGCCTGCGAAAAGCTGCAGCAGGCGGCGATCGCCTCCGGGCGCTTAGGCCTGACGGCGCACGCCACCTTCTCCGGGGCGCTGGCGTGGCCCTATTTTTACCCGTGGCCGCCGCACAACCCGCAGCTGCTTGAGGAGGCGTTTAGCGAGCTGGCCCGCCGCTGGCGGCCGATCCTCGACGGCTTTGACCAGCAGGGGGTGGATCTGTGCTACGAAATTCATCCCGGCGAAGATCTGCACGATGGCGTGACCTTCGAGCGTTTTCTGCAGCTGGTGGATAACCATCCGCGCTGCAATATGCTCTACGACCCCAGCCATCTGCATCTGCAGCAAATGGACTACCTGGCCTATATCGACATCTATCATCAGCGGATAAAAGCCTTTCACGTCAAGGACGCGGAGTTCCGCCGCGACGGCCGCTGCGGCGTTTACGGCGGCTACCAGAACTGGCTCCAGCGGGCGGGGCGCTTCCGCTCGCCGGGGGACGGCGAGATCGATTTTAAGCGGATTTTTAGCAAGCTCACCGAGTACGGCTATGCCGGCTGGGCGGTGCTGGAGTGGGAGTGCTGCCTGAAAGAGGCGGAGGCCGGTGCCCGCGAGGGCAGCGAATTTATCCGCCGCCATATCATTCCGGCCTCCGGGCGCGCGTTTGATGATTTTGCCGCCGGAAGCGAGGTACGGGGATGATCCAGGTTGGCATTATCGGCAGCGGGTTTATCGGTCCGGCGCATATTGAGGCGCTGCGCCGGGTGGGTGATATTGAGGTGGTGGCGCTGTGCGACCACAGCCTGGCGCAGGCCGAGCAGAAGGCCCGGCAGCTGAACGTGGCCCACGCCTACGGCAGCGTCGAAGGTCTGCTGGCGCATCCGGGTCTGCAGGTGGTGCACAACTGCACGCCGAACCATCTGCATGCGGAGATTAATCGCCAGATCCTGCGCGCCGGGCTGCACGTCTTCTCGGAAAAGCCGCTGTGCATGCGCCCGGAAGAGGCCCGCGAGCTGGTGGCGCTGGCGGAAAAGGCCGGGGTGGTGCACGGCGTGAGCTTTGTCTACCGCCAGTTCGCGATGGTCCAGCAGGCGGCCAGCATGATCCGTGAGGGTCTGGTCGGGCGGCTGTTTTCGGCGCACGGCAGTTATTTGCAGGACTGGATGCTGCTGCAAACCGATTACAACTGGCGGGTGGAGTCGGCGCTGGGCGGGGCGTCGCGGGCGATGGCGGATATCGGCTCGCACTGGTGCGATACGGTGCAGTTTATGACCGGACGCCGCATCACCGAGGTGATGGCCGACCTCTCGACGGTGTGGCCGACCCGCCGGGCGGCTTTGCAGGGCGATGCCACCTTCAGCCAGCAGGGCGACGGTCGGGGCGACGAGGAGCGGGCGGTGGATACCGAAGACCGGGGATCGGTGCTGGTACGCTTTGATGACGGCAGTAAAGGCTGCTTCAGCATCTCGCAGGTGAGCGCCGGCAGGAAGAATCAGCTGACGGTTGAAATCAGCGGCAGCGCCTGCGCCCTGGCGTGGGATCAGGAAATCCCCCAGCGGCTGTGGGTCGGCCAGCGCGACCGGCCCAATCAGACCTTCAGCGACGACCCTTCCCTGATGCAGCGCGACGTTGCCGCCAGCGCCCACTTCCCCGCCGGCCATATCGAGGGCTGGCCGGACGCCTTCAAAAACATGATGCTGAGCTTCTACCAGGCGGTGCGGGCCGGGGCGATGCCGGATGCGTGTTCGCGGCGGTTCGCTTCGTTTTATGAAGGGGCGGACGTGATGTACATCGTTGAGGCTATTTTGCGCAGCCATCAGCAGCAGCGCTGGGTCAGCGTAGAGCGGTAGCGAGGGAGATGCGCCACCTCGGGTGGCGCACTGCCGGGCTATTTCACGCCGAGATAACCATCGAGATAGGCGGCGGAGAGCTCGCGGCCAAACAGCTGGGCGTCCTTATCTTCCATCGATGCGCTCCACTTATCGTCCGCCTTGCGGTCAAAAGAGTGCTCGGTCTTCGTGCCTTTGCTGGCCTGCTGCTTAATCTGCTCGGCCCGGCTTCTGGCGTCGTTTTCACTCATTCCCGCCGCGCGATCCTCTTTGCCGAGCTGATAGGTTTTGCTGAACGTCGGCAGGTTTAAGCGGTAATTATCCTGGCGATTCACGGCATAGTTGCCGCCGACAAAGTCGGAGCGGTGGGCGACAAAATAGTAGGCGTGGCGTTCAGGCGAAGACTTTGAGGCGCTGCAGCCGGAAAGAAGGGCCGCCGCGCAGCCGAGAACGATAATCGTTGATTTTAATTTCATTGGTAACATCATCCCTAATTATGAGTTTATTAACTAATTGAAAATATAATAATTATTTCTTTTAAGAAGGCGTAGCTAACGTACCGCTGGCGTCTTCTTTGAGCCCTATTTTGCATAAAAAAAAGACAGCGTAAACGCCAGAAGATAAGAGCCCTGATAATTGATAGTTTTCGCCGCGGCCAGCCCGGCGAAGGATTTTACCGCCCGGGCGGGCCATCTCGCCGCTCCCGACGACGCTGGATGCCTGCGGCACGCTCATTTATGATAGCCTGCGTCATATTACGCTTATCGCAGGAAGTGCAGCCCCTATGTCAATTCAGAAAATTGCTCGTCTGGCGGGCGTCTCGGTGGCGACGGTATCGCGCGTGCTCAACAACAGCGAGACCGTTAAAGCGAAAAACCGCGAGCGCGTGCTGCAGGCAATTGAGGAAAGCAACTATCAGCCCAACCTGCTGGCCCGCCAGCTGCGGACCGCCCGCAGCTACATGATCCTGGTGATGGTCTCCAATATCGCCAATCCCTTTTGCGCCGAGGTGGTGAAGGGGATAGAAGAGGAAGCTGAAAAGCACGGGTATCGTATTTTGCTCTGCCACTCCGGCTCCGATTTGGCGCGCTCAACCTCCGGGCTGCAGCTGCTCTCCGGGAAAATGGTCGATGGCGTGATTACGATGAACGCGCTCGCCAGCCTGCCGGAACTGACCACGCTTATCGGCGACGCGCCGTGGGTGCAGTGCGCCGAATACGCCGACGCCGGCAATATCTCCTGCGTGGGGATCAACGATCTTGACGCGGCGCAGGGGGCGGTGCTGCGCCTGGCGCAGAGCGGTCGTCAGCGAATCGCCCTGATCAACCACGACCTGAGCTATCGCTACGCCCGCCTGCGCGAGCGCGGCTATAAAAGCGTGCTGCACGTGCGGGATCTCAGCTATCAGCAGGTGGCCTATGCCAGCGATCTCAGCGCCGCGGCCGGAAAGGCGGCGATGGAAAGCCTGCTGGCGGCGAAAGAGCGGCCTGACGCGGTTTTTGCGGTGGCGGATTCGCTGGCCGCCGGCGCCCTGCGGGCCATTGCCCAGGCCGGGCTGCGGGTGCCGGAAGATATTGCGGTGATCGGCTTTGACGGCACCGAGCTGGCGGAGATGGTCTCGCCGCAGCTGACCACCGTTGAGCAGCCGTCGCGCGATATTGGCCGCACGGCGGTCACCCTGCTGCTGAAGAAAATTGATAACCCGACGGCGGAAGCCGAGCGGGTGATGATGGGCTGGCGCGTGATTACCCGCGCCAGTACCTGAGGTCAGGCGCCGATACGCCCGGCCAGCGAGCGAATGTCGTTGCCGGTAGGCGACTGGTGAATGCGCAGGCCAAACTCGTCGACCACGGCGAAGATGTGGTCGAAAATATCGGCCTGAATGCTCTCATACTCCGCCCACACCACGGTGCTGGTGAAGCAGTAGATCTCAATCGGCAGGCCGTTGGCATCCGGCGCCAGCTGGCGCACCATCATCGTCATATCTTTACGCAGCCGCGGATGGTTGCGGAGATACTCCTGCAAATAGGCGCGGAAGGTGCCGATATTGGTCATCTTGCGCAGGTTCAGCACCGAGCGATCGGCAGCGTTTTGCTGATTCCACAGGCTGATCTCCTCATGCCGCGAGTCCATATAGGGTTTCAGCAGCTTCGCCTGGACTAAACGCTGCTGCTCCTGCTCATCGAGAAAATGGATGCTGGTGGTGTCAATATTCAGGCTGCGCTTAATTCGGCGGCCGCCGGAGGCCGACATGCCGCTCCAGTTTTTAAAGGAGTCAGAAACCAGCGACCAGGTCGGCACGGTGGTGATGGTGTTATCCCAGTTGCGGACCTTTACCGTTGTCAGGCCGATATCGATAACCGCGCCGTCGGCGCCGTACTTCGGCATCTCCAGCCAGTCGCCGAGCTTGAGCATGTCGTTGGCGGAGAGCTGGATACCGGCCACCAGGCCGAGAATCGGGTCCTTAAACACCAGCATCAGGACCGCGGCCATGGCGCCAAGGCCGCTAATCAGAATGGCCGGCGACTGGCCAATCAGCAGTGAAATCACCAGAATTCCGATGATAATCGCGCTGACCAGCTTTACGCCCTGGAATATGCCCTTCAGCGGCAGCTGCGATGCGGTGGCGAATTTTTGCGAGAGGTTGAACACCACGTCCAGCAGCGAGAAGAAGGACAGCAGGGCATATATCATCACCCACAGCTGAGCGCCGGTAGTTAATATGTCGGCGGCTTCACTGCCTTTTTGCAGCCACAGAACCGCCTGCACGTTGACGATAATACCCTGAAGGGTAAAGGCCAGCCGATGAAACAGCTTGTTCTGGGTAATGATTTGCAGCCACAGGTGGCTGCTGGCCTGCGCGCGCTTTTCGAAGGTCCGCAGGACTACCTTGTGCAATATTAAATGGACAACAATGGCAGTCACAAAAATAATGCCGAAGATAATAATGAGCGAGGTCGTCGGGGTAATTTTGATGCCGGCTGCGGCGATTTGCGATATTAATTCCTGCATAACGTCTCCTTTACATCCAGCGGTTATGATGACCGCTGGATGCCTATTATGCAAATCTCCGGCCGCGCGCCGATGAATTATGAGGCGGCGACCAGCGGGCGAATATTCAGATGATGGCGCAGGCGCAGGGCGATGGCGCCGAGCAGCAGCATCATCACCACCTCAACCGCCAGAAAGTCGATCAGCGCCAGCGTGTAGTCGCCGCCGCTGCGCTGGGCGAGGGCTAAAAAGAGCGAACCGAGCAGCGCCGGGCCGAGCCCCAGCGAGGCCTGCTGCAGGGTGCTGAGGATCGCGCTGCCGGCTCCGGCATCGCTGGCGCTAATGTCGCGCATCCCGATACGGTAAAAGCTGTTGACGATCAGCGCCTGGCCGTAGCCGACCAGCGCGGTGGAAGGCACCAGCGCCAGGGCCGAGGTGCGGGTGGCGAAATGATAAAAGGTCGCCATCAGCAGCAGCAGGCCGATAATCTGCACCGTCAGGCCGATCAGCAAAATCCGCCCCATGCTGTAGCGGGCAATCAGCTTTGGCGCGTACAGCGCGGAGACGAAATAGGCCACCCCAAGGGCGATAAAGCTGTTGCCCGACTGCCACGGCGCCATCCCCATCCCGGCCTGCATGGTCAGCGCCATACAGAACATAAACCCGGACCAGGCGCTGAAAAACAGCAGGGCGGTCGCCATGCCGAAGCGAATGCTGGTGAGCCTGAGCAGGCGCGGAGGCAGCAGCGGCTGCTCGCCGCGACGCTGTTTGCGCAGCGCGCTCGCGCGCATCCATGCCAGCAGCGGCAGCACCGCCACCAGCATCAGCTGCAGCGTCCACGGCCAGTGCAGCTCCGGCCCCAGCGCCATCGGGAACAGCAGGCAGCAGAGGATCAGCGCCAGGCTGAAGGTGCCCTGCCAGTCGATTGTCGAGTGGCCTTCGCGCCGCGTTTCCGGCACGTAGCGCTGGCTAAAGGCCAGCACCAGCAGGCAGATCGGCACGTTGATAAAGAACGCGTTGCGCCAGCCCAGCCCGGCAATATCCGCCGAGACCAGCCAGCCGCCGCCCATCTGGCCGACGATAAACGCGATCCCGCCGATACCGCCGTAGAGGCTGATGGCGCGCGCGTGGGCGCTGCCCTTCAGGGTGACGTGCAGGGTGGCGAGGATCTGCGGGACGATCAGCGCCGCTCCGGCGCCCTGCAGGGTACGTGCCGCCAGCAGCTCGCCGATGGAGCTGGCCATCCCGCAGAGCAGAGAGGCGACGCCGAACAGCGTCACGCCCCACATAAACAGGCGCCGGCGACCGTAGTTATCGCCGAGCTTGCTGCCCATCGCCAGGCACACCGCAAAGGCGACGCCGTAGAGCGCGACGATCAGCTCCAGCTGGGTGGCGCTGGCGTCCAGCGAGTGGGTGATGGAATCCAGCGCGACGTTGGTGATTGAGGTGTCGATCAGCGGCAGCATCTGACCGGTTAACAGCAGAAATAAACCGGCGCGGCCGGGTGAAACAGCAGACGAATTCATTGGATCTCTCCATTGCGTCATTCAGCGGATGGACGTAGCATCAACGATAAATTAAACGGGTACCAGTTCCTGCTTATACTGGTATTGGCACTACCATGCTGGAGGTCATATGACCGTAATGCCGCAACGCGCGCCGCTGCCGGTCGCGCCCGACGACAGCCGTAAACAGCTCGGCGCCTTTCTGCGCGCCCGCCGTGAGAGCCTCGACCCGCAGCGTCTTGGCCTGCCGCGCGTCGGGCGGCGGCGAACGCCCGGCCTGCGCCGCGAAGAGGTGGCGATGCTCGCCGACGTCGGCGTCACCTGGTACACCTGGCTGGAGCAGGGGCGGGACGTTAACCCCTCGGAATCGGTGCTGGTTGCGGTGGCGAATGCGCTGCAGTGCAGCCCGCTGGAGACCCGGCACCTGTTCGTGCTGGCGGGGCTGACGCCGCCAGAAGCCACGCAGGTGACGGTGTGCGAAGGGATAAGCCCCGGCACCCGGCGGATGCTCGACAGCCTGATGCCGCAGCCGGCCAGTATCCAGAAGCCGAACTTCGATATCGTGGCGTGGAACGAGAGCTTCTGCCGCCTGATGGGCCTCGATTTTGCGAGTCTCCCGGAAGAGGACCGCAACTGCATCTACCTGTATCTGACCAACGAAACCTGGCGCAGCCGGATTGAAAACCGCGACGTGCTGGCGACCTTTGTCTCCTATTTCCGCGCGGCGATGGCCGAGCATCGGGGCGATCCGCTGTGGGAAAATAAGCTGGCGCGATTTTTCGCTGCCTCGGCGGAGTTTGAGTCACTGTGGCATCAGCGCTACGAGGTCCGCGGCGTGGAGAATCAGGTGAAGAACTTCCACCATCCGCAGCTGGGGCGCTTTAGCCTGCAGCAGATGTACTGGTACTCGGCGCCGCGCAACGGCTCGCGGCTGCTGGTCTATCTGCCGATGGATGAGGCCGGCGAGCAGGCGCTGGCGTGGCTGGACAATCAGGGCTGAGAGGGCGCCGGCAGGCCGCGGCGCGCTTTCCGTGTCATACTGATGCGATATTGCCGTAGGGATATGACTATCAATGAAAGTGACGCGCAGACAGGAAAAGATTATTCGCGAGGCCGTGAGCCGCTGGCGGGAAGATAACGTCATCGATGAGCGGATGCAGCAGCATTTAAACGCGCATTTAGTTCGTTCACCCTTCGACTGGCAGCGCCTGAGCCGCTACGCCTTCTGGACGGCGCTGGCCTGCCTGCTCATTGCGCTGGGCAGCCTGTTCGCCGATAGCGACGCGATCGCCTGGCTGGTGAACCTGTTCAGCGACTCGGCGCTGGCGCGTATTGCCCTGCCGACGGGGATTGCCCTGGCGTGTTATGGCTGGGGCTTTCGCCGCCAGCGGCGAGAAGCGCAGTGGCACTACAGCACCGAGGCGATGCTGTTTACCGGCGTTGTGTTTACCGCGGTGGCGCTCTGGCAGCTCGGCGTGCGGCTGGATGACGGCAGCGGCCATATTGCTCCGCTGTTCCTCGTCGGCTGTGCGATTTACGGCGCCATCGGCTACGCCGGCCGCTCCGGGCTGGTGTGGCTATTTTTTCTGCTGGCGCTCGGCAACTGGTTCGGGGCGGAAACCGGCTATGTATCAGGGTGGGGCGCTTACTGGCTGGGTATGAGCTACCCGATTCGCTTTGTGCTGTTTGGCGGCGCGCTGCTGGCGCTCTGTTTTGCGCTGCAAAAGCGGCTGCGCCAGCGGCGGCTGTTTAGCGTCAGCAAGGCGATGGGCCTGACCTATCTGTTTATTGCGCTATGGATTTTGTCGATTTTTGGCAACCACGATCTGGATAGCTGGTACGGCCTTTCACCGACGCAGCTGCTGCCGTGGGCGCTGCTGTTTGGCGTGGCGGCGGTTCTCTGTATCTCTATTAGCCTCAAAACCGATGACGGCATGCTGCGGGGGTTTGGCCTGACGTTCCTCGCCATAAATCTCTATACCCGCTTTTTCGAGTATTTCTGGGGGAGCATGCATAAGGTGGTGTTCTTCCTGATTCTGGCGGCGTCGCTGGCCGTGCTCGGCCGCTACGCGGAAAGAATCTGGCACGCCGGCGAGCGGCGTGCCGGGGGCGATTAAATCTCGGTAATGGTGGTCGCCTGCGGCAGGCGTGATTTTGGCAGCGCGGCGTTGAAATCTTCGACGCTATGATGGCCAACCGGCACCACCACTATGCTGGTATAGCCCTGCGCCTTGAGGTCGAACTCAGCGTCGAGGATGGCGAAATCGACGCCTTCAATCGGCACCGCATCGAGGCCCATGGCGGCAACGCCGAGCAGGAAGTTGCCGACGTTCAGATAGACCTGTTTTGCCATCCAGTGGTTAGCGTCGTTAAGATCTTTGCGGTGAATATCGGCAAAGAAGGTGCGGCCCTTGTGGTTACCCGCTTTGGCTTCCGGCGTCGCGAAGCGGCCGTCGGCCTCCTCCTGGTCGACCACGCGCTCCAGCCAGGCATCGTCCAGCTCGGTTTTGGCGCAGAAAACAACCACGTGGGACGCATCGAGGATTTTACGTTCGTTGAACACGTAGGTGCCGCTGGCCGCTTTAGCCACCCGCGCCTTGCCCTCATCGCTGCTGGCAACGATAAAGTGCCACGGCTGGGAGTTGGTGCTCGACGGGCTGAACTGCAGCAGCGTTTTCAGGTTTTCCGCCTGGTCTGCGGTCAGTTTCTTGCTGGCATCAAATGCCTTGGTGGAGTAGCGTTTTAGGGCGACGGCAACGATATCCATAACTCTTCCTCAGGTTTAATCTCAAGATAATTTGAGTTTACAGCCCCTTACGGAGCGTTCAGGGAAGGAAGAGTACAGCGATGCCGGGGAAATGATAAGAGACAAAAATGCGATAACACTTATCGCGCTGCGCTGAAAATCATTCAGGGCGCAGCCGCTGCTGGACCTTTTTCGGCAGTTTGTTCACCACCTGGTTCCACGAATCGTCAATCAGCTCCGCCAGCAGATCTTCGCTGATATCGGCGCCGGGAACCACGGTAATCCAGTGCTTCTTGTTCATGTGGTAGCCCGGCTCAATGCTGCGATAAATCTCCTGGTTCAGCAGTGATTTTTGCGGCTCGGCCTTGAGGTTCACCAGCGCCCGGCCGCGAACGTGGGTGGTGAGCATAAAAATGCGTCCGCCCACTTTGAACACGTCGTACTCCGGGCCGAACGGCCAGCAGTGCTCGGTAAACGGGTAGGTCAGCGCGATTCGCCGGGCGCTGTCGTGCAGTGAATCGGGAGTCATCAGGCAGCATCCTCATGCAGCGCCTGCCACATGGCCTCAAACCCGAGTGCGATCAGCTCCCGGGCGCGGTTCGGGTCGTGGCTGGCAAATTCGATAGTTGTTTCCGCCAGCGACAGAAACAGCGCGTCGCAGAAGGCGCGATAGGCGCCGCTCTGGAAGATAGCCTTGATCGACTGCTGGCACATCTCGTTGAGCTCGGGAAACATCTCTTTAACGCGGGTGCGCGTTTCGTCGGTGATCCTTTCGCTAAGCGCCATCCGGCGGATGGCCTTGTGCTCCATCGGGTTGCGAATACCCCAGTTGATATAGCTGTTCCAGATATTGCGCGCGTTCTCTTTTGGGCGCTTCTCGTTTGGCGTCAGCCCGGCAACCATCGACTCCACCAGGCCCGATTTGATAGAGAGGTACAGCTCGTTGAGCAGATCGTCCTTGGTGGCGAAATAGCGAAACAGCGTCCCCTCGGCAACCCCCGCGCTGCGGGCTATGGCCGACGTTGAGGCGGCAATACCTGACTGGGCGAAGGCGGCGGTTGCGGCCTCCAGTAACGCCTGCTTTTTATCTTCACTCTTAGGACGAGCCACTGCACTTTACCTCACACGTAATTAAACCCGGATCTAAGCATGCCTGGTGATGGCACTGCAACGGTGTATGTCAAAAATTGAAAATCGTCTTGACGACTTTCGTCTTCTTCCTAATAATGAGTGCTTACTCACTCATAATCAAGTCTTATAGCAAAACCTTTGGGACAGAGGGTTTAGCCTGGTCCGAATATGAACCGTGTCATTGTCAGCGTGGTCGCCATCATGTTATTAGCCTCAGCAACAGCTTTACCGTTTGTGTTAAATGCCGGGTTTGGTAAGGCGCCACAGGGCGCACAGCTTAGCCTCGTTGAACAATCGCCGCACTATCATGACGGCCAGTTTCATAACCAGCTGCCCACGCCGGGCTTTACCGGACAGAAAAACATGCTGGCCGCGTGGTGGGATTTTCTGGTGACTAAACGCGAAAACGCCAGGCCGCAGCAGCCGCTGCCGCTGGTCAATACCGATCTTGCCAGCCTCCCGGCGGGGCAGGACGCGATGGTGTGGCTCGGCCACTCCTCCTGGTTTTTGCAGCTGGCGGGCAAGCGCATCCTGATTGATCCGGTCTTCAGCAACTATGCCGCACCCTTTTCGTTTATCAACAAAGCCTTCCCGGGCGACTACCCGTGGCGCGCGGAGCAGATGCCGGAAATCGATCTGCTGATTATCTCGCACGACCACTACGACCATCTCGATTACGCCACCATCAAAGCGCTGATGCCGAAAGTTAAGCGCGTGGTCACGCCGCTGGGCGTCGGCTCGCACCTGCGCTACTGGGGAATGGACGGGGCGATTATCAGCGAGGCGGACTGGAACGAGTCGGTGAAGGTCAGCGATGAGCTCACCGTGCACGTCCTGCCGGCCCGTCACTTCTCCGGGCGCGGACTCAAGCGCAATCAGACGCTGTGGGCCAGCTTTATGCTGGTGACGCCGCAGCAGAAAATTTACTACAGCGGCGACAGCGGCTACGGCCCGCATTTCAAGGCCATCGGCGAGCGGTTTGGCGGGGTAGATCTGGCGATTATGGAAAACGGCCAGTACGACCAGGACTGGAAATATATTCATATGATGCCGGATGAGACGGCGCAGGCAGCCGACGATCTCGGCGCTCGCGCGGTATTACCGGGACATGCCGGGCGTTTCGTGCTGGCAAAGCACAGCTGGGACGACCCTTATAAACGGCTGGCTGAGGCCAGTGAAAAGCGGGCATGGCGTTTGCTGACGCCGATGCTGGGCGAGCCGGTTTGGGTCGCCGATAAGACACAATCATTTAATGCCTGGTGGCGGTAATCGCCAGTGTGGTTTAAGAGGAGAGAGGACTTATGACTATTTCCGCTCAGGTGATTGAGACTATCGTCGGGTGGATTGATGACAATTTGCATCAGCCGCTGCGTATTGATGATATTGCTCGCCACTCCGGTTACTCAAAATGGCATCTGCAACGACTGTTTTTACAATATAAAGGGGAGAGTCTGGGGCGCTATATTCGTGAGCGCAAGCTGCGGCTGGCGGCGCGCGACCTGCGCGATACCGACCAGCGGGTTTACGATATCTGCCTGAAATATGGCTTTGATTCGCAGCAGACTTTTACCCGCATCTTTACCCGGACGTTTAACCAGCCGCCGGGCGCCTACCGCAAAGAAAACCATCACCGCGCGCATTGAGAAGCATCCGCCGGGGGAGACCGGCGGATGCTTTTCTTACCAGGCGTAGTTGACCGTCGCCGTTACCGTCCGACCAATACCGTAGAAACAGGCGCTATCGCTGGCGCACGATGCGACGTATTTGGTATCGGCGATATTATTGACGTTAAACTGCACCTTCGCCCCCTGCAGGCGCGAGCTAAGCTCGCCTAACTCATAGCTCACCATGGCGTCATACAGATCCACCGCCGGCACCTTGAAGGTATTTTTGGCATCACCGTAGCTGGTGCCGATATAGCGCATGCCGACCCCGGCGGTCAGGCTTTTCAGCGCGCCGCCCGGCAGCGTATAGCTGGTGAACGCCGATGCCATATGCGTCGGGATGCGCGCCGGCGTTTTCCCTTCGGTTCCCGCCACGGTGGTGCTGACGGTTTCGGCGTCGGTCCAGGTGTAGGAGGCAATCAGGTTCAGGTTGTCGAATACCGTGGCGTGCGCCTCGGCCTCAATCCCTTTCGAGCGCACCTTGCCGCTGTTTTCAAACCAGCCCGCCGCGCTGTTGTAGGTGGCGACGTTGCTCTGCGTCAGGTCGTACATCGCGAGGGTCATCAGCGCATTCTGGTTTGGCTGATACTTCAGGCCGACCTCCACCTGCTTGCCCACGCTCGGGTCGAACGGACCCACTCCCGGCGCCCGGTTGGTTTGCAGGTTGGGTTCAAAGGAGGTGCTGTAGCTGATGTACGGAGAGAGGCCGAAATCAAAGGCGTAGAGCAGGCCGGTGCGCCAGGTGAATTTGCTGTCGTTTTTCTGGCTGCGGCTGGCGTCGGTAAAGTCGGTCGTTCGTACCTCCGCCCAGTCGTAGCGCCCGGAAAGCAGCAGCTCCCAGCTCTCCCAGCTCAGCTGATCCTGCAGGTAGACCCCCACCTGGTCGAGATTCTGCTGCTCGTCGCTGGCGGTACTGAAGGTACTTTCGTCGACGTTAACGCCGTACACCGGATGGCGCCAGTCGATATCGTACTGCGAGCCGCCGGCGCGGCCGAGGTACTGTTTATCCTTGCTGGTCTTATAGTCCAGCCCGCCGATGACGGTATGCGCCAGCTGGCCGCTGGTAAACTGCGCCTCAAGCTGGTTATCAATGCCGAACTCATCGGTCTGGCGCTCCTCGCGCTGGGCGCGGCGCGACAGTACCGAACTGTTGGCGTCGCTGGTGCTGTACACCAGATAGCGGTATTTCTGCTTGATGGTGGCGTAGCGGGCGTTCTGGCGCAGCGTAAAGGTGTCGTTGAGCTGATGCTCAAACTCATAGCCGATCGCCGTTTGTTCGCGCCACGACTGGTCATAGTTAGGGTCGCTGACGTTAAAATCGCGCGGAATATAGCTCCCGTCGACGCTGCTGACGGTGCCGTAGCGCGGGAGGAAGTTGCGGTAGCCGGCATCGGGATCTTTTTGATAGCTGGTGAGCAGCGTGAAGCGGGTGGCCTGGTTGGGATACCAGGTCAGCGCTGGCGCAATCGCCATCCGCGTCTCTTTATAGTCGTCAACCTGGTTATTCTGCGTGCGGGCGATACCGTTCAGGCGATACAGCAGGCTGCCGTCATCGCTCAGCGGGCCGCCAAAATCGAAGGCGCCTTCGGCGAGATGGTTGTTGCCGGTGCGGAACTGCACTGCGTGAACCGGCTGGGCGGTGGGGCGTTTGCTGGTCATGCTGATAAGCCCGCCGGGATTGACCTGACCAAACAGCACCGAGGCCGGGCCGCGCACCAGCTCCACGCGCTCCAGCAGCCACGGGTCAACGGTGCCGGTTTGCGAGGAGGCGGTGGCGCCGTAGCTCAGGCCATCGAGATACTTTGGCACATAGCTGAAGCCGCGCACGAAGACCTCGTCGTTGCGGTTGGACGACCCGCGATACTCGGTAAAGACGCCGGCGCTGTAGCGCAGCGCCTGGGATACCGAGGTGACGTCGAGGGCCTGCATCTGATCGCGGGTGACCACCGAGACCGACTGCGGCGTTTTGATAAGCTCGGCGGCGGTTTTGGTGGCCGAGAGCGTTTTTGTCGCCACGATCCCCTGAAGCGGCGCGGTGGGATCTTCGCTGCTCCCTGCGGTGACCACCAGCGTCTCCTCCGCCGCCTGCACCTGCCCCGCGCATGAAGCCAGCGCCATACCTGTGACCCAGAGTTTTGTTATCTTATTATTGTTAAACATATTTTTAGCTACATCCTTGGTTTTAATTGCCATAGAAACCCGTTTTTCCGCTAAGGGAAAATGTAACGGTCATCACCAACTGCTCAGATGTTATTGCAAATCATTACCATTTGCATTAGCGTTGGTAACAAATTCTTACAGGGATAATCGGGCAATGAAGATGGCATGGAGTGGTCTGCTGGTGGGGATGAGCGCGCTACCGGCGGCGGCAATGAACTGCGAGTCTCCCTCGCTGCAGGGAGAGCTGCAGGGAAAATTCGATGCCAGCGGTGAGGTCTGTTTTGACCTGCCGACGTTGGGGGAAAACTACGTCACCGCGACCCTCTCCGGCGTAACGGATGCCCGCCTGCTGGATGAGCACAACCGCCGCCTGCGCACGCTGCTGGCGGGCGGACCGGCGGACGGCGAGCAGACGGTGCTGTTTTCTCTGCCGGTCAACCGCCCCTCGGCGCTGGTGCTGCACGGCGAAGAGGGGGCCCGCTGGCGCTTTCAGTGGCGGATGAAGGAGACGACCGCGCTGGCAAAAAACCAGCCTCTGGACCCCGTTAGCCCGCGTCTGCAGCGTCTGATGCAGGAGCTGGCGGCGGGGGGCTCAACGGCGGGCTTCTGGCAGGAGCGCGAGCAGGAGGGAACGCCGATGGTTGAGGCGCTGGACGCCGACCATAAGCGCGTCACTTTTCTGTGGCGCGGGGCGAGCCGCAACGTGTTTCTGCTGGGATCGCCGGCGGGCGATCACGATCCGCTGTTTCGTCTCGGCAGCTCCGACGTGTGGTTTCGCAGCTACGTGGTCCCGGCGGATACGCTGATGCAGTACAAGCTGGCGCCGGACGTGCCGGTAATTGACGGCAGCACGCGCGACCAGCGGCGGGCAATTCTGGTCAGCGCCCAGGCCGATCCGCTGAATCCGCACAGCGTTAACGCCGCCCGCGATCGCTGGAACCGCTATTCGCTGCTGGCTCTCAACCCGGCGCGTTTCTGCACCCCGCAGCGGATGGCGCAGCCGCTGCGCTACGGCATCTTGACCCGCCATCAGCTCTACAGCGACTTTTTGCACAACAGCCGGGAGGTGACTCTCTATCGCCCGCGCCTGCCGCAGCCGGCGCGCTGGACCCTGATGCTGTTCGATGGCAAAACTTACCAGGATGAATATCACTTCGCCAACGTCCTCGATAGCCTGATCGCCAGCCACGCGCTGCCGCCGATTAACGTGGTGTTTATCGACAGCCTCGACCACCCGCGGCGGGCCAAAGAGCTGCCGCCCAATCCCTTCTTCGCCGACTTTATGGCCCACGAACTGCTGCCCTGGCTGCGCCAGCAGGGGCTGAACCCGACGCGACAAAAAACCGTGGTCGCCGGTTCGAGCTACGGCGGCCTGGCCGCTTCATGGGTGGCGCTACGCTATCCGCGCCAGTTTGCCAACGTGCTCAGCCTGTCGGGGTCGTACTGGTGGGCGCCGAAGGGGGAGGAGGCGAGCTGGCTGACGCGGCAGTACCAGCAGTCGCCGCGCTATCCGGTGCGCTTCTGGCTGCAGGCGGGCAAGTTTGAGACCTCGGGGCCGGACGGCGGGATTTATGCCAATACGCTGGAGTTCGAGCAGGTGCTGCGCGACAAAGGCTATCGCGTCAGCTTCCACCCCTCCTCCAGCGGCCACGACTATGCCGCGTGGTGCGAAGCGCTGGTGGCGGGGATGCGCGATTTCACCGGACTAACGCTCAAGGGAAAACCAGCGGCGCCAGACCCAGCGCAACACCAGGTATTCAATCGCGCCCAGCGCTAAAAACCACAGGCAAAACAACAGGGTGTAGAACTGGTTGAGATCGAGCAGGTGAAAGGTCGCAACCAGCTTCTGCGCCAGCGTGAGCCCAAGGGAGGGGGCCGGCAGCAGCAGGCAGGAGAGCAGAGCCAGCAGCAGGATACCGGCGGCAGAGATCAGCGTTTCAAGCGGATGTTTCATTACTTGTTAATCGTCAGTTAAAAAACATATTGTCGGGTAAAATATTCTTTAACGCAATATTATTTCATCGGCTATTATTTACCCTTCGCTGTATTATATCTGATGCCTCATTTTTAATTTTCCTGTTAATTTAAATCGAGACTTTTGTGATTAATTTAATAACGCTTTAATGTAAATTAAAGTCATTATTAGAGCATCGCCTTTACAAAACTATAGGTGCTGTAGCCCACCAGCGTGGCAATCAGGATAGCCAGCACAACGTACAGCGCCAGGCGGCGTCCGCGATAGATTTTAGTCATAATGGCCCTCGTTTAATATAGGTTTATTAATCTTCTGTAATAGTTGGTCTGAGAAACAACTTAACACATATTTTGAATTTTGCGAGAGATTAAAAAATTGCCACTGGATAATCTCGCGCATCCCGTGAAATTATAATCGTTCATTGGCCAGAAATGATTTCAGGCTTTCCGACTCACGGAATTTATAAGGAAAATTTAATTTGACCAAAATGATAAATCCCCGCAACGCGCCCCCTTCAGGGGAGGCCGCATCCCGTCAGGCTTATCAGCAGACCGTGGCTGAAGTTCTGGCACAGAAAGAGAGTCATGCCGAGGGCCTGACTTCCGCCCAGGCCGCAGAGCGCCTGAAAACCTGGGGCCCTAACGCGCTGCCGGAAAAGAAAGGCAAGCCGGGCTGGCTGCGCTTTCTCGCGCATTTTAACGACGTCCTGATTTTTGTCCTGCTGGCCGCCGCCGCGCTCACCGCGATCATGGGCCACTGGGTGGATACGCTGGTTATTCTTGGCGTCACCGTGATCAACGCCCTGATTGGCCACGTGCAGGAGAGCAATGCCGAAAAATCCCTGCAGGGCATTCGCAACATGCTCTCCAGCGATGCGCGGGTGCAGCGCAACGGCAGGCATGAAACCGTGGCGACCCGCGAGCTGGTGCCGGGGGATATCGTCATTCTGCGTGCCGGCGACCGCGTCCCGGCGGATATGCGCCTGATTGAAACCCACAGCCTGCGGGTGGAGGAGGCGATCCTGACCGGCGAGTCGACGGTGGTGGATAAGACCACCGACGCGCTGCAGGGCGAACTGCCGCTGGGCGACCGCACCAATATGCTGTTCTCCGGCACCACCATCAGCGCCGGTGCCGGCGTGGGCGTGGTGACCGCCACCGGCCAGCAGACCGAGCTCGGCCATATCAACCAGATGATGGCGGGGATTGAGAAGCACCGCACGCCGCTGCTGGTACAGATGGACAAGCTCGGAAAGGCGATTTTCGTCATCATCTTCGCGATGATGGCCGCGCTGTTCATCTTTAGCCTGGCGCTGCGCGACATCCCGCTTGGCGAACTGCTGCTGTCGCTGATTAGCCTCGCGGTGGCGGCGGTACCGGAAGGTTTACCGGCCATCATCTCGATTATTTTATCCCTCGGCGTGCAGGCGATGGCGCGGCAGCGGGCGATTATCCGCAAGCTGCCGACCGTCGAAACCCTCGGGGCGATGACCGTCGTGTGCTCGGATAAAACCGGCACCCTGACGATGAACGAAATGACCGTCAAAGCGATCGTGACCGCCGACTGCTGCTACCGCGTCGAAGGCGACAGCTACGAGCCGCGGGGCGATATCTGCCTCGAAGGCAGCGACGAGCCGGTGCAGATTAAGCCGGGCAGCGTGCTGGAAACCTGGCTGCGGACCATCGACCTGTGCAACGACAGCCAGATTATCCAGGACGAGCGCGGGCTGTGGGGCATTACCGGCGGACCGACCGAAGGCGCGCTGAAGGTGCTGGCGGCGAAAGCGCAGCTGGCGCCGGTTGAAACGCGCCTGATAGCCAAAATTCCGTTCGACTCGCAGTACAAATATATGGCCACCCTGCAGCAGATTGGCGACGAAGAGCGGGTGCTGATTACCGGCGCGCCGGACGTTATCTTCGCCATGTGCCGCCAGCAGATGAGCAAGCAGGGCGCGGTGCCGTTCGAGCTGCAGTACTGGGAAGATGAGATGGCGCGCTTCGCCCGCCAGGGCCTGCGCATGGTTGCCGCCGCTGGCAAACCGGCGACCGCCGGCAGCACGACGCTGACCCACGATGACCTGAGCGAAGGCCTGGTGTTCCTCGGCATCGCCGGGATGATGGACCCGCCGCGTCCGGAGGCCATCGAGGCCATCCACGCCTGCCAGAACGCGGGGATCCGCGTGAAGATGATCACCGGCGATCACCCGCAGACGGCGATGAGCATTGGCCAGATGCTGGGGATCACCAACAGCAGCCAGGCGATGACCGGCTACCGTCTGGAGCACATGGATGACGCCGAGCTGGCACAAGCCGCCGTCGAGTACGATATTTTCGCCCGTACCAGCCCGGAGCATAAGCTGCGGCTGGTGAAAGCCCTCCAGGATAGCGGCGAAGTGGTCGGGATGACCGGCGACGGCGTCAACGACGCGCCGGCGCTGCGTCAGGCCGACGTTGGCATCGCCATGGGGATCAAAGGGACGGAGGTCACCAAAGAAGCCGCCGATATGGTGCTGACCGACGACAACTTTGCCACCATCGCCAGCTCGGTCAAAGAGGGGCGTCGGGTCTACGACAACCTGAAGAAGACCATCCTGTTTATCATGCCCACCAACCTGGCGCAGGGGCTGCTGATTATCATCGCCCTGCTGGCGGGGAACATTATTCCGCTGACGCCGGTGCTGATTCTGTGGATGAACATGGCGACCTCCGCCACGCTCTCCTTCGGCCTCGCCTTTGAAGTCGCCGAGCGCAACGCCATGAACCGTCCGCCGCGTAAAACCGGTCAGCACGTGATGGACGCCTTTGCCGTCTGGCGGGTGGCGTTCGTCGGCACGATGATCGCCGTCGCCGCCTTTATCCTTGAGGCCTGGCTGGCGCCGCGCGGCCACAGCCCGGAGTTTATCCGCACCGTGCTGCTGCAGATGCTGGTGACCGCCCAGTGGGTCTATATGATTAACTGCCGCAGCAGCGACAGCTTCTCCCTCAACATGGGCCTGCTGCGGAATAAAGGTATCTGGCTGGTGAGCGGCGTGCTGCTGCTGATGCAGCTGGTCATTATCTACGTCCCGCTGATGCAGACGATGTTCGGTACCGAAGGGCTGCCGCTGCGCTACTGGTTTGTCACTCTTGCCATCGGCATGGTGATGTTCCTGGTGGTGGAGGTTGAGAAGCGCCTGACCCGCCGTTGGCGTAAAACCGCCTGAACCTTCGAGCCCCTCCCCTCCGGGAGGGGCGCGATAACGTCAGCAAGGAATTCCCCCTATGAAAAAAATGTTCCGCTGCGCCTTCCTGGCCTGCGGCCTGGTCGGCTACGCCCTCAGCGCCGCCGCGACACCGGCAATTCCGGTTCGCGTGGCGACCGTCGAGCGCGCCGCCCACGTCGATGAGCGGCAGATCCCCGGACGCGTCGAGGCGATTCACGCGGTCGAGATCCGCGCCCGTACCGAAGGCGCCATCGTCGAGCGCCACTTCGCAGACGGCCAGTACGTCAGGCAGGGCGACCGCCTCTTTACCCTCGATGACGCTCAGCCCCGCGCCGCGCTGGCGCTGGCCCAGGCCGAGCTGAAAAGCGCCCGGGCTTCGCTGCGCCAGGCCGAACAGCTGCTGAGCCGCTACCAGCGTCTGAAAAACAACCACTCGATTAGCCGTAACGATGTCGATAACGCGCAGATGCAGCGCGACGTCGCCGCCGCCGCGGTGGAGCAGGCGCAGGCGCGCGTTGCCGCGCAGCAGATTACGCTCGGCTACACCCGCATTGATTCGCCGGTGACCGGGCGCGTGGGCCACAGCCTGTTTCACGTCGGCAGCCTGGTGAATCCGGCCAGCGGCACGCTGGTGGATATCGTGCAGCTCGACCCGATCCGCGTCTCTTTTGCCTTAGATGAAAACGCTTTTTACAGTAAGGCGGGGCAGCATGACGATATCGGCGCGCTGAAGCAGGCGTGGCAGGCGTTGATTGCCCCCGGCGGCGTGCGCGAAGAGGGGGTGCTGACCTCGGTGGATAACCGCATCGACAGCCGCACCGCCAGCGTGGTGATGCGCGCCGAGTTTGCCAATCCGCAGCATCGCCTGCTGCCGGGCGGCAGCGTGACGGTGATTTTGCGCCCACGCCAGCAGCAGGAAAGCCTGACCATCCCGCTGGCGGCGGTGCAGCAGGACGCGCAGGGCTTCTACAGCTGGGTGCTGACGGAAAATAACACCGCCGCGCTGCGTCGGCTGACGCTTGGCGAGCAGCAGGGACAGCGCTACGCGGTCGCGCAGGGGCTGGACGTTGGCGAGCGCGTGGTGACGGAAGGCGTACAGCGCCTGCGTGACGGCGCCGCCGTTGTGCTACTGAAATAAGAAAGGAGAAGGGATGCTGACGTTTTTTATCCGTCGCCCGCGCTTTGCGATGGTGATTGCGCTGCTGATAACCTTTGCCGGCGCGGTGGCGCTGAAGCTGATTCCGGTTGAGCAGTATCCACAGATTACGCCGCCGGTGGTGAGCGTCAGCGCCAGCTGGCCGGGCGCCAGCGCGGCAGACGTGGCCGAGGCCATCGCCGCGCCGCTGGAAACCCAGCTCAACGGCGTTGACCATATGCTCTATATGGAGTCCACCAGCTCCGACGAGGGGACCTACAGCCTGAGTCTGACCTTCGCGGCCGGTACCGACGCCGACCTGGCGGCGATCGACGTGCAAAACCGCGTCTCGCAGGCGGTGGCGCAGCTGCCCGCTGAGGTGCAGCAGAACGGGGTACAGGTGCGCAAGCGGGCGACCAATCTGCTGATGGGGATCAGCCTCTATTCGCCGACGGAAACGCTCTCGCCGCTGTTTGTCAGCAACTATGCCAGTACCCAGGTGCGCGAAGCGCTGGCCCGGCTGCCGGGCGTCGGCGAGGTGCAGATGTTCGGCGCCCGCGACTACAGCATGCGCGTCTGGCTGCGTCCGGATCGCATGAATGCGCTGAACGTCACCAGCGAAGATATCGCCCAGGCGCTGCGCGAGCAGAACGTGCAGGGCGCCGCCGGGCAGGTGGGGACGCCGCCGGTCTTTAACGGCCAGCAGCAAACGCTGACCATCAACGGTATTGGGCGCCTGAGCGATGCGGCAAGCTTCGGCCAGATAGCGATCCGCAGCGGCGAGCAGGGGCAGCTGGTGCGCCTGGCCGAGGTGGCAACCATCGAGCTCGGCGCCCGCAGCTACAGCTCCGGCGCGCAGCTCAACGGCCGCGACTCGGCCTATCTGGGGGTTTATCCGACGCCGACCGCCAACGCGCTGCAGGTAGCCAGCGCGGTGCGCGCCGAGCTCACGCGGCTACACGCGCGTTTCCCGCCGGATCTCACCTGGGAGGTGAAGTTCGACACCACGCGTTTTGTGTCGGCGACAATCAAAGAGATTGGCGTTTCGCTGGTGCTCACCCTGCTGGCGGTAGTCGCAGTGGTTTCGCTGTTCCTGCAAAGCTGGCGGGCGACGCTGATCGTCGCGCTGGCGATCCCGGTCTCGCTGATCGGCACCTTTGCGGTGCTCTATCTGCTGGGCTACAGCGCCAATACCCTCAGCCTGTTTGCGGCGATCCTCGCCCTGACGATGGTGGTGGACGACGCCATTGTGGTGGTGGAGAGCGTCGAGAGCCAGATGGCGGAAGGCCTGAGCCGCCTTGAGGCCACCGCCCAGGCGCTGCGCCAAATCGCCGGGCCGGTTATCGCCACCACCCTGGTGCTGCTGGCGGTGTTCGTGCCGGTGGCGCTGCTGCCGGGCATCGTCGGCGAGCTTTATCGCCAGTTTGCGGTCACCCTCTCCACGGCGGTCACGCTGTCGAGCGTGGTGGCGCTGACGCTGACGCCGGCCCTCTGCGCGCTGCTGCTGCGCCCGCGACCGGCGCAGCCTGCGGCCGTCTGGCGGCTGTTCAATCGCGGCCTTGATGGCCTGCGCGACGGCTACGGGGCGATCGTCGCCCGCATGAACCGCCGTCCGTGGCTGGCGCTGGCGGCGGTCGCGCTGGCCGCCGGGGCGGTGGCGTTCAGCTTCAGCAGCATGCCGAAGGGCTTTCTGCCCGAGGAAGATCAGGGCTACTTTTTCGCCAGCGTCCAGCTGCCGGAGGCGGCTTCGCTGGAGCGCACCGAGGCGGTAATGTCCCAGGCGCGCGAGCTGCTGCTGGCCAATCCGGCGGTGGAGGACGTCATTCAGGTGTCGGGCTTCAATATTCTGAACGGCACCAGCGCCTCAAACGGCGGGTTTATCTCGGTGATGCTGAAAGACTGGCACCGGCGGCCGCCGCTGGAGCAGGTGATGAGCAAGCTGCAGGGGCAGCTGCTGGCCCTGCCGGAGGCGACGATTATGGCCTTTGCGCCGCCGACCCTGCCGGGGTTGGGCAATGCCTCGGGCTTTAACCTGCGCATTCTGGCCCAGGCCGGGCAGTCGTCGGCGGAGCTGGAGCGCGAGGCGCTGCAGGTGCTGCAAATCGCCAACCAGCATCCGCAGCTGAGCCGGGTCTTTACCACCTGGAGCAGCAGCGTGCCGCAGCTGACGCTTACCGTTGACCGCGATCGCGCCGCCCGCCTGGATGTCCCGGTTTCGCGGATCTTCAGCAGCCTGCAGACGGCATTTGGCGGCACCCGCGCCGGGGACTTTAGCATCAATAATCGGGTCTACCACGTAGTGATACAAAACGAGATGCAGTGGCGCGAGCGGGCGGAGCAGATAAGCGAGCTCTACGTGCGCAGCAACCACGGCGAGCGGGTGCGGCTGAGCAATCTGGTCACCGTTACCCCGGCGGTGGGGGCGCCGTTTATCCAGCAGTACAATCAGTCCCCGTCGGTTTCGATAAGCGGATCGGCGGCTGAGGGCGTCAGCAGCCGGGCGGCGATGGCCGCAATGGCGGAGATTCTGCAGGCCCATCTGCCGCAGGGTTACGACTACGCCTGGAGCGGGATCTCGTGGCAGGAGCAGCAGACCGGCAACCAGGCTATCTGGATCGTGCTGGCGGCGGTGGCGATGGCGTGGCTGTTCCTCGTCGCGCAGTATGAAAGCTGGACGCTGCCGGCGAGCGTGATGCTGTCGGTGCTGTTCGCCATCGGCGGGGCGCTGCTGTGGCTGTGGGCAGCCGGCTACGCCAACGACGTGTACGTGCAGATTGGCCTGGTGCTGCTCATCGCGCTGGCGGCGAAGAACGCGATTCTGATCGTCGAGTTTGCCCGCGCGAAGCGCGAAGAGGGGATGTCGATAGCCGATGCCGCCCGGGAAGGGGCCACCCGCCGCTTCCGCGCGGTGCTGATGACCGCGGTCTCGTTTATTATCGGGATCGTGCCGATGATGTTCGCCACCGGCGCCGGGGCGCAGAGTCGGCGGATTATCGGCACCACCGTGTTCAGCGGCATGCTGGTGGCGACGGTAATCGGCATTCTGTTTATCCCCACGCTGTTCGTTCTCTTTCAGCGCCTGCGCGAGTGGGGGCACCGGCGGATGTCGGCCCGGCGCTAGCGGGCTTCCACCGTAATCATGCTGACGAACGGATGGTACTGCCAGGGCACGCCGCCGCCCTGCTGGTACATTTTCGAAATGGTGCCGTCGAGGTAGAGCATCTGCCGGACGTTGAGCTTTGACTGCGCGTAGCAGGCGAAATCGTAGAAGTTGGTTTCGCGCTCGCTGAGCATGAATATCACCTGACCCTGGCGGGTGAGGCCGACGCCGTTGCGCAGCTTGCGCGATCCGGCGGACGGCTTCAGCCGCCAGTTTATCCTGCCGTTTTCAATCAGCATCGGGCCGGACTGCACGGCGTAATCGATGGCCGGCGACGGCCGGTATTTATCGATGCTGACGATCCCCGCCTGCTGGCCTTTAACAAAAAAGACCCCGCCGGGACGAATGAAAAAGTTGCCGCCGCCGGAGGCGCGGTTGAGCGCAACCCTCTGTTTGCCCTTTTCGATATAGAGCCCCAGCGGCGCATAGGCCTTATCGTAAATCCCGCCGTTCATCGCCATCCGCACCCGGCCGTCGCGGTTGATATCCGCCAGCAGCGATCGCAGGGAGCTCCAGGCGCTGCCGTCGCCGTTTTTCCAGTACATGGCGATCCGCTCCTGCTGCGGATTGACGGCGTAGCTTTGCAGCGTCAGCGACGGGTCGGTGAGGGCGCATTTTGCGGCGGCAAAGGCCGAAAACGGCAACAGCATAAGCGCGACGAGTCGCGGCGAGAGGCGCGGGGGCATGGGTATTCCTTGAGGCGGCAAAGGCGGGCAGTATACCTTTTTGCCGCCGCTACGCCGCCCAGATCTCGCAGTGCTTTTGCACCAGGCCGATCAGCGAGCCGCCGTTGGCGACAAATTCGCGCATCCGCTGGGCCTCGCTGCGATCCTGCTGCGCCTGGCGCACGATGGCGTCAAGGGCGCTGGTGGCGTTGAGCCTGTGGGCGAAGGGCTCCAGGCGCTCCGCCAGGCGTAAAATCTCTTCCCGAATGCTGCGCTGCTCGCCGGAGTGGACGTCGGTGACGATCCCCTCAAGGCCGTAGCGGCAGGCCTGGTAGCGGTTGAAGGGATAGAGCAGATAGTCCTCGGCCTGCGGCTTAAACGGCCTTTCCGCCAGCAGCCAGCAGGCAATTATCTGAATATAGCCGGCGATATTCACCGCCTGCGCCACGGTCAGCGGGGTATCCATCACCCGCACCTCCACGGTGCCGAAGCGCGGGCTGGGGCGGATGTCCCAGTGCAGGTCCTTCATGCTGTCGATCATGCTGGTATAGCTGAGGCGCCGGAACAGCCCGTTAAACGCCTGCCAGCTGGTAACCCACGGCATCGGACCGTTGTCGGGGTAGGCGGAAAAGAGGTTCAGGCGGGCGGTGGCGAAGCCGCTGTCGGCCCCGTCGAGCCAGGGCGATGCCGCGTTAAGGGCAATGAAATGCGGCACGAAGCGCGACAGCCCGTGGACAAGGTAAATCGCATCGTCGCCGTTTTGGCAGCCAACGTGGACGTGCTGGCCGAACACCGTTGACTGCTGGGCGAGGTAGCCAAAGTGCTCGACGGTTTTCAGGTAGCGCGGATTGCTGCTGATCTGCTGGCGCTGCCAGGCCTGGAACGGATGGGTGCCGCCGCCGCAGATTTGCAGATGCTGCTGCGCGCCGGCGCGCAGTATCTCCTGCCGAATAGTCGTCAGCTGCGCCATCGCCTGGTGGATGTCGCGGCAAATCCCGGTCGCCACCTCCAGCATGCTTTCGGTGATGTCGTGCTTCACCTCCCCGGCGGGAATGGCGTCCTCCACGGCGGCAATCAGCGCCGAGGAGTCCTGGCTCAGATCGTATCCCGGCGGGTTGACCACCTGCAGCTCCAGCTCGATACCGAGCGTAAAAGGCGCCGAAACGTGAAAATCAGGTAATGACATGGCGATTCCTTGCGTACGGATATGCAGGAAGTATAGGTAAAATTTCTCCGGCTTAGCGTCGGCCCTCGTCAGGCGATCGGCGCGAGCCCTTATAAATAAAGCAGAATTATGAATTTATTTTATATTAAGTTGCGCTGCGTTATTATTACCTGCCGCGACAAAATAGGCTGGTGCAGTTCTGCAACATATTTCACAACGGCGGTGCGCAAGCATAAGCTGTTATTATTTTATCAATACATATCATGTAGATAGTATAATTTATTCTTATTTTATAAGCACTTTCACACTTATTTTCCTTGCTTTCATAAGTGGTATGCATCTTGCCTGTTAAATAACGACTTTTTATTTAACAGGGACAATGTGATGCTCAAAAATACCTTACCTTTGCGTAAACGCCGCCCCCTCGTCGCCGCGGCCGGCGCGCTGGCGCTGCTGACCTCCCTGCAGGCGAGCGCCTCAACGCTGCGGATAGCGATGACCGCCGCCGATATCCCGTTAACCCTCGGCCAGCCTGACCAGGGCTATGAAGGCAACCGCTTTACCGGCATCCCGCTGTATGACGCGCTGGTGGAGTGGGACCTCTCGCAGGGGGAGAAACCGAGCGGGCTGGTGCCGGGCCTGGCGACGGAGTGGCACGTCGATCCGCAAAATCAGACCCGCTGGATCTTTACCCTGCGCCCCGGGGTGAAGTTTCATGACGGCACCGAGGTTAACGCCGACGCCATCGTCTGGAACGTCGATAAGGTCCTGAACAAAACGGCCCCGCAGTATGCGCCAGGGCAGATCGGCAATACGCTGTCCCGCATGCCGACGCTAACCGGGGCCGAAAAAATTGACGATCGCACCGTGGCGCTCACCACTTCCGAAGCCGATGCCCTGCTGCCGTACAATATTACCAACCTGTTTATCGTCTCGCCGACGGCATGGCAGAAGCTGTATGCCGCGGTGCCGGCCAGCGCCGGCGATACCGCCGCGCGCAGCAAGCTGGCGTGGACGGAGTTCGCCGCCCACGCGGTGGGCAGCGGCCCGTTCAAAATGGAAAAACTGGTTCCCCGCCAGCAGCTGATCCTCGATAAAAACCCGGACTACTGGAATAAAGATCGCATCCCGCGGGTCGATAAGGTGGTGCTGATCCCGCTCCCGGAGGCCAACGCCCGCACCGCGGCGCTGCTGTCGAAGCAGGTGGACTGGATTGAGGCCCCGGCCCCGGACGCGGTGGATCAAATTAAATCCCAGGGCTTTAAAATCTACGCCAACACCCAGCCGCACCTGTGGCCGTGGCAGTTCTCATTCGAAAAGGGCTCGCCGTGGCAGGATATTCGCGTGCGCAAGGCGGCCAACCTGTGTCTTAACCGCGCGGAGCTGAAGAGCTACCTCGGCGGCTATATGACCGAAGCGACCGGCGTCTACGAGGCCGATAGCCCGTGGCACGGCAAGCCCACTTTCCAGATCAAATATGACCCGGAAACCGCCCGTAAGCTGATGACCGAAGCCGGCTACAGCGCCGGTAAACCGCTGCACGTCACCGTCGCCACCTCGGCCTCCGGCTCCGGACAGATGCAGCCGCTGCCGATGAATGAGTACATTCAGCAGAGCCTGAAAAGCTGCTTCTTTAACGTCGACATCAAGGTGACCGAATGGAACACCCTGTTCACCAACTGGCGCCTCGGGGCAAAAGACCCTTCGGCAAAAGGCATTGATGCCATCAACGTCAGCGCGGCGGTTAACGACCCTTACTTCGGCATGATCCGCTTCTCGACCGCCAAAGCGTTCCCGCCGGTGGCGACCAACTGGGGCTACTTCTCTACCCCGGAGACCGAAAAGCTGGCGACCGCGGTGAAGCACGCCTTTACCCCCGATGAGATGAATAAGGCGGCCGGCGAGCTGCACGCCGCGCTGGTGGACCAGGTGCCGTTCCTGTTCGTCGCGCACGACGTGGGGCCACGGGCCATTTCGCCGGCGGTGAGCGGCGTGGTGCAGCCGCAGAGCTGGTTTATCGATCTCAGCCTGGTAAGTAAGAAAGAGTAATCGTGACGGGAGCCAAAGATGATCAATACGCTGCTGTACCGCGTTCTGCTGGCCGTGCCGACCATGCTCGGCGTGGCGATAATCTGTTTTATGCTGGTGCAGATCGCGCCGGGGGACCCGCTGGTGTCGGTGATGCCGCCGGACGCCTCGGAGGCGCTGCGCCAGACGCTGATGCAGGCCTACGGTTTTGATAAACCGCTGCCGCTGCAGTTCGTTCACTGGCTGTGGCGAGCGCTGCACGGCGACCTGGGGATGTCGGTCGCTACCGGCCGCCCGGTGATCGGCGAAGTGATGACCGCCGTCAGCTACTCTCTGCGCCTGGCGCTGCTGGCGACGATTATCGGCTTCGTGCTCGGCAGCCTGTTCGGCTTTGTCGCCGGCTATTTTCGCAACAGCATTATCGATCGCCTGGCATCGGTGCTGTCGGTGTTTGGCGTCAGCGTGCCGCACTACTGGCTGGGAATGCTGCTGGTGATCGCCTTTAGCGTCAAGCTGGCGGTCCTGCCCGCCACCGGCGGCGGGCCGATCGGCGAAATTGGCTGGCAGTGGGACTGGCAGCATCTGCAGTTTATGCTGCTGCCGGCGATAACCCTGTCGGTTATCCCGACCGGGATCATCGCCCGCACCGTGCGCTCGCAGGTGGCCGATATTCTCAGCCAGGAGTTTATCGTCGGGCTGCGTGCCCGTGGCCTTGGCGAATCGCGCATTTTCCTCCACGTGGTAAAAAATGCCGCCCCCACCGCGCTGGCGGTGATGGGGCTGCAGGTGGGCTATCTGATGGGCGGCTCGATTCTGGTGGAAACGGTGTTCTCGTGGCCCGGCACCGGCCTGTTGCTCAACACCGCTATCTTCCAGCGCGATCTGCCGCTGCTGCAGGGCACCATCTGGGTGCTGGCGCTGTTCTTCGTGCTGCTCAATCTGCTGGTGGATATGCTGCAAACCGCCCTCGACCCGCGCATTAAGAGGAGCTAACCATGGTGGATACCTTGACGACAAAAGCGCGACCCGCATCCGTGGCCATCCCCGCCCGCCAGGGCTACTGGCACGGCGTATTCCGCCGCCTGCTGCGCGATCCCGGCGGCGTGGCGGTCGGGTCAATCATCCTGCTGCTGCTCATTCTGGCACTGTTTGGCCCGTGGCTGATCGCAAAAGACCCTTACCAGACGTCGATGTTTCTGCGCCTGAAGCCGATTGGCACCGACGGCTTCCCGCTGGGCTCCGACGAGCTGGGCCGGGATATGCTGTCGCGGCTGATCCTCGGCACCCGGCTGTCGCTGTTTATGGGGATTGTCCCGGTGGTCTTCGCCTTTTTCATCGGCGGCGCTATCGGCATCGTTGCCGGCTACGCGGGCGGCAAAACTAACACCATCATCATGCGCACCGTCGACGTGTTCTACGCCTTTCCCTCGGTGCTGCTGGCGATCGCGCTCTCCGGCGCGCTGGGCGCCGGCATCGGCAATGCGCTGCTGTCATTAACGCTGGTATTTGTCCCGCAGGTGGCGCGCATCGCCGAAAGCGTCACCGCCCAGGTGCGGCACATGGACTATATCGACGCCGCCCGGGCAACCGGGGCCAGCGCGCTGACCATTATCCGCGTTCAGGTATTGGGCAACGTGCTGGGGCCGATCTTCGTCTTCTCAACCGGTTTGATTTCGGTCTGCATGATCCTCGCCTCCGGGCTCTCGTTTCTTGGCCTCGGCGTGCGTCCGCCCGAGCCGGAGTGGGGATTGATGCTCAACACGCTGCGCACGGCGATTTACACCCAGCCGTGGGTGGCGGCCCTGCCGGGATTGATGATTTTTATCACCTCCATTTCGTTCAATATCCTCGCCGACCGCCTGCGCGCGGCGATGGCGATCAAGGAGTAAACGATGCAACCTTTTGTCAATATTGACCTCGGCGGCCCGGCCCAGCCGCTGCTGCAGGTCAACAATCTGTTGAAGTACTTTCGCGCCGGTGGCGGAAAGGGACATGAAGTGGTGCAGGCGGTGGATGACGTCAGCTTTACGGTGGTCAAAGGCGAAACGCTGGGCGTCGTCGGGGAGTCGGGCTGCGGGAAATCAACCACCGCGCGGCTGCTGATGCAGCTCCTGAACCAGGATCGCGGCGAGCTGGTTTTCGACGGGCTGGAGGTGGGATCGTCCCGCCTGCCGATGAAAGAGTACCGTCGCCAGGTGCAGATGGTGTTTCAGGATAGCTACGCCTCGCTCAACCCGCGGATGACCATGGAGGAGAGCATCGCCTTCGGCCAGCGCGTGCACGGCGTCGGCGCGAAGGAGGCCAGCGAGTACGCGCGCTATCTGCTGGCGCACGTGGGACTTGAGCCGGGGCGCTTCGCCCACCGCTATCCGCACGAGCTCTCCGGCGGCCAGCGCCAGCGGGTGAATATTGCCCGCGCGCTGGCGATGAAGCCGCGGCTGGTGATCCTCGACGAAGCGGTTTCGGCGCTGGATAAATCGGTAGAGGCGCAGGTGCTGCAGCTTTTGCAGGAGCTGAAGCGCACGCTGGAGCTGACCTACGTATTTATCAGCCACGACCTGCACGTGGTGCGCTGGCTGTCGGACCGGATCCTGGTGATGTATCTCGGCGAGGTGGTGGAAATCGGGCCGGCGGAGCAGCTGTTTACCGCTTCGGCCCATCCCTATACCCGGGCGCTGCTGAGTTCGATGCCGTCGATGGACCCGCAAAACCGCACCCTGACCTCGCCGCTCAGCGGCGATCCGCCCAGCCCGATTTCCCCTCCGGCGGGCTGCCGCTTCCATACCCGCTGCCCGCACGCCAGAGCGGTCTGCGCCGAGGTGAAACCCACTCTCGAAAGCGTGGGGGAGGGGCACCAAAGCGCCTGCCTGATGGCGCAGCCGGCGTCGCCCTGGCATCAGGCTGTCACCGTACGGGAGGTGCGCCATGTCGCATGAAGCCTTTGTCCATATCCGCGACCTGCGGGTTGAGTTCCGCCGCGACGGTCAGACGATCAATGCGGTCAACGGCGTCTCTTTTGATGTGCAAAAGGGCGAGGTGCTGGCGCTTATTGGCGAGTCTGGCTCCGGAAAAAGCGTGACCCTCAGGGCGCTGATGCGCCTGCATCCGCCTAAAAGCAGCGTTCTTTCCGGAACCCTGCGGGTGGATGGCGAAGCGGTGCTGGAGATGAACGCTTCCCGGCTGCGGCGCTATCGCGGCGCGCGCTGCGCCATGATATTTCAGGAGCCGCTGCTGGCCTTCGACCCGGTCTATACCGTCGGGCAGCAGATTAGCGAAGGCCTGCGCCGCCACGAAGGGCTTTCGCGCCCGGCGGCAAGGGCGCGGGCGCTGGAGGCGCTGCGTCAGGTACGTATTCCGAGCCCCGAGCGGCGGCTGGATGCCTATCCGCACGAGATGTCCGGCGGGATGCGCCAGCGGGCGATGATCGCCCTCGCGCTGTCGTGCAACCCGCAGCTGCTGCTGGCGGATGAGCCGACCACCGCCCTCGACGCGACGGTGCAGATCCAGATCCTGATCCTGCTGCGCGAGCAGCAAAAGGAGCGCGGGCTGTCGATTATCTTTGTTACCCACGACATCGGCGCGGCGGTGGAGATTGCCGACCGCGTGGCGGTGATGTACGCCGGGCGCATCGTCGAAGAGGCGTCGATGGAGGATATTCTCTACCGTCCGCGCCACCCTTATACCCAGGTTCTGCTGGGCAGCCGCCCGAAAGAGGGGCTGAAAAAAGGCGATGCCCTGCGCTGCATCCCCGGTTCGCCGCCGGATCTGGCGCGCCTGCCGGCGGGCTGCGCGTTTGCCGACCGCTGTCCCCACGCGAGGGCGGCCTGCGGGCAAAGCCAGCCGGCGACGGAGCAGGCTGGCGAGCGCCACGTGGTGAGCTGCCATCGCTGGCGGGAGCTGGCCGCCAGCGTCGAGAGCCCGGCGCAGTACGCCTGAATTCATTAAGGAGACAAGCATGCAGGATGATATTCGCGCGTTTATGCCCTATCCGGCGCACCCGGTGCCGCACGCGCACGGCGGGCCGCTGAGCGGCATAACCTTTGCGGTAAAAGATCTGTTCGACGTGGCGGGCTACCCGACCGGCGGCGGCAATCCGCATCTGCTGGCGCTCTCAGGGATTAAAAGCCGCACCGCGCCGGTCGTGCAGAGGCTGCTGGATAGCGGCGCCCGCTTTATGGGTAAAACCCACACCAGCGAGCTGGCCTATTCGATGAGCGGCCACAACATGCATTACGGCACCCCGCGTAACGGCGCGGCGCCGAATCACATCCCCGGCGGCTCCTCTTCGGGGTCGGCCTCGGCGGTCTCCAGTGCGGTCTGCGATTTTGCTCTCGGCACCGACACCGGCGGCTCGGTGCGCACGCCGGCGAGCTACTGCGGGCTGTTCGGCCTGCGCCCCAGCCACGGGCGGATCTCCCTCGACGGCTGCCAGCCGCTGTGCGCCACCATGGATACCTGCGGCTTCTTTGCCCGCTCGGCGGAGGTCTTTCGCGCTGTCGCCGAATGCCTGCTCGGCGGCGAGCGCCCGGCGGTAGATGGCGTCAGGCTGGCCTGCCACGAGGCGCTGTTTTCGCGCCTGCCGCTGCGCAGCCAGCAGGCGCTGCTGCCGGTACGCCAGCGTCTGGGCCGCGCTTTTGGCGAAATCGCCTCGCTCAGCGCGCCGCTGCCGGACGTCGACGAGATCTATCTCGCCTTCCGCCAGATCCAGGGCTATGAAGCCTGGCAGGCGCAGGGAGAGACGATTGAGCGCTACGGGCTGCAGCTGGGGCCGGACGTGCGCGAGCGCTTTCTGTGGGGAAAAGCGGTGACGGCGGCGCAGTTCGACAGCGCCTGTCAGCTGCGGGCCCGCTTCAGCGACTGGTGGGATCGGCAGCTGGGCGAGGCCATCTTAGTGCTGCCGACGGTGCCAGACGGCGCGCCGCTGCTGACGGCGCAGGCCGCTGAAATTGAGGCGGTACGCCGCCTGTCGCACGATCTGCTGCTGATTTCCGTGATGACCCGGCGCCCGCAGGTGACGCTGCCGGTCGCTCAGGTGGGCGGCCTGCCGCTGGGTATTTCATTTTTGGGGCCGCGCGGCAGCGATCGTCTGCTGGTCGAGCTGGCCGCCGCATTTATGCAAGGAGAAGACCATGAGCAGTGATGTCCTTTTTACCCCGGTTGCCGGGATTGACGCCGGTCGGGTCAACGGCGAACGGCTGTGGGATTCGTTAATGGCGCTGGCGGAGATTGGCGCCACGGCGAAAGGCGGCTGCTGCCGCCTGACCTTAACCGATCTCGACAGGCAGGGGCGGGATCTGGTGATCGGCTGGGCGAAAGCGGCCGGGATGAGCGTCAGCGTGGATAAAATCGGCAACGTCTTTATGCGCCGGGAAGGGCGTAACCCGCAGCTGCCGCCGATCGTTTCCGGCAGCCATATCGATACCCAGCCCACCGGCGGCAAGTTTGACGGCAACTACGGCGTGCTGGCGGCGCTGGAGGTGGTGCGCACGCTCAACGATCTTGAGATCGAAACCGAAGCGCCGATTGAAGTGGTGTTCTGGACCAACGAGGAGGGCTCGCGCTTTGTGCCGGTGATGATGGGCTCCGGGGTCTTTGCCGGCGTGTTTGCGCTGGAAGAGATCTATGCCGTACAGGATGCGGAAGGGAAAACGGTGGGCGAAGAGCTGGCGCGCATTGGCTATATCGGCAGCCAGACGCCGGGGGAGCGGCCGATCGGCGCCTACTTTGAAGCGCATATTGAGCAGGGCCCGATCCTCGAAGCCGAAGAGAAGGTGATTGGCGTGGTGCAGGGCGTGCTGGGCATTCGCTGGTACGACTGCGTGGTCAGCGGCCAGGAGTCACACGCCGGGCCGACGCCGATGCGCCTGCGCAAAGATGCCCTGCAGGTGGCTACCCACATTATGCAGGAGGTAGTGGCGATCGCCGGGCGCAGCGAAGAGGGGCGCGGGACCGTGGGCCGGGTGCAGGTCTATCCGAACAGCCGCAACGTGGTGCCGGGCGAAGTGACCTTCTCTATTGATATGCGCAATCTCAGCGACGCGCTGGTGGATGAGATGGACCGCCAGCTGCGGGAGTTTATCGGCAAAATCGAGCAGGAGAGCGGCCTCGCGGTGGCGCTAAAGGAGGTCAGCCACTATCCGGCGGCGCCGTTCCACGCCGAGTGTCAGGCGGCGATTGCCGCAGCGGCCCAGCGGCTGGGCTATCCGGCCCGCGAGATCGTCTCCGGCGCCGGGCATGACGCGGTCTACATGAGCTATCTGGCGCCCACCGGCATGATTTTTATCCCCTGCAAGGACGGCATCAGCCATAACGAAATTGAGTACGCCTCGCCGGAGCACGTCACCGCCGGCGCTAACGTGCTGCTGCAGGTGATGCTGCAGTACGCCCGGGCGCTATAGTCCGACCCGCGCAACGGTAGCCCTTAGCCGGGCTACCCCATCTGCTCCAGCTGACCGCACAGTACCTCAACTCCCTGCTCGATGGCGTCGGGGTTGATGGCGTGAAACCCCATACGAAAGAAGTTATCCGGCGGCGCGTCGCTGAGAAAATGGCGCGCGCCGGGCTCAATCAGCACTCCCGCATGGGCGGCGCGCCAGGTGAGCTGCTGGGTATTGATATGTTCCGGCGTCGCCAGCCAAAAGGCGTTGGCGTACTCGCTGCCGGGGATGATCCGGCACTCCGGGAGATGGTTCTGCAGGGCGCTATTGAGCCGATCCCAGCGCTGGGCCGAGTCGTAATGGTAGCGCCGCAGGTGCGTTTCATAGTGCCCCTGGGCGAGGAAGTGCGCCATCTGATACTGAATATTGGTGGGCGGATGGCGATAGATCAGGCGCCGCAGCGCCCGCGCCTCGTCGATAAGATCCGGGTCGGCCACCATAAAGCCCAGGCGCAGCCCCGGCGACAGCGCTTTGGACAGGCTGCTGACGTACACCACCCGCCCGCTGCGATCGCTGGCCTTCAGCGCCGGCAGCGGGTTGAGCATAAAGTTACTCTCCGAATCGTAATCATCCTCCACGATCACCGCGTCATGGCGCGCGGCGTATTCCAGCAGCTGGCTGCGCCGGGCTTTACTCATCGCCACGCCGGTGGGGACCTGGTGGCCGGGCGTCACGTAGTAGTAATCGCAGGGGGCCTCGTTGAGCACAATCCCTTCGTCATCCACCGGATGCGGCACGATGTCGGCATCTGCCAGCAGGAAGGTATTGATCGCCTCGCGAAAGCAGGGGTTCTCCACGCCGACCCGGGTGGCGGAGGACATCAGCAGGCGGGTGAGCAGGTAGAGCGCGTTCTGCGAACCGAGGGTTATCAGAATTTCATCCGCGGCGGCCACAATCCCGCGCTTCGGCAGCACCCGGGTGCGGATTTGCTCAATCAGCATCGGCACGTCCTGGTCAACGTGATCGACCACCCACGCCGGATCGCGCACGCCGCCGTGCAGCCAGTTGGCCGCCGAGCGCCAGGTGGCCAGCGGGAACTGGCGGGTATCCGGCTGGCCGTAGATAAACGGATAGCGGTAGTTCATCCAGCCGGCGGGTTTGAGAATCGACTCCTGCTGGCTGGGCGTCATCTGCAGCCGGGCGCTCCAGCGTGGTGCAGCGGCCTCGTCCTGCGGTGCACTTTGCACGGCGGCGCCGGCGGCGGGCTGCACATAATCCGGGTGCAGATAGAACCCGCTGCGCGGCCGGCTGATGAGATAGCCTTCGTTGACCAGACTTTCAAAAACCAGCGCCGTGGTATTGCGCGAGACCCGCAGCTGGCTGGCCAGCTGACGGCAGGAGGGGAGCGGGGTATCGGCGGCGAAGAAGCCGCTCAGAATGGCGTTAATCAGCGTCTCTCGCACCTGTTCCTGCAGCCCGCGATGCGGGTCGAAATCGACGTGTAAAAGGTGACGGATCATGCTCAGCTCCTTACGCAAAAACGGTATCGGTCATGCTGCAAACTCCATACCACCCTGAAAATGACTGACACATCTGCGCGGCGAATCTGGCTCTATGGGGAAATTGAAAACGCTCCCTACAGTAAGAAACCGTCTATCAGTCGTGGACCGGAACGTCCGTCGGCACATATTTTGCACAACCTTTCCGTGTTCCGGAGTGAACCAGTCTGGCGAATTAATAAGGGGTAGATTGATGAAAAAATCATTGGGTTCAGTTTGTCTGGGTGCCGTGATGGCAATGGCCTTTTCCTGGCATGCCGCCGCCGCCGATCTTCCGGCAATAGAAAAATCGGGCACCCTGAAGGTTGCGACCGAGGATGACTACGCGCCTTTTAACTTTATGAATAACGGCCAGGCGGATGGTTTTAACAAAGATATGCTCGATGAGTTACGCAAGTACGCGAAATTCAACGTTGACCAGAGCATCCTGCCGTGGACCGGCCTGCTGGCGGCGGTCTCAACCGGCCAGTACGATATGGCCCTCACCGGCGCGGTGATCACCGACGACCGGCTGAAGGTGTTTGACTTCACTCCGCCGTGGGCGTCGGCCCAGCACTACTTCGTGAAACGCGCCGGGGACAACTCCCTCGACACCATCGCCGCCCTCAGCGGCAAAAAGGTCGGCCTGCAGGCCGGTAGCGCACTGCTGGCGCGACTGCCGGAGCTGAAAGCGATGCTGGAGAAAACCGGCGGCAAGCTTGGGCCGGTGGTGGAATATCCCTCTTATCCGGAAGCCTATGCCGATCTTGCCAACAAGCGCCTTGATTACGTGATTAACGTGGTGATTTCGGTAAACGATCTGGCGAAGTCGAAGCCCAAAGTCTTTGCCAAAGGGCTGGCGGTGTCCGGTCCGGGCTATATGGCGTGGCCTATTCCGAAAAACTCACCGCAGCTTTTGGCCTATATGACCAAATTTATGAACCACATGCATGAAACGGGGCGTCTGGCTGAGCTGCAGAAAAAATGGTTTGGCGAAACCTACGATAACCTCCCGACGGAGGCGATAACCAGTCCTGAGCAGTTCCATAAGCTGGCGGGTCTGTAACACGTCGCGGCGGGCAACCGCCGCCTGTTGATGCGAAGGAGGGCCACATGGATGCAATTTCCTGGCAGTTATTGATTGAAGGCGCGTGGACGACCCTCTGGATTTCGGCCATCGCCATCGCCCTCGGGGTGGTGATTGGCCTGCTGATCGCCCTGGTTCGGATGATGCGAATTCCGCTTGTCGATCAGCTGCTGGTCGTCTATATCAGCCTCGCCCGCGCCACGCCGCTGGTGACGCTGGTGCTGTTTCTGTTCCTTTCGCTACCGACGATGGGGATTAACCTCGATAAGAACCTGTCGGCAATCGTGGCGCTGACGCTGAATACCTCGGCCTTTAACGCCGAGATCTGGCGCAACGCGTTTCGCACTTTCCCCCGCGACCAGCGCGAGGCCGCCGAATCCGTCGGCATGCGGCGCTGGACCTACTTCCGCTACATTATGCTGCCGCAGATGTGGATCGAGAGCCTGCCGGCGCTGGTGAACGAAATGTCCTTTTTGATTAAAGGTAGCCCGGCGATTGCGGTGATTGGGGTGGTGGACCTGACCCGCGTCACTAACCGCATCTCCTCGGTGACCTACGAACCCCTCTCGCCGATCCTCGCCGCGGGGCTGCTGTATGTGGTCATTATCGGGCTGCTGCTGAAGCTGCAGAGTATGGCGGAACGCAAAGCTAAACGCCTGGCGCGCTAAAACAGGAGATCCTATGAATCAGTGGGCCGTTATCTGGTCGGTGCGCGAGAGCTTTATTGCCGGTTTGCTTGCCACCCTTGAGCTCTTTATCATCGCGGCGCTGGCCGGTTTATTTATCGGGATTGCGCTGTGCTATCTCAGCGAATATCAGAAGAAGTTCCTTAACCGGCTCATTATTGGCTTCGTCAGCCTGATGCGGGCCATTCCGTTTTTAATTCTCGCCTATCTGCTTTATTACGGACTGCCGGAAATCGGTATTAGCCTCGAGGCCTGGACGGCGGGGCTGGTGGCGCTGATTATCTATCACGGCGCCTATTTCTTTGAAATACTGCGCAGCCAGCGGCGGGTCTTCTCCAGCGGCTATATTGAGGCGGCGGTGGCCCAGGGCTTTTCGCGCTACAAAATATTTACCCGCATTATTCTGCCCAATATCGTTTCGTCGGCGCTGCCGCTGATGGGCAACCAGCTGATTATTTGCCTGAAAGATACCGCCTTTCTGAGCATTATCACCGTCCAGGAAATTACCGCCGCCGCCAACAGCGTCCAGGCGACCTATTTTATCCCGTTCAACGCGTTTATCGTCGCCATTGCGCTCTACTGGGCGATCGGCATTCTGCTGGAGCTGCTGATTAAGCGGCTGAGCGCCTGGGGAGCGAAAAGAGGAATGAGCCATGCCTGATTCAACCGCTGTCAGCATTAAAAACGTCTCCAAACAGTTCGATAATATTGAAGTGCTCCGCGACATCAACCTGACGGTTGAAAAAGGCTCGGTGGTCAGCATTCTGGGGTCGTCGGGCTCTGGAAAATCGACGCTGCTGCGCTGCATGAACTGGCTGGAGCAGCCGGATCGCGGCGAGATTCATATCGGCGGCCTGCGCCTCGGGGTCGATGAACACAGCGGCCGGGCGATGTCCCACCGCCAGCTGTCGAAGGTGCGAGAGCGGGTGGGCATGGTCTTCCAGAGCTTCAACCTGTGGCCGCACCTGACCGTGCAGCAGAACGTTAGCGAAGCCCTGCTGCACGTGAAGGGCATGAAGCGCGGCGAAGCCAACGAGATAGCCCTGCGCCAGCTGGAGAAGGTTGGCATGGCGCACAAGGCCGACGCCTGGCCGATTACCCTCTCCGGCGGGCAGAAGCAGCGGGTGGCGATTGCCCGCTCGCTGGCCATGTCGCCGGAGGTGATCCTGTTCGATGAACCCACTTCGGCGCTGGATCCTGAGCTGGTCAACGAAGTGCTGGGAGTGATGAAAGCGCTGGCGGCCGAGGGCTACACCATGGTGGTGGTGACCCACGAGATGGACTTTGCCCGCCAGGTCTCCGACGAGGTGGTGTTTCTGGAGAAGGGGCTGCTGATCGAGAAAGCGCCGCCGGAGAAGTTCTTCACTGACCCGGACTCCGAGCGGGTGCGGCAGTTTTTGCAGAGCAGCCGCTAGCGCTAAAAAGCCCGGTCGGCTGGCCGACCGGGCTTTCTCAATACGCTGCGTTAATCGCGATCGATGGCGAACGGCTGCCAGGCCTGACGTACCGGCATCACCTCCACGCGGTTGATATTCATATGATCCGGCAGGGTGGCGATATAGAACATCTGCCCGGCAATATCCTGCGCGCTCAGCGGCGTGGTGCCGCGATAGAGGTTATCGGATGCCGCCTGGTCGCCTTTGGTGCGTACCAGAGTGAATTCGGTCTCGGCGATCCCCGGCGCGAGGTCGGTGACCCGCACGCCGGTCCCCAGCAGGTCGCAGCGGAGGTTGTAGCTGAACTGCTTCACGAACGCCTTGCTTGCGCCGTAGACGTGGCTGCCTGGATAGGGCCACTGGCCGGCGATCGAGCCGATGTTGATAATCGAGGCCCCGGCGCCGTGCTTAATCAGCGTCGGCAGCAGCGCGTGGGTGACGTTGACCAGCCCGGTGACGTTGGTATCGATCATCGTTTTCCAGTCCTGCAGGTCAACCTTTTGCGCCGGCTGCGGCGCCAGCGCCAGCCCGGCGTTGTTGATTAAGGTTTTAATATCGGCGAAATCCGCCGGCAGCGCGGCCACCGCCGCCTCCACCGCGTCGCTGTCGCGCACGTCGAGCTCGATAATATGCACCGGCACCTTCTGGCTCAGCGCATCCTTTAGCTTCTCCAGCCGCGCCAGACGGCGGCCGCTAAGCACCAGCGACCAGCCGGCCTCGGCAAAAACCTGCGCCGCCGCTTCGCCAAAACCCGAGGTTGCCCCGGTAATAAATACCACGTTGTTGGTCGTCATTTCATTCTCCTGTGTGCCTGGTCCTCCCACTATAAAAACCCGCGGCGGGCACGCACAGGCCCAGTCGTCATGCGGCGATGTGACACCGTGTCACATCGCCTGCCGCGCACTGGCTCTATCCCTTTTTCGCCAATGCGCCCAATGATAGTGACAACAACAACGCCATCAGAGGGGCAGGGTATGAAGCTGGCACTACAAGACGATGTATCGGTAAGCAACGATGACGTACGCCAACTGGATCGCGCTTATGTATTTCACTCATGGTCGATGCAGGGCAATTTGAACCCGCTGGTGATTGCCGGAGCCAAAGGCTGCGAGCTGTGGGATTACGAAGGGAAAACGTACCTTGATTTCAGCAGCCAGCTGGTCAACGTCAATATCGGCTATCAGCATCCTCGGGTGCTGGCGGCGATGAAGGCGCAGCTGGAGGAGCTGGTGACCATCGCACCGGCTACCGCCAACCTCGCGCGCGGCGAAGCGGCAAAGCGCATCGTCGAGCTGGCGCCGGAAGGCTTTAGCAAGGTGTTCTTCACCAACGCCGGCGCGGACGCCAACGAAAACGCGATCCGCATGGCGCGGCTGTATACCGGGCGCGATAAGGTGCTCTCCGCCTACCGCTCCTATCATGGCAATACCGGCAGCGCCATTGCCGCCACCGGCGACTGGCGCCGGGTGCCGAACGAGTATTCGCGCGGCCACGTTCACTTCTTCAACCCGTACCTCTACCGCAGCGAATTCAATGCCACCAGCGAAGAGGAGGAGTGCCAGCGCGCGCTGGCGCACCTGCGCAGAATGATCGAGTGCGAAGGTCCCGGCGCGATTGCCGCGATCCTGCTGGAGTCTATTCCGGGCACCGCCGGGATCCTCGTACCGCCTGATGGTTATATGCAGGGCGTGCGGGCGCTGGCCGACGAGTTTGGCATCGTGCTGATCCTCGATGAAGTGATGTCCGGCTTTGGCCGCACCGGCAGCTGGTTTGCCTTTGAGCAGGATGGGATTGTGCCGGATCTGGTGACCTTCGCCAAAGGGGTTAACGCCGGCTACGTACCGGCGGGTGGGGTGCTGATCAGCGAGCCGATTGCCCGCCACTTTGACGACCACTTCTTTGCCGGCGGCCTGACCTACTCCGGCCACCCGCTGGCGATGGCGGCCATCGTGGCCACTATCGACGCGATGAAAGAGGAAAAGATCGTCGAAAATGCGGCGACGATTGGCAACGGCGTACTGCGCCAGGGGCTGGAGGCGCTGGCGCAGAAGCACGCTATCATCGGCGAGGTGCGCGGGCGTGGGCTGTTCCAGGCGCTGGAGCTGGTCAGCAGCCGCGCGCGCAAAACGCCGCTGGCGGCCTCCGATATGGCGGCGATCAAGGGGGCATTAACCGAGGCCGGACTGCTGGCCTTCGTGGTGGAAAACCGCATCCACGTGGTGCCGCCGTGCACCATCAGCGCCGAGCAGGTCGCCAAAGGGCTGGCTATTTTTGACGCGGTATTCGCCCGGTTTGCCGCTCTGGCGGAGTAGAACAGACGCCGCGACCGCTTCCCGACCAGGGCGTTTACGCCGGGAGCGGTCTGCGGTTCGCGAACCTCAGCTCATCCGATGCTCGCCGTTAACCAGCGCTTCGCGGTCGAAGAAGCGCTGGATCGCCCCTTCAGCCATAAACGCCGCCCGGTCCGACATATGCGCCACCACGTCGGCGTCGTGACTCACCAGCAGGTAGGTCATACCGTGCTCCTGCTTCAGCCGGTTCAGCAGGTTGAGGATCTCCGCCTGTACCGACATATCCAGCGCCGACGTCGGCTCATCCAGCAGCAGAATCTGCGGGCGCAGCAGCAGCGCGCGGGCAATCGCCACGCGCTGGCGCTGGCCGCCGGAAAGCTGGTGCGGATAGCGACGCGCGGCGTCGGCGGGCAGCCCAACCTGCTCCAGGGCGGTCGTCACCCGCTGCGCAATATCGCTGATGCCGTGAATCTCCAGCGGCTCCGCGAGGGTGCGCCACAGGGTATGGTTTGGATGCAGCGAGGCGTAGGGGTCCTGAAACACCATCTGCACGTTGCGCCGCAGCGGGCCCTGGAAGCGAACGCCCGGCGTAATGGCCTTGCCGAACAGCGCCACCTCGCCGCTCCAGTCGCGCTGCAGCCCGCCCAGCACCCGCAGAATGGTGGATTTTCCGCAGCCGGAAGCGCCGATCAGGCTGAAGGTTTCCCCGGCGTCAACGCTGAAGCTGGCGGCGGAAACCGCCGTTTTAGCGCCGAAAATGACCCGTAACGCCGCGAGATTAACGACCGTCATGCGTCGCCTCCGTAAAAGATTGATTTCTGTCGAGGGTCGGCAGCATCCGGCCGTAGGTCTGCGCGTCGGGACGGCAGGTCCACAGCGTGCGGGTATAGGGGTGGGTGGCCGCAGGCAGATCGCGCGCCGCCATCCCGTCGACCTGCGCCCCCTGATACATCACCAGCACCCGATGGCAGTGCTCGGCGACCAGCGGCAGGTCGTGGCTGATCAGCAGCATCGCCATCTGGCGCTGCTCGCACTGTTCGACCAGCAGCTCGAGGATCTGGTTGCGCAGGCGGGCGTCGAGCGCCGAGGTGGGCTCATCGGCAATCAGCACCTTTGGGTTATTAAGCAGCGCCAGGGCGATCATCACCCGCTGGCCCATGCCGCCGGAGAGCTCCCCCGGATAGCGGGTCAGCACCGGTAAATCGAGGCCCACGGCGGCCACGGCGGCTTTCACCGCCTCCAGACGCTGGCGGCGGTTCAGGCGCTGGTGGAGCGTAAGCGCCTCCTCCAGCTGCGCCTGGATGCTGAGCACCGGGTTTAGCGCATAGCGCGGGTCCTGCAGCACCATCGCCATATCGTTGCCGCGCAGGGCGCGCCAGCCGCGGCTGCTGAGGGTTAGCGCGTCGCGGCCGAGTACGTTGAGCGCGCCGGCGCTGACCACACCCGGTCTGCGCACCAGCCCCATCAGGGCGCGGGCGGTCATCGATTTCCCGGAGCCCGATTCGCCCACCAGCGCCAGGCGTTCGTTGCCGAGCGTAAAGCTTAAATCGTTCACTACCCTGGCGCTGGGGTAGTCAATGGAGAGCCCCTGGACGTTGAGTCGGATATCAGTCATGTTGTGGCTCCAGTACGTCGCGCAGGCCGTCGCCCAGCAGGTTAAACGCCAGGCTGGCAATCAGGATCGCCGCGCCGGGCGCGGCGGCAATCCACCACTGGTCGAAAATCACCTGCATCCCATCGGCGATCATCGCCCCCCATTCCGCCATTGGCGGGCGGGCGCCGAGGCCGAGAAAGCCCAGTCCGGCGGCGGCGAGGATGATGCCCGCCAGATCCAGCGCCAGGCGCACGATGGCCGAAGGCAAGCACAGCGGGAGAATATGGCCCATCAGCAGCCGCCGGCCGCGAATGCCCATCATTTCCGCCGCCGCCAGGTAGTCGCTGTGGCGCAGGCGCTGAATTTCGCTGCGCGCCTGGCGGGCGTAGGCCGGCCAGGCGGTGAGCGCCAGCGCCAGCGCGCCGTTGACCAGCCCCGGGCCGAGCATGGCGACAAAGGCAAAGGCCAGAATCAGCCGCGGCATCGACATCACCACGTCGGTAAAGCGCATCAGCCCGCGCTCCAGCCAGCCGCCGTAGTAGCCGGAGAGAATACCCACCAGCAGGCCGGCGGGAAGGGTGATCAGGGTGACCAGCGCCACCAGCCCCAGCGCCGGCCGGGTGCCGTAAATCAGGCGCGAAAGCAGGTCGCGGCCGTAGCTGTCGGTGCCGAGCCAGTGTTGGGCGCTCGGCCCCTGCAGGCGGGCGGCGGCATCCTGCCAGTTGGGGTCCAGCGGCGCCAGCCACGGCGCGAACAGCGCCATCAGCACCAGCAGCAGAATAATCACCAGCCCGCAGAAGGCGGCGGGGGAGCGGCGCAGGCGGCGTAAAAACAACCAGGTCGGCATCAGCGCACCCTCGGGTCGGTTAACCGTACCAGCAGGTCGGTAAGGTTATTAATCAGGACGAAGCTGACGCCAATCAGCAGCGTACCGCCCATGATCGCCGTGGTGTCGCCGGCAAACAGCGCGGTAGTGAGATAGCGGCCGATTCCCGGCCACGAGAAGACGGTTTCGGTGAGCACCGCGCCTTCCAGCATGGCGGTCCAGGCCAGAGCTATGACCGTCAGCAGGGTGCCGCGAATATTGGGCAGCACGTGACGAAAGAGGATCGTCATTTCGCCGGCCCCTTTGGCGCGCGCCAGCAGGACGTACTCTTTGTTCATCTCGCTCAGGCAGGCGGAGCGCGTCAGGCGGGTGATGCTCGCCAGCGAGTAGTAGGCCAGCAGCAGCACCGGCAGCAGCAGGTGGCCGACGGCATTTTTAAACGCCTCTCTATCACCCGACAGCCAGGTGTCAATCAGCGCAAACCCGGTGCGCGGTTCGACGCTGTACTGATAAATATCGTCCAGCCGCCCGGGGCCAGGCGTCCACTGCAGCCTGGCGTAGAACAGCGCCAGCATCAGCAGGCCGAGCCAAAAAATCGGCACCGAGTTGCCGAGCAGGGTAAAGGTGCGTACCGCCAGGTCCCAGGGCGAGCCGACGTAGCGGGCGCAGAGCACGCCGGCAGTCACGCCAAGTAGGGCGCCAATAATCAGCGCCAGCGTCGCCAGCTCGAGCGTTGCCGGGAAGGTGGAGAGCAGGTCGTGAAGTACCGGCTGGCCGGTCGCGCTGGCGGTGCCAAGATCGCCGTGTGCGAGCCGGGTCAGATAGTGCCAGAACTGGACCGGTAGCGGCCGGTCAAGGCCGAGCTGATGGCGTACCTGATCGTAGGTGGACTGGCTGGCGTGGTCGCCGACGATTTGCAAAACCCGGTCAACCGGCGACAGCGCCGAGAGCGCGAAGGTCACCAGCAGCAGGCCGAGCAGGGTCAGCGCCAGGGTCAGCAGCCCCTGAAATAGCGCGAGCAGAGGGCGCTTTGCGCGCCGCTCCGCTCCGGTGGGTGCAACAGCAGACATGGTTATTCCGTAGGTAAAGGGTGCCGTGAGGACGTTGCGGATAACATCCCCGGAGCGCGGCGTAGATCCGCGTCCGGGTGGCTAACGCGTCGCTATTTGCTGACCCGATCGTACCAGACCATATCGGCGTTCAGCCCCTGCTGGTAGCCCTTGACGTTGTCGCGAACCACGATCTGCGTTTTCCCCTGATCGACAAACACGTACGGCGAGCTGCGCTGCAGCTCTTCCTGCATCTGTTTATAGAGTCCGAGGCGTTTGGCGGCATCCGGCTCGGCCACCGCCGCGAGGGTGGCTTTATTCAGCTCCGGGATTTGCCAGCCGTTAAGACCGGCCACGGTGCTCGACTTCCCGTCGTTGTAAGCAAAGGCGCTGGCGTTGGAGTGGGCGTCGAAGTAGTCGGGGATCCACAGGCGAATCGCCGCCTGATGCTGCTTCGCCCGCACCCGGGCGTACACCTGGCTGCCGGCCGCCGGCAGCAAGTCAATCTTGACGCCGCCCTGGGCGAAGCTGGCCTGCATGGACTGGGCGATGGTGATAAACGGCGGCTTGTTTTCGACATCGAGGGTGAAGTGGGCGTCTTTAATTCCGGCTTTGGCGAGGATCGCTTTGGCCTTCGCCGGGTCGAATTTAAACGGATTGTTGTCCAGCGCCCCCGGCAGACCCACCGGCAGGAAGCTCTGGTGGACAAAATACTGGCCCTTGAGCAGGTCCTTCGTGATGCCGTCGTAGTCCACCAGCCAGCGCGCGGCTTCCCACAGCGCCGGGTTTTTCAGCAGCGGGTTGGCGTCGTTGCCGGTGTTAAACGCCAGGTAGTTTTGCTCCGCCGACGGAATGCTCAACACCTTCACGCCGGGCTTGCCCTGCAGGGCGGCAATCTGATCGGCACCCAGATCGCGCGCCACGTCGGCGTCACCCTGCTGGATCAGCAGGCGGCGGGAGGCCGGGTCTGGAACGTTTTTGATGATGATGCTTTTCAGCTTCGGCGCGCCGGTGGGCGAGCTGTCGTTGGCCTCCAGCACGATGGCCTGATGCGGCTGGTAAACGCGCATTTTGAAGGCTCCGCTGCCCGCCGAGTGCATCTTCAGCCAGCCGTTGCCGAAATCGTTATCTTTGGCATTCGGCGCCACCAGCTTTTCATCGACGATAGAGGCGATAGGCGTGGAGAGAATATTCAGCGCCACCGCCGGGCTCACCTCGGCGGTCCAGTGCAGCACCAGCGTGTGGTCATCCACCTTTTTCAGCTGGCTGGCAATATTGTCCGGCTGCCAGCCGAGAACGTTGAGGATAAAGGCCGGGGATTTATTCAGGGTCACCGCGCGGGTGTAGGAGAAAATAACATCTTCCGGGCGTAGCGGGTTGCCGGAGGCGAACTTCGCGTCGGGCTTGAGTTTAACGGTCAGGGTTTTCGCCGCCGGGTCCGCCTGCCAGCTTTCGGCCAGAACGGGGGTGATTTTTTCAGGGTTGTCGCGGTCCGGCTGCACCAGACGCTGGTAGAGGCTCGGTACCGTTTGAATGCTGGAGAGTTCGTTGGCTTCCGCCGGGTCGAGGCTGACGATGTCGTCGAGGCCTTGGGCAACCACCAGGGTGGTTGGCGGCGTGGCGGCATGGACGGCGGCGGATAGCGCGGTCAGCACCAGTAATGACAGCAGTTTTTTAGTCATGAGCAATCCCTGAAAAATGATGTTTTGATTATTGATGTGCCGCTAAATTAGGCCCCTTCACCAAAGGCGTAAAGTCAAAATGCGGATAAGCTTATGCTTAAAAAGCATAATTAATATCATCGGGCGATGAGTGAAAAATAACGCGGTCGTCTTTCTGCGCGCTGCGCTTCTTGATATAACCATTTGCTCACAATTTAACGGAACGTGAAAATGCCGGAAATCAATCAGTATGGCCAGCAGGTGAACGATGTGGTCGTTGGCTGGCAGGGCGCCAGCGTGCTAAAGCGCAGCGCGTTAACGGGACGCTATTGCCGGCTTGAGCCGCTGGATACCCGGCGACACGCCGCCGATCTGTTTGCCGCCTACGCCCTGGGCGACGGTAGCGACTGGACCTGGCTTGCCAGCACGCGCCCCGAAACCGTGGAGGCCACCGCGCACTGGGTGGCAGGTAAAGTCGGCGACGACGCGCTGGTTCCCTTTGCGGTTATCGATCTCGGCTCCGGCCAGGCGGTGGGGCTGGTGAGCTTTATGGCGATTGAGCAGGCGATGGGCTCGGTCGAAATCGGCCACGTCACCTGGTCGCGGAAGATGAAAAATACTCCGCTGGGTACCGAGGCGGTTTGGCTGCTGCTGACGTACGCGTTCGCCGCCGGCTATCGGCGCCTGGAGTGGAAGTGCGACTCGATGAATATCGCCTCCCGCCGGGCCGCCGAGCGGCTGGGCTTTACCTGGGAAGGGCGCCTGCGCCAGAAGCTGGTGCGCAAGGCGCGCAGCCGCGACAGCGACATGCTGTCGATTATCGACGGCGAATGGCCGCAGCGTGACGCCGAACTGCGGGCGTGGCTGGCGGCGGACAACTTCGATGCTCATGGGCGGCAGATAAAGCGGCTGGATGAGTTCAGGGAAGCGCTCTCCCCCGCCTGAATAATCGGAGGGGGAGGCGCGTAGCGGGCCGCGTCAAAGGGCTGACGTGGTCGAAGAGGCGGCGCGGCTTACCAGCAGATAAATCCACCGTCAACCACCAGGTCGACGCCGGTGCAGAATGACGCGGCGTCGCTGGCGAGGAACAGCGCCGGGCCCGCCATCTCCTCAACCTTCGCCATCCGCTGAATCGGCGTCTGGCTTTCGAATTCGCGGGTCTGATGGACCATTTCCGGGCGGGTGTTCATCGGCGTGGCGGTATAGCCGGGGCTGATGGAGTTCACGCGGATCCCCTTGCCGACCCACTCCATCGCCAGGCTTTTTGACAGATGGATGACGCCCGCTTTGGCGCTGTTGTAGTGCGCCTGCTCAAGGCCGCGGTTAACGATAATGCCGGACATGGAGGCGATATTAATGATCGAGCCGCCGCCGGATTCCAGCATCAGCTCCGCCTCGGCTTTACAGGAGTTCCACACCCCGGTGAGGTTGATATCAATCACCCGCTGCCACTGCTCGGCTTCCATCTCCAGCGCCGGGTTGGCGTTGGCGATGCCGGCGGCGTTCACGGCGATATCCAGGCGGCCGAAGCGGCTTTTCGCCAGCGCGACGGCGGCGCGGAGATCGCCGAGCTGGCGCACGTCCCCGGTGTAGAGGCAGGCCTGGCCACCGATGGCTTCGATGTTATTCACGGTCTCGGTGAGGCCGCCGTCTTCCCGCAGATCGAAACACACGACCCGCGCGCCGGCGCTGGCCAGTCCGTAGGCAATGGTCTGGCCGATCCCGCTGCCCGCGCCGGTGACGAAGGCGACGCGACCCTGCAGATTAAACAGCTGTTGAGCAAAATCTTTGGCGATCATAGTAATTACTCTGTTAATGAATATTCCGTGGCCCGGCGCGGTGCGCGCGATCCGGGCTATCCGTTGTGAACCATCGCTTAGCGGCGCTGCCCGATTATCCCCTGCGGGGATCAGGACATAATCAGGCCGCCGTCGATGTTAATCGTTTGTCCGGTGAGGTAGCGCGCGTCGTCGGAGGCGAGAAACGCCACCAGCCCGGCGACATCTTCCGGTTTCCCGGCGCGTTTCATTGGAATACCTTCAACCCACTCCGCCATCAGCTCGCCTTTGGCGTAGCGCTTGCTATCGCTGCTGAGGACCTCCCCCCACACGCGGTCGTTGTAGTCCCACATTTCGCTCTCGATAATCCCGGGGCAGAAGGCGTTAACGGTGATATTCCACGGCGCCAGCTCGTGGGCGAGGCTTTGGGTAATTCCGATAACGCCCATCTTGCTGGCGGCGTAGTGCGGGGTATAGATAAAGCCCTGGCGGCCCTGGCCCGAAGAGGTATTAATCAGGCTGCCGTGGTTCTGCTTGACCATGTACTTCGCCGCTTCGCGGCAGCACAGCCAGACGCCGGTGGTGTTGACCGCCAGCACCTTCTCAAAATCGGCCTTTGGCATACGGTCGAAGTAGTCGATAGTGATCACCCCGGCATTTTGAATGGAGACGTCAATGGTGCCAAAGCGCGCGGCGGCCTGCTCATACAGAGACTGAACCTGGGCCTCGTCGGTGACGTCGACCTCGAGGGAGAGAATCTCCGCCTGGTAGCGCTGGCGCAGGGTTTCCGCGGTTTCATGGACGCGAGCGGCGTTAGAGACCATCACCAGCCTGGCGCCATCGCGCGCAAAGCGCTCGGCGATCCCCGCGCCAATGCCGCGACAGGCTCCGGTAATAACAATCGTTTTGTTGTGAAAATTTCTGTTCATATTATTTTCCCTTTAGCGAGGCCGGGCGAGCGACGCCCGGCGCAATGATCGTTAGCCGTCGCGTATTAGCTGGAGGCGGCGCCGCCGGGCAGCGCGGCGGCCTGCTTCTCTTCGTGACGACGCATCAGGATGACTTTGTTCTGCAGCTTTTGCTGGAACTGGTCAACGACGACGGCGGTCACAATCACCACGCCTTTAATGACCATCTGCCAGAAATCGCTGACCCCCATCATGACCATGCCGTCGGCGAGGAACACGATAACGAAGGCACCAATAATCGAACCGGTGACCCGACCCCGGCCGCCTGCCAGCGCCGTGCCGCCGAGCACGGTGGCGCCGATGGCGTCCATTTCAAACATGTTGCCGGTCATCGGATGGGCGGTTTGCAGCTGGGAGGCGACGATCAGCCCAACGAACGCGGCGCAGAGGCCGGAGAAGGCGTAGACGAAGATCTTCGCCTTCACGATAGGCACTCCGGCGAGGCGGGCGGCGGATTCGTTGCCGCCGATCGCGTAGATGTAGCGACCGAGCGGCGTTTTGGTCGTCAGCCAGTAGCCGAGCACGAGGAAGGCGATCATCAGCCAGATGGGCAGGTAAATCCCGAGCACGGTGCCGGAGCCGAGGATCGAGAAGCCGGTATTCCCCAGGGCCTCAATACCGTTGAGGTTAGGGTAGGTGCTGCCGTCGTTGAACAGCAGCGCGGAGCCGCGGGCGACGTACATCATGCCGAGCGTGCAGATAAAAGGCGCCACGCCAAAGCGGGTGATCACGGCGCCGTTAATAAAGCCGACCAGGATGCCAAAAATGGCCACGCAGAGGATCACTTCTGGCACGTTAAAGAAGATAACGCTGCCGTTCCACAGCGGCAGCCCGTTGGTCAACAGGGCGCCGGCGACCATACCGCAGATCCCGGCGACGGCCCCGACCGAGAGGTCGATACCGCCGGTGAGGATCACCAGCGTCATCCCAATGGCCAGCAGGCCGGTAATCGCCACGTGCTGGGTCATGATCAGCAGGTTAGAGGCGGTCAGGAAATTCGGTACCATCACGCTGAAGAATGCAATAACCAGCAGCAGAGCGATAAACGTTCTGGCCTTCAGCAGGTACATATAAATCATATATTTCTGGTTCATGATGGTTTCCAGCCTGATTAATCTTGGGGTGTTGAAGCCGCGATAAGCTTTTCGCGGGTAACCGCATGGCGCGGCAAATCGGCGGTAATACGGCCATCGGCCATCACCAGAATGCGGTCGGCCAGGGCCATAACCTCATCCAGCTCCGAAGAGGAGAACATGACGGCCAGCCCCTGATGCGCCATTTTGCCGATCAGGTGATAGACGTCCGTTTTGGCGCCGACGTCAATCCCGCGGGTGGGTTCATCGAGGAACACCACCTGCGGCTGCGTCATCAGCGCTTTACCCAGCACGACCTTCTGCTGGTTGCCGCCGCTCAGGGAGGTAATGGGCAGCTCGGGGTCGCTGACCTTGATGGCAAGCTGGCGGATCATCTCCTTCACGCTGGCGCTCTCTTTATGCGGATTCAGCCACTTCCACGCCCGGCGAAATCCCTGCAGGCTAAAGTCAGAGAGCGTCATGTTGGATTGAATGGACATCATCTGCACCACGCCTTCGCCCTGGCGGTCTTCCGGTACCAGCGCCAGCCCCTTTTTTAAGCGGGTTTGAAAGTGGGCTTTGCCGATATTCTCGCCGTTGAGATGGACGCTGCCGGTCTGGCAGGTCATCAGGCCGATCAGCCCCTTAAACAGCTCGGTGCGCCCGGCGCCCAGCAGGCCATAGATGCCGATGACTTCGCCTTTATTGAGCGTGAAGGTCACGTCGTTAAGCTTGTAGCCGCCGCTGTGATGCAGCGCGGTCAGGCCCTCGACGGCAAGCACCGCTTCGCCCTGCGGCGCCGGCTGATAGTCGAAGTGCTTTTTCTTATCCCCAACCATCTGCTCAATGATCCAGGGAATGCTGGCGTCGCTGACGGTGCGTTCGCTGATAAAGCGACCGTCGCGGAAAATAGTGATGTGGTCGCCAATCTCCATCAGCTCTTCCAGGCGATGGGAGATATAAATAATGGTGACGCCGCGTCGTTTTAGCTGCTCAATAACGTTAAACAGGACCTTAACTTCCGACTGGCTGAGCGCAGAAGTGGGCTCATCCATAATCAGCACCCGGGTATCCTTTGACAGCGCGCGGGCGATTTCCACCAGCTGCTGATGGCCGATCCCCAGCTCGCCCAGCGGGGTGTAGGGGTCGACATCAAGCTCGAGCCTTTCCAGCAGTGATTTCGCCAGTTCGTACTGATATTTTTCGTTAATTCGGCCTTTCTGGAAAAATTCGTTAGCCATGAAAATATTATCCATGACGTTCATATTGGGGAATAAATTAAGCTCCTGGAAAATAATGCTAATTCCCTGACGTTCGGCCTGGTGAGTTGAGCTTAATGAAACTTCGGCACCGTCGAGAATAATCTGTCCGGAGGAGGGCGTTTCGACACCGGCAAGCATTTTCATCATGGTGGATTTACCCGCACCATTTTCTCCGATCAGAACGTTTACTTTATTTCGATATACCCGGTAATTAACGTTATCTAAGGCGATAACCCCCGGATAAACGCGGGACAGCTCGCGCGTTTCGATAATAACTTCAGATTCGACTGGTTGAGGAGCGACGATGGGTTGCGACGGCATCTTATTGTCCTCCGGAGCGTACGATTTTGGCTGGCGTAATGTCGGGAATCGTTTGCGGAATATCCCAGGCAGAGAAGACGCCATATACCTGGATCGTTTCGCCGCTTTTTACCTGCGCGGCCTGGATCATTTTCAGCGCCTGTTCATTAATGGCCCGGCCGTATTCACCAAACAGCACCTGGTCATTAAAATCCTGATAGCTGGTGCCTTTATAGCCATCGCGCAGCTGGGTGCCGCGAAGCGTCGGACCAATCTGCACCACTACCGGGCCGCCGGCGCTATCTGCAACCGTCATTTTGCCGCTGCGGGAGGTGGCGTCGATCTTGTCGATTTTACCCGCTACCGTGACGTAAAAAATGCACGGGTTTTCCTCCTGAGAGCGGTAGCCCAGAGCCTGACAGGCGCTGTCGAAATCTTTAGCGGCGCGCAGGGCGGCCATCAGTTCGCTGACCGGACGGGCCTGCGCCACAACCTGCGGCACGATGTTGTTCTGCCAGGTTTGATCGATATTTGCCATGTGCGGATTGGGCGGGGATTTAAGATCGGCCAGCTCCTGCTGGGAGACGATACGACAGCCCCCGAGAGCAAGAACGGCCAGTGCCAGCCAGGTTTTTTTGTACATATCACTCTCCTACGCGCCCCCGAAGGGGCGCAACAACCCGAACTCAGGATTTGATGTTGAAGTCCTGAACTTTATCTGCGTTATCTTTGGTTATCAGAATGCCGCGGAACATGACGCGCTGCTTGACGGGCTTGACGCCTTTTTGCAGGTAGTTATCGAGGTCGGTAACGCCCTGCGCCGCAATAGCCTGGGCCTGCAGCATCACGGTTGCCTGCAGCGTGTCAGCCTTGACCGCATCGCGTTCGTCGTTGCTGCCGTCGATGCCGACCACCACGACGTCAGTCCGGTTGGCCGCCTTCAGGGCGGCGATAGCGCCAAGGGCCACCGGACCGTTGCCGCAGATCACGCCTTTGACATCAGGATGGGCCTGCAGAATGCTGTCCATAATGCGCTTGCCGTCAATGAGCGTACCTTTAGCATCCTGTTTGGCGACGCTGACCATATCCGGATACTGGTCAATAACCTGGTGGAATGATTTAGAGCGCGTGACGCAGTTATTATCCGCAAGGTTGCAGGTCAGTTCGGCGTATTTACCTTTTTCCGCCATTTTCTCGACAAAAACGTTAGCGACTTCCGAACCGGCCTGGAAGTTATTATGCGTAATCTGTTCAAGGGCCACGTCGTCGACAGGAATTTCGCGGTTAATTAATACGATCGGAATACCCGCTTTTTTCGCTTTTTCAATCGCCGCGACGCTGGCGGTGGAGTCGGCGTTATCCAGAATAATGCCCTGAACTTTTTTACCGATGGCGGTATCAATCAGTTCGTTTTGTTTTTTTACATCTTCGCCATGAGACAGAATGGTTGTTTTATATCCGAGTTCTTTTGCTTTCTCGCTGGCCCCTTTGGCTTCAGAAGCGTAATACGGGTTATCCAGCGAGTTAACCATGATCATGATGGTGCCTTTTTCTACTGCCTGAGCAGTAAAAGAAAACGCGGTCAGGGTTGCAGCAGTTAAAAGCGTTAAACGTAATTTCATGACAATGTTCTCTCTGTGTTGTTATTGTCGGGTACGGTGAAACAACGTAAGACCGGAATGGCGGTTGTATGGGCCGGAATTCTCCTTCTGTTAGTGATTAAGGTTCGTCACCCGCGGATTCCCTGGTGGGCGTCAGGCGGACGTAGCCGGTTTCCATAATGTTCTGTCCACCGCATGGCGCCACTCCTGCCATCTTGCCTGCAGGCGCTGGTGGCGGGCCATGTCGGGGCTAAATTCACCGTGTGCGGTTAAAAAGGCCGTCAAATCGACCGGTTCATCGGGATTGAGCGCCTTGCGGGCAAGCAGGGCAGCGCCAATGGCCGAGAGCTCCGGCACGTCGCTGCGCATCACCGGGCAGCCCAGCAGATCGGCCTGGTACTGCATGAGCCAGTCGTTTTTGGTCGGTCCGCCGTCGACCATCAGCGCCGAGAGGCTGAAATCATCGTGCTGGCGCATGGCGACAACCACATCGGCAATTTGGTAGGTGATGGATTCCAGCGCGGCGCGGATCAGGTGCGCGCGTTTAACGCCGCGGCTCAGCCCGCAAATCACGCCGCGGGCGCTATCGTCCCACCACGGCGCGCCAAGCCCGGTCAGCGCCGGCACAAAATAGACTCCCATCGTCGACGCAACCGAAGCGGGCAGGGTGTTCAGCTCGTGGGCCAGCTCGTCGGCGGAGAGCTCGCTCAGGCCGGTGCTGTCGGCCATCCACGCCACGGCATCGCCGGTGTGGGGAATATTGCCTTCCAGCCCGTAGGTGATGCGCTCGCCGTCGTGCCAGGCAATGGTGGTGGCCAGCGCGTCAATGTCGCACTGGGCTGATTTAACCGGCGCCATCACCGACGAACCGGTGCCGTAGGTGGCCTTCACGCACCCGAGTTCCCCCAGCGCGTGGCCAAAAAGCGCGGCGTGGGAGTCGCCGACCATCGCCATGATCGGAATGCCGTCAGGTATCGCCGCGAGCCCGCGGGTGTAGCCAAACAGCCCGCTGGAAGGCTTAATCTCCGCCAGCGCGGCGCGGGGGATCTGGAACAGCGCCAGCATGTCGTCGTCCCACTGCCCGCTCTGCAGATTGAGCAGCTGGGTGCGCGCGGCGTTGGAGTAGTCGCAGCAGAAGGCGTCGCCGTGGGTTAAGTTCCACAGCAGCCAGCTATCGATGGTGCCGAGGCAGATCTCGCCGCGTTCGGCGAGAAGCTGACCTTCGGGAATGGACTCCAGCAGCCAGCGCATTTTGGAGGCGGAAAACAGGGGCGCAATCGGCAGCCCGGTGATGGCTTTGATCTGCTGCTCTTTGCCCGCATGGCGCAGCTCGTCGCAAAACGCGGCGCTGCGGGTGCATTGCCAGGTGATGGCGGCGTTCACCGGCTTTCCGCTGTGGCGATACCAGCCGATGGCGGTTTCCCGCTGGTTGCTGATGGCGAGTGCGGCCACGTTATCCGCGCCAACGTGCTCAACCGCTTTGGCAATCACCGCAAGGGAGGCCTCGATCAGCGTCTCGCCGGATTGCTCTACCCAGCCATCGCGCGGGGTTTGAATCGCCAGGGGCTGTGAAAACTTGACAATAACGTTGCCGCGGCCGTCGAGCACGACCGCTTTGGCGTTGGTCGTCCCCTCGTCGAGCGCAATAATGAACTCTTGCTGTGTTGCCGGCATTAGATAGTCTCCTGAGTCACACTGCGTCCTGGCGCTGAGGGGCGAACATTCCTCGCTATCGCGTTGCGACTTAGCAGGCCATGATGTGACATTTCGTTATCACTTTTGTAATCACTGAATATATATTCGATAGTGATTATTTATTTAATACCTTAGCCAGAAACTTTCCCCGGGGCTAGAGGGAAAGTTATCAATTGTGCTGGCAATCACACTTATCTGAATGGATAAATGCCTGGAGAGCAGAGGAGATAAGCGCGGAGATATTTGATCAGGATATTGAAATATAACTGTTTATTTCGCACGCCTCGGCATCTGAAAGGGGGGCGCAAAGGCATGCAAAAAAGATATCTGATGGAAAATTAGCCGGTAACCAGCAGCCTCGCGGTCGGGTAATCGGTGATTAAAACGTCGATATAACCGCCGGAGAGGGCGCCTTTGATCGCCGCAACCTTATCGCTACCGCCGGCCAGCGCCACGACGTTGGGGCATTTTTTTACTTTTTCCAGCGCCATGCCGATAACAGGATCTTCATCATCGCTTAACACGGCCCGGCCCTTTTTGTCGTAGTAGTGCAGGCAGATATCCCCCACCGCGCCGCGCTCGGCCAGCACCTGCAGCATATCTTCGTGGTAGTAGTTACCGGACGTTTTCAGCAGCTGTGAGGGTTCGAGAATACCGATCCCGACGATGGCAATATCAACCTCATCGAAGCGTGAAACCACGTCGGCGACGTCCTGGCTGGCGATAAGGCGGTTTTTCTCCGCCATCGAGCCCTCAATGCTCTGCGAAGGAAGCAGCCAGGCCTGACAGTTAAGATGCTGGGCGAGGGTCTGGGTCAGAATAGTGGCCTGGACGTTGCCGTTCGGTCCGACGCCGCCGAGCAGCTGGATGACTCCGCTGGCCTTTAAGTTCTGCGCGTGGACCTCATCGACCATCGCCCTGATGGTCGAACTCCATGAGGAGACGCCGATCAGATCTTTTGGCCGCAGGCGGGTTTCCAGATAGTGGGCCGCAGCGGATCCAATCGCGCGCTTGAGGGTGTGATCGCTGGCATCCTCTTCGGTATCGACGACGATAGCCTGCTTAATTCCGTAGCGATCTTCGATGCCTTTTTCGAGGTTAAGAAAAATATTCGAGGGCTGAACGACGCTAATTTTTACCACCCCTTCTTTCTGGCAGCGGGTGATGGCGCGGGAGACAAATGACTGGGAGAGCGAAAGAAGTTGTGCAATGTCGGACTGCTTTCGTCCTTCAAGATAGTAAAGCGTGGCAATCTTAACTAACAGCCTTTGTTCATCCTGCTTAGCCATATATATCCCCGAAAATCATTAACGTATATCCATTATGTTATACCCGTCATGCCAAAACCGCATGTCTGTTGGCGCTGCGCGTTAACCGCGCCGGCCCTCTGCCTGAGCAGACCGCAGGGCGAATAATTCAGGGTATAGAGGCTTTTATCATACGTGAAAAAGAAAGAGAACTAAGTGTGATGAAACTCTAACTTTTATCAATCCTCAAAATCAGCTGTGGACAAAAACAAAACAGTCACGGCATAATTGAATAAAGAATCATTATTGAATATATATTCATGGTGATGTCAAGTCAACTGAAAACTTATCCAGGCACAGACAGGCCTGATAGTTAAGGAGGCAGAATGTTCCTGAGTATGATGCAGCGGCGGAAGCCTGATGATGCGCTGCCTGGGGATGTCTGGTTTTTTTAGTCCCTGACGGAATAAATATTCCAAGTTGAAATTAAATTCAGAGGTATTAAATGAATCCCTATAGCTACGATGTCCAGGCACTTGAGCGTCAAGCTCGCGCGGTGCGCCGCCACATTATCAGATTGAATGCCAACAGCCCGGCCGGAGGGCATACCGGCGCCGACCTGTCGCAGGTAGAGCTCCTGACCGCGCTCTATTTCCGCGAGCTGAACGTCTCCCCGGAGCAGATTGCCGACCCCGAGCGGGATATTTACATCCAGTCTAAAGGCCACGCGGTGGGGTGCTACTACTGCGTGCTGGCTGAAGCCGGCTTTTTCCCGGTCGAGTGGCTGGCGACCTATCAGCACGCGAACTCGCATCTTCCCGGCCACCCGGTTCGCCAAAAAACCCCCGGCATCGAGCTGAATACCGGCGCGCTGGGCCACGGTTTGCCGGTTGCGGTGGGGCTGGCGCTGGCGGCGAAAAAGAGCAACAGCCGCCGCCGCATCTTTTTAATTACCGGCGATGGCGAGCTGGCCGAAGGCAGCAACTGGGAGGCGGCGCTGGCTGCGGCGCACTACGAGCTCGATAACCTGATTATTATCAACGATAAAAACAACCTGCAGCTCGCCGGGCCGACCCGCGAGATTATGAATACCGACCCGCTTGCTGAAAAGTGGAAAGCGTTTGGCATGACCGTGACCGAGTGTCAGGGAAACGATATGGCCTCAGTGGTGGCCGCTCTGGAAGGGCTGCAGCAGGCGGGTAAACCTAACGTCATTATTGCCAACACCACCAAAGGTGCCGGTATTTCCTTTATCCAGGGGCGCCCGGAATGGCACCACCGGGTACCGAAAGGCGACGAGATTGAACTGGCACTGGAGGAACTGAAAGATGAGTAATGCAGAACACCTGGCGAGCGTAATGGTGCAGGCGTTTATTGACGCGGTAGAAAGCGGCGTCGATCTGGTGCCGGTCGTTGCTGATTCCACCTCGACGGCGAAAATTGCGCCCTTTATTAAACAATTCCCCGGCCGTCTGGTTAACGTCGGGATTGCCGAGCAAAGCATGGTCGGCATGGCGGCAGGGCTGGCGCTGGGGGGGAAAGTAGCGGTGACCTGTAACGCCGCGCCCTTCCTGATTTCGCGCGCCAATGAGCAGATTAAAGTCGACGTCTGCTACAACAACACCAACGTTAAGCTGTTTGGCCTCAACGCCGGAGCCAGCTACGGCCCGCTGGCGAGCACCCATCACTCGATTGACGACCTTGCCGTGATGCGCGGGTTCGGCAACATCCAGATCTTTGCCCCCTCTACGCCGCGCGAGTGCCGGCAGATAATCGACTACGCCATCCAGTATCAGGGGCCGGTCTATATCCGCCTGGACGGCAAGGCGCTGCCGGAGCTGCACGATGAGAACTACCGCTTTGTGCCTGGGGCGGTGATTACCCTGCGCGAAGGCCGGGATATTGCGCTGGTTGCGACGGGTTCGACGGTACATGAAATCGTTGACGCTGCGGAGCTGCTGGCCGAGCAGGGCATTGAGGCGAAGGTGGTGAGCGTTCCGTCAATCCGCCCTTGCGACACTCAGGCGCTGCTGGCGGCGCTGCAGGGCTGCCGCGCGGTTATCACGGTTGAAGAGCACAACGTCAATGGCGGACTTGGTAGCCTGGTTGCCGAAGTGCTGGCCGAAGGCGGTGCCGGTATCCCCCTGAAGCGCCTGGGGATCCCTGACGGCGAGTACGCGGCGGCGGCGGACCGCGGCTGGCTTCGTCAGCACCACGGTTTCGATGCGCCGGCGATCGCGGCGCTGGCCCGGACGCTGGGCTAACCGTAGCGCTAAAAACCCGTGCGGGTGGCGCTATTTGCGCTTCCCGCAGAGGGTGATGACCCGCCCGTCGCTTTGCAGCCAGTGAACCTCAACGCGCTCATCATCAATTTGCATCCGCAGCATTCCCTCCTTTATAGACGTTATCCGCATGCGCAGAAAATCCATCCCGGTCTGACGGGGAAGGGGGAGCGCCTTAAACCCGCTCTCTTTCGCCGAGAACGCCAGCGTCAGCGCCAGCGCAAAGGGCAGGCCGCTGGCCGCCAGCAGCGGTTTTTCCGCGGCGTTGATAATGCTGCTTTCGAGCTCCGCCGCCAGCGCCGGGGTCAAGCACCGCTCAATATCAATCCCTATCGGGTAAGAGGAGACCACCGCCAGGGCGCTGTTTTCACAGTGGCTGATGCTGCCGAACCACGGCGCGGGCCACAGCGGCTGGCGCTGCTCGCCGGGCGGCGGCGGCATTTTTTCGCCAACTTCGCGCAGGGCGTGCACGGCGGCGATGCGTCCGGCAAGGTGTTCGGTCTGGCGCTTGCGGCCGCCTGCGGCGAGCAGGGCGTGATGGGGCAGCCACAGCAGATCCGCGGGCTGGAAGCTGGCAGGGTCGAAATCAATCCGCTGAAGCAGATGGCCGGCAAGGAGAAGCGTGCTGTGACGTGTGTGCATGAAAGGATGTTAACCGATTTGCCCGCCGCCCTCTATGGTCAGAGGGCGGCGGGATTCAGGCGAGCAATCAGAAGTGAGTGTTGATGCCCATATACCAGGTACGGCCCGATTCGTTATAGGTTTCGGCACCCGCGCCGTACATATAACCGGTGGTACCGCCGGTAGTTTGGGCGTTACCCGCGCGCCAGTGGCGCTTATCGAAGACGTTATCCACGCCGCCGGTCAGGCTGACGTATTTGGTGACGTCCCAGGTCGCGCTCAGGCCGAGGATGCTGTATGGGCTAACCTCGTTCTTCTCGCTGCCGGTAACCGGTTCGCCCTTGTAGTTATACTTTTTCGGCTCCTGCTTGCCGTACCAGGTAAAGGTCGACTGTACGGAAACGTCCTGGTATATCTGCCAGCTGAGGGTCGAGTTGAGCGTATATTCCGGGATAATCGACAGGCGATCGCCGGTCTCTTTGTTCTTACTCTGCAGCATGTAGGTGATGTTATTGGTCCAGTTAACGGTCTCGCTAACCGGCACGTTTAACGTCCCTTCCAGACCTTCAACCACCGCTTTCGGCACGTTCTCCCACTGGTAAATATCGGTTTTCACTTTACCAAGTGATGTATAGGAGAGCGGAGCGTAGCCCGCTTCGATTTTGTCGCGGTAGTCGTTGCGGAACCAGGTCACCCCGGCCAGCCAGCCGTCGCGTTTAAACTCGAGGCCAATCTCTTTGTTGATGCTGGTCTCCGCCTTCAGGTCATCGTTACCCACCATATAGCAGCCGGTGCCGGTCGCGCTGGCGTAGCAGCCCTGGCCCTTACTGTACAGGATGTAGTTCGGGTTGGTCTGATACAGGCTCGGCGCTTTATAGGCGCGGGCAATACCCATCTTCAGGGTAAAGTCGTCGCCCAGGCCCTGGGACAGGTTCAGCGACGGGCTCCAGTTATTGCCGACGATGCTGTGGTGATCGAAACGCAGCGCCGGCGTCAGCATGGTGGAGTCGGTTAGCTCAACGTTGTCTTCGGCAAACAGCGAGAAGATCTCCGCCTGTGAGTACGGGCTGCGGTTGGTACTGCTTACGCCAGGAATATCGCCGCCCATAAAGGTCTGGGTATTGGAGGCGTTATCCTTCATCCGCTGCTGGTTCCATTCGCTCCCCAGGGTCAGGTTCTGATTGACCCACCGGTCGAACGGAATGCTGATTTCGCTGTGCAGCATTACGTCGGAAAGGTCGGTATCGGAGAACTTATCGCTATTAAAGATCCCTTCCGTGCCCCCGGCCAGGCCTTCGCCCTTACGCGAGTTGCGGGTGTGCTCGTACTGCGCCCAGTTGCTGGTGGTGATACCGTTATCCCAGCCGCCGTTCCAGGTGACGGAGTAGGTGTTACGGTAGAGACGGTTGGTCTCTTTACCGTAGTTCTCTTTCACCAGGTCGTTGGTGTTGGTGTTCTGCGTGTCGCCCGCGTAGAGGTTGCCCTGGCGGCTGTAGCCCGACTCAAACTCCAGCGACTGCATCGGTGCGAAGTCCCAGCGCACCACGCCGTTGATGTTTTTGTTTTCGACCCCTTCGCGTCCGGCCGGCAGGGTATCGGCGTAGATGCCGGTACGTTCGGACTGATGCCCCTGGTTAATATCCCAGGCATCGGCCTGCGTTTTGTCGAGGTTGCCGTAAAGGCGGAAGCTGAAATCGCCGCCCAGCGGACCGTTGAGGCTAAAGTCGGTGCGCTTGGTGGAGCCCTCATCTTTATGTTCCGGGGCGTTCATATAGGCATTCCATGAACCGTGCCACTCGTTGCTGCCTTTTTTGGTGATGATATTGACCACGCCGCCCGCCGCGCCGTTGCCGTAACGCGCCGCCGCCGGGCCGCGAATGACCTCAATGCGTTCGATCATTTCCGGCGGCACCCAGCTGGTATCGCCGCGGGTATCGCGCTCGCCGCGCCAGCCGAGACGAATGGAGTTACGGCTGGTGACCGGCTTACCGTCAATCAGGATCAGGGTATTTTCCGGGCCCATGCCGCGAATATCAATCTGGCGGTTGTTGCCGCGCTGGCCGCTGGTGGAGTTACCGGTCAGGTTAACGCCCGGCATGGTGCGGATGATTTCTGAGACATCGCGGGCCGGTGGACGTTTACGAATTTCATCGGCGGTGATGGTGGAGACGCCGGGAGCCTGCAGGTTCTGCTCCGCTGCGGTAACCACCATGGTTTCTTCGGCGGCCGTTTGTTTGCTGTCTGTGGTCTCTTCCGCGCACAGCGGGAAGGCAACACCATAAATTCCCAGATTGACCAGCAAGGCCAGGGATTTGATCCTGTTTTTCATTTTAATATCATCCAGCTGTCTGTTGCCGCTTTCCCCAAAGGCCTCTTCCCACAGGAAGAGACGACGGCATGCACAAATGTTGCCAGTAGAGGACAAATGCCTGCCATCTCTGACATGTTTTTCGAAGTTACTCATTCCAACGCGCGGTAATACGCTATTGCAAATGCAAATAGTTATCAATAATATTATCAACAAAATATTACGTTTATTGATAAATATCACGATAAACATAGGGTTATTTAATGTTGAAAACAGGAAGCGATGACTGGTGGCAGAGCCTGAGCGGCCCGCAGTCGGAGGCGTCTGGCGATGCGTACCGGGTGACGTTCTGGTGGCGGGACCCGGCGGGCAGCGAGGCCACCTCGGCGACGCGGCGGGTGTGGATCTATATCACCGGCGTCACCGACCACCACAAAAATGCCGTCCCGCAAACCCTACGGCGCGTCCCGGGCACCGATGCCTGGCAATGGCAGACCACGCTCTCGCCGACCTGGCGCGGCAGCTACTGTTTTATCCCCTCCGAACGCGATGACGATTTTTCTCCCGAGATTTTTAACGGCGACGCGCCGGACCGCACTTTGCTGCGCGAGGGCTGGCGACGCCTGCTGCCGCGCGCGGTAGCCGATCCGCTCAATGTGCAAAGCTGGAAGGGCGGGCGCGGCCACGCGGTCTCGGCGCTGGAGCTGCCTCAGGCGCCGGAGCAGCCCGGCTGGGCGCTGCGTGATGAACGCTATGCCCCGCCGGTCTGCATTCAGTGGCGCAGCGCGCGGCTTGGCAACAGCCGTCGGGTATGGGTTTATGCCACCGGCGACGGCGCGGCAAAAGAGCGCCCGCTGGCGGTGCTGCTGGACGGCCAGTTCTGGGCCGAGAGCATGCCGGTATGGTCGCCGCTGGCCGGACTGACCCGCGAGGGCCGGCTGCCGGCGGCGGTGTATCTGCTGATCGACGCTATCGATAACGCGCACCGCAGCCGCGAGCTGCCGTGCAACCGCGATTTTTGGCTGGCGGTACAGGAGGAGCTCCTGCCGCAGGTGCGCCAAATCGCGGACTTTAGCGACCGGGCCGAGCGTACCGTCGTGGCCGGGCAGAGCTTTGGCGGCCTGGCGGCAATGTTCGCCGCCCTGAACTGGCCGCAGCGTTTTGGCTGCGTGCTCAGCCAGTCCGGCTCCTACTGGTGGCCGCACCGCGGCGGCGCGCAGGATGGCGCGCTGATTGAAGGCCTGAAAGCGGGGGAACTGCGCGCCGACGGGCTGCGAATCTGGCTCGAAGCCGGCGAGCGGGAACCCCTTATTTTCCGCGCCAATCAGGCGCTTTTAGCCCAGCTGCCGCCGCCAAAACGGTCGGTTTTCTGGCGCCAGGTTGACGGCGGGCACGATGCGCTGTGCTGGCGCGGCGGGCTGACGGCGGGACTGATTCAGCTGTGGCAATCCGCGGAATCCGTCCCATCGGGACGCCCGGCAGAACCGAATCATTGATCGTGCGCGAGGGCTGCGGATGCGGCCAGCAGGATAGCGAGTATTAACAGGAGTTTGAAATGCAATTCAGTAACCCCTTCGATAATCCGCAAGGGCAGTTTTACATTCTGCGTAACGAGCTGCAGCAGTACAGCCTGTGGCCCCATCACTGCGCGCTGCCGGAGGGCTGGACGGTAGAGTGTCCGCCGCAGTCGCTGGAAGCGTGCAATGCCTGGCTGGCGGCGAACTGGTCAACCCTCACCCCCGCGCACTACGCGTCCTAAGGAGCCGATGATGACCACTCGTTTACCGCTGGTTGCAGCGCAGCCGGGGATCTGGATGGCGGAGCGGCTGTCAACGCTGCCCGGCGCCTGGAGCGTCGCTCACTACGTTGAGCTCAGCGGCAGCCTCGATCCGGCGCTGCTCGGCCGGGCGATCGTCGCCGGCCTGGCCCAGGCCGACACGCTAAGCCTGCGCTTTTGCGAAGACAACGGCGAAGCCTGGCAGTGGGTCGATGAGGCCCGTCGCTTCGACGAACCGCAGCACGATGATCTGCGCGAGGCGGACGATCCGCACGCGGCCGCGCTGGCCATTATGCGGGCCGACCTTGAACAGAATTTGCGCGTCGATAGCGGTAATCCGCTGGTCTGTCACCGGCTACTGCGCACGGCGGATAATCGCTGGTACTGGTATCAGCGCTATCATCATTTACTCGTCGATGGCTTTAGTTTCCCTGCCATTACCCGCCAGATCGCCGCTATTTACCGTGCCTGGCAGCGCGGAGAGGCGACGCCGGATTCGCCGTTTACGCCGTTCGCCGAGGTGGTGGAAGAGTATCAGCGCTACTACGGCAGCGACGGCTGGCAGCGGGACAAGCAGTTCTGGCAGGAGCAGCGCAGGACGCTGCCGGCGCCGGTTTCGCTCTCCGACGCGCCGCTGGCGGGACGGGCAACCGGCACGGAGATCTGGCGCCTGAAGCTTGACGCTGACGCCGCGACGTTCAGCCGCCTTGCCGCCAGCGCCCCGCAGTGCCAGCGCGCCGACCTGGCGCTGGCGCTGACCGCGCTGTGGCTGGGGCGTCTCTGCGGGCGGATGGACTACGCCGCCGGCTTTATCTTTATGCGCCGCATGGGATCGGCGGCGCTGACCGCGACCGGGCCGGTGCTTAACGTCCTGCCGCTGGCGATCGCTATCGATGCCGAGGAAACGCTGGCCGAGCTGGCGCTGCGCCTCGCCGGACAGCTGAAAAAAATGCGCCGCCACCAGCGCTATGATGCCGAGCAAATCGTCCGCGATAGCGGCAAGGCCGCCGGCGATGAGCCGCTGTTTGGCCCGGTATTAAATATCAAAGTTTTCGATTACCTCATCGATATCGACGGCGTGCAGGCGGTAACGCACACCCTGGCGACCGGCCCGGTTAACGACCTTGAGCTGGCGCTGTTCCCGGACGAAGCCGGCGGCCTGTCGCTGGAAGTGCTGGCCAATAAGCAGCGCTACGATGAGGCCACGCTGCGCGCGCACGTTGAGCGCCTCTCCGCGCTGCTGGCGCAGTTTGCCGCCGACCCGACGCTGCGCTGCGGCGAAGCGAACATGCTGTCCGCGCGGGAAACGCAGCGGCTGGCGGAAATCAATAATACCGGCATTGCGCTGCCCGCCACCACGCTGAGCGCGCTGGTGGCGGAACAGGCGCGGAAGACCCCGGACGCTCCCGCGCTGGCGGACGCCCGCTGGCAGTTCAGCTACCGCGAAATGCGCCAGCAGGTGGTGGCGCTGGCCGAGGTGCTGCGCGCGCGCGGGGTTAAGCCCGGCGATAGCGTGGCGGTGGCGCTGCCGCGCTCGGTGTTCCTCACCCTGGCGCTGCACGCCATCGTTGAAGCGGGCGCCGCCTGGCTGCCGCTCGATACCGGCTATCCTGACGATCGCCTGCGCATGATGCTCGAAGACGCGCGCCCGACGCTGCTGCTGACCTCTGACGATCAGCTGGCGCGCTTTAGCGATATCCCCGGGCTTGCCAGCCTGTGCTACCAGCAGCCGCTGGTGGCGGGGGATGACGCGCCGCTGGCGCTCTCCGCACCGGAGCATACCGCCTATATCATCTTTACCTCCGGTTCCACCGGCCGCCCGAAAGGGGTGATGGTGGGGCAGACCGCGATCGTCAACCGCCTGCTGTGGATGCAAAATCACTATCCGCTCGGCGCCGATGACGTGGTGGCGCAGAAAACGCCGTGCAGCTTTGACGTCTCGGTGTGGGAGTTCTGGTGGCCGTTTATCGCCGGCGCCCGGCTGGTGATGGCGGAGCCCGAAGCGCATCGCGATCCGCTGGCGATGCAGCGCTTCTTCGCCCGCTACGGCGTGACCACCACCCACTTTGTGCCGTCGATGCTGGCGGCGTTCGTCGCCTCGCTCGACGCGGAAAACGTCGCCGCCTGCCGCACGCTGCGGCGGGTCTTCTGCAGCGGCGAAGCGCTGCCGACCGGGCTGTGCCGCGAGTGGGAAGCGCTAACCGGCGTGGCGCTGCACAACCTCTACGGCCCGACCGAAGCGGCGGTTGACGTCAGCTGGTATCCGGCCTGCGGCGCGGAGCTGGCGGCGGTGACCGGCAGCAGCGTGCCGATCGGCTGGCCGGTGTGGAACACCGGATTACGTATTCTTGACGCCACTATGCGCCCGGTGCCGCCCGGCGTGGCGGGGGATTTGTACCTCACCGGCATCCAGCTGGCGCAGGGCTATCTCGGCCGACCGGACCTCACCGCCAGCCGCTTTATTGCCGACCCGTTTAGCCCAGGCGAGCGCATGTACCGCACCGGCGACGTGGCGCGCTGGCTCGACAGCGGGGCTGTGGAGTATCTGGGGCGCAGCGACGATCAGCTGAAAATTCGCGGCCAGCGCATTGAGCTCGGCGAAATAGACCGCGTCATGGCGGCGCTGCCGGACGTGGCCCAGGCGGTCACCCACGCCTGCGTCTTTAATCAGGCGGCGGCGACCGGCGGCGATGCGCGCCAGCTGGTCGGCTACCTGGTCTCCGAATCCGGGCTGCCGCTCGATACCGCGGCGCTGAAGGCGCGCCTCGGCGAACAGCTGCCGCCGCACATGGTGCCGGTGGTGCTGATCCAGCTGCCGGCGCTGCCGCTGAGCGCTAACGGCAAGCTGGATCGTAAAGCGCTCCCGCTGCCAACGCTGAGCCAGGAACGCCGCGGCCGGCCGCCGGAGTCGGAGAGCGAGCGTGCAGTCGCCGAGGCGTTCAGCCAGCTGCTGGGCTGCGACGTGAACGATATCGAAGCCGATTTCTTTGCGCTTGGCGGCCACTCGCTGCTGGCGATGCGCCTGGCGGCGCAGCTGAGCCGCCGGTTTGCGCGTCAGGTGACGCCGGGACAGGTGATGGTCGCCTCGACGGTCGGCCAGCTGAGCGCGCTGCTGGCGTCCGATCTCAGCGACGAGCAGGCGCAGCGCCTGGGTTTTGATGCGCTTTTACCCCTGCGTAAAAGCGACGGCCCGACGCTGTTCTGCTTCCATCCGGCCTCCGGCTTTGCCTGGCAGTTCAGCGTGCTGGCGCGCTACCTCGACCCGCGCTGGTCAATTACCGGCATTCAGTCGCCGCGCCCGCAGGGGCCGATGGCGAGCGCCGCCAGCCTCGATGAGGTCTGCGAGTCCCATCTGCAGACGTTACTGGCGCAGCAGCCGCACGGGCCGTATTACCTGTTCGGTTACTCCCTCGGCGGCACCCTGGCGCAGGGAATTGCCGCGCGCCTGCGCCAGCGCGGTGAAGCGGTAGCGTTCCTCGGGCTGCTGGATACCTGGCCGCCGGAGTCGCAAAACTGGGCGGAAAAAGAGGCCAACGGCCTCGACCCGCAGGTGCTGGCGGAAATTGACCGCGAGCGGGAAGCGTTCCTTGCCGCGCAGCAGGGGCAGCCGTCCGGCGAGCTCTTTAGCACCATCGAGGGCAACTACGCCGACGCGGTGCGCCTGCTGACCACCGCGCACAGCGCGAAGTTCGACGGCAAGGCGACCCTGTTCGTGGCGGAAAAAACGCGCCAGCCGGGGATGGACCCGCAGGCGCTGTGGGGACCGTGGGTTGGCGAACTGGAGGTCTTCAGCCAGGCGTGCGCGCACGTGGAGATTATCTCTCCACAGGCTTTTGAGTCGATAGGTCCGGTGGTGCGGGAGATTCTGGGATAGGTCGCGCGTCGTCCGGAGGTTTCCGGACGACCTCTGCACATCGCTCTGTAGCCCCGGTCAGCGTCGCGCGAACCGGGGTTTTTTTATGCTTCAGCCGGGGGAGTACCAGCGGCTAGCGGCGGCCCAGCGGTACCACCAGCGGCGTGTGGGCGACCGGGTCGTCGATGATGGTACAGCGCAGGCCGTAAATCCGCTCGATAAGCTCGGCGGTCACGATCTCTTTCGGCGCCCCTTCGGCGATAATTTTGCCGTCGCGCAGGGCAATCAGATGGGTGGCGTAGCGGCAGGCCTGGTTGAGGTCGTGCAGCACCGCCGCCAGGGTATAACCCTTCTCGCGATTTAGCTCGCTCAGCAGCTCGAGGAGATCGATCTGATGGCTGATATCCAGCCAGGTCGTCGGTTCGTCGAGCAGCATGATGGCGGTTTCCTGCGCCAGCACCATCGCAATCCACGCGCGCTGGCGCTGGCCGCCGGAGAGCGTGTCAACGCTCTGCTGCGCAAGGTCGGTGATGCCGGTGGCGCGCATCGCCTGATTGACCGCCTCATCGTCCTCTTTCCGCCAGCGGGTGAACATCGGCTGATGCGGATAGCGGCCGCGGGCGACCAGCTCCTGGACGGTAATATCGCCCGGGGTGGTGGCGTTTTGCGCCAGCAGGCCGATGCGTCTGGCGACGTCCTTGCTGGCGTAGCGCTGGATCTGCTCGCCGTCGAGGTAAACATGGCCGCTGGCCGGGGTCATCAGGCGGCTGAGGGTGCGCAGCAGCGTCGATTTTCCGCAGCCGTTGGGGCCAATGATGGCGGTGAAGTGGCCGTCGGGAATGGTCACGTTCAGCGATTCGGCGATGATCTTTTTGCCATATGCCAGGGTCAACTGGTCGCCGCGCAAACGGGGGGTTACAGCGGTCATTTTTTGCGGGACTCCTGAATTAACAGTGCGATGAGATAGATTCCGCCGAGGCTGACGGTGACGACCCCCACCGGCAGCTGATAGGGCATAAACAGGCGCTGGGCGCTGTAGTCGGCCAGCGCCAGCAGCAGCGCGCCGCACAGCGCCGACTGGGTCAGACCCCAGCGCGCGGTGCCGCTGAGGCGGCGGGCGATATGCGGGGCTACCAGCGCAATAAAGGAGATTGGACCCGCCAGCGCGGTGGCGGCGGCGGTGAGCACCACCCCCACCAGCATCAGCAGCAGGCGAGAGCGCTCGACCCGCACGCCCAGCGCGCAGGCGGTATCGTCACCCATTTCCAGCAGGCGCATGCGCCGTACCAGCAGCACGCTGCACGCCAGCATCAGCACAATAAGCGGCGCCGACGGCCAGGTTTTGCCCCACGTCAGCCCGTTGAGCGAACCGGCGTTCCACAGCCCGGCGGAGAGCGCGGTCTCCAGCGACGCGCGCAGCAGCAGCCAGGTATTGAACGCCACCAGCATCGCGCGGATGCCGATACCGATAATAATCAGCCGGAAGGTTTCAATCCCGTTACGCCAGGCCAGCAGCCAGACCAGCAGGGCGGTCAGCACGCCGCCAACCATCGCCGCCAGCGCGATGGCCGTCAGGTTCTGCCCAAAGAGCACCATCGCCACCAGCACGCCGCTCCACGCGCCGGTGTTGAAGCCCATCACGTCCGGGCTGCCCAGCGGGTTGCGCATCAGCGACTGAAAAATCGCGCCGCTAACGCCCAGCGCCGCGCCGATCAGCAGCGCCATCAGCACCCGCGGCAGCCGCCATTCGGTGACCACCATGGTGATATTACGCGGCGCATCGCCCAGCAGCGCGGAGATAACCTGCTCCACCCGCAGCGGCACCAGGCCGCTGCCGAGCCCCCAGAGGGAGACGACCACGCTGGCGACAATCAGGATAAAACAGCTGAGCAGCAAACGACGGGAAGGGGCGGTCACATTGCACCTCCGCGCGGCTGGCGACGCACCAGCCAGATCAGCACCGGGGCGCCGATAAAGGCGCTGACCACCGAGACCCGCAGCTCTCCGGGCACCAGCAGACGGCCAAGGACATCGGCGAACAGCAGCAGCGCCGGGGTGGCCAGCAGCGTGACCGGCAGCGACCAGCGGTGGTCGGCGCCTACCAGCCAGCGCGCCATGTGCGGCATCATCAGGCCGATAAAGGCGATGGGCCCGACCACCGCCGTAGCGCTGCCGCAAAGGACGGTGATTGCCAGCAGGCCGATAAACTGCGTGCGCGCCACCCGGCTGCCGAGCGCGGTGGCGGTGTCGCTGCCGAGGCTCAGGCTGTTCAGCGCCCGGCTGAGCAGCAGCGTCACCGCGCCGGCGATCAGCACCGGGAGCAGGACGATTTTTAGCGTTTGCAGGGTGCGGATATCCAGCGAGCCGGCCTGCCAGAAGCGCAGCTGGTCGTATACGTCGGGGTTAAGCAGCGCAATGCCGTTAGAGAGCCCTTCAAGCACCGCCGCCAGGGCGACGCCGGCCAGCGTCAGGCGCACCGGGCTAAGCTGGCCTCCGCCCTGGCTGCCGGTGAAGGCCACCAGCAGCGAGGCGGCAAAGGCGCCGCAAAAGGCCATCAGCAGCTGCTCCTGCGGTGAATGAATGCCGAACAGCGCGGCGCCCAGCACGATCGCGAAGCTGGCGCCGGAGTTGACGCCCAGGATACCGGGGTCGGCCAGCGGGTTGCGGGTGAGGGTTTGCATCAGCGCCCCCGCCAGCCCCAGCGCGGCGCCGGCAAGCAGTCCGGCAAGGGTACGCGGCAGACGGGCATCGAGCACGATGGTGCAGTCAGCGCTCTGACAGGTGCCGGTAAAGGCATCCACAACGACGTTGAGTGGCAGAGGTTTGGCGCCAACGAGCAGGCTGAGCGCAATCGCAACGGCTAAGACCAGCAGCAGACCCGGCACGGCGACGGCGCGCACCCTGGTCGTAGAAAACGACATAGTTCACATCCCTGACATGATAATGATAGTAATTATCGTTATCGATTCTATTCAGTTATGTTAGCATGGCGGCCCCTAAGAATGGTATACGCAAATCATTCGGGATGCATCGCGACGGCAGGGCGTGCGTGCCCGAGCGGTCAGCGCCCGGCCTCGTGTCAGCGTGCACCCGGCGGCCGACGCGCCGCTATCGCGAGGCCGGGATCGGCCGTCTGCCGCCAGCGCATCTGTCGCCCGACGTATAACGAGTATCGATGGAAAATAATAACAAGGTGTTGTAATGAACCGACAATCCCGGCTGCTGAACCTGAGCCTGCTGAAAACGCATCCGGCGTTTCGCGCCGTCTTTATCGCCCGCTTTATCTCTATCCTCTCGCTTGGCCTGCTGGGCGTTGCGATCCCGGTACAAATCCAGATGATGACCCACTCCACCCTACAGGTGGGGCTCTCGGTCACCCTGACCGGCGGCTCGATGTTTATCGGCCTGATGGTGGGGGGCGTGCTGGCGGATCGCTACGAGCGTAAGCGCCTGATCCTGCTGGCGCGCGGCACCTGCGGGATCGGTTTTGTCGGCCTGTGCCTCAACGCCATGCTGCCCGAGCCTTCGCTGGCGGCTATCTACCTGCTGGGCGTCTGGGACGGCTTCTTCGCCTCGCTGGGCGTCACGGCGCTGCTGGCGGCAACCCCCGCGCTGGTTGGCCGGGAAAATCTGATGCAGGCCGGGGCGATTACCATGCTGACGGTGCGCCTGGGCTCGGTGATTTCGCCGATGATCGGCGGCCTGCTGCTGGCGACCGGCGGCGTAGCCTGGAACTACGGCCTGGCGGCGGCCGGAACCTTTATCACCACTTTAACCCTGCTGCGTTTACCGCAGCTCCCGCCGCCGCCTCAGCCGCGCGAGCATCCGCTGAAGTCGCTGCTGGCGGGGCTTAAATTCCTCTTTAATAGCCCGCTGATTGGCGGTATTGCGCTGCTCGGCGGCCTGCTGACGATGGCGAGCGCGGTGCGCGTGCTCTATCCGGCGCTGGCCGAAGGCTGGCAGATGTCGGCCTCGCAAATCGGCCTGCTGTACGCCGCGATCCCGCTGGGCGCAGCGCTCGGGGCGCTCACCAGCGGCCAGCTGGCGCAAACCGCCAGGCCTGGCGCGGTGATGCTGACCACCACCGTCGGCTCCTTTGTCGCCATCGCCCTGTTTAGCCTGATGCCGCTGTGGCAGCTGGGCGCGCTGTGCCTGGCGCTGTTTGGCTGGCTGAGCGCCATCAGTTCGCTGCTGCAGTACACCCTGATTCAAACTCAGACGCCGGAAGCGATGCTTGGGCGCATCAACGGCCTGTGGACCGCGCAGAACGTCACCGGCGATGCCGTTGGCGCCGCGCTGCTGGGCGGCCTCGGCGTGATGATGACTCCGGTCGCGTCGGCAAGCGTCAGCGGCTGGGCGCTGGTTATCGTTGGTGCAATGTTGATTGGGCTGCTGAGCGAACTACGCCGCTTTCAGCGCCCGGAGACGGTGAGCGAAAGTTGATTGGATTCCCGGCCGGGCATGGCGCCGGCCGGGAAGAGGATTTAACCGAAGAAGGCTGCGAGGCGCTGCAGCACCAGCATGGCGCTGTAGTAGTCAAGACGGAAGGTTTCGATGCCCAGCGGATAGACGCGTTTGGCTTCGACCGCAGGCAGGTGGGCGAGCAGCGGATTGGCGTAAATTGCCTGAGCGTCCTTCTCGTCGCCGGCGAACAGGAACAGGCTTTGGCCGTTGAGGCCGGCGGCTAAGTTCTCTCCGCCCAGCTGGATGATATCGTGGCGTTTACCCTGACTCTGGCTGGCGTGCAGCCCGCCGGGAAGGGTAGCCAGCGTAAAGCCCAGCTGTTCGAGCATCTGGCCCTGGGCCGACTCCGGGGTCCACAGATTGGCGCTATGGGCTGCGGCGGTATAAACCAGTGCGCTAACCGGCTGCGGCGGCAGTTTCATCTGCTGCTTCAGCGCCGCCAGCTGCTTATCAAATTCGGCAATGCGCACCGCGGCCTGCTTCTCCTGGCCGGTAATCTCTCCGAGCTGGGTGAGCAGCGCCTGCCAGCTCTTATCGTCGTAGTTAATGATAAGGGTCGGCGCAATAGTAGAAAGCTGATCGTAGAGCGCCAGCGCGGAATCGCCGCCGGTGGCGCTAATCAGGATCAGGTCCGGCATCTGTGCGGCCACGGCCTCGGCGCTCGGCTCACCGATATAGAGCCGCGCCAGCTTACGCTCGCGGGCCACGCTGCTCCACTGGCGCAGGAATCCCTGGCCATCGGCCACGCGGTTATTCGGCGTGGTGGCCCCGCTGGCTACCACCGGGGCATCAATCGCCAGCAGCGAGCCGGTGAGGGTGACGCTGGTGGAAACAATGCGCAGCGGCCGCTGTTCGAGGGTATGCGCGCCGCGGCTGTCGGTTATCTGACGCGGCCAGTCGGCGGCGAACGCTGAGGTAATTCCTAAATACGCCAGCCCGCAGGCCAGCAGGGTACGGCGGCACAAAGTGGAGAAATTCACGAATTTGCGTCCTGATTGAGTTGAGATAAATGCGTCTCATTTTCAACTTTGTGCCGCAGGGATGCAAGCCTAAGTAGCACAACATGCTGTTTATACGGTTGACATGTAGAGCAATACCTTTTAGGTTAGCCAACCAAAATATAAATGATAATTATTCGTAATATCTTTATCGTTTTTGGAGGATGATATGGAAACGTCAATGGCCGAGGATGTACGGGAACAAAAAATGACCCTGGCACCAGAAAGCTTCTTCTTTATGTCGCCGTACCGCAGTTTTAGCACTTCAGGCTGTTTCAGGCGCTTCTCTCATTCCGCCGCCGGCGGCGATGCGCTGTCCGGTGAATTCCAGCAAAAAATGGCCGCCGCGTTCCAGGAGGCGAAAGCCGCCGGGATCCGCAAGCCGGTGATGGTCGGCGCGATCCCCTTCGATACCCGCCAGCCGTCCGAACTGTTTATTCCCGAGCGCTGGGAAACCTTCTCCCGCACCGGCAAGCAGCGCTCCGCGCGCTACGCGTCGGGCCAGGCGGCAATGGACGTGGTGGCCCGCCAGGAGATCCCCGAGCAGGACGCATTTATGGCGATGGTCGAGCGCGCGAGCGCGCTGACCGCCACGGCGGAAGTCGATAAGGTCGTGCTGTCGCGGCTGATCGATATCACCACCCGCGATCGCGTGGACAGCGGTGTGCTGCTGGAGCGCCTGATCGCGCAAAACCCCGCCAGCTTTAACTTCCACGTGCCGCTCTCGGACGGCGGCGTTCTGCTCGGCGCCAGCCCGGAGCTGCTGCTGCGTAAAGAGGGCGATAGCTTTAGCTCTCTGCCGCTGGCGGGCTCGGCCCGGCGTCAGCCGGACGACGTGCTGGATCGTGAAGCGGGCAACAAGCTGCTGGCGTCCGGCAAAGATCGCCACGAGCACGAGCTGGTGACCCAGGCGATGAAGGCGGTGCTTGCGCCGCGCTGCCGCGAGCTGTCGCTGCCGGACTCTCCGCAGCTGATCACCACCCCAACCTTATGGCATCTGGCGACGCCCATCGCCGGGACCGCCGCGGCCGGGGAGAACGCCATGTCGCTGGCCTGCCTGCTGCATCCGACGCCGGCCCTCAGCGGCTTCCCGCACCAGGCCGCCACGCGCCTGATCCGCGAGCTGGAGCCGTTCGATCGCCAGCTGTTCGGCGGCATCGTTGGCTGGTGTGATGACGAAGGCAACGGCGAGTGGGTGGTGACCATTCGCTGCGCCCGCCTGCAGCAGAACACGCTGCGCCTGTTTGCCGGCGCGGGGATCGTTCCGGCCTCCTCCCCGCTGGGAGAGTGGCGCGAAACCGGCGTCAAACTGACCACTATGCTGAACGTGTTCGGCTTGTATTAAGAGGCGATGATGATTGCATTTAACCGCTGGCCGGAGAGCTTTGCCGCCCGCTACCGTGAAAAGGGCTACTGGCAGGATCTGCCGTTAACCGAGCTGATTACCCGTCACGCGGCAAGCGATGCCGTGGCGATTATCGACGGCGACGTTCAGTACAGCTATCGCCAGTTCAACCGGTTGGTGGATAACCTTGCCAGCTCCCTGCAGGGGATGGGGCTCAAGCGCGGCGAAACCGCGCTGGTGCAGCTGGGCAACGTCGCCGAGTTCTACATCACCTTCTTTGCGCTGCTGCGCATCGGCGTGGCGCCGGTCAACGCGCTGTTCAGCCATCAGCGCAGCGAGCTCAACGCCTACGCGACGCAGATTGAACCGGCGCTGCTGGTGGCCGATCGTCAGCACGCGCTGTTTGCCGACGATAGCTTCCTCAACGGCTTTATCGAGCAGCATCCGTCGGTGCGGGTGGCGCTGCTGCGCGGCGATAGCGGCGAGTATGACCTGGCCGCGGTGATCGCCCAGCCCGCTGAGGGCTTTATCGCCAACCCAACGCCTGCCGACGAGGTGGCGTTTTTCCAGCTCTCCGGCGGCAGCACCGGCACGCCTAAGCTTATCCCGCGCACCCACAACGATTACGCATACAGCATTCGCCGCAGCAACGAAATTTGCGCGATTAGCGCCGAGACGCGCTATCTCAACGCGCTGCCCGCTGCGCATAACTATGCGATGAGCTCGCCGGGATCGCTGGGAGTGTTTCTGGCCGGAGGCCGGGTGATCCTTGCCGCCGACCCGAGCGCCACGCTCTGCTTCCCGCTGATTGAAAAGCATCAGATAAACGTCGCCTCGCTGGTGCCGCCGGCGGTCAGCCTGTGGCTGCAGGCGATCCACGAATGGGGCGGCAACGCGCAGCTGCGGTCGCTGCGGCTGCTGCAGGTTGGCGGCGCGCGCCTGTCGGCGACGCTCGCCGCGCGCATTCCGGCGGAGATTGGCTGCCAGCTGCAGCAGGTCTTCGGCATGGCGGAAGGGCTGGTGAACTACACCCGCCTCAACGATAGCCCGCAGCGCATTATCAATACCCAGGGCTGCCCGATGAGCCCCGACGACGAAGTGTGGGTTGCCGATGCCGAAGGCAACCCGCTGCCGCGCGGCGAAGTCGGCCGCCTGATGACCCGCGGGCCCTATACCTTCCGCGGCTACTATAAAAGCCCGCAGCACAACCTGGAGGCGTTTGACGCCGACGGCTTCTACTGCTCGGGGGATCTTATCTCGATCGACGAAGACGGCTATATCACCGTGCAGGGGCGCGAGAAAGATCAGATCAACCGCGGCGGGGAGAAGATCGCCGCGGAAGAGATTGAAAACCTGCTGCTGCGCCACCCGGCGACGATCCATGCCGCGCTGGTGAGCATGGAGGATAGCCTGCTGGGCGAGAAAAGCTGCGCGTACCTGGTGGTCAAAGAGCCGCTGCGCGCGGTCGCGGTACGCCGCTTCCTGCGCGAGCAGGGCGTGGCCGAATTTAAGCTGCCGGATCGGGTGGAGTGCGTGGACGCGCTGCCGCTGACGCCGGTGGGCAAAGTCGATAAAAAACAATTACGTCAGTGGCTGGCTGAACGCAAGCTGGGCTGAAGGAGAAGACACAATGGCCATTCCTCAATTACGGGCTTACGCGCTGCCGGAAGCCAGCGATATCCCGGCGAACAAAGTGAGCTGGGCCTTTGAGCCGTCCCGCGCGGCGCTGCTTATCCACGATATGCAGGAGTATTTCCTCAACTTCTGGGGTGAAGATAGCGCGATGATGGCGAAAGTGGTTGCCAACATCGCCGCGCTGCGCGATTTCTGCAAGCAGCACGATATTCCGGTGTTCTACACCGCGCAGCCGAAGGAGCAGAGCGATGAAGACCGCGCCCTGCTGAACGATATGTGGGGACCGGGCCTGACCCGCTCGCCGGAGCAGCAGCGGGTGATTGCCGCCCTGGCGCCGGACGAAAACGACACCGTGCTGGTGAAGTGGCGCTATAGCGCGTTCCACCGTTCGCCGCTGGAAGAGATGCTGAAAGAGGCCGGGCGCGACCAGCTGATCGTCACCGGCGTCTATGCCCATATCGGCTGCATGACGACCGCGACCGACGCCTTTATGCGCGACATCAAGCCGTTCTTCGTTGCCGACGCGCTGGCGGACTTTAGCCGCGAAGAGCATCTGATGGCGCTGAAATACGTTGCCGGACGCTGCGGTCGGGTGGTGATGACCGAAGAGCTGCTGCCGCTGCCGGCGTCAAAGGCGGCGCTGCGCGCGCTGGTGCTGCCGCTGCTCGACGAGTCCGACGAGCCGATGGATGATGAAAACCTCATCGACTACGGCCTGGATTCGGTGCGCATGATGGCGCTGGCCGCGCGCTGGCGCAAAGTGCACGGTGATATCGACTTCGTGATGCTGGCGAAAAATCCGTCGATTGATGCCTGGTGGGCGCTGCTCTCCCGCGAGGTGAAATAGTGGCCGCGCTCGATTTTCAGGGTCAGACCGTATGGGTGACCGGGGCGGGTAAGGGCATCGGCTACGCCACCGCCCTGGCCTTCGTCGAGGCCGGGGCGCAGGTCACCGGTTTTGACCTCGCGTTCGCGGGCGAAAGCTATCCGTTCGCCACCGAGACGCTGGACGTGGCCGACGCGCCGCAGGTGGCCGAGGTGTGCCAGCGTCTGCTGGGCGGCATCGAGCGCCTGGACGTGCTGGTCAACGCGGCGGGCATTTTACGCATGGGCGCCACCGATGCGCTGAGCGTTGAAGAGTGGCAGCAGACCTTCGCCGTTAACGTCGGCGGCGCGTTTAACCTTTTCCAGCAGACGATGGCCCAGTTCCGCCGCCAGCGGGGCGGGGCGATCGTCACCGTGGCCTCCGACGCCGCGCATACGCCGCGCCTCGGCATGAGCGCCTACGGCGCGTCGAAAGCGGCGCTGAAGAGCCTGGCGCTGACCGTCGGGCTTGAGCTGGCGGGCAGCGGAGTGCGCTGCAACCTCGTTTCGCCGGGCTCGACCGACACCGATATGCAGCGCACGCTGTGGGTCAGCGATGACGCCGAGCAGCAGCGCATTCGCGGTTTTGGCGAGCAGTTCAAGCTCGGCATTCCGCTGGGTAAAATCGCCCGCCCGCAGGAGATTGCCAGCACCATTTTGTTCCTCGCCTCTCATCACGCCAGCCATATCACGCTGCAGGATATCGTGGTTGACGGCGGCTCGACGCTGGGGGCATAGATGGCCTGGAAACGTCAGCTGACGCTGGAGGCGCTTAACGCCACCAGCGCGAATACGATGGTGGCCCATCTCGGCATTGTCTATACCCGGCTGGAAGAGGGCCTGCTGGAGGCAGAAATGCCGGTCGATGCCCGCACCCATCAGCCCTTTGGCCTGCTGCACGGCGGCGCGTCGGCGGCGCTGGCGGAGACGCTGGGTTCGATGGCCGGCTGGCTGATGACCGAAGAGGGCCAGTGCGTGGTCGGTACCGAGCTGAACGCCACCCACCATCGGGCGGTTTCCAGCGGGAAGGTTCGCGGCGAGTGCCGTCCTCTGCACCTCGGCCGCCAGGGGCAAAGCTGGGAAATTGCCGTCTTCGACGAACGCGGACGGCGCTGCTGCACCTGCCGCCTGGGCACCTCGGTGCTCGGCTAGCTCTCCACCTTCCCCCGGCTCGCGCCGCGTCCCGTCCGGGCTACGCTTTTATTTCTGTAGCCC
>NZ_BJNO01000003.1 GCF_006539725.1 Klebsiella terrigena | reverse complement strand
GGGGCGAATATTAACGGCGACGCCCGGCCTTGTCAAAGGCTGTTTCGCACATTTCAAACCGTTTGCCGATTTATTCTCCACTTTGGGCGAAATTTGTCGTTCCGCCCAGAAAATGGTTAGGTTTCGCGCACCTGGCTTTTGCTTCGCGGATATTTCCACAGCCAGCGCCCGCTGACCATCCGGCAGTAAAACAGCGCGCCGCGTACCGCCCAGTCGAGCACCATCCCCAGCCACACACCAATCACGCCCATGCCGAGCACGATGCCCAGCGTATAGCCCGCCACGACGCGGCAGCCCCACATCCCCAGCATCGACACCCACATGGTGTAGCGTACGTCGCGAGCGCCTTTAAACGCGCACGGCAGGGTCCAGGACATCGCCCAAATCGGCATAAAGAAGGCGTTCAGCCACAGCAGCTCTTTAACCACCACTTTGACGTCCTCTTCGCTGGTATAGAACGAGGCGATCAGGTTGGCGAACGGCGCGGTTCCCCACGCAATTACCGTCAGGATGATGGTCGATAGCCAGAATACGTGCCACGCCTGGCGCTCCGCCTGCCCAATCTGGCCTTTTCCCAGCCGGGTGCCGGTAATGATGGTCGACGCGGAGCCCAGCGCATTTCCCGGCAGGTTAATCAGCGCGGCGAAGGAGAAAGCGATAAAGTTGCCGGCAATGACGTTGGTCCCCATGCCGGCGACGAACATCTGCGTCAGCAGCTTGCCGCCGTTGAACAGCACCGATTCGATACTCGCCGGGATGCCAATGCCCATCACTTCCCAGATAATGGCAAAGTTAAGCGGTTTGAAATAGCTCTTCAGCGAGATGCGCAGCGCCGGGTTAAAGCCGACGGCTAATACCCATACGATCGCCACCGCTCCGATGTAACGCGCGATGGTCAGCCCCAAACCTGCGCCGACAAAGCCGAGTCCTGGCCACGAAAAAATGCCGTAAATCAGGGTGCTGCTGATAATAATGTTGATGATGTTCATCCCGCCGTTAATCAATAGCGGAATTTTGGTATTGCCTGCCCCGCGCAGCGCGCCGCTGCCGATCAGCGCAATCGCCGCCGCCGGGTAGCTCAGCACTGTCAGCTCCAGATAGATTAAGGCCATATCCTTAACCTGGGGCGAGGCGTCGCCGGCAACAATATTAATAATCTCTTTGCCAAAGGCGTGTATCACCACCGCCAGCAGAATGGAGAACAGCGTCATAATTGCCAGCGACTGCCGCGCCGCCGCGCGCGCGCGTCGCGGATCGCGCTTGCCGAGGCTAAAGGCAACCACCACCGTCGTACCGAGATCGATGGCGGCAAAGAACGACATGATCACCATATTAAAGCTGTCGGCCAGCCCTACCCCGGCCATCGCCTCTTTACCCAACCAGCTCACCAGGAACGTACTGACTACTCCCATCAGCAAAACGCAGCTATTTTCCAGCAAGATGGGGACCGCCAGCGGGCTGATTTCACGCCAGTAGAGTACGCGATAACTCTTACGTTTTTTGAACCAGGATGTTCGTTCTACAACCCTGCGTGCTGCGGATGTGACGTTCAAGGGAGACCTTAGTGAGAAAAGTTGAAACTACATTTCAAATGATGATAGAGAAATGCTAATCCTGCAAAGCATTTTTCCTTCTAAATTGTCGGTAATTACAACAAATTGTTGATAGAAGCGGCGGTTGATCGACAGGGGCAGAATAGATGTTTGACAAAAATTTTTTCGCCGCTAAGATACGACCCCACACGATTCCTCTGTAGTTCAGTCGGTAGAACGGCGGACTGTTAATCCGTATGTCACTGGTTCGAGTCCAGTCAGAGGAGCCATATTAAAGAAGCCCGCTTAAGGAAACTTAAGCGGGCTTTTTGTTTTTTACATTAATCATGAACGCTGGCGTAGCGCAGGTTATCCTTTGGCAAAATTCGCCTGAATACGCTGTTGCAGGTAATCTTCAGCGCTGATGGCCGGGTATTTCGCCTGCGGCCCCAATATTTCAATGTCCTTGTTTGCCTGACAGAAAAACGCCAGGCTGTAGCGTGCTCCCTGATACTCGTCTGGCAACGGATTTCTCACCCGATGGAAATTTGACGGCAGCTGGTCGTCACTCCAGCGCATCAGCATGTCGCCAATATTACAGGTGATCACGTCCTCACGCGGTTCGATGCTGGTCCACTGCTGGCTTTCGCGATCTTTGCCGGGGCAAACCTGTAATCCTCCCTGACCGGGAAGCTGGAAAAGCAGCGTCAGACAGTCAAAATCCGTATGCGCCCCGGCACGCCACATCCCCTGCTCCGACTGCACGGTGGCATAGTAGTGCAGCATGCGCAGCGTACTCTGATAGCTTTTCTGTTGCGGATCGTGCGCCTTTTCGAAAAAGTGCTCAGGAAACCCTAACCGAAGGGCAAAACATGAAAGCAACTTCATGCCCAGCTGCCAGCATTGCGATTCGAAATTTAGCATCGTGCGTTTAAACGCCGGTAGCTCATGTTCAGCGGGCCATAGCGGGTCCATCAGCGGACGGGTAATCTGATAGGATTCTTTCTGATCCGGCGTTTGGGTCGACGGGCGCACCTGGGATTTATTTTCCCACCCGGCGTTGCGCGACAGCGGGTAGCGGGCTTTGATCTCCCCCGGCAGCGCGAAGAAGGCTTCCGTCATGCTGAATGCCTGCCGGATGTCCTCCAGCGCGATACCGTGATGACTCACCTGAAAGAAGCCGATTTCCACTGCTGCCCGCCACAGTTCGTCGGCAATCTCGTCTTTACGGTTGGCGAAATCCGACAGATCAATACAGCGAACCTCACGGGCAAAAGTCTCTTCGCCCATTGCGCCCATCGTCGCCTCTTTTTCCAGTTCCTGTAATGCATAGCTTTGCGTTTGAGTTGATTGCGCCACTGTTTTTATCCTTCTTAATCAAAAGAGTTAGCCTACTGCGCGCTGTTGCAGAGTGCGCACCGCCGATATTGCCTGATGGCGCATTGCGTCCAGATCGAGGCCGGGGATCGCATCGTTTTCGACGATAACGCGACCATTGATCATCAGCGCCCTGAGCGAAGCCCGCCCACCGCAAGCCACCGGGCCAATCGCCATGTCGTGCAGGCCGAAATAGCGAGGGTCGTCCAGCCGGTAAATCGCGATATCTGCCAGCATGCCCACCTGCACGGTGCCACTTTTTTGCAGGCCAAGGATCTGTGCGCCACCAGCGCTGCCCCATCGCACAACGTCTTCAATCGTTGCCGCATCGCCGCCGCCCTCAAAGCTTCCGCCGTCATATCGCGGCTTCGCCTGCATGCCTTTTCTGGCGCGCTGCAAAAGCCAGGCGGCGTGCGCCTCACTTTGCATGTCGGCGGCCTCGTTCGAGGCTGCGCCGTCAACGCCCAGAGAGATGGGGACACCCGCCTGTTCCAGTGCCAGCAAATCCGCAATGCCGCTGCCCAGCCGTCCATTACTTTGAGGACAGTGCGCAATGCCGGTACGCGTCTGCCCCAGCATCGCTATCTCCTGCGGCAGCAGTTTCACCAGATGTGCAAACCACACGTCATCCCCCAGCCAGTCGTGCTCGGCGCAAAACTGCACCGGAGTCATATTAAATTTGGCGCGCGCTGCATCGAGATAATCCACCGTTTCAGACAGGTGGCTGTGCAGCCGGATACCTAAATTTCGTGCCAGTTTCGCCATTTCGCGCAGCTGCGGGCCAGGTGCCGAATGCAGCAGCGTGGTCGGGGCCATCACCACGCGGCGCAACGACGTCGGCTCCGGGCAGTGATAGCGGCTGACAAGGCGCTCCATATCCGCCATGTAATGATCAAAACTCTCCGGGCGCAGCGCCTGCGGCAAATCCTGCTCAATCGTCCGCCCCTGCGTAGCGCCACCGCGGCACAGCACTATGCGCATCCCCAGCGCCTTGCCCTCATCGAACAGGATCTCCGAGGTGTCAAACGGCATATCCGGCCAGTAGAGATAGTTGTGATCGGCCACCGTGGCGCAGCCCGAACGCAACAACTCTGTTAACCCGATTCGCACCGCCAAACGAAAAGTCGGCTCGTCGAAGGTGGCACGAAAACGATAAGGCGTGGCACTTAACCACGCAGTCAGGCTTTTATTCAGCCCCTGAGGTTCTCCTTTAAGCAACGACTGAAACAGGTGATGGTGAGTATTGACCCAGGCCGGATAGACCACACAGTCACGTGCGTCGAGCAACCGCTCATCCGCCAGTGCCGTCAGGGAGCCAATGGCCTCGATCACGCCATCGCGGACGCGAATATCTGTCCCGGCGTGGCGCGCCGCACTCCCCGCTAATCCGGTCAGGATCGCGTGCGCGTTTTTAATCAGCAATGATTGAGATGACATTGCAACGCTCCTCAAGGTTTAACCTGCATGTGCTCAACAAACTCCGTGGTATAAGCCTGTTTCCAGTCGGTATCTGCCTTTAACAATTTGGCGTTGACCATGAAATCACGGGTTTTCTGCCAGCGGTTTTGCGTCATGGTGCCCCAGCCTTGCGTTGCCGCATCGCCACCGTCAATCAGATGATGCTCTTTGATTTGCTGAACGCCCCAGGCCAGCAGATCATCGGTCATTTTCGGATTATCCTTTTTAATTAGTGCGTTACCTGACGACGGATCCTGCAGATAGCTGACCCAACCTTCCATTGACGCACGTACGAATTTCGCCATCGCTTCTTTACGGCTGCTGACAAGATCCGGACGCGTGATCAAAATCCCGCCATAAGGGGGATATCCGTGTTCCGAGAAGAGGAAGAAATTAGATTTCACCCCGGCCTTCTGCGCCTGAAAAACCTCCGAGCTGACATAGGCTTGCTGCGCAACATTATCGTCGGCAACAAAGGGCTGAATGTTAAAGGTATAGGGGCGAACCTGTGAGTCGCTGAGCTGGTAGCGCGCCTTAAGCCACGGCCACCAGGTCGATTGCCCTGAGCTGGACACCAGAATGGTTTTGTCCTTCAAACCGTCGAGGGAAGTGACGGAAGCGTGCGTCAGCAGACCCTGCGGGTCGAACTGGAACGGAGCCGCGATGGCTTTGGCCTGAAAACCCCGCTGTACTGATTCGAGCAACTGGAGGTCGTAGCCGATGATCACATCGGCGCGTTTTGACAACAGCAGCTGCATGCCGTTGATCTGCGGGCCACCGGACTGAATGCTGACATCCAGCCCGTAGCGTTTGTAAATGCCTGTCGCCAGCGCCTGATAATACCCGCCCTGCTCCGCCTGAGCATACCAGGACGTCAGCAATACGAGTTTCTCATCAGCGTGAGCCGGCAGTGAAAACAGGCCAGGAACCAGCGCGCTCAGCACGCAGCAAGATAGGGGAATGCGGGATATTAACTTCATTACTCCTCTCCTAATCATCGCCGGAGGGAGAACGAGCAGACGCAGCTCAGCCCCCTGACCGGCTCAAAATGAACCGCGAAATAGTTGCTGAGCAATGTCCCGCGCAGTTATCTGCACTGACCGCTTCTACTCATTTTTAACTATACAAAAAGGATGCCAACTCCGCGGGTGCACTCTCTGTGCGCCTTCTCAGGGGAGCGGATTTCATCGGCCTGCAACTTTTGATTCATCTCGGAGCGTGCCGCACCAAATAAGTGCGCATTAACGTGGGTCCTGGCCGGGCGTTTGAATCTGGCTAAAGAGCATTTCCAGTTGTTTAAGCATCATCGAAGCCGCGAGGGAAAGCTGTCTTGCCGGAGCCACGCACAGCGACAGCGTGAAGGTTTTTAATTGCGGATCGGTCAGCGGAATAAACTGCAATTCGTCGTTTTGTACCTCATCCATGATATCGAGCCAGCACAGAATACCGATGCCAATTTTCTCTTTAATCAGGGAGCGGATCATATGAATGTTATTTGAAACGGCGACCTCATTAATCATGTCCCCGTTGATATTCATCAGCGCCTGAACTGGCTCGGCAAGCATCAGCGGCGCAGAAGGCAGGATGAACGGATATTCCATGCACTGATTAAAACGGACACCGCTTTTGTCCCCAAGCGGATGCCCTTTCGGCACCACGACGCCGAGTTCAATTTCGGCAAAGGCCCGCACCTGCAGCTCTTTGGAGCTTTGCGGGTTCAGCATAAGCCCGAAGTCAGCATCGCCCGACATCAGCGCCTGCTGAATATCGACGTTGTTCATCGTTGTCAGGGTGAATGAAATGTTCGGGTAGTCGAGATGCACCTTTCTGAGCATCGCCGAGAAAAAATGCCGGTTGATAGCGTCGATGGTGGCGATCCTCACATGCCCTCTGCGCAGCCCCCGCAGGTCGTCAAGCTGTTCGCAAACGCGGGAAAAATCTTTTTTCCAGTTGTTGGCGGCATGTAACAAAAGCTCACCAGCAGCCGTCAGCCGCAGCCCGGTGGGATGTCGTTCAAACAGGGGCATCGCCAGCTCGTTTTCAACCCGCAGTATCTGCCGGTCAATTGACGAAGCGGCGACATGCAGGGTTTCGGAGGCCTTGCGAAACGAGCCCTGGCGGGCAACCTCAGTGAAGTACAGCAAAAACCGGGAGAATGCGAACATTGTGTAGTGCTCTCTTTTATGCAACGGGACGTGCGAATCAAAGCGCTGGACGCAACAGTTTTATAACAATAACGTAGCTTTCATTGCAACGGGAACAATCGTTTCATCGCTTTAAAAGCAAAATTTTCCGCCTCCTTCTTACTATGGCGGCGGATTGTGCGGCGAACGGGTTGAACTGTCCCTTTAATGAATGGCTTATCAAATTAAATACGGTAAATGACAATGAAAGATGCCGGAGTAATTCCTGTCACAATAAAAACGGTCGATATAAATGGCGAAGGGAATATTTCATTGCAGCTTGTTGCGCAGCACGAGATGTTATTACCGGCTTATTCCCCCGGTGCCCATATTGATGTTTTCATTCCTGAGATCGGGGCCCGGCAATATTCTCTTTGTACCGAAAACAGCAGCCGGGAATATTATGAAATTTGCGTAAAACTGGCGGAAAACTCCGCCGGCGGTTCGCACTTCATTCACCATCATTTCCGCCCTGGCGATAACCTGACCATCTCGGCACCGCGCAACCATTTCCCGTTGCCCGATGCGGGACGATATCTGCTGTTTGCCGGGGGTATCGGCATCACTCCGTTGCTGACCATGGCGGAATACATAGCTGAGCAACAGATTGAATTTGAAATGCATTACTACATTTCAGACACGGCACAAACGGCGTTTATATCACGCCTGAACACGCCCGCACTGGCCGGTCATGTTTTTTTGCATTGCAGCGCGGCAAACGATTCCCTGCGCGACAAAACGCCCCCAAGCCTGCGTCAGGCCGATCGGAATACCCGCGTGATGGCCTGCGGCCCGGACGGATTTATTCAGCGTTTGCAGGACATTATGCAGGAACACCACTGGCCAGCCGAAAATTTATCTTTTGAGCGTTTTAGCAACGCCAATATGAATAATGACACCGACGGGCAGGAATTCCATATTCAGCTTAACTCTACCGGCAAACGTTATTTAGTCAGCCCGCGCCAAACCATTGCCGAAGTTTTATTAAGCGCCCGGGTCGATATTATGCTGTCGTGCGAACAGGGTATTTGCGGCTCCTGTATCACCGACGTGATCGACGGGATCCCTGACCACCGGGATTGCGTGCTGACTGACGAAGAGAAAGCCGCGAACACACAAATTACGCTGTGCTGTTCGCGATCCAAAAGCCCCGTACTGGTCCTTGACCTGTAATGCCAACGCGGAGTCTCAAGATGAGTATCTCAATCCCCACATCACCGCTTAATGGCATTGCTAACCTGCGCCTCCCCGCGTGGCTGCTTCCCGGCGACTGGCCCGTGCAGGCGGGGGAACCGGTGACGGCCGATTTGCGCTTTGACGCAGGGAAAATTACGTCACTGATGCCCAGCCAGCCGCAGCAGGATCACTTGTGGAATGCCCACGGCGCACTGGCGCTCCCGGGGCTGATTGAACCTCACGCACATCTCGATAAAACCTTCACTATTGGCCGCAGCCGACCGTCCAAACCGGGTCTGCTGGCCGCCATTGAAACAATGCATCAGGACCGCCAGCACTGGACGGCGGCAGACCTTCATCAGCGCGCAAAACAAGGGCTGATGTGGGCCGCCGCTCACGGCGTAACGCATTTGCGCACCCACATTGACTGGTTCGACATCCTCCCGCCCATGGCCTGGTGCGAGCTGGCAAATATCAGGCAGCCGGGCGTCACCCTGGAACGCGTTGCTCTGGTCCCGCTGAGTTTTTTTGCCGACGCAGAGGCCGCTGACCGCATCGCGCGCGCGGTGGCGCAAAGCGGCAAAGACTGCCTGCTGGGGGGCTTTATCCACTCCTCAAATTGGGACCCGGCGGCCATGACCCATCTGCTGCGCAGCGCCGCCCGCTGGCAGCTGAATCTGGACCTGCACATTGACGAAGAGCTTTCTGACGTGGCGCACGGCCTGACCTGGCTGGCGCGTTATTTGTCGGAGAATGAATTTAGCGGCCACATCAGCTGCAGCCACGGCTGCGCGCTATCCTCCGGCAGTGAGCAACAGGCGCACGAGGTGCTGAGTTTACTGGCGGCACAGCGCGTCACGCTGATTGCGATGCCGATGACCAACCTGCTGTTGCAAGATGCCGTGACAAACCGTACGCCGCGCCAGCGTGGCATCACGCTGTTGAAAGAAGCGCAGGCGGCGGGCATTCCGGTGCTGCTGGGCTGCGACAACGTGCAGGATGCTTTTTGCCCGGCAGGCAGCTACGACCCGCTGGATACGCTGATCTGCGCCCTGTTCTCACTTCAGCTGGAAAACGTCTTTGACCAGCAATCGCGTCTTATCTGTGATGTGGCGGCACTGACCGGTGACGTCGCCGCAAATCGTCCGCTGGCTGTTGGCACCGAGGCCAGTTTGATCCTCTTTCCAGGCAGCGACAGTCTGACCTGGCCTTTAAACAGCGCGGCCCGTCTGGTTATCCACCACGGCAGGCTGACCCACCAGCGCACGTGGAATCAGGAGTGACCCCATGAGTCTTGAAGCAGGAGCGGGCAAACCGCTCGCCAATTATGCCGCCTGGCGTCGCGCCGGTGATTTTGTCTTTCTCTCCGGCATGATTCCCGTCAATCCGCAGAGCGCGACGATCGTGCGGGGTTTTCAGGATATCCCCGACCCTGCACGCCGGTTACTGGGCGAAACCGGCGAATTCTCAACCGATGCCAAACAGGGGCCGGTTCTGGCACAAAGCTGGTATGTGCTCGAAAGTATCCGCCTCACGATTGAAGAAGCCGGAGGGCAAATGAGCGATGTGATCAAGCTGGTGCAGTACTTCCGCAATCTCGATCACTTTCCTTACTACAGCCGGGTCAGAAAACTTTTTTACCCCGATCTGCCACCGGTTTCTACCGTCGTGCAGGTCAGTGAAATGCTGCCCAGCGCCGAGGTGCTGATTGAAGTTGAAGCTACGGCCTGGTTACCGCAATCCCGCCTAACCCAATAATGTCCGACCACGAGGCACAGCATGATTAACGGCTACATTCCCGCAGAGCGGTTTCTCCCCTTCCTGAGCTGGACGGCGATTGCAGCCCTGCCAGACAAAGCCAATACCGTGATCGTATTGCCAACCGGCGCAATCGAACAGCACGGGCCGCATCTGCCGTGTTCGGTTGATAGCGTGATTTCCTCGGGGGTGGCGGGTTATGCGCTGGCACGGCTGCCGAAGGCTATCCCGGCCTACGCCATCCCGCCGGTAACCTACGGCAAATCGGATGAGCATCTGAATTTCCCCGGCACGCTGACCTTAACCGGTGACACGCTGCTGCAAACGATTTTAGAAATTGCCGAATCTCTGTACCGTGCCGGATTCCGTAAATTGCTGATGATCAACGGTCATGGCGGGCAGCCGCAGGTGCTGCAAATGGCATCACGGGAAATGCGCCTGCGCCACGGCGACATGATTATGATCCCTCACGACGTGTTTCGCGTGCCCAACGTTGAAAATGAGTTTCTGAGCGCGCAGGAACAGAAGATGGCGATGCACGCAGGTCACAGCGAAACGGCGGTGATGCTGGCGCTGGCCCCTGAATGCGTCCACATCGAACGCGCGGTCGCTAATTATCCCCCGGAGTTCCCTTGCCCCACGCTGTCGTCAGGTCGCCCGGCGGCGGCGTGGGCTTCCTATGATTTTGGCCCGAGTGGCGTCATTGGCGACCCGACCGGCGCTACCGCCGAACAGGGGCACGCGATCCTCGATTCGCTGGCGGCAAGCTGGGCACAGGCGATTACCGAAATCCATCATATGGAATGGAAAGTACGCAGCGAGCCAACCTGGGGGAAACACCACTGGAACGGTTTTGTGCAAACCACTTTTACTCCTCCTCCGTCTTCTTTTGTTTCTAAATAAAGGAACCCTTGCGATGAAAATACGGCGTACACCTTCTTATACCCTCCTTGCCCTGCTGCTGGCCGGGGTTTCCACCGCCAGCATGGCGGAAGAGAAATTCACATTCATCACTAACTGGTACGCTCAGGCGGAACACGGGGGTTTTTACGACGCGCAGGCCAAAGGTTTGTATAAAGCGGCGGGGCTGGATGTCAACATCAAGATGGGTGGCCCGCAGGTGAACGTCATGCAGCTGATGGCCGCCGGGCAGGCTGACTGTACGCTTGGCGACAACGGCCAGGCGCTGGAAACCTGGCAGGCAGGCGTTCACGCGGTCACGGTGGCGACCGTGTTCCAGCATTCACCTACCGTCTTCATCAGCCATGACAAGGTGGATAAAGCGCAGGAGCTGAAAGATAAAACTTTCCTGCTGGCCACGGAGGCTTACACCTCCTTCTGGCCGTGGGCGAAGAGCGAGCTGGGGCTGTCCGCCGCGAAGATTCGCCCTTACACCTTCAGCGTGCAGCCCTTCCTGGCAGACAATAATCTGGTGCAGCAGGGTTATGTCACTTCCGAACCGTTCTCGGTCGAAAAAGGTGGCAAACCTTTCTACGTCTACATGCTCAGCGACTGGGGCTATCCGCCTTACGGCAACTCAATTATCTGTATGGCCGATACGGTTAAAAAACGCCCGGCCGCAGTCGCCGCCTTCGTAAAAGCCTCTATGCAGGGCTGGAAAGAATATTTGCAGGACCCGACCGCAGGCAACGTGCTGATCGCCAAGGCTAACCCGCGCATGGGTGCCGACCAGATTGCCTTTGGTATCGCGCAGATGAAGAAGTATGAGCTTGTCACCGGCGGCGATGCGCAAACCGGCGGTATCGGCATCATCACGGAACCCCGGCTGAAAAAGACCTGGGAGATGCTGGTGAAAAACAAGCTGATTGACGCGGATAAAGTGCCGTTTGAGCAGACCTATACCCTCGAGATGATCAAAAACGCGAAGGTTATGCCATGAATTCAGCCCCTAAACTGACCATGATGAGCGATGTTCGCTCACCTCTCCCCTCGCCGATACCGGCTATTGAGGTGCTGTCGGCGGAGAAAATTTACAGCAACGGCACGCGTGCGCTTTTGCCAGTCAATCTCACGATTAATCAGGGGGAATTTGTGACGCTGCTCGGCCCGTCGGGCTGTGGCAAAAGTACGCTATTAAAGATGGTCGCCGGCCTGGTTGAACCCAGTGACGGCAAGCTGGTGCTGTGGCGGCGCGACAGCCGTGAAAAAGTGCAGGTGCCGCTTTCTTTTGTGTTTCAGGAGGCCACGCTGATGCCGTGGAGCAACGTGCAGAACAACGTACGTTTACCGCTGGATCTGGCGGGCGTGCCTCGTGCCGAAGCCAACACCCGCGTCAGTGAAGCGCTGGAGCTGGTGGGACTGGGAAAATTTGCCAACGTATTGCCGCGCGAACTCTCGGGCGGCATGCAGATGCGCGTGTCGATTGCCCGCGGGCTGGTGACGCGCCCGAAACTGCTGCTGATGGATGAACCCTTTGGCGCACTCGATGAAATAACCCGTAATAAGCTCGACAGCGACCTGCTGCGTCTGTGGCGTGAACAGGGGCTGACGGTGGTGTTCGTCACCCACTCTATCCACGAGGCCGTGTTTTTGTCGCAGCGGGTGATCATGATGGCCGCGCGGCCAGGCCGGGTGGTGGAAGATATCGCCATCTCCGAACCGTTCCCGCGCAGCGAAGATTTTCGCGTCAGTCCGGCTTTTTCACGGTATGCGAAGCAATTGCAGGACAGCCTGCTGCAAGCCAGCCAATCGGGTATGGAGTAAAAATATGCACACACAAAAATCCTCTCCGTGGATCAACAACCCCACGTTTCGCAAAGTGCTTTACCCGGCAGTCGTAGCGGTCATCATGGTTTTGCTGTGGCAGGGCTGGGTGAGCTATTTCAAAATCCCTCAGTTTCTGGTGCCTTCACCGGGGGTGATGCTGCAAAGCCTGTGGACCAATCTGGGTTCGCTGACGATGTCGCTGCTGTTTACGCTGAAAATCACCCTGATCTCATTTTTACTCTCGATCATCATCGGCGCAGCGGTGGCATTTGTGCTGGTGCAAAATCGGTTTGTTGAAACCGCACTGTTTCCCTACATCGTGTTCCTGCAGGTGACACCGATTGTGGCCATCGCACCGCTGATTATTATTTGGGTCAAAGACACCACGCTGTCGCTGGTGGTGTGTTCGACGCTGATGGCGGTATTTCCGATTATTTCCAATACCACGCAGGGGCTGCGCAGCGTATCGCCGGGCCTGCTGAGCTATTTCCAGCTCAACCACGCCAGCCGTTTGCAGATACTGATCCGTTTACGCATTCCTTCCGCCCTGCCTTATTTTTTTGGTGCGCTGCGGATTTCCAGCGGCCTGTCGCTGATCGGTGCCGTCGTTGCCGAATTTGTTGCAGGCGCTGGCGGCAATAACACCGGCCTGGCCTATCAGATTTTGCAGGCAGGATACCAGCTGGACATCCCGCTGATGTTTGCAGCCCTGCTGTTAATTTCCCTCACCGGCATCGCGCTGTTTGGCGTGATGTCATGGATTTCGAGGCGCGTTCTCAGCGCCTGGCATGAAAGCGAAGCCGTGCAATCTCATTAACCTCACTCACGATTAGGCAGGAAGAAGATGGACAGTGAACAACGTAAACACGCGCTTGCCCTGATACAGCAGGCGCTGCCCGATCTAGACTGGACTTTGCAGGCGGCAAAGGTCAAACGCCTTTCACGCGATTTTCACTGGTTCAGCCCGGTGCTGAAACAACGGCTCGAAGACAAACAGGCCGATGCCGTGGTCAGGCCACGTAACGAAGAAGAGCTGATTTTACTGGTTAAAGCCTGCGTTCAACACCAGCTGCCGCTGATTTTGCGGGGCGGCGCGACCGGCAACTATGGTCAGATGGTGCCCCTGGAGGGCGGGATCCTGGTCGATATGACCGGACTCAATCAGATATGCGAACTGGGTGACGGCGTGGTTCGTGCTCAGGCGGGTATCCGGCTGGCCGAGATCGAGGCAGTCACGCGCCCTGCGGGCTGGGAGCTACGCTGCATGCCGTCAACTTATCGGCTTGCCAGCCTCGGCGGCCTTTACGGCGGCGGCTTTGGCGGCATTGGCTCAATCAACTACGGCCCGCTGGGCGCGCCAGGTAATGTGCTTAGCGTAAAAGTGATGACGATGGAGGCCGAGCCGCGCATTCTGCAGATTCCTGCCCCGCAGGCGCTACTGCTGCACCATGCCTACGGAAGCAATGGAATCATTCTTGAGGTTGAGCTGGCACTGGCACCGCTTCACCGGTGGATAGAGCGGCTGGACGTGTTTGATGATTTCACCGACGCGCTGGATTATGCCAACGCCTTTGCCCGCTCTCCGGGGCTGGTAAAACGCCAGTTGGCGCTGCTCGCCGCGCCGATCCCGAGTTATTTCAGTCATCTGAACGGGCACTATCAGGCAAATCAGCATGCCGTCATCAGCGTTATTGCGCAGGAAAGTGAGGGATTCTGTGCCGGTCTGTTGGAAAAATACCGCGGGCACAGCGCTGTGCGTCAGACCGCCGACGAGGCGCGTGAAGCCAATGCATCACTGATGGAATATTGCTGGAACCACACAACGCTGCACGCCCTTAAAATTGATAGCTCTCTCACTTATTTGCAGACGGCGTTTAATTACACGAATTATCATCAGCAGATTATCGATATGGCGGCTTTATTCGCCGACGAGGTTATTTCGCATATCGAATTCCTCCGTGACACCGATGGAAATATAACCGCCAGCGGATTGCAATTAGTACGTTACTCCAGCGAAGAACGGCTGAACGAAATAATATCCACCTTCCGTGACAATGACGTAAAAATAAACAACCCCCATGTTTATCAAATTGAAGACGGTAAACAAGGAGACATTAAACCCGAGGTTGTTTCTGTTAAAAAATGCCTTGATCCCAATGGGTTACTTAACCCTGGCAAGCTCAGAGGCTGGGAAGCCCGCAACACATTGATTTTAGATAACGATCCTCTTTTATTGCCTGACAGATAAAAATAACTATTACCTCCTTCCCCTTTATAAAAAATCGGGATAGTAACCGTTTGTGCACTACCCGATAAAAAAATTATTGGCCGTCTTCTCTGCCGGCTGAAGACATTATATTTTTTTACCAGGAAGATATTAATGAAAAGTAATAAATTCAACTTTCCGCTAAAGTTGGGCGCAATCGTCGTTTCTCAGGCGTTGTTTATGGGCCATACGCTGGCGGCCACGCCTGCCGCATCCGGCTGCACGGCAGGCGTGGCTGATTCCCTGACCGAAATGTTCACCTGCGGCTCGGTCACCGGCAGCCTGCGTACCCTGTATTACTCCACCCACAATGCCTATTTTTCACCAGGCTACTCTCAGGACACCGTCAGTTACGGCGGCAGCGTGAAGTATGCAACAGCGGAATACTACGGCCTGAGCCTTGGCGTCAGCGGTATTCTCCAGCGCGGTATTTCGCATAACGACGACCATCTGATCGCCGAACTCGGCCCTAACCAGACCGGCGTGGGCGAAGCTTATCTGAGCTACCACTATCAGGACTTCCGCATTACAGCCGGTGACCAGCGCATCAATATTCCCTTTATCGGCGACTATGACTGGCGTATCACACCGATTCTATTCCGCGGTGTTGACACTCATTACGGCGACAGCGACAACTTCCTGCACGCCACCAAAATCACCCGCTACAAACCGTGGGGCGACGACCAGTTCCTCAATACCACTGCTTATACTGATGCCGACGGTACCACCAACGGCATGTGGGGTGTTGGCGGCGGGCGTGCCGTTAAGCTGGATAATAAAAAGCTTAACGGTCAGCTTTGGTACGAGAATTACGATAACTACAGCAGAATAGTGTACGCCGACAGCTTCCTGTCCTGGTCTGATTCACCGTCCCAGCCAAAAATCGGTGTTCAGTTTATTCGTGGCCTGAGCGAAGGCAAAGCGCTGGCTGGCGAAGTTAACAGCACCAGCTACGGTGCACAGTTCGTGATGAATTTCACCCCGGTATTGAAATGGTCCCTGAACTACGACCACATCGCGGCCAACGGTGATGCCTACGGTAACGGCGCGCTGGTGACGCCTTACGCACACAACACCTCCTCCGGCCCATATTTTGCGCAACCGTTCTTCACCAGCACTCAGGATCTCGGCAGCGGCAATGCTTACTCAACCGATCTGAACTGGACCGCTACCGACAATATCTCTTTGGGCAGCCGCTATTCCTTTATGGATTTGACCGCCAGCGCCGGCGCATCCAGCAGCAATCAGTCTGAATATCTGGTGTACGGTACCTACAGTTTTGATGGCGTACTCAAAGGGTTGAGCATCACGGATTTTGCCGGTGTGCAAACCACCTCAACGTCGGACAAAAATTTCTGGCAGAACCGTCTTGCCCTGGAATATGATTTTTAAATATCCCTTAGTGCGGCGGTAATGTCGCAGCGGTTTTCTGCGCGTCTGGCTGCACCTTGTGCAATGCCTTTTCAGCCCGCGCTGCGGCCGCACTTTCCCCCCTATCCCGCACTACCTGCACAAGCAGACGCAGTTGCCCGACGCTCAGGCCAACCCGCAAACTGGCACGCGTGTGTGGCAGCCGCGTTGCTCCCATTCCCGGCGTGGCGGATAAAGCGCCAACCTCCCGCTCAAGCCCACCTGCTAACCTGTTTTGTGATTGTTGCGCTTCACCGCCGGTTAGGCCTTATGTGGTTCATGAAGCCTCCAGGAAATACCTCAGCATCATGCTCATCTAAGCAAAAAATAAGAGACTTATCAGACACAACCTAGCCCCCTGCGCTATATTTGCTGTAAATAAAAGCATGTTTTTAAAAACAGTATTGACACCACTTTCAAAATGGGTAAATTAGGATTCAACAGCGGTGAAGTGGTAGTTCGCTGTTATAAGTTGAAAGTGTTAGTAAGGTAACAAAAGTAATTTGCGATAAAGGCCACGTATTTTGTTGTATGGGATTACGGATGCTAAGAAGCGTTTTTTTACATCGGTAATGTTTTAAGGCCACGTAGTTAGAGTAGTTAATCGCAAATCTGGGGAAGTAGCGCGACGATGTAAGGCTATGTTTTTAAAGTTATTGCTTGCGATTGAGTTGGGTACGTTAGTTCAGTTAAGCGATCGCAATGGAAGTCAAGCCACGCATCAAAGAGTATATGTCGCGAGGGGATGTACTTGTTTAAAGTGCCATTTTTGAAGGTGATGAAAATGGTGGGGTAAAGTAACGAGAAAATAGAGGGAGGTTTTAGTTAGTATCAGCACCCAATATTATCTGTGATAAACGTGTACATTTAAAGCAGTACCATAAGTAGTACCCATATTAAGTCCATGAATGTTAAATCTTAAATCAGTAGTTCCTTAAAAGCCCTGGCTGCAACGGTCAGGGCTTTTTTGTATCTGCTTTTTGTATCTACTCCGTTGCTCTCCTCTATCAAGCGACTCATGAGTGACCACCTCGTTCCCGTTCCCTAAGATGATTCAGCCCTGTACGGGCACGAGCGGAGCTGATTCCAGCCCGTCACAACGCCTGTCCTTAAGCTCCTCCCCATTGCTGGCAGTCGCACGCGCCGGCGTATTATGCTAAACCATGTCGCTGACGATGTAGTCTGCTGGCTGTCGTTGCCACTCATGCACTAAACGGAGGTTATCATGATTTTTTTAGGCTACGTCACTTCTCGGACATACCTGCGCTGGCCGGATCCTCCGCGCTGGTTAGCCAATTTTAGCTTTTATGAGCATCATCAATCCGCGCCTATTGCGGCTGATCCCGGCACGATCATTCAGGCGGTACAGAACCTGGACATGACGGCGGACCCGATTATTAACGCGCTGCTAAAATTGCGTAAATTACCCGGCAGATGCTATCAGCGTTTTACGCAGCATCCCTTCCCCCACACCGTTGACGTCAATGATTTTGGCTTTGCCACATTCACCCCGCTGCATCAAACCAGCCGGGAGCTGGTTCTCGGACTTACCGGCCAGTTCTGGCGGCCCACGATGGCGGTTCATCGCCTCCCCGACGCCGAAGCATTCGCCCGCTTTAACGAGGCTGATGCCGCGAAGCTTATTCTGTGTTTTCGGGTCGTCACGGTCGACGGCGAGCACCGGCTGGTCACCGAGACCTTCGTGCACTGCCCTACCCCACGGGTAAAACGGCGCTTCGCCTGCTACTGGGGAGTTATCCGCCCGGCAAGCGGCTGGATCCGTCGGCGAACCCTGCTTGCGGTGCAGCGTCAGCTGGCGCTGGAAAACGGCGAGGGCTAGAGGTGGTATGAGGGAAAGGCAGACACCGTCAGATGTCTGCTTTAGCCTGCGGCGCGCTCACCCTGTCGCAATAAGCTAAGCGGAGAAGAAGGACTCCCCTTCCCCACCGGACGCGGGCCGCGAGTTAACATAGCTACACCGCCACAACGCGATAGTTAGCGATTTTTAATTCCGCTATCTGCTGCATATCGATATGGGACAAGGTGAAATCAAGGATCGCAAAGTTCTCGGCTATTCTTACAGGGTTGGATGACATGGTGTTTGACTGGATGCCCGACTGTAAAATCCAGCGCAGGATAATTTGTGCCGGCGTCCTGGCATAAGCGTCCGCCAGTCGCTGAATAAGCGGATAGTTAAGCGCTTCACCCCGGGCTATCGAACAGTAAGAGGAGAGCGGGATCGCTGTCTCTGCAGCGGCCTGCAGCAGGCTGCCCTGGTCGAGCAGCGGATGGAACTCTACCTGGTTGACGACGAGCGGGGTGGCGATCTCATCCCGGGCAGCAGCCATCTGCTCAGCGGAGAAATTACTCAAGCCAATATATTTCGTCAGCCCCTGCCGCTGCGCCTGCTCCAGCAAACGCAGCGTGGCGCCGAAGTCCTGCTTTGGCGGACTATGCAGCAACAGCACATCCACCTGTTCAACGTTAAGCGCCGCCAGGCTTTGCGCAACCGAAGCCATAAACAGCGCCTGTCGATAGTTCGCCGGCAGGACCTTTGTCGTAATGCAAAGCTCGTCGCGCGCGACGGAATGCCGGCTTAATACCTGCCCGATCTCCTTTTCATTTTCATACATCTGCGCGGTATCGATCGCCCGATAGCCAATGCTCAGCGCGTGCCCCAAGGCGGTAATTAACCGCTCTCCGCGTAGCTTATAGGTGCCAAAACCGCGGATAAATTCAGGCTGATAAAGAATATTCATATCTTTTTCCTCAAAGGACGGTTTTAGCGGCGAAGCGGCTGATTCGCCGCCTGCTGCCAGAGCGAGGCGATATTAAACGCCGTCGACTCCAGCAGAGTGGCGGCCTCTCGTAGGGCGCGCTCGTAAGAAATAATGCCGGGGACCAGCGAAAACGCCGAGATTAAACCGAGTTCATACAGTGCTTCATATCCGCTGCCGAGCGAACCGACCAGCGCGATGCTGGGGCAGCCGTGGGCATGAGCGCGGCTGATGACGCCGGCAGGGCCCTTACCGCCGCCGGTCTGTGCATCAAGCCGCCCCTCGCCGGTAATGACCAAATCGGCATCGCGCACCTGCGCATCGAAATGCAGCGTGTTGAGCACAATATCGATCCCGCTGGCCATCTCTGCGTTCAGCACGCCCTGCAGCGTGGCGCCGATCCCACCAGCGGCACCGCCGCCCTTGAGGGTGGCGATATCGTCTCCGAAGCTGGTTTTGAGGATCGTGGCAATCCGCGCCAGGTTACTTTCAATCCTCACCGCCGTTTGCGCGGTTACCCCTTTTTGCGGACCGAAGACCGCGGTCGCGCCCCGCTCGCCGAGCAACGTATTGTTGACGTCGCAGGCCAACAGCAGCTCCACCCGGGCTAATCGCGGATCCAGGCCGCTGAGATCGATGTCAGCCAGCTCATCAAGCCCTCCGGCTCCCCAGGGGACGTCCTCCCCGGCGGCGGTGGTGCAGCGGCAGCCCAATGCCTGCAGCATACCAATTCCTCCTTCATTGGTAGCACTGCCTCCGAGGCCAATAATTATTTTATCGACGTCGCGATCCAGTGCCGCTTTAATCAGCTCCCCAACTCCGTAGCTGGTCGCGAACAGCGGATCCCGGTCCTCCGGAGCAACCCACTGCAGGCCGCAGGCGGCAGCAACCTCAATGACCGCCGTTTTCCCCTCGCCAAGCAGGCCGAAAAAGCCGTTCACCGGCGTCCCCATCGGCCCGGTTACCGCAACCGAAATCCGCTGGCCCGAGGTCGCGTTTATCAGCGCATCAACCGTGCCTTCACCGCCGTCAGCTATCGGCAGCTTTACGCACTCCGCGTCAGGCAGGGCTCGACGAAGCCCCCGCTCGATGGCATCAGCAACGGCGCTGGCGGAGAGGCTCTCTTTAAAGGAGTCCGGGGCAATAATTATTTTCATCGCGATTTACCTGCTATCAATCAGAAACGGGAAACCAGCATTCCGCCGTCGGCGCTAATCACCTGGCCGGTTAAATAGGGCATCCCGCCGCTGGCCAGAGTGGTGACTATCGTGCCTATCTGAGCCGGGGTGCCCAGCTCCGGCAGCAGAGTTAAGCCTTCATCGACGCGCTGTTGATAGATTGCCAGCGAAGGCTGCGTCATTTCGGTAGCAATCAGCCCCGGCTGAATATCAAACACCTGCACCCCAACCCTGGCGAGGCGCGAGGCGAATAGTTTTGCCACCATCGCCGCCCCGGCCTTTGATACACAGTACTCACCTCGGTTGATGGAGGCCGCAGAGGCGTTCGAGGAAGAGACGACGATAAGGCTGTAGTGCAGTTCGGGAGAGCAGCCACCGGCCAGCAGGCGCCGGGCAAAAGCCTGGCAGAGGAAGAATGTGGCGCGAGCGTTAACGGCCTGGCAGCGATCGTAGCTTTCCGGCGTCACGTCGAGGAGATCGCCGCGGCTGGTCACCGATACGCCGGCGTTGTTGACAAAGGTCGTCAGCGGCCCCAGCTCATGCTCCGCCCGCGCCAGCATCCTGTCGTGCAGGCTGATATCCGCCACGTCGCCGGGCACGGCAACGGCGTTAACGCCCCAGCCTTTTAGCCGCGCTACCGATGCCTGCAGCGCCGCAGAATCCTGATAATCATTCAGCGCAATATCAAAGCCCGCCTGCGCCAGCTTTGCGGCAATCTCAAAACCGATGCCGCGCGCTCCGCCGGTGATAAACGCTACCTGTCGTGTTTTAACGGTCATGTCTTGTCCCATTGTGGAGTGAGAATACGTCGAAATCATAGCGATCACCCTCACCACTTGTAAATAAATAGTTACTTACAATATGCAAATATGAGATCTGCACAATCCACGCCTGACGGGTGAAGATTGCCAGCAAAATCTTTGTGACTGATATCGCAAACGCAAGCAAAACAGCCCGGGAGGGTAAAATTGATAAAAAATAATATAAATCATATTGATAAGTGCTAACCCCCGCGAAAACAGCCGTGAAAAAGCATTTACTCATTCGCAAAGGGAACATTTAAAAATAATAAGAAAAAACAGGGCGCTAGGCGTTTTTTGGTCGGATGAAAATGCCATGTAAACCAATCGCAAAGCGCTTCATTGCCAATTACTTTCTCGGGTGATATATCATCAACTTGTAAGTAATTAGTTATTTACATGTAACGTATTTTCAATCGGGTTAACGCCTTCATGTAAATCGAAAAGACAGGAAATATCGCTATGTCATTTATTAAAAAATTCGTTGAACAAAGCGTGATTAGCCGACGTGAATTCCTGCTGAAAAGTGCCCTGGGCATCGGCGGCATGGCAGCGCTTCCGCTTATCAGCCCGCTCTCAAAAGCCATGGCGGCTGAAGGAGGAAACCTCACGCTGGCCTGGGGCTATCGAGATCCTGACAACTCCTACTGGAACGCGATTGCCGCCGGCGGGAAGTCTTATGCGAAAACGCAAAACGCGACCATGGTAAGCCTGATTAACGGTGGCAATAACGAGAAAGTTCTTTCGGATATCAAAGCCCTGCTTTCCAAAACTGAAGGGAAGCTGGCGATCGGCTGCGATCCTAACGATGCCCCTAACGCGCGGGCTGTCGTGACCGCCTGCCAGCAGCGCGGCGCGTTTATTACCACCATCTGGAACAAAACCGACGATCTGCATCCCTGGGATTTTGGTGACAACTACGTGGCCCACATCAGCTGGTCGGATTTCGAACCGGCGCAGCAGTGTGCGCAGCTGCTCTTTGACGCAATGGGGAAAAAAGGCGGGATTGTCGGGCTGGGAGGGATCGCCTCCAACGTCCCGGCGATTGAGCGTAAAGCGGGGCTGATGCACAAACTGAAGGAGAACCCGGATATCAAGCTGCTGGACTGGCAGGATGCGGACTGGAGCACCTCGAAAGCCAACGACATGATGTCGACGATGCTCACCCGCTTCGGGGATGATATCAAAGGTATCTTCTCCTCCAACGACAGTATGACCCTCGGCATTATTGAGGCTCTGCGTGCCGAAGGGCTGGCGGGACAGATCCCGATTGTCTCCTACGACGGCACCCCGGACGCCGTCAAGCTGTGCATCAGCGGTGAAATCCTCTGCACCGTAAGCACCGACCCGTACTGGGCAGGAGGCATTGCGCTTTCACTGGCTCACCATGCGGCTATCGGCAGCTTCAAACCCTCCGCTGAGCCGCATGAGCATCGCGAATTTTATGGTCCGACGATCATGATAACCAAAGACGATGCGCAGAAATGGTATCAGGACAATATCGTCAATACGCCGGTGAACGACTGGAATAATTTCTGGCAGGCGTCGAAGGGGCCAATTCAATATCGCAAATTGTAGTTCCCCCACTCTTCTGCAGATATTTATTGTCGATGAAGACGTTATAAATTCAATGAGTGAAGGTCGACCATGTCATCACATTCAGGCTACAAAGATTTTTTGCGCAAATGGGCGCCGCTGATGGTGCTGCTGCTGCTTTGCACCATCATCAGCGTTGTTTACCCGGGTTTTTTATCGGTGCGTAACTTCTCACGTTTACTGACCGCCAGCGCCGCGCCGTTAATGATTGCCATTGGCGTGACGTTTATCATTATTATGGGTTCGATCGACCTGTCAATTGAAGGCATTATGGCTTTCTGCGGCTCCATGCTGGCAATCATCATGGTGAAGCTGGGCGGTTTTAACGAACTCGGTTATTTGGCGATCCCCGCCGCGATCCTTATTTCTGCAGCCTGCGGGCTGATCAACGGCCTTATTCACGTGAAGCTCAAAATCCCCTCATTCCTGGTTAGCCTGGGTATCGGTTTTAGCTTAATTGGCGTCACGATGGTGACGACCGGCGGCGAACGTATTCCTCTCCCCGACCCGGTATTCAGATTACTGCTGACCGAGCGTATTTTTGATTTCCCGCTGATGGTCTATCTCGCCGGGGCAGCCCTGCTATTTGCCTGGTTTATTCAGCGCTATACCGCGCTGGGGCGTAATTTTTATGCCATCGGTGGCGGCGAACACCAGGCCTATGCGTCTGGTCTGTCGGTAAAACGTATTCGCGTGCTTGGTTTTGCGCTGGCCGGCGTGTTTTACGGCCTGGGTGCCGTCTTTGCCGTCGCCCGCCTGGGCTCGGTCGCCAGCAACCTTGGCGATGGCTATACCTTTATCGCCATCACCTCCGTCGTCGTCGGTGGCACCTCCTTAATGGGCGGCAACGGCGGCGTGTGGCAAAGCCTGGTTGGGGTACTGATTATCAACGTCATTAACAACGGCATGGTGCTGGTCGGCTTCCCGACCTATATCCAGCAAGGCGTTCTGGGCGCTCTGGTTATCATCTCGGTGGCATTAGTCACTAATCGTAAACGTCTGCAAATAGTGAAGTGACGATTATGCTTGAATTCAAAAATGTGGGTAAATCGTTCCCGGGCGTACTGGCCTTGCAGAATATCAATCTGCAAATTAATCCCGGTGAAATTGTCGGATTGGTCGGTGAAAATGGCGCCGGAAAATCGACGCTGATGAAGATAATTTACGGCGCCTATCAGCATGATAAAGGCGAATTGCTGATCAACGGTCAGCCGGTCGTCTTTCGCACCCCGCGCGATGCCATGATGCAGGGTATCGGGATGGTATTTCAGGAGCAGTCGCTTATCTCCAATCTGAGCGTAATGGAGAATATTTTTCTCGGTTTTGAACAGCCGTTTAAAAAGCTGGGTGTGATTAACTGGAAAAAGATGGCGACGGCGGCCAGAAAGCAGCTGGCGAAAGTCAAACTGGATATCGATCCGCAGACAATGACTTCCGAGCTCTCCTTTACCCAACGTCAGCTGGTAGAGCTGGCGAAGGTCCTGACCCTTGAGGAGAGAAGCAGCGGCCATTTAATTATCCTGCTCGACGAACCGACTTCGGTCCTGCCGACCCAGGAAATAGAACTGCTGTTTGAACTGGTCAGAGAGCTCAAAAGCCGGGCCTCCTTTATTTTCGTTTCGCATCGCCTTGATGAAGTGATGGCGCTGTCCGATCGCATCTACGTCATGAAGGATGGGCAGGTTATGGATATGCTCACCCGCGACCGGTTCGATGTGGTGAATATTCAGCGCCAGATGGTCGGTCGCGATATCGACGAACGCTACTATCGCGAACATCGTAAGCACCGAATTAACAAAGAGACGACCTTAGTCGAGTTAAAGAATATTTCGCTGCCGGGCCATTATAAAGACGTCTCGCTGTCGCTACACGCCGGCGAAGTGCTGGCGCTGGTCGGAACCGATGGCGCCGGTACCGAGGAAATCATCCGCTCTATCTTCGGATTGATGCAGCCGGAACGGGGAGAGGTGATCCTTAACGGTAGACCGGTACGCAAATTTAGCCCCAGCCACAGCATCGCTGAGGGGGTGGGATATATCCCTCGTGAGCGCAAAATCGAGGGTATCGTCGAAGGCATGTCGGTGGTGGAAAATATTACTCTCGCCAATCTGCAGGACTATTCCCGCGGCGGACTGCTGCAGGTCCATCACGAGCGCAGGCTGGCAAATCAGTGGGTTAAAAAGCTATCGATTAAAACCGCCAGTATTGATACGCAGTGCAGCAAGCTTTCCGGCGGCAATCAGCAAAAGGTGGTGCTGTCGAAATGGCGGACCGCTGAGGCGAAAATCATCCTGCTTGACCACCCTACCCGCGGCCTCGATATCGGTGCCAAAGAGGACGTCTATGACTTAGTACGCGACTTCACCGATGAGCAGTGCGGCGTGATTTTGATAGCCGACTCTCTGGAGGAGGCTATTGGCCTCGCCCACACCATCGCTATTTTTAAGGACGGCCGACTGATGCATCAGTTTACCGGCTGCGAAGAGAAGCGCCCGGAGCAATATGAATTATTGCAGCATTTCGTCTAGGTTATTAAGGCCCATCTCCATGAAAATAATCCGTTCTGATTCATTAGCAGTGCCGACAAACAATAATATCGGTAGCCCGACGCGGCCGCCGCTGACCGGGCGTGAAAAAATCACCCGTTATTTACCGATACTGACCCTGGCAGTATTAGTGGCCCTCGTCAGCCTCTATAACCCGGATTTTCTTAAGCCCGACAATATATTCCAGCTGCTGCAGGATGCATCTACGCTGTTTATTATGGCGATTGGCATGACCTTTGTGATTTATATCGGCGGGATAGATTTATCCGCCCAGTCGATTGCCAGCATGTCAACGGTCGTGCTGGTCATTCTGCTATCGCAAATTGGCGTGCTGGCTATTCCGCTTACGCTGGCTATCGGCGCGCTGTTCGGCGCCGTATCCGGCTGGGTGCACACGCGTTTTAAAATATCGTCCTTCATTACCACCCTCGCCGTCGGAGGAATTGCCTACGCTACTGGACAGGTGATTTCCGGACAGCGCGCGTTTTATATTCCAGGGGATATTCGCAGCCAGACGGTGGGCTGGATGACCACCACCGTCTTTACGCTACCGACGGAGATCGTTATCGCCGCCGTACTGCTGCTGCTGGCGCTGCTGATGGAGAGACGTACCGCGCTGGGACGCCATATGAAGGCGCTTGGCGCCGGGGAATCCGCCGCGCTCGCCAGCGGCGTGAAGGTGGTCAAGGTGAAGATCCTCACCTTTGCCATCGCCGGCGCGTTCGCCGCCGCCGCCGGAGTGCTGCTGGCGACCCGTCTTTCCGGCGCATCGCCGACGATGGCCGATCAGTTCCTGCTCCCGGCGATTGTCGCGGTGCTGCTAGGCGGCACGCCGCTGACCGGCGGCGTGGGGGGCGTACTGAGCACGCTTATCGGCACTCTGATCGTCGCCGTCATTCGCACCAGTATGACCTACCTTAACGTTGAAGCGCAGGCGCAGCAGATCTTCTTCGGGGCGCTGATGATTGCGGCCATTGCGATGACCATCGATCGATCTAAAATTTCTACCGTTAAATAACCGGAGCCGGCCATGATCCCCAAATTAATGAAAGCAGCGGTGCTTACCGCAGCCAAAAATTTCGAAATACGCCAGGTTCCGGTCCCCGAATACGGCGATGACGAGGTCCTCATTCGCGTCAGCCAGTGTTCGATCTGTGGAACGGATATCCATATCTATAACGGCCACTATGCCCAGGATAAGCTACCGTTAATTCCCGGCCATGAGTTTAGCGGGGAAATTGTTGCCGTGGGCCGTCGCGTTGCGACCCTGGCGCCGGGCCAGCGGGTGGTTGCCGATATCAATATCAGCTGCGGCCACTGCTATTATTGCCGGCGCAACGAGTTGCTAAACTGCCCGGAGATCCGCCAGCTCGGCATCCACACCCACGGCGCTTTTGCACAGTACGTGGCCGTTCCGGCCCGCCTGGTGATTCCCGTCGGCGACGAGATTACGGATAGCGTTGCCTGTTTGACCGAGCCGTTCTCCTGCGTGGTGCGCGCCGGTAAAAAAATCGGCCTCAGCGTGGCAGAGTCGGTAGTGGTCATCGGCGCAGGCCCGGTGGGCAATATGCATATTCAGATGGCGCGCCTGCTGGGAGCCGCTCCGATTATTGCCGTCGAGCTGAATCCGCAGCGCGCCGAGCTCGCCGGGCAGTGCGGTGCAGACTGCGTCATCACCGACCCGGAACGCGCGCTGGAGCAAATAAAGCAGCTCACCCAGGGCCGCGGCGCCGATGTGGTCATAGAAAGCGTCGGCCATCCCGAGCTCTACAAACAGGCGCTGACGTTTATGCGTCCCGGCGGACGGCTGCTGGCCTTTGGCTTAACCGACGGCGAAACCGACATCGCCATCAGGCCGCTGGAGATTATTTTAAAAGAGCAAAGGATTCAGGGCAGCGTAGCCGGGATGGGAGAAGATATGCACCAGGCGCTGCATCTGCTGCAGCATCAACGATTTATTACCGCTCCTTTTTGCCAGTCCGTCCACCCGCTGGAGGATATTCAGCAGGTTTTCACCTCCCTGCTCGCGCAGCCGCAGTATTTGAAAATCCAGCTGCGCATCGCGCAGGAGTGAAGCTTTAGCGACGCGAATAAGCCAGACAGGATCAAAAAAGGTGCTCAACAAGAGCACCTTTTTTATGCCGTTTCTTTATTCAGGGCTGACGGTCTGCCGGCGTGGGCGCGCCCTCATCCAGCAGCCCCTGCTGCTGCAGCGTACGCCAGAAATCATCCGGGATCGGCGCGGCAATCCACTCCAGGCAGTTTTCCAGCTGCGCCACCGTACGTGTGCCGGGAATAATAGTGGGTACCGCCGGATGAGCCAGCACAAACTGAAGCGCGGCCGCCGGTAGGCTGACCTGGTAATCGCGGCAGACATTTTCAATTTCTCTCACCTTTGCCAGAATCGCCTGGCTCGCCGGGCCGTAGTTGTACTTCGCGTTCTCAACCGCCCCGGTCGCCAGAATCCCGCTGTTGAATCCTCCGCCGATCACCACCGCCGCGTTACGTTCCTCGCACAGCGGCAGAAACGCTTTTAACGCCTCCTGCTCCAGCAGCGTATAGCGCCCGGCCAGCAGGAAGCAGTCGAAGTCGGCCTCCTGCAGCGCCGCATGACAAACCTCCCACTCGTTGACGCCCATACCGACGGCTTTAATTACCCCTTCATCCCGAAGCTGCGCCAGCGCACGCCACGCGCCGTCCATCGCCTGACGAAAATAGTGAGGCTGCTTATCGCCGTGGGTATAAACATCACAGTCGTGAATGAAGGCGATATCGATATGCTCCAGCCCCATGCGCTGCAGGCTGTCTTCAATCGAACGCATGGTCGCAGAGTAGGAATAATCAAAAATCGCCTCAAACGGCAGCGGATTGACCCACGCCCCGGAATCAAATTCACCGCGTTTTTTCGGCTTCAGCAGACGGCCGACTTTGCTGGAGAGCACGTATTCATCGCGCGGATACCAGCGCAGACCGTGCCCAATCCTCGCTTCGCTCAGGCCATGTCCGTACAGCGGTGCCGTATCAAAATAGCGCAGACCGCTGTCCCATGCCTGATGGATCATCTTTTCTGACTCTTGCTCGCCGATCGGGCGAAAGATGTTGCCAATCGGCGCCGCGCCGTAGCCCATTGCCGTGACCTGAATATCTGTACGACCAAATGTATTCTTCTGTGATGGAACCATGCCAGCCCTCCTGCGGATTGATAATTTAATTAACTAACAAGATAGTTATATCAGAGCAAGTATTGCGAAAATGTTACCTGGATAACAAAGCACCATCAACAACGTTGATCCTTCCTTTTTTTTCTGTAATTGTAACTAACTAGTTAGTTTACTTAAGATCAAATGCAACGAGGATAACGAGAATGCACGGCAAACTAAAAAGCGTCGATGACGCAGTGGCTTTGATTAAAGACAACGCCACCGTTGCCTTCACCGGCTCCGGCGGCGGGCTGCTGGAGTCAGACTACATCATGGCGGCCATCGCGACGCGCTATCGCGAGACCGGGCATCCGCGGAATCTGACCCTGATCCATGCCTTAGGTATCGGCGACGGCAAAGGATCCGGTCTCGGACGGCTGGCCATTCCGGGCCTCATCAAGCGGATCATCGGCGGGCACTGGTCGTGGTCATCCGAGCTGCAAAAAATGGCTCGTAATAATGAGATTGAAGCCTACTGCTTACCCACAGGTATCATTATGACGCTGTATCGCGAAAGCGGCGCCGGGCGCCCGGGGGTCATTTCCAGCGTCGGGCTGGGGACCTTTGTTGACCCGCTGATTAGCGGTGGAAAATGCAACGACATCACCTGCGAAAATATCGTTTCGCGCATTGAGCTCGACGGCAAAACCTGGCTGCACTACAAACCTTTTAAAGTTGATGTCGCGGTGATTCACGGTTCACAGGCGGATGCGGTGGCGAATATTTCCACCAGCGAAGAGCCGGCGGATCTGGATACCTATGCCGTCGCGTTAGCCGCACATAACAACGGCGGGATGGTCATCGCCCAGGTGAAATCCACCACGCCTGCGCACTTTGTCCCGGCCCGAAAAGTGACCGTTCCCGGCGTAATGATCGACCATATCGTCGAGTGTCCGGCGCAGCGACAGAGCTATCTTGCCGAATACGATCCGGCCATCTCCGGTCAGGTCGCTCCGCCGGTTGAGCACCCGCTCGACGCGCCGGCTGAGGGGATTCGCCGCCTGATTTCGGGGCTGGCGGTACGGGAGCTGAAGCCAAATATGCGGGTCAATTACGGGTTCGGCATCCCCGGCGGGATCTCGGCCATGGCGGAAAAATCGCTGGTAGATTCCTGTTGGCAGATGGTGGAACAGGGTATTCACAACGGCCAGCTTCTCGACGGCGCGCTGTTCGGGGCGGCAAAGTATCCGCAGGCCATTGTCAGCTCGCTCGATCAGTTCGATCTGTTTTGCGGCGGCGGGCTGGATATCACCTTCCTCGGCATGGGAGAAATGGACGCGGAAGGCAACGTTAACGTTTCGCAGCTTGGCGACACGATCGTCGGGCCGGGCGGCTTCATTGATATTACCTGCGGCGCCAAAAAGGTGGTTTTCTGCGGCACCTTCGAAGCGAAAGGTTTACAGGTTTGCCAGCAGGGGGAGCAGTTACAGATTGAATCCCACGGGCAAATTCCTAAGCTGGTGCAAAAGGTTCGTCATATCACCTTCAGCGGACCGGAAGCCATAAAGCGCGGGCAGGAGGTGCTGTACGTCACGGAGCGCGCGATTTTCAAGCTAACGGAAGACGGCGTGGAGCTGGTCGCGGTGGTGAGCGGGGTTGATCTCGAACAGGATATTTTGCAGCGCATGCAGTTCTGTCCGAAAGTCGATCGCCCCGCCATCGTTTCTCTTTGAATCGTGGGGTAATGCGGGTATCAGGGCTGTAATATCCGCATTATTGTTTCGACGTTGAAATCAAGGCGCTGCTGAAGGGAATCAGCATCCATGAAATTACGATCGAACAAAATGGCGCCAGTATATTTATTATTAAAGTAATAGTAGTTTACTGCCGCAATGGTAATCACCAGCTGCTCAGGATCGACGCCAGCTCTGAACACGCCCTGCTCCACCCCGCGCTGAAGGATATTTTCCATGAGGGCGACCATCGATTTTTGCGCTGACTTGATCGCCACTGATTTTTTCAGATGCACGGCACGATGCAGGTTTTCGCTGTTGACCAGGGTCAGGAATTCCGGATTTTTCAGGTAGTAGTTCCAGGTAAAGCGAACCAGCGCTTCAACCGCCTCTTGCGGCTCCAGCTTTTCAAGATTTAATTTTTTTTCCGCCGCACGAATATCGAGATAGGAGTCTTCAACGACTTTCTGAAAAAGCTGCTCCTTGCTACCGAAATAGTGATAAATCATGCGCTTATTTGACTTTGCTTTTTCAGCGACAACGTCAATGCGCGCCCCGCCGAGTCCCTTTTGCGCAAACTCTCGTTTCGCGGCTTTGAGGATCCGATTTTGTGTCGCAATAGGGTCACGGACCTGCACTGTTTTTTCAGAAGCTGATTTAGTCATTACATCGTTTTGGTTGCGGATCTGGCTGATGATTAATCCTTACTCATTGGAGGAAATCAAGAAAAATTTTTGACTGTTATTCTTTCTGCTAGCCGCTTAACAATTTCATTACAAGGGCTGGCGTTTTCTTATCCATGCGAAAAACAGCGTGCTAACATATGTAACCATATGGTTATATATATAATACATTAATCTTTTAAAACATCAAGTTAAACACAACAAACCCGTACACCCTGTCAGCACTTATCACCTTTAGGGCAGGATGACAACGATCACACACCGGCTCTTACCGTTCGGTAAGACATGCTATGAACGATGGGAAGAGGATTATGAGCAATACATTTCGCCCTGTAGACGTTAACCACGCTTTGCTGCCCGAAAAAGCACGCGAGTTTCAGATGTTCATCAACGGCAAATGGACCGCCGGCCACGGCAGCGAAAACTTTGTGCGTAAAAGCCCGGCCCACGATATTGTCGTCAGCAGCTACCCTGCCGGCACCGCTGAAGACGTTGATGACGCGGTAAAAGCGGCCAGGGAAGCCTTTGACTCCGGGAAGTGGTCGCGGATTAGCGGCGCGGCGCGGGCGGCGGTACTGCTGAAAACCGCGCAGCTGATCCGCGAAAAGCTGGCCGAGCTGGCGCTGCTGGAAACGCTTGAGACCGGCAAACCGATCGCCCAGTCCCGCGGTGAAATTCAGGGTGCTGCGGATATTTGGGAGTATGCCGCGGGTCTGGCGCGCAGCGTCAAGGGTGACAGCTTTAATAACCTCGGCGACAGCATGCTGGGCCTGGTGACCCGCGAACCTATTGGCGTCGTCGGCGTCATCACCCCGTGGAACTTCCCCTTCTTTATTGGCGCAGAACGCTACCCCTATATTCTGGCGGCGGGCTGTACGCTGGTGGCCAAGGCCGCTGAGATCACCTCCGGCACGACCCTGCTGCTGGCCGGCATCCTTAAAGAAGCGGGCCTGCCGGACGGCGTGTTTAACGTCGTCACCGGCAGCGGTTCGGTTGTCGGTCAGCATATTACCGAGCATGCCGACGTTGATATGGTTTCCTTCACCGGCTCTACCGCCGTCGGCCAGATGGCGCTGCACGCTTCGGCAAAAAACATTAAGCGTCTTGGGCTGGAGTTGGGCGGCAAGAACCCGCAGGTGGTGTTTGCCGATGCCGATCTCGACGCCGCGCTGGACGGTACGCTGTTTGGTTTCCTGTTCAATACCGGGCAGTGCTGCGTCAGCGGCAGCCGCCTGCTGGTTGAGCGTTCAATCCATAAGGATTTCTGTCAGAAGCTGGTTGAGCGCGCGCAAAAGGTACGCAGCGGCGATCCGCTGGATGAAAGCACCCAGATTGGCGCGATTATCACCGAGAAGCATTTCCAGACCGTGCTCAGCTATATTGAACAGGGCAAAAATGAGGGCGCAACGCTGCTCACCGGCGGAGGCGCGGTTAACGCTGACCGCGGGCTGTTTATCGAACCCACTATTTTCGATGATGTGACGCCGGAGATGGCGATTTTCCGCGAAGAGATCTTCGGCCCGGTACTCTGCGTCACCCCGTTCGACAGTTATGAAGAAGCAATCAGAATTGCCAATGATACCTGCTACGGACTGGCTGCCAGCATCTGGACCTCAAACCTGGATCATGCGGTACAGGGATTCCGCGATCTTAAAGCGGGCAGGCTGTGGGTGAACACCACTATCGCCGGCGGTCCTGAACTGCCTTCAGGCGGATTTAAACAATCCGGCATCGGACGCGAAAGCGGCAGCTATGGACTGGATGAATATACCGAAATTAAATCCGTGCATATTCAGTTGGGCAAGCGCGCCAAATGGCTCGCTGAATGATTTTTGGTAGAGGATCCGACATGTACGACTACATTATTATTGGCGGCGGTTCGGCGGGTAGCGTCCTTGCCTCGCGCCTAAGTGAAAATAGCCACTGTAAAGTGCTGCTGGTTGAGGCGGGTCCAAAGGACAGCAACCCCTACATCCATTTACCGGTCGGTTTTAGCAAACTCACCTCCGGGCCGCTGACCTGGGGCTATAAAACGGTGCCCCAGCCCCAGCTGGGCAATCGCGAACTGCTGTTTGCCCAGGGGCGGGTATTGGGCGGCGGTAGCTCTATCAACGCGGAGGTGTTCACCCGCGGCACCCCGGCGGACTACGACCGCTGGGCGGCAGATGAGGGCTGCGACGGCTGGTCTTTTGCCGATATCCAGCGCTATTTTATTAAGTCCGAGGATAACGATACCTTTTCAAACGCCTGGCACGGCGTCGGCGGTCCGCTCGGCGTCTCCAGCCCGGTCGGCGCGAACCTGATGAGTAAAACCTTCAGCAAAGCCTGCCAGCAGGCGGGGTTGCCCTACAATCCTGATTTCAACGGCGCTACCCAGGCCGGCTGCGGTCTCTATCAGACCACCACCCGCCATGCCCGCCGCTGCTCCACGGCGGTGGGATATCTGAAGGACGCGAGCCGGCGCAGTAATCTCACCATTAAAACCGGCTGCCATATTTCCCGGCTGATTATCGATAACCAGCGCGCCGTCGGCGTGGAGATTTACCAGGATGGCAAGCAGCAGCGGCTGCATGCCAGCTGTGAAGTTATCGTCAGCGCCGGGGCGATCGGCTCCCCTAAACTGCTGCAGCTTTCAGGGATTGGCGCGGCGGATGAGCTCGCTAAAAAAGGGATTACGGTCGCGGCCGATCTTCCGGGCGTAGGTGAGAATCTGCAGGACCACGTGGGCATCGATCTGATATTTGAGCTCGGCAACGCCCTGAGCTATGACAAATACAAAAAGACGCACTGGATGATGTGGGCCGGGCTGGAGTATCTGCTGTTCCGTAAAGGGCCGGTCTGTTCGAATATCGTCGAAGGCGGCGCCTTCTGGTACGCCGATAAGCAGTCGGTGAACCCGGATACCCAAATTCACTTCCTGGCCGGAGCCGGCGTGGAAGCCGGTATCGAACCGGTGCCTTCCGGCTCCGGCGTGACGATTAACAGCTATTTCCTGCGTCCGCGCAGCCGTGGCCGGGTCACTTTGCGCACGGCTAACGCCAGCGACGCCCCGCTCATCGACCCGAACTATCTCAGCGATCCTTACGACATGAAAATGACCATTGAAGGCTGCAAGCTGATGCGCGATATCATGCAGCAAAGCGCCTTCTCGCCGTATATCCGCCGCGAGCATATGCCGGGACACGAAGCGCAAAGTGATAAAGAGCTTGAAGACTACATTCGCCGCTTTGCGCGCACCTGCTATCACCCGGTTGGCACCTGCAAAATGGGCGTCGATGCGCTGTCGGTCGTCGATACCCAGCTGCGCGTTCGCGGCATTGAGGGGCTACGCGTGGTGGACTCGTCGGTAATGCCAAGCCTGGTCAGCTCCAACACCAACGCCCCTACCATCATGATTGCCGAGAAAGCCAGCGATCTGATTATCGCGTCACACTGATCGCAAATTGCCGCCCATGCTCGCACCATGGGCAAAAATCGGTTGAATAAATAACTAAATAGTTATTTACTTAAATCGAGAGAAACATAAAACATTCCGAGAGGTAACGATGAAAGTTCTCATCCCCATTAAGCGCGTTGTCGACCACAACGTTAAAATCCGCGTCAAAAGCGATGGTAGCCAGGTTGATCTCACCAACGCCAAAATGGCGCTCAACCCGTTCTGCGAGATTGCGGTTGAAGAAGCCATTCGCCTGAAGGAGCTCGGTATCGCCAGCGAGATTGTGGTGGTGACCATCGGTGATGACGCGGCCCAGGAACAGCTGCGCAGCGCGCTGGCAATGGGAGCCGATCGCGGGCTGCTCATCACCACCGCCCAGCCCCTCGAGCCGCTCAATCTGGCAAAAGTGCTGGCGAAAGTCGTCGCCCAGGAACAGCCGTCGCTGATCCTGATGGGGAAACAATCCATCGATGGCGACAACAACCAGACCGGGCAGATGCTCGCAGCCCTGTGCGGTTACCCGCAGGGAACCTTTGCCGCTGAGCTACGCGTTGAAAATGGTCAGGCTATCGTCACCCGTGAAATTGACGGCGGCCTGCAGATTCTTTCGCTGACGCTGCCGGCCATTATCACCACCGACCTGCGCCTTAACCAGCCACGCTATACCTCCCTGCCCAACATGATGAAGGCCAAGAAGAAACCGCTCAGCATCCTCCCTGTAGAGGAGTTTGGCCTTGAATTACGCCCGCATACGGCGCTGCTACGGGTCGAAGCCCCGCCGGCGCGCGAGGCCGGCGTGCGTGTCGACAGCGTCGATGAACTGCTGAACAAGCTCAAAAACGAAGCGAAGGTGATTTGATATGGCGACTTTACTCCTTGTTGAACATGATAATAACCAGCTCAACGCGGTGACCTTTAACGCGGTGAGCGCCGCCCGCGAGCTGGGCGGCGAGATTACGCTGCTGGTGTCGGGCAAAAATTGCCGTACGGTCGCAGAGCAGGCGGCACGCATCGCGGGCGTAACGAAGGTGCTGCTCGCCGACGATAGCGTTTTTCAAAACCAGCTGGCCGAAAACGTCGCCGCGCTGATCTTCTCCCTGCGCGAGGGCTACAGCCATATCCTTGCCGCCGCCACTTCAAACGGCAAAAACATCCTGCCACGCGTGGCGGCCCTCGCCGACGTCGCACAAATCTCCGACGTGACTGCGGTGGTCAGCGCCAGCGTGTTCAGGCGCCCCATCTATGCGGGTAGCGCCATCGCGACCGTCGAGAGTCTCGACCCGCTGGTGGTACTGACCCTACGCGTCTCCAGCTTCCCGGCGGCGCAAAAAAGCGAATTCTCCGCACCGATTGAGCACATTAGCCGCATCGATAATCCGCCGCTTTCCCGCTTCATTCACGAAGAGCTGGTGCCATCGGATCGTCCTCAGCTTTCTACCGCCCGCGTGGTGGTCTCCGGCGGCCGTGCGCTGGGCAGCCGCGAAAACTTTGCACTTATCGCACAGCTTGCCGACAAGCTGCACGGCGCCGTGGGCGCATCCCGCGCGGCGGTGGATGCGGGTATGGTCGCCAACGATCTGCAGGTCGGTCAGACCGGAAAAATCGTCGCGCCGGAGCTCTATATTGCGGTGGGGATTTCCGGCGCGATTCAGCACCTGGCGGGGATGAGTAATGCCAGAGTCATCGTGGCCATCAACAGCGATGAAGAGGCGCCTATTTTCAAAATCGCCGACTACAGCCTGGTGGGCGATCTGTTCGAAATTGTGCCGCAGCTGGTGGCGAAACTCTGATCCGCAAAGGGCAGGCAACGAAAGGTGGAGGTTATGGTGGAACGTGAAACGATGGAATTTGACGTCCTCATCGTCGGTGGCGGCCCAGCCGGGCTGTCGGCAGCCTGCCGGCTGATGCAGATGGCGCAGCAGGATCAGCGCCCGCTGAGCGTTTGCGTCATTGAAAAAGGCGCCGAGATTGGGGCGCATATTCTTTCCGGCGCGCTTTTCGAACCCCGGGCGCTCAATGAGCTTTTCCCCGACTGGCAGTCGCTCGGCGCACCGCTCGCGACGCCGGTTACGCAAGATGAGCTGCTGCTGCTGCGCGATGGCGAAAAAGCGTGGAAGGTCCCAACGGCCCTTACCCCTGCCCCGATGCATAACGCCGGTAATTTCGTCATTAGCCTGGGGGATTTTTGCCGCTGGCTGGCCCGCCAGGCGGAGTCACTGGGAGTCGATATTTTCCCCGGCTTTGCCGCTGCCGGCATCCTGTACGACGATGCGGGCACCGTCGCCGGCGTCACCACCGGCGATATGGGCGTTAATGCCGCAGGGCAAGAAAAACCCGGCTTTACGCCAGGCATGAATCTACTGGCGAAATATACCCTTTTTGCCGAAGGCTGCCGCGGCCACCTCGGTAAACAGCTAATCACCCGCTATCAGCTGGATGCCGGCCGCGATGCGCAGCACTACGCGTTGGGGATAAAAGAGCTGTGGGATATCGCTCCGCAAAAAAGCCGTCCCGGAAAGGTGGTACACGCCTCCGGCTGGCCGCTGAGCGACGGGGCGTCGGGAGGGAGTTTTCTCTACCATACGGGGAATAATCAGGCTGTCGTTGGGCTGATTGTCGATCTTAACTACCGCAACCCCTGGCTAAGCCCGTTCGATGAGTTTCAGCGCATGAAGCATCATCCGGCCTTTAGCGAAACCCTCAGCGGCGGGAAGCGCCTCTCCTACGGTGCGCGCGCTATCACCAAAGGGGGGATCAATGCGCTGCCAAAAATGCACTTTCCCGGCGGGCTGCTGATTGGCTGCGATGCGGGAACGCTCAACTTCGCCAAGATTAAGGGCAGCCACACGGCGATGAAAAGCGGCATGCTGGCCGCCGAATCGGTCTATCGGGCGCTGGTACAAACCCCTGATAAAAAAAGGAACCTCGATGATTTTGCCCGGGCGTTTAGCGAGTCATGGCTGGGGGAAGAGCTGTGGCAGTCGCGTAACTTTGGTCCGCTGCTGCATCGTTTTGGAACGGTGGCAGGCGGCGCACTCAACTATATCGATCAGAACTGGTTTAAAGGCAGGCTGCCGTTTACGCTGCACGACCGCAGGGCGGATCATCTCCAGCTGGATACGGCCGAACGCAGCGCGCCCATCAGCTATCCGAAGCCGGATAACCAGCTGAGTTTTGATAAACCCTCTTCCGTTTACCTGGCGAATACGTCTCACGATGAAGATCAGCCCTGTCACCTTCGGCTGAAAGACGCCGAACTTTCGCTGCGGGAAACGCTGCCTCGTTTTGCTGAGCCAGCGCAGCGTTATTGCCCGGCAGGGGTGTATGAAATTATCGCGCCGGAAGGCAAGCCCAGATTACAGATTAACGCGCAGAACTGCGTGCACTGTAAAACCTGCGATATCAAAGATCCGTTGCAGAATATCGTCTGGACGGTCCCCGAAGGAGGCAGCGGCCCCAACTACCCGAATATGTGATCTCACCCGTTCCCGCCCCGGCAGCGCCGGGGTTTTCTTTGCCTCAGCTCAGTCGCCCCATGCCGTTCACCCGCAGCGGGCGTGAGAAAACCGGAATCACCGTGAACGAACCGTTCCAGCACAATATTTCACCCCGCTCTTTCACAGCGCGAGCGAAGAACGTTCGCGTTTTCCCAAACCACCATTACAAACCATAAAAAAGGCCGATCGCCTGAGGCGACCAGCCTTGTCCCGATTGCGGTATCAGGCAACGGGCGCTATGCCAGCAAATTACGCCCGATAATCATGCGCTGAATCTGGTTAGTTCCTTCATAGATTTGGGTTATCTTGGCATCGCGGTACAAACGTTCCACCTCCACGCCGCGAATATAGCCCCCGCCGCCAAAAATCTGCACCGCGTTGCCGCTGTGCTGTACCGCCGCGTCGCCAGCAAAGCACTTCGCCATTGAACAGGCAATCGAGGTGTCCGGAGCGTCTGTATCAATTTTATACGCCGCGCTGTGCACCAGCAGACGAGCGGCTTCGGTGTCTTTGGCAATATCTGCCAGCATAAACTGCACGCCCTGGAAATCAGCAATCGGCTTGCCAAACTGTTCGCGCTGCTTCGCATATTCAATCGCCGCCTCGAGACCGGCGCGCGCGATGCCTACCGCCAGCGCGCCAATCCCCACCCGACCTTTATTCAGCACGCTCATCATAATATGGAAGCCGCGGTTTTCCGGCCCCAGCAGCGCGTCCGCCGGCAGCTTGACCTGGCTGAAGTGCAGTTCGCCGACCTGCGACGAGCGCTGGCCCATCTTGTGCTCTTTAGCGCCGCGCGTGACGCCGTCGCGGGAGCAATCGACAATAAAAATGCTCATCCCGCGGTGGCCGGCTTCTTTATCGGTGCGCGCCAGAACGAAGGCCACATCGGCGACCGGTGCATTATGGATCCACAGCTTGCTGCCGTTCAGCACCCAGCCCTCTTCGCTGCGCGTGGCGGTGGTTTTTATTCCCGAAACGTCAGAGCCGGCGCCGGCCTCAGTGATGCAATAGGCCCCTTTCAGCGACGCGTTCAGTAGCCCAGGCAGCCATTGGGCGCGCTGAGGATCGTTACCGTATTTGGACAACAGCGTACCCAGCAGCTCCACCAGGCCGCACTGATCGGCAATCGAAGCGTAGCCACGCGACAGCTCCTCCATCACCACGGCGTAGGCAACGGCGTCCAGCCCAACGCCGCCATACTCTTCCGGAACGGTGATACCAAACAAGCCCAGCTCACCCATCTGTTGATAGATCTCGGCCGCAAAGCGCTCCTCTCTGTCCAGCTCTTCTGCCTGAGGCCGAATCACTTCGTCGGCAAACTTACGGGTCATTTCGCGGATCTGTTGATGGGTTTCGGTCAAATACATGGTCATTCTCCTGCCGGCTATTATTCATGCCGCCTGTTTTTTGCGACATCCGAACGCATTAATTAAATAACCAGATAGTTACTACATTGAATAAATATTGTTGTCAATACGGTTAAATAATTGTTGTTAACTCAGCGACAAATATTGCCGGTAAAGACCGCTTCCCGCTCACAGGAGGCCGGTCAGGTTATCACTTTCGCCGCGAATGCCTTGACTTTTACCTGAGCAAAAAGTACACCTTACAAGTAACCAATTAGATACTTAAAGAAGGGATAAATATGCTGAAAATCGACCTGCCAACGCCGCAAGGCACCATCGCTGATTACCGCCTTGTGACGACGGACGAACGAGCCTGCACCATCGTCCCCGCGTTTAATCGGATTGCCTATGCCGCAGCGCACGTGGTTATCGATCCCCGGCATCAATGCGCGGACTGGCTGAACAATCCGCGCATTGACTGGGACTCGACGCTGGCCTACCGCCACCATCTGTGGCGACTGGGATTTAATATTGCCGAGGCGATGGACACCGCTCAGCGCGGCATGGGGGTCAGCTGGAATATCGCGCAAGAGCTGATTGTGCGCTCTCTGAAGGAGGCGAAAACCGTACCGGGAGCCGATCTTGCCGCCGGGGTCGGTACCGATCAGTTGGAGGCTGCTGCCACGACCACCCTGGCGCAGGTCATCGCCGCCTATGAAGAGCAGATGGAGCTGGTCGAGAAGCATGACGGTAAAATTATCCTGATGGCCAGTCGGGCCCTGGCCGCAGTGGCAAAATCACCGCAGGACTACCTTGCCGTATATAACCGCCTGCTCGAACAAAGCAAAGGCAAAATTATTCTTCACTGGCTGGGTGAGATGTTTGACCCTGCGCTGGGCGGATACTGGGGATCGGCAGATTTCAACGCCGCCGCTGATACCGTGCTTGAGGTCATCGGTAACAACATTGATAAAGTGGAGGGCATTAAGATTTCACTCCTGAGTAAGGAAAAAGAGGTCGCCTTCCGCAAGCGCCTGCCGCCCCAGGTTAAAATGTATACCGGTGATGATTTCAACTATCCCGAGCTGATTGAAGGGGAAGATGGCTATTATTCACATGCGCTGTTGGGCATTTTTGATGCCATCGCTCCGGTTGCCGCCGCCGCGCTTAACGAACTGGCGCTGGGCAATAGCAACGAATACTACCGCCTGATGAATCCTACCGTTGCCCTGTCACGGGAAATCTTCAAGGCACCGACGCAATATTACAAAGCAGGCATTGTGTTCCTTGCCTGGCTCAACGGCCATCAGAACCACTTCGCGATGGCCGGTGGAATGCAGTCGGCGCGGGAGATCGGCCATTATGCTGAAATTTTCCGCCTCGCCGACCGGGCCGGCCTGCTGCAAAATCCGCCGCTGGCCACCCGGCGAATGCAGAATCTGCTCACGGTTTACGGTCTCTGAGCACAGAGGCGACGACCCAGAGCCGACGGCTCTGGGTAAATCACGCCTCTAGCCAAATTCGCGGTGGCGTTGTTTACACATCGCCAGCACCTCATCCGGCTCCCGCTGCCACCAGTTATGCTGCGAAAAGATCTCCACTTCGTGAAAACCCGTATAGCCTAACGCCTCCAGCGCCTGACGACGGCTGCGGATATCAATCACCCCGTCTCCCATCATGCCCCGATCCAGCAGCATATCCGCAGTCGGTACCAGCCAGTCGCAAATATGGAAAGCCAGCAGCCGGCCCGCGCCCGCGCGCTCAATCTGCTGCTGAAACTGCGGATCCCACCAGGTGTGGTATAAATCGACTGCGATACCCAGCCCCTCATCACCTAACTGGTCGCACAGATCGTTTGCCTGCGCGAGGGTGTTTACACAGGCGCGCTCGGCGGCATACATCGGATGCAGGGGTTCAATGGCCAGCGGCATGCCGAGCGGGCGCGCGTATTCCAGCAGTTCGCTTAAGCCATCGCACACCTGCTGCCTGGCGGCGGACAAATCCTTCGACCCCGCGGGCAGCCCCCCAACCACCAGCACCAGGCACGGAGCGCCGAGTTCCAGCGCTTCGTCAACTGCCCGTCGGTTGTCCAGCGCCTTGTCGCGGCGCTCCTGCGCGGTGCTGCCGGGAAACATCCCCCCGCGGCAATAGCCGCTTAGCGCCAGCTCGTAATGCCGGATAAGACGCGCTGACTCTTTTAGCCCCAGCGCCTGGACCTGGTCGCGCCACGGCGCAATGCCGCGGATCTCATGCCGGGCGCAGCCTTCGATGATCTGATTAAGCTGCCATTTCTGCCGCACCGTGGCGGTATTAAGAGACAGTTTACGACTGTCGGGTTGATTCATCTCGGCGACCTCGTTGTTTGCTTAGCCTGAAAAACGTAAAACCCACCTAAATTGAGCATCAATTTTCTCAACAAAGGATTATAGAAATGAACGTGTTGGGTAAATACGATCGCCATCACATAACCAACTAGTTAGTTATAAACATCAAGACAGGAAGACAAAGAAAGGGAGCCTGGCGGATGAGAGAACTTCTGGAGATGATGACCCAAGGTGGGATACTGTCCGGGGAGAAAAGGCAGACGCCGGGGAGGTCTGCCTGACTTATCGGGGCTGGGCTACCAGCCGCAGACGTTGGTCTCTTCGTCCGATTCATAGCCGCGGACGATATTAACCAGATCCTTCACCGCATCGGCGGCAATGAGCGGATCCTGTAATTCGACGAGGGTAGCAAATTCTTTATCTACCGATATGCCGTTATTATTATTGGTCACCGACAGAACAAAGCCTTTGCCCTGCTCATTATCCACCGACAGTGAACCAATAAGTTCTGCTACCGCCTGCACCGCAATATCGGGAACATAAAGTGCCATCGGTTTCAGATAGACTTTTGCTTGTTTTTCATCGTTGTTGCCGTTAACAACCGCTAATGAATAGCCTTTATTTTCACTGTTCATAAGTTCAGCTTTATCCCTCTATCAGAATTTTAGGATCGACATAGAAATCCACGTTAAAAACGGTATCTTCCGTCAACGCTTCAATACGGTGCCATTTTTCCGCCGGAAAGACGCCGAACTGGCCGGCCTCTATCGTCATCGTTTCGACAGGTTCAGGGGCGGTTTCATCCGTATAGCCATAATAGCGTATAGCGCCCTGCATGACCGCCAGACGAGGGTAGACGCCCTGCCGCGTGCCGGCATCAAGATGTCGCTGCCAGATTGACGCTGGTGCCGTTTCTTTGGTCCATAGCGGGGTTGTGCGGGTATGCACGTAGTGGGTAGGAATAACGATACGCTGCATGATTCGGCCTCTCTTTCCGCACCATTGAGCACGGTCGGGAACGGGGAAATATATTGCATATGATATACCCCTTTTAATCACTGAGGGTATTATTTTTTAAGAAATTTCACTCTACCCCTATTTATACCCAACAAGGATTATCTTTATTAAATATAAGGTAAGACGGCTCGGCATTAGCCGATCCGCAGTAAAGAATTAACCCTCAGCTATTTATTACTTGCGGTATTCAGCGGCCCCGGCTTGCCAATCAGGTAGCCCTGCACCAGGTCGCAGCCTAATTGCTGAAGAGATTTTAACTGCTCATCCGTTTCAACGCCTTCCGCTACGATCCGCATATGCAAGCTTTTACCCATGCTGATAATCAGCCGGACAATATCGAGGTCATCTTTCTGCGCGGGAATATTAATCACAAATGAGCGATCGATTTTAATCTTATCAAACGGGAAATAGCTGAGTCGTGATAATGAGGAGTATCCGGTACCGAAATCATCAATAGAAATCTGGATCCCCAGCTCGCGCAGCTGGCTGAGGATTTCCAAAGAGCGCGTGTTTTCATTAAACACATCTGATTCCGTAATTTCCAGGTCAAGGCGGTGCGGATCCAGCCCCGTGTGCTTTAGCACCGAGATAACGGTATCGGTCAACGAGCTGTTGATCAGCTGAACGGGCGATACGTTGACCGACACTTTGAGCGGCGATGACCAGCTCGCCGCTTCCTCACAGGCGGTTTTAAGCACCCACTCCCCGAGCGGGTTAATCATGCCAATCTTTTCGGCGACGGGAATAAATATTGTCGGCGGCACCATGCCGCGCACCGGATGGAACCAGCGTACCAGCGCCTCATAGCCATAAATCTCGCCGCTCATCGTATCGGCAATCGGCTGGTAGTAAACGCGGAATTCCCCGTTATCGAGCGCCTGCAGCAGGTCGTCCTCAAAGGATTTATTCTCCTGCAGGCGCTGGAGCATCCCCGGGCGGAAGATCTGGACGGTGCCCGAGCCCTCTTTTTTCGCCTCATAAAGCGCAAGATCGGCGCATTTATATAAATAATCGGTACGAGTTTCCCGGTCAGAGATAACAATCCCGATGCAGGCATCAATATTGATCAGCGAATCATAAACCTGATACGGCTGGCTAATCTTTTCGCGGATCACCGTCGCCCGCGCCAGAGCCTGCTCTTCGCTTAAATCACAGGAGACCAGCGCAAACTCATCTCCCCCGAGCCGGTACAGGGTTTCGGAGGTTCTGCGGAAAAAGGAGAGCCGGCTGGCAAGATCCTGCAGCAGCTTATCCCCGGAATCGTGGCCCAGCGTATCGTTAACGTCCTTAAAATTGTCCAGATCGAACAGCATCACCACCGCCGAGCCGTTATATGGCCGAACCTGATTGACGATCTCCTGCAGCTTTTGCCAGAAGGAGAGGCGGTTCGGCATCCCGGTCAAGGAGTCATGATACGCGTCGTATTGCAAACGCCGGTTTTGCACCTGGAGCTTCTCTTTAGACGCCTGCAGATCGTTCGCCAGCAGCTTCATGCGGACGTGCGCGCGGCGCAGGTTGTTATTTTGCCGCAGCATTAACAGGCCTAAAGAAATACACATGGTGATCAGCAGAATAGAAATAATCGAATAGATAAAATAGAGATTCTGTATTTTATCGTGGGTCCGGTTAACAATATTAATATCCTGCGCCAGCGACATTGACGCCAGCCCGGTCATAGGGCCATCGAGCGCGCCCATGCGCTGCAAAATCGGCTTTACCTGCTGCGGGGTGATGGTATCCAGCTGCTTATCAAGCTGATACAGAATCGCGATCAGGTTCTCAATCGTCGCCCGGCGCCCCGCATCCTTACGAATAAACTCGCTCGGCTCCCCCTGCTCTAGCGGTTTGATCTGGCCCATCATGATCTCCAGACGCAGCCGGACATCATCCCGATCGACCCCTTCAACGCCCAGGGCATAGGAGCCCAGATGCGCTTCCAGCCGCATATACTCAGAGACTATCTGCGCGATTGACCACGAATCGGTATAGCGGGTCAACTTTTGCAGCTCGCTCTGTCGCTCATGCACCAGATAGGTAATGTATCCGGTGATAACGAAAAGCGACAAAATAATGGCAGTGAGTATTCGATTCAAGATCAAACCCTTAGAGCCTATCCCATTAGGCTGTTTTATTTATCAGTTTGCTCCTGGGCAGAGCTCAAAATTTCTGCGTACGCCGTATACGCCTTGATTCCTGAGCCCTGCCGGTGTCCAAACCCTATGCACAATTACGCCTGGCGGGACAGGCTATTACTCGATAATAATTTTCGCAACCTGCCACGCCGATCGGGAATAATAGATTTGATTTTGTAAATCAGGACTGCTGTCGTAAGGATAAACAATAAACAGCGGGCCCTTATCGCGAACGCGCATATATTCACCGTTCATTTTTAAAGCCAAAATAACGGGGAATTTATGGAAATCATCAATCGGCACGATCGTCGTATAGTCATTGAGGGCGATAACCCGCGCCGACTTACCCTTTGCTGCGACTAAGTCCATGAGCTTGCTAAGGGAAATTCCGTCAAAACGGATTTTCCCGGAGAACCACGGGGTGGTGGTTTCGACGGTCTGCATGCCCAGCTTCTCTAATGCCGCGCGATCAAACACCGCGGTATCGCCTACATTTGTATTTCCAATAAGGCCGGAAATGGTTAAAACGGGCTTGCCCTGAGGCGCGGGCAGTTTTTCTGCAAATGCATTTGGTAAAACTATGAAACAAAATAAAACTGCGAAAAGTAAACGCATTTAACTCACCATTTCCAGGATTGGAGATCTGTTAATTGTAAACCATTTACAGCAATTCTTAAAAGATGTCATCGGAAGGTTGTGAGCTGTTCAATTAAAAAAGAATCCATAATTTCAGAACCTTCCGATCGCCCGCTGATGACAGGCCGTAGAATGCACATTTTTTGCCGTTAATGCATGACGACGGGTAAAAATCTTTTCTCTCGCCCGGCGGCGCGGTAGTCTCTTTGATGACGCCGTTAAGAGTGCGTCTCATTCCAATAACGATAACGTAGCAACAGCACAGATTGACAGGACAGGTATGGACTCAACGCTTACATCCCCCCGCCCCGCTGGGGAAGCCCGCTCACTTCATCGCGCGCGAAGAGCGGCGTGGGGCAGCTTCGCCGGCGCCGTGGTCGACTGGTACGACTTTTTGCTTTACGGCATCACCGCCGCCCTGGTGTTTAACAAGGAGTTTTTCCCGCAGATAGGCCCGGCCATGGGCACGCTGGCGGCCTTTGCCACTTTTGGCGTCGGTTTTCTATTCCGCCCGCTGGGCGGCATTATCTTCGGCCATTTTGGCGACCGCCTCGGGCGCAAGCGGATGCTGATGATGACCGTCTGGATGATGGGGATCGCCACCGCCTGCATTGGCCTGCTGCCCTCGTTCAATCAAATCGGCTGGTGGGCGCCGGTGCTGCTGGTGCTTCTGCGCGCGATCCAGGGCTTTGCCGTGGGCGGCGAATGGGGCGGCGCGGCGCTGCTCGCCGTCGAGAGCGCGCCGAAGAATAAAAAGGCCTTCTACAGCAGCGGGGTTCAGATTGGCTATGGCGTCGGCCTGCTGCTCGCAACCGGCCTGGTGTCGCTCATCAGCGCCAATACCAGCGACGAACAGTTTTTGAGCTGGGGCTGGCGCCTCCCTTTCCTCTTCAGTGTAGTGCTGGTGCTGGCAGCGCTGTGGATCCGCAACGGCATGAGTGAATCGGCTGAGTTTGAGCATCAGCAGCAGAAAAAGATGCCCGCCGCGGCGAAAAAGCGCCTGCCGGTCGTCGAAGCGTTATTCCGCCATCCCGGCGCCTTTTTGCTGATTATCGCGCTGCGCCTGTGCGAACTGCTGACGATGTATATCGTTACCGCCTTCGCCCTCAATTACTCCACGCAAAACCTCGGCCTGCCGCGGGAGCTGTTCCTCAACATCGGCCTGCTTGTCGGCGGGATCAGCTGCCTGACCATTCCGTGCTTCGCCTGGCTGGCGGATCGCTTTGGCCGTCGGCGCATCTATATTACCGGCGCGCTGATCGGCACCCTGAGCGGCTTCCCGTTCTTTATGGCCCTTGAAAGCCACTCCTATTTTTGGATCCTGTTCTTCGCGCTGATGCTGGCCAATATCGCCCATGATATGGTGGTTTGCGTGCAGCAGCCGATGTTCACCGAAATGTTCGGCGCCAGCTACCGCTACAGCGGCGCCGGGGTGGGTTACCAGGTCGCCAGCGTCGTTGGAGGCGGCTTTACCCCCTTCATCGCCGCCGCGCTGGTCACCTTCTCCGGTGGCTCCTGGCACAGCGTCGCCATCTATCTGACCGCCGGCTGCCTGCTCTCGGCCATCACCGCCATGCTGATGAAAAAGCCTCAGCACGCCTGACGGCGCCAGGGACGGCGGAAGAGCGTCGTCCCTTAGGAGACCCCATGAACCAGCACAACAGAGCGGCCTGCTGGCCGCAGCGCTTCATTCATCAACAGCTGCCGCTGCAGTTCCACGCTGACCCGACGCTTGCCGAGCTGCCGCTGTTCGAGCGGGCCCGCGGCGGCGAGGCGCTGGCCCAGCTGTGGCAGGCCCCGCAGGGATTCGTGGTTCCCGGCAGCTACCGGAAATTTAGCCAGCTCTCCGCCGTTAGCGAACGTTTTGCCGCGCGCGGCTGGCCGGTTTGGCTGCGCCGCTCCGGCGGCGGCCTCGTGCCGCAGGGGCCGGGGATCGTCAATCTCAGCCTTGCCTGGCCGGTCTATCAGCCGCTGGGCGAGGCCGCTGAACCTATCTATCTGATGCTCTGCGGTCTGCTGCAGCGCGCGCTGGCGACCTTTGGCGTCGATGCCCACTTCCAGGCGGTAACCGGCTCGTTTTGCGACGGACGCTATAACCTCGCCTGCGGTCAGGGGGATCAGGCGCGTAAAATTGCCGGAACCGCGCAGTACTGGCGGCCGATGGCGGAGGGCCGCGGTCATGTGGTGCTCGCGCATGCGGTGATCCTGATCGATGCCGATCCGATCGCCGCGCATCAGGCGGCCAATGATTTTGAGTCACAGCTGGGCAGCGGTCGGATTTACCACGCGGATAAAACCATCACCCTCGCCCAGCATCTGGCCGGTGAAAAAGATCTGCTTTCCCGCTTCCGCCAGGCGCTGGCGATCGAGCTGCAAAATCTTAGCTGAAGGTACTTTTCAGATAGCGGCTGAAAGTCTCTACCGCCCGCGATACGCGCGGCGCGTAGGGGCGGATGACGTACAGACTCCCGGCAAACACGTCCACCGGCCGCCAGCCGGGCAGCAGCATCTGCACCTCTGCGCGCGCTATCGCCTCCCGGGCGCTAAAATCGGGCAATAGCGCAATCCCAAGCCCCGACAGCACCGCATCGCGAAGCGATTCGCTGTTATTCGTGGCGAAGGGGCCGCGCACCGGCACGCTCACGCGCTCGGCGCGATCGTCGTCAGATTCAAACGTCCACTGCGGGCTTTGCGAACCGCGCGGATAGGTCAGACACTGGTGATGGCGTAGCGCATCGGGGGATTCCGGAGCGCCAAAGCGGCGGATATACGCCGGGGAGGCAACAATCAGCGTGGTGGTTTGGCACAGCGTCCACGCGACGTGGGTATCCGGCAACGCCTCGCGTCGGCAGTGACGGATCGCGAGGTCAAATCCCTCGCTGGCAAGGGATACCAGCCGGTCGGTGACCTCCAGCTGCAGCTCAAGCTGCGGATGCTGATGCAGAAACGGCGTCATCGCCGGGACCAGCTGCTGGCGCGAAAAGGCAACCGGGGCCGTCACCCGCAGCGTACCGCGCAGCGGCCCCTCTTCATCACGGGTGCCGTTAAAGATATCGCGCAGCTGGCCGAAGGGGGCGTTCAGCTCAGCCACCAGCCTGATTCCGTCTTCACTGAGCGTCACGCTGCGGGTGGTGCGGTGGACCAGCGTCTTGCCGGTTACCCGCTCCAGCTCGCTGATTTTCTGGCTGACTGCCGATTTACTGACCGCCAGCTTTTCCGCCGCGCGGGTGTAGCTCTTCTGCTCTTCCAGCACCGTGAGCCAGTACAAATGGGTCCAGAAAACGTCGGGGCGCGGATCGCTCATCTTGATTGTTCACCTGTAAAAACAATGAATTCAAATATAGCGGTTTTTGCCTGTCGTCACATTGGATAGCATCGGTTTTGTCCACTCATCGTACATAAGACAATAAGGATGACCTGCTATGCCGCTCCTGACATTTGACGTGATCGAAGGTCGCAGTGAAGATGAAATAAAAACGCTGCTCGACGCCGCCCACCGCGCCGTACTGCATGCCTTCAAGGTACCGGAACGCGATCGCTACCAGATTGTTCATGAAAACAAGCCTCACCATATGGTGATTGAGGATACCGGTTTAGGCCTGACGCGAAGCCACCGGCTGGTGGTAGTGAGGGTGTTCACCAGCCCACGCAGCGAAGAACAAAAACAGCTGTTCTACGCGACGCTGCTCGCCGAGCTGCAGGAACACTGCGGGCTAAGCCCCGATGATTTAATGGTTTCGGTGATAAGCAACCAAAAAGGCGACTGGAGTTTTGGCCGCGGCGTGGCGCAGTATCTGACCGGCGAGCTTTAGCCGCTCACCGCCGGCCCTCGCCGACGGCGGCGCTACGCCCTCGGCGCAGCGGCCATGCGCCTGCGCGCCTTTTGTTCGATATTTTCCAGCAGCTCCTGGACGTCATCTTCATCAATATCGAGGAACTGGCCATCGAGCAGCGCGGCGTGAATGTCCTCGCGGGTCACCGCAAGCCCCAGCGGAACGACTTTGCTTTTCACCTCTTCTGCCGCCAGCGGGTGCGGATAGCGGCGCCCAACGAGGTTATTAAATACGATCGCCAGCAGGGCCAGCATGGCGGAGTTCAGCAGTACCGGCGTCAGCACGAAGTGATAGCCTTCGCTGTGTACGCCAGCGCCGCCGAGGATGGCCGTCAGGGCCACGGCGCCGCCCGGCGGATGCAGGCAGCGCAGGAAATACATGCCCGCAATCGCCAGCCCGGCCGCCAGCCCGCAGGCCAGCGCAAGGTTGGGCACCAGCACGCCCACGGTTACGCCAATCAGCGCCGACAGCACGTTACCGCCGACAATCGACCACGGCTGCGCCAGCGGACTGCTGGGCACGCCAAACAGCAGCACCGCCGAAGCGCCCATAGGGGCGATAAACCACAGGTTGACTTCACCCAGCAGCCAGTGGCTGAACATACTGGTGACCGCCAGCCCCGTCCCTGCGCCGAGGGAGCCGAGGAGAATATGCTTTCTGGCAACCGGCAGCGCGTGCGGCTTCAGGCGACCGATAAAAATGCGGATCCGCGAAAACAGCGCGGAAGGTAAAACGCTTAACATTTCACTGCTCACTCACGTCATATAAATTACTTATATTTTATTTTCTTTTTTTAACCATATTTTAACAACCACGCATTTATCATGCCTATTCCCCCCTCGCCCTGTCCGCCTGCCAGCCATTGACCCCGGCTATGTGATTTCAGCCTACTGCGCTAGAATCATCCCCGTTCGGAATTTCTCCCACTCTACGGATTGAAGGCATAATACGTTGAATAATAATATTAATTTAGAGAAAGAAGTGGCATGGGCCAGCCAGAACATGCCGCGCACCCTGCGCCAGGTAGCCGCGCTTCCCGACCTGAGCCAGGTACGACTGGCCTGCTGTATGCATCTGGATATGAAAATGATCCCGCTGGTGCAGGGCATCCTGGAAAAGGGCGCGCAGGTCTTTTTAACAACCTGCAACCCAACCACCGTACAGGACGACGTCGTTAGCTGGCTGGTAGCGCGCGGCGCAGAAGCCAGCGCCTGGCGCGATATGAGCGATGCCGACTGGCAGCAGTCGTGGGAAAAGGCCATCGCCTGGGGGCCGACGCATCTGTGTGAAATGGGGGCCGATATCACCACCCTGCTCCACCAGCGCGGCGAATTTGGCAATATCGTGGCCGGGTTGGAAGCGACCGGTTCAGGCGTCAGCCGGCTGGGCGATATTCGCCCGGGCTATCCGATTTTTAACTGGGACGATCTGCCGGTTAAAGAGGGCCTGCATAACCGCCACATGGTCGGCCTGACCGCATGGCACACCTTCTTCCAGACCACCCATCTCACGCTGCATGAGAAAAAAGTGCTGGTGATCGGCTATGGCCTGGTGGGCCAGGGCGTTGCCGCCGCCGCGAAGGCCTTCGGGGGCCAGGTGATGGTTGCCGAAATCGACCCCGCCCGTCGCCTGCAGGCGGCTTACGACGGCTGGCATGTCGTCGAACTGCAGGACGCCATGGCTTCAGCTGACGTCGTCGCAACGGCAACCGGCGCTAAAAAAGTGGTTAACAGCAGCGCGCTGGATAAAGCGAAAGACGGCGTATTTATCCTTAACGTTGGCCACGTTGCGGAAGAGATTGACTGCGGCTACCTGCGCCAGTTCAGCCATGAAGAGGTGATGCCGTATATCAACGCCTATCAAATGGGCACTAAAACCCTTTACCTGATGGCCAACGGTTCGATGCTCAACCTGACCGCCGGTTTTGGCGATAGCCTGAACGCCTTTGACGTGACCCTGGCGGTGATGACCAGCGGTATCAACCATATCGTGACCGACGGTATGAAGGCCGAGGCCGAGGTCTATCTGCTGCCGCAGAGCGTGTGGCAAAAAGCGCTGTAAGCGGAATAGCATCAGGGCGCCTGACGGCGCCCTGCTTTGCGGTTTAGCGACTCTCCGGCAGGACGATATTGCTCTCCGAAAGGGTCCCCATCTCGTTAAACACCGTACAGGCTGCCTCCACCAGGTGCATCGCCAGCGCCGCGCCGCTCCCCTCGCCCAGACGCATCCCCATATCCAGATACGGCTCAAGCTGCAGATGCTCAAGCGCAATGCGCGCCCCCTTTTCCGCCGACAGATGCGAGGGGATCAGATAGGGATGAACGGCTGGCGCAATGCGGCAGGCCGCCAGCGCCGATGCGTAGGAGAGGAATCCGTCCAGCACCACCGGCAGCCCGCAGGAGGCGGCCCCCAGCATCACGCCGGTCATGCCAACCAGATCGAAACCGCCAACCTTTGCCAGCACCTCGAGGCCATCCTCAGCCCGCGGCTGATTGACGGCAATGGCCCGACGCACCACCTCCGCCTTATGCGCCAGCTGCGACACAGGCAGGTTCGCCCCAATGCCGACCGTATCCTGCGCATCGCGCCCGGTCAGCACGCTAAGCACCGCCGCCGCCGGCGTGGTGTTCGCCATTCCCAGCTCGCCGACGCCGAACAGCGTCACGCCCTGAGCCGCCAGCTCGCGGGTATAGTCGATGCTCGCCAGCAGCAGCGCCGTCGCCTGCTCGCGGCTCATTGCCGCCGTTTGCGCAATATTGCCGCTGCCTCGCGCCACTTTTAGGTCGACAAGGCCGGGGATCGGATCGGCATCGATCCCAACGTCAACCACCCGAACTTTTGCCCCCGCCTGCGCCGCAAGGACGCAAACGCCGGTGTTTTGCCGGGTCATGTTTCTCGCCTGGATCGCGGTAATCGCCTGGGGCGAGATAGCCACGCCCTCGTGCCAGACGCCGTGATCGGCGCACATCACCACGATGGCTTTTTCTGCCAGCCGCAGCTGACCTTTCAGCCCCGGCATGCCGGCAAGCTGTACCGCCAGCGCCTCCAGGCGGCCGAGGCTGCCGGGCGGTTTTAATAAACCATCAAGATGCTGCTGCGCCTGGGCCATCGCCGCCCGATCCGGCTGCGGAATGTCGGCAATGAGGGCCGAAAGTGTGTCCATGATGTTCCTCGTAGCGCTTAAAGGGAGCGGACCGTTGCGCCCGTATTCTCTGCGTTCGGGCCAGAAGTCTGCGTTATACGGCGGTTCGCCATACACAAGAAAGGAGTCGTTCAGAGGGAATGCCTGGGATAACTCCCGGCGACGAGAACCGCCGCCGGGCTGGGCCGAGGAGATTACTCTTCGACCTTCGCTTCGCCGATAACTTTCAGCTTTTTGGAAATGTCGCGGCGCTCTTTAGAGAGTTCAGCATTTTTGATGATGTAATCATCAACGCGATCTTCGTAATCGCTCTTCATGCTGGCAATGATGCCCTGGATAGCTTCAACGCTCATGCCCGGTTTGATGTAGTCGCTGAGGTTGTCCAGCAGCAGTACGCGCTTCTGGTTATCGCGGATCTTTTTCTCAACGTCCTGAATTTCACGCTGCAGCTTATTCTTACGACGATACAGACGAACAAACTCCAGTACGTCCTGGAAAGAAGGCTTAGTTGTTTCCATTTTTATACCCCTAATATTTGAGATTCGGATTCGCTAAAGCGACTGCAATATAGGGCTAACATAACTGTTAGCAGCCGCTGATGACAATGTTTTTTCCTTTAGGGTTATCATACCCCTAAATGCTGCTGAATCGAAGCAACCTGTGGGTCGATGTCGCGTATCTGGTTTTTATTTACGCAACGCCCGACAGATCAAATTCGACAGCAGCTCAAGCTGGCGCGCCATCTCTATGGTTAGCCAGACGTAGCCGTGTATCGGCGTTTCCGAGAGATTTTCGCCCGGGTGCTCTTTGATAAGCTGGCGCAGTTCGGCGACGATCTCATTGAGCTTTTCAGCGTTAGCGCGGATCGGCTGCGGGTTACCTTCATAGAGGGCGTGGGCGATGGTCAGCAGCGTTTGCTGGGTCATTTGCTGAGTTTCGCGCAGCGTACGGGAGTTTAGCATCACAAAGTGCCCCGGCCGCGACACCCAGTAAGCGTTAACCTGCAGCTCAAGCATACAGACCAGGTTACGGCTGACGGTCTGAATTGCCTCGAAAATGGCCTTCTGGATATGGGTCTCTTTGCTCGCCGGCGTAATCAGTCCGCGCATTTTTACCACGTCGTTGAGGACTTTTTGCAGGTGTTTTTCCAGCCGCGGGCGCTCGACCAGGTTTGGTGAGATCCCGGCCTGATACAGGCGATTAAGGGCAGTGACGTAATTTGCCATCTGGATACGCCAGTGCAGAAACGCCCGCTGCGGCCAGATGCCGGTAAACAGCATCGCCAGCAGGGAGCCGAAGATAACGTCGCCGCTTCGCCACAGCGCGGTGTTCATGTCCCCCGGCGGCGCCCCTACCACCACCGCCAGCGTGATGCCAATCAGCAGCGCCTGATAGGGCTTTTTCCCTAAGGCCAGCCAGCCGCAGAGGAACATCGCCGCCGCGCACCACAGCACCATCACGGGTAGGGAGATAAGCTCCAGCTTGAGCGCCACCAGCCCGAGCGCAGAGCCAAGGATGGTGCCGCCGATACGCTGAAACGCGCGCGGCACCACGTTGCCCCAAAACGATATCGGCCCCATCACCACCACCAGCGTAATCAGCGGCCAGGTGCCTTCCGGTACGTTCAGCAGCCGTACCAGTAAAAAAGTGAGAACAAAAGCCAGCGCGATGCGAATGCCATGCACGATTCGGTAATGTCGATACAGGCGAATTTCGAAAGGCTTAAGTGATTTATCAGCGCGCACGACCCTCTCCGCTAAGAAGAAAAGGCCGATTGTAACTGCTTTTTCACCGCAAGCATCACGCTAATGTAAGAAACCTTGTTTATTCCGTGGATAAGCGCCTACCCGCCGATACGCTCAACGGGCACGTACATTTCTATATCCCAGTGGCCGTCGCGATTGCCGTCGTTAAGATAGAGCTCAAAGCAGGGTTTTGCCGCCAACTGGTACTCTTTGCTTTGCAGCAGGTTCTCAAAGAACTGCAGCCAGGGCGTGGAGAAATCATGATTCAGCACCCGCGCGCGGGCAATAGCGTACTCTCCGCCGGCGATCCCGGTCAGAATCACCCCTTCGCTATTGGCAGGAATGACGAAGTCGTCGTCCACCGTCACTACGGTGTCGCAGCGCAGCTTCTCTGCCGGAACCTGATCCGGGTTATCGTAATAGACGGCGATCCACTCCCGGGCCGGGATCTGGCGGCTGTTGACCCATACCGCCAGCTGCTCAAAACCCTGCTTAACGGTCTGCTCCCAGGGCCCTACCATATGAAAACCGGCGATTTTACGCGCGCCGACGGACTTAACGCTGTAGTTCATATTGCCTCCGCGATTGATAGAAAATACTGTATAAATATACATACAATGTAGCAGGCAGCTAAAAAACAGTATGTGCGCGGATTCACAGAGTCGCCATTGGCCGGCGTTGAAAAAATGATTCAGGAAGCGGGTACGCAGAACGGATAATTGACTCAAGAGGCTGGGCCGTCCGGCGCTGCCGGGCTGGCCTCTGCGCTAGCCTCGGCGTGGATACCTGCCGCCGGCGGTTACAGCCTAAAAGGAAGCTCAATCCCCATACTGGCTCCCAGATCGTCGCTGTCGCTGTGGTTAGCGTCGGTATACCACACGGAGGTGCTGAGACGCACGGTGGGCATCGCGTCGCCGCTCCAGCCTAACTGCACGCCTTTTAGGGTATCGGCGTACGGGAAGGCTTTATTAATCCGCTGATTTTTCGGGTTCACCTCGGCGTAGATCAGCCGTGCGCTCCAGCGCCGATCCTCCCCCGTCACCAGTTCGACCTTGCCGGCGTACAGGCGCCCGTCGCCGCCCATCGCGTCGCCTGGCGGGTAGCCCTGCTGGTAGTAGCCATCTTGGTAGATAAGGTTGAGCTGTAGCCGGTGACGCGCAGGTCGGCTTTTAACGCCCTCAGGCGCTGGTTCACCCGGCCCAGCACGACTCTCTCTACGGGCGTTGTCGGATGCGCGTTGGCAAGCGCGCGGCCAATCTCCTCTTCGCTCAGGGGCCAGGTCGATAAACTCAACGACAGGGTTCCGCGATCGGATAACCAGGCTAAATCATTGCGGACGTCGTTATCGGCCAGAACCAGACCAGAGGCAAAGCCTGCGGGACTCAAAACGGCCGCAAGCCCCAGAGAAAGCGCACTACGCGCGAAAAATTTCATCTTCCCAGCGCCATTTCAGACGCACGGGCGCCGGAGAATTTCCTTAAAGGGTGAGTAGGTACGGTAATTGACTGAAACTAAACGAATCGCCAACCAGCGCCACAACGGCGTGGGGCGAGAAAGGGTGCCGCTCCGCAGGAGAGCGGCACCGGGGGGAGCTACAGCTTGTGGTGCAGATAATCACTCATGCGCGAGAACACGCCGCCCTTGCCAACGCTTTCCAGCGTCACCAGCGGCAAGTGGGCCACGACCTTGTCGCCGTCGTAGAGCGAAATTTCACCAACCCGCTGATTGGCGGCGATCGGCGCTTCCAGCTCTTTCTGGTCCAGCACATATTTGGCCTTGATTCGCGAAACCTCCGACTTCGGCAGCGCTAACCAGAAGTCCTGGTCGGTACCGAGCTGGATCTGCTCCTTATCGCCATACCAGATGTGCTCGCTGCCCACTTTTTTGCCTTTTTGTAGCACCTGGACGGTGTCGAAGTTTTGCTGGCCCCAGTGCAGCAGTTTGGCCGCCTGCTGCTCGCGCCCTTTCGGACTCTCGGCCCCCATCACCACCGCAATCAGGCGGCGCTGGCCGTCGACGGCAGAAGCAATAAGGTTAAAACCGGCGCCGGAGGTATGGCCGGTTTTCAGGCCATCGACGTTCATGGTTTTATCCCACAGCAGGCCGTTGCGGTTCTGCTGGGTGATCCCGTTCCACGTCAGGCTTTTCTGACTGTACATGTGGTACACATCAGGCTCGCCGTGAATAATCGCCCGCGACAGAACCGCCAGATCGTAGGCCGAGCTATGCTGCCCCGGCGCGTCCAGCCCGTGTACGGTTTCAAAATGGGTATCCTGCAGGTGCAGCTTTTGCACATATTCGTTCATCAGGGCGACGAACTGCGGCTGGCCGCCGGCAACGTAGTCGGCCAGCGCCACGCAGGCGTCGTTCCCGGAGTCAACGATAAGCCCGCGGCTTAAATCGCGGACGCTGAGCCGATCGCCAGGCTTGAGGAACATCAGCGATGAACCATCGAATACCGGGTTGCCCTTCGCCCAGGCATCTTTGCCGACGGTGACCATATCGTCAAAGGTGATGCGGTGGCTGTCGATGGCGCGGTCGACGACGTAGCCGGTCATAAGTTTCGTCAGGCTGGCGGGGTTGCGCTGCTGATGTTCGTTACCGGCGGTCAGGATCTGACCGGTGGTGTAGTCCATCAGCACCCAGGAGCCTGCCTGGATGGAAGGCGGCGTCACGGTGACGGGAAAATCATTAGCGGCAAAGGCGCAAGAAACGCTCGAAGCGAGCAAAGTTACAGCAATAAAAAAACGGCCTTTCAACGGCATATCCTCAAGATTTACAGATTCGCCGTCCTTTTTACGGAAGTTCTCCTTTCATATCATGGTTTAATTGCAAGAAAATATGACACGATAAACGCCCTGCGCGGCCGATGCCCTTCTGATGCCCGGGCAAATCGTTTACCATAGCGCGTCATACTTCAGCAGCATGTGCGTTGGCTTTATGACACGGCTCATCCCTGAGTATCGGCCTTACGGGCCGCTGCGACACGGCGTGCAGAGCCGTTGCGGACAGATTTGTCGTTTACCGCGAACGATTTAGAGTACGGACGCCAACCACCACGGAAAATAGACAGACTATGCAAGATAGCGCCAATCAGCCCGGATTTTTATTCCACGACTACGAAACCTTTGGCACCCGTCCGTCCCTTGACCGGCCGGCGCAGTTTGCCGCTATCCGCACCGACGCGGATCTTAACGTCATCGGCGAGCCCGAGGTGTTCTACTGCAAGCCGGCTGACGACTATCTGCCGCAGCCGCAGGCGGTGATGATTACCGGCATCACGCCGCAGGAAGCGATCGCCAAAGGCGACAACGAAGCCGCCTTTGCCCGCCGCATTCACGACCTGTTCACGGTGCCAAAGACCTGCATTGTGGGTTACAACAACGTGCGTTTCGATGACGAAGTCAGCCGCAATATTTTCTATCGCAACTTCTACGATCCTTACGCCTGGAGCTGGCAGCACGATAACTCGCGCTGGGACCTGCTGGACGTGATGCGCGCCTGCTACGCGCTGCGCCCGGAAGGCATCAACTGGCCGGAAAACGACGACGGCCTGCCCAGCTTTCGCCTTGAGCATCTGACCGTGGCCAACGGCATCGAGCACAGTAACGCCCACGATGCGATGGCCGACGTGTATGCCACTATCGCCATGGCCAGGCTGGTCAAAACCCAGCAGCCTCGCCTGTTCGACTACCTTTATACCTTCCGCAATAAGCGCAAGCTGGCGACGCTGATTGACGTGCCACAGATGACGCCGCTGGTCCACGTCTCCGGGATGTTCGGCGCCGCGCGCGGCAACACCAGTTGGGTGGCTCCGCTGGCGTGGCATCCGGATAATCGCAATGCGGTGATTATGGTTGACCTTGCCGGCGATATGTCGCCGCTGCTGGAGCTGGACGCCGACGCGCTGCGCGAGCGGCTGTATACCGCCAAAGCCGACCTCGGCGACCTGCCGGCGGTACCGGTCAAGCTGGTCCATCTCAATAAATGCCCGGTGCTGGCCAAGGCCAATACGCTGCGCCCGGAAGATGCGGAGCGTCTGGGCATCAACCGCCAACGCTGCCTCGATAACCTGCAGCTGCTGCGCGGCCAGCCGCAGGTACGGGAAAAAGTGGTGGCCATTTTCGCCGAGGCGGAGCCGTTTGTGCCTTCCGATAACGTCGATACTCAGCTCTACAACGGCTTCTTCAGCGATGCCGACCGCGCGGCGATGAAGATTGTGCTGGAGACCGATCCGCGCAACCTGCCGGCGCTGGACATTACCTTCGCCGATCAGCGCATCGAGCGCCTGCTGTTTAACTATCGCGCGCGAAACTTCCCGGGCAGCCTTGATGAAGCCGAGCAGCAGCGCTGGTTAGAGCATCGTCGGGAGGTGTTTACGCCGGAGTTTTTGCAGGCTTATGCCGATGAGCTGCAGATGTTGCAGCAGCAGTATGCTGACAATAATGAGAAGCTGATGCTGGTGAAAGCGCTATGGCAGTACGCGCAGGATATTGTTTAGAATAAATAAATTCCCGGACTGCGCGACGCAGGCCGGGAACGGTTATTTACCCTTTCGCACGGCTGGCGATAATCGCCTCCGCCACGTTACGCGGGGCCTCCGCGTAATGATGGAACTCCATGCTGTAGGTCGCCCGCCCCTGGGACATCGAGCGTAGCGTCGTGGAATAGCCGAACATCTCGGCCAGCGGCACGTCGGCGCGGATAATCTGACTACCGAAGCGCTCTTCCATCCCCTGCACCATGCCGCGGCGCGAAGAGAGATCGCCCATAATGTTGCCGGCATACTCTTCCGGGGTTTCCACCTCCACATGCATCACCGGTTCGAGAATCACCGGATCGGCCCTGCGCGCGCCCTCCTTGAAGCCGAAAATAGCCGCCATGCGGAAGGCCATTTCCGAGGAGTCGACGTCGTGGTACGAACCAAAAGTCAGGGTCGCTTTGACGTCCACCACCGGATAGCCTGCCAGCACGCCGGTGCCCATCGCTTCGCGCAGACCTTTTTCCACCGAAGGAATGTACTCGCGCGGCACCACCCCGCCTTTGGTGGCATCTTCAAAGACGAAGCCGCTGCCGGGCTCCAGCGGTTCGAGCGTCAGCACCACGTGGCCGTACTGCCCCTTGCCGCCGGACTGGCGGACGAATTTACCTTCCACCTCTTTCACCGTTTTGCGGATCGTCTCGCGGTAGGTCACCTGCGGACGGCCGATATTCGCCTCAACGCCAAATTCGCGCCGCATCCGGTCAACGATAATTTCCAGATGCAGCTCGCCCATCCCGGAAATAATCGTCTGCCCGGACTCCTCGTCGGTGTGCAGGCGGAACGACGGATCTTCCGCCGCCAGGCGCTGCAGCGCGATGCCCATTTTCTCCTGATCCGCTTTGGTTTTCGGCTCGATTGCCAGCGAAATCACCGGCTCCGGAAACTCCATCCGCTCCAGGGTGACGATCGCATTCGGATCACACAGCGTGTCGCCGGTGGTGACGTCTTTCAGGCCAACGCAGGCGGCGATATCGCCGGCGTGCAGCTCGTCCACCTCGTGGCGATCGTTGGCGTGCATCAGCACGATGCGACCGATACGCTCTTTTTTACCTTTAACCGGGTTATAGACCGCATCCCCTTTCTTCAGGGTGCCGGAATAGACGCGGATAAAGGTCAGCTGGCCCACGTAGGGGTCGGTCATCAGCTTGAACGCCAGCGCCGAGAGCGGTTCATCATCGGCAGGATGACGCTCCGCCGGCCGGCCTTGCTCATCAACACCCTGAATCGCCGGGATATCCAGCGGGGACGGCATCAGTTCAATGACCGCATCGAGCATCCGCTGGACGCCTTTGTTCTTAAAGGCGCTGCCGCACAGCACCGGCTGGATCTCTCCGGCAACGGTGCGCTTACGCAGCCCGGCGACGATCTCAGCCTCGCTCAGATCGCCGGTTTCGAGATATTTGTCCATCAGCTCGTCGCTGGCTTCCGCCGCCGCTGAGACCATTTTTTCCCGCCACTGGTGGGCGGTTGCCAGCAGCTCATCCGGCACCGGCGCATAGCTGAAGGTCATCCCCTGGGTCGCATCGTCCCACAAAATGGCGCGCATTTTGATGAGGTCAACGACCCCAACGAAGTGCTCCTCGGCGCCGACGGGAATCACCACCGGCACCGGGTTGGCCTTCAGGCGGTCGATCATCATCTGCACCACGCGGAAGAAATCGGCGCCGGGGCGGTCCATTTTATTGACGAAGGCCAGCCGCGGGACGTGATACTTATTCGCCTGCCGCCAGACGGTTTCCGACTGCGGCTGCACGCCGCCGACGGAGTCGTAGACCATCACCGCGCCGTCGAGTACCCGCATGGAGCGCTCGACTTCAATGGTAAAATCGACGTGCCCGGGGGTGTCGATGATATTAATCCGGTGCGGCTCAAAGCTGCGGTCCATGCCGGGCCAGAAGCAGCTTACCGCGGCGGAAGTAATGGTTATCCCGCGCTCTTGCTCCTGCGCCATCCAGTCGGTTGTTGCCGCGCCATCGTGTACTTCACCCAGCTTATGGCTCATTCCGGTATAGAACAGAATGCGCTCAGTGGTGGTGGTTTTACCGGCATCGATATGCGCGGAGATACCGATGTTGCGATAACGTTCGAGGGGGATGGGTCGGGGCATGATGCGTCCTTAGTCATTTTGACTGTCAGTGAGCGGCGAAATCGCCGCGGTTCGTTCAACGGCCTCTATCATAGTACAACTGTACGAGTATATTCGAACTATTTTTGCTATCGTTACTATCGGTGAAGCTGCAGCACCGCGCGTGGCTTTAGCGATTGAGTTTGGGTATATTACCGGCCAGCCGCCGATACGGGCTGCTGTTCCGCGGAACAGAGCAACCGCCGACACAGGAATATTATGATCGCCAATCACCCCGAACGTGAACAAATCCGCCTTGAAAATGTTCTTTTTGCCCTTGGCAATCCGATGCGGCTGGAGATTATTCGCATCCTCGCCGACGGCAGCGAACAGAGCTGCAACGCCCTGCGCCATGAAGACGTTGCCAAGTCCACCATGACCCACCACTGGCGCGTGCTGCGCGATAGCGGCGTGATATGGCAGCGCCCGCAGGGACGGGAGAATATGATTTCGCTGCGCAGGGAGGATCTGGAGGCGCGTTTTCCCGGACTGCTGGATACGCTACTCAGAGTGATGCGCCAGGAAGCGCAGGAGTGACGGAAACAAAAAAGCCGGAGGTCTCCCCCCGGCTTTTTTCATTCTGATGCGCGATCAGGCAATGTCTTCGTACTGCGGAACCGGGTTACGGAAACGACGGGTTACGCAGGCCAGGTAGACCAGGCCGATGGTGCCCCAAATCAGGCCCAGAACCATAGAGCTCTGCTCCAGGTTGACCCACAGTGCGCCAACGGTCAGCGCGCCACAGGTTGGCAGCACCAGGTAGTTAACGTGGTCTTTCAGAGTCTTGTTACGCTTCTCGCGGATCCAGAACTGCGAAATGACCGACAGGTTAACGAAGGTGAAGGCCACCAGCGCCCCGAAGTTAATCAGCGCCGTCGCGGTGACCAGGTCGAATTTAATCGCCAGCAGCGCAATGGCACCCACCAGCAGCACGTTAAACGCCGGGGTACGCCATTTCGGGTGAACGTAGCCGAAGAAGCTGGTCGGGAATACGCCATCGCGGCCCATCACGTACATCAGACGGGAAACGCCCGCGTGTGCGGCCATACCGGAAGCCAGAACGGTCACGCTGGAGAAGATCAGCACGCCCCACTGGAAGGTTTTGCCCGCCACGTACAGCATGATTTCAGGCTGCGACGCGTCCGGATCTTTAAAGCGCGAGATATCCGGGAAGTACAGCTGCAGGAAGTAAGAGGCGCCGATGAAGATCATCCCGCCAATCAGCGCGGTCAGGAAGATGGCCTTCGGGATCACGCGCTCTGCGTCTTTGGTCTCTTCAGACAGAGAAGAGATACCGTCAAAGCCGAGGAACGAGAAGCACAGAATGGTCGCACCGGTAATCATCGGCACCACGTGGGCCCCTTCAGACCAGAACGGACGGGTGCTGGTCAGCGTACCGGCGCCTTCACCGTGCATGATACCGTAGATAATCAGGCCGACGATAACCGCCACGATGCCCATCTGCAGAACCACAATCAGGGTATTGAAGTTCGCCACGGCCTTGATGCTGCGCAGGTTGGACACGGTCATAAAGCCGACCAGCGCCACCACGAAGATCCACGACGGAACGGAAGGCATCAGCGCTTCAAAGTAAATCTTCGCCAGCAGGATGTTGATCATCGGCATAAACAGATAGTCGAGCAGCGATGACCAGCCAACCATAAAGCCAACGGCCGGGCTGATAGATTTCTGAGCGTAGGTGTAGGCGGAGCCTGCAGACGGAAAACGACGAACCAGTTTACCGTAGCTCAGCGCCGTGAAAAGAATTGCGATCAGCGCGAAGGCGTAGGCCGTCGCAACGTGACCGTCAGTCAATCCAGAGACGATACCAAACGTATCGAACAGCGTCATCGGCTGCATATAGGCCAGGCCCATCATGACAACCGGAATCAACGTAAGCGTTTTACGTAATTCCACGCGAGAGGTTTTTGGAGTAGCGTTATGCGACATTGTGGTCATCCCCTTTTACGGCGAAAGCCATCGCGTAAGCAAAAAATTGCCCCATTTCTGTGTATTCCTCAGCGACAACAACTGTCGGTTTTTAGTAAATATCTATCCGGTACGAAGCCCGGCCTCTTGGTATTGAATGATGTGTCTTTAAAGCAAAAAAATAACCGACACTTTAAAAAGCGTCGGCTAGTTTCTGTTTTTCAGGCCGCGTATTTTGCAACATTTACTGGCCGGATGACAAGCCGTAGAAGAGCCAAAAAATTGCAGAAATTATTTAATAGCCTAATATTCATACAATTTTAGTATTGTATATCCTGCGAATAGCATTATTTGCTAAAACCGCATTCTGCCACCATCCGCTGGCGAGACCGGAAGCGTCCTCATGCCAGCCAATCCACGCCCGGTAGAGCGGTTGATGGGCGGCAACCTCCTTCATTATCAGCTCGCCGAGGTCAAGCTGGGCCTGGGCCAGGTAGCGCGGCAGATAGCCCCAGCCAAGACCGGCGGAAACCAGCGCCAGCAGGCCGGGAAAATCAAACGCCGCCAGATTCTCCTGATCGTCAGCGGACGGCCAGCCACCGCCGCAGATAATGGCCCGGTGGCGCTTCATTACCCGCCAGCTCAGCGGTTCCGGCAGCTGCGCCAGCGGATGCTGCGGGGCGACGACAAAAATATGCTCCAGCTCGCCGAGCGAAGTGAAACCGTAGCCGCTGAGGGCTGGCGGATCGCTTAACGCGCCGAGCACGATATCCGCCCGCCCTTCGACCAGCGCCTCCCAGCGGTCGCTCACGGTCTCGCGGCTAAAGCGCAGCTGCGCCAGCTGGTGCTGCTGATAAAACTGGCCCACCAGCGGCGCCAGTAAAGAGAAGGGAAAGGTGGCGTCCACGGCAATGACCAGCGCGTTTTCCCAGCCCTGGTGCAGCTTAATCGCCTGTTTTTCCAGCTCCCGCGCGGTGTGGAGCACTTCGCGCCCCTTTTCCAGCAGCAGCTGGCCGCTGGGGGTAAAGCGCGCGCGGTGTCCGCTGCGGTCAAGCAGCTGAATATTGAGATCGCTTTCCAGCTTATGAATGGTGTAGCTCAGCGCAGAGGGCGTTTTATAAAGCTTTGCCGACGCCGCAGCAAAGCTCCCCTCTTTTTCCAGCGCATCCAGAATAACGAGGACATCCAGCAGTGGTTTCATCGCCGCCCCCTTACGGTTCGCGATTTCCCGCTGACTGATTACTCCATCGGCATAACCAGCGGGTCCGGGTACTGATACTCAAACCCCAGCTCGTAGCAGATGCGGTTGCCGTCGATAATCTTGCCGGTATCGCCGTCCGGGTTATCGGCAAACACCGGTGCCGGCAGGCCAAGTTCGCGGGCCATCTGCGGATAGAAGACGCCGCGAGCGGGATGCTTTGGCGCACATATATTATAGATGTGTCCGCCCTTCGGGGCCTGCAGCAGCAGCTCAATCGCGGCGATAACGTCCTGCAGATGGACCAGATTGACCCCCTGCTGGCCGTCCGGCGCCGACTTACCGGCAAAGAAACGTCCCGGATGGCGCGATGGCCCCACCAGCCCGGCGAGGCGTAAAATATCGACCGAGGTTCCCGGAAGGTTATGCAGCCAGTCCTCCAGCTCTTTAAGCACCCTGCCGCTGGCGGTTTGCGGATTGCGGGGGGCGCCCTCTTTCAGGGTGCCGCTGGCGTTGCCATACACCGAGGTGGAGCTGGTAAAAATTATCCGCGGAACGTGGTGGACTAACGCGGTATCCACAATTTCCTGCACCGCCTGCAGGTAGAAATCCTCCCCCGGGCCGGTACGGCGAGCCGGCAAGGTGATCACCAGCGCATCGACGTTCATTAATGCATCCAGATCTTCGGTGTCGCACACCAGCTGCGGTTCAAGTCGCAGCGGATAGCCGTCAATTCCGCACATCCGCGCCGCCTCCACGCCATCCTGCGTCGTCTTACTGCCGGTCACCTCCCACCCACGCGCCATCAACGATAGCGCAAGGGGCATACCCAACCATCCTAATCCGACAATCGCGACCTTTTTCATACTCTGGCTCCTGGCTCTTTCGCTGTGCTGACTTAAGGCTACGCCAGCCGGCGGCGGCTGACAATTTCTTCGGTGAATATGAAATGAATTAATGATAGTAAAAAGCCCTTGCTTTATGCCGCTGAACTGGTTTAGGTTAAAGGCATCAAATGCATAGTCATTCAAAGAGAATTTTATGAACTGCGTTCAATCTAAAAACCACCATCATCACCATCATCCTGACTAGTCTTTCAGGCGATGTGTGCTGGAAGACGTTTGGATCTTCCAGAGGTGCATGAACGCAAAGAGAGCCCCCGGAAGATTTACTTCCGGGGGCTTTTTTTTGAATTAAATTCGGACAGATTCAGACAGGTATAAGAGGAAAAGAAGAATGTTAGACAACAGCCGTTTACGCATAGCTATTCAAAAATCAGGCCGCCTGAGTGAAGATTCACGCGAATTATTGAGCCGCTGCGGCATCAAAGTGAATCTGCACACTCAGCGCCTGATTGCGCTGGCAGAAAATATGCCGATCGATATTCTGCGCGTGCGTGATGACGATATCCCGGGCCTGATTATGGACGGCGTGGTCGATCTGGGCATTATCGGCGAAAACGTGCTGGAAGAAGAGCTGCTGAGCCGCCGCGCTCAGGGCGAAGACCCGCGCTACTTCACCCTGCGTCGTCTGGACTTCGGCGGCTGCCGCCTGTCGCTGGCCACGCCGGCGGACGAACGCTGGGACGGCCCGGCGGCGCTGGACGGCAAGCGTATCGCCACCTCCTACCCGCACCTGCTGAAGCGCTACCTCGATCAGAAAGGCATTTCGTTTAAGTCCTGCCTGCTGAACGGCTCCGTTGAAGTCGCCCCGCGCGCGGGCCTCGCCGATGCGATTTGCGACCTGGTGTCTACCGGCGCCACCCTCGAAGCCAACGGCCTGCGCGAAGTGGAAGTGATGTTCCGCTCCAAAGCCTGCCTGATTCAGCGCGACGGCGACATCGCCGATGCCAAACAGCAGCTGATTGACCGCCTGCTGACCCGTATTCAGGGCGTTATCCAGGCGCGGGAATCGAAATACATCATGATGCACGCGCCGACCGAGCGTCTGGAAGAAGTGGTGGCCCTGCTGCCAGGCGCCGAGCGCCCAACGATCCTGCCGCTGGCGGGCGATAAGCAGCGCGTCGCGATGCACATGGTCAGCAGCGAAACCCTGTTCTGGGAAACCATGGAAAAACTGAAAGCGCTCGGCGCCAGCTCGATCCTGGTTCTGCCGATTGAGAAGATGATGGAGTAATCCAGCCAGCTCAGGCCCCACCGGGCCTGTCTCAGAGATTAAACAGGGGAAACGATCATGAGCTTCAACACAATCATCGACTGGAATAGCTGTAGCGCCGAACAACAGCAACAACTATTAATGCGCCCGGCAATTTCCGCTTCCGACAGCATCACACGCACCGTTGCTGAGATCCTTGATAACGTCAAACAAAACGGCGACGCGGCGCTGCGCGAGTACAGCGCAAAGTTTGATAAGACCGACGTCAAGGCGCTGAAGGTCAGCGACGAAGAGATCGCCGCCGCCGGCGAGCGCCTGAGCGACGAGCTCAAGCAGGCGATGGCGGTTGCGGTACGCAATATTGAAACCTTCCACAACGCCCAGCAGCTTCCGGGCGTGGACGTTGAGACGCTTCCGGGCGTGCGCTGCCAGCAGGTCACCCGCCCTATCGCCTCCGTCGGCCTCTATATTCCCGGCGGCTCGGCGCCGCTGTTCTCTACCGTATTAATGCTGGCGACGCCGGCGCGCATCGCCGGCTGTCAGCAGGTGGTGCTGTGCTCCCCGCCGCCCATTGCCGATGAAATTCTCTATGCCGCCCAGCTGTGCGGCGTGCGTAACGTCTTTAACGTCGGCGGCGCGCAGGCGATTGCGGCGCTGGCCTTCGGCAGCGAATCGATTGCCAAAGTGGACAAAATCTTTGGCCCGGGTAACGCCTTCGTTACCGAGGCTAAGCGTCAGGTCAGCCAGCGTCTCGACGGCGCGGCGATCGACATGCCCGCCGGTCCGTCAGAAGTTCTGGTGATTGCCGACAGCGGCGCGACGCCGGACTTCGTGGCGTCAGACCTGCTGTCGCAGGCCGAGCACGGCCCGGATTCTCAGGTTATTCTGCTGACCCCGGACGCTGAAATGGGCCGCCGCGTCGCCCAGGCCGTTGAGCGCCAGCTGGCGGAGCTGCCGCGGGCGGAAACCGCTCGCGAGGCGCTCTCAGCCAGCCGCATTATCGTGGCGCGCGATCTCGCGCAGTGCGTGGAGATCTCCAACCAGTACGGCCCGGAGCACCTGATTATTCAGACCCGCAGGGCGCGCGAGCTGGTTGACAGCATCACCAGCGCCGGGTCGGTATTCCTCGGCGACTGGTCGCCAGAGTCGGCGGGCGATTATGCCTCCGGCACCAACCACGTGCTGCCGACCTACGGCTATACCTCTACCTGTTCCAGCCTCGGCCTGGCGGATTTCCAGAAGCGCATGACGGTGCAGGAGCTGTCCCGCGAAGGCTTTTCCGCCCTGGCGTCAACGATTGAAATTCTCGCCGCCGCCGAGCGCCTGACCGCCCACAAAAATGCCGTTACGCTGCGCGTTGCAGCGCTTAAGGAGCAAGCATGAGCATCGAAGATTTAGCCCGCGCTAACGTCCGTGACCTGACGCCATACCAATCTGCTCGCCGCCTGGGCGGTAAAGGCGACGTCTGGCTCAACGCCAACGAATTCCCGACCGCGGTTGAATTCCAGCTAACTCAGCAAACGCTGAACCGCTACCCGGAAGGCCAGCCGAAAGCGGTGATTGAGAACTACGCGCAGTATGCCGGGGTTAAGCCCGAGCAGGTGCTGGTCAGCCGCGGCGCCGATGAAGGCATTGAGCTGGTGATCCGCGCCTTCTGCGAGCCGGGAGAGGACGCGGTGCTCTACTGCCCGCCAACCTACGGCATGTACGGCGTCAGTACTGAAACCTTCGGCGTAGCCTGCCGGACGGTGCCGAGCCTGAGCGACTGGCAGCTCGATCTCCCCGGCATCGCCGCCAATCTCGACGGCGTGAAGGTGGTCTTTGTCTGCAGCCCCAACAACCCGACCGGGCAGGTGATTAACCCTGACGATATGCGCGCGCTGCTGGAGATGACCCGCGGCAAGGCGATTGTCATCGCCGACGAAGCCTATATCGAATTCTGCCCGCAGGCGACGCTGGCCGGCTGGCTGAGCGACTATCCGCATCTGGTGGTGCTGCGCACGCTGTCGAAGGCCTTTGCCCTCGCCGGCCTGCGCTGCGGCTTTACGCTGGCTAACGCCGAGGTGATTAACCTGCTGATGAAGGTCATCGCTCCCTACCCGCTCTCCACGCCGGTCGCCGATATCGCCGCCCAGGCCCTTAATGCTCAGGGTATTGCCGCCATGCGCGCTCGCGTCGCGCAGATCGTAGAGGAGCGAGAGTACCTGATTGGCCAGCTGCGCGGCATCGCCTGCATTGAGCAGGTTTTCGATTCCGAGACCAACTACATCCTCGCACGCATTAAAGCCTCCAGCGCGGTATTTAAATCTTTGTGGGATCAGGGCATTATCTTACGAGACCAGAATAAACAACCCTCATTAAGCGGCTGTTTGCGTATCACTATCGGTACCCGTGCAGAGAGCCAGCGCGTGATTGACGCTTTGACTGCGGAGAATGTATGACCCAGAAGTTTCTCTTTATTGACCGTGACGGTACGCTGATTTCCGAGCCACCGGTTGATTTTCAGGTAGACCGCTTTGAAAAGCTGGCCTTTGAGCCGCAGGTGATCCCTGCGCTGCTGAAGCTGCAGCAGGAAGGCTATCGGCTGGTGATGATCACCAATCAGGATGGTCTGGGCACCGACAGCCTGCCGCAGGATGAGTTTGACGGCCCGCACAACCTGATGATGCAGGTATTTGCTTCCCAGGGCGTGAACTTTGAAGAGGTGCTGATTTGTCCGCACCTGCCGACGGAAGGCTGCGACTGCCGCAAGCCGAAAACCCAGCTGGTGCTGCCGTGGCTGGAAGAAGGCGTGCTGGACAAAGCCAACAGCTACGTCATCGGCGATCGCGCCACCGACATCGAGCTGGCGGAAAATATGGGCATTATCGGCCTGCGCTACGACCGCGAGACCCTCGACTGGCCGACCATCTGCGAGCAGCTTACCCGCCGCGACCGCTACGCCCACGTTGAGCGCATTACCAAAGAGACCCAGGTTGATGTGAAGGTCTGGCTGGATCGCGAAGGCGGCAGCAAAATCCACACCGGCGTCGGCTTCTTCGATCATATGCTCGATCAGATAGCCACCCACGGCGGCTTCCGCCTGGAAATTAACGTCGGCGGCGACCTCTATATTGACGATCACCACACGGTGGAAGATACCGGCCTGGCGCTGGGCGAAGCGCTGAAGCTGGCGCTGGGCGATAAGCGCGGCATCAGCCGCTTTGGCTTTGTGCTGCCGATGGACGAGTGCCTGGCCCGCTGTGCGCTGGATATTTCCGGGCGTCCGCACCTCGAATATAAGGCCGATTTTGCCTATCAGCGCGTTGGCGATCTGAGCACGGAGATGGTGGAGCACTTCTTCCGCTCGCTCTCCTACACCATGGCGGTGACGCTGCACCTGAAAACCAAAGGGAAGAACGATCATCACCGCGTCGAGAGCCTGTTTAAGGCTTTTGGCCGCACGCTGCGTCAGGCAATCCGCGTCCAGGGCGACACGCTGCCATCTTCAAAAGGGGTGCTGTAATGAACGTGGTGATCCTCGATACCGGATGCGCCAACCTCAATTCGGTGAAGTCGGCAATTCTCCGCCACGGCTATCAGCCGGCGGTGAGCCGCGATCCGGACGTGGTGCTGCGCGCCGACAAGCTGTTTTTACCCGGCGTGGGCACCGCCCAGGCGGCGATGGACCAGCTGCGCGACCGCGAGCTGATTGAGCTGGTGAAGGCCTGCACCCAGCCGGTGCTGGGGATCTGCCTCGGCATGCAGCTGCTTGGCCGGCGCAGCGAAGAGAGCAACGGCGTCGATCTGCTGGGCATTATTGATGAAGACGTGCCGAAGATGACCGACCACGGGCTGCCGCTGCCGCACATGGGCTGGAACCGCGTGTACCCGAAAGCGGGGAATCGCCTGTTCAGCGGTATCGAGGACGGGGCCTATTTCTACTTCGTCCACAGCTACGCGATGCCGGTCAATCCACACACCACCGCCCAGTGCAACTACGGCGAGCCGTTCACCGCCGCGGTACAGCAAGATAACTTTTTTGGCGTGCAGTTCCACCCGGAGCGCTCGGGCAGCGCCGGCGCCCAGCTGCTGAAAAATTTCCTGGAGATGTGATGATAATTCCGGCTTTAGATTTAATTGACGGCACGGTAGTCCGTCTCCACCAGGGCGATTACGGCCAGCAGCGCGACTACGGTAACGATCCGCTGCCGCGCCTGCAGTCCTACGCCGCTCAGGGCGCAGAGGTGCTGCACCTGGTCGATCTGACCGGCGCGAAAGATCCTGAAAAGCGACAGATTGCGCTGCTCAAAACGCTGGTTGCCGGCGTTGACGTACCGGTACAGGTCGGCGGCGGCGTGCGTACGGAAGAGGACGTCGCGGCCCTGCTCGATGCCGGCGTCGCGCGCGTGGTGGTAGGGTCTACGGCGGTGAAATCGCCGGAGACGGTGAAGGGCTGGTTCAAACGTTTCGGCCCACAGCATCTGGTGCTGGCGCTCGACGTGCGCATCGATGCCGAGGGTAATAAGCAGGTGGCGGTCAGCGGCTGGCAGGAAAACTCCGGGGTGACCCTCGAGGAGCTGGTAGAAAGCTATCTGCCGGTTGGCCTGCAGCACGTGCTGTGCACCGACATCTCCCGCGACGGCACCCTGGCCGGTTCTAACGTCTCTTTATATGAAGAGGTGTGCGCCCGCTATCCGCAGGTCGCGTTCCAGTCCTCCGGCGGCATCGGCGATCTTAACGATATCGCCGCGCTGCGCGGAACCGGCGTTCGCGGCGTCATTGTCGGCCGCGCCCTGCTGGAAGATAAATTCAACGTAACGGAGGCCATTCAATGCTGGCAAAACGGATAATCCCCTGCCTCGACGTTCGCGACGGCCAGGTAGTGAAAGGCGTGCAGTTCCGTAATCATGAAATCATCGGCGATATCGTCCCGCTGGCGAAGCGCTACGCCGACGAAGGCGCGGATGAGCTGGTCTTCTACGACATCACCGCCTCCAGCGACGGCCGGGTGGTCGATAAAAGCTGGGTTTCCCGCGTGGCGGAAGTTATCGATATTCCGTTCTGCGTCGCCGGCGGGATTAAGTCGCTGGAAGACGCGGCGCAGATCCTCTCTTTTGGCGCAGACAAGATTTCAATTAACTCCCCTGCCCTGGCCGATCCGACGCTGATTACCCGCCTCGCCGAACGCTTTGGCGTGCAGTGCATCGTGGTGGGTATCGATACCTGGTTCGACGCCGATACCGGCAAGTACCACGTTAATCAGTACACCGGCGACGAAGCCCGCACCCGGGTGACCCAGTGGGAAACCCTCGACTGGGTAGAGGAAGTGCAGAAGCGCGGGGCCGGAGAGATCGTGCTGAACATGATGAACCAGGACGGCGTGCGTAACGGCTACGATCTTGCGCAGCTGAGCAAAGTCCGCGCCGTGTGCCACGTGCCGCTGATCGCCTCCGGCGGCGCCGGCACGATGGAACACTTCCTTGAAGCCTTCCGCGACGCTAACGTCGACGGCGCGCTGGCCGCATCGGTGTTCCACAAGCAGATTATTAATATTGGTGAACTGAAAGCGTACCTGGCAGCAAAGGGCGTGGAGATTAGGGTATGTTAACTGAACAGCTGGACTGGCAAAAAACCGACGGCATGATGCCGGTCATCGTACAGCACGCTATTTCCGGCGAAGTGCTGATGCATGGCTACATGAATCAGGAAGCGCTCGCGAAGACCGAAGAGAGCGGAAAGGTGACCTTCTGGTCGCGCACCAAACAGCGCCTGTGGACCAAGGGCGAAACCTCCGGCAACTTCCTCAACGTGGTGAGCATCACGCCGGATTGCGACAACGATACCCTGCTGGTACTGGTTAATCCGATTGGCCCAACCTGCCACAAGGGCACGTCCAGCTGCTTCGGCGAAGCGGGACACCAGTGGCTGTTCCTGTATCAGCTGGAGCAGCTGCTGGCCGAGCGTAAGCACGCCGACCCGGAGAGCTCCTATACCGCGAAGCTGTACGCCAGCGGCACCAAGCGCATTGCGCAGAAGGTTGGCGAGGAAGGCGTGGAAACGGCGCTGGCCGCTACGGTGCATGATCGGTTTGAGCTGAAGAATGAGGCCTCGGACCTGATGTATCACCTGATGGTGCTGCTGCAGGATCAGGAGCTCTCCCTGCAAGACATCATCGCCAACTTAAAAAGCCGTCATCAGTAAACCCGGCGGATTTAAGGCATAAAAAAGGCCGGAAGTTGAACAATCCTTATGAAGGATCCCGTTCAGCTTCCGGCCTTTTGCTATGCGGCACCTGAGGCCGTCGACGATGGCTAGCGGTTGCGCTTAAACTCCGCGACCTTCTTCGCCAGCAGCTCTTCACTGGCCTTGATCAGCGAGGTGTACTGCGAGTTTTCAAAGCCCCACAGCGTAGACTGCTGCTCTTCCGCATAGCCCACCAGGAACGGAACCGTGGTCACAACCACCAGATCTTCTGCCGATTCAACGTAGCGGTCGATAGTATTGGTCTCAGCATCGATGTTCGTTTCATCCCAATTTGAGATCAACTCCATCCCGCTACGGGAGTAGATATTCATCACCATGCTGGTCATTTTATCGATGTAGACGTATTCGATACCGTCAATCTCCCTGACATCAATGATTTTGGTATCGTCATGAAGGTGGGCGATGATACCGGCAAAAATATGCCATTTGATCTCAGTGGCCTGCAGATGGTCGATAATCTTATTGAGCTTCTGGTCGTAATCAAGCGGGAAGATAACGTCATCTTCACAGATAATGCCCATTTTCGCCCTGCTGGCCAGCATCCTGGAAAGCATATATTTATAGCTCATCCCGCAGCCAATCCAGCCAATACGGTAGCGAATACCGTCAAAGAAGCTGAATCCGTGGGAAGGACTTTTAAAGAAGGCCTTTCTACGCACCGGCGTTTCCGACAGCGACAGGCACAGACGCGGAATATCGCTTTCCTCGATATCATCGAAGGCGTAGCTGCTTTCGTACTGTGAGAACGTGAGCTTATCAATCGACAGCAAATAACGCTTCAGATAGACGTTATTTTTCTTATCTTCAGCGGTGAAGCGCGCAATGTCCGCCCGCTTCTCGCGGTAGTGTTGCTCATCAGACAGCAGCGTCTGGAGCTTTTCTACCATCGCCTGAATATCGCCAACCGGGCAGAAATCAATCACCCCCTGCAGGTCCTGATGTTCTTCAATATCCGCACTGCTTTCACTCACGATCGGCGTGCCTAATGACAGCGTTTCATACAAACGCGTCGTCTCAAGCAGCGCATCCTCATAGTAATGGATATTAATAACAACCCGCGCGTCCTTGACCATTTTGGTCAACCGATCGCCAAACACTTCGGAAGCAACGGTGACGTTGAAATGCTTCTTCAGCTCCTGCAGATACGCCTTACGACGTTCGCAATTAGGATCGCCGTAGAATAAAACATCAGCAGCCTTATCGCCCTTGCGATCGCTCAGGTCATAGCCGATCTGCGTGAGATAAGCGGGATAGTCCGCGTAGCTGGAGATCGGCATATAGAACAGCTTCTGATAGGGAATTCCCTGCTGCAGAAGGTATTCGATATTTTTCAGCGAGTAATCAAATATCGCTACCGCGTTATTCAGGCGGGCAAAATACTCCTCGGTAAACCATCTTGAGTTGACCGATTGCTCCATCTGGAAAGCGATATAGTGCTTAGGCAGCTGCTTAAACATCTGTGGACAGACGACGATATGCAGTTGACCGCTGTCATGTTCCTCAACGTATGACGTACTGACCTGCGCAGTAAGGCCATTCTCAAGCAGACTCTTCTCGATAAGATGAGCAACGAATAATGTGTGCTGCGTTGCGAGAATACGCACATCACCGTTATCAAGGAACGCCGCTGCCGGCGCGGAATCCGTCGCCGCGCGGTTAAACACGCGTTTAAAACCGTCCGCAGCCCCTTTCCAGTTACCGGACATAATGAGGCGCAGCGCGGTTTTATACTTCGATTTTGACAGCAGGCCGCCGGAAAGCAGGAAGCGCGATAGCGTCCCGTTACCCGAGGTTGCATGATAGCGAGTCATCGCCCTTATCGTAGAAAATTCACCGCGGCAAATTCGGCCCGACATACGTACCGGCATGGTCAGCTTCCATGACAGGCTGTTACGCATGCGGTTGATCTCTTCTTGCTTCGTTTCCATAGCCGACATCAGGCCGGCTTTGGCGTGCGCCGCAACCTCAACCTTATCCTGCAGCTGTGCGAGGGTGGTGGTGAGTTTTTCACGTTCGGCGACTTCCGCATCCTGCAGCTGCGCGAGGGTAGCCGCGAGCTTCTCACGTTCGGCCGCTTCTGCAGCCAGCTGGTTTTTTAACAGGTCGAGCTGTTTGTTATGTTCTTGCAGGGAGTTTTCTAAAATCTTTCTCATCGCTTTGTCTTGGGAAATGGCTTCATTTATCAATGATGACAGGCTATGCGCGGCCTGTGAAAGGCTACCCGGCATATCAGCTGAGTAAAATTCGATATGCTTGCCGACAATCTCGCGCTCTTCCGGATGACCCAATCTGAATTTGAGGTACTCCTGATTGAAAACCAGGTCGAAAGGAACCAGATACGAGAACAGGTAAAACGCGGCAGCATTGACCGTGGCTGAGGCTCCGGCTAATTCATTGATAAAGGCGTAAGAGCAGTCACCTAAAACCGTCGTTTTCTTGCCGGTTAATATTGCCTCAAGACCGACGCTTGAGTTAATGGTGAAGACTTCGTTGCACTGATTAATGAAGGCAAGGCTATTGGCTGAGTCATCGATTGTAAAAACGTCGTCCCTTAAGCGGAACAGGCTACCCGGATGCGCGCGCACCAGGATGTCCTCTTTTTCATAGCGCTGGCGAACGTACGAAAGCAGCGAAATGTTAGTAAAGTCGTGATTGTAGGCGATCAGATTGGAGTCATCCTCAACCTGAAGCACGACGCCGGCCGCAGAATGAGTGGCCGCTTCTGCGGGCGGTAAAACCTCAAGAAAATAGTTGTGCAAATCGCCCAGCGAGGCCTTGATATCGAACTCGGCCTGACATTTTTCATAGCGAGCGCTGGCTTCGGTCCCGCCATTGACGCCGGCAAAGTCCAGATAGGCGGTGTTGCGATACATTGGTGCTCGCAGCGGGCCAATCTCGATGTGCATCACCTCTTTCCCAAGCGTCCTGGCGACATGCTCCAGGGAGGGACAGTTGCAGATAGAGATAAAAGTGTCGATCTGGTCAATTATGCCTTTTTTGCTATCCAGCAAAGCGTGCAGTTCTGTCTCCAGGTCGGGGATCCGCTCGGTCAGGAACGCCGAAAATGATTTAATCGGATCGTGATGGTGACGAGAAAGCAGCGTTTCGTAGAAGGCGTTATCGAGCGTCAGGTACTCATGACACGCCATGCTTTGCGCATTTGGCAGTTCATAGCCAAGCGAGGCCATCGACGCCGGATCAAATTCCCACCGTGCGCGCTGAGCTTCATCATCAGTAACGCTGAGATAATCCTCACCGGTAATAAACAGAATGCTATCCGTTGCGCAGTGAAGATATTTATAAAACATCCATAAATAAGGGGCCTTAAGCCCCCTGAACGGATAGGGAGGTAAAAATACAGCCAGCATCATTACTCTCCATTCGAAATAATTTTCAACGGAGCGTGAATCACACCACCCAACTCCCTTGCAGACCAGAATTTAACTTTCATCATCGGACGGCGCTGATCGAGTTCTTCCCGATCGCCGTTGCCAACCTTGGCCAGGCCACAGTGAATGAGATAATCGCCCGAGTTAATAGGCAGCGTCGCTTTATATACGATACGCTGGCGGCCGGGTCGCAGGGTAATTGCTGAACCGGCTCCGATATTACTGTCTCCCCAGATATCGCCCCCCTGCGCTTTCGACATGGAGATGCCTAACGCGATATCTTTAATTTCTTCGCTAGCCAGAATGGTAAAATCAAAGGTCACTTCTTCGCCTGATTTAATCAGTGGCTTTTCGGCCAGAGTGGTGCCATCCGATTTATAAATCGTCAGATCTTCAATAATTGCACGCGCGCTACCGAAGCGCTTCTCACCAGTGGCCTCATTGGTGGTGCGCAGCTGAATGGCTTTCAGCTCTTCGACGCTAACTTCTTCAGCTGAACCCTGGTCCGCCGCGCGGTTTGCGGCTGGCTTCTCGCTCCCGTTAGCAAGGATCATCCCTTTTTCATAGGCCAGAACTGCGGCCAGCACATCCGTGGTATCACCAATCAGCTTACCGTGTTCCATCACCAGACAGCGGTCCGCGTATTCAAGAATGCTGCCGGTCGAATGGGTCACCATAATGATCGTCACGCCCTTCGCACGCAGCGCTTCCATCCGCTTATAGCACTTGTACTGGAAACCAATGTCGCCAACCGCCAACGCCTCGTCGACAATTAAGATCTCCGGTTCTACGCAGGCCTGAACGGCAAAAGCCAGGCGCACGTACATCCCGCTGGAGTAGGTCTTCACGGGCTGATCGATAAACTGGCCAATGTCGGCAAATTCTTCAATCTCAGCAAATTTTGCCGCAATTTGCTCTTTCGTTAACCCCAGCACCGAACCGTTCATATAGACGTTTTCACGACCGGTAAACTCGGGGTTAAAGCCAGCACCGAGCTCCAACAGGGCAGCAATACGCCCGTTGACCCGGACTTCTCCTGCAGAAGGCGTTAAGGTTCCGCAGATCGTTTGCAGAAGCGTCGATTTACCCGCCCCGTTACGGCCGATAATACCGACGGTTTCTCCCTTCTTGATGCTGAAGGAGACATCGTCTAATGCCCAGAACTCGCGGAAATAGCAGTTGCGCTCTCTTCTGGCAACCTGCTGAATTTTTGGCACAAAAAACTGTTTTAAACGATCGGTCGGACTGGCGTAGATCTGATAGCATTTGCTCAGATTAGTGACCTGGATAGCAATTTCATTAGAGGACATCAGCAAATCCCTTCCTTGTTTTCTGGAAGAAGACAAAACCCAGCCAGGCGACAACTGCGGCGCCCATGGAATAGAGTAAAAGACCCAGGAAATTAGGCATACCGCCCCAAATCAGAACGCTTCGGGCTTGTTCAATAATAAAGGTCAGCGGGTTGAGCATAATCCAAATATGATATTTCGCAGGCAAGGCACTAATCGGGAAAAATACCGGAGATAAGAACATCATGACGGTGGTGATAATCACCGTAGTCTGGCTGACATCGCGCAGGAAAACGCCCAATGAGGCGAGGATCCACGATAAGCCAAGACAGAAAATGACTAGCGGGAAGAAAACCAGCGGCAGGAACACAATCGTCCAGTGCAAATAGCCGTTAAAAAGCACAAAGGCCACCAGCAGAACGAACAGGCTAATGCAGGTATGGAAAAGAGCCGCCAGCAGGGAAATCACCGGCAAGGTTTCAAGCGGAAATATGACCTTTTTAACATAGTTAGTGTTGCTAAGGATGATCAGTGGCGCCTTATTGATGACCTCACTGAAGAAACCGTGCACGATCATACCGACAAACAGGATTATCGCAAACTGCGTTCTGCTCTCATCGCCACCGGCGGACCAGCGAGCTTTGAACACCACGGAGAACACGAAGGTATATACGGTTAGCATGAATAGCGGGTTCAGGAAGGACCAAAGCAGGCCCATCACCGAACCTTTGTATCTTCCGATAACATCCCGTTTAGCCATCTGGAGGATGATCCCCCGATGGCCAAAAATACTACGTGCAATCTCTACGGGTGATGATGAAAGTTTTTGATGCGGGTTTTTCATTTTAAACTCGTAATAAAATTATCTGAACAATCAACCTAACTTCCGGGGAATTTCAAGCAGCGCTTTTTTATTGTACGCATGCCTCTTGCGGTCAAAAAACCATCCCCACTTATTAAAGTAGGAAATCGCAGAGCGAACATGATACCAAAGCAACAGCTTGCTTTTATATGACCCCTTATTGAAAAGGTGAATAATTGTCGCATCCGGGAAATAATATATCTTAGTGAACGGCAGCGCGCGGCGACATAGATCAACGTCTTCTAAATACATGAAGTAGCGCTCATCAAAACCATTCAGCTTCTGGAGCAAACTATTCGTTAGCAGCATGAAGCAGCCGGAGACCGAAGGAGGTGAGAAAACCTTATCGTACTCGGCATCCATCAGCTCGTACTCAACGTCAAACTTCAGCGCAGTGGTGGGTAAAAAACGCCTTAAAAACAGGTTAACCGGCGTGGGCAGTAAGCGACAGCTGTATTGCCGGTCCCCATTTTTGTAGAGAATGGTAGGTGAGACAAAGGGGAACTGGTTATCCCAGGCAAAGGACAATAATTTATCCAGCTCGCCTCTGTCAAAACTAACATCCGGATTACAAATCAGAAAATAACCATCAAAATCAGTATTAGCTTTGATTGCCAAATTGTGACCAGCACCGAACCCACAGTTATAAGGAGATTTGATATAACTGATTTTCGGTTCGCTCAGCTCTGTAACCCATTGACATCCGCCATTATCCACTAAGACAATTTTTTCAACACCACTCTCATGACATAACGAGATCAACGTATCTTTAATATCATCATAGGAATGATTAAATAATACAATAGAAGCGATTATCTTCGGCTTCATTGCTTCATAAGTCATGAATCTATTACCTTTAGAGTAAACATCGCTATTTAATTATTATTATAATTCTTAATGAATAAAAGAGGATGCGTTAAGCATATCAAATCTACAAATGACTTACGGTCAGGCATATACTTCAGCGGTTGCCAGAGTATGAGCCTGCATATCTTTCTCTGACAATGAAAGCGCGCAGCCGCTTAGCTCAGGCCACTCAATGCCAATTTGCGGATCGTTCCAGAGAATGCTGCGCTCCGACTGCGGTGCGTAGTAGTTGGTCGCTTTATAGACAAACTGCACCGTCTCGCTCAGCGCCATAAATCCGTGTGCAAACCCTTCCGGGATCCACAGCTGACGCTTGTTTTCCGCGCTCAGCACAACCCCAACCCACTGACCAAACGTCGGCGATGAGCGACGTACGTCGACGGCAACGTCGAACACTTCGCCTTCAACGCAGCGCACCAGTTTACCCTGCGCATGCGGGGCCAGCTGATAGTGCAGCCCGCGCAGCACGCCTTTCTGCGACTGCGAGTGGTTATCCTGCACAAACTCAACCTTGCGGCCCACCGCCTCATCAAAGATCTTGCTGCTGAAGCTTTCAAAGAAAAATCCGCGCGCGTCGCCAAAGACTCTCGGCTCGCAGATTAAGACCTCAGGAATGTCTGTTTTAATAATATTCATGCTTGTGTATTTACCTACTTACCTAAAACTTCAACAACAACGCGCTCAACGCCCTGGCGCCAGCCCGGGAGCGTTACGCCAAATACCCGCTGGAATTTCTCATTCGACAGGCGGGAATTCAGCGGACGTTTTGCTGGCGTCGGATAAGCCGTTGTAGGGATCCCGTTAACCTCTTTGATGGCCAGCAGCACACCGTTTGCCCGCGCCACATCAAAGACAAAGCGGGCATAGTCATACCAGCTGGTTTCACCGCTGGCCACCAGATGGTAGGTCCCGGCAACCGCCCTGTTACGCAGCTCTTCACGAATGGCGATGGCGGTACAATCCGCCAGCAGCTCGGCACCGGTCGGCGCGCCGTGCTGGTCGTTAATAATCGACAGCGTCTCTTTTTCGCCCGCCAGGCGCAGCATGGTTTTGGCAAAGTTGGCCCCACGCGTCGCGTAGACCCAGCTGGTACGGAAAATCAGATGGCGAGGGTTCGCCTGCGCCAGCGCCAGTTCACCTGCGCGCTTGGTTTCGCCATAAACGTTCAGCGGCCCGGTGGCCTCGTCTTCGGGGCGATAATGCTCGCCTTCTCCATCAAAGACATAGTCGGTGGAGTAGTGCACCATCAGGGCTCCCAGCTTCGCCGACTCCTCCGCCAGTACCGCTACGCCCCGCTCATTCAGTAGATCGGATAGCTCGCGTTCGCTTTCGGCTTTATCCACCGCCGTATGCGCGGCCGCATTGACAACCACATCCGGTTTAACCTGGCGGACGGTTTGCGCAATCCCGGCAAGATCCGTCAGATCGCCGCATAGTTCCTTATCGAAATAGTCAACGGCGACCACCTCACCCAGCGTGGACAGCGAGCGCTGTAGCTCCCAGCCAACCTGACCATTTTTGCCAATAAGTAAAATTTTCATTAATTCATACCCTGTATTTGGTCGGCAGACGATTAACGCTCATTGAGCAGACGTTTCAAATAAGCGCCATATTCCGTTTTCTTCAGCCGCTCGGCCTGAGCCTCAACCCCTTCTGCAGACAGCCATTTATTACGGAAGGCTACCTCTTCCAGGCAGGCCACTTTCATACCCTGGCGCTTCTCAATGGTGTGGATGAACTGAGAGGCTTCCATCAGGCTGTCGTGGGTACCGGTATCAAGCCAGGCAAAACCGCGGCCCAGCAGTTCAACCTGCAGGTCGCCACGCTCCAGATACATCTGGTTGAGGGTGGTAATTTCCAGCTCGCCGCGCGCAGAAGGCTTCACTTCCTTCGCCATCTCTACGACGTCGTTGTCATAAAAATAGAGGCCGGTTACCGCCCAGTTTGATTTCGGCTTCAGCGGCTTCTCTTCGATCGACAGCGCCCTGAAGTTTTCATCAAACTCCACCACGCCAAAGCGTTCAGGATCGAGAACCTGGTAGCCAAAGACGGTGGCGCCCGACGTTTTGCTGGCCGCGGCCTCCAGTTTTTTACCGAAGCTTTGCCCGAAGTAAATATTATCGCCCAGCACCAGCGCGCAGGAATCATTGCCGATAAACTCTTCACCGATGATAAAGGCCTGCGCCAGACCGTCCGGAGACGGCTGGATTGCATAGGAGAAGTTGACGCCAAACTGCGAACCATCGCCCAGCAGACGCTGGAACGCCGGCATATCTTCCGGCGTGGAAATAATCAGGATGTCCCTGATACCGGCAAGCATCAGCACCGAAACCGGGTAGTAAATCATCGGTTTGTCGTAAATCGGCAGCAGCTGTTTCGACACGCCCTGAGTAATCGGGTACAAGCGGGTGCCGGAACCGCCGGCCAGAACAATACCTTTCATCCTGCAATCCACCTTAATTAGTTATTCAGACCAAGACGCTCGCCGGCATAGGAGCCGTCCAGCACGCGCTGCCACCAGGTCTGATTGTTCAGATACCAGTGCACCGTTTTTTCAATGCCGCTTTCGAACGTTTCTTCCGGCACCCAGCCGAGGTCGCGCTGAATCTTAGCCGCATCAATAGCGTAGCGCAGGTCATGGCCCGGGCGGTCTTTGACAAAGGTAATGAGATCGGCAAAGTGGCTGATATTGCCCGGCTTCTGCTCCACCACTTTATCAAGGATGGCGCAGATGGTTCTGACCACATCGATATTTTTACGCTCGTTATGGCCGCCGATATTGTAGGTTTCGCCGCTATGCCCTTCGGTAGCCACCTTATACAGCGCTCTCGCGTGATCTTCGACGTACAGCCAGTCGCGGACCTGTTCACCGTTGCCATAGACCGGCAGCGGTTTGCCCGCCAGCGCGTTGAGAATAGTCAGCGGGATCAGTTTTTCCGGGAAGTGATACGGACCGTAGTTGTTCGAGCAGTTAGTCACCACCACCGGCAGTCCGTAGGTGCGGTTCCAGGCGCGCACTAAATGATCGCTACCAGCTTTCGAGGCCGAGTACGGGCTGCTTGGTGCGTAGGAGGTTTCTTCCGTGAACAGGTCATCGGTACCGTGCAGGTCGCCGTAGACTTCATCGGTGGAGATATGGTGGAAGCGGAAGCGTTGTTTCTGCGCTTCGTTCAGCGACTGATAGTAGTGACGCGCCGCCTCAAGCAGCGTAAACGTGCCAATCAGGTTAGTCTGGATAAAGGCTGCAGGACCGTCAATAGAGCGGTCAACGTGGCTTTCAGCCGCCAGGTGCATCACGATATCAGGCTGAAACTCACTGAACTGCCCGGCGATCCCCTGCGCGTCGGTGATATCCGTGCGTGAAAACGAATAGCGTTCATTTTGGGCAACGGATGCCAGAGACTCGAGATTACCCGCGTACGTCAGGCAGTCCACGACGCGAACGTCATCCTGGGTATTTTCAATAATATGACGAACAACGGCGGAACCGATGAAACCCGCGCCACCCGTAACAAGGATCTTCATACTTTATCTCATTTTTCAAATAGTTATATGCTAATCAACATATATCATAAATTTCAGGCACGCTACCGCCATTGGCTATCGCAACCAAAGCGCGTAACGCTGCTGTACTACTTTCATGATTATGGCTTTGGCCAGTCAGTCACAGCATGCTCTTGCTGCTACCTGACGGCTGGCCTTTACGCTGCGTTCTGCCGCCGTAAACAAAACAGGCTGGCAGACCCGCGATAAACAACTAAAAACAGAGATATATCTCGCAAGCCATATCTCTGTTTTCAGGCCCTACGCCGTACAACCGGACAGTAAATGCGCGAGCGCTACTCTCCCCGTTTTGCTGCCGGCTATCTATCGGGACTTTCTCATTTAGCAAGTTCCATGGTTCACCGACATCACCGGTACGGTCGTTGAAAGCCGACTGCACGAGCCAGTAAAGCTGCTGTACGCATCACTAAAGCATCAAGGGTAGCCAAACTGACGCAACGTTCCAGAACATTGCTCATATTGTTCCACCCCAGATAAAGAGTATCCATTTCCGGGTTTGTCACACGGCACACCGGATGTTCCGAGGAAGCGTTACCCTGCAAAGCAACCCTCTTGGGACACATAGATTATCCGCGCATTATAACGCTGGTAACTAAGAATAAAAATCAAAAAGCATGGCAAATCAATTCATGTGAAAAGCAAACAATAAGGATACATTATTTACACAATTCAAAATAAAGGACATAACCAATTGATATGTAATTAAAAAAATCAAAAAATGCTCAATTGACATAGGAATCACGAGCATTCAGCGGCGGAATGCTCGGAAATTATATAATCAGTAACAATATAGTCAGCAGGGCATACTCAATCTCATATTGAGTACTTTATCGGCGGAACATCAATTATTAGTATAAGAAACTATAGGTATTATTATGATGCTAAGTTACATACAAATGATAATGATTTCTATTTGATAGGATAATACAGTAGATATGCCGCAAAAACGATCGCTGCTCCTCAAGCGCTGCCCCGCTCTGACCGCTTTATGAAGATTCTGTAACGGGAAAGCAGATGACCCCTAAGGCAACCCGGTGTAAAATCGACGATTATATATAACGGGAAACAACGAACCCGGAGGATGAACATGAAGTTTTTAGTCACTGGAGCCGCAGGATTTATCGGTTTCCACACCTGCAAGCGCCTTCTTGAGGCGGGTCATCAGGTTGTTGGTATCGACAACATGAATGATTACTACGACGTCAATCTTAAGCAGGCGCGTCTGGATTTACTGCAATCCTCCCTTTTCAGTTTCCATAAAGTCGATCTTGCCGATCGCCAGGGCATCGCAGAACTGTTCGCAGAAGAGAAGTTTAACCGCGTGATCCATCTGGCCGCTCAGGCTGGCGTTCGGTACTCGCTGGAAAATCCTCATGCCTATGCTGACTCCAACCTGATCGGCTATCTGAACATTCTGGAAGGTTGCCGACACAATAAGGTCGAACACCTGCTGTATGCATCGTCCAGTTCCGTCTATGGTTTGAACCGTAAAATGCCGTTCTCAACCGACGACTCGGTCGACCATCCGGTTTCACTCTATGCCGCCACCAAGAAAGCCAATGAGCTGATGGCGCATACCTACTCCCACCTTTACGGCATACCGACTACCGGGCTGCGGTTCTTCACCGTATACGGCCCGTGGGGCCGCCCTGACATGGCGTTGTTCAAATTCACCAAAGCCATGCTGGAAGGTAAGAGTATTGACGTGTACAACTACGGCAAGATGAAGCGTGATTTCACCTACGTTGACGATATTGTGGAAGCTATTGTGCGCGTTCAGGATGTTATCCCGCAGTCGAACGCGGAGTGGACCGTCGAGAATGGCTCTCCGGCAGACAGCTCGGCCCCATATCGGGTTTACAATATCGGCAACAGCTCCCCGGTTGAACTGATGGATTACATCACCGCCCTGGAAGAAGCACTGGGAATGGTCGCTGAGAAAAACATGATGCCTATCCAACCGGGCGACGTGCTTGAAACCAGTGCGGATACCAAACCGCTGTACGATCTTGTTGGCTTCAAGCCGCAGACCACCGTCAAAGAAGGCGTGCAGAATTTTGTCGACTGGTACAAGGCCTACTATAAGGCATAATCGGGAAATCAGTTTCTCAACCGCAGCGGCATAGCTGCGGTTCTCTCTTCTGGTATCGCTCCTCCCCTCTTACTAGTAACCTTGTTCACTGCTGCGGAAAGTTTTATCTCATCAACCACAGAGACCTTGCTCCTCTCGAAGAGAAGTGCGCTTGCTTCTTTCTGTTTATGGCAGACTAAATTGTGACTTTAACCTAAAAAGCCAGAGCTTAAGCCAATTTTATTTTGAAAGTATAGTTTTTCATTCTCCATAAAAAAACACAATTAGCGTACAGGAATCTTCTTAGAAAGAAGATATGTTAGTGTGATAAAGACAATTTTTATCGATCTTTTAATTGCAAGCTAATCACTTACTCCCGTAACTTCGCTCTGGTAGATCATATGGAAAACTTATTTTTATTGGTTGCTGCTGCCATACTACTTGCCGTTTCCATTTACTTTTTAATTTCTTATTTAAAGGATAGAAAAAGAACGAAATTATCGTTCAATAAACGTCAATGGTAGTCGCAGTGTCAGCACATTGGCACCTGAAATAAGATTTAAGAAGAGCAGCCGTGTTTTTTTTCGGTACAGACTCCTTTAATAATTAATCTGCAATTTAGTTAGTAATATACCTGGTTCATCAGGCTACAAAAATAACAAAAGCCTGCATTGCAGGCTTCGTTTTACCTTCCGGCGCTTATCTCCAGCATCTACATCACAGTGACGGTAGCTCTTCACAAGGTAGATTCAACATATCCGACCTGTTCAGACGGTGCAATGGATGGAATGTTAGATTACGGGATACATCACAATTTTAGTGGTGCCAGGTAACAGTAGAGGAAGAGGCTAGAAGGGTTGAGGAGGGATGGTTAAAACAGACCGGCGGCAGGTACCGCCAGTCATGGTCAGCGAAATGCTAGTCGTTGCCGAACAAATCGCGGGTATAAACCTTATCAGCGACGTCAGCAAGTTCTTCTGCCATACGGTTGGACACGATGACATCAGCTTCCTGCTTGAAAGCTTCCAGATCACGAACAACTCGAGAGTTAAAGAACTCCTCTTCCTGCATGACGGGTTCGTAAATAATAACCGGAATACCTTTGGCTTTAATGCGCTTCATGATTCCCTGGATAGAGGACGCACGGAAGTTGTCTGATCCACTCTTCATGATCAGACGATAAACGCCAACCACCTTCGGCTTACGGGCAAGAATAGAATCGGCAATAAAGTCTTTACGGGTACGGTTAGCATCAACGATAGCGCCAATGATGTTGTTCGGTACCGATTCGTAGTTTGCCAGCAGCTGCTTTGTATCTTTTGGTAAGCAATAGCCACCATAGCCAAACGACGGATTGTTATAGTGGTTCCCAATGCGCGGATCCAGGCACACACCTTCAATGATCTGCTTGCTGTTAAGACCCTGGCTCTCAGCATAGCTGTCCAGCTCATTAAAATAGGCAACGCGAAGAGCAAGGTAGGTATTGGCAAACAGTTTAATCGCTTCGGCTTCGGTCGAATCAGTAAACAGCGTTGGGATATCCTGTTTAATCGCCCCTTCTTTTAGAAGATTGGCAAATCGTTCAGCACGTTCGGAACGCTCACCAATAACGATACGAGACGGATGCAGGTTGTCATACAACGCACGGCCTTCGCGCAGGAACTCTGGGGAGAAAATAACGTTATCAATCCCTAGACGCTCTTTAATATCACGGATAAAACCAACGGGAACAGTTGATTTAACAATCATTACCGCCGCAGGGTTAATCTCTGCTACATCACGGATGACGGCTTCAACGGTAGATGTATTAAAATAGTTCGTTTTTGGATCGTAGTCAGTCGGGGTAGCGATAATGACATAGTCAGCATTACGATAAGCGTCCTGCTTGTCAGTTGTCGCACGAAAATTCAACGGCTTTTCGGCCAGATATTCCTGGATCTCTTTGTCGACAATCGGAGAAATCTTCTGGTTAAGCATATCTACTTTGGACTGAACGATATCAAGCGCGACCACTTCGTGGTTTTGCGCAATCAGGATGCCGTTCGATAAACCAACATAACCGGTACCGGAAATAGTAATTTTCATTCGATCACACTTTAATCAGTTAACTGGACAATGGCAATTTGCCACCCTGGAAATCTACACTTGTGGCGGTTTTACTCTCCGACTGACTGTATGTCAAGACAGACCTTTTTGTATGAGAGCAAACTGAATAGCTTAAGGGGGGACGGACAATCACAACAAGAGTGTTTGGATTGAAAGTACTTGATAGAGAAAACCCGGCCATGAAATAACCGGGTTTTAATTAGCTTAACAAGCTGTGATTATTCCATCCACTCGGTATGGAATACACCTTCTTTATCGGTACGCTTATAAGTATGCGCACCAAAATAATCACGTTGAGCCTGAATCAGGTTAGCCGGCAGAACCGCAGAGCGATAGCTGTCGTAGTATGCGATAGCAGCAGAGAAAGTTGGTACCGGAATACCATTCTGCACAGCATATGCAACGACATCACGCAGCGCCTGCTGATACTCATCAGCAATCTGTTTGAAGTACGGTGCCAGTAACAGGTTAGCAATCCCTGCATTCTCTTCGTAAGCATCTGTGATTTTCTGCAGGAACTGGGCACGAATGATGCAGCCAGCACGGAAGATTTTAGCAATCTCGCCGTAGTTCAGGTCCCAGCTGTATTCATTAGATGCAGCACGCAGCTGAGAGAAGCCCTGCGCATAGGAAACAATTTTACCCAGATAAAGAGCACGACGCACTTTCTCGATAAATTCTGCTTTATCACTAGCCGGTTGCGCCTGTGGACCAGTCAACACTTTAGAAGCGGCAACACGCTGATCTTTCAGAGAAGAGATGTAGCGAGCGAATACGGACTCAGTGATTAGGGATAGAGGTTCTCCCAGATCCAGAGAACTCTGGCTAGTCCATTTACCTGTACCTTTGTTGGCCGCTTCATCAAGAATCACGTCAACCAGGTATTTACCTTCTTCATCTTTTTTAGTGAAGATGTCTTTAGTAATATCTATCAGGTAGCTGCTTAACTCACCTTGATTCCACTCAGTGAAGGTTGTAGCCAGCTCTTCATTAGAAAGGGCCAGACCACCTTTCAGCAAAGCGTACGCTTCTGCAATGAGCTGCATGTCGCCGTATTCAATGCCGTTATGAACCATTTTCACATAGTGGCCTGCACCATCAGCACCAATATAGGCAACACAAGGCTCCCCATCTTCCGCTCGGGCGGCGATCTGCTCAAGGATTGGCGCTACCAGCTCATAGGCTTCCTTCTGACCGCCAGGCATAATGGATGGGCCTTTAAGTGCGCCCTCTTCTCCGCCAGAAACACCGGTACCTATGAAGTTAAAACCATCAGCAGACAGTTCACGATTGCGGCGGATGGTGTCCTGGAAGAAGGTGTTACCACCATCAATGATGATGTCTCCTTTATCCAGATACGGTTTGAGAGAATCGATCGCACTATCAGTGCCGGCACCCGCTTTGACCATTAACAGGATGCGGCGCGGAGTTTCGAGGGATTCAACAAACTCTTTGACTGTATAATGCGGGACCAGTTTCTTGCCAGGGTTCTCGGCAATCACTTCCTCAGTCTTTTCACGGGAGCGGTTGAAAACAGAGACGGTATAACCACGACTTTCGATGTTGAGCGCAAGATTGCGCCCCATCACTGCCATACCGACAACCCCGATCTGTTGCTTGGACATTACATACTCCTGTCTGGTGTGGTCACTGCGACACGCTCGCAGCTTAAATGTGATGATTATGTTAGCTCAAAGCAGGTGAGGCGCATAGCCTAAAAATTAAGGCCACACTAGAATGTCAAATACCATGTATATATTTTGATTCCCGTTCGCGAAAACTACAACTAATCATTCAGCAATGGGATAATTACTAAAGCGCACAGAATGACACACCAACTAAATTGCCCATGTCAAAATAGATAGTAAGGTTTTGTATAACAACACGAAATTGATTTATAACTTTGCAACCACATCACCAATGGCCATGCGCCAGTTAGAAGGTAAAACACCTAATTTTTGAATTTTTGTTGTATCAAGAATTGAAAAGAGAGGTCTTTTAGCCGCTGTAGGATAGCAATCCGTCGTGATCGCATTAACATCTGGAATTTTGCTCAATTTACCAGCATATTTGGCTGAATCGAAAATTTCCTTTGCAAATTCGAACCATGAAACGCCCCTATCTCCGCAGTAATGATAAACACCACCGGTAGCCTGAGCATTGATTAGTTCAATGATTGCATTGGCAATATCACCAGCATATGTTGGGCAACCACGCTGATCACCAACAATCCCTATGCTTTCACGCTCAAGCCCCAGACGTAACATAGTCCTTACAAAGTTATTACCATACTCGCTAAATACCCATGCAGTCCGTATAATGATAGATTGTGGTAGCTCTTCAATTACAACCTTCTCTCCATCAAGTTTTGTTTTTCCATATACACCAAGAGGATTAGTACGATCCCTTTCCGTGTAAGGAACAGTAGCATTACCATCAAAGACATAGTCAGTAGAAACGTGAATAAATCGAGAGTTATATTTTTTTGCAGCAAATGCAAGATGGTGTGGACCACGATGATTCACAAGATCAGCAGATTCAATATCCGTTTCAGCTTTATCAACGGCAGTGTAGGCAGCAGCATTAACAATAATATCAGGTTGATAGCTTCCTACGGCAGCTAAAACAGCATCACAATCAGTAATATCAAGCTCATGAGTATTTGTCGGCCAGATCTCCCATTCTTTCGGAAGACGATCCTGAAAACAATGACCAAGTTGCCCATTAGCACCAGTCAATAAAACTCTCATGGGAAAAGTTCCTTCAGTGTTTTTCCTTTTTTATCTTTGTCAGATAATAAAGGGTTATCTATTGGCCATTCGATACCAATTTCCGGATCATTCCAGATAAGGCAACTTTCATATAAAGGATTATAATAATCCGTACATTTATACTCAAAATCAGCAACATCCGATAATACGACAAAACCATGAGCAAGTCCCGGTGGCACCCAAAATTGTGTTTTATTCTCTTCTGAAAGAATAACACCTTCCCACTGACCAAATGTTTGTGATTCAGGACGGATATCAACAGCAACGTCAAATACAGTACCACGGACTACTCGTACCAGTTTACCTTGCGGATTTTGATTCTGAAAATGCAAACCACGTAAAACACCTTGAGAAGAGCGAGAGTGATTATCCTGAACAAATTCAAGATCAATATGTAGTAATTCTTGATAACGTTTTCTTTCAAAAGTTTCTAGGAAAAAACCTCGATCGTCACCAAAAACTTTAGGTTGAATAATCTTAACGTCAGGAATACGTGTTTCAACAATATGCATATTAACTTTCCTCAGCTAGCATTTGCAAATATTTTCCATATTGTGTCTTTGATAACACTTTCGCTTGTGCAAGCACATCTTCTTTAGATAGCCATCCTTTGCGATAAGCTATTTCCTCAAGGCAAGCAACTTTAAATCCCTGGCGTTGCTCAATTGTATGAATAAATTGCGATGCCTCAAGCAGACTTTCGTGTGTACCTGTATCTAACCAAGCAAAACCGCGTCCAAGTTTCTCGACATGTAAATTACCCTGCTCTAAATACATTTCGTTAAGAGTCGTAATTTCAAGTTCACCACGCTCCGACGGTTTTACTTTCTTGGCCATTTCCACAACATTATTGTCATAAAAATATAAACCAGTAACTGCCCAGTTTGATTTAGGTTTTGTAGGTTTCTCCTCAAGCGAAACAGCGCGGTTCTCATCATCAAACGCTACGACCCCAAAACGTTCAGGATCCATAACTTGATAACCAAAAACAGTAGCTCCGTCAGTACGCATTACAACATTTTCCAGCTTACGGCCAAAGCTTTCACCAAAGTAAATATTATCTCCCAGAACTAAAGCGCAAGAATCGCCAGCAATAAATTCCTCTCCGATCAGAAAAGCTTGAGCTAAACCATCAGGACTTGGTTGTATTGCATAACTAAAAGTAATTCCAAACTGACTACCATCCCCAAGTAGTCGTTTGAAGGCTGGCATATCATCGGGAGTTGAAATTATAAGAATATCTCTGATGCCAGCTAACATAAGAACTGAAATAGGATAATAAACCATAGGTTTATCATAGATTGGCATTAACTGTTTAGATGTTCCTTGGGTTAGTGGATATAAACGAGTGCCGGACCCTCCAGCTAAAACAATACCTTTCATTTCGGATTTTCCTATCTATAATTACTGAGAAATGCCCAAACGTTCGCCTGCATAGGACCCATCTTTGACACGACTCCACCAGTCAACGTTTGATAAATACCACTGCACCGTTTTTCGGATACCACTTTCGAACGTTTCTTGTGGTTTCCAACCCAATTCAGTTTCAATTTTACTGGCATCAATAGCATAACGCATATCATGGCCAGGACGGTCAACAACATATGTAATCAAATCGGAATATTTTGCTACGCCATCAGGTTTAGTTGGAACCAATTCCTCAAGTAAGTTACAGATAGTGGTAACAACATCAATATTTTTACGTTCATTATGTCCCCCGATATTGTAAGTTTCTCCAACTTGGCCGTTAGTTACAACGGTGTAAAGCGCACGAGCATGATCATCCACATACAACCAATCACGAATTTGTCCACCATTACCATAAACAGGCAAAGGTTTGCCATCTAGTGCATTCAAAATAATTAGTGGGATCAATTTTTCTGGGAAATGATAAGGCCCGTAGTTGTTTGAGCAATTAGTGATCATGGTCGGCATACCATAAGTACGTAACCATGCCCTAACTAAATGATCACTGGATGCCTTAGACGCAGAGTAAGGACTACTTGGCGCATAAGGAGTTGTCTCTGTAAATAAATCATTGCTTCCATGAAGGTCACCGAAGACCTCATCTGTCGAGATATGATGAAAACGAAAGTCTTTTTTTGCAACACTATCAAGATTATTCCAATACTCTCTCGTAGACTCCAATAAAGTATAGGTCCCAAGAATATTAGTCTCAATAAAAGCAGATGGGCCATCGATTGAACGATCGACGTGACTCTCTGCAGCAAGGTGCATCACGGCATTTGGTTTATACTCACTAAAAACACGATCTAATGATATGCGATCACAAATATTTATATTTTCGAAGTGAAAACGTGAATTGTTAGATATAGTATGAAGTGATTCTAAATTACCAGCATAAGTCAAAGCATCTACAATAATAATTTCATTATCAGTTTCATTAATAATATATCTTGCTACTGCAGACCCAATAAACCCAGCACCACCGGTGATCAAAATTTTCATTACATCCTCTTTTTATAAAATAATATAATTATAAATCATTAATATGCGGATTTGTTAATAAAACCCTTGAAAATGGTTAAGAATATAATTTTAACATCTAGCCAGATACTCCAACCTCTAATATAAAGCAAGTCATACTCAATTCTTTTCTCCATTTTTTCAAGAGTATCTGTTTCTCCACGCCAACCATTTATTTGAGCAAGACCTGTAATACCAGGCTTCACTTTATGCCGTAACTTATAACCTTGAATTAGTTTCCTATATTGCTCATTATGTGCAACAGCATGAGGTCGCGGACCTACAACAGACATCTGGCCAAATAAAACATTAAAAAATTGAGGGAGTTCATCTAAAGAGGTACTTCGAAGAAATTTACCAACTGTTGTAACACGGAAGTCATTCTTTGTTGCTTGTATAACTTTATCATCATTTTCCATGACTTTCATAGAACGAAACTTCCATACCTTTATCGGCTTACCATCCATACCATATCGTATTTGACGGAAAATAACCGGCCCAGGTGATGATATTTTAACTGCACATGCGATGCAAAATAGCACTGGGGAGATTAACAAAATAATTATTAAAGAAAAGATTATATCCTCGAGCCTTTTAAAAACCATGTTAATTCCGTTCAATGGAGTATCAAAAAGCGGAACAACAGGTACACCATTAATTTCTTCTGTACGGGACTGAAGAATGTTGAATGTGAAAAGGTCTGGGATGAAAAGAACGGAACATGTCGTATCGGTTAGTTTACGAACAAGCTCTTTCATCGTATTTTCGTTACTCATACTCATAGCTATATATATACGATCTAGCTTTCCTTCCCTTGCATCCTGTACTAACATATCAAAGTTACCGATATAATCAATACCATCCTTAGATTCAAAAAATTCATCATCATAAATACCTTTTACGATAAATCCAAGCCAAGGTTCATCGGTAAAACTTTTTATTAAGTTAACACCAGCGGGCATAGATCCAGCCAAAGCAATGCGCCGTGTGTTATATCCTAACTTGCGTAAAACCCCTGATAAAAAACGAATCAATGACCGACAAGATACAAAACCTAAGGCAACAATCAAATACCATTGGAAAAAGATATCAATCCCGATCTCAAAGGTCTCTTGAAAAGAGGTTACTCCCATAGTTAATATAAGGCTCAAAGTCCAGTTTTGCAAAATCAATATTATTTCTGCTGAAAATTTCACTCCTCGCCAAGAGCGATAGAAATCTGTAATTCCGCCAATCATTTGAAAAATGACCAATACCAATAGAGCAATCATTAAAGCTTGATAATTGAACTGCATTTTGTGAAATAAACAAACCAGATATAAAGATAAAAAAATAATTATTATATCTGAAAAGCGTTGTAAAACCGAAATTAGTGAAGCATTCGCATTTGAGCGCGAACGATAATGTAATATCGCCATATTTTACTCTTTCAGACCTAAAATGGAATATATTTATATGCTGTACCGTAACCACATGCTTAGAAATTACAAGGTGTTAACTACAGAGATTGACTTGACAGTACAATTAAATTTAATGGAGATAAATTTATAAGAGAAGTCACATGTATTTCTTTGACCGCGGATGATAACCTTTACTATATGTTTTAAATGCTAACAAAGCATTATTAAAATCCAATTTCAATAATTTTTTTGCAATGACGAACAATATATCAAAAGGAGTCTTTCCATAAAACTTCGTTGTTAACGCTTGATCTATCGTTATTTCACACTTACGCCAATTCTCTTTGACTTTTTTGGTCTTCGCTAAAGAGTGTGACAATGAGGATACGACTGCAATATTGATAGTTGCCCCCTCCTTTTGAATTCGTTTAATTCTTCTAAATAAACTGAAGTCAACACCATAAAAAGCATATCTTTCATCGAATAATTTTAGATTATTATTTTTGAAACACTCAATTAATGAATTAAATATTGTAAGTCCTGAGCCAATTGAAAAAACGGTTTTCTCAGAAGACAAGACGCCTTTTGTGTCAGTTGGTTGATTGTTAATTAATGGATAGTGCACGACATCATCACTTACTGAGCGAATAACTGGTAACATTAGATCAACAGGATGGAGGTTTTTAGCTTTCTCAATTTCTACAAAATAATCGACTGGAATATTTGTATCGTCATCAAAAAGGCAATAATAGCTGTAACCACTATATTCATCTATTGCATAATTATACAACACGCTTAAGGGTCTGTTGCTTAAATCTTCTTGAACAAAAACTTTCCCATTAAATTTATTTTTTAGACCAATATAAGTTTCATCGTCTGTTTCTAGGACTCTTGGCCCATTATTGAATATCAAGAGATGCGCATCGACCTCGAGTGCATCTAATAATGAATTTAGTGTCTGAGAATTGTTGATTTTTTTATTATAAATTACTGCAATAATTAAAGCATTCATGTACTAACCTGCCATGTTTCTCAATAGACATTTTACAATGTCCCCAGCACGGGGGGTTATAAAATTGCAGATATTTTATTTAGACTTTCGAATATTCTTTTTTTAGATTCTTCTACGGTATTGAGTAGTTCAGAACGTCTACTACTATGATCATACTTTAAAGTTGACGCAATATCAGTAACCGCGATCGATTCATTATATGGATAAATACTCCATGTTTTCAAAAAAGAAACTAATTTTTTAATATCATGATTAATGCAGTAATGAGGAACTCCGAAGGACATTGCAGTAATCACCCCATGCAAACTAGTACCATAGAATGCTTCGGAGCTAGCGATCATATACATAATTTCCCATACAGAAAGATCATCATATATTGCAAGCCCAGATAACGAAGCATCTTTAACCTTCTGAAGAAAAACAACATCGTCATGTCCACTCGCATACCCAATAGGTAATAGAACTGGCTGAACATCACTAGTAGAGGCTATCAAATCTAGTTCTCGAGCCATTTCCTGATATGTAAATTGTACCTTGTAAGGACAAGCTTGAACCGTAATGATTTTTTTGGACTTGACTAAATTTTTAATTTCTAATCGCACATGATTTTCTAAGAAATCAAAATCAATTAACGATGAAACCATTAAGACAGAATCAGGGACTAATTCGGTAGGAACCATTGACGAAACAGCATTGTATGTTCTTTCATCCCTAGATGAAATATATGCTGCATTAGTTATATTTTCTTTTTGTGATGGATAAGGAATACCACCAACTGTATTATATATGACTTTGACTTTATTTTTGAAAGAATTGATTTGAGGTATATATGGATAATCCCATATGGCGCCATAATTCTGTTTTGCGATATTCTTTATAAGCTGTGGAAATAGTTTATTTCCGGCGCGGATAAGCTTTGCATGTAATGGATTTTTTTGTACATGAGTGAATAATCCGACAACATCGGCGCTAAGTACTTCACCTCCAACAACAATTAAAACAGATCCATCCTCTGCATTTAAAAATTCTGTGATTGGCAAAGTTTTTTTACATTCATACTTTGTTAAATCTGATGATTTGATAGATGCAAAAGAGATATTATAGTTTTTAACCGCATTGGCATGAAAACGTACTAAATACATTTCCATTAATATGGGCATTAAATTGTCGCCATAGTTATATCTATCAAACGCACCATACAATATTATTTCTTTTACCTTGTGTTTTGCGATCATACTAAACCTTTATTCAACAATGATTTTCTCAAGCGAAAAATAGCACCAGGGATCCATAATGCTTTGGATTTTTGATAAAATGAAATTCGTGTTTTCCTATTAGATACATCAAAAAGATAAGCTGCACAAAAATATGCAATTAAGGTCGCGTATGCGGATCCTACAATCCCATATATAGGTATTAATATATAATTCAAAGCAGCACCAACTAATAAGCCTAAAAGATTTCTAGTTAGAGCGAACATTTGCAACTTTTCATTTATATACCATCGTCCACTTGCCGAACTTAGAAAATAAAATATACTAACCCATGCGTATATTTTAATAACATCAATAGAAGAAGAATATTTCTCACCGAAGAAAAAAATAATTATATAACTAGAAACAAATGTTATGAATATTGCTAATAAGAGTCCGATTATCACAAGAGCATCATATAATAATTGCATTTTGGCATTATATACCTCTTCACCTTTCTCTTTTGATTTAATAATCTTCGGGAAAAAGGAAGAAACTATAGCAATTGGAAAAAAATACCATACCTCTATCATTTTAACAGCAACAGAATATACACCAACAGCTGTATTATCGATTAAATTCCCGATCATGATTTGATCCATTCGCATATAAAGCATCAATGCTAAACCAGAAAAAATCAAAGGCCAACTTTGTGAAAGTAGTTGTTTACATTCTTTCGAGTCAACTTTCCATTTTATTTTAGAAGTTTTCTTATAATAAATATAAAACAAGATAATTGCAACGAATAATGCTTCGATAGAAACCGTAAGAGATATTAATAAATATGAGCCTTTTAATAAAATAACTGTAATCTTAAGAGCGCAACTTATAAAGAATGCTATATTCTGTGCTATTACCGTATGCTTTGACGTTACATTTGATTCAAACCAATACTTTATAATATCACTAGATCTAAATAATACAGAAGGTAACATTATTACAACAACAAGTAGAACATCATATTCATGTGGTCGCAGTAGCAAGGTAAAAATAACTACTAAAAAGCAGGCTAGAATACTGCCAGAAATTTGTAAAAGGAAAGAACTTCCCATAATAACATCTGAATTATCAGGTTTGCTTACCAATTCTCTAACAGTAACACCATTCATCCCAAGTGATGCCACTGCAGTGAAAATAGCAATTATAGCAATGGCATAATTATATAATCCAAACTCATTCGGCCCCATATAACGAGCTAGCCAAACGCTAATTAAGAACCCGAACCCCAAGCGTATAATGCTATCACCTGATAGCCAAATCATATTCAGCAAGGGTTTGCTTCTAGTTATCGACATACATTTCTTTCCTAGTTAACCGACAAGACCAATATAGTATTCTTTATCGGGACTTTAATTATTAAATGAATATTATTTAGTTATATTATTTGTGTTTTTGAATATATCTGGTTTAACAGAAAAGTTGAATGAGCTGCCCGTAACACCTGTAAGATCACTATCAGAGACAATTAGCTTCATAGCCGAACTTTCTCCTTGACATACAATTCCATACTTAGGGGATACCTTACCACTCTTATCATCATCGCGGCCTATAACTGTTTTTATACTCCTTATCAAGGCTGACGTTCTCTCACCTGTTAACAATACATGTCCAGACTTTTCATCATTACTAATTTTTGCAGAGTTACGTCTAAATACTGAAGAGTCAATAACAACCTGAGAGCTATTCAAATATATACCATATTGTCCTGCGCGATCACTAATGCAAGAAGAAATAATATTGTTTACTGAGTTTATAAATTTAAAATTACTTCCATCATTCCATTCAACTTTTACATTTAAGAAAGTATTGTCATTTGCGCCTTTATTTAATAATATACCATCTGCCATATTCCCATTAATACTTCCACCAAATACTTTTGAGTCGACAATATTGTATACTCCAACTTTATTAGCAGAAATAACACAGTTATTTACATCTACCTTAATATACTTATTTTTATTCCCGATTGCGATTCTGAAACCGTAGAAACCACAATATAAAAAACGCAAATTAGAAAGTTTGCCTACTTCTGTGTTAGCAAACGTGACCCCATCGCTATCAAGTTTCTCATTCCCATATAGAGCTAAACCGAAAAGCGTCACATTATTATTATATTTAAATATGCATGTCCCCCCTTCAGCCATAATAATAGATGAACCACACCCTATCAACTTAGAAGATTGACTTCCCATATATGGTAATTTGGAATTCCCTATTAACCAAACGCCATCAGGTAATTCCACATCTTTGAAGCGGTATGCTCCTTTTACTGCAGGTAGATATAAAAAAGATGTATTTTGCAGCGCTTTTTTTAACGCTGCAGAATGGTCTCGATGTGGATTGTCACTATTTGCATCTTCTAATTCTTCTGGAGACATGTAATCATGTAAACTTGTCATTTTCCCAGCAATATTGCTTGGAAATAGCTGAGCTGATGTAACTGAATCAAGATCACCTTCTGTAGCTGAAAAAACTTTATTAGGTAAAACAAGCTGGGTACTAAGTAAAGATACAAACTTTAAAAAATTTCTTTTTGTAATATCCAGCATGACAATTTCCTATTAATTAGTCTTTGAAGTGATATACTTTCATACATTATGACTGCATTTGCATTATTTGTTAAATTTACCTCTGACATAATCATAGTAGAATAGCGCTATGGACAATGGATAGTAAATGAAATATCGTTTAAACAATTTTGGTTCATCATATATCCTGTAAAGCCATCTTAGATTATATTTATCAATAAGCTTTGGATAATAAACAGTTCCTTTACTCGCAGTTTGATGAATAAAACCACCACAAGTATAACCAACTCCTTCCCAACCTTTATCCTTTATATCTGTCAAAAAATAATCTTGCAAAGGAGTTCCCATTCCAACAATAATAATATCAGGATTTATTCCAGATAGTTTCTCCAAATAATCAGTGCGTTCTTCCTTTGAATTAAAAAATCCATTCCTGGATTCAATTATATCCAATTTTGGGAAATTATTTTTTATTTCCAAAATGGCTTTTTGCAGATATTTATCCTCACTACCTATGATTGCGACGGTGTTAAGATTCCGTTCAGCATGCCCGAAAACTTCTGGTGCAAGTGAAGTCATATCAAAACTAATCCTTTTAGTTTTGATACCAATAAGCCCTACCATTTTTTGGAACAAGATACCATCACAATAAATTTTATCGAAACTTTGATAGCTGTTTGCTATTTTTCGATATACATAATAGGAATAACAATTTAGAAATGTATTAATACCTTTGTTATTTTCTATATGAAATTCAGTTTGTGGTATTTTTTTGGATAATTCTTTAACCGGATTTGAATTTAGCTGCATTAATTTTAGCCTTTTTATACATCATATAAAGTGTTCGCTGCAGATTGCTAGGTATAATAATTACTATTGAATAAATTATAATTTGTTTAATATGAAGTGTTTTAATATTTAATTTAAGGAAGTTTTTGATGCTGAGTTTTTTTAAACCACTTCTTGCAGATTTCAACACAATGAATTTAAAATAAAATTTCTGATACGCTTTTTCAGTGATTCGATACCTGTTCTCTTCAAGCCAATTCAGAGAATACTGAAATGACTCTCCCTTTTCATTTGGTCTTTCTTTAGAATTCCAGAATATTTTAGTACCAATAAAATCAGCATATTCTACCATCATTTTCTTATCATCAAACGTTAAGCATAGATCATAGTCTTGGTGTCGAATATATTTTTCATTGAAACCACTATCTTCAAAGAAACTTCTTTTAATAGTTAGTGTTGATGTCTGCATATATTCATCACTAACAAATAAATACTCAGATATTTTTTCATCTGGTTTTTTGGGCCTATGTGGTACTACATCTTCAATCTTTTCATCAAAATAGACTATAGCTTTATTATAATAAACATCAGCCTTACTACCTATTTTATCTACTAGTAACTGAAGTTTGTTATTTGTAAATGCATCATCAGAGTCAAGTAAGCATACCCATTCAGTTTGAGCTAACCTGGCGCCTTGATTACGTGTTGCTGCAGCATTACTTTTAAAGGAGTTTTTTACTAAAAAAATTTTATCATCGCTAAAAATTTTCAATGCATTTTCAATATCTTCAATGTTTTCACTTTTATCGTCCACAATTATTATTTGATGAACTAATGAATCATAATTTTCTTGTTCTCTAATGCTATCAATAGCTCTTATTAACTCATTAATTCTTTTATAATTCGGTATTACTATAGTAAATGGTTCCTTGACATTTTCTTTAAGTTGTTCCATTTGTTACCCTATAATTTTTTTCAGCACCGATAAAGAAAACTAATGCTAATGATACATAAACATTATTTAATGACGAAACTGACATTGCGGTAGCCATTAAGATAGCGATAATACAAAATTTATTTTTTAGGGAGAATTTATTCAAAAATAAATTTAAAACTATTAAGAGTACGACAAATCCAAAAATACCATGATCATATATAACGCGAAGTAAAAATGAATGTAATATTACGGAATAGCATTTCCCATCACCAGCATAACTGAAAAGAAGGTGATAATATGATAAATTTCCACATGATATGGCAGATAATGGAGTCAATGCCGTAGAGCCTGTAAAAAACTTCCACCAAGGCCACTCAGATGTTGATGAAAGAAACTCCAAAAAAAATCTATATCTATCGATCTGTTCGTAGGAACTACCACCAGAATCTTCTAACCGCGCCTGAAATATCATATAAACCCCTAGTACCGCTAGTGGCACCAAAGTCATCATTACTATTTTTTTAATATCTAATCGACGGTCAAACGAAAATAGAATAGCTATCATCATTGCAATCAATGAGGAGCGAGAGCCAGAAATTATACAAACCACAAGCATAAGTAGAGTGTTTATTATATTTGCATCTTTTTTTATTATATTTACATAGTAATAAAGCAGTATCAGTAATATCAGTTCGAAGTTATTCTCTATAAGTACTGTTGGTCTATCAATTTTCAATGCGAATTTATCAAAACTATATTTAACGATAAAAACAAATAAAAGAAACTTAAAAAGCCTTTCCACGACCTTTTCTGAGAAAATCGCTTTCTTATAAAAAACGCCAAGTAGTATGAAGTAATAGTAAGATTTATATGCCTGAATAAAATCCAACAAATTGGCATGCGTTATCAGTGTTACTGTAACGAAAGAATAAAAGAGATAAATTAAAAAAGCATTTGAAATAAACATTGCACTTTTGTTTATTCCAGTTGTAATTAAAGCCAGCGCGGAGGACAGCAAGAAAATAACTTCAAGCAATCCTGTTTCAGAAATTGGTAACAATTTTGCTGTATATGTTGCACCTAAAACACTCAGAATCACAATACTCCATATTGTGAAGCTCTCGCATTTATTTGTAGTTCCAAAACCATTGACCAACATGAAATCATCTCATTTTTAGTAAAGGTAATGCCAGCCATTTCTGGCTGACATTTCGAACCTACATTTACTTATTTTTATCAGTGTAGTCATATGTATAATTAGTATATCCATACGCGTAATAGTTAGTTGCGCGTTTAACTACAGCATTAAGAATTACACCTTTGACACTAACATTATTCATTTCGAAACGTTTTATTGCTGCCACAACCTCAGGTAAAGTATTTACCTCATGTCTGATAACCATTAATGTCGTACCTGCACATCTGGATATTATTGTTGGATCCGTTACAGCAAGAACTGGTGGCGTATCTACAATCACGAGATCATAATTTTTAGAAGCCCATTCAATTAGTTCTTCGAGATTTCCACGCATCAACAATTCTGCTGGGTTAGGCGGATTTGTTCCCCTGCTGATAAAATCAAATTGACCAGAATCTACTCTTTTAACAACACGCTTTATATCTGCAGAACCGGATAAATATTCAGATAAGCCAATATCATTTGGTAAACCGAATATCTTATGAGCGTATCCTTTGCGCAAATCGGCATCTATAAAAATGACCTTTCGATCTCCTTGAGCCATAACAGCAGCAAGGTTACTACTTACGAATGTTTTACCAGCATTCGGACTCGCACCAGAGATCATTAATACATTATTTACAGCATCTAGCATAGCAAAATGGAGGCTCGTTCTAAGGCTCCTTATTGCTTCGATCGCTAAATCAGCCGGATTTTCAACCGCCAATAAACCATAAGCTTTATGATGATGCGCTTTATTAATACCTAGTTTCCCAGCATTGTCGCTATTTTTATATAACCAATCAGAAATTGGGACACTTGCATAGACATTAATGCCATTTTCTTCTAATTGGGCAGGTGAATCAATGCCCTTTCTTAGTAAGATACGGAGAAGAATAATCCACCCAGATACAAAGAAGCCTGCAATTATTCCAATTGCGATAATCGCAATTTTTTGAGGTTTAACTGCTGTTGGTTCAGTCACTGCAGGGTCAATAATCCGTACGTTACCGATTGCACTTGATTTTGCGATACTAAGCTCTTGTTGTCTATTTAACAATTGCATATATACGGCTTGACCAGATTCTACATCGCGACTTAATCGCAAAATCTCCTGTTGTGTTTCGGGCATTGAAGCTACACGTTTATTTAGCCGAGCTCTCTCTTGATTTAGTGTTTCTCTTTTTTCAACTAATGCTTTATATGTCGGATGTTCTTTCGTATAAAGCTGTGATATTTCTGCTTCACGGAAAACTAACTCATTTAACTGATTGTCAACGTTGACAACTTGATCCAAGACTGATTTTGCTTCTAAAGATAAGTCTACAGAATCTTTCTTTTGCCTATAAGCATTTAGTATATTTTCAGCTTTATCTAGATCATTGCGAACTTTTGGTAATTGCTTACCCAAAAATTCAAGACTTTTGGCATCTTGTGCCGCTTGTCTATCAATATTCTGCTCCAGATAATTTTTACTAATGCTGTCCAAAATCCTTTTAATTAAAATTGGATCCTCACCAGTAAGTGTGAGGCTAAGCATCCCTGTATCTCTGCCTTGATCCTCAACTTTAAATGAGTTCTGGATATTATTGATTGCGTCCAATTTACTCAAATATGTGATTTCAAATACACTTCCAGGTAAAGCATCAATACTGTTAACCTTAATAGATAAATTTCCATTATCTATTAACTCTCCAACATTTCCTTTTATTTCTTCAGCATCATTTGTAATCATGAATGATTTGTTATCAATAACTTCCAATTCAATTTTAGGATGATTCTTATTCAAAGAAATCAGATTGAAATTGCTTACTGAAATACGTCCATCAGATCCTCCTGAGATTCTACTCAGACCTTTCCCAAATAATGGGAAATGCTTTTCCTCAATTTGTGCCTGCAGATTCAGATCATCAACTGTTTTCCCTAGAATCATACGAGATAAAAGCAGTGATATTTCTGGGTCTGACTTAGGCTGGGTTGTTGGCAATGCTTGGGTCAAGCTATCAAGGATAGCATTTCCTTGCTTTTGCTCAACCTGCACTAATGCGTTAGCCTGGTATACTGGTGTTGCAAAAAGCACGTATACCAACGAAATCGTCGCAAAGATTGCCACGACACTGATAATTAATTTACGATGATCTATAACTTCACCAACTAGTCTACCGATATCAATTTCAGTTTTCTGTTGGGTTGTATTTTTTATCGGCGTTTCAGAAGGCATGCACGAAATTCCTAAAGAGTTAACTGTTCAGTTTTTGTACCCAAAGTTTGCAACTCTGCTCAATTAGCTGATATACAAACTCGAATGCTTCTTTGCTTTGTCTGTAAGGATCGGGAATTTCTTTTTGATCAATCCAATGACCTAAAAGCAATGTTTTCCCACGAACCTCTGGTGCAATCCTGTTCAATTGTTCTATATGAGACTTATCCATGACTAATATCAGGTCATACTCTCTCGCCATTTTCGAACTAAATTGCTGCCCTTTATGCCCGCTTAATGACAACCCGTGCTCTTCTGCAATTGCAATGGCTGAGGAATCGGCAGAATGATTGACTAGTGCACCGACACCGGCTGAATCGACCTTCTTTCCAACCAACTGCTTGCGCAGCAGTCGCTCCGCTATTGGAGACCGGCACACATTTCCAGTACATACAACAAGGATAGAGTTGAACATATTATGGCCACGTTTTGATGTAACGGGTGGTTTCAGTTATATCATGGACACCAGTAATTGTCGGTACTAACTGGGTCATTACTCGGTTCCAACGTACGAGTGGGGCTGTTGTGACATAGACAATATCATAAGGTTGTAGCGCAAATTCAGTCCCTAATACCATAGCAGAGGCATCTTGAGCATTGAGCTGGTAGATATTCGCAATCTTGCCTTGTTTATCCCCTTTTAATTGGCGGATAACAAATACACCTGTTGCATCACTCATTGCCTGAGATATCCCTTCCGCATTCCCTATAGCTTCAGCAAGAGTCATACCACTACGGTCCATTTTCATAGTGCTCTGTTTACCAACCTCACCCATCACAAATATCTTCAGATCATCATTGCGTGGTACAAACAAAATATCACCTGGATATAGCAAATGGTTTTGGGTTAAATCCCCTTTTTGCATCAATGCATATAATGAAATTTTTGTGTCTTTACCATTATGAGTGAGAACAACATTGCGCCAGTCAGCATCAGGTGCAAGACCACCTGCGCTATTAACTGCATCCATAACTGTCAAAGGTATATTTGTAATTGCCTGTTGGCCAGATTTTGTTACTTCACCTGTCACATAAACTTTTTGCGAACGAAATGCAGCAATACTGACATCAACCTGAGGACTTTCAATGTACGTAGTCAAGCGACTAGCAATTATTTGCCTTACTTCAGCCAAAGTTTTACCTACAACCTGGACTTTGCCTATATAAGGATAGAAGATTGTCCCATCAGAATTAACCCAGTTGCCGGTATCGCTTGCGCTGCGATACTGTCCTGCGGGCGTAGTCAACTCTGGGTGATCCCAAACGGTTACCATCAGTACATCGCCGACGCCAATTCGATACTCATAGCTTCTCAGCAGGTTATCTAACTGTGGGTTGGAACGCGCCATTACCGTTTCTGGCCGTAGTTGGTCGATTAGGCCCGGCGTCATAGGATAAACGTTAACTAACTTATCCAGATCGTAATCGCTATCCGGTAGTTCAACCACATTTTTGCGCAGGCTATTTAATCCCTGGCCAGGAAGGATAGTACAACCCGCTAAAAACCCAATTGCCAATGCTAATGCCGAAAATCTAACAATTTTTTTCTTCATAATGTCACATCATCAGTAAACCAAAATTTGTTAATACCTGAACCGCTTTCAATTCGTCAGTTTATTTCATACCGACTTTAGGAAGAAAACATCTCTTTCCCTTTAAAATTCGCAGCATTCAGCCTATAAACTAAACGGGATTTCGATCCCTGCACTTGCACCTACATCATCGCTGTCACTATGTTCAGCGTCGGTATACCAGAGTGAAGTATTCAGGCGCACCGTCTTATATACATCCCCACTCCATCCTAACTGTACACCTTTCAATGTATCTGAGTGTGGAAACGCCTTATTAATCGATTGATTCTCGGGATTAACCTTCGCGAAGACTAAGCGCGTACTCCAGCGCTGGTTATCTTCTGTAACCAGTTCTACTTTTCCGGCAAACAACTGTCCATCACCGCCCATTGCATCACCCAGCGGATAGCCCTGCTGATAGTAGCCGTCTCTATAAATATGGTGGGTATAAACATAATTTGTACGGCTCATATTAGAGCGGGTATCGTGCGCTTCTACGTACCAGTTAACAGCATCTTTACCCCAACCATGATGCCCTTCAACACCACCGAGGAAGGTGTTTGCTGAAGGTAAAAAGCCAGCCTCATCTTCACCGATCATCTGTCCGTAGAAACTTACCGGCCAACCTAACGTTGGTTCAAGCTTGAACTTGAAATCAAAGCCTGCCAGCTGATTCCCCGGCTCATTCGCCGTGCCTGTATTATCCTGCCCGGTGAAGCCATCCCAGAAGCTGCTGAAAGACTGCGGCCGCCCTTCCCCACCCCACTGCATAATGCGTGACGCACCCAGTTCAAGCGACTGGAACGGCGTGAAGGTCAACCGGCCACCGATGATCTTGGTGTGCGGTACTGCGGTATATTGATTCATCTGGCTGGCAGAGATCTGATACTGCCACGGGCCAATCCAGCGCAGCCACCAGGTTTCCGGTGCGGCCTGCTCGGCACGCTGCATTAAAAAGCCGGTCATCGGCCTGGCGGCGTCGCCGCGGATCAGGCTGCCTTCATAACCAGGGCCCCACCACTGCTGGACCTGGCCAAACGACAGCCACTGGTTCCAGAACTTCACGGCGCCATAGGCACCATTCGCATTAAAGCGAGAGCCGTTGCTGATACGCTCTCCGCCTTCAACATTTCCCTGGAGATGAACGTCCCACCATTCGCCGCTATTATTGAAGGCCAACGAGAGCGAGTTATCCGCGGGCTGGCTTTGGCCAAAGCCCTGCGGCGTTCCGGGCTGATCTGTCGAGGTATAGCCGCTGACACGGAAATCAGCTTTCAGGGAAGAGAGGCGTTCGTTAATGCGCGCCAGGACAACCTGCTCTGACGAATAGGAGGGCTTTGCCTTCTTCAATGCGCGGGTAATCTCTTCCTGACTCAGAGGCCATGTTGAAAGGCTAAGCTGGATAACGCCCCGGTCGGATAGCCACGACAGGTCGTTACGCAGCTCGTTATCATTCGTCACCAGACCAGCGGCAAAAACCGGCGAGCTCACCGAGGTAAGCAGCCCGAGAGCAAGTGCGATACGCGCAATTTTCATCATTATACAAGATCCATTTTTTTAGCCCCACCGGCAAACAGACATAGTTGCGGGGAATGTAGGTATTGAGAGCGTACTCTGACGCCAGCCTTCAGTATGTTTGTGTCACATCTATACTGCAGCAACGGTCACCGGGGAGCGATAGAGTGAATCATCGGTGAAACGTCGCCGCCTCAGCGGTTGATAATCGTTCATATCGCATATAATGCAAGCAAAAAACGCGCGTAGCGTTATCAAGAACTATTCTTTGCTGGGTTTTGCCTTGGCTGGCACGTTGCTGCAGATCGCACCGGCTATTCTCTGAAAGCGACTCAGTATATACGGGCCGTTACGTTATTCACCTGCCGAGACAGGTTTTAGGAATTTCGAACGCCTGAAGAAGGCCTTGCTGAAAGGATTCGAGTACTTTCGGAAACGCTACCGCCCTTGGCTTAACAGCTACCAATGCACTGTACTTCCTTTTTAAGCCAAATGACCGACTTCATGTCTGTCGAATAACTAATCACTTACTATAATTTTAGCGGCATCAAGTTTACGAGATTCTGCCGTCAAATGGGAGAGCAAATGAAAATTATTCACTCATTAAAACCCATCTACCTTGATGCTAAATCTAAACACACGCTTAGCATTAAGCTTATTCAGTAGCATCCTAAAATTTAGTCCCTTAACATTCGCCGTAGACGATAAAACAACGCAACTCATTGTTTTAAAACGCTTTACCTAACTGTTAGCGCGAATGAATTCATTCACTATCCGCTCCGGTCAACTACAAAATCTAATAGATCTAGTTTGATGATTATACTTGACAAACTTAATTTAAAATCAGACGTTAATCTTATCGCTCTATTTAGGAATCATCTCACAAGCATTATAAAAATCATGGATATTGCACAGGATGTAGTAGCAGTTATTTATTTCACGAAGATGAATCCGCTTAAGCCCGCTAAATCAATCTGCAGCTATCCTGACGCTATCGCTGTGTCCGGGATATTTAGCGATGCCCGTAAGCTCAACGCCTGTCTTCGGTGCGATCAATAAAAGTACTTATGCAGATCCGCGCGGGTAAAGGGCTTTTCCAGCGGGCCAATCTTCACCGCAATCTCACCCAGTAAGGACTGGGTGGGCGCCTTTACGCCAGTGTTAAGCAGCAGGACGGGGATCATCATTACGCTGAACACCCCGCTCCAAGAAAGCTGTACATTCTCCGCCCGCAATGTCCGCGATTGCAGCAGGAGGAACAATGCGCTGCCGCTCGCACCAAGCAGCAGGCCTGCGACCACTTCCGAGGTGGAGTGGGCGTGAATCATTAATCTGGAGTACCCCACCAGCGCCGCAAGGGCATAGCCCACTACGACGGCGGCGCGACGCACTCCTGTTGTAGCGCGAGAGAAAAGAAGCCATAAGAATATCGGCCAAAATGCGGCTGACAGAGCGGTATGTCCGCTAAAACCGGTAAAGTCGAGTTCCCGAATTCCGATGCCCCAGCCCATAAAGGCCAGTTTAGATGCGCTAACGATTGCGCCAGTGATACCGAACAAGAGTGCCCAGTGACAGGCCACCTGCCGGGATGGAGCCCGCAGGAACAACACAATCAACAGTACCGCCGCGCTAGGTAACAGCACGGTGCTATCGCCAAAAAAGGAGACAAATTGCCAGCTCATTTACTTTTCATCCTTTGACGATATCTCCTGTTCATAGCGTTTTTCCACGATGTTTATGTGGGCATGCATACCCATAAACTTCACATTTTTATGCATGCATAACCGTTGTTTAATGCGTAAGTATGATCTCAGTCAAGTTTTATTTTTTTATGTTCGCCGTGACTACGCATCTGTTTTAAGAATAATCCTACTAAGTAGTTCTTCATTAAGATTAAATTCTGCTCGTCTGACCATTACGCAGTCTTGCCGTTATCCGCGCACAATCTGTTCCACAGGGCTTATTTCGCATAAATTCAGTGAAATGCTTATCTAAAACCGCTAACACATTGATTATTTATGTTTTTTAGATAAATATTTCTTTCAGGCTAAAGACTATCTAACCGGCTACAGAAGCATCGAGGGATTTACCTTCTTAATTTTGCTTCCGTAGCCCGCTATTTTTACGCTGCCGCCTTCACGCTGTTAGGCCAGCAGCTTCTTAATGCTCTCGCGGAATTTGTTACCTTCTTTATGGTTACGCAGTCCGTAATTAACGAATGCCTGCATATAGCCCATCTTCTTACCGCAATCGTAGCTCTCGCCGGTCATCAGCATAGCGTCGACGGACTGCTTTTTCGCCAGCTCTGCGATGGCATCCGTTAACTGAATACGGCCCCATGCGCCCGGCTCAGCGCGCTCCAGTTCACTCCACACGTCGGCGGAAAGAACGTAACGGCCTACGGCCATCAGGTCGGAGTCGAGGGTCTGCGGCTCATCCGGCTTCTCGATAAACTCGACAATGCGGCCGATTTGCCCTTCTGTCTCCAGCGGCTCACGGGTCTGAATTACCGAATACTCAGCCAGATCGCCGGGCATTCTCTTCGCCAGAACCTGGCTACGCCCCGTTTCATTAAAGCGGGCAACCATCGCCGCAAGGTTGTAGCGCAGCGGATCGGCGCTGGCATCGTCTAATACGATATCCGGCAGCACGACAACAAACGGGTTATCGCCAACAATCGGGCGCGCACAAAGGATAGAGTGGCCTAAACCAAGCTGCTGCCCCTGACGTACGTTCATTATGGTGACGCCCGGCGGACAAATAGCCTGCACTTCGGCCAGCAGCTGGCGCTTCACGCGCTGTTCAAGCAGCGCTTCCAGCTCGTAGGAGGTATCAAAATGGTTTTCAACTGCATTCTTGGATGAATGGGTAACCAGCACAATTTCCTTGATGCCGGCGGCAACAATTTCGTCAACGATGTACTGAACCATAGGTTTATCGACGATCGGCAGCATCTCTTTGGGGATCGCCTTAGTTGCCGGTAACATATGCATACCTAACCCTGCTACCGGAATAACCGCTTTCAAACTCGCCATTCTCATATCCATCCGTAAGTTATAGATCTTTTTATGCCTGTCAGACCGCATGTATCAACGGCATTTATTGCTGATAATACAGGTTTGCGACCGGCCCGACTTCCCGTCAAATTCTGAATTTACGCGTTTAACCAGAGAATACACTTAAAGTACGATGGCCGACAGGCCGATTTAAGAAAATTCTTATGCCATTTATTTCGTTGGATCGCAATGCGCGCTCATCGTGATGCACCCTACTTATCCTTCCATCTCCACTCATAAGATTAAGCTATATATCAGTAAACGCAAAATAACACCAAGTGGTTGATATAAAACAATATTTTATAATCAAGGTGCGCAGAAGCCGCTCGCTGAATAGCGCTCAGCGCTGCGTTAAAATGAGCGTGAAGTTGAGATATTTTGAAATATTCACCCTATACCTGACCAGACAATACGCCTCCAGTCACCATATAAATCTACCAATATCCTCATATATAAACGGATATATCACAAGCCACGCGAATAGGTAGTAGGAAAAACTATTCAACGCCCTGATGTAGTAAAATAGCTGCCTGCACCTCGTACCGCGACACCAGCTATCGCGCTGACGATAGCCGGCAGTGAGCCGCGATATAACGCCGCTGGCGCTCAGAGCCACAATAAGCCCTCTCCCGGCGGCACCCCTGATTTCAATCGCTTATAAATCGATTAATTCGCATAAATATAAGTCATAACGTTTATATTTCACCCGCTGGAATATTCATCACGATTACTTTTATTTGTCTCCGACCTCAGTGGCGGCGGGGTCTGAAGGACCGTATACGACATAATTCGAGTTGCAATTTAGCAGTCGCTTATCCATGATCGACGTATGGCACGCTTATGTTGTAAAGGTTTTAACGAATGATGGAATGGATTGCCGACCCCTCAATCTGGGCCGGTCTGGTAACGCTTGTCGTTATTGAACTGGTGCTCGGGATTGATAACCTGGTGTTTATCGCGATTCTTGCCGAAAAACTTCCCCCCGCTCAGCGCGACCGCGCCCGCGTCATTGGCCTGCTGTTGGCCATGCTGATGCGCCTGCTGCTGCTGGCATCGATATCCTGGCTAGTCACCCTGACAAAGCCGCTGCTGACCTATCATGACCTGAGCTTCAGCGCGCGCGACCTGATCATGCTGTTTGGCGGGCTATTTTTACTGTTTAAAGCCACGGTTGAGCTTAACGAACGCCTCGAAGGCAAGGACAGCGATAATCCCGTTCAACGCAAAGGCGCGCGGTTCTGGGGCGTAGTGACGCAGATTGTGGTGCTGGACGCCATATTCTCGCTCGACTCGGTGATTACCGCGGTCGGCATGGTCGATCATCTGGCGGTAATGATGGCGGCGGTGGTTATCGCCATAAGCCTGATGCTGCTTGCCAGCAAAGCGTTGACCCGCTTCGTTAACAGCCACCCGACTATCGTTATCCTGTGTCTCAGCTTCCTGTTAATGATCGGCTTTAGCCTCATCGCCGAAGGATTTGGCTTCCCAATCCCGAAAGGTTATCTGTACGCGGCGATCGGTTTCTCGGTGATCATTGAGTCGCTCAACCAGCTGGCACTGTTCAATCGCCGCCGTTTCCTCTCGGCCAATCTGACGCTTCGCCAGCGCACCACGGAAGCGGTGATGAGCCTGCTGAGCGGGCATAAGGAAAACGCCGAGCTGAATACCGACAACGCGGCGCTCATTGTCAATCAGCAGGACGGCCCGCTGTTCAACCCCCAGGAGCGGCGGATGATTGAGCGGGTGCTTAACCTCAACCAGCGCACCGTCAGCAGCATTATGACCTCACGCCATGATATCGAGCATATCGATATGAGCGCGCCGGAAGCTGAAATCCGCGCGCTGCTGGAGAAAAACCAGCATACCCGGCTGGTGGTCACCGGCGGGGAAGATGACGAAGACCTGCTCGGCGTGGTGCACGTTATCGACCTGCTGCAGCAGTCCCTGCGCAACGAGCCGCTCAACCTGCGCGTTCTGCTGCGCCAGCCGCTGGTGTTCCCCGAAACGCTGCCGCTGCTTCCCGCCCTCGAGCAGTTTCGTCATGCCCGCACCCACTTTGCCTTCGTGGTCGATGAATTCGGCTCCGTTGAGGGGCTGGTGACGCTGAGCGACGTGATGGAAACGATTGCCGGTAATCTGCCGAACGAGGCGGAAGAGATTGACGCCCGCCACGATATTACCCGGGCCCCTGACGGCAGTTGGACGGTCAACGGCCATATGCCGCTCGAAGATTTAGTCCAGTACGTTCCCCTGCCGATCGATGATAAGCGCGAATATCACACCATCGCCGGCCTGCTGATGGAATATCTCCAGCATGTGCCTGAAGCAGGGGAAGAGGTTAAGATTGGCGATTATATTCTGCGCACCCTGCAGGTTGAAAGCCACCGGGTGCAGAAGGTACAGATAATCCCACCGCCGGTGCATGACGATGAGCTGAATTACGAAGTGTAATTGCCCGTAGCCACCAGATACTCCCCGGTCGCGCTGTGCTTACCGGGGCTACGAAGCGTATGCGATCGCGTAGCCCGGATAAGGCGCTTGCGCCGCTATCCGGGAAAGCCCCTGGTGATAACCGTTAAACCCGCATTCAGCATCTGGCCTGCTTCTGCTTCCCCCGGCCGCGCTGCGCTTACCGGGGCTACGAAGCGTATGCGATCGCGTAGCCCGGATAAGGCGCTTGCGCCGCTATCCGGGACAGCCCCTGGTGATAACCGTTAAACCCGCGTTCAGCATATAGCCCGCGTCCCCCGGTCGCGCAGCGCTTACCGGGGCTACGGGGCGAGTACGATCGCGTAGCCCGGATAAGGCGGTTACGCCGCTATCCGGGAGTCCAGCAGCAGGTCAAAGCGGTCAAAGCTTATCGAGCAGCTTCTTCACGTCTTTGCCATCCTGGCTATTCTTATTGCGTTCAACCCAATCGTTCAGGCGCTGCTTCGCCTCATCCTGCAGCTGCTTACGCAGAATCTGGTCAACCTGCAGGCTGTAGCTCAGCGCCTGCCATTTACCGTAGATTCGCAGCGGAATCGCCGTCTGCTTGAGTCGTTCGATCAGCTTACCCTCGCCTTTCCAGCCGCCAAGCACGCGGACGTTAAAGCGCATGTCGCACTCTTCTTTCAGCAGATTCAAGCCGCCCTGTCCGGTAAGCGCCATCAGCTCAGACTGCCCCTGCAGGCTCTTCAGCGTTACCTCGCCTTTATCCAGCAGCAGGTCGCTGCTCATGGAGTCGAGACGGGTGGCGTTATCGTAGTTCTCCTGCGCCTGCACGTTGGTGCTGCGCTCAACCGCCTGCTGTACCAGCTGCTGGAAGTTGAGCCCTTCGGTGCGGGTATTGCTCATTTGCAGATGCGCCTGCCCCTGCCAGCTGCGGCGGAAGTCGTCAGCATCAATACGCTGACCGGAAAAATCGCCGGCCAGCGAGAGCTTACCGGTGAGGTTCAACGAGTAGTTAAAGGCATTAAGGATGGTGGCAATCTCGACGTTATCGAGTTTTGGCTGGAAAGAAGCCTCAGCGGTATCCTTGCGCGCATCCAGCGTGCCTGGCAGAGAGATAAGCCCGCCGTCGAGCTCGCCCTGCAGCTGATTAATCGTCAGCAGCCCCTGCTGGTTAGTGATATCGCTCTTAACCTGGGTAAAGTTCATTCCCCGCCACTGCAGGCGATCGGCGGTCAACGCCATATGCGCGCTGAAGCCGCGCAGGCTATCGTAATCCTGCTGAATGTCGCTATCGGCAATCACCGGACGCATCTGCCGCGGCTGGCTTTGCCCCTGCTGGCTTGCCGCGCTATCGCCGGCGGTCTCGGTGTGCGTCAGCAGGCTGTCGAGGTTCAGCGTACTGGCGTGGAGATTAAGCTTCCAGTCGGCCTGCTCGCCCAGCACCACGCTGGCACTGCCGGAAATCGTGCTGCCGTTAGCCGTCAGATTCAGCTTATCAAAGCCGATCTTTTTCTGATCCTCAAGCCAGCTGGCCTGCAGGCTGCCCTGACCGCTAATGCCGTTAGCCGGCAGCTCGGCGCCGCGCAGCTGCCAGTTAAGCTGGGTAATTTCGGCCTGCAGGGAGTGCGGATAATCGCCGCCCTGCACCTCGGCGGAGAAGGAGAGCGCCAGGTCGCGCTGATCGCGATTGACCCGCCCGGAGAAATCGAGCGTCGCGTGATGATTTTGATCCTGATCCATCTGCAGACGGATATCGCGCACCGTCACCTGCTCGCCGCTTTCGTGCTGGAAGAACAGCACGCTGTCGACAACCTGCAGCTTCCGCACGTCATAGGACCAGCCGCTGTCTTCCGACACCTGCGGCAGCGTGTTGTCGTGCGGAACCACCGGCGCATTCAGATCGCGCACCGCTTCCGTTTTTGGCGTCAGCTGGATAACCGCGCCTTTAAGCATCACCTGCTTAACCTGCAGCTGGTGGGAAATCAGCGGCAGCAGCGCCACGTCGAGGCGCATATTGTCGGCGCGAACCACCGGTTCGGCCGCGCCGGGCGCCGTCAGCGTCATGCGCCCGGACAGGATGCTCAGCTGCGGCCAGACGTGCCAGCGCAGCGGGCCATCGAGTTTGAGCTGATAACCGCTACGCTCCGCCACCTTGTGCACCATATAGGCGCGAAAATCATTGGGATTGACCAGCAATACCAATGCGGTAAGCCCGGCGACAACTACCGCCAGTAAGATCATCAGCGTCGTCAGAATTCGTCTCATGGCACCCTCAGCAAGCCGCTTACGTTATCAATCCTTGTCGATTCGACTCGCCACCGCGCCCTGCTGGTCGCGATATTTGGCGTCTTCACGGCGGTTATAGGGACGGGCCGCCGGGCCGGACAGCGGTTCAAAACTCAGTGCGCCGATCGGCATCCCAGGACGCAGCGCCAGCGGCAGCTTGCCGGAGTTAAAGAACTCGAGCACGATGCAGCCCGACCAGCCCGGATCGATGCGGTGGGCGGTCACGTGAACCATCAGCCCCAGGCGCGCCAGCGACGAACGTCCGTCCAGCCAGCCCACCAGATCCGCAGGCAGAGTCACTGACTCAAAGGTAACCGCCAGCGCCAGCTCGCCCGGATGGAGATAGAACGCTTCACCTTCCGGCAGCACGATCTCTTCGCTCATCACGCGCTCCAGCGCCGCACTCACTTCCGCCTTCGGCCCGCTCAGGTCGATAAACGGCGCCGTGTGGCCGCGAAAGGTGCGGAACTTATTGCCCAGGCGGACATCGACGGTCGCACCATTAATGCGCTCAACGGGTGGACGCGGGCTGATGGATAGCCGGCCCTCATCCAACCAGGCTTCTATATCTCGGTCGCACAGACGCATGAGCTTTCTCCTTTAAGGCATCGCGCCCTCACACCTTCCGGGGATAAGGGCAATATGGGTTCTCTTTGCACGTTACACAATTCGTTAGTGTTATTCAAAGAACTGGCTGATCTTGGCCTTCAGAATGTCAATCGCAATGCGGTTCTTACCGCCGCGAGGCACGATGATGTCGGCATACTGCTTGGAAGGGTCAATAAACTGCAGGAACATCGGACGGACGGTTTTCTGATACTGCGCCATCACCGAATCCATCGAGCGCCCGCGTTCGTTAACGTCGCGCTTAATACGGCGCATCAGGCAGATATCCAGCGGCGTATCGACGAAAATGGAAAAGTTTAATTCATTGCGTAAACGCACGTCGGTCAGGAGTAAAATCCCCTCAAGGATAATCACTTTCTTCGGCTCAATATGAATTGTTTCCGGCATCCGCGTGTGCTCAACGTAGCTGTAAACCGGTAATTCAATCGGCTGGCCGCTTTTCAGCATCTGCAGGTGCTGAAACAGCAGGCTATGGTCCATGGAGCTGGGATGGTCATAGTTGGTTTTAACCCGCTCTTCCATCGACAAATGACCTTGATCTTTGTAATAGCTGTCTTCCGGAATAACGCCGATATGCTCGTCGCCAACCTGCTCGCGTAATTCGCGATAGAGCGTGCTGGCAATAAGACTTTTTCCCGAAGCCGATGCGCCGGCAATACCTATAATGACGCACTGATGAGACGTATCAGTCATAACTTTTTGCGACCTGATTAACCTGGATATATATACACATCATCCTGCGAACTGCCTCGGCGTTAGCTGCGTCGTGCACTTCGGTCGCTGGCTTTAGCCCGCTTCCGGGGGTTCACTTCCCCGCCGCCTTGACGCATCTCGAATGATTTTATGTACAGGAAGGGTGACGTTTTAGCGTCAAACGCGGCAATTATAGGGGCTTCAGCGCGGCGATACCAGCGCTAAGCGCCCCGTTAGGCTATTCCGCGACCGGGCTCCACCCTTCGGTGTACCAGATGTGCAACAGCGCATAGGATCGCCACGGCTGCCAGCGGCTGGCATAGCGAGCAATACGCGCCAGGGTCAGGGTGGGGAAGCGCTGCTTAATCAGATAATCATCGGCGAGGAAAATATCCTTCGCCTGCCAGCCGCGCAGGGCGAAATAGCTCGCGGTCCAGCGGCCAATGCCCGGCAGGGTTTGCAGCTGCTTCATCCCCGCCGCAATATCGTTCGGCGCCGTCAGCGGGAGCTCGCCGCTGATGGCCGCCTGCGCCAGATAAACCAGCGCTTCGGCGCGCCGCAGCGGCATGCCCAGCGCCTTCAGCGCCAGCGGGTCGGCCAGCGCCAGTTTCTGCGGCGACGGAAAAAGAAAATATCCCGGCGCCTGCGCCAGCGGCTCGCCGAAGGCCGCTACCACCTTCGCCGTCAGCCGGGCCGCCATCGCTACGCTAACCAGCTGCCCCAGCACCGCCCGCACCGCCTGCTCGAAGGGATCGAGGCAGCCGGGCAGGCGCAGACCCGGCCGTGGCCGCGCCAGCGGGCCCAGCACGAGCATAATCTCCTGCGGGTCGCAGGCGAGGTCAAACATGCGCGCCACGCGGCGCAGGCACTCATCCGCAACCGGCAGCAGTCCCTCGGAGAGCGTCACCCGCAGCCCCTGCGCGGCATCGTCCGGGGCGATCGTTATCAGCCCGCCGTGCCCCGCCAGGGAGAAGCTGCGGGTGTAGCGCCCTTCGCTAAAGGTTTCGATTCCCTGAACCGCGCGGGCGCCGAGAAAACCGAGTATCCACTCCCCGTCGTAGGGCGGGTGCCAGGGTAATAGCGTCATAGTTTCTCCTGATGAATTGCCTCAATGATAGCCGCTGTGCGGATGCCGCACCTTGCTTTTAAATTCCAGTTGTCGCCGTGGCGGCAATCCGCTAAAGTCGCCCCCCTTCTTCACTGGCATGGGGATTTTCAGGTCATGTTTATTGGTTTTGACTACGGAACCGCCAACTGTTCGGTTGCCGTAATGCGCGATAATACGCCGCAGCTGTTAACGCTGGAAAACGGCAGCAAGCTGCTGCCTTCAATGCTCTCTGCGCCGACCCGCGAAGCGGTCAGCGAGTGGCTCTACCGGCATCATAGCGTCCCGACCAACGGTGATGAAAATCAGGCGCTGCTGCGCCGCGCGATGAACTTTAACCGCGAGGAAGATATCGAGGTTCTCGATAGCAGCGTGCAGTTTGGTCTCGCCTCCCTGCACCAGTACGTCGATGACCCGGAGGAAGTGTACTTCGTCAAATCGCCGAAATCCTTCCTCGGCGCCAGCGGCCTGAAGCCGCAGCAGGTCGCGCTGTTTGAAGATCTGGTCTGCGCCATGATGGTCCATATTAAGCAACAGGCGCAAACCCAGCTGTCGGAGACCATCGACCAGGCGGTCATTGGTCGACCCATTAACTTCCAGGGGCTCGGCGGCAATGAGGCTAACGCCCAGGCGCAGGGGATCCTCGAACGCGCGGCGCAGCGTGCCGGGTTCCGCGACGTGGTGTTTCAGTTTGAGCCGGTTGCCGCGGGGCTCGATTTCGAAGCCACGCTCGGCGCGGAAAAGCGCGTGCTGGTTGTCGATATCGGCGGCGGTACGACCGACTGTTCGCTGCTGCTGATGGGCCCGGAATGGCGTCAGAAGGCCGATCGCCAGCAAAGCCTGCTGGGGCACAGCGGCTGTCGCGTCGGCGGGAACGATCTTGATATCGCCCTCGCCTTTAAATGCCTGATGCCGCTGCTCGGCATGGGCGGCGAAACCGAAAAAGGGATTGCCCTGCCGGTTCTGCCGTGGTGGAACGCGGTGGCGATTAACGACGTCCCGGCGCAGACCGATTTCTACAGCAGCGCCAACGGCAGGCTGCTCAACGATTTAGTCCGCGACGCCCGCGACGGCGAGAAGGTTGCGCTGCTGACCAAGGTGTGGCGCCAGCGCCTCGGCTATCGCCTGGTACGCGGTGCCGAGGAGAGCAAAATTGCCCTCTCCGCGCAGGATAGCGTCACCGCCGGGCTGCCGTTTATCAGCGCCGACCTGGCGACGGCCATCAGCCAGCAGGGGCTGGAAGCCGCGCTGAATCAGCCGCTGGCGCGGATCATGGAGCAGGTTCAGCTCGCGCTGGACAGCAGCAGCGAAACGCCGGACGTCATCTATCTGACCGGCGGTAGCGCCCGCTCCCCGCTGATTAAGAAAGCGCTGGCGGCCCATCTGCCGGGTATTCCCGTTGCCGGTGGCGATGACTTTGGCTCGGTCACCGCCGGTCTGGCCCGCTGGGCGCAGGTGGTCTTTAGCTAACCCCGCGACGGGCGGCCGTACCTTCGGCCGCCCCGTCGTCCGTCAATGTTGCAGGCAATAAACTCTCCTGCCGCCCGTATCGGCCAACTCGTCGGCAAATAAAACGATATTCTCAGCCCGCTCCGGGCGCCTGATATCACAAAATGCTCTCTCCCATCCTCTTTCATTCGTGATATACCCTAAGCCCGCGGCGCTGCTGCAAGGCTTTGGCCCGTTATGACCAACAGAAACGGCGAACTGAAATAAAGCTGGAATATTCTCTGTCGGGTCAGCAAAATGCTTTCGCGTCTGAACCTCTGCATTTTCCCCGGGATCCCGGCGGATTTACGCTGCCGGTTATTCACTGTCGCGCTATTTAAAATACCGTTAATAATGCCGCAAGGGGGCGTGATTGAATCGCGTGTGCGCTATTTTTGCTACGGCTAAGCCGGCAGCCTGGTTCAGGTGCCTTTTTTTAGTCTGCTGCGGCGTTTTGAGCTATTTCCAGACCCTGGCGCCGGCTCATGCTGAGACCTACCAGCTGGGAATTGATATTCCGGTCTTCTGGTTTGCCGACGCCGATGGCAGAATGACGGTGGATACCTTCGCTTCGCTGCCGGAGAGTGACCTGCAGCCGCTGCACAAAATCCCCTCCTTTGGCTACTCGCGCAAGGCCTGGTGGCTTAAGGCCACCCTGCCGGCCTCTTACTTCGCCGGCGAGCCGCGCTGGCTGCAGGTTGGCCCCTCTTTTGTCGACAACCTGACGGTATTCTATCGTCCGGCCGGCAGCGCTGCGCCCTGGATCCGCAAGACCTTCGGCGACCACGCCCCGGCCAGGGAGAGCGATATCGACTATCGCGAAAGCGTACTGATTTTTCCGCCGCCCCCGGGCCCTGCGGGCTACGAGGTGGTGTTCCATCTTCAGAGCACCAGCACCCTGATCCTGCTGGCGACCCTCTCCTCCCCCGAGGAGTTTGTACAGTCGGCCACCATCGATACCGCCTTCTGGAGCTTCTATTTCGGCCTCGCCATTATTGCCAGCGGCATTGCCCTGTGGCTGGCCATCGCGCTGCGCCGTCGCCTGCTGTGGGGGATCTGCCTCTTCTCCCTCAACTACCCGCTGGTTGCGGCGCTGCACGGCTATCCGGAGTGGCTATTCGGCCAGGCGGTGCTGCCCGTTCAGGACTACATGATAAGCTGCCTGTCGCTGCTCAGCTACGCCACCGCCCTGTGGCTGCACGCCGAAGTGTTCGACCTGAAGAAGAACATGCCCAGGCTTTATCGCCTGCTGCTGCTGGCGGTGGGGTTGAACGTCGTGCTCCAGCTGAGCATTCCGCTGGGCTTTTACGGCCTGGCGATGCAGATTGAGGCGGGGATATTCTTTATTGCCTCCCCGGTGCTGCTGACCACCTCCTGGATGCTGTGGAGGCGCAAAGCGATCGACTTAAATACGCTGCTCCTTGGCCTGCTGCCGCCGGTCTACGTCGCCTCGGCGGCGCTGGTATTGCTCTCGATACACGGCATTATTCCCTATCATCAAGCGATCTACTCCGCCTGGCAGTACGCGCTGATCGTCCATATCATCACCGTGCTGATCATCGCCGTGCTGCGGGTACGCGCGGAAAACCGCCGGCTGCTGCAGAAACAGCAGCTGGCGCGTGAGCTGCGCATCGAGCGCGAGGCCAGCTTTAACCAGCGCCAGTTTATGGGGATGGTGGCGCATGAGTTCAGAACGCCGCTGGCGATTATCCAGGCCGCGCTGGAAAACCTGCGCCTGTGCGCCGCAACCCTGGAGCAGGAGCCCCGGCTGGATCGCATGCAGCGGGCGACCACCCGCCTCGTGCAGCTCACCGATAACTGCCTGGCCGATGCCCGGCTCTCCTCTGAGGCGTTTTCCGTCGATAAACAGGACGCGGCGCTGCTGCCGGTGATCCAGATGGCGGCGACGGTGGTGGACCTCTCGCTGAAGCACAACCTCAGGATCAGGCTCGAGGGCCAGCTCGTGGCGCCCGATGCCCCCTCGCCGACGCTGTTTATTGATAGCGGGCTGCTGTGCGTTGCGCTGGCCAACCTGTTCGACAATTCGGTGAAGTATGCGCCCTGCGGCGAAATCAGCATCGATATCGCGCAAAAGGCGCGGCACGTCGAGATAAGGATCCGCGACATGGGCCCGGGCATTGCCGGCGAAGCGATCGAGCTGATTTTCGAGCGCTACCGACGCGGCGGAACCCACGGTGCGTCTCCGGCCGGTACCGGCCTCGGGCTGTACGTTGCCAGGCAAATAGTCCAGGCCCACGGCGGCGATTTATGGCTGGCGGCGAACACGCCGACCGGCTGCGAATTTGCGTTAACGCTTCCCCTGACAGAACAGCAGAAGGCCAGGTTATGACATTACGCGTGGCTATCATTGAAGATAGCGCTGATTTACTCGACGAACTGCAGGCTTTTCTCCGCCACCGCGGGTTTGCGGCCTGGGGCGTACGCAGCGCCGAGGCGTTCTGGCGGCAGCTGCACGCCGATCCGGTTGATATTGTATTAATCGATATCGGGCTACCGGGCGAAGATGGCTTCAGCGTGCTTGAGTATCTGCACCAGCTCGGCCAGTTTGGTCTGATCGTCATTACCGCCCGAGGCCACCAGCAGGACAAGCTGCAGGCGTTAAGCCTCGGCGCAGACTTCTACCTGATTAAACCGGTTAACTTTTCTGACCTTGCGGACACCATCCATGCGCTGGGCGCGCGGCTGAAGGAGCAACAGGCGGTGACGCCCGCGCCGCCGGCGCGAGTGGCCGACCCGGCGGTCTCCTCTCCGTGGACGCTGCAGGCCGAGCGGCTGGTGGCGCCGTCGGGGCTGATCCTTCCGCTGACGCAGCAGGAGTACCGGCTGATGGAGATCCTGATGCGCAACCGCAATGAAGTGTGCAGCAAGGTCGATCTGCATGCCTGGCTCTTCACCGACGAAGGGGAACCCGAGCTGCACCGCATCGACGTGGTCATCAGCCGGCTGCGGCATAAGGCGCGGCTGCACGGTATCAGCCTGCCTATCCGCGCCATTTTCGGCAAAGGCCTGGCGTTTCTTTCCTGAGTTCGATGGACAGGAGCGCCCCTTCCCGCGCCGTCGTCATTGCCGGTACGTTATTCATTTTTCTGTCGTTGTTATTTTTTCTCACTTTTTGAGAGAAATGAGAGAAATGAGACTGACGCCCCGATTAGGAATTTTCTTACACTGATTTTGCGCCATCAAGCGCGGGCTGCCGGTGTCTCCCCTTTAGCGAACGGTCTGACAGGCACAGTTCGTGATACCGGCCGCCAGGTAAATATAACGATAACGCCGCCCTGCCTGGCTTTGCCAGAGCATTAACCGCGGCGCAGCAGGCAGCGTAGAGCAATATTCACCCCTTTTTTTGTGCCATACACCGTTTAGAGCCTGCCCGACAGGCCCTTAAATAAAGGAAATTCATCATGAACATGCAAACGGGGTTCGCCCTGCTGCTGTGCGTATTTTGTCTGTGTATTTCGGTTTACTGCCTGGTGTCCTATCTGAAGGACCGTAAAAAACAAAAGATTCCGTTTACCTACGGGCGTAAAAAATAACGCCCAGCGGATTTCGGGCAACACGAAAAATAATGCGTCCAATAATAACCGGCAGCGGTAATAAGCCGATGCGCAGCTTTTTTCTGCAGCACACACAGCAACCATCGCCTACGCCGGAGGTCCGGTCGCGCAATGGCGTCACGTTGACTTATAAAGGAAGTCACGCCATGAAAACGATTAATATTGCGCTTAACACCCGCAGCGCCTTTATCCGCGATGCGTTAGTTTACATGGTGAATGAGCTCACCCGGGATCGCCCCGGCATCCGGGTGAACTTCTCCTCGCGCAGCGATACCCTGGCGCACGAGGACATCATTTTCGCCGACCTTCTGCCGGGGGAAATTCACCTGTGCAATACGCTGATAAAAAATCGCAAACCCGGCAGCTCGGTCATTATCCTGCATAGCTACGACGCCCTCCCGGAGCCGGCCGGCATCGTCAACTGCCTGAGAGACGTTATCTTTTTCGCTATCAAATCGGCCAGCGTGGCGCAGATGCGGGCAATTATCGAAAAGGTGCTCAAGAGCGCTGAAAATCCGCCGATTAAATTATTCAAGGACCCCGGGTTAATCTGCAACCACTGTCCGCACCAAACGCTATCGCGTTCGCAGGTCGCGGTCGCCCACGGTCTTATTCACGGGTTTGATATCGGTAAAATATCCGCCATCAATAAGGTGAGTATCAAAACGACCACCTACCATAAAAGTAAGATCATGGAAAAATACCGGCTTAATAACAACCATGACTTTTTTCAGTTTATGAATTTACTTAGAGAAAGAGGATAGCCCGCGTCATCGTCGGGGAATATTTGCGGCCCAGAGTCTAAATTTAGGAATTTATGGGGTTGCACAGGGAGGCAATTCCTAAAAAAAGCGCCGTGCGGAAAAATAGCTTCTCATGCTCGCCAGACAGCGGATAACATCAGCGCATCCCCGGTATAAAGACGCTTCACCGCGTGGTTATACAATAATAACAACGTATCTAGCGGGGAATTATTACTTCGTCACATCGCCCCTTGCGTGCCTGTTAGGGGCATCTTTTTATCTCGCCGCACCCGCGCGCCGGAAGAAATACGCGCTCCACCGGGAGCGCGTATGCCATCGTCAGGCCTGAACGCCCTGAGGCTCCGCTTCCGGCACCTCTTCCTGCAGCTGACCCTCATTTTTTGACAGCATCGCTGTCGCAATACCGTTGCCCAGCACGTTAATAGCGGAGCGCCCCATATCGAGGAAATGGTCGATCCCCATCAGCAGCAAAATCCCGGCGACCGGAATATTGAAGCTGGGGATCGTCGCGGCCAGCACCACCAGCGCCGAACGCGGCACCCCGGCAATCCCCTTCGAAGCCAGCATCAACGTCAGCATCATCACCGTAATTTCGCTGAAGCTGAGGTGGATGTTATACGCCTGAGCGATAAACAGGGAGGCAAAGGAGCAGTAGACCATCGAACCGACCAGGTTAAAGGAGTAGCCGATGGGCAAAACGAAGGAGACGATATTACGCGAGCAGCCGAAGCTGACCAGCCGCTCCAGCGTCTTCGGATAGGCCGCTTCCGAGCTGCTGGTGGTAAAGGCGACCAGCACCGGATCTTTCAGCATATTGAGCAGACGGAAGACCTCTTTTTTCAGCACCATATAGCCCACCGCCACCAGCACCGCGCTGGTGAGCAGTACCGCAACGTAGTAGCCGCCGATAAATGAGGCGTAGTTCAGCAGAATGCCCAGCCCCTGGGAGGCGATCACCGAGGAGATAGCGGCAAAAATCGCCAGCGGAGCCACGTACATCACGTAGCCGGTCACCTTGAGCATAATGTGGGAGACCACGTTCAGCGCGGCCACCAGCGGGGCGTTAAATTTCTCCCCCAGCGATGCCCCGGCGATACCAAAGAACATCGAGAAGACCACGATCTGCAGAATTTCGTTACTGGCCATCGCTTCGGTAATGCTGGTCGGAATGGTATGCGACAGGAACCCTTTCAGGCTCATCCCGCTGACCGCCAGCCCGGTATCCACGGACTCTTTGGGGATCGCCAGATTCAGGCCGTTGCCGGGATGCCAGAGGGTGACGATCACTAATCCCACCAGAATGGAGAGGACCGAGGAGGTGACAAACCACACCATCGCCTTACCGCCTACGCGACCGATAGTGGCGGTTTCGCCCAGCCGCATTATGCCGACGGTCAGGGTGCTGAAGACCAACGGTGCAATCACCATCTTGATCAGACGTAAAAACATATCGGTGAAGAGCGTGATGTTATCCGACCATGCCACGATGGCGGTCGGGGAGGCGTAGGCGTGAATTGCCGCGCCGGAAAGTATGCCCATCAGCATGAAGATAACGATGAAGAGCGTGAGTTTGTTTGCACTGGCCACTAAAATTACCCCTGATTTATGAACCCGTCGCGTTCAGTGCACATATATTTTTATTATCGAAGTGCACTAAAACATTCGCCGTATAAATTGAATAAAAGCCGCGTCAGTTACAACTCTTTTTTATTTTTTAAACTAAAAGTCGACAGGATGCTTGATGTGCATCAAGTGCTTAATCATGCAACTTCGCTGCATCTTCTTCGCACTTTGCCGCCGGGATGCCGCAAGAAGATGCGCCGACGGAGGGGAAGGTCAGCAGAGGCTGCGTCGATGCGCGCGGCGCAGCGGGTTGAGGAGGGAAAACGGCCGCCCGGCGGTGCCGGGAATGGTCTCTATCCAGACATATCTCAACAGTCTTTTCATAATTCCTCCATTTTTGCGGGGCGTTCCCTCACTAAACTAGTATCATTTCGCGAAACGTTTCAGGATGAGATAGCAAAATAATGAAAGGCAGTCACACACTTCGTTGGGCAACCGCCCTGGCGGTCGTCATCGTTGCCGGCGCCGCATACTGGTTTTGGCAGGGTCGTGATACGGCGGGTGAAGCGGCTCCGGCGGCGGCAGGACAAGGTGCGCCCGCTGCGGGCGGCCGTCACGGCCGCTTCGGCGCGCCCCTGGCACCGGTCCAGGCGGCTACGGCCACCAGCGAATCGGTGCCGCGCTATCTCAGCGGCCTCGGCACGGTCACCGCGGCCAATACGGTCACCGTGCGCAGCCGCGTCGACGGCCAGCTGCTGGCGATCCACTTCCAGGAAGGCCAGCAGGTAAAAGCCGGCGATCTGCTGGCGGAAATCGACCCCAGCCAGTTCAAAGTCGCGCTGGCGCAGGCCCAGGGCCAGCTAGCGAAAGATAAGGCGACCCTTGCCAACGCCAGGCGCGACCTCGCCCGCTATCAGCAGCTGGTCAAGAGCAACCTCGTTTCGCGTCAGGAGCTGGATACTCAGCAGTCGCTGGTCAGCGAAACCAACGGCACGATTAAAGCCGACGAAGCGGCGGTGGCCAGCGCCCAGCTGCAGCTCAACTGGAGCCGCATCGTCGCGCCCATCGACGGGCGCGTCGGCTTAAAGCAGGTAGATATCGGCAACCAGATCGCCAGCGGCGATACCACCGGCATTGTGGTATTAACGCAAACCCAGCCGATCGATTTAGTCTTCACGCTGCCGGAAAATGACATCGCGGCGGTGGTTCAGGCGCAGAAGGCGGGTAAAACCCTGCCGGTTGAGGCCTGGGACCGCACCAACAAGCAGAAAATCGCCAGCGGCGCGCTGCTCAGCCTGGATAACCAGATTGACGCCACCACCGGCACCATTAAGCTGAAAGCCCGCTTCAGCAACCAGGACGATGCGCTGTTCCCCAACCAGTTCGTTAACGCCCGCATGCTGGTGGATACCGAGCACAATGCGGTGGTGATCCCTGCCGCCGCCCTGCAGATGGGCAACGAGGGCCACTTCGTGTGGGTGCTGAACGCCGACAACAAGGTCAGCAAGCATACGGTGACGCCGGGTATTCAGGATAGCCTGAAGGTGGTCATTAGCGCCGGGCTTTCCGCCGGCGATCGCGTGGTCACCGACGGTATCGATCGCCTGACCGAAGGCGCGAAGGTTGAAGTCGTCGAGCCGCACAGCGCATCCGCCGCCGCGCCGGAAAAAGCCACCAGCCGCGAATACGGCAAAAAAGGAGCGCGCTCCTGATGCAAGTCCTACCGCCGAGCAGTACGGGCGGCCCTTCCCGTCTCTTTATCATGCGCCCGGTGGCCACCACGCTGCTGATGGTGGCTATTCTGCTGGCCGGGATTATCGGCTACCGCTTTCTGCCGGTCTCGGCGCTGCCGGAAGTGGATTATCCGACCATTCAGGTAATCACCCTCTACCCTGGCGCCAGCCCGGACGTGGTGACCTCCGCGATCACCGCGCCACTGGAGCGCCAGTTTGGCCAGATGTCCGGCCTCAAGCAGATGTCGTCTCAAAGCTCGGGCGGCGCCTCGGTGGTGACCCTGCAGTTCCAGCTGACGCTGCCGCTGGACGTCGCCGAGCAGGAGGTGCAGGCGGCGATTAACGCGGCCACCAACCTGCTTCCCTCAGACCTGCCTAATCCGCCGGTCTACAGCAAGGTGAACCCGGCCGATCCGCCGATTATGACCCTCGCGGTCACCTCTTCCGCCATTCCGATGACCCAGGTGGAAGATATGGTGGAAACCCGCGTGGCGCAGAAAATCTCCCAGGTCTCCGGCGTCGGTCTGGTGACCCTCGCCGGCGGCCAGCGTCCGGCGGTGCGCGTGAAGCTCAACGCGCAGGCGATTGCCGCCCTCGGATTGACCAGTGAAACCATCCGCACCGCGATCACCAGCGCCAACGTCAACTCGGCGAAAGGCAGCCTCGACGGCCCGTCGCGGGCGGTGACGCTCTCCGCGAACGACCAGATGCAGTCGGCGGAAGAGTATCGCCGGCTGATCGTCGCTTACCAGAACGGCGCGCCGATTCGCCTCGGCGACGTCGCCACTATCGAGCAGGGTGCGGAAAACAGCTGGCTCGGCGCGTGGGCGAACAACCAGCGGGCGATCGTCATGAACGTTCAGCGCCAGCCGGGAGCGAATATTATCGCCACCGCCGACAGCGTGCGCCAGATGCTGCCGCAGCTGACCGAAAGCCTGCCGAAATCGGTCAAGGTGCAGGTCCTTTCCGATCGCACCAACAACATTCGCGCCTCGGTGAGCGATACGCAGTTTGAGCTGATGCTGGCAATCGCCCTGGTGGTGATGATCATCTACCTGTTCCTGCGCAACGTCCCGGCGACCATTATCCCCGGCGTCGCCGTGCCGCTCTCGCTGGTGGGCACCTTTGCGGTGATGGTGTTTCTCGACTTCTCGATTAACAACCTGACGCTGATGGCCCTGACCATCGCCACCGGCTTCGTGGTCGATGACGCCATCGTGGTTATCGAAAACATCTCGCGCTATATAGAAAAGGGCGAAAAACCGCTGACCGCCGCGCTCAAGGGCGCCGGCGAGATCGGCTTTACCATCATATCGCTGACCTTCTCGCTGATCGCGGTGCTGATCCCGCTGCTGTTTATGGGCGATATCGTCGGCAGATTATTCCGCGAATTTGCCGTCACCCTGGCGGTGGCGATCCTGATCTCCGCCGTGGTGTCGCTAACCCTGACGCCGATGATGTGCGCGCGGATGCTGAGCCACGAATCGCTGCGCAAGCAAAACCGCTTCTCCCGCGCCAGCGAACGCTTCTTCGATCGAGTAATTGCCGCCTACGGCCGCCTGCTGAGCCGGGTACTGAACCACCCGTGGCTGACCCTCAGCGTGGCGCTGGGCACCCTGGCGCTGTCGATTATGCTGTGGGTGTTTATCCCGAAAGGCTTCTTCCCGATCCAGGACAACGGCATTATTCAGGGCACGCTGCAGGCCCCGCAGTCGGCCTCTTTTGCCAGCATGGCCCAGCGCCAGCAGCAGGTCTCGGCGCTGATCCTCAAGGACCCGGCCGTGGAGAGCCTGACGTCGTTCGTGGGCGTCGACGGCACCAACCCGGCGCTGAACAGCGCCCGGCTGCAGATCAACCTCAAGCCGCTGAGCGAGCGCGACGACCGCGTCCAGACGGTTATCTCTCGCCTGCAGCGCTCGGTGGACGGCATTCCGGGCATCGCGCTCTATTTGCAGCCCACCCAGGATTTGACCATCGATACCACCGTCAGTCGCACGCAGTACCAGTTCACGCTGCAGGCCAACTCGCTGGATGCGCTCAGCAACTGGGTTCCGCAGCTGCTGACCCGCCTGCAGGCGCTGCCGCAGCTCTCCGACGTCAGCAGCGACTGGCAGGATAAGGGCCTGGCGGCCTACATCAACGTCGACCGCGACAGCGCCAGCCGCCTTGGGATCAGCATGGCCGATGTCGACAATGCGCTGTACAACGCCTTTGGCCAGCGCCTGATCTCAACCATCTATACCCAGGCCAACCAGTATCGGGTAGTGCTGGAGCATGACACCCAGGCCACGCCGGGGCTCGCCGCGCTCGACGGCATTCGCCTCACCAGCAGCGATGGCGGCATCGTGCCGCTGAAGTCAATCGCCACCGTTGAGCAGCGCTTTGCCCCGCTGTCGATCAACCACCTCGACCAGTTCCCGGTGACCACCATCTCGTTTAACGTCCCGGACGGCTACTCCCTCGGCGATGCGGTGGAGGCGATTCAGACCGCCGAGAAGGCGCTGGAGTTCCCCACCGATATCCGCACCGAGTTCCAGGGCAGCACTCTTGCCTTCCAGTCGGCGCTGGGGAATACCGTCTGGCTGGTGGTCGCTGCGGTGGTGGCGATGTATATCGTCCTCGGCGTGCTGTATGAGAGCTTTATCCATCCGATCACCATTCTCTCAACCCTGCCGACCGCCGGCGTCGGCGCCCTGCTGGCCCTGTGGCTCGCCGGCAGCGAGCTGGACGTGATCGCCATTATCGGCATCATCCTGCTGATTGGTATCGTCAAGAAAAACGCCATCATGATGATCGACTTTGCCCTCGCCGCCGAGCGCGAACAGGGCATGCCGCCGCGCGAGGCCATTTATCAGGCCTGCCTGCTGCGTTTTCGCCCCATTCTGATGACCACCCTGGCGGCGCTGCTCGGCGCGCTGCCGCTGATGCTGAGCACCGGCGTCGGCGCGGAGCTGCGGCGTCCGCTGGGGATCGGCATGGTCGGGGGCCTGATGCTCAGCCAGGTGCTGACGCTGTTTACCACCCCGGTCATCTATCTGCTGTTCGACCGCCTGTCGCTGTACCTCAAAAGCCGCTTCCCACGGCGTGAGGAGGAGGCGTAAATGAAGTTTTTCGCTCTCTTCATTTACCGCCCGGTGGCGACGATTTTGATTTCGCTGGCCATCACCCTGTGCGGCATTCTCGGCTTCCGCCTGCTGCCGGTCGCCCCGCTGCCGCAGGTGGATTTCCCGGTAATCATGATCAGCGCCTCGCTGCCCGGCGCCTCGCCGGAAACCATGGCCTCGTCGGTGGCGACGCCGCTGGAGCGCTCCCTCGGGCGCATTGCCGGGGTCAATGAGATGACCTCCTCCAGCTCGCTGGGCAGCACGCGCATTATTATGGAGTTCAACTTCGACCGCGATATCAACGGCGCTGCCCGCGACGTGCAGGCGGCGATCAACGCCGCGCAAAGCCTGCTGCCCAGCGGCATGCCGAGCCGTCCAACCTATCGCAAGGCCAATCCGTCAGATTCGCCGATTATGATCCTGACGCTCACCTCGGATACCTACTCCCAGGGCGAGCTGTACGATTTTGCCTCCACCCAGCTGGCGCAAACGATCGCCCAGATTGACGGCGTCGGCGACGTTGACGTCGGCGGCAGCTCCCTGCCCGCGGTGCGCGTGGACCTCAATCCGCAGGCGCTGTTTAACCAGGGCGTGTCGCTGGACGCCGTGCGCACGGCGATTGATAACGCCAACGTGCGCAGGCCGCAGGGGGCGCTGGAGGACGGCAGCCATCGCTGGCAGATCCACACCAACGATGAGCTGAAAACCGCCGCGGAGTATCAGCCCGTCATCGTGCACTACAGCAACGGCGCGGCGGTGCGTCTCGGCGACGTTGCCAACATCAGCGATTCGGTACAGGACGTGCGCAACGCCGGGATGACCAATGCCAAACCGGCAATTCTGCTGATGATCCGCAAGCTGCCGGAAGCCAATATCATCCAGACGGTGGACAGCATTCGCGCGCGCCTGCCGGATCTGCAAAAAACCATCCCGGCGGCGATCGATCTGCAAATCGCCCAGGACCGCTCCCCGACGATCCGCGCCTCGCTGGAGGAGGTCGAGCAGACGCTGGTGATTTCGGTGGCGCTGGTGATCCTCGTGGTGTTCCTGTTCCTGCGTTCCGGCAGAGCCACGCTGATCCCGGCGGTGGCGGTACCGGTGTCGCTGATAGGCACCTTTGCCGCCATGTACCTCTGCGATTTTAGCCTCAACAACCTGTCGCTGATGGCGCTGACCATCGCCACCGGCTTCGTGGTGGATGACGCTATCGTGGTGCTGGAGAATATCTCCCGCCACCTTGAGGCGGGGATGAAGCCGCTGCAGGCGGCGCTGCAGGGAAGCCGGGAGGTGGGCTTTACGGTGCTGTCGATGAGCCTGTCGCTGGTGGCGGTCTTTTTACCGCTGCTGCTGATGGGCGGCCTGCCGGGGCGTCTGCTGCGCGAGTTCGCGGTCACCCTGTCGGTGGCGATTGGTATATCGCTGGCGGTGTCATTAACCCTGACGCCGATGATGTGCGGCTGGCTGCTGAAGAGCGGCAAGCCGCACGAGCCTACGCGCAACCGCGGCTTTGGCCGCCTACTGGTGGCCGTCCAGGGCGGCTACGGCAAATCGCTGAAGTGGGTGCTGAGGCACAGCAGAATGACCGGCCTCGTCCTGCTGGGCACGATTGCCCTTAGCATCTGGCTCTATATCTCGATTCCGAAAACCTTCTTCCCGGAGCAGGATACCGGCGTGCTGATGGGCGGCATTCAGGCGGACCAGAGCATCTCCTTCCAGGCGATGCGCGGCAAGCTGCAGGACTTTATGAAAATCATTCGGGAAGACCCGGCGGTGGATAACGTTACCGGGTTCACCGGCGGCTCGCGGGTCAACAGCGGGATGATGTTTATCACCCTTAAATCCCGCGACCAGCGCCACGAAACGGCGCAGCAGATCATTGACCGGCTGCGGAAAAAGCTGGCGAAGGAGCCGGGGGCGAACCTGTTCCTGATGGCGGTGCAGGATATCCGCGTCGGCGGACGCCAGTCCAACGCCAGCTACCAGTACACCCTGCTGTCGGACGACCTGGCGGCGCTGCGTGAGTGGGAGCCCAAAATTCGCAAAGCGCTGGCGGCGCTGCCCGAGCTGGCTGACGTCAACTCTGACCAGCAGGACAACGGCGCGGAGATGGACCTGCTCTACGATCGCGATACCATGTCGCGCCTCGGTATCAGCGTGCAGGACGCCAACAGCCTGCTCAACAACGCCTTCGGCCAGCGGCAGATCTCCACCATCTACCAGCCCCTCAACCAGTACAAGGTGGTGATGGAGGTGGACCCGGTCTATACCCAGGACGTCAGCGCGCTGGATAAGATGTTTGTTATCAACAGCGAAGGCAAACCGATCCCGCTCTCCTACTTCGCCAAATGGCAGCCGGCTAACGCCCCGCTGTCGGTGAACCATCAGGGACTTTCGGCGGCTTCCACCATCTCCTTTAACCTGCCTACCGGTAAATCCCTGTCGGAGGCCAGCGAGGCCATCAACCGTGCCATGACCCAGCTCGGGGTGCCCTCCAGCGTGCGCGGCTCGTTTGCCGGAACCGCGCAGGTTTTCCAGCAGACCATGAATTCGCAGATCGTGTTGATTCTGGCGGCGATTGCAACGGTCTATATCGTGCTGGGGATCCTCTACGAAAGCTACGTGCATCCGCTGACAATCCTCTCCACCCTCCCCTCGGCGGGAGTCGGGGCGCTGCTGGCGCTGGAGCTGTTCGGCGCGCCGTTCAGCCTCATCGCGCTGATCGGAATTATGCTATTAATTGGAATAGTGAAGAAAAACGCCATCATGATGGTCGACTTCGCGCTGGAGGCGCAGCGTAACGGCAACCTGCCGCCGGAAGAGGCCATTTTCCAGGCCTGCCTGCTGCGTTTTCGCCCGATTATGATGACCACCCTCGCGGCGCTGTTCGGCGCGCTGCCGCTGGTGCTATCCGGCGGCGACGGCTCGGAGCTGCGCCAGCCGCTGGGAATTACCATCGTCGGCGGCCTGGTGGTGAGCCAGCTGCTGACGCTGTACACCACGCCGGTGGTGTATCTGTTCTTCGATCGTCTGCGGCTGCGTTTTTCCCGAAAAGCCCGGCAACCGGTAAGCGAATAACATGACCGATCTCCCGTCCAGCGTACGCTGGCAGCTATGGATAGTGGCATTCGGCTTCTTTATGCAGTCGCTGGATACCACTATCGTTAATACCGCCCTCCCCTCGATGGCCAAAAGCCTCGGGGAGAGCCCGCTGCATATGCATATGGTTATCGTCTCCTACGTGCTGACGGTGGCGATTATGCTGCCCGCCAGCGGCTGGCTGGCGGACCGGGTGGGGGTGCGCAATATCTTTTTCAGCGCCATTATCCTCTTTACCCTCGGATCGCTGTTTTGCGCCCAGGCCAATACCCTCGACCAGCTGGTGCTGGCCCGGGTGCTGCAGGGCGTCGGCGGCGCCATGATGGTGCCGGTTGGCCGCCTGACGGTGATGAAAATCGTCCCCCGCTCGCAGTATATGGCGGCGATGACCTTCGTCACCCTTCCCGGCCAGGTCGGGCCGCTGCTGGGCCCGGCGCTCGGCGGCGTGCTGGTGGAATATGCCTCCTGGCACTGGATCTTTTTAATCAATATTCCGGTCGGCATTATTGGCGCTATCGCCACGCTCTCGCTGATGCCGAACTACACCCTGCAGACGCGGCGCTTTGACATGCTCGGTTTTATCCTGCTCGCCGCCGGCATGGCGACGCTGACCCTCGCCCTTGACGGCAAAAAGGGCCTCGGCATCTCTCCGCCGCTGCTGGCGGCGCTGGTGGCCATCGGCATCGCCTCCATTGGGCTCTATCTGTGGCACGCGCGGGGCAACGACGGGGCGCTGTTCAGCCTCGACCTGTTCCGCAACTGCACCTTCTCCCTCGGGCTCGGCGGCAGCTTTGCCGGGCGCATCGGCAGCGGCATGCTGCCGTTTATGACCCCGGTATTCCTGCAGATTGGCCTCGGCTTCACGCCGTTCCACGCCGGCCTGATGATGATCCCGATGGTGCTCGGCAGCATGGGCATGAAGCGCATCGTGGTGCAGGTGGTGAACCGCTTTGGCTACCGCCGGGTGCTGACCGTCGCCACCCTCGGCCTCGCGCTGGTTAGCCTGCTGTTTATGGCCGTCGCGCTGGCGGGCTGGTACTGGCTGCTGCCGGTAGTGCTGTTTTTACAGGGCATGATCAACTCCAGCCGCTTCTCGTCAATGAATACCCTGACGCTGAAGGATTTGCCGGACCCGTTGGCCAGCAGCGGCAACAGCATGCTGTCGATGGTGATGCAGCTGGCGATGAGCATTGGCGTGACCATCGCCGGCATGCTGCTGGGGATGTTCGGCCAGCAGCACCTCAGCGCCGATGCGGCGACCGCGCATCAGGTCTTTCTCTACACCTATCTGAGCATGGCGGTCATTATTGCGCTGCCGGCGCTTATTTTTTCCCGCGTGCCGGATGACATCGAAGGCAATACCGTCATCGCCCGCCGCAAAAGGAGTGAACCGTGAAGTTTTGGCGTCCCGGCATTACCGGCAAACTGTTTCTCGCCATCTTCGCCACCTGTATCGTGCTGCTGATTAGCATGCACTGGGCGGTGCGGATCAGCTTTGAGCGCGGATTTATCGACTACATTAAGCGCGGCAACGAGCAGCGGCTGACGATGCTCGGCGACGCCCTCAGCGAGCAGTACGCCCAGCACGGCAGCTGGAAGTTCCTGCGCAACAACGACCGCTTTATTTTCCAGCTGCTGCGCACCTTTGAGCGCGACAACGACGACCGCTCCCCCGCTGGCCACGGCCAGGGGCCCGGGCCTGACGGAGCGCGCGGGCCAGGCCCCGGCTCGGACCGCGGCCCGCCGCCGGATGACGGGCCGCGCGGTCCCGGGCCGGATATTCCGCCGCACGGCTGGCGGACGATGTTCTGGGTGGTGGATCAGAATGGCCGGGTGCTGGTCGGCCCGCGCGAGCCGGTGCCCGAAGACGGCACCCGCCGCGAGATCCTCGTTGACGGCGCCGCGGTGGGGGCGGTCATCGCCTCGCCGGTAGAGCGCTTAACCCGCAATACCGATATCAACTTCGATCGTCAGCAGAAGCGCACCAGCTGGCTGATTGTGGCCCTGGCGACCATCCTCGCGGCGCTGGCCACCTTCCCGCTGGCGCGCGGCCTGCTGGCGCCGGTCAAGCGGCTGGTAGAGGGCACCCATCGCCTCGCGGCGGGGGATTTCTCCACCCGCGTCACCGCCAGCGGCGGCGACGAGCTTGGCCGCCTGGCGCAGGACTTTAACCAGCTCGCCAGCACCCTTGAGCGCAACCAGCAGATGCGCCGCGACCTGATGGCGGACATTTCCCACGAGCTGCGCACGCCGCTGGCGGTTCTGCGCGGCGAGCTGGAGGCGATTCAGGACGGAGTGCGCAAATTCACCCCGGACTCTATTCCCTCCCTGCAGGCGGAGGTCGCTACCCTCACCAAGCTGGTTGACGATCTGCACCAGCTGTCGATGTCGGACGAGGGCGCGCTGGCCTATCAGAAAACCTCCGTGGATATCATCAACCTGCTGGAAGTCGCGGCGGGAGCCTTCCGCGAGCGCTTCGCCAGCCGCGGGCTGGAGATCGGCGTATCGCTGCCGGAAAGCGCGATGATTTTCGGCGACGGCGATCGCCTGATGCAGCTTTTCAACAACCTGCTGGAAAACAGCCTTCGCTACACCGACAGCGGCGGCAAGCTGCTGATTAGCGCCGCGCAAAGCGGTCGGATGCTGATCGTCGACTTCGCCGATAGCGCCCCTGGCGTCAGCGACGCCCAGCTGGAGCGCCTCTGTGAACGCTTCTACCGCGCGGAAGGTTCGCGCAATCGCGCCAGCGGCGGCTCCGGCCTCGGGCTGGCTATCTGCGTGAATATCGTCGCCGCCCACGGCGGCACCTTACGGGCCGGCCATTCGCCTTTTGGCGGGGTTAGCATTAAAGTAGAGTTACCTCTGGAACGCGATTTACCGAGAGACGTATGACTGAATTACCTGTTGATGAAAACACGCCGCGTATTCTTATCGTGGAAGATGAACCCAAACTCGGCCAGCTGCTGATCGACTATCTGCTTGCCGCAGGCTACGCGCCGACGCTGATTAACCACGGCGATCGGGTGCTGCCCTACGTTCGCCAGACGCCGCCGCACCTGATCCTGCTGGATCTGATGCTGCCGGGCACCGACGGCCTGACGCTGTGCCGCGAAATTCGCCGTTTCTCCGACGTTCCGGTGGTGATGGTGACGGCCAAAATTGAGGAGATCGACCGCCTGCTGGGGCTGGAGATCGGTGCCGACGACTATATCTGCAAGCCCTACAGCCCGCGCGAAGTCGTGGCGAGGGTGAAAACCATCCTCCGCCGCTGCCGGCCGCGCCCGGAGCTGCAGGCGCTGGATGCCGACAGCCCGCTGATCGTCGATGAAGGGCGCTTTCAGGCCTCGTGGCGCGACAAGCTGCTGGACCTCACCCCCGCGGAGTTTCGCCTGCTGAAAACGCTCTCCCAGGAGCCGGGCAAAGTGTTCTCGCGCGAGCAGCTGCTGAATCATCTCTACGATGATTATCGCGTAGTCACCGACCGCACCATCGACAGCCATATTAAAAACCTGCGCCGCAAGCTGGAGTCGCTGGACGCCGAGCAGTCGTTTATCCGCGCCGTCTACGGCGTCGGCTACCGCTGGGAGGCGGACGCCTGCCGGCTGGCATAGGCCGGGGCTAGCGCCATTACCCGCCTTCTGGCGGGTATTTTTTTACGCTTACAGCGCCTCCGCCGTTATGCCCTCTATAGCGCCTGAACCATCCGACCGGCGCAGGCGGCGGGAAAGGGTTTACCTGCCTGCCCCACGGCGCTACAATGCCCGCCCTTAATGTGGGGACACTCCCCAACTCGCCCACCAGCTGCGGCGAATCTGACCTGTCATCAGAACGAGAAAATCATGTTTAAACCGGAACTCCTTTCCCCGGCGGGAACGCTGAAAAATATGCGTTACGCTTTCGCCTACGGCGCAGATGCCGTTTATGCTGGCCAGCCGCGCTACTCTCTGCGCGTGCGCAACAACGAATTCAACCACGAAAACCTGCAGCTCGGCATCAACGAAGCCCATGCGCTGGGGAAAAAGTTCTACGTGGTGGTGAATATCGCGCCGCATAACGCCAAGCTGAAGACCTTTATTCGCGATCTGCAGCCGGTAGTGGAAATGGGGCCGGATGCGCTGATCATGTCCGATCCGGGCCTAATCATGCTGGTACGGGAAAACTTCCCCGAGATGCAGATCCACCTCTCGGTCCAGGCCAACGCCGTCAACTGGGCAACGGTAAAATTCTGGCAGCAGATGGGGCTCAGCCGGGTCATTCTCTCGCGCGAGCTGTCGCTGGAAGAGATTGCCGAAATTCGCAGCCAGGTGCCGGAGATGGAGCTCGAGATTTTCGTTCACGGCGCGCTGTGCATGGCCTACTCCGGCCGCTGCCTGCTCTCCGGCTATATCAACAAACGCGACCCGAACCAGGGCACCTGCACCAACGCCTGCCGCTGGGAATATAACGTCCAGGAAGGCAAGCAGGACGACGTCGGCAATATCGTCCACAAGCATGAGCCGATCCCGGTACAGAACGTTGAGCCCACTCTTGGAATTGGTGAGCCGACCGATCGGGTATTTATGATTGAAGAAGCCAAGCGTCCGGGCGAATATATGACCGCCTTCGAAGACGAGCACGGCACCTACATCATGAACTCGAAGGATCTGCGCGCCATCGCTCACGTTGAGCGCCTGAGCAAGATGGGCGTGCATTCGCTGAAAATCGAAGGCCGCACCAAGTCCTTCTACTACTGCGCCCGTACCGCGCAGGTCTACCGCAAGGCGATCGACGACGCTGCCGCTGGCAAACCGTTCGACGAAAGCCTGCTGGAAACCCTCGAAGGGCTGGCCCACCGCGGCTATACCGAAGGCTTCCTGCGTCGCCATACCCACGATGACTATCAGAACTACGAGTACGGCTACTCGCTGTCAGAGCGCCAGCAGTTTGTCGGGGAGTTTACCGGCGAACGTAACGGCCAGCTGGCGGCGGTGGCGGTGAAGAACAAATTCACCCTCGGCGACAGCCTTGAGCTGATGACGCCGCAGGGCAACGTCAACTTCACCCTCGAGCATATGGAAAATGCCAAAGGCGAAGTGATGCCGGTCGCCCCCGGCGACGGCTACACGGTCTGGCTGCCGGTACCGGAAGATATGGTGCTGCAGTACGCCCTGCTGATGCGCAACTTCACCGGCCAGAGCACCCGAAACCCGCACGGCAACTAGTTTATCAGGGTTATTTTTTCAGGATGCACGGATATTAGAAACGGATCACATACCGTTTCGCTTAAAGTCGTTATCATCCATTTCGCTGAAAAACATAACCCATAAATGCTAGCTGTACCAGGAACCACCTCCTTAGCCTGCGTAATCTCCCTTACGCGGGCTTATTTTTTTAATCCCGCCGCCCGCGCGCTATCCCCACGATTTTTCGCGTAAAATTTTCATCGCCGCCAACCTGAGATACACTGTCTGCATCTTGTGCAATGAGGCAACCATCATGTCAACGTTTCCGTCCAGCTTACTGATCCTGAATGGCAAAGGCGCTAATGAGCCGCAGCTGCGCGAAGCGATAACGCTGTTACGCGACGAAGGCGTCGATATCCACGTCCGCGTCACCTGGGAAAAAGGCGACGCCGAGCGCTTCGTCGATGAGGCCGAACGGCTTAACGTCGGCACGGTGATTGCCGGCGGCGGCGACGGCACCATCAATGAAGTCGCCACCGCGCTGGTGCAGAGTGGCAGCAAGGCGGCGCTGGGGATCATCCCCCTCGGCACCGCCAACGACTTCGCCACCAGCGTCGGCATCCCACAGGATCTTGCCAGCGCACTCAAGCTGGCGATCGTCGGGCGCGATATCGCGATTGACGTCGCGCGGGTCAACGATAAAACCGGCTTTATCAATATGGCCACCGGCGGCTTCGGCACCCGGATCACCACCGAAACGCCGGAAAAACTCAAGGCCGCGCTGGGCGGCGTCTCCTACCTGATCCACGGCCTGATGCGCATGGATACCCTCAAGCCCGACCGCTGTGAAATTCGCGGGGAAAACTTCTCCTGGCAAGGGGACGCGCTGGTGATCGGCATCGGCAACGGACGTCAGGCCGGCGGCGGCCAGCAGCTGTGCCCGCAAGCGTTAATCAACGACGGGCTGCTGCATCTGCGCATCTTTACCGGCCAGGAGCTGCTGCCGGCGCTGTTCAGCACGCTGGCCAATCCCGACAACTCCCCTAACCTGGTGGACGGCGTGTCGTCGTGGTTTGAAATTACCGCCGCCCACGAGATGACCTTTAACCTCGACGGCGAGCCGCTGAGCGGCAAAACCTTCCGCATGGAAATTCTGCCCGGCGCCCTGCGCTGCCGGCTGCCGCCGGACTGCGCGCTGCTGAAATAATCCCCGACGCCCGGCGGCGACAGGTCGCCGGGCGTCATTCAGTACGCGGCCACCTCCCGCGCCAACTCCCGGGTATACTGCCGGCTGGCATTGACCAGCATTTGCGTGTAGGCCGCCTGCGCCTCGCCGTTGACCAACGCATCCACCGTCAGGGTTTCGAGGATCTGCCCGTGCTGCATCACCGCCACCTTATGACAGAGATGGGCAATCACCCCAAGGTCGTGGGTAACCATTAAATAGGTGAGCTTCGCCTCCCGCTGCAGCTCCGCCAGCAGGTTGAGGATCTCGGCCTGCACCGAAACGTCCAGCGCCGAGGTGGGCTCATCCAGCAGCAGCACCTGAGGTTCGAGGATCAGCGCCCGGGCGATCGCCACCCGCTGGCGCTGGCCGCCGGAAAGCTGGTGCGGATAGCGGTCGCGAAAGGCGCGATTTAGCCCCACCCTGTCCAGCAGCGTATTGACCCGCCGATCGCGATCGCCGATACCGTGGATCTGCAGCGGCTCCTCAAGAATATCGCCCACGGTATGCCGCGGGTGCAGCGAGCCGTAGGGATCCTGAAAGACCATTTGCACCTGGCGACAGCGCTGGCGACTGATTTTATGCTCCAGCGCGCGGCCGTCGATCGCCAGCGCCCCCTGCCAGTGGGTGAACAGCCCGGCCAGGCACTTCAGCACCGTGGTTTTGCCGGAGCCGGACTCCCCCACCAGGCCGTAGATCTCGCCGGAACGGACGTGAAAACTCACGTCATGCAGGACCTGGCTACGCTTGCTGCCCTCGCCAAAGGCGAGGTTGAGGTTTTGTACGTCAATCATCAGGCTCTCCTTATTCCGTCAGCCAGCTGGCCTGGCGCTGTAGGACCGGCAGCACCGGGCGGCGACGCTGCATATCCGGCAGGGAGTTAATCAGCCCCTGCGTGTAGGGATGGCGGGCGTTATCAAGGTCTTTGGCGGCAATGGACTCCACTACCCGCCCGGCGTACATCACCAGCACCCGATCGCAGAAGCTGCGCACCAGGTTGATATCGTGGCTGATAAATATCAGCCCCAGCCCGCGCGACTGCACCAGATCGTCGAGCAGGCCGAGGACCTGCAGACGCACCGAGACGTCCAGCGCCGAGGTGGGCTCATCGGCAATCACCAGCTCCGGGTCGACGATCAGCATCATGGCGATCATGATGCGCTGCCCCTGGCCGCCGGAGATTTCGTGCGGATAGAGCCGATAGACGCGCTGCGGGTCGCGGATGCGCACCACCTCCAGCATCTCCAGCGCTTTGCTTCTGGCCTCGTTTTTACGCCCCGGATGGTGGGTGAGCCAGGCTTCAGCCACCTGATCGCCGACGCACACTACCGGATTGAGCGAGTATTTCGGGTCCTGCATAATCATGGAGATGCGCTTGCCGCGCACGGCGCGCATCTGCGCCTCGCTGAGCTGCTGTAAATCAAGGTCGGCAAACTGCATCCGGCTGGCGCTAACCCGCGCCTTTTTCGGATGCAGCTGCAGCAGCGCCCGCCCGACGGTGGATTTGCCCGAGCCGGACTCGCCGACAATCGCCAGCTTCTCCCGCCCCAGCTGGAAGGAGACGCCGCGCACCGCATGGGTGACCGCGCCGCCGTTAACAAAGTCGACGCACAGGTCGCGCACGTCGAGCAGCGGTGCGCTATTCGCTACGAGGATCGAGGATGTCACGTAGGCCATCTCCTAAGAAGTTGAATGCCAGACTGTTGATCAGGATTGCCAGCCCTGGGATCGTTACTACCCACCAGCACTCCATCATGTAGGTGCGACCGCTGGAGATCATCGCCCCCCACTCCGGATCCGGCGGCTGGGCACCGAGGCCGAGAAACCCCAGCCCGGCGGCGGTCAGGATAATTCCCGCCATATTCATGGTGATGCGGATGATCACCGACGGCAGGCACAGCGGCACAATGTGCCGCCACAGCACGCGGGTCGCAGAAGCGCCCTGTAAACGCACCGCCGAGATAAAATCGGCCTGCCGCAGAGAGAGCGTTTCCGCGCGGGCCAGACGCGCAATCGGCGGCCAGGCGGTCAGCGTAATCGCAATCACCACGTGCTCAAGGCCGGGGCCCAGCGCGGCCACAAAGGCCAGCGCCAGCACCAGGCTCGGGAAGGAGATAAAGATATCGGTGACGCGCATCAGCACCATATCCACCCTGCCGCCAAAGTAGCCGGCGCTCACCCCCAGCAGCAGCCCCAACGGCCCAACGGTCACCGACACCAGCAGCACGATATAGAGCGTGATGCGCGAGCCGTAGACCAGCCGGCTAAAGATATCGCGGCCAAACTCGTCGGTGCCGAACCAGTGCTGCGCATTGGGCGCCGCCAGCGCGTTATTGAGGTCCTGCACCAGCGGGTGATAGGGGGCAATCTGCGGCGCGAAAATCGCCACCACCAGCAGCAGGCCGATAATCCCGCCGCCGATCGCGGTGAGGGGATTGCGCGCCATCCTGCCGATAAACCCAGCGCCGCGCGTCAGCCCGCGAACTATCCGCTGGCGGCCCTCGTTCGTTCCGCCTCGCAGCGGGGTATCCAGCGAAACCGTCATGATTTGGTCCTCGGGTCAAAGAATTGGTACAGCATGTCGGAAAGCAGATTGAGCATCACGAAAATCACCCCCACCAGCAGCACGCAGCCCATCACCGCGTTCATATCCCCGAGCAGCAGGCTGCCGGTGAGATAGGAGCCGAAGCCGGGCCACGAGAAGACCGTCTCGATCAGCACCGCCCCTTCCAGCAGCGCGCCGTAGGCCAGCGCCACGACCGTCAGCAGCTGCACCAGTATGTTGCGAAAGGCGTGATGCCAGATAACCTGCCGCTCGGTGAGCCCCTTCACCCTGGCGGTGATAATGAACTCCTGCGACAGCTGGGCCAGCATAAAGCTGCGGGTCATGCGGCTGATGTAGGCCAGCGAGTGAAAGCCGAGCAGCGAAGCGGGTAAAATCAGGTGATTGATGGCGTTCCAGAATACCCGGCCATTCCCCACCAGCAGCGCGTCAACGGTCATCAGGCCGGTGCGCCGCGGCACGATCCCGTCCAGGCCGAGATCCACCCGTCCGGCGCCGCCCACCCAGCCGAGCCAGGCGTAGAACACCAGCAGCCCGATCATCCCGACCCAGAAGATCGGCGTCGAGTAGCCGGCGAGGCTAATAATTCGCACCACGTAGTCGCTGAGGCTGTTGCGCCGCGCCGCGGCCAGCACGCCCAGCGGAATACCGAGCCCGGCACCCACGATGATCGCCATCGTCGCCAGCTCCATGGTCGCCGGGAAGACGCGAATAATGTCGTCCATCACCGGTTTCCCGGTCAGCAGGGCGTTGCCCAGATCCCCGTGCAGCAGGTTGACGAAATAGATGGCAAACTGGGTGACCAGCGACTGGTCAAACCCCAGCTGGTGGTACACCTGCTGATAGGTGCCGTGGTCGGCATCCGGGCCAACAATCGCCAGCACCGGGTCGATGGGCATCACCCGTCCGATGGTGAAGGTGAGCAGCAGCAGGCCGAACAGCGTGATCGCCACCTGCAGCAGCCGTTTAGCCAAACGCCGGGCGCGGGAGCCGGGCGCGAAAAGGCGTGTACTCATCCTTTCTCTCCTTCGCTGACTTTATAGACTTCGCGTAAAAAGGTGGTGGCGGACGGATGCGGCCGATAGTCGTGCACCTCCCGACGGACCACCACCGAATCAACCATCTGTGAAAGCGGGATCAGGGCCGGGATCAGCTGGTCGTAGCGGGCCTGAATCGCCCGGTAGTCGGCAACCTGCTTCTGCGGGTCGCGTTCGAGCAGCGCGCCGTCGATCATCGTGTTGAGCTGCGGGTCGTAAAAACCGGTCCGCCAGCCCTGGAAGTTGGTCAGCCGCGCGGCGTCGCTGTTATCCGGGTTATAGACCAGCGCCCGCAGGCTGGAGTGCGGATGCGGCTCCATCCCGCTGCCGCCTCGACCCACCAGCAGGTCGAAATGACGCTCGCGCATCGCCCCGTAGATCTGGTTGCCGGTACCGGTAATAATTTTGGCGTTAATGCCCGCCTGCATCAGCGTGGACTGCACGGCAATGGCGATATTGAGGAACGGCTGGTCGGAGAGCACCCGCAGCGTGGTAGTGAAGCCGTCGGGATAGCCCGCCTCCGCCAGCAGCTTTTTCGCCCGCGCAATATCCAGCCGGTAGCCCGGGTCCGGTAGCGTCGAGGGCATGCCGGCTTTGATCGGCCGCTGGTGCAGCACGCCGTAGCCCGGCATCAGCGCCCGGTTAATCCCCTGATAGTCAATCAGGTAGCGCAGGGCCTCGCGCACCTTAGGGTTGGCGAAATGCGCCTCCTTCATGCTCATCGCCACGTAGTACATCGTTCCGCGCTGCACCGCATCGACGCTCAGCTGCGGGTTGCTGCGCAGGGCGTTGATATCCGATACCGCCATATTGTTGGCGATGTCGAGATCGCCCTTCTCAATCATCAGGCGCAGCGTTTGCGACTCCTGAAAATGGCGCAACACCACCCGGCTCATCTTCGCCTCCCCGCGCCAGTAGTTCGGGTTGCGCTGCATGCGCAGCACCTCCTTCGCCTGCCAGGTTTCCAGCATAAACGGCCCGGACCCGGCTTCGTGGGTGGTCAGCCAGCGGTTGCCCCAGTCGTTATCCTGCGCGTGGCTTTGCACCGTTTTGCTGTCGATCACGCCAAGGTTGCCAAGCGCGCCGAGGGAGTAGAGCACCAGCTGCGGATCGTTGGCCTTCGGCAGGGTGATTTGCACCGTCACGTCGTCCAGCGCCGTCACCTGCTTATCGATATTGCTTTTGCTGAAGCCGTAGGATTTCCACACCGAGGCCTGGGCGAGGTTAAGGTGCAGGATCCGCCGCATCGACCACACCACGTCGGCTGCGGTCAGCGGATTGCCGGAGTGAAACGTCACGTTGTCGTGCAGATGGAAGGTCAGCGTCGCGCCGTCCGGGCTTATCTCCCAGGATTTAGCCAGCGCCGGACGCACGTTGGTGAGCTGCTCGGGGTCCAGTTCAACCAGTGAATCGTAAAGATTGACCACTACCCCCACCACCTCGTTGCCGGTCATGGCCGCCGGGTCAAGTGTCAGCAGGTTATTCATATTCATACCGACGATCAGCTGGTCGGGCGGCGTTTTGGCGTAGCTCGCCCCGCTCCCCAGCGTCACGGCGAGCGCGAGCAGGCACGCTCCCAGTAAGGAGGATTTCTTCATCTATCTTTCGCCTGTAGGGTACACGCCCGTCATCATTTGCGCCGCAGCGGCTGACTCAGGGCCTGTTTTATCATTGTTATCCGTTCGGCCATGTCCGCTATGCCTTCAGCATGCGGACTTTTTATTAATCAGTCGTGGCTAACGGTATTGGCTTCGATATACGCAAAGTTGATGTCTTCTCCGAGGCCCGGGCGCTGTGACAAATGCACAAAGCCCTGCTCATCCATCGGGTCAACGATGCTGTTGAGATAGGCGGCCGGCGTGTCGTAATCGAGGAACGGGTGCAGCAGACCGCGCTCGTACCAGCGGCAGTTGCGGATCGCCCCCACCACCGCCAGGCTCGCCGCGCCGTTGCCATGAACCTCACAGTCCATGCCGAAAGACTCCGCCAGCGCCGCCACCTTCATGGTGGGCGTAATCCCGCCGACGCCGTTGGCCCCGGCGCGTAAAATATCGCAGGCTCCGGCCTTCACCCATTCAGCGCGCATATGATGCTTGCCGCCGAAGCTCTCCGGGCCGACGATCGGAATGGTCAGGTTTTCCGCCAGCCAGGCGTAGGACGACATCGAATCCTCCTCCATCGGCTCTTCAAACCAGGCGAAGTCGAGCTTTTCCAGCTCTTTGCCAATCCACAGCGCCTCGGCGCGGCTGTACCAGTGGTAGCCATCAATCATCAGCTCAACGTCCGGGCCAACCGCCTCACGTACCGCGGCGCAGGCTTTGATATCCATCTTCGGATTCGGCGCAAAGGCGATCGGCGGCATCCAGGTGTGCAGCTTGATGGCCCTGTAGCCGCGCGCCACCAGCTTTTCGGCAAACGCCGCGAACTCGTCCGGCGTCGACAGGCCGCCGGGCAGATCGTCCCCGCACATGGTGCTGCCGTAGGCCGGCACCTTATCGCGATAGCCGCCCAGCAGCTTATAGACCGGCATATTGAGCCTGCGGCCCAGCAAATCCCACAGCGCCTGCTCAACAAACGACAGCGCGCGCTCGGTCAGCTGGTGGGCGCTGCCGCGCTGCCAGTGGTTAAGATCCTGCCAGATGCGCTCGCGATTAAAGGGGTCCTGACCTACCAGTACCTTGCGGAAAAAGGTGTCCACCACAAACGGGCGCACCACTTCCGGCGGCGCGAAGGCGTAGCCCTGGGTGCCGTCATCGGCGGTGATGGTCAGCATCGCCATTTTCGCCAGCCCTTCCGCTCCCGGGTGGGAGTGCCCGGCGCTATCGGCAACCCGCCGGGTGGGATAGTGAAAAACGGTGACGTTTACAGATTCAATTTTCATTCTTTGTCCTTAGTACGATGCACCTGAACCCATATGGCCAAAATTCGCCCAACTGATAAGCATGGTGAATGAGTTCATATAATTGAAAAAGCGTTTCAATTATTAATCTAAGCACAAATCATTAACACTGCCTCGGACAAATTCCGCTATGCAACGACCGAATTTTGGGCATCGGCACGACAGGACGTGATTGTTTTCACAAAAGGGAGAGGAAATGTGAAGGCGATCGCCAAGGGAAAAGCGTGAAAAATGAGCGCAGAAAAGAGATAAACCGACCGTTTACACCTCCAGGGATCCTGCGCTCATCGGTTCGGAACTATCCGGCCGCCTTAACGCGTTGGTCGCGCGACAGCAGCAGCTCGGTGAGGGAGTGATGGCGGGCAACCGCCCCCTGGAACTGCGGGTGCTGGCAATCTTCAGCTACCGCTATCGTCGGAATACCCGCGGCCCGGGCGGCCTGAAAGCCGCTGGCGCTATCTTCGATAACCAGACACTGCTCCGCGCGGAGGTTGAGCTTGCGCAGGGTTGAGAGGTAGACCGCCGGGTGCGGCTTGCCCCACGCTTCGTCGTCGGCGCTGGAGATCGCGTCGAACCAGGGGCGCAGGGCGAGCTTATCCAGCACGGCGGCAATAACCTGATGGGACGAGGAGGTCGCCAGCGCAATCTTATAGCCGCAGCGGCGGAAATGGGCTAAGGCGTCATTGACCCCCTCCATCGCCTCGCCGCTGGCGGTAATCAGGCCGGTGACCCGCTGCAGGATAGTCTGCTGCAGGCGCTGCGGCGCGACGCTGAGCCGGCAGTGGCGGCACCAGATGCGCGCAATGTCGTCCAGCCGCTTGCCTTTGGTCAAGGTTTCGCACTCCTCGACGCTGACCGTCGCGCCCAGCGATGCCAGGGCCTCCATCTGCGCCTGGCGCCATAGACCTTCCGAGTCAATCAGCACGCCGTCCATGTCAAAAATTACCGCTTTAATACTCATCATCCACCTCAGGCGGGCCGCGATATTGCTCACGCGACCCGTAGACTCTCATCAGGAAAATTCGACGCTTTTACCGCTGCCGGCCGGCTGCTGGCTAAAGCCCGGCTGCTCGACGCGGATAAACGCGCAGAGGAAGAACGCCAGCACGTACAGCGCGGTGTAGGCGATGACCACCCCGATGGTGCTGTAGTACGGCAGCAGGACCACCGCTATCGCCGGGGCGAGGAAGTTGGAGAGCCCCGCCGACAGGTTATAGACCGAAATGGCCGCCCCTTTATGCTTTGGCTCAAGCGCCGGGAACACGGCGGCCATCGGCACGAAGGCGGCAACAAAGATCCCCAGCGCAACCGCCGGGATCAGCGCCATGGCGAAGTTATGCCCGAAGTGCTGCGGAATGTAGTAGAAAGCGAGGCTCGACAGCGCCATGCCGACGCAGCCAAACCAGCGCACCACTTTGATCCAGCCCAGCTTCTCGCCGAGGATCCCCCACAGCACGTTGGAGAAAATGGTGGTGAAGAAGAACACCGCCCACACCTGCAGCCACTCCGAGGTGGTGAAGCCCAGCTCGTCAACAAACATCAGCGGCATAATGACCGCAAAGCCGAACAGCGACAGGGTGTTGATAATACGCACCATGCTGGAGAGCAGAATATTGCGATTGCTGTAGAGCAGCGTGACCGCGCGGCCCAGCTCGGCAAACTTCTCGCGGGTGGTCAGGTTTTGCATATGCCGCGGCGTTTCGATTTTGCGCAGCGCGACCATCGCGATGACGCCGCCGGTGATGCAGAACGCCAGCGCCAGCCACAGCGTGCCGAGCTCGCCGATATGCGGGATGGTAAAGCTCGGGATGTAGCTGCCGAACACGCCGATGCCGATGGAATAGACCGCCCAGAACCAGCCCAGCGCCGAGCTGGCGCTGTCGCTTTTGACGTTGTGAATAATCGCCACGATGAACGAGTAGAGGAACAGCGGATAGGCAAAGCCGCGAATGCCGTAGAACAGCAGGATCAGCGGATAGTTAGCGTGTCCGAGGCCAAAAATCAGGAACAGAACGTGGAACACGCACCACAGCACGAAGCCGATCATCATCGTTTTCTGCGGGGTGATGATCTCCGCCACCACGCCGGAAATCCACGCCGAGAGCGCGGCGGCCAGGCCGTACAGCGTAAAGGCGAAAGAGGCCTGCGCCGGGGTGAAGCCCAGCTCTTTGATATAGTGCGAGAGAAAAGCCAGCTCGAAACCGTCGCCGGTCATAAACACGGCGATAGCAATGTATCCCCATATCAGATTCAGGGGCAGACCGAGCCACTGTTTATTGGTTGCGGACATAATGACCTCGTTTGCAGGGTACAGGAGTTCGCTCCGATGACGCCACCGGAGCGGTTGTTCTACCCCTCATCGTTCAGGCCGCAGGCGCCTTGCCTTCCCGCGGCCCGAACTCGTTAGGGTATGTTATTGATATTTAGCGCTGACGGTAATTCAGGTCGTTGAGATATAAGGCTTTAAACTGCGCATAGCGCTGCATCAGTGCCTGATGGCGGGCCGGCGTTGTGCGCCAGGTCTGCCAGACTTCCGGCTTTTCGCACACCGCGGCCAGCGGTTTCCCTGCCGCCAGGCAGGCCAGCCGCGCGGCCCCCAGCGCGCCGCCGGTTTCGCCCCCTTTGTGAGTGACCACCGGCATCGCGAGAATATCCGCCAGCAGCTGGGCCCAGAACGGGCTTCGGGCGCCGCCGCCGACCAGCGAGCACTGCTCAATTCGCGTGCCGCTCTCCTTCAGCACCTGCAGGCCGTCGTTGATGCCAAAGCTCACGCCCTCCAGCACCGCGTAGCCCAGCTGCGCGCGCAGGCTGGAGTGCGTCATCCCCCAAAACATCCCGCGAGCGTCGGGGTCGTTATGCGGGGTGCGTTCGCCGGAAAGGTACGGCAGGAAGAACGGCGCACTGGCTTTCTCCTCCTCGCTGAGCTGGGCAATCTCCTCCAGCAGAGCAACCTCGGTAGTGCTGGTGAGACGGCAGAACCACTGCAGGCAGCTGGCGGCGCTGAGCATCACGCTCATCTGATGCCACAGGTTCGGCAGCACGTGGCAGAAGGCGTGAACCGCCGACTGCGGCGCCGGACGATAGGTGTCGGTGACCACGAACAGCACGCCGGAGGTCCCGAGCGAGATAAAGGCATCGCCCGGCGAGACCGCCCCAACGCCAATGGCGCTGACCGCGTTATCGCCCCCGCCGCCGGCCACCACCACCGACGCGTTCAGCCCCCAGCGCTCCGCCACCTGCGGATCGAGGGTTGCTGAGACCTCGCAGCCTTCGACCAGCGTCGGCATATGGCTGCGCGACAGGCCACACTTGTCCAGCAGCGCATCGGACCAGTCGCGCTTCGCCACGTCCAGCCACAGCGTCCCGGCGGCGTCCGACATGTCGGAGATTTTGCGGCCGGTCATCCGGTAGCGGAGATAATCCTTCGGCAGCATCACCGTCGCCGTGCGCTGGAAGTTGGCCGGCTCGTGGCGGCGCACCCACAGCAGTTTTGGCGCGGTAAACCCCGGCATCGCCAGGTTTCCCGCCACCTGGTGCAGCTCGGGGGCAGCCTCCTCAAGCTCGCGGCACTCGTCGGCGCAGCGGGTGTCGTTCCACAGAATTGCCGGGCGGATCACCTCCCCGCGCTCGTCCAGCAGCACCGCGCCGTGCATCTGCCCCGAAAGGCCAATCGCCTTGATGGCCGACCAGTGAGGGCCGCACTTTTCCCGCAGGGTGGTCATCAGATATTCCGTGGCTTCCCACCACGCCTGCGGCGCCTGTTCTGACCAGTGAGGATGGGGCCGCTGAATGCTCAGCGGTGCGCTATGGCTGGCGACGACGTCGTTGTTCTCGTCAATGACCAGCGCTTTCACTTCCGACGTGCCAAGATCGATCCCTAAGTACATAGCCACCTCTTACTTAATCAGCGTATAAACTGCGGCAATCTTCTCGCGCAGCAGCGCCAGGAAGTCCTCGTTCTCCGCCAGCGCGCCGAACAGCGCCCGGTCTTTGGCGTAGACGGCGATCGGGTCGCTGGCCTCAAACATCTCGTGCACCGCCTGCGCGTCGAGGATCCCGTCCTGGTATTGATACGGCAGCGTTCCCTTATGCCACTGCTCCATAAAGACGAAGAACAGCGCCGGGAGCATCGCCGTCGCCTCCGGACGCGCGCCGCGCTGGTAGCACTCCTGCAGGGTCGGGGCGATCATCGCCGGGATTTTAGAGAAGCCGTCCGCCGCCACCCGCTGGTTGGTGTCCTGGATGTAGGGGTTGGTAAAGCGCTTGAGCACCACATCGCGATAGGTCGCGAGGTCGATACCGTTATCGCCGAGGCACGGGATCACGTCTTCGGTGACGTAGCGATCGGCAATGGCGTAGATGAACCCGGTGAGCGTGCTTTCGTGGATATAGCGCTGGCCGATCAGGGTGCCCGCCCAGGCGATGCAGCTGTGCGAGGCGTTGAGAACGCGGATTTTCGCCTCTTCGTAAGGGATAACCGAGTCCACCATCTCGACGCCAACGGCTTCCAGGTTCGGCCGTTCGGCGCGGAAATTATCCTCCACCACCCACTGAATGAAGCTTTCGCCCATCACCGGCGCCCTATCGTCAATGCCGGTTTGCGCTTTGATGCGCGCCGGCAGATCCGCCGCCGGTCGCGGCGTGATGCGGTCAACCATGGTGTTCGGGCAGTTCGCATTCGCCGCCAGCCACTCGACCAGCGCCTGCCTGCCGGTTAGCTGCAGGAACTCCACCAGCCCGTCGTGAAAGCGCTCGCCGTTGTGGCGGACGTTATCGCAGTTCAGCAGGGTCAGCGGCCCGGCGTTATCTGTCATGCGCTTTTCCAGAATACGCGCGATGGTGCCGTAAATGGTCTTGCAGTCGCCCTGCAGGTCGGCAAGCAGATCGGGGTTACTGGTCTCCAGGCGATGGCCGGTATTGAGGTAGTAGCCCCCTTCGGTCACGGTGAAGGCAATCACCTTAGTCTGCGGGTTGGCCCCTTCGTCAATCAGCGGCTGCAGCCCCTTCTGCCACGCCAGCAGCTTCTGGATAGAGGTGATTTCTTCATATTCGCGCTCGCCTTCCGGGCTGACGGTCTCCAGCACGTAGCGCCCGCCCTGCGCGGCCAGCGCCTGTACCACCTGCTCGGCATCATCGCGAATGTTGCCTGCCGCGATATGCCAGCGTTTATCGCCGCTGGCGATCAGGCGATGCAGGTACCACGCCTGATGCGCACGGTGAAAAGAACCCAAACCGATGTGAAGCCATGTGTATTGCTGATTCATATTCTGATCTCCTTGAGTGATGTGGCTCACTGTAGATGATCATTTGACCCAATTAAGAGCCGTAGATCACAAAAGAACAATTACCCAAACAAATTACAAATGACCAAATCAGAGCAAAAGCTTGCCTGTTTTCTGAGCCGCGGCCAAAATGCTGCTAACAGTCAACATCAGCGGGCCTGCAGAAAGACGAACGTCTCACCGTGGCCGCAAACTTAAGGCAGGGAACCGTGAGTAAAGAAGATGACATCAGGCTGGACCAGAAGGTCCGCGCCGCGTGGATGTACTACATTGCCGGCCAGAATCAGAGCGAGATAGCCAGCCAGCTCGGCACCTCAAGGCCGGTAGTCCAGCGGCTGATTGCCGCGGCGAAAGAGGAAGGCATCGTCTCGATTGGGCTACATCATCCGGTAGCAAACTGCCTCGACTACGCCCAGCTGCTGCAGGAGAAATATCAGCTTATCGACTGCAATATCGTCCCGGCCTACAGCGAGGAGAGCACCCTCGACAGCGTGTCGTTCGGCTGCTACCAGCTGATGGCCCGCTATCTGCAGGACGATAAGGCCAAAATTATCGGCATTGGCTCCGGGCTGACGCTGAAGAAAACCATGCAGCGCATCGATTTCGACAGCTTCAACACCCGCTGCGTGGCGCTGATAAGCGCGATGGATGCCGACGGACAGTGCAACTACTACGACGACGTTCCCCTGCTGCTGGCGCGGAAAATTCAGGCCAAATATTACCAGTGGCCGGCGCCGCGCTACGCGCAAACGGCGGACGAGCACCGGATGTGGTGCACCAGCCGGCTGTTTCAGAGCGTGTCGGGCGTCGCGCAGCAGGCGGACGTGATTTTCGTCGGCATTGGCCCGCTGGGCACGCAGAGCCCGATCTTCAAGGACGGATTTATTAATCAGGCGCAGCTGGACGAGCTGACGGCGCAGGGCGGGATCGGCGAGATCCTCGGCCGCTTTATTGATGCCGAAGGCGGCGTGGTGGAGAGCAATATCAACCAGATGATCACCAGCTACGATATCCGCCACAACCGCTGCCCGCGCATTGCGGTGGCCTGCGGCGAATACAAGCGTCCGGCGATTCTGGCCGCGCTGAAAGGCGGCTGGATCAACGGCCTGGTGACCGATGAACACACCGCCCGCTGGCTGCTAACGCGCTAGCGCCCGCGCGGCGCTCAGATAAGCTCCCGGCTGCCGATCAGCAGCGGCGGAATTTCGACCAGCTGCTTAGCGGCATCGCCGGAATCGATAATGCCGAACACCGCCTCCAGCATTGCCGGCACGTTCTGCTGAACCATGTCGATATCGTGCCCCAGCAGATAGACGAAGGGATCCCAGTCGAAGCAGCCCATCGGCGGCTGCCCGGTGCCGGTCAGGCCCCGCTGGGCCAGCCAGCGGACGACCCCTTCAAGCGAGATGGTGGAGTTGACGAAGAAGCCCTGCAGATGCTCATCCGGCGCGCCGAAGCGGGCCTGCATGCTGGCCTCAACTTTGCCTTTCGAGTAGCCGGGGGCGAGAATATTTTCCGCCGGTACGCTCAGGCCGCGCGCCCGATGCGCGTCGTGAAAGCCGCGCAGGCGCTCAAGGGTGTTGTGGTCGCTGCTGCGTCCGCCGACGAAGGTCAGCGGTGCGAGGCTGCCGTGCCGGCGCAGGCTGTTGTCGAGGATTTTATCGGTCAGCGCCCGCGCCCCGGCGTAGTTATCGGAAATCACCGACGGCGCAATGGTGCCCGGCAGGTCAAGGTTGACGGTTGGCACGCCCGCCTGCTGGCACAGCTCGGTAATTTTGTCCGGGTTGGTCGCCCCGGTCGCCACCACCCAGTCCACCTGCCATGAGAGCATCGCCTTCACGGCTTCAATCTCCAGCTCCGGGCGCCGACGGGTACAGGTAATAATCGGCAGCAGGCCGCGCTCGCGCGCCATCTCTTCAAAGCTTTCGGCCACCGATCCGAAGTAGCGGTTATCATATTTAGGGACGATCATGCCGATCACGTGGGATTTTTTACTGCGCAGCATGCTGGCCTGGCGGTTGATCGCATAGCCCTGCTCTTCGGCAATCCGGGTAACCTTCTCCGCCAGCTTCGCGCTGATACGGCGCTTTTTCCAGTTGCCGTTGAGGATCGCGCTGACCGCGCTTGCCGAGACGCCGGATAATTCCGCCAGATCGTAGATAGTGATTTTTTTCATTTTCCCAACTTGCGTCACAAATTCATTTCGCTGTTAATTTACCCACTTGCTCAATCGATGAAGCTGGCGCACATTAGCTTCATCGATTGAGCTACCACTATGCTCCCCGGCGCGCCAGGTCGCACGCCGCTCAGTATCCAGCGTATATAAATAAATGATGCTGATATTCAAAATCTTAGCAAGATTTAGTGCCTGACTCCAACGCTGGTCCCGGCTTATTGCGGGCCAGATCGATTTACCAAAATAGACTCGGTGAAGGATTATAAAATGAACCACTCTGTATCCTCTATGAATACTTCTCTCAATGGTAAAGTCGCTGCGGTGACCGGCGCGGCTTCCGGTATCGGCCTTGAATGCGCCAAAACCCTGCTCTCGGCGGGCGCGAAGGTGGTGCTGATCGACCGCGAAGGCGAAAAGCTCAATAAGATTGTGGCCGAACTGGGCGAAAACGCCTTTGCCCTGCAGGTGGATCTGATGCAGGGCGAACAGGTCGATAATATTCTGCCCGGCATTCTTAAGCTGGCGGGCGGGCTGGATATCTTCCACGCCAACGCCGGCGCCTATATCGGCGGGCCGGTGGCCGAAGGCGATCCGGACGTGTGGGATCGCGTGCTGCATCTCAACACCAACGCCGCCTTTCGCAGCGTGCGCAGCGTACTGCCGCACCTGATCGCACAGAAGTCCGGCGATATCATCTTCACCAGCTCCATCGCCGGGATGGTGCCGGTTATCTGGGAGCCTATCTACACCGCCTCGAAATTCGCGGTTCAGGCCTTCGTGCACACTACCCGCCGTCAGGTGTCGCAGTACGGCGTACGCGTCGGCGCGGTCCTGCCTGGCCCGGTGGTGACCGCTCTGCTCGATGACTGGCCGAAAGAAAAAATGGAGGAGGCGCTGGCCAACGGCAGCCTGATGCAGCCGATTGAGGTAGCTGAATCCGTGCTGTTTATGGTGACCCGCTCGAAGAACGTCACCGTGCGCGACCTCGTTATCCTGCCTAACAGCGTGGATCTCTAACTCTTCAATCAGGCTGGCTAAAGGATGGCTCTATGAACTGCGATACACCAACCATTATTGGCGTCGATGTCGGCTCGGGCAGCGTGCGGGCGGGCATTTTCAACCTCAATGGTGAACTGCTCGCCCACGCGACGCGGGAGATTACCCTCTTTCGCAGCGCGGGCAGCATGGTTGAACAATCCAGCAGCGAGATTTGGCAGGCGGTGTGCGATTGTATTAAAACCGCGATCGCGCGCGCCGGCACCGCGCCGGGCTCGGTGGCGGGCATTGGCTTCGACGCCACCTGTTCGCTGGTGGTGGTCGGTGAAAACGACGCGCCGCTGGCGGTAGGTCCTTCAGAAGACCCTAACCGCGACATTATCGTCTGGATGGATCACCGCGCGACCGGGCAGGCGGAAAAGATTAACGCCACCCGCCATCCGGTGCTGCAGTACGTCGGCGGCATTATCTCGCCGGAGATGGAGACGCCGAAGATACTGTGGCTGAAGGAGAACCGCCCGCAGACTTATCGGCAGGCGCGACACTTTTTTGACCTCGCAGACTACCTGACCTGGCGCGCCACCGGCGACGAGGCCCGCTCGGTCTGTACCGTTACCTGTAAATGGACCTATCTGGCCCACGAGCAGCGCTGGGATGCCGACTACTTCCGCCAGATTGGGCTCGCCGAGCTGGCGGATGAAGACTTTGCGCGCATCGGCCAGCGCATTGTCGATCCGGGAACGCCCTGCGGCAGCGGCCTTACCGCCATCGCCGCTCAGCAGATGGGCCTGCCCGTCGGAACGCCGGTGGCGGTTGGCATGATTGACGCCCACGCTGGCGGCATTGGCACCGTTGGGGTGCTCGACGGCGCGCTCAGCAATATGGCCTACGTGTTCGGCACCTCCTCCTGCACCATGACCACCTCGCAGGAGGCCATCTTCGTACCCGGCGTCTGGGGTCCGTACTACTCGGCGATGGTGCCGGGCTTCTGGCTTAATGAAGGCGGCCAGAGCGCGGCCGGCGCCGCTATCGACCGGCTGCTGAGCTTCCATCCGGCGGCGCACGAGGCCCGCCAGCTGGCGCAGGAGGCCGGGCTGCCGCTGCCGGTCTATCTCGCGGACCGGGTGCTGGCCTGCCTGGAGAGCCCCTCCGAGGCGGTACACCTCGCCGCCGGCCTGCACGTGGTGCCCGAATTCTTAGGCAACCGCGCCCCGCTGGCGGATCCTGGCGCCAGGGCAATCGTTGCCGGGCTGGGAATGGAAGGGGATATCGATAATCTGCTGGCGCTGTACGTGGCCGGGCTGTGCGGTATCGGCTACGGCCTGCGGCAGATCCTTGATGCCCAGGAGGCCTGCGGCGTGCGCAGCGAGAATATCGTGATTAGCGGCGGCGCGGGGCAGCATCCGCTGGTTCGCCAGCTGCTGGCCGATACCTGCGGGATCCCGGTGATGAGCACCGAGTGCAGCGAGCCGGTGCTGTTGGGTTCGGCGATTCTTGGCGCCGTTGCCGGCGGGGTTTGCGCGTCGCTGCCGGAGGCGATGAAGCGGTTTACGCGGGTGGACAGGACCTATGGCAGCGCGACGCAGTATCAGGGGGTTCACCAGCGTCGCTATGAGGCTTATTTGGCTTTGCAGAAGACGGCAAGGCTGATAAGGGAGTAGCGGCGGGTGGCGTTCGGTGGGTTTAAGGAGGAGTCGGTCTGGCTCCCTGAGGTTTGGCGGTCGCCGCGGCTGAGGATATTTTCCTGCTGCGCAGGATGTTGCAGCCCATTGCCGTCACATGAGGTTTGGTGTTTCGTGGTAGCCACGGCGGAGGATACTTTCCTGCTGCGCAGGATGTTGCAGCCCGTTGCCGTCACATAAGGTTTGGTGGTCGCCACGGTGGAGGATATTTTCTTGCTCCGCAGGATGTTGCGCTCCCCGGCGGTTTCCCTGCCCCATGTTTCCCAAAGCGCAGGGAGCGCACAGGGGGCGGCCCATCGCCGCCGCCCCCTGTACCCCCGGGCTCCGGCCAGCCAAAATCGCCGCTGCGCGGTCCCTTCGACCGATGCCGTCAGGCTGTCGGGTCGGGCCGAGGTAACGTCCCTGTAAATCACGGCCCTCAGCCCGCATCCATGCGGGCTGCCCCGGCCTGCCGCCAGCGTCTCAGCGATTTTGAGGCCGACAACACCAGCAGTTTCAGCCAGCTTCAGAGCATTCGATAAACGACGTTCAGGGACCAAAAGGCGTCGAATCGGGCCGAAATCACGGCCTCAGCCCGCATCCATGCGGGCTGCCCCGGCCTGTCGGCAGCGTCTCAGCGATTTTGAGGCCGACAACACCCGCGGTTTCAGCTGGCTTCAGAGCATTCGATAAACGACATTCAAAGACATAAAAGACACAAAAGACACAAAAGACATGCCTAGGCTATGGTTACCTTGCCGTCGAGATAGACGTCCTGCACGGCGTTGATCAGCTTCACGCCGTCGGCCATCGATTTTTTGAAGGCTTTACGTCCGAGGATCAGCCCCATGCCGCCGGCGCGCTTGTTGATGACCGCCGTGCGGACGGCATCGGTCAGGTCCGTTTCGCCCCCTGCCGCGCCGCCGGAGTTGATCAGCCCCGCCCGCCCCATATAGCAGTTCGCCAGCTGGTAGCGAACCAGGTCGATCGGGTTGTCGGTGGTCAGCTTGCTGTAGACGCGGTCGTCGGTATAGCCGAAGTTAACCGCCTTATAGCCGCCGTTATTTTCCGCCATTTTCTGCTTCACGATATCCGCGCCAATGGTCGCCGCGAGGTGGTTAGCCTGCCCGGTCAGATCGGCGGAAACGTGATAATCGACGCCATCTTTCTTAAATCCCGGATTGCGCAGATAGGCCCACAGCACGGTGACCAGCCCCAGCTCGTGCGCGCGCTCGAACGCCGCGGAGATCTCTTCTATCTGGCGCCGCGACTCTTCGGAACCGAAATAGATGGTCGCGCCCACCGCCACCGCGCCCATATTAAAGGCCTGCTCAACGCTGGCGTACAGCGTCTGGTCGAAGGTGTTCGGGTAGCTCAGGGTCTCGTTGTGATTCAGCTTAACGAGGAACGGAATGCGGTGCGCGTAGCGGCGCGATACCGAGGCCAGCACGCCGTAGGTTGACGCCACGCAGTTACAGCCGGCTTCAATCGCCAGCTCAACGATATTTTTCGGATCGAAGTACAGCGGGTTGGCGGCAAAAGAGGCGCCCGCCGAGTGCTCCACGCCCTGGTCAACCGGCAGGATCGACAGGTAGCCGGTGCCGGCCAGGCGCCCCGTATTGTACAGGGTCTGCATATTACGCAGCACCGCCGGCGGACGATTGTTATCAACCATCACCCGGTCGACGTAATCCGCTCCCGGTAAATAGAGCTGATCGGCTGGAATAGTCATACAACGGTGCTGTAACAGGCTGTCGGCATCTTTGCCAAGCAACTGCGTAATATCAGTCATAGCAATAACTCCCGTAAGGCCGGCCGCAGCCGGCGTCAATTATCCTGACCCAACTTTTTTGGGCAGGTTAAGCCTGGTACCGACTTAGCAGATTTTCCAGCCGGGATCGCATTTTTTCAGCAACTTCTGCTGGCACGATTCAGATACGAAAAAGTGTTAGCTTGCTCAAACAATCGCCCCAATGGTATTTCAAAGGTATTATCAAGTGGTACTCTCAATGCGTACCTTACCTGTCATGAAGGATCTCCAAATGAAAACTACAGCAAAGCTGTCGTTCATGATGTTCGTTGAGTGGTTTATCTGGGGAGCGTGGTTTGTTCCCCTGTGGCTGTGGCTGAGCAAAAGCGGCTTCAGCGCCGGCGAAATTGGCTGGTCCTATGCCTGTACCGCCATCGCCGCTATTCTCTCCCCGGTGCTGGTCGGCTCGCTGACGGACCGCTTCTTCTCCGCGCAAAAAGTGCTGGCGATTCTGATGTTCGCCGGGGCGATACTGATGTACTTCGCCGCGCAGCAGACCACTTTCAGCGGCTTCTTCCCGCTGCTGCTGGCCTACTCGCTCACCTACATGCCGACCATCGCCCTAACCAACAGCATCGCCTTTTCCAACGTTGCCGACGTCGAGCGCGATTTCCCGCGCATTCGGGTCATGGGGACCATCGGCTGGATCGGCTCCGGCCTGGTGTGCGGCTTCTTGCCGGGAATGCTCGGCCTGAGTGATATCTCGCCCACTAACGTACCGCTGCTGATCGCCGCGGGAAGCTCGCTGGTGCTGGGGATTTTTGCGCTGTGCCTGCCGGATACGCCGCCGAAGAGCACCGGCAAGCTGAGCCTGAAGGTGATGCTGGGGCTGGACGCGCTGATCATGCTGCGCGACAGGAACTTCCTCGTCTTTTTCTTCTGCTCGTTCCTCTTCGCCATGCCGCTGGCCTTCTACTACATCTTTGCCAACGGCTATCTCAGTGAATCGGGAATGAAAAATGCCACCGGCTGGATGACTCTCGGCCAGTTCTCTGAAATCTTCTTTATGCTGGCGCTGCCGTTCTTCACCAAGCGCTTTGGTATTAAAAAGGTTCTATTGCTTGGTCTTATTACCGCCGCTATCCGCTACGGCTTTTTCGTCTACGGCGCGGCAGATAACTATTTCACCTATACGCTGATGTTCCTCGGTATTCTGCTGCACGGCGTCAGCTACGACTTCTATTACGTCACCGCCTATATCTACGTCGATAAAAAGGCGCCGGTGGCGATGCGCAACGCCGCCCAGGGGCTAATCACCCTCTGCTGTCAGGGATTCGGCAGCCTGCTGGGCTACCGCCTCGGCGGCGTGATGATGGAGAAAATGTTTGCCTACCCGACGCCGGTTAACGGCCATACCTTTAACTGGGCTGGGATGTGGACGTTCGGCGCCATAATGATTGCCGTTATCGCCGTCCTGTTCATGGTGTTCTTCCGCGAGTCGGATAAGGAGATCACCACCATTGACATCGATACGCAGGATGCTGCGCTTACACAAGAGGAAGTCAAATGAAAGCAGAACGTATTCTCGGAGCCCTTTACGGGCAGGCGTTAGGGGATGCGATGGGCATGCCGTCGGAGCTATGGCCAAGATCGCGGGTGAAGGCCCATTTCGGCTGGATCGACCGCTTCCTGCCAGGTCCGGCGGAAAACAATGCCGCCTGTTACTTTGCCGAGGCCGAGTTCACCGACGACACCTCGATGGCCCTGTGCCTCGCCGATGCCATCATCGAGTGCGACGGGCGGATTGTTCCCGATACCATCGGTCGCCACATCCTGCGCTGGGCGGAGGAGTTTGACGCCTTTAATAAAAACGTCCTCGGGCCGACGTCGAAAATCGCCCTCAAGGCCATTCGCCGCGGCACGCCGGTGAGCGAGCTGGAGAATAACGGGGTGACCAACGGCGCGGCCATGCGCGCCTCGCCGCTGGGATGCCTGCTGCCGACCGGCGACCTCGACGCCTTTATTCACGAGGTCGCCGCCGCCTCCAGCCCGACGCATAAATCTGATTTAGCCATCGCCGGCGCGACGGTCATCGCCTGGGCCATCTCACGCGCCGTTGACGGCGCAAGCTGGTCCGCCATCGCCGACGCGCTACCGGCCATCGCCGGGCACGCCCAGCAGCTGCGCACCACCACCTTTAGCGCCTCGCTGGCCCTGCGCATTGAGCTGGCGCTGCGCACCGTTCGCGGCGCGGGTGGAGTCGAGTCCGCCTGCGAGCAGCTTTATCAGCTGGTGGGGGCCGGAACCAGCACTATCGAATCCGTACCCTGCGCCGTGGCGATGGTTGAGCTTGCCGGAACCGACCCTAACCGCTGCGCCGTGCTTTGCGCCAACCTTGGCGGCGATACCGACACCATCGGCGCGATGGCTACCGCCATCTGCGGGGCGCTAAACGGCATATCGGCCATCGATAGCCGGCTCAAAGCGCGTCTGGACGAGGTCAACAGGCTCGACTTCACGCGCTACGCCGACGCGCTCAGCCGTTACCGCCAGCAGCGGGAGGCGCAATGAATAGCCGTCAGCTGAGCGATAAGCTCGCCACCCTCAACGCCGCCCGACCGGTGACGGTTATCGGGGCCGCGGTGATCGACGTCATTGCCGACGCCTACGCCCTGCCGTGGCGCGGCTGCGATATCGAGCTGCAGCAGCAGAGCGTCAACGTTGGCGGCTGCGCCCTGAATATTGCGGTGGCGCTAAAAAGGCTGGGCATCGCGGCGCAAAACGCGCTGCCCATCGGCGAAGGCGTGTGGGCAGACATCATCCGCAATCGCCTGGCGCAGGAGGGGATAACCAGCGTTATCACCCGCGCCAGCGGCGATAACGGCTGGTGCCTGGCGCTGGTGGAGCCGGACGGGGAGCGCACGTTTATGTCCTTCAGCGGCGTCGAAAACCAGTGGTGCGACGACTGGCTCACGCCGCTCAGCGCCGGGCCCAGCGCCCTGGTCTATCTTTCCGGCTACCAGCTGGCCTCCCCCAGCGGCGAGCGGCTGGTGGCGTGGCTGGAGAAGCAGCGTCACGTCACGCCGTTTATCGACTTTGGTCCGCGCATTGCCGATATCCCCGCGGCATTAATGGCGCGCCTGATGGCGCTGAAGCCGCTGGTTTCCGTTAATCGTCAGGAGGCGCTGATTGCCGCCGAGGCCAACGGCTTCTCCGCCGAGGTAAGCGAGTTCGGCGCCGCATGGCTGAAGAAGTACGGCGCTCCGCTAATCGTCCGCCTGGATAAAGAAGGCGCGTGGTATTTCAGCCCGCAGGCCTGCGGTGAGGTCGCGGCCTTCCCGGCGACGGTGGTCGATACCATCGGCGCCGGGGACAGCCACGCGGGCGGCACCCTGGCCGGACTTGCCGCCGGCTGGAGCCTGCAGGAGGCGGTGACGCTGGGGAATGCGGTGGCGGCATGGGTGGTCAGCCACCGTGGCGGCGACTGCGCCCCGGATCGCGAAACCCTACTCCTCGCACACAAAGACGTATAGATCGCTGCGGCAGTAGCTAATACTGTATTCGATAGGGTGCTGGTGCTGATCGAGGGCAACCTGTTTGATCACCAGCACCGGGATCGCGCTATCCATCTGAATATGCGACTGAAACTCGGCATCCGGCATGCGGGCGCTGACCCGGGAGCGGGTGCGCTGGGGGAGGATCTGCTGGCTGCGGAAGTAGTCGTACAGCGAGACGCTGATAGCCTCGACGTCGTGGATAAGGTGCGCGGGCACCCACGACTCCTCGAGCGATACCGCCGCGTCATCCACGTAGCGAATGCGCTTGAGCATAAACACGTCGCTGCCGGCGGCAATCGCCAGCTGCTGCGCGACCTCCTCCGGGCATTTGACGATCCGCTTGTTGACCCACAGGGTGTCGGGCTTTTTGCCGCGCAGCACAACCTGCTGGGTAAAGCCGCGCGCCTCCTTCAGCGAATACTCGAAAATATTGTTAACCCGAGTGCCGTAGCCCTGGGCGCGGGTGACCACGCCTTCATCTTCCAGCATCCGCAGCGCCTTGCGCACGGTGATGCGCGACACGCCGGTGAGCTGGCTCAAATCGCGCTCGCCGGGCAGGATATTGCCGTTTTCCAGCCAGCCGCTGCGCACGGCGTCTTTGATGGTGTCGGCAAACCTGATGTACAGCGGCGCGTTATCCTCCGCGGCCATGCGTTCAACGAGCTGGTGAATCAACCGGGTATGCGCCTGTTCCATTTGTCTTTTCCTGACTGAAATCTGGCGTCAGTATATCAGGCTTACCACCAGGCGTGGAAATGATGCACCGGGCCAATCCCCTGCCCCACCTCCAGCGAATCCGCCTGCGCCAGCGCCGCGGAGAGCCAGCCTTTGGCCTCGGCGACGGTTTGTCCCCAATTGTCGTAGCGCGGGCGCAGCGCGGCCAGCGCGGCAGAGAGCGTACAGCCGGTGCCGTGGGTATTTTTGGTGAGGATCCGCGGGGCGGTGAAGCGCTGCTCGCCTTCGGCGCTAAAGAGCCAGTCCGGGCTTTCGGCATCATCGAGATGACCACCCTTCATCAGCACCGCGCCGCAGCCCAGCGCCAGCAGCGCCCGGCCCTGCTCGAGCATCTCTTTTTCATTGCGTGCGTGCGGCGCATCCAGCAGCGCCGCGGCCTCCGGCAGGTTAGGCGTTATCAGCGAAACCTGCGGCAGCAGCCGGGTGCGCAGCGTCGCCACCGCCGATGCTGACAGCAGCGGATCGCCGCTTTTCGCCAGCATCACCGTATCCAGCACCACGTTGGCGATCCGATAGCGCGCCAGCCGCTCCGCCACGGCCTCAACGATATCCGTCTCCGCCAGCATGCCAATCTTGGTGGTATCGATACGGACGTCGCTGAACACCGAGTCCAGCTGGGCGGCAACAAAGTCAGGCTCGATGCGGTACACCGACTGCACGCCGCGGGTATTCTGCGCCACCAGCGCGGTGATCACCGAGCAGCCGTAGGCCCCGAGGGCGGAGAAGGTTTTAAGATCGGCCTGAATGCCCGCACCGCCGCTGGGATCGGTGCCGGCAATCGTTAAGGCATTGATTCGCTTCATTGCTGCTCCTCCCCATAGAGCGCATCAAGGAACGCCGGGGTAAAGCTGCCCGGGCCGCCCTGACGAGCAGCCCGCCCGCCTGCCAGCTTCATCAGGCCACAGGCCGCCGCGACGTTTTCCAGCCGGTCGCCGGGCAGCGCCGTACTGGCAGCAACCACCGCAGACAGGGCGCAGCCGGTGCCAACAACGCGGGTCATCAGGGGATCCCCGCCGCTGACGGCGCGCGTGCGCTGGCCGTCGGTGACGTAATCCACCTCGCCGGTCACCGCCACCACCGTATTCAGCTGACGCGCCAGCGCCCGGGCGGCCGGCAGCGCCGCCGCCGCGGTATCGGTAGTATCGACCCCGCGCCCGCCGCCGCTCATCCCCGCCAGGGCCATAATTTCCGAGGCGTTGCCGCGAACGGCGGCCGGCTGCTGGGTTAGCAGGTCACGACAGAATTCGCTGCGCAGCGTGAGCGCCCCGACCGCAACCGGGTCCAGCACCCACGGCTTGCCCGCCCGCTGCGCGCTGGAGACAGCCGCGCGCATGGCGGCGCCGCGATCGACGGTTAAGGTGCCGACGTTAATCAGCAGCGCATCGGCGATGGCAGCAAACTGGCTGGCCTCCTGCGGGTCAATCACCATCGCGGGGGAAGCGCCAATCGCCAGCAGAACGTTGGCGGTGAACGTCTGCACCACGTCGTTGGTCATGCAGTGAATAAGAGGGGAGTGGCGGCGAAAAAGATGTTGCAGATGCGCGATATGCGCGGGGTTCAGTGGCTCAGCTTGCATCGTTTGCTCCAGCCAGGCGATGAAGAAGCAACGACCTTGTGGTCTCTGACTTCCCTACGCTGGCATTATCCAGATCAGGTGGTACGGGTTTTTCTCAGCCTTCACAAAGAAGGGCACCCCGAGTCATGTAGATTGAATCTCTGTACTTTTTGCCAGATTAGGGGAAGTGGCTGGCTGATGCAAGCGCGCCCTTGTGGTTATCGCTTCTTCGCCTTAGAAAGGTATCTGACCCTTTTTTGCCCCCACCAAACTGGAAAAAGGAGCCGAAGCGCCTTTATCTTATCCACCCGGTGAAGATTGAGCACTTGAATCGCTGCCGATGGTGTGCGGTAAGAATGTATCAAATCTCAGATTGAATATAGGATGCAACGTGTACGCTGGCGCATTGCCGCTACTGGACGGCAATGCAGAACTACGTAGCGAATTACCGTTAAGGGTTATTTTATTGCGTCTTCTATCCTTCTTTCTTCGGTTTCATCCATGCGTCATCGTAAGCTGGTACTGACATTCAGCCCTCCTTATTTGGTTAACTTTCCATTGCCGTCAATAAAAAATTCATGAACATATTTTTTATTATTTAACCCATAGTTGATCGCATAGGTGTGATTATTCTTCCATTTCACATTGATACAATTATCCGGATAAGAAGAATTTAATTTATTATAACCAGAGCTAACCACTGTTCCTATTTTACCGTTTTCACTTGTATCAATAGTGTAATAGTTCAATACATCTTTATTATCTTCACTGAAACAAAGATGTTCGCCATTGATAAATGTCGTTCTGGGGTGTGGTGCAGGATTACCGCCAGGGCAACCGGAAAGAAGGAAAACTAAAGGTAGAATAGTTAATCTCTTCATGCCGGAAATCCCTTCATCACACTTGCGTATCTTAGGAGCAATGAGTAATCAGACTCTTTAGGCTCATAGTCTCATTTACAGGCATTCAAAATCCCTCTACTCTGCAATGACATTGGTCATTTATCGTACTACTATGCAATCAAATAGAGGAAATATTTTTTCCGGGAAAGTTCTGATTATCAGCTGGTCAATGCAACTCCGGATGACAAAAGATATTGTCCTGATGCGCTTCTGATGGCCGTGGATTTAGATCCGCTTAATAGGCCATACAAGTTAACTTAAGCCCTTCGATTTTAAGCGCTGCCCCGGAGCGAGAGTCCGGACTTTCAGAGCTTTCCCTGAAATCTCCATTCCTGATAACGGCCGCACACGTGTACGATTGACACTCAAAACAACACAAAATATGACGAATAATGGAGTGGCTATAATGGTCATAAGGGAGCGACGAATGACTGGGTTTTATAAAGTAAACTCGCATAGCGTTTATCTGAATACAGCTGACCCATTGAATGATAAAGATTGTGACCAACCGGCCTTTAATCGTCTTTCCGCTAACGCGGGGAATAGTCCTGGAGTCAGATCGTTGCGGCCAGTAGCGATAAAACTCTGGTAGTGGAAGATTAAAAATGATGAAAAAAGCACTCATTTTCACCCTGGCTGCGGTTCACCCCGCTTCTTATGCTGACGGTCTCGGCTGCGCTTCCGTGGGTGCGTCAATGGAATTATCCCTGTTTGACGCTATCTCCAAGGATTTAAAAATCGATCCAGCCGCGATTCAAAGAGATAAAACGACGGTAGAGGTAATCAATACGGCAACCGTATCAGAACTCTATGCAGAATCGCTGGCTAAAAGGGACCATAAAGAAAGTATTGATAAAGGCCTGGCGACAATTCCCGTGAGGGATTATTTCTCCAGCTACTATGAGAACAACGCTCAGTCCATTACCGCAAAATATACCTACACCAACGCCCGGGGCATGAAAGATATATTCATTGCCTCCAGCCTTATGAATAAAGATGAGTGTTCCATCAGATTTAATGGCTACCTTACCCTCGCCAGAGAGTTTTAATAGTTAACGGGGCTTAGGGATCTATAAGACCCTTTATTTCTTAATTAATTTTAGCGTTGTCACTATATCTTGCCTGGTCACTATGTGAACCTCAGCTAATCCCCCAGACAAAAAGCGCGTCCTTTGGAGCAGCAGGCTCATGCTGTTTTCCTGCAGCCGCGGCTCCTTAGCACATTGTTGGGCCAGACGGCCTTCGTTCTGCTGCCTGAAAGATACCCCATGCCATAGAAACGCCCGGCAACAAATCTAGTACTAAAGTAGTAATTTATTAACTAAATAAATATTTTTGTAACCATAAACTTGATCAATGTAAACAAGTGGTTATAGTTTTAGCAAGCGTTACAAAGTGTGACCCGTTGTCACATCGATATTACCGAGTGAATCACCGAAAAATCATGAGGATTCCAATGAAATTGACACCAATAGTAAAGGGAATGGCGTTAGCCGGGGTGCTATCGACCTTTGCCCTTTCCGCCTGGGCTGATACCTCCCCCAAAGAAGCGACCGCCGCCACCAAACAGGCAAACGATGCCCTTTACAACCAGCTGCCCTTCTCCGACAACACCGATTTTAGCAACGCGCATAAAGGCTTTATTGCCGCTCTGCCTGGCGATGTCATCAAAGGCGAACAGGGCAACGTCGTCTGGAATCCTCAGCAGTACGCCTTCATCAAAGAAGGGGAAAAGGCGCCGGATACCGTCAACCCGAGCCTGTGGCGTCAGTCTCAGCTGATTAACATCAGCGGCCTGTTTGAAGTGACCGAAGGCGTCTATCAGATCCGCAACCTCGATCTCTCCAACATGACCATCATCGAAGGTAAAGAAGGCATTACCGTCGTTGACCCGCTGGTATCCGCTGAAACCGCGAAAGTGGGCATGGACCTGTACTACAAAAACCGTGGCAAGAAGCCGGTGGTGGCCGTTATCTACACCCACAGCCACGTTGACCACTACGGCGGCGTGCGCGGCGTCATTGATGAAGCCGACGTGAAGTCGGGCAAAGTGAAAGTCTATGCGCCGGCCGGCTTTATGGAAGCCGCCGTGGCGGAAAACATCATGGCCGGTAACGTCATGAGCCGTCGCGCCAGCTATATGTACGGCAACCTGCTGAAGCCGGAAGCTACCGGCCAGGTAGGCGCTGGGCTGGGGACCACCACCTCCGCCGGTACCGTGACCCTGATTGCTCCGACCAACATCATTGAAAAAGACGGCCAGAAAGAGGTTATCGACGGCCTGACCTATGATTTTATGCTGGCGCCGGGCTCTGAAGCACCGTCTGAAATGCTGTGGTATATCGAAGAGAAGAAGCTCATCGAAGCGGCGGAAGACGTCACCCATACCCTGCACAACACCTACTCCCTGCGCGGGGCCAAAATCCGCGAGCCGCTGCCGTGGTCGAAATATATCAACGAAGCGATCGTTCGCTGGGGCGACAAAGCTGAGATCATCATGGCTCAGCACCACTGGCCGACCTGGGGCAACGAAAACGTCGTCAACCTGCTGAAGAGCCAGCGTGACCTCTATCGTTACATCAACGACCAGACCCTGCGCATGGCTAACGAAGGGCTGACCCGCGACGAAATTGCCGCCAAATTCAAGCTGCCGGACAGTCTGGCGCACACCTGGGCCAACCGCGGCTACTACGGTTCCGTCAGCCACGACGTGAAGGCCACCTACGTGCTGTACCTCGGCTGGTTTGACGGCAACCCGGCCACCCTCGACGAACTGCCGCCGGAAGAAGCGGCTAAAAAGTTTGTTGATTACATGGGCGGCGCCGACGCCATCATGAAGAAGGCCAAAGAGGACTATGACCAGGGTAACTACCGCTGGGTAGCCCAGGTGGTGAGCAAAATCGTCTTCGCCGACCCGAAAAACCAGGAGGCGCGTAATCTGGAAGCGGATGCCCTGGAGCAGCTGGGTTACCAGGCTGAATCCGGTCCGTGGCGCAACTTCTACCTCACCGGCGCGCAGGAGCTGCGCAACGGCGTGGTGAAAGGCCCGACGCCGAACACCGCCAGCCCGGATACCGTCCGCGCGATGACCCCGGAAATGTTCTTTGACTATCTGGCGGTACACATCAACGGTGAGAAAGCCGGTAAAGCCAAAGCGGTCTTCAACATCGACCTCGGCAACGACGGCGGCAAGTATAAGCTGGAGCTGGAAAACGGCGTGCTGAACCACACCGCTAAGGCCGAAGCGAAAGATGCGGATGCCACTATCGTGCTGGACCGTGCGACCCTGAACAAAATCATCCTGAAAGAAGAAACGCTGAAACAGGCTGAAGATAAGGGTGAAGTGAAGGTCACCGGTAACGGGGCGAAGCTGGATGAAATGCTGGGCTACATGGACAAGTTCGAGTTCTGGTTCAACATTGTGACGCCATAAACCTCACCCCCGCGGCCTCCGGTCGCGGGGTTTCTCTGCGCTAATACTCCTCGGGCAGCGCCCGGTCGATAGACACCAGCTTTCCTCTTGCCATCGTGATGTAGCCCCCGGCCTTGAGGTCGGCAAGCACCCGGAAAACGTGGGTCCGCGAAAGATTGGTTCGCTTGATGATAAACAGCGCCAGGCCTTCATTTTCACCCTCATGCGTATTCTGCCGGTAGAGATAGCGAAACAGCATCGGCCGGATGGTCTGGTAGCTGGTCAGCTGCCGACGCTCGTTATGCAGGTCGATGGTGAAAATAGTCATATACACCAGAATCGTCGCCAGCTCCTGCACGCGCTGCGGATTATTTTGGATAAAGATACGGTCAAACGCCTCATAGGATATTTTAATAAGCCTGACCGGCGCGCTTCCCATATATTCAAACTTAGCCAGCGGGCAGTATCTTTCCATTAGGCCAATCGGCATATGCTCAATGCTATTCCCGATATTAAGACCGTTCTCCGGCATTAATATTGATAAAGAACCGCCAGTACAAAAATAAATATAGCCAGCCTTGACTTCTAATTTTTTATTGGCAGGCAACGAAACGACCTCGCCTTCCTGAATGATTTCATCCAGATAGCTATCAATCTCTAACGTGCTGTAATAGCCGTGTATTTCCTGAAAATTCACCGCATGCCCTCACTCCATTCTGCCGTAAGCTCAGTATAGCAGCGAGTCCGGCGTGGATTCGAGGCCTACCGTTGTTATTTTCCAGGCAGTCCCATATGGGACTATTAACGCCATCTATTCCACTTACAATAGCCGGTAATGAGTCCGCATTTGCATTAGCCGTATCATATTTATTATTGATTTCGGCTCAAATAATCTAAGAGGTCATTTAATGAAATTAAATCAGATTGCTAAACACCTGGCGATGGCCGGTGTTCTGGTTTCGCTGTCCGCTTCCGCTTTTGCGCAGGTTCAGCCGAACGATGCGACGCCTGCCACCCGTCAGGCCAATAGCGCGCTGTACAACAAGCTGCCGTTTGCCGATAAAACCGATTTTGAAAACGCGCATAAAGGCTTCATCGCCGCGCTGCCGTCGAGCATGATTAAAGGCGAACAGGGCAACGTTATTTGGGATCCGGCGAAATACGACTTCGTTAAAGAAGGCCAAAAGTCTCCGGATAGCGTTAACCCTAGCCTGTGGCGCCAGTCCCAGCTGATTAATATCGGCGGTCTGTTCAAGGTCACCGACGGCGTTTACCAGATTCGCAACCTCGACCTCTCCAACATGACCATTATCGAAGGTGATAAAGGCATTACCATCATCGATCCGCTGCTGAGCGCCGAACCGGCCAAAGAGGGGCTGGACCTCTACTACGCCAATCGCGGCAAGAAGCCGGTGGTCGCGGTGCTGTTCACCCACAGCCACGTTGACCACTACGGCGGCATTCGCGGCGTGGTTGACGAAGCCGACGTGAAGTCGGGCAAAGTCAAAATCTACGCGCCGGACGGCTTTATGAAAGAAGCGGTTTCGGAAAATATCATGGCCGGTACGGCGATGAGCCGCCGCGCCAGCTATATGTACGGCAACCTGCTCAAGCCCGACGCGAAAGGTCAGGTTGGCGCGGGTCTGGGTACCACCACCTCCGCCGGTACCGTTACGCTGATCCAGCCGACAAACTACATCACTAAAACCGGGCAGGAAGAGGTGATTGATGGCCTGACCTACGATTTCATGATGGCGCCGGGCTCTGAGGCCCCGTCGGAAATGCTGTGGTACGTCAAAGAGAAGAAAATGATCGAAGCGGCGGAAGACGTGACCCACACGCTGCACAACACCTACTCCCTGCGCGGCGCAAAAATCCGCGATCCGCTGGCGTGGTCGAAATATATCAACGCCGCCATCGACCGCTGGGGCAGCGACGCCGACGTGATTATCGCACAGCACCACTGGCCGACCTGGGGCAACGACAACATTGTTAAGCTGATGAAAGGCCAGCGCGACATGTATCGCTATATCAACGACCAGACCCTGCGCATGGCTAACGAAGGCCTGACCCGCGACGAAATTGCCGCTAACTTCAAGCTGCCGGAAGCGCTGGAGAAGCAGTGGTCAAGCCGGGGCTACTACGGTTCCGTCAGCCACAACGTCAAGGCCACCTACGTGTACTATCTCGGCTGGTTCGACGGCAACCCGGCTACCCTCGACGAGCTGCCGCCCGAGCAGGCTGCGAAGAAGTTTGTCGAATATATGGGCGGCGCCGGCAATATCCTGAGCAAAGCCAAAGAGGATTACCGCCAGGGTAACTATCGCTGGGTGGCGCAGGTCACCAGCAAAGTGGTGTTCGCCGACCCGCAAAACCAGGACGCGCGGAACCTCGAAGCGGATGCGCTGGAGCAGCTGGGCTACCAGGCGGAAGCCGGCACCTGGCGTAACTTCTACCTCACCGGCGCGCAGGAGCTGCGTAACGGCGTGCAGAAGCTGCCAACGCCGAACACCGCCAGCCCGGATACCGTCCGCGCGATGACCCCGGAAATGTTCTTCGACTACCTGGGCGTGCATATTAACGGCGAAAAAGCCGGCGCGGCGAAGGCGATTCTCAACGTCGATCTGGGTAAAGACGGCGGCAAGTACAAGCTGGAGCTGGAAAACGGCGTCCTGAACCACACCGCCAACGCGGTCGCCGACAACGCGGATGCCAACATCACCCTCGATCGCGATACGCTGAACAAGATTATCCTCAAGCAAGAGACGCTGAAGCAGGCGGTTGATCAGGGTGAGGTGAAAATTACCGGTAATGCTGCGAAGCTGGACGAAATGCTGAGCTACATGGACAAGTTTGAGTTCTGGTTCAATATCGTTACTCCGTAACTGAGCCGATTATCATCCCCCGAGGCCGCCGGTCGCGGGGGATTTTTTTGGCCATTTCCCGCGACCGCCCCCTGCGCTTCCCGCCCTGCTTCCCCTGCCCTTGCGCGCACATCTCAATTTGCTTTCCCCACCGCCCCGGGCACAAGATTAGCTGTGGGAATAGTGATTTCGCAGATAACCAACCGAAGTGGGCTATGTCCGTTTACCACCATGCGCAGGTGCTGATTAAGCACCTGCCGTAAGTCGCTCGCGCAGGCCCCGTCCGGCCGATCAGGGATTCACTTCCCGCAGCGAACTCAGCAGCAACGCGAAGCTCGACTCAATCAGCGGCGGTAGCGTCTGCGGCCCGCGCATCAGCGCCACGGTGCGGCTCAGCGCTGGCTGCTGCAGCTGGGCTATCTTCAGCTGCGGATCGCATAAGTGGGTGGTATAGAGCTCGGGAAGAATGGCTATCGCCAGGCGCGAGCGCACCAGGCCATACAGCGTTTCGATATAGTCCACCTGATAGCGCGTATTCAGCATCAGGCGATGGCTCTCCGCCAGCGCCCCCACCAGCCGCTGGATATTGCCCTTCGAGAACACCGCGATATCGCGGCCAGCCAGCAGCTTCCACGGCAGATGCGGCTGACCGGCGAGCGGATCGTCGCCGTGCAGCACCGCCACAAACGGGTCCTCGCGCAGCGGATAGACCTGCAGCTCTGCGGGGATCGAACTGTCGATGGCGCCCACGGCGAAATCAATCTGCCCGCTCAGCAGCTCGCGCACCAGCGCGTCGTTGGCCCGATCGTGAAACTCGACCCGCAGGCGCGGAAAGGTTTCGGCCAGGGTCTGCGGCAGCAGGGGAAAAAGCAGCGAGCTGACCGACGGCATCAGGCCGATGCGCACCGTGCCGTCGCCGCCGGCTTCAACAATCTGCTGCATATCCTGAAACGCCAGCTGGGCCACGCTCAGCACGCGCTGCGCGTGGGGCAGGATCGCCGCGCCCAGTTCGGTCAGCGTGACCGAAGAGGCGGTGCGGTTCACCAGCCTGCCGCCGAGCACCGCTTCAACCTGGCGCAGCGCGCTGCTCAGCGCCGGTTGGCTGATGGCCAGCCGGTTGGCGGTATCGGTAAAGTGACGCAGCTGCGCCAGGGTAACAAAATACTGGAGCTGCTTAAGAGAAAGCGCGGGCAGCCGCTGCCAGGGTTCGGTCATGTTATCCATCGCTGAGGGTGAGTAGGCAGAATAACCCGAGCTTATCGGGCGATAAATTTATTCATCTGGGCAAACGTTTGCTGTGCCCCTAGAGTAGCGCCATTATCCTTGTGCCGGAGTTGTTATGTCCAGCAGTGCTGAAAACCGCCGCCGCGCCGTCCAGGCCGCCCGGGGCGAATTGCCGTTCGACCTGTTACTCACCGGAGGGCAGATCGTTGATACGGTCACCGGGGAACTCCGCGCCGCCGACGTCGGCATCGTCGGCGAGATGATTGCCAGCGTCCATCCGCGCGGCAGCCGCAGCGACGCCGCTGAATCCCGCGACCTGCAGGGCGCCTACCTCTCCCCAGGGCTGATGGATACCCACGTCCATCTCGAAAGCTCCCATCTCCCCCCCGAGCGCTACGCGGAAATCGTCCTCGCCCAGGGCACCACGGCGGTATTTTGGGATCCGCACGAGCTGGCCAACGTGCTCGGCGTGGAGGGCGTGCGCTACGCCGTTGCCGCCAGCCGCAATCTGCCGCTGGAGGTGATGGTCGCCGCCCCTTCCAGCGTCCCGTCCACGCCCGGGCTGGAGATGTCCGGCGCCGATTTTGCCGGCGCGGAGATGACCACTATGCTGGCGTGGCCGGAGGTGCGCGGCGTGGCGGAAGTGATGGACATGCACGGCGTGCTGCACGCCAGCGAGCGGATGCAGGAGATAGTCCAGGCGGGCCTGGACAGCGGCAAGCTGATTGAAGGCCACGCCCGCGGGCTGAACGGCGCGGACCTGCAGGCCTATCTGGCCGCCGGCGTCACCTCCGATCATGAACTCACCTCGGCGGAGGATGCGCTGGAAAAGCTGCGCGCCGGCCTGACGCTGCAGATTCGTGGCTCGCACCCCTATCTGCTGGAGGATATCGTCAAGGCGCTGAAAACCCTGCCGCACCTCTCCTCGCAGATCACCGTCTGCACCGACGACGTGCCGCCGGATATGCTGCTGGAAAAAGGCGGCATTATCGCCCTGCTCAACCTGCTGATCGGACACGGCCTGCCGGCCACCGATGCCCTGCGCTTCGCTACGCTGAACGCAGCGATCCGCATGCAGCGCCATGATTTAGGCCTGATTGCCGCCGGTCGCCGCGCGGACCTGGTGGTGTTTCCCGAACTGGACAAGCTGCAGGCGCGCGAGGTCTACGTTGCCGGGAAGCTAATTGCCCGGAACGGACAGCTGCGCCAGCCCATTCCACCGGCCACCGGCGTCACGCCGCCGCGCGATACCCTGCAGCTTGCGCCGCTGAGCGCCGACGACTTTATCCTTAAGGTGGGCGGTATTCACCACGGCGTTGCCCGCCTGCGGCATATTCGCGGCGCGCGCTTTACGCAGTGGGGAGAAGTCGAGGTGCAGATCCGCGACGGCAAAGTCCAGCTGCCCGACGGCTTCAGCCTGATTTGGGTCAAGCACCGCCACGGTCGCCATCAGGCGACGCCGCAGATTGCCCTGCTTGAGGGCTGGGGCGAGCTGCGCGGGGCGATTGCCACCAGCTACTCCCACGACTCGCACAACCTCGTGGTGCTCGGGCGAGACGCCGAAGAGATGGCGCGGGCCGCCAACCGGCTGATCGCCTCCGGCGGCGGCATGGCGCTGGCGCAGCGGGGGGAGATTCTGGCCCACGTCGCCATGCCGATTGCCGGAATGCTTTCCGACCTGCCGGCAGCGGAGCTGGCGCGCCAGTTCCGCGAGCTGCGCGACCTGAGCGCCGAAATTGCCGACTGGGAGCCGCCGTACCGGGTGTTTAAGGCCATCGAGGGGACCTGCCTCGCCTGCAACGCCGGGCCACATTTGACCGATTTGGGCTTGACCGACGGCACCACCCGCCGGATCGTCGACCCGCTGATAGCCTGCCGGGAAACCCCGGAGCATACCCACAACAATAATCACGGAGCCTGATAATGGCTGACAACACGCTTCCTGCATCAACCCGGAGCCGCTGGCTGGAACGGCGATTTGCCCTCTACTCCCGCGGCAGCACGCTGCGCACCGAGTGCCTGGCGGGGGTCACCGGCTTTCTCGCCGCCGCCTATCTGCTGGTGGTGATCCCCGGCCTGCTGGCGGTTGGCGGAATGGATAAAGGCGCGGTCACTACCGGAACCATTTTGGTCTTCGTCGCCGGCACGCTGCTGATGGCGTTCTACGCGAACCTGCCGTTTATCGTCGGCCCCGGCATCGGCGGGTCGGTGCTGGTGGGCGTCACCCTCGCCGGGAGCGAAGGCATCGGCTGGCAAATCGGCCTCGGCATCGCCTGCTGGTCCGGGATTCTGTTCTTCCTGCTGACCAAATTCGGCCTGCGCGAGGTGGTGACCCGCTCGGTGCCGCAGTCGATCAAGCTGGGGCTTACCGCCTCCATCGGGCTGTTCGTGGCGGTTCTCGGCTTTCGCAACGCCGGCCTGGTGCTGGCGAATGCGAAAACCAACGCCCTGATGCTCGGCGACTTCCTCTCCCCCGGCGCGCTGGTAGCGCTGTGCGGCCTGTTTCTCGCCATTGCGCTGCAGGCGCGGCGCATTCCGGGTGCGATCCTGTGGGCGATCCTCGTTGCCACCCTTGTCGGGATCCCGTTCGGCGTCACCCGGCTGCCGACCAGCTTTATCGCCATGCCGCACTCGCTGACGCCGGTCCTCGGCCACGTCGATATGCTCGGCGCGCTGAATATCGCCTTTCTGCCGTTTCTGTTTATCTTTTTCGCCTCCGAGTTTTTCTCCACCATGGGAACCACTTTGGCGGTAGGCGGCGAGGCGGGACTGCTGGATGAAGAGGGCAATATGGTGCACATCAACCGGCCGTTTATGGTTGACTCCATTGCTGCGGCCATCGGGCCGTGGGTCGGCATTCCGGCGGCCACCGCGCTGATTGAGTCCTCCGCGGCGGCCGAAGCCGGCGGTAAGACCGGGCTGACGGCGCTGGCGGCGGCGGTGATGTTCCTGCTGATGCTGCTGTTTACCCCGATTGCGCTGATGATCCCCAAAGAGGCCACCGCGCCGGCGCTGATCCTGATTGGCCTGAATATGTTCAGCGGCCTGCGCAAGGTCGATTTAGCCAACTTTACCGACGGGCTGCCGGTGCTGATGATGGTGATGATCACCCTGATTGCCAACAGCTTCGGTACTGGCATCGCCGGCGGGCTGCTGTTCTACGTGGTGATTAAGAGCGTGGCCGGAAAGTGGCGCGAGATCCCGTTAGGGCTGTGGATCCTCGCGATTCCGCTGGTCTACTACTTCGCGACCCTGGTCAGGCACTAGGGCGCCGGGCGCTGGTTGTGCAGCGCCTCGCAGCGGGCCTTCACCTCTTCATACAGCAAACGCACCGCGGCAGAGAGCTGCTTGCGGTGCGGGCAAATCATATTCAGCGGCACCCGGTCGCCCTGATACTGCGGCAGCAGGACCTGCAGCCGCCCGGCGCGAATATCGTCGCTGACGTCGAGCCAGGACTTGTAGGCAAACCCCTCCCCGGCAATTGCCAGGCGGCGAATCACTTCCGCATCGTCACTGACGATAACGCCAGAAACCTGCAGATGCTGAACCTCACCCGCCAGGCTTAACGGCCAGCGATCGAACTGCCTGCCGCGCAGCACGTACAGCAGAGCGTTACGCTGCGCCAGCTCCTCCAGGGTTTGCGGTTCACCGTGTTCGGCGATCCACGCCGGGGAAGCCACCAGCACCCGGCGGTTTTCCGCCGCCACCGGCAGCGAGATAAACGACGCGTCGTCGTTATCGCCGTAGCGAAAGGCCACGTCGACCGGATCTTTAAACACGTCGGTGCGGTGATCGGAGAACAGGATACGCAGCCTGAGCTCCGGGTAGCGTTGGCGAAATCCGCGAAACACGGTCAGCAGCAGGTTACGCCCGAGGTCGGAGGGCACCGCAATTTGCAGCGTGCCGCGGATTTGGTCATCCGGCAGCTGAATCTTTTGCAGCCCGGCGTGCAGGGTATCGAGCATCTGCGTGGCATAGGGCAGCCAGGTCTCCCCTTCGGGGGTCAGGCGCAGGCTGCGGGTTGAGCGGGCAAAAAGGCGGATATTCAGCGTGGTCTCCAGACGCTTAATCGCCGCGCTCACCTGCGCCGGCTGCTGCCCGACCTCCCGCGCCGCGTCGCTAAAGCTGCCCAACGCCGCCGCGCGGACAAATAACGTCAGATCTTCCAGCCTGAACATATTCACTCCCACCTCCGGATCCCCGGACTTTTCCTAAAACAGGCGCGGTTTGCTGAATCGCGTAATCGGCACCATCGTTTGCTTACATTTTTAATCAACCAGTACTTGCCATCGCCCTCATGCTTCGGAATGATACGAGGCTGCGATTTTGTGTCCAGGATAATAATGAGGAATTTATGCGTAAAACAAAAATGATGCTTCTGGGCGTACTGCTGGCCGGCACCTGCGCAGTTGGGTCGGTCTCCGCCGCCGATCTGCAGAAATATGAGCTGGACGGCGTGACCTCCGACTTCCAGCAGTTTCGCGTCGGCGATAGCGTACCGCCGCTGTATATGACCCCGGAGTACACCATTAAGCAGTGGCAGCAGCGCCACCTGCCGGCGCCAGACGCCAACACCCACTGGACCTATATGGGCGGCAGCTACGTGCTGGTCACCGAGCCGGAAGGCAAAATTGTCAAAATTTACGACGGCGAGATTTTCTACCAGCACTGATTGTGCTTAGCGGCCGCTTGCCGCCACGAAAAACGCCCGGTCCTTCTGCTGCTCCCGCATGGCGCAGCGAAGTCCCGGGCGTTGTTTTATCCGCGACGCTTACACCGCGCGGAAGGCGATCTCGCTGGGGATAACCTCACCCTGCCAGTAGAGCTGGGCCGCTACGCGCCCTGCCAGCTGGCGATAGATATCGGTAAACTCGCTTTCCGGGCGGGCGATCACCGTCGGGGTCCCGTTATCCAGGTCCTCGCGCAGATGAATGTGCAGCGGCAGCTGGCCGAGCAGCTGGGTGTGATATTTTTCCGCCAGCTTCTGCGCACCGCCGGTGCCAAAGATAGCCTCATGGTGACCACAGTTGCTGCAAATATGCATGCTCATGTTCTCCACGATGCCCAGCACCGGCACCTCCACTTTTTCGAACATCACGATGCCCTTTTTGGCATCGATTAGCGCGATGTCCTGCGGCGTGGTGACCACCAGCGCGCCGGTTACCGGGATGTTCTGCGCCAGCGTCAGCTGAATGTCGCCGGTGCCCGGCGGCATATCCAGCACCAGGTAGTCGAGATCCGGCCACAGCGTCTCCTGCAGCATCTGCATCAGCGCTTTACTGGCCATCGGGCCGCGCCACACCATGGCGTTCTCGTCAGTCACCAGATAGCCGATGGAGTTGGTGGCGAGGCCGAATTTCATAATCGGCGCCATATGGGTGCCGTCCGGCGAGGTGGGACGCTGATCTTCAGCGCCCAGCATGGTAGGAATCGACGGGCCGTAAATATCGGCGTCGAGAATACCGACCTTCGCCCCTTCCGCCGCCAGCGCCAGCGCGAGGTTAACCGCCGTAGACGATTTGCCGACGCCGCCCTTGCCGGAGCTCACGGCAATAATATTCTTCACGCCGTTAACGCCCGGCTGGTTTTTCACCCGCTTCAGGGTGGCGATGCTGTGCGTCAGCTTCCAGTCGATAGCCTGCGCGCCGGTAATGCGCAGCAGCTCGGCGCTGCACTGCTCTTTCAGGGCTTCAAAAGCGCTATGCCAGACGAACGGCATCTGAATTTCGATATGCACGGTGTCGTCCAGCCAGGCAACGTGGTGCAGCGCCTTCAGCGCGGTGAGATTATGCTTCAAAGTGGGGTGCTGAAAATTAGCCAGCGTTCCGGCGACCATCGCGCGTAGACGTTCGGGGGATTTGGCCTGGGATTGCGAATTCATCCCGACTCCTTTGTTGTTATGAGATGCTTTCAGTAATGATTGAGTTTATCACAGCTGAGGATTATCCATATATGGTCAGCCATTTATGGCGCACCCAGTGCCCTTTTGGTAATATCGGAAGCCCTTTTTACAACAGAAGATGTAATGCTCACTATGACTCAAGTCGCGAAGAAAATTCTGGTAACGTGCGCACTGCCGTACGCCAACGGCTCAATCCACCTCGGCCACATGCTGGAGCACATCCAGGCTGATGTCTGGGTCCGTTACCAGCGAATGCGCGGCCACGAGGTCAACTTCATCTGCGCCGATGACGCCCACGGCACGCCGATCATGCTGAAAGCTCAGCAGCTTGGCGTCTCTCCGGAGCAGATGATTGGCGAGATGAGTCAGGAGCACCAGACCGATTTTGCCGGTTTCGACATTAGCTACGATAACTACCACTCCACCCACAGCGACGAAAACCGCGAGCTGTCGGAGCTTATCTACTCGCGCCTGAAAGAGAACGGTTTTATTAAAAACCGCACCATCTCTCAGCTCTACGATCCGGAAAAAGGGATGTTCCTCCCTGACCGTTTTGTGAAGGGAACCTGCCCGAAATGCAAATCACCGGATCAGTACGGCGATAACTGCGAAGTGTGCGGCGCGACCTACAGCCCGACCGAGCTTATCGAGCCGAAATCGGTGGTTTCCGGCGCGACGCCGGTGATGCGTGAATCCGAGCACTTCTTCTTCGACCTGCCCTCCTTTAGCGAGATGCTGCAGGCGTGGACCCGCAGCGGCGCGCTGCAGGAGCAGGTGGCGAATAAGATGCAGGAGTGGTTCGAGTCTGGCCTGCAGCAGTGGGACATCTCCCGCGATGCGCCGTACTTCGGCTTCGAAATCCCCAACGCGCCGGGCAAATACTTCTACGTCTGGCTGGACGCGCCGATCGGCTACATGGGTTCATTCAAAAACCTGTGCGACAAGCGCGGCGACAGCGAAAGCTTTGACGCCTACTGGAAGAAAGACTCTGACGCCGAGCTGTATCACTTTATCGGCAAGGATATCGTCTACTTCCACAGCCTGTTCTGGCCGGCGATGCTGGAAGGCAGCGGCTTCCGCAAGCCAACCAACCTGTTCGTTCACGGCTACGTGACGGTCAACGGCGCGAAGATGTCTAAATCGCGCGGTACCTTCATCAAGGCCAGCACCTGGCTGAACCACTTTGATGCCGACAGCCTGCGCTACTACTACGCCGCCAAGCTCTCTTCGCGCATCGACGATATCGACCTGAACCTCGAAGACTTCATTCAGCGCGTGAATGCTGACATCGTCAACAAGCTGGTTAACCTCGCATCGCGCAACGCCGGCTTTATCGCCAAACGTTTCGACGGCATGCTGGCGGCTGAGCTTGCGGACCCGGCGCTGTATCAAACCTTCACCGATGCGGCAGCAAGCATTGGCGAAGCCTGGGACAGCCGCGAGTACGGTAAGGCCATCCGTGAAATCATGGCGCTGGCCGACGTGGCAAACCGCTACGTTGACGAGCAGGCGCCGTGGGTAGTCGCTAAACAGGAGGGCCGCGATGCCGATCTGCAGGCGATCTGCACCATGGGCCTGAATATGTTCCGCGTGCTGATGACCTGGCTCAAGCCGGTGCTGCCGCAGCTGACCGCCCGCGCCGAAGCGTTCCTCAACAGCGAACTGAGCTGGGATGCCGTTCAGCAGCCGCTGCTGGCGCATAAGGTCAACACCTTCAAAGCGCTGTATAACCGCATCGAAATGAAGCAGGTTGAGGCGCTGGTAGAAGCATCGAAGGAAGAGGTGAAGGCGCTCTCCGCACCGGTCAGCGGCCCTCTGGCGGACGATCCGCTGCAGGAAACCATCACCTTTGATGATTTTGCCAAAGTCGATATGCGCATCGCGCTGATTGAAAACGCCGAATTCGTCGACGGTTCCGACAAGCTGCTGCGCCTGACGCTGGATATCGGCGGCGAGAAGCGCAACGTCTTCTCCGGCATCCGCAGCGCCTACCCCGATCCGCAGGCGCTGATTGGCCGCCTGACGGTGATGGTGGCGAACCTCGCACCGCGCAAAATGCGCTTCGGCATCTCCGAAGGGATGGTGATGGCGGCGGGTCCTGGCGGGAAAGATATCTTCCTGCTCAGCCCGGACAGCGGCGCCCAGCCTGGCCAACAGGTCAAATAATCTCCGCGAAAAACGCTGCCCCGGCAGCGTTTTTTTGCCTGTCGCCCGCCCGGACGGGCGCTTTTATTTGCACCCCTCGCGGATAAGAACAATACTCAATACGCTATTCTGACAACGGAACGGTATACATACCAACACAGGGAACCGGGATGAAATACACACACAGGCTGACCGCAATCGCCGTCGCCGCTCTGCTTGCCACGGCGCTGGCCGGCTGCGACAACAAAAAAGAGCAGAGCAAAGCCTTTAACCGCGCGGCCGAAGGCGTCGAGCTCAGCTTTACCTACTATTATGATGGCGACAAGGTGCTGCGCCAGGATGCCAACAACACCATCCCCTATAAAACCATCGGCGCCAGCAATAAAGAGCAGGCGCGGGCGATTATTGAACCGATGAGCAGCGTTTATCGCAGCATAAAGGGCGTGGAGCAGACCATCGACTACAAAGACAGCTATGCCCTGGAGCATCTGAGCGTCGATTTTAGCGAGGCGAAAATCAGCGAGCTGTGCAAGCTGCCGGGATCGATGTTTACCGACTGCTCGCGGCAGTTCGTGTCGATGTCGGTGTCGACAAAATTACTCGAAGAGCAGGGTTTTCAGGAAGTGAAGTAGGTCATCGCCCGGCTAAGCGTTGCGCCAGCCGGGCTGCCTGAGGCTGAAACTCAGGCTTTAGCGGCGTGAACGCGCTCGGTCAGACCGCGCAGGAAATAGCGCAGGAACTGGTCGCCGCACTCGCGGAAGTTTTTATGCTCCGGCGCGCGCATCATGGCGGTAATTTCCGGCATCGAGACGCGGAACTGCTGCTGGGTCAGAATGGCGAGAATGTCGTCGGTCTTCAGGGAGAAGGCAATACGCAGCTTTTTCAGCACGATATTGTTATTCACCCGACGCTCCACCGCCAGCGGCGGTGCGGACTCATCTTTACCGCGTTTATCGTAAATCAGACCGTTGAGGAAGATCGACAGAAGGATATCCGGGCAGCGCTGGAAGCCTTCCTCATCCTCTTTTTTCAGCCACGGTACCAGCTGCTCTGCGCTGACGACGGAATCGCCGAGCGCAAAAATACGCACCAGGCCATCATTATTGGTTTTCAAGGTGTAGCGCAGGCTACGTAGGATATCGTTGCTGATCATAATGCCTTCATGATGAAAAATACTGGCGCTAAGTCTACCACGATTCTGCCGTTTTACAGACCAATCGCCTCTTTCAGGCTTTTTAAGTAGCGACGGCTGACCGGCACCGTATGCCCGGCGCGCATCAGCAGCTCGGCCTGGCCGTTCTCCTCGAGACGGATCTCCTTCAGGTGGGCCATATTGACCAGATACTGGCGGTGGCAGCGCAGCAGCGGCGTTCGGCTCTCGAGGGTGCGCAGGGTCAGCTCGGTAAAGCCCTCCTTCCCTTCGCTGTCGGTGACGTAGATACCGCTCATCCGGCTGCTGACAAACGCCACGTCCTCCATCTGTAGCAGCCAGATCCGACTATGCCCGCTGCAGGGAATATACTTCAGCGCCTGCCGGGCGTCGTCGAGCAGCGAGATATCCTGCAGGCTGCGCTCCTGGCGCAGGCGCGCGAGGGTTTTATCCAGCCTCGCGCCCTCAATCGGCTTGAGCAGATAGTCAAACGCGTGCTCCTCGAACGCCTTAACCGCATATTCGTCGAAGGCGGTCAGGAACACGATATAGGGCCGATGCTCCGGGTCGAGCATGCCGACCATCTCCAGCCCGCTGATGCGCGGCATCTGGATGTCGAGGAACAGCACGTCCGGGCGCAGCTTGTGCACCGCGCCGATCGCCTCAACGGCGTTACCGCACTCGCCCACGACCTCGATATCGCTCTGCGCTTCCAGCAGGATCCGCAGGTTTTCACGCGCCAGCGGCTCATCATCAACTATTAGTACTTTTAACACGCGCTCTCCTCCACGGGCAGTCGCAGCGTAACGCGGGTAAAGCGCTCGGCTTCACAGGTCACGGTAATTCCACACTCGGCGCCAAATCGCGCCCGCAGCCGCCGGTCCACCAGGCTCATACCGAGTCCGCTGGCGTCCGGATTGGCCTGATAGAGCCCGGCGTTATCTTCGATATCCAGCTGCAGCCAGCGCTCATCCTGGCTGGCGCGAATGATAATCTCGCCCACCCCAAGGTGCTGCGAGGTGCCGTGCTTAATGGCGTTTTCAACGATCGGCTGCAGCGTAAACGCCGGCAGCTGGTGATGCGCCAGCGCCTCGGGCACCAGCATCTGAATCTGTAGATTGGTCTGGAAACGCGCCTTTTCAATCTGCAGGTAGGCGTTCACATGCTCAATCTCATCCGCCAGGGTGACAATCTCCGACGGCCGCTTCAGGTTCTTGCGAAAGAAGGTCGACAGATACTGCACCAGCTGGCCGGCCTGGTCGCTGTCGCGGCGGATCACCGCCTTCAGGGTATTGAGGGCGTTGAACAGAAAATGGGGGTTAACCTGGGCATGCAGCAGCTTAATTTCCGACTGGGTGAGCAGCGCCTTCTGGCGCTCATACTGCCCGGCAAGAATTTGCGCCGACAGCAGCTGGGCAATCCCCTCGCCCAGCGTGCGGTTGATTGAGCTGAACAGCCGGTTCTTGGCCTCATACAGCTTGATGGTGCCAATCACCCGCTGGTTCTCGCCGCGCAGCGGGATCACCAGCGTCGAGCCGAGCTTGCAGTGCGGATGGATTGAGCAGCGATAGGGAACCTCGTTGCCGTCGGCATACACCACCTCCCCGCTGTCGATCGCCTTTTGGGTGTAGAGGGAGGAGATCGGCTTGCCGGGCAGATGGTGATCGTCGCCAATGCCGGTGAAGGCCAGCAGCCGGTCGCGATCGGTAATCGCTACCGCGCCGATATCCAGCTCCTGGATAAGCACCTGCGCCACCCGCATGCTGTTCTCTTCGTTAAACCCCTGGCGCAGGATCCCCTCCGTCGAGGCCGCGACCTTCAGCGCGGTGGCGGAAAACGCCGAGGTGTATTTTTCAAACATCGCCCGCTTATCGAGCAGGATACGCATAAACAGCGCGGCGCCAACGGTGTTGGTAACCATCATCGGCGCGGCAATGCTCTGCACCAGATGCAGGGCGTCCTGAAACGGGCGCGCGATTAGCAGGATGATCATCATCTGTACCAGTTCGGCAAAGAAGGTGATCGCCCCGGCGGTCAGCGGGCTAAAGACCTTATCCGGCCGCCCGCGCTTGACGAGGATGCTGTGCACCAGCCCGCCAAGCAGCCCTTCAACAATGGTGGAAACCATGCAGCTTAGCGCGGTCATGCCGCCAAGCGAGTAGCGGTGCAGCCCGCCGGTCAGCCCGACGAGGCCACCGACCACCGGCCCGCCGAGCAGGCCGCCCATCACCGCGCCGATGGCCCGGGTATTGGCGATAGAGTCTTCGATATGCAGGCCGAAGTAGGTCCCGAGAATGCAGAAAATGGAGAAGGTGACGTAGCACAGCAGCTTGTGCGGCAGACGGACGGTAACCTGCATCAGGGGGATGAACAGCCGCGTCTTGCTCATCAGCCACGCGATGACTAAAAAGACGCACATCTGCTGAAGCAGCAGCAACACCAGATCGAACTCGTACATACCCGCAGACCACACATCACCTGAAAGCGCGTAACATACACCGCCGGGGAAAATCTTTCTTTGAAGCGCTACAAGAAAATGAACATTCATGGCCGCGATCACACTTCTTAGCGCCTCGCTCTCTTTTGGCAGCACAAAAAATGAGCAAATATTTCCCCTTCCACAAACAGCTTCTACAGTTATAGGGAGGAGAATTCTGCGGGAGGGGAAGAGATGACGCTTTATACGATTGGTGAAGTGGCCCAGCTTTGCGATGTTAACCCGGTCACGCTTCGCGCCTGGCAGCGGCGCTACGGACTGCTTAAACCTCAGCGTACCGACGGCGGCCACCGCCTGTTCAACGAGCAGGAAATTGACCGCATCCGTGAAATTAAGCGCTGGATTGACTCCGGCGTTCAGGTAGGAAAAGTCAAAACGCTGCTCGCCGACAGCGACCCGCAGGAGCAAGGCGGCTGGCGCGAACAGCAGGAGATCGTGCTGACGCTGCTCCACGACGGCAGCTACCATCGCTTACGCACGTGGATTAAAGAGCGCAGCCACAGCTATCCGGCGCACACCCTGGTCAACCACCTCTTCGTTCCTTTACGCCATCGCCTGCTCAGCCCTCAACCAACGCTTATCGCGCTGCGCGGCATTCTCGACGGGATCCTCATCAACCATATTGCGCAGAACCTCGCCAGCGCCTGGAAGCACCCCGGCAGCCACGCGCTGGTGGTGGGCTGGAACAGCGGCGACATCGCCCGGCTGTGGCTGGAGGGCTGGGTGGCCAGCGAACAGGGCTGGCGGGTCGACGTCGTCGCCCACTCGCTGACGCAGATTCGCCCGGAGCTGTTCCCCGAGAGCACCCTGCTGGTGTGGTGCGGTGAAACGCCCGCTTCCGCCGATCAGGAGCAGCTGCTGGAGTGGCAGCAGCAGGGGCGCGTTATCTGGCTAAATAGCAATTAATGTTTCATTAACACCTGCGCTTCACCGTATAATCGCCCCGTTAACATCAGGAGCCTATTATGAAGCCAGCAAAAATTGCGGTTATTACCCTGTTCTTATTTATGGCTATCGGCGGGATCAGCGGCGTTATGCTTGCCGGTTACTCCTTTATCGTTCGCGGCGGTGTCGGCTGATTCGCTGATTCAGCCGCTCAAACCCGCGATCGACCACGATCGCCGCCAGCGCCACCAGCAGCGCCCCCTGCAGTACATAGGCGGTATTAAACCCGCTCAGGCCAATGACGATCGGCGTGCCGAGCGTATTGGCCCCGACGGTTGAGGCAATCGTCGCCGTCCCCATATTGACGATCGTCGAAGTGCGAATACCGGCCAGCATCACCGGCGCCGCCAGCGGCAGCTCGACTTTTACCAGCCGCTGCCAGCCGGTCATCCCCATTCCCTGCGCTACCTCAAGCGCCCCCGAGGGCACCGCGCTCAGGCCCGCTAGTGTGCCCTGCAGCACCGGCAGAATGCCGTACAGCGCCAGCGCAATCAGCGCCGGCTCCCAGCCAAACCCCAGCACCGGAACCGCAATCGCCAGCACCGCCACCGGCGGAAAGGTCTGCCCCATGGCGGCAATGGTCTCCACCAGCGGGCGAAATTCGCGGCCCGCGGGGCGGGTTACCGCAATCCCCGCGCCTACGCCGATAAGCGTTGCCGCGAGGCTGGAGAGCGCCACCAGCCAGCAGTGGGCGAGGGTCAGGGCCAGAAAGCTCTGCTGCTGATAGACCGGGCGCGGCAGCTCCGGAAACAGGGCGCTAAACAGCGGCGTGCTGTAGGGAAGCGCCAGCAGAATGGCGATAAACAGCGCCAGCAGCCACAGCAGCGGATCACGCAGAGCCTTCATGTCGAACCCCCTCGCGCAGCAGATCGGCGAAGTGCAGCGTCCCGCAGGCGACTCCCCGTTCATCCACCACCGGCAGCACCTCGCGGCGGTGGGCCACGAACAGCGACAGCGCCTCGCGCAGCGTCATCGCCACGTTGAGGGTATCGCCGGCGAGACGTTCATCGCGACGCAGATAGTCGCCGACGCCGCGCAGCGACAGCAGGCGCACGCCAAGCTCGCTGCGGCCAAAAAAGGTCTCAACAAAGTCGTTCTTCGGCTGCAGCAGCATCTGCAGCGGTTTCCCCTGCTGCACCACTTCCCCGCCGTCCATCAGCACCAGGTGGTCCGCCAGCCGCAGCGCCTCGTCAATATCGTGGGTGACCAGGACAATGGTGCGCCCCAGCAGCCGGTGAATGCGGATCATCTCCTGCTGCAGCGCCTCGCGGGTCACCGGATCGAGCGCGCCGAAGGGTTCGTCCATCAGCAGCACCTCCGGATTGGCCGCCAGCGCCCGCGCCACGCCAACCCGCTGCTGCTGGCCGCCGGAAAGCTGATGCGGATAGCGCGCCCGCAGCGTAGCCTCCAGCCCCAGCAGCGCCATCAGCTCATCAACCCGCGCATCCACTTTTTGGCGCGGCCACTTCTGCAGCTGCGGAACGGTGGCGATATTCTGCGCCACCGTCCAGTGGGGAAACAGGCCTATCGACTGGATGGCATAGCCCATCCGCCGACGCAGCGCCAGCACCGGCTGCTCGCGAATATCCTGGCCGGCGAAGCGGATGGTGCCGCTGTCGTGCTCGACCAGCCGGTTGATCATCTTCAGGGTGGTCGACTTGCCCGAACCGGAGGTGCCGATCAGCACCGAGAATGCCCCTTCCCGCAGATGCAGGTTGAGGTTTTTCACCGCCGGCTGCCCGGCAAACGATTTGCTTACGCCGTCAAATTCAATCACCGGCCTCTCCTTTTAGCAACGCGCCCCACAGCGCAAAAAGCGCATCCACCACCACCGCCAGTGCGATCGTCGGGATCACCCCGAGCAGCACCAGGTCCAGCGCGCTGCTGAGCAGGCCCTGGAAGACCAGGGCGCCAAATCCCCCGGCGCCGATCAGCGCCGCCACCACCGCCATACCGACGGTTTGTACGCTCACCACCCGCAGGCTGCGCAGCAGTATCGGCAGCGCCAGCGGCAGCTGTACCTGCCAGAAACGCTGGAAAGCGCTCATGCCCATCGCCGCCGCGCTTTCCAGCGCTTCGCGCGGCACCTGCTGCAGACCGGTGACCACGCCGCGCACCAGCGGCAGCAGCGCGTAGAGCACCAGCGCAATCAGCGCGGGCGCCGTTCCGGTGCCGGAGATGCCGGCCTCAGCCAGCGCGGGAAAGCGGCGCGTCAGGCCGGCAAGCGGCGCGATCAGCAGGCCAAAGAGCGCCACCGAAGGGATAGTTTGAATGACGTTGAGGCAGGTAAACACCGACGCCTGCCAGCGCGGCTGCCGCCAGACCCACACGCCCATCGGTACGCCGATGAGCAGAGCGGGCAGCAGCGTACCGAGCAGCAGGAGCACGTGCTGGCGCAGGGCATCGTCAAAGATATCCTGGCGGTTGGCGTACTCTTTTAGCAGCGAGAGCGAGTCAAGCCTCCCCGTCGCCAGCAGGACGCAGGGAATGAGCCAGATTTGCGCATTGAGCAACCAGCGCCACAGGGTGCGTGCCGTCAGGCGCCGTATCGCATCGCTGGCCAGCAGCAGGCACAGCGCCAGCGACAGCCACAGGCCGCTGCCCGGCGACGTGCGCGCCAGCGACGACCCGCTTTGCGCCAGCTGCAGCGCCGCCTGCCCGCCGCCGTACCACAGCAGCGGCAGCAGCGCATCGGCTATCAGGAAAGTTAACAGCAGCGGTAAGCGCCCGGGGAGCGCGCAAAGCAGCAGGACGGCCGCCGCCATGCCCAGCTGCGCGGCGGCCAGCCACGGCCAGCTCTGCCACAGCCAGCGCGCCTCGCCGGAGAGCAGCCGGTTCGGCGCATAGTTAACAAACGGCAGCGCCACCATCATCAGCAGTAAAAGTGCCAGCAGCAGCGAAACGCGGTTATAGCAACGAATAGCCACCAAAACCTACTTCAACAGCCCTTTTTGCTGCAGATAGTCTGCGGCAACTTTCTTCGCGTCCAGCCCCTCCACCGCAATGCTGGCGTTGAGCTGCTGCAGCGTTTTTTCGTCAAGGCTGGCGAAGACCGGCTGCAGCCACTGTGCTATCTGCGGATAGGCCTTCAGCACCGCTTCGCGCACGACCGGCGCCGGGGCGTAGATCGGCTGCACACCTTTCGGGTCGCTCAGCGTTTGCAGCCCGAGCGCGGCCACCGGCCCGTCGGTCCCGTAGGCCATCGCCGCGTTGACGCCGGAAGTCTGCTGCGCCGCCGCCTTGATGGTCACCGACGTGTCGCCGCCGGCCAGCGACAACAGCTGGCTTTGATTAAGCTTGAAATCGTAGGCCTTTTCAAAGGCCGGGAGCGCATCCGGACGTTCGATAAACTCCGCGGAGGCCGCCAGCTTAAATTCGCCTCCCTTTTGCAGATAGCCGCTCAGGTCGGCCAGCGAAGTGAGATGATTTTTTTGCGCCACATCCTGACGCACGGCGATGGTCCAGGTGTTGTTGGCCGGCGCGGGCGTTAGCCAGATGAGCTTATTCTTCTCGGCGTCCAGGGTTTTGACCTTCTCATAACCCTGCTGCGCGTTTTTCCACGCCGGGTCGTTCTCCTGCTTAAAGAAGAAGGCTCCGTTGCCGGTATACTCAGGGTAAATATCTAATTCGCCCGCGGTAATGGCGCCGCGCACCACCGGCGTGGTGCCGAGCTGAATTTTGTTCACCGTTTTTACGCCGTGGCTCTCAAGAACCTGCAAAATAATATTGCCCAGCAGCGCCCCTTCGGTGTCAATTTTTGAGCCCACTTTAACCGGCTCCGCCGCCTGCAGCGGAAGGCTCACCAGGGCTGCCAGCGCCAGCGCGCCCGACCATTTGCTTGCAATCCTCATCCCGCATCCCTCTTTAATTTGCGCTCCATTTACAGAAGCTTAAGAGAAAAGAGTAGCCCAAATGCGCGATGAAAGGAAAAGAAAAGGCCGGTTACCCGGCCTGATAGAGGAGCAAAGTCGGCGCATCGCGCCGGCCCGAACTAGAGCAATTCAAACTCGCCCTGCTTCACGCGGGCGGAATCGACGCCGATAAAGACGTTGAATTTGCCCGGCTCGGCGGCGTATTTCATTTTCTGGTTCCAGAACTTCAGGGCGTCAACCTCAATCGGGAAGCTGACGGTTTGCGTCTCGCCCGGCTTGAGCGTGACGCGCTTGAAGCCGCGCAGCATTTTCACCGGACGGCTCATCGAGGCGGTCACGTCCTGCAGGTACAGCTGGATAACCGTGGCCCCTTCGCGCTTGCCGGTATTGGTCACCTGCACGCTGGCGGTCACGCTGCCGTCGGCCTGCATGGTCGGTGCCGACATTTTGACGTCAGAGACGCTAAAGGTGGTGTAGCTCAGGCCGTAGCCGAACGGGTAGAGCGGGCCGTTGGCCTCGTCGAAGTAGCGCGAGGTGTACTTGTTCGGCTTGTCGGCGTTGTAAGGACGACCGGTATTGAGGTGGCTGTAGTAGACCGGGATCTGCCCGACCGAGCGCGGGAACGACATCGGCAGCTTGCCGGACGGATTGGCGTCGCCAAACAGCACGTCGGCAATGGCGTTGCCGCCTTCGGTGCCGGCAAACCAGGTCTCCAGCATCGCGTCAGCCTGCTGATCCTCTTTGACCAGTGCCAGCGGGCGGCCGTTCATCAGCACCAGCACCAGCGGTTTACCGGTGGCTTTGAGGGCGCTGATTAAGTCGCGCTGGCTCTTGGGCAGCGTGATATCGGTGCGGCTGGAGGCCTCGTGCGCCATCCCCTGCGCTTCGCCGACAACCGCGACGACCACGTCGGACTGCTTCGCGGCGGCCACCGCCTCGTCGATCATCGCCTGCGGCGAGCGCGGATCGACCTGCACCGCTTTCTCATACAGGTTGAGGAAATCGACGATGCCTTTATCGTCGGTCACGTTGGCACCGCGGGCGTAAAGCACCTTGCCGCGATCGCCGAGCGCCGTTTTAATCCCGGAGAGTACGGTAACCGACTGGTCGGCAACGCCCGCCGCCGACCAGCTGCCCATCATGTCGCGCTTGCTGTCGGCCAGCGGCCCGATGACCGCCACGGTGCCCGATTTTTTCAGCGGCAGCGTCTCGAGACGGTTTTTCAGCAGAACCAGGCTTTCGCGCGCCACTTCCCGGGCCTCTTTACGATGCAGGCGGCTTTCGGCGTTGGTGTCCTGCGGATCTGACTCCTTCGGCCCCAGGTGGCTGTATGGATCGTTGAACAGGCCCATGTCGTATTTGACGTTAAGCACGTGGCGCGTCGCGTCGTCCAGCTCCGCCATCGTCACCTTGCCGGACTTCACCAGATCCGGCAGGTATTTGCTGTAGTACTCGTCGCTCATGCTCATATTGATGCCGGACTTCAGCGCCACGCGCACCGCGTCTTCCGGGTCGGAGGCAACGCCGTGCTTGATAAGCTCTTTGATCGCCCCGTGGTCGGAAACGGTAATGCCCTTAAAGCCCCAGTCGTCGCGCAGCACCTCTTTTAGCAGCCACGCGTCGGAGGTGGCCGGGGTGCCGTTGAGCGAGTTAAGCGCCACCATGACCGCGCCGCTGCCGGCATCCAGCCCCGCTTTGTACGGCGGCATATAGTCGTTGAACAGGCGCTGCGGGCTCGTATCGACGGTGTTGTACTCTTTACCGCCCTCCACCGCGCCGTAGGCGGCGAAGTGCTTCACGCTGGTCATCACCGAGTAGCGGTCCGCCGGGCTCTTGCCCTGCATCGACTCCACCATCGCTTTGCCCATCATGGTGGTTAAATAGGTATCTTCGCCAAAGCCCTCAGAAGCGCGTCCCCAGCGCGGATCGCGGGAGACATCCACCATCGGCGCCCAGGTCATGTTGAGGCCATCGTCGGCGGCTTCATAGGCCGAAATACGCCCGACGGTATTGACCGCGTCGAGGTTAAAGGAGGAGGCCAGGCCAAGGCTAATCGGGAAGACGGTGCGCTGACCGTGGAGCACGTCGTAGGCGAAGAACAGCGGGATTTTCAGCCGGCTGAGCTGCATCACCTGGTCCTGCATCACGCGGATATCCGAGCGGGTCACGGTGTTAAAGATAGCCCCGACCTGGCTCTCTTTGATCATCTCGCGGATCGCCTCTTTCGGGTTATCCGGCCCGACGCTAATCAGCCGCAGCTGGCCTATCTTTTCGTCCACCGTCATTTTCTTCAGCAGTTCGCTGACGAAGGCATCCCGCGCCTGCGGAGTCAAAGGATGGTTGCCGAACAGTTCATCCGCCAGCGCGGGTTGCAGCGCCAGGCTAACGGCGAGGCCTACAGTACAGAGCCATTTCATGGTTATCTCTCTTTCTTCCAGTAGCGAGGATTTTGGCGAAACCTATACTTTATCAATTTCGAACTGCGGCGCTCGTCGTCCCGACGCCGGCCCGTAAAGGGCGAGGCCGGCGGCGCGCAGCTTGTAGGCGACAAGTATAATAAAAACCGCAGTTTGCCATAAACATAGGCGAGACGCCTGTAGAAAGCTCGGCTTCTGCTCTGATTTTTCGCAACATTCTTGCACCAAATTGTCATACAAAGCGCTATTCTTAGTGCAGAATTTTTTGTCCCACCACAAGGAGTGGATCATGTCATCTGCAGCAACACCCCAAAACAACGCATTTCTGACAGAGCTGGCGCGACTGGTTGGCTCCTCGCATCTGCTCACCGATCCGGCCAAAACCCAGCGCTATCGCAAAGGGTTCCGCTCCGGCCACGGCGACGCGCTGGCCGTGGTTTTTCCGGGAACGCTGCTGGAACTCTGGCGGGTGCTGAGCGCCTGCGTGGAGGCCGATAAAATTATTCTCATGCAGGCGGCGAATACCGGCCTCACCGAAGGCTCCACCCCCAGCGGCAACGATTACGATCGCGAGATCGTGATTATCAGCACCCTGCGCCTCGACAAGCTGCATCTGCTGGGTAAAGGCGAGCAGGTGCTGGCCTTCCCTGGCACCACGCTCTATTCGCTGGAGAAGGCGCTGAAGCCGTTTGGCCGCGAGCCGCACTCGGTGATTGGCTCCTCCTGCATCGGCGCATCGGTTATCGGCGGTATCTGCAATAACTCTGGCGGCTCGCTGGTTCAGCGCGGCCCGGCCTATACCGAGATGTCGCTGTTTGCGCAGATTGATGAGAGCGGCAGGCTGCGCCTGGTTAACCACCTGGGCATCGATCTCGGCACCACGCCGGAGCAGATCCTCAGCCGTCTCGACGACGATCGCATTAAGGATGAAGACGTCCTGCACGACGGCCGCCACGCCCACGATCATGATTACGTCACCCGCGTGCGCGACGTGACCGCCGACACGCCGGCGCGCTACAACGCCGACCCCGACCGCCTGTTTGAGTCTTCGGGCTGCGCCGGCAAGCTGGCGGTATTTGCCGCCCGTCTCGACACCTTCCCGGCAGAAAAGCGCCAGCAGGTGTTTTATATCGGCAGTAACAGGCCTGAAGTGCTGACCGAAATCCGCCGCCATATTCTTGCTGAATTTAACAACCTGCCGGTGGCGGGAGAGTATATGCATCGCGATATCTACGATATCGCCGAGCGCTACGGCAAGGACACCTTCCTGATGATCGACAAGCTCGGCACCGACAAAATGCCGTTCTTCTTCACCATGAAGGGCCGCACCGACGCGATGCTGGAGAAAGTGCCGCTGTTTAAGCCGCATTTCACCGACCGCTTTATGCAAAAAATCGGTCACGTTTTCCCGGCGCACCTGCCGGAGCGAATGAAAACCTGGCGCGATAAATATGAGCACCACCTGCTGCTGAAGATGGCGGGCGACGGCGTCGAGGAAGCCCAGGCGTGGCTGACGGAGTACTTTAAAGAGGCCGAGGGCGATTTCTTCGTCTGCACGGCGGAGGAAGGCAGCAAGGCGTTCCTGCACCGCTTCGCCGCGGCGGGTGCCGCCATCCGCTACCAGGCCGTTCACGCCGACGAGGTGGAGGATATTCTGGCGCTGGATATCGCCTTGCGCCGCAACGACACCGAGTGGTTTGAGCATTTGCCGGCCGAAATCGACAACCAGCTGGTCTATAAGCTCTATTACGGCCACTTTATGTGCCACGTCTTCCACCAGGACTACATCGTTAAGAAAGGCGTGGATGCCCACGCGCTGAAGGAGAAAATGCTGGAGCTGCTAAAAGCGCGCGGCGCGCAGTATCCCGCCGAGCACAACGTCGGGCATCTTTACGAAGCGCCGGAGAGCTTAAAGCAGTTCTACCGCCAGAACGACCCGACCAACAGCATGAACCCGGGGATCGGCAAAACCAGCAAGCAAAAATACTGGGGCGAGCGCCAGGAGAGCGACGGCAGCGCCTCGTAGGCGCAGAGGCTAACCGCGAACGTCTTCGGCCTGACTTCGCCCGCGGGCAAGCAGGCCGAAGAACGATCCCTGCCGGGGCTATTCATCTACCGGGGTTATGTATTACGCTGCATGCCGAAGAAAACGCGTCCCCGGTAAACCTGGCTTAAGGAGCCCCACCATGTCCGAAGCGGATATGTTACACAGCGCTGAATTAGAAATCCGCGAAGCCCTGCCCGATGATGCTCACGCCATCGCCGCGCTGTACGTCTGGCACGTCCTCAACGGGCGCGCCTCCTTTGAAGATATTCCCCCCACCGTCGACGAAATGCGCAAGCGGATTAAAACCGTACGCGACAACGGCCTTCCGTGGCTGGTGGCGCTGTGGCGTGGGTCCATCGTCGGCTACTGCTACGCCACCTTTTACCGCCCTCGCCCGGCCTATCGCTACACCCTTGAAGAGTCGATTTACGTCGAATCAGGCATGGGCGGACGCGGCATCGGCAGCGCCCTGCTGTCGCAGCTCATCGCGAAGTGCGAGCAGGGGCCGTGGCGGCAGATGCTGGCGATCATCGGCGACGGGCACAATAACGCCGGCTCGCTGGCGATCCACAAGAAATTTGGCTTTAGCGTGGCGGGACAGCTGCGCAGCGTGGGCTACAAGATGGGCGACTGGCGGGATACGCTGATTATGCAGCGCCGGCTTGGCGACGGCGACCTGACGATCCCGGAGTAGATTTGGGCGAGAACCCGCAGCGGCGTCGCCTGCGGGGAGAGCGCAAAAGCGCCGGGACGGGCAATCCCCGAGCCGGCGCTTTGGGCAAAGCCTGGCGTCCGATTAATCGTTCTGCGCGGTCTGCGCGCCGCCTTTCAGCATCGCATCCGCCATCTGCGCTTCACGCTGCTTTTTATAGCTCAGAGCGGAAGCCGGAACCGGCATCACCTTCCCGGTCTCAATCCACGTCCGCAGGCGGCTGGCGTCGGCAAAGTGCGTATATTTGCCAAACGCATCCATCACCACCAGCGCCACCGGGCGCTGATTAATCACCGTGCGCATGATCAGGCAGTGGCCTGCGGCGTTGGTAAAGCCGGTTTTGGTCAGCTGAATATTCCAGTTATCGCGATACACCAGGTGGTTGGTGTTGCGGAACGGCAGCGTGTAGGCCGGCTGGGCGAACGTGGCCATATCCTCTTTGGTGGTGCTCAGCTGGCCGATCAGCGGATACTGCTCGGTAGCAATCAGCAGTTTGGTCAGATCGCGCGCGGTGGAGACGTTGTGAATCGACAGGCCGGTCGGTTCAACGTAGCGGGTATGGGTCATGCCCAGCGCCTGCGCCTTGGCGTTCATCGCGCGAATAAAGGCGTCATAGCCGCCGGGGTAATGGTGAGCGAGGCTCGCGGCGGCGCGGTTTTCTGAAGACATCAGCGCCAGCAGCAGCATGTTGCGGCGGCTGATTTGGCTGTTCAGGCGCACGCGCGAATAGATCCCCTTCATTTCCGGGGTATGGCTGATGTCCACGCTCAGCATCTCATCCAGCGGCAGATGGGCATCAAGAACCACCATGGCGGTCATCACTTTGGTGATGGAGGCCATCGGGCGAACCAGATCCGGCTGGCTCTGGTAGACAATTTTTTTACTCGCAAGATCGACAATCATCGCGCTACCGGAAGCGATATCCGGCTGCATGGCGTGAAGGGTCGCGGGGGTTTTTGCTATCGCCTGGGGCGCAAAAGGAACAGCCAGCAGCAAAGTCAGGCTGAGCAAAGAAACTCGAAATTTCGGCATGGTGAGCATTCTGAAAAGTATTTTTGCACGTTTGTACGTACGCTGCGGCGCTGAAGCAAAAACGACGCTGGCGGGAGCAATCATACCGCGCCACGGCCGCGCCTGGCTAATAAGAATAGTGAGCAAATGCTGCATTGCCAGCATAAAAATCCATTTATGCTGGCAATGTATGTTGTTAGAACAGCCGGTATCCGTAGCCCCACAGGATAACGGTTATCGCCAGCAGCACTTCCAGCACCAGCACCCCGATTGCGAGGGTGGAGCTGGCAAAGCTTAGCCCCTCTTCACGATTGATACTCAGGAAGGTTGGGATCCCGAGATAGAGCAAGTAGCCGGTGTAAAATAGCGCCACCGTGCCGACAAACGCGCACAGCCACACCAGCGGATAGAGCGCCACGATCCCGCTTAAAAACAGCGGCGTCGCGACGTAGCCTGCAAACACCATGCAGCGTTTTAGCGAGGGCCGCTGCGGATAGCTTCTCGCCATCCACCAGATGACCCGCCCCATCACCGCCACCCCGGCGAGCATCACGGCATAAAACAGCACCGCGAGCGCCAGCCCGGTAAACAGCGACGGTTTTATCACGGTGCCATCGCCGAAGTTCCAGCCCAGCTGCGTGGTGCCAATAAACGCGCAGATAACCGGAACCGCCGCCATGACCAGCACGTGGTGCGTGTAGTGATGCGAAATCGTTTCGTTTTCGCTCTTGATAACGCTCATCTCTTGATTCGGATGAGAGAAGAGTCCCCAGACATGGTTCATATCGTCCCCCTTGTCACGGCTTCGTACAGCAGTGATACAAGTATAATTCACCCTGAGAGATTATTTTGTGTACAGCGATAAAAAGGCACTTAACCTCATTTTAAGCGCCAGGGTGTATGCTTAGGCTTTAGGGTCAAAACGTCACGTCATTCAGGACGGGTAAGACTGGCAGTCGGGCCGGGCACAGGCCGCGCGCCGGCGCTACCGGAACGATGCCGCGAGGAGGGAGAATTTTTTGTATGGATATCAATAACCTGATTTCCCATTATGGCTACGCTGCGCTGGTCATCGGCAGCATAGCGGAAGGCGAAACGATCACCCTCCTTGGCGGAGTGGCGGCGCATCAGGGCTTATTGAAGTTTCCGCTGGTGGTCATTTCCGTGGCGCTCGGCGGGATGATTGGCGATCAGCTGCTGTACCTGCTCGGCAGGCGCTTTGGCGGCCGGCTGCTGCGACGCTTTTCCCGCCAACAGGCGCGGATCCGTAAGGCGCAGCGCATGATCCAGCGCCGCCCCTATCTGTTCGTCATCGGGACGCGCTTTATGTACGGCTTTCGCATCATCGGCCCGCTGTTGATCGGCGCCAGCCGCCTGCCGCCGAAGGTCTTTATGCCGCTCAATATCCTCGGGGCGATCGTCTGGGCGCTGCTGTTCACCACCCTCGGCTACCTGGGGGGAGAAGCCATTGGCCCGTGGCTGCATCATCTTGATGGTCATCTCAAGCACGCAGTCTGGCTGATCCTTGCGGTTGTGCTGGTGCTCGCCGCGCACTGGTGGCTGAAGCGCCGCGAGGCGCAAAGGAAAGAGTAGACGGGCGCCCCGGCCGGCGTCTTCGCCGCCGGGGAAAAGGGGATTACTTCGCGGCCTGGCGGTAGCCGCCGCCCAGCGCAGAGGTCAGCTGAATGTTGGCGTCCAGCCACTGACCGTGCAGGCGCAGCGCGGAAATCCGCTCTTCGAGCGCCGGCAGCTTCGCCATACTCACTTTCGAACCCGGCAGGATCCCGGCGTTCATCCGCGCCTGCGCCAGATCCACCATCCGCCGGGCGTCTTTTTCGACCTGCTGCTGCTGCTGATTTTTCTCCATCAGGGTCTCTACCTGGCTCGCCGCCTTCGCTACCTGATTCACCGCGTCAACGACCGCTTTGTTATACTTTGCCACCGACAGATTGTTCTGCGCGCTGACGATATCCAGGTTGGCGTTCAGGCGGCCGCTATCAAAAATAGGCAGCGTCAGGCCCGCTGACAGCCCCATCTGCTGCGCCGAGTGGCGGAACAGATCGCTTAAGTGCAGGGCATCCTGCTGCAGGAAGCCCATCAGGTTAATATCCGGATAGAACGCCGCTTTCGCCGCATCCACCTCGCTTAAAGAGGCTTCGATATACCAGTGCGCCTCCTGCAGATCCGGGCGGCGCGCCAGCAGCTCGTAGCCCAGTTCGGTTGGCATCTGCGTGCTGACGGCAGGCAGAGGCGCCGGACGGAGGTTCAGCGCCCGGCTCTGGCTGTTGGTTAAGGCCATCAGACGCGCCTCAATCTCCTTCATGCTGCCGGTGACATCGGCCAGATGCTGATCGGTTTTGCTGACGTTGATATCGTTCTCCGCCCCCTCAACCGAGTTGGTGATCCCACGCTGGTACAGCGCGCGATCGACGCTGACGATATTGTTCTGCTCATCCTTCAGCTGCTGCAGCACGTTTTTCACCGCCGCCTCGGTCTGCCACTGCCAGTAGAGGCGTGCCACGCTGCTGGCCAGCAGCTCCCGGGTTTGCGCCTGCTCGGCTATCTGTGCCTTCACTTCACCTATGCGGGCCTTCACCAGCGCGCGATTTTTCCCCCACAGATCCAGATCCCAGCCCGCCGTCAGGCCGAAGGTGCCGTTGGTGTACCACGGCCCGGTGTTGCCATCGGTATCGGTCGCGAAAGGCCCCATCAGCCCCTCTGAGGACATTTTCTGCCGCTCAACGTTGGCGGAAAAGTCCATCTCCGGGCCAAGGTTGGCCTGCGACATCCGCGCCTGGGCTTCCGCCAGCTTTATCCGCTGGTCGGCAATCTGCATATCCGGCGCGTTGGCTAAGGCGCGCTGAATCAGGCTGTTCAGCTGCGGATCGCGGTACTCTTGCCACCAGCTGTCGTGCGGCCAGCCGTTTTTCACGCTGGCAGGCAGCTCCGTTGCCACATGGGAGGCAGGTGTCTGCTGCTGCGGCGCAGTGCCGGTATCGTGTGACGGCGCGCAGCCGGCCAGCGCAATGACCAGGGGCAGCCCGGCGATAACGCGTTTGCTCAGATTCAGGTTCATGAGATAGGTCAGATTACTTAATAAGGTCGGGTATAATAAATTAATTGCCTTCGCGCCGTTAAGTAAAGCGTGTGGCTAGCCAAATCATATGGTTAAAAATAAATAAATGAATTCACGGAGTGAACATGAGCCAGAATATTTACGATGATCCGAGCTTTTTCGCCGGCTACGCGACCCTCGACCGTTCGGTGAAGGGCCTTGACGGCGCGCCGGAGTGGCCCGCCATTCAGCAGATGCTGCCGCCGCTATCCGGCCTGCGGGTGGTTGATCTCGGCTGCGGCTACGGCTGGTTCTGCCGCTGGGCTCGCGACCAGGGCGCGGCACAGGTGAGCGGGCTGGATATCTCCAGCCGCATGCTCGAACGCGCGCGCGAAATGAGCGAGGGTCAGGATATTGACTACCGCTGCGCCGATCTGCAAACCCTGACGCTGCCCGCCAACGGCTGCGAGCTGGTCTACAGCTCGCTGGCCCTGCACTATCTGCCGGACGTGGCCCCGCTGTTCGCCACCGTTTATCAGGCGTTGACCCCGGGGGGCACGCTGCTCTTTTCCGCCGAACATCCGGTCTACACCGCGCCGCTGCGTCAGGGCTGGCAGGAAGATGCCGAGGGGCAGAAAAGCTGGCCGGTCAGCCACTATCAGCAGGAGGGTGAGCGCATCAGCAACTGGTTTGCCGATGGGGTAAAAAAACAGCACCGTAAGCTCGCCAGCTGGATAAACCTGCTGGTTGCCGCTGGCTTCGTGATTGAATATCTTGATGAGTGGGGCCCGACGGCGGCGCAAATTGCCGCCCAGCCGGGCCTCGATGAAGAAAAAGAGCGGCCGATGATCTTTTTACTGCGCGCGCGTAAGCCGGCGTAAGCCGGCGTAACCGGCTGGCGGCCCGGAACCTGCGGGCCGCCGAGCGGCTTACTCTTTCAGGCTGGCGCCGTTGCTGGCAATAACCTCTTTATACCAGCTAAAGCTCTTCTTCCTGCTGCGCGCCAGCGTACCTTTACCCTCGTCGTCACGATCGACGTAAATAAAACCGTAGCGCTTGGAGAGCTCGGCCTTCGAGGCGCTCACCAGGTCGATGGGCCCCCAGCTGGTATAGCCCATCAGCTCAACGCCGTCGTCGATAGCCTCCCGCACCTGCAGCAGATGATCGTTCAGGTAGGCGATGCGGTAGTCATCATTGATGCTGCCGTCCGCTTCGACCTTGTCCTTCGCGCCGAGGCCGTTTTCAACGATAAACAGCGGCTTTTGATAGCGATCCCACAGGACGTTAAGCAGCGTGCGCAGGCCCAGCGGGTCGATTTGCCAGCCCCACTCCGAGCTCGCAAGGTGCGGGTTGGGCACCATGCTGAGAATGTTGCCGCGCGCTTTTTTATTCAGCTCTTCGTCGGCGGTCACGCAGCCGGTCATATAGTAGCTAAAGGAGATAAAATCGACGGTCTCCTTCAGCGCCGCGCGGTCGGCGTCGGTTATCTCAAGGCTGATACCCTGCTCGCGGAAATAGCGCAGCATATAGCCCGGATAGGCGCCGCGGCACTGCACGTCGCCGAAGAACTGCCAGCTGCGGTTCTGCTGCAGGGTCTCAAAGATATCCTCAGGACGGCAGCTGAGCGGATACATCAGGCCGCCGAGCAGCATATTGCCGATTTTCCCGTCTTCGACTATCTCGTGGCAGGCCTTAACCGCCAGCGCGCTTGCCACCAGCTGATGATGTATCGCCTGGTAGACCGCCGCCTTGCTGCTGCCCTCCGGCAGGCCGACGCCGGTCATCGGCGCATGCAGGGACATGTTGATTTCGTTAAAGGTGAGCCACAGCTTGACCTTATGCTGATAGCGGGCAAACACCGTGCGCGCATAGCGCTCAAAGAAGCCGATGACCTCCCGCCCGCCCCAGCCGCCGTAGTTTTTTACCAGCGCCCACGGCATTTCGTAATGCGACAGCGTCACCAGCGGGGTGATGTTGTGCTGCGCCAGCTCATCAAACAGCCGGTCATAGAAGGCCAGCCCGGCTTCGTTCGCTTCGCTATCGTCGCCGTTGGGGAAAATGCGCGTCCAGGCAATCGACACCCGCAGGCAGTTAAAGCCCATCTCCGCGAACAGGCTGATATCTTCCGGATAGCGGTGGTAGAAGTCGATGGCGATATCCTTGATGCCGCTGTCGCCGGCCACGCGCTCAACCACGTCGCCAAATACGCCGTGCGGCTGAACGTCTGACGTCGACAGCCCCTTCCCGTCGTCCAGATACGCCCCTTCCACCTGGTTTGCCGCGGTCGCGCCGCCCCATAAAAACGTTTTTGGGAATGTCTTCATCTCTCTCTCCTGTAATTAATGGCTGACGGACAGCAGCGGCTGGCCGGCGTCAACCACGCTGCCAGATACAATATCAACGCTGCGATAGCCGTCGCTGTTACTGATAATAATCGGGGTTGCCAGGTCATAGCCGGCATCCAGAATCGCCTGGCGATCGAACTCCAGCAGCAGGTCACCGGCCTGCACCCTGTCCCCTTCCTTCACGTGGGCGGTAAAGGGCTCGCCGTTGAGCTTAACGGTGTCGATACCGACATGGATCAGCAGCTCAATGCCGCTGTCGCTGAGCAGGCCAATCGCGTGTTTGGTCTGGAATAAGGAGGCCACTTCGCCAGAGAACGGGGCGATAACCTTGCCGATGGCGGGAATAATCGCCACGCCCTGCCCCAGCAGGCCGCTGGCGAAGGTGCCGTCGGGAACCTGATCGAGCGCCAGGACGCTGCCGGACATCGGGGCCAGAATATCGTTTTCGCCTGCCGGAGCGGTGACGACGGCGGCCTCCCCGGCGCTGCTCTTCGGCATCCCGGCGACAAAGGTCAGCACGCAGGAGATAACCAGCGCGGCAACGATACCGATCGCACCGCCCCACAGGGTGGCATCAATGCCCTGCGGCGGGATCATCTGCGCAAGGGTGAAAATGTTGGCAAAGCCGAAGGAGTAAACGTGGCTGTTGCTAAAACCGACAATCGCCCCGCCGATCGCCCCGGCCACGCAGCCGAAGATAAACGGCCGACGCAGCGGCAGGTTCAGGCCGTAGATAGCCGGTTCGGTGACGCCAAAAATCCCGGCAGAGATAGCCGACCCGGCCAGCACCTTCTGCCGCGCGTCGCGGCTGCGCAGGAAAATCCCCAGCGCGGCCCCCACCTGCCCCATCACCGCCGGCAGCAGCATCGGCAGCATCGAATCCTGACCCAGTACCGCCAGGTTATTAATCATCAGCGGCACCAGCCCCCAGTGGAGACCAAAGATCACGCACACCTGCCACAGGGCGCCCATTGCGGCCCCTGCCAGCCACGGCGCAACCGCGTAGATAATCTGGTAACCGTGGGCCAGCAGCTGGCTCAGCCAGGTTGCAACCGGGCCGATAGCCAGGAAGGTCAGCGGCACCACCACCGCCAGGCAAATGGCCGGGGTGAAGAAGTTTTTCATCGCTGGCGGCAGCACCGCGTTGCTGCGCCGCTCCAGCCAGCAGCTGGCCCACGAGGCGAGAATGATCGGGATAACCGACGAGCTATAGTTGATAAAGGTCACCGGGATGCCGAGGAAATGCGTCGCCCCGGCTCCCGACACCTGGCTGGCCTCAAAGGCCTGAATCATCAGCGGGTGGGTTAACGCCCCGCCGATAACCATGGTGATAAACGGATTGCCGCCAAACTTTTTGCCGGCGGTATAGCCTAAAAAGAGCGGGAAGAAGAAGAACAGCGCGTCGCTGGCAGCAAACCAGATCTGATACGTCGCCTGCTGCGGAGCCAGCCAGCCGCACACCACCGCCAGCGCCAGCATGCCCTTAAGGATCCCCGACGCCGCCAGGACGCCGATAAACGGGGTAAAGATGCCGGACACCACGTCGATAATCTGGCCGAGAACCGAGGTTTTTTCACCCGTTTCCGCCACCGGCTCGCTGTCGTCGGTCAGCCCGGCTTCGCTGCGCACCGCCTGCCAGACGTCGTGAACGTGGTTGCCGATCACCACCTGAAACTGGCCGCCGCTTTCGACCACCATAATGACGCCCGGATTCATCTTCAGCCCTTCCGCGTCCGCCTTTTTATTCTCTTTAAGCTTAAAGCGCAGCCGTGTAGCGCAGTGAACCAGACTCACAATATTCTCTTTGCCACCAACCCGGCTAAGAATATCCTGCGCGAGTGCTTTATATTCCATGCTGTTTTCCTTGACTTCAGCCGCCCACGGGCGGCCAGTGACTGAGTGTTAAAATAAAAAAAAACCCGAGAACAACGCCGGATGGCGTCGCGCTCAGGTTTTGCCTGCGTTATGCAGTAACAATCCAATTTTTGGTCGCTGGAGGCTAACGCCCCTCTTTTCTTACCCGTTCAATATGAATGGCAAGAAACATAATCTCTTCCGTCGTCAGCTGCCGCTGATAGCTTTTCTGCAGATGTCGAGCCACGGTTTCCGCACACTTCCACGCCCTGGGGTAGTTGTCCTTCACCGCGCTGTGCAGCGTCACGTCATCATCTTCCACCACCGTGCGGGTCAGCATCCGCTGGGCGAAAAACTTCAGGTGGGTGACAAAGCGCTGGTAGCTTAACGACTCTTCGTCATAGTTCAGCTGCAGCTGATACTTCACCAGCTGCAGAATTTCCTGCATCACCCGGGTGACGTGCATCACTTCCGGCATTTCGCTGTTGAGCTGGGCGGTGACCAGATGCAGGGCAATAAACCCGGCCTCGTCTTCGGCAAGCTCAACGCCGAGCCGCCGGGCAATAATCGCCCGCGCCTCCTGCCCCAGCTCAAACTCTTTCGGATACAGCCGTTTAATTTCCCACAGCAGGACGTTGCGGATGGTCACGCCGTTTTTCTGCCGCTCAATGGCGAAGTGGCAGTGGTCGGTCAGGGTGATGTACAAACTCTCCTGCAGTTTGCCCAGCCGCCCGCGCGCCAGCTCAATAATTCGGTCGCAGGTGGTCATCACTTCCAGCGGTATCTGGCTGAGTAACTCCCCCAGACGGCCAACCAGCTCATCGCTCTGCAGCGCGAAGACCTTTTCAATTTTACTTTCGTCCAGCGAGTCGCCGACGCGTTTCTGAAAGGCAAGCCCTCGCCCCATTACGACCTGCTCGCGCTGCTGCTCGTCGAGAATAACCACCACATTGTTATTAAGAACTTTGGCGATTTGCATATGAACCCCGGAAACAAAAAAACCTGACCCCCGACAAATGCCAGGAAATCAGGTTTTGCCTGCCTAAGCAGTAGCAATCCAACTCCAGCACTGTAGCAACTTCTTTCTTTGTCTCAACTACCCAGGCAAAAAAACGTGATACAGATCGCGGCTAACAGCGTATCGCCGCGGCGTTTTTTAGAAAGTGACCACCGTCTTCCACTCCACAACCCACGCATCCTGGGTCTCGGCGATGCCGCCGGGACGGTGCCAGTACTGCAGGCCTGGCTGCAGCTCAAGCCAGGAAATCGGGCGGAAGCGATAGTAGAGTTCGGCGTTCAGCGAATGCCCGGCCACCGGCTGATAGCTGGCATCGTAGTCGTTCGTGGCCCCGCTGATTTGGTTCATATAGCGCTGATTGCGGGCGTAGCTGTCGCTCATATCCATCCAGGTCAGGCCAAAGCCGATCCAGTCCGCCGGTCGGGCGTCAAACAGGCCGCGATAGCGCATCGAGGCGGCCACGGCGGTATGGATATAGTTGCTGCGCTGGTCGCTGTAGCTGCCGCTCAGCGACAGGCTCATGCCGCGCTCAGGATCGTCGGCGTGCCGGGTGACCTGCTGGTTGAGCCCGCCGTACAGGAACCAGGTCCGGTTATGCTGAGCATAGCCGTCGGGGTCCGTCGCGCCGGGGCCGCCGGATTTGCCGTAATAGAGATCGCTCTGCGGCGCGTTGGTGAACAGCACGCCGAGGTTATAGGCGCCAGGCAGGTCGTTAATCATCGGACGAGCCTCAATTTCCAGCGGCAGCAGCACGCCTTTACTGCCCTTCGTCGACCAGCTCCACGCGTGGCTGCGGGAAGCGGCCTGCGGGTTCTGCTCCATCACCCCGCCCTTCAGGGTGAGCATCGGCATCAGCTTATATTCGAAGGTGGTCCCCCAGGTATGCACGTTCCAGTTATTCCACGTCAGCGAGTTGGCGGATTTACCGCCGCACTGCGAGAGCAGCTGGAAGTCGCAGGGAATGATCTGATCGAACGTCTGCACTTTGTTCATCATGCCGATTCGCCAGGTCAGGCGCCGGTCGTCAAAGCTGCGGGCGAAGGTGAGCCAGCCGAGGCGGGTGATGGACTGCCCGCCCCAGCTCTCCTGGGAGAGATCGTTAAAGTTAACCCGCGGATCCTGCAGCCGCCTGGTGGTCAGATTGTCGTCGTGATTACGGTTGACGATATTCCCTTCGATGCGCGCATCGGGGATCCCGGTCCAGCGCTCAAGATCCTGGTTAAAGGTCAGCGCCAGCTGGTCGATATAGGCCAGATGCTTATCATGGTTATAGCCGCCGCCGGCGTTATAGCCCATTTCATTGAGATAGCCGAGGTTATAATTAAATCCCAGATCGGTAAGTATTGGGCGAATGCCTGCCATATCACCCAGCAGCCCTTTTTGCGGGTTTTCAAAACCTAATACGCTACCGTTCCACGCCGGCGTTTCGGCAGCCAACGCCGCCGGCGTCAATAGTGAAAATGCCAGCAGAGAGAACAGGCGATTTATTTTTTTGTCGTTCATAGATATATCCAACCTGACTGAGTAAAGGTAATAGCTGTCCGCAGGCAATAAAGTTGCCCGTTTTTATTTTATTTTTTTATTTTTGGAGAAAAGGGCGTTGTCGGTCATTAAACCGCTTAGCCGCATCGCACCTTTATTTACAACTCATTGTTTTATTTAATAACTAAAATCTCCATAAATTGAAGGCAAAAAAAAACCTAAGCACTCCCCACCACGACTGGCGGAAGTGCTTAGGTTTTGCCTGTAATCAGTAGCAACCCTGAATATTAGAACGGCACAATATCACTCCCTTAATGAAATTCCCATCAACAGGAACTTCCTAAGTAATAATCTGTGAGCCAATTAACACTCCTGAGATTAATAACGGGCGATAGCCGCGGCAATTTCGGCAGAGGTTTTTAGGGTACGGATCTCATTAAATACCCCCAGCGCTTCGGTATATTCTTTACGTAAATAGCTGAGCCACTGCTTGATGCGGGCCACGTGATAGAGGCCGGTATCGCCCTGCTTTTCCAGACGGGTATATTTTTGCAGCAGCAGCACGACCTGCGGCCACGGCATGCGCGGTTCGTTATATTTTATCACCCGGCTTAAGTTCGGCACGTTCAGCGCTCCCCGACCGATCATCACCGAGTCGCAGCCGGTGGCCGCCAGGCACGCCTGCGCGCTCTGCCAGTCCCAGATTTCGCCGTTGGCCACCACCGGGATCGTCAGACGGCGGCGGATCTCGCCGATCGCCTGCCAGTTGATGCTCTCCGCCCTGTAGCCCTCTTCTTTGGTGCGTCCGTGAACCACCAGCTCGCTGGCGCCCGCCTGCTGTACGGCGTCGGCAATTTCAAACCGCCGCTCGCCGCTGTCCCAGCCGAGGCGCACTTTTACCGTCACCGGCAGGTGGTCTGGGACCGCTTCACGCATGGCCTTCGCGCCGCGATAAATCAGCTCCGGATCCTTCAGCAGCGTCGCGCCACCGCCGCTGCCGTTAACCAGCTTAGACGGGCAGCCGCAGTTCAGGTCAACGCCCCACGAGCCGAGCTCCACCGCCCGGGCGGCGTTCTCCGCCAGCCACTGCGGATACTGCCCGAGCAGCTGCACGCGCACGCGGGTTCCGGAAGGCGTCCGGCTGTGGTGATGCAGCTCCGGGCAGAGTCGGTAGAACGATTTCGCCGGCAGCAGCTGGTCCACCACGCGCAAAAATTCGGTGATGCACAGATCGTAATCGTTGACTTCGGTCAGCAGCTCGCGCACCAGCGAATCGAGCACGCCTTCCATCGGCGCCAGTAATACCCGCATATTGTTATTCATTGCCCGGAAAAAAAGAGGCGCTATGTTAGCGCCTCTCCGTGCCGGTTGAAAGGGCTCCGTGCGGGTTTTCCCGCCGCCGGCGCCGCGGCAGCCTGCGCTAGCGCGGCTGCAGGCAGTTATCTTCCTTCCAGCCGTACAGCCACTCGATGCCGCGATAGAACTCGGCCTGAGTTTTGCCCTTCCACAGCAGGTTGCGCACCTGACGCTCCACGCCTGCGGCGTGGTAGATCCGCCCCATTTCACGAGTTGACCAGACGATGCGCGCGGTGCGCGGAATTCGCACCGATTCATACAGCGCGAACGCGCGGGCGGCATCGCCGTCGCAGTGCGCCAGCGCCTTGCCAAGGGTGACCGCATCTTCCAGCGCCATGCAGGCGCCCTGGGCCATATACTGCGCCACCGGATGGGCCGCGTCGCCGACCAGAGTGATACGGTCATTGCCCCACTTCTCGACCGGTTCACGATCGGCGGTGGACCAGCGCCGCCACGAGGTGGGTTTATCCAGCATCTGCCTCGGGCGCGGATGGATCCCCTGGAAGTAGGAGAGCACCTCCTCTTTGCTGCCGTCGCGTACGCCCCACTCCTCCTGCTGGCGGCTGTGGAACGTCACCACCAGGTTGTACTGCTTGCCGCCGCGCAGCGGATAGTGCACCAGATGGCAGTGCGGCCCGGCCCACAGCACCGGCGCGTTGATGCGCAAATCCTCCGGCATATCCGCCGCTTCCACCACCGCCCGGTACACCACGTGGCCGGTGACCCGCGGCGTGTCGTCCAGCAGGCTCCGGCGAACCACCGACTTCACGCCGTCGCAGCCGATCAGGATATCCGCGGTCCAGACGTTGCCGCGATCGTCATAGACCGTTACCTCGTCGGCGCTCTGGCGGATATCCACCACCTGGGTTGAGGTGCGGTACTCGACGTCGGGATGGGTTAACGCTGCTTCCCAGACGGTGGCGTGAATATCCGCCCGGTGGATAACCGCGTAGGGGCCGCCAAAATGGTCGCGGAAGGCCTGCCCGGTTTTAATCTGCACCACCTCTTCGCCGTTCACCGCATCCATCATGGTGATGTGATCGGTGAAGACGGCACGCTGGCGGGCAATTTCGCCCACGCCCAGGCTATCCAGCGCCGAAAAGGCGTTGGGGCCAAGCTGGATCCCGGCGCCAATTTCGCCGATCTCATGGGCCTTCTCCAGCAGCATCACCTTGATGCCCTGGCGCGCCAGGGAGAGCGCCGTCGCCGCGCCGCCAATTCCCCCGCCGACAATCGTTGCTCGCGTCACTTTCGCCATGCTCTGTCCCCCTAAGCCGGAATTTTGTCTTGTTGATTTTCCGGCGCGGCGGCGATAAACGCCGGAAGCCGGGTACAGGCGTCATAGACCGCCTGGCAGCGCGGATAGTGGCTCAGGTCGCAGCCCATGCGCTGAGCGTTGGCCCACTGCGGCACCAGGCAGCAGTCGGCCAGCGTCGGCGTCTCGCCGACGCAAAACGCGCCGGACCGGGCGTGGCGCAGCAGCTGCTCCACCGCGCTGAGCCCCTGCTGGACCCAGTGCGCATACCAGCGCTGCTTGTCCTCTTCGCTCACCTTCAGCTCATCGCTAAGGTAGCGCAAAACGCGCATGTTATTAATCGGATGAATATCGCAGGCGATGGCGTAGACGATCTCCAGCACCCGCATCCGCGCCGGATCCTGCTGGGGCAACAGCGGCGTCTGCGGATAGTGCCGGTCGAGCCAGTCGGCGATCGCCAGCGACTGGCCCAGGGATTCGCCCTCGTCGGTCATCAGCGCAGGCACCAGCCCGACCGGATTCAGCCGCCGATACTCGAGGGCGTTTTGCTGGCCGATACGAATATTGACGCCCACGCTCTGGTAGTCGATCCCCTTCAGCGCCAGGGCGATACGCACCCGGTATGAAGCGGAGCTATTGAAAAAACTGTACAGCTTCATCGCTCACCTCACGCCACGCGCACGGCGATGGGCGTCAGTCCATCCACGCCGCCGTTAATCACATCCCCTTTCACCACCGCGCCAACGCCTTCCGGGGTGCCGGTGAAAATCAGGTCGCCGGGCTGCAGCTCGAAGAAGCCGGAGAGGTAGCTGATGGTTTCGTTAACCGACCAGATCAGATGGCGAATATCGCTGCGCTGATGGTCTTCACCGTTTACCTGCAGCCAAATCGCCGCCTCATTAACCGCCACGCTATCCGCTCTGTGCAGCGGCGCAATCGGCGCGGAGAGATCGAACGCCTTGCCGATTTCCCACGGACGCCCCATCTGACGCATCTCCATCTGGCGGTCGCGGCGGGTCATATCGAGGCCGGTCGCGTAGCCCCAGATATAGTCGTGAGCCTGCTCCAGCGGAATATCGCTGCCGCGCTTGCCGATCGCCACCACCAGCTCGATTTCGTAGTGGTAGTTGTCCGTCTGCGCCGGATAGGGCAAATCGAGGGTTTCGCCTGCGGCTACCGCCACCACCGCATCGGCCGGTTTACAGAAGAAAAACGGCGGCTCGCGGTCCGGATCAAAGCCCATTTCACGGGCGTGAGCGGCATAGTTACGCCCCACGCAGTAGACGCGGCGCACGGGAAACTGCTCCTCGCTGCCGACAACGGGAACGGTAACCGGGGCCTGGGGAGCAAAAACGTATTGAGTCATGATCGAGTCCTTATTATTAGTAACGCGCTTCGCGGAACAGGCCGAGGGTTTCCTGGACCGGGCGGTCCGAGAAGCTGAATAACACCGTCTCCTGCGCTGCGGTGAAAGAGACGCCGTGCCAGGTCGGCACCACGAAGATGTCTTTCGCCTGGAAGGTAAAGGTTTGCTCGCCGACGGTAACCTGCCCGCTCCCTTCGACGACGTGGTAGATAGTGCTGTCGGTGGTTTTCGCGGTCCGCGAGCTAAAGCCTTTGGGCAGCAGCTGCAGGAAAGCGCCCATTGATGGCATCGGGTAGCCGCCGGTGAGCGGATTGACGTAGCGCATTTTGTAGCCGTCCCACTCGTCGGCGGCGCCCATTTTGGTCAATTCATGCAGCGCGTCGCGGCTGCGGTCATAGCGGTAGTTAAAGATCGGCGAGGAGTTGCCCACCTGGTGGCGCAGCGGCAGCATGTTGGCGGCGTAGCGCGGCAGATAGTCGCCCTCCTTGCGGGTGACCGGCTGCTGATCCTCAGGGTAATCTTCGGCAAAGCCGCAGCCCAGATAGTTCACCAGCGGCAGGTCGAGGCCGTCGAGCCAGATAACCGGCTCATCGCCGGGGTTGCCGTGGTCGTGCCAGCGCCACTGCGGGGTGAGAATAAAGTCGCCGGGACGCATCGCCGTGCGCTCGCCGTCGACGGCGGTAAAGGCCCCTTCGCCCTCCACGACAAAGCGCAGCGCCGACTGATTATGCCGATGGCTCGGCGCCACCTCGCCGGGCATGATCAGCTGTAAACCCGCATACAGCGAGGAGGTAATGGAGGAGTGGCCGCGCAGGGCCGGGTTCTCCAGCACCAGCACCCGACGCACCGCTTCTTTGGCGCCAATCAGCCGGCCGCTTTCCAGCAGCAGCGGGCGAATTTCCTGATAATTCCAGTAGGCCGGCGCGCAGTTGGCGTTCGGCGTTTTCGGCACCAGATGATGCAGCGACTCCCACAAAGGCGTCAGGTTCTGGCCCGAGATATGCTCATAAAACTGCTGGCGACCGCCGGTAACTTCCGTTGCGTGCTGAGACATGATTGTTCTCCTTATTTATTCACGATGCCCGCGGAGGGCAGCGCGTCGGGTACGGTAATCGGATTGCGGACAACCAGGGTCAGCAAAATCAGCATTCCTGCGCTAATCGCGGCCGGAACGGCGATGACGAAAAACAGGGTATCGAATGAGAAATTCATCGCCATCATCATGCCGCCGGAGAGAGAGCCGACGATGGCTCCGCAGCGGCCGACGGCGTTTGACCAGCTGACGCCGGTGGCGCGGCTCTGGGTCGGATAGAGCGTGGCCGTTAGCGCGTTAAGGCCCACCTGCGAACCGCTGACGCCAATCCCGGTGCCGAAAATCGCCAGCGCCATTAGCCACAGGCCGTTCTCGCTAAGGCCAATCATCACGATGCAGACCGCGCCCAGGCAGTAGCTCAGCGCCAGCACCCGATACGGATTAAAGCGATCCATCAGCACGCCCAGCAGCAGCGCGCCGAAGGTGCCGCCAATCTGGAAAGCGGCGGTGACCCACGAGGCGTGCTGCAGGTCGATGCCGCGATGGTTGAGCAGCGTCGGCATCCAGCTGGAAAGCAGGTAGATAATCAGCAGGCTCATAAAGAACACCACCCATAGCATCAGGGTAATGGGCAGCTGGCGGCCAACGAACAGCTGGCCGATGCTGCCTTTAGCGCCGGTGGCCGGCTCATCCAGCCAAAAATGGGTCTGCTCATAGCGCTCGCCGGTAATAGCGCCGACGGTTTTCGCAATCACCGGCTGCGGCAGACGGCGGCGGATCTGCCAGCGCGGGGATTCCGGCAGCACCGCCAGCAGCGCCGCGGCCAGCAGCAGCGGCAGAACGCCGCCAAGCGCCAGGATGCCGTGCCAGCCAATCTGCGCTACCAGCTGGGCGCTGACCACGCCGCCCAGCGCCGAACCGAGGGTAAAGCCGCAAAACATCAGGGTCACCAGCGCACCGCGCCGCCGGGCGGGCAGATACTCAGAGGTCATGGTAATGGTGTTCGGCATCGCCCCGCCGAGGCCGAGCCCGGTCAGGAAGCGCAGGATAACCAGCGTCTCGAGGTCGGGGGAAAAGGCCGAAAGCAGGCTAAAGAGGCCAAATAACGCCACGCAGAACTCAATCACCCGCTTGCGACCGAAGCGGTCGGAAAGCGGGCCACACAGCAGAGCGCCGGCGGTTAAGCCCAGCAGGCCTGCGCCAAACAGCGGCGCGAGCTCGCTGGCGCCGAGCTGCCAGTGGGCGCGAATATCGGGGGCGATAAAGCCAATGGCGGCGGTATCAAAACCGTCGAGCATGACCACCAGAAAACAGCAGATAATCACGCGCCACTGCCGGGCACCTACCGGAGCGGCGTCCAGCAGCGTTTGCAATTCACGTCGTTGAGTCATCGTTATGCCTCAGTGCAGGGAGGAGGAGATGTTGTATTTATTTCTTTTATGTTGCGATTTTGTAACTCAGGCGATGAAATGTACAATGGTATCTCGGGCATAGACATAACCTGGAGGTTATTGCTAATGGCAAACTGGACGCAAAAACTGAAGCTGCATCATCTGCAAATGCTGGTGGCACTCGGCGAGCAGGGCAACCTGACGCAGGTGGCGAAAATGATGAATATTACCCAGCCCGCGCTCTCTAAATGGCTGACTCAGTTTGAAGAAGAGGTCGGCATGCTGCTGTTCGAACGCCATAGCAAAGGCCTACGCCCTTCCGAAGGCGGCAAGCTGCTGCTGCAGCACGCCCAGCGCCTGATCAACGATATGTCCCGCTCGCAGTATGAGATTGAGCGCTTCAAACAGGGCGGGCTGGTGGGTAGCCTGATGATCGGCTGTTCGCCGGTGGCCACCGACTGCGTTGCGCTGGCCATTCTCTCGCTGCTCAAGGAGATGCCGAGCCTGCATCTGAACATCGAAGAAAAGGTGATGACCCCCCTGCTTCACGACCTACTCTCCGGAGTGGTGGACGTGGTGGTAGGCCGGGTGGGCGGACGGGCGCTGGAGCTGCCGCTTAACTATCGGGTGCTGTATACCGAGCCGGTGTGCTTCGTCGCCCGCCCCGATCACCCGCTGGCGCAGATGACGAGCCTCGGCTGGGCCGACCTCGCCCACTGGCGCTGGATAGTCTGGCCAACCGGCACGCCGATCCGCCTGAGCATTGACAACGCCCTGGTCGATAATGGCGTGATGCTGCCGGAAAATACCATCGAGTCGGCGTCGATGAACGTCACCAGCAACCTGCTGCAAAGCAGCGACATGATCTCTATTCTTTCTTTACGCCTGGCACAGCGCTTTGCCGAACAGCAGCAGCTGGCAATTCTTAATTTGCCGCGCATCGAACAAAAAGGTAGCGTCGGGGTATTCTGGCGAAAAAGTGAAACGCCATCGCTTGCCCTCAGCCGGTTTCTGGATTATCTATCGCAGGCATCGTAGCCGTGGCGCTGCCCGCGCGGGGTTCCATTTCTCTATCCCCGCTATGCGTATTATTCATGATGTGATCGGTAGCACATTTTTGGGTTTAATTGTATGATGAATGCGGTTCATCAAGGGTTATTACCATGAGTCAATCACTGATTATTATCTGGCAGTATCTGCGGGCTTTTGTGCTGATTTACGCCTGCCTGTACGCCGGGATTTTTATCGCCTCCCTGCTGCCCATCACCATCCCAGGCAGCATTATCGGGATGCTGATTTTGTTCGTCCTGCTGGCGCTGCAGATTATGCCGCCGAAGTGGGTTAATCCCGGCTGTAACGTGCTGATTCGCTATATGGCGCTGCTGTTCGTGCCCATCGGCGTGGGCGTAATGCAGTACTGGGATTTGCTCCGCGCTCAGCTCGGCCCGGTCGCCGTCTCCTGCACCATCAGCACGCTGGTCGTTTTTCTGGTTGTCAGCTGGAGCTCTCATCTGGTGCACGGCGAACGCAAAGTGGTCGGCCAAAAAGGAAGCAAAAATGATGCATGAAATCTGGTGGTCACTGCCGCTGACGCTGATCGTGTTTTTCCTCGCCCGCAGGCTGGCAGCGCGCTTTAAATTTCCGCTGCTCAACCCGCTGCTGGTGGCGATGGTGGTCATCATCCCTTTTCTGCTGCTGACCGGTATCTCCTACGATCGCTATTTTCAGGGCAGTAAGATCCTCAACGATCTGCTGCAGCCTGCGGTGGTGGCGCTGGCCTTTCCTTTATACGAGCAGCTCCACCAGATTCGCGCCCGCTGGAAATCGATTATTACCATCTGCTTTATCGGCAGCGTGGTGGCGATGGTCACCGGGACCACCGTGGCGCTGTTAATGGGCGCGACGCCGCAAATCGCCGCGTCGATCATGCCGAAATCGGTCACCACGCCGATTGCGATGGCGGTCAGCGGCAGCATTGGCGGTATTCCGGCAATCAGCGCGGTATGCGTTATCTTCGTCGGCATCCTCGGCGCGGTTTTCGGCCATACGCTGCTCAACCTGATGCGCATCCGCACCAAGGCCTCACGCGGCCTGTCGATGGGTACCGCCTCGCACGCGCTGGGCACCGCGCGCTGTGCGGAGCTGGATTACCAGGAGGGGGCCTTCAGCTCCCTGGCGCTGGTGCTGTGCGGGATTATTACCTCCCTGGTTGCGCCGTTTTTGTTCCCGGTGATTTTAGCCGTGGTGGGATAATTTGTGATTTAAGTCACATTTATTAATGCAACATAATGGAGTTGCACAAACAATGAGATATTAATCACATATACAGGCCATCACCGCCCGTACACTAGATTTCCATTACATTGTTATGAGGCAACGCCATGCACCCACGTTTTCAAGCTGCTCTCCCTCAACTGACGGCAGACCTGCAGACGGCAATCGCCCCGATGCTGACCGACCCGCATTTCCCGGCCATGCTCGATGCAGACCAGGTCGCCGCGCTGCAAAGCGCAACCGGCCTCGACGAAGACGCGCTGGCCTTTGCCCTGCTGCCGCTGGCCGCAGCCTGCGCGCGCGCCGACCTCTCGCATTTTAACGTTGGCGCTATCGCGCGCGGCGTCAGCGGGCGCTGGTATTTCGGCGGCAACATGGAATTCCTCGGTGCGACCATGCAGCAAACCGTCCATGCGGAGCAGAGCGCCATCAGCCATGCGTGGCTGCGCGGCGAAAAATCCCTGCTGGCAATCACCGTTAACTACACGCCCTGCGGCCACTGCCGCCAGTTTATGAACGAGCTCAACAGTAGCCAGGTGCTGCGCATCCACCTGCCGGGCCGCGAGGCGCATTCGCTGCAGCACTATCTGCCGGATGCGTTTGGTCCGAAGGATCTGGAGATCAAAACGCTGCTGATGGACGAGCAGGATCACGGCTTCCCGCTGAGCGGCGACGCGCTGGCGCAGGCGGCGATCCGGGCGGCAAATCGCTGCCACATGCCCTACAGCCAGTCGCCGTCAGGCGTCGCGCTGGAGCTGAAGGACGGCACGATCTTCTCCGGCAGCTATGCCGAAAACGCCGCCTTTAACCCGACGCTGCCGCCGCTGCAGGGCGCCCTCAACCTGCTCAGCCTGAACGGCTATGATTATGCCGATATCCAGCGGGCCATTCTCGCCGAAAAAGCCGATGCGGCGCTGATCCAGTGGGATGCCACCGCCGCCACGTTGAAAGCCCTCGGCTGTCACAGTATTGACCGCGTGCTGCTCGGTTAAATCCCCCATAAAACGGGCCTCTGGCCCGTTTTGTTGAAAATCCCCGCAATCAAACGATGGTTTCTTGCTCTTGCCCGGCGGGTAAAGTAGCCTGAACACTCCATTGTCTACCGTTGAGCCCAGGTTAATGTTAAAGCGTGCGTTATACAGCCTGTTAGTCCTGTTCGGCCTGCTGCTGTTGACCGTGCTGGGTCTTGACCGCTGGATGAGCTGGAAAACCGCGCCCTATATCTACGATGAACTGCAGGATCTGCCCTACCGCCAGGTTGGGGTGGTACTCGGCACCGCCAAGTACTACCGCACCGGGGTCATCAATCAATACTACCGTTACCGTATCCAGGGTGCGCTCAACGCCTACAACAGCGGCAAGGTGAACTACCTGCTGCTCAGCGGTGATAACGCGCTGCAGAGCTATAATGAGCCGATGACAATGCGCCGGGACCTGATTAAAGCAGGTGTCGATCCGGCGGATATCGTGCTGGACTATGCCGGCTTCCGCACCCTCGACTCTATCGTGCGGACCCGCAAGGTGTTCGACACCAATGATTTTATTATCATCACCCAGCGCTTCCACTGCGAGCGCGCGCTGTTTATCGCCCTGCATATGGGCATTCAGGCGCAGTGCTATGCGGTCCCGTCGCCAAAAGATATGTGGAACGTGCGGCTGCGCGAGTTCGGCGCGCGCTTTGGCGCCCTCGCGGACCTCTACGTGTTCAAACGCGAGCCGCGTTTTCTCGGCCCGCTGATCCCTATTCCGGCACAGCAGGAAGTTCCGCAGGGGGTGCAGTCCTATCCGGCGGTGACGCCTGAGCAGCTGCTGGAGCTGCAGAGTAAATAGCGCGCGACCGACCGGGGTCGCGCAGCGCTAAATCCGCCGTTTAATCGCTAAATTCAACCACCCGGTTACGGCCGCCGTTTTTGGCGTCATACAGCGCCTTATCGGCCTCATCGACCATTTTTTGATAATCAGGATGGCCGCGATAGTGGCTGACCCCGAACGAGGCGCTGAGCGCAACCTTTTGCCCCTCCGCGGTCACGTAAGGCGAGCTGGCAATTTTGTGACGGATAGCGTCGACAAAGCTCAGCGTCTGGTGGCGGGTAAACTCCAGATAAACAATCATGAACTCCTCGCCGCCATAGCGGAACACGTAGTCGCTGGCGCGCGTGCTCTCCGTCAGGATCGCCGCGATATGGCGTAATACCTCATCCCCGGTCGAGTGGCCCCAGGTATCGTTGATCTGCTTGAAGTGGTCGACGTCCAGCATCGCCACCGCCAGATTTTTGCCGCTCTCCATCGCCAGCTTCACCTCGTGCTTGAGCACCGTTGACATAAAGCGCCGGTTTAGCAGGTTGGTCAGCACGTCTTTACCGCTTTCCAGGCGATTGGCCTCTTCAAACAGCGAGGTGAACAGGTTATTGATGATCATGGTCTTTGAGCGAATATCGCTCAGCAGGGACTGAATAGAGTCCAGCTCGTTGCCGCCGGTATCCGCCCCTTTGTTTAACATGTCGTCAATGGCTTCAATCAGCAGATTAATTTGTTCGATTTCCGGCTGCCTGCCGAAGTGCTGACTGCATTTGTGGCGGAACCACAGGCCAAACTCTGAATCGCTTAGCAGATAGGAGTGAATATTGGCGGTACGCGAGACCAGCGCATAGATCAGCGCATTTTCCCAGTTAAACAGCGCGGCCTGCTGCTTGCCTTTTTCCAGCTCAAGGTTGGCAATAAGATTGTGCAGGCGGTAGGACTCTTCGTTCTTCGCTTCATTTAGCTGATATTTTTCATAAGCGTAGGTCATCAGCTCGCTGGCAATTTGTATCGATACCGAAACGTACTGCTGCATCAGAATACTTAATTTACTGTCGAGCGCTAATGACTGAATATAGTTAAGCATCGACTGAGTAATGATGCGCATGCCTTTGAGTACCAGACTCGCCGGAATGCCAACCCGCGAATGAATATTACCGATATGATATTGCTGCCCGGCAAACTCCAGCAGCCCTTCGCCTTTCAGGGTCAGAGCATGAATAATCCATTTACGCATCGAATGCCGCAGCCGCGTATGAACCATTTCCGAACAGAGGAATTTTTCCGCGTGCGGATCCGCCAGCATAATGTCATAAAATTTATCCGCCAGATCGGCCGCCTTATCATCAGCAATATGCCGCAGCTTAGCGGAGACCGGCTCGGAAATCAGCAGCGAAAACTCAACCCATTCTTTTACAATTTGTTCACTATATTTCATCAATCACTCAATGACTTACTCATGTGCTTAAATTATCCTGAATAAACTATCCATTAATTATGCAGAAATTATTATCTTTACCAGAAAGACCCATTCCGCACTATCTTCCTCCAGATATCGTGGAAAGAGAATTGCTGCGCGGGGGCTTATTTGTCTATTTTTGGACTTTAATCCTTAAACCCTGAAGCGGTTTAACAATAAACCCGTGCGGCACAAACAAAAAAAGCCCGCGCACTGCGCGGGCCTGATAAACATCGAACGTTATTTTTTACGCGCGTATTTCAGCGAATCCAGCGCAACGGCGAAGATAATAATGGCGCCCTTGATAATATACTGCCAGTACGGGTTCACGCCGATATAGGTCAGCCCGTAGTTAATCACCGTAAAGATGATAACGCCGGTAACCACGCCGAACACGGTACCCACGCCGCCGCTGAAGGAGACGCCGCCGACCACGCAGGCCGCAATCGCATCCAGCTCGTACATAAAGCCGAGGTTGTTGGTAGCGGAGCCAATTCGCCCGGCCTCCAGCAGCCCGCCGAAGGCGTAAAACACGCCGGACAGGGCATAAATCATCAGCAGGTTAAGGGCCACGTTAACCCCTGAAACCTTCGCCGCTTCCGGGTTGCCGCCGATAGCAAAGATGTTTTTACCGAAGCGGGTTTTGTTCCACAGGATCCAGACGAAGAAGACGGCAATCAGCGCGTAGAAGGTGATATACGACAGGCGGAACGTCCCCAGCGCAATAAACCCTTGAGCGAAATGCGAGAAGTGGCTGTCGAATCCGGAAACCGGCGAGGCGCCAACAAAATCGTAGTACAGGGAGTTGATCCCATAAACGATGATCATGGTGCCCAGGGTGGTGATAAACGGCGTCACGTTCAGGTAGGCGATGATAATACCGTTAATCAGGCCAATCACCGCACCAATCGCACACACCAGCAGGATCACCAGCGGAATTGGCATGGTTGCCATATCCGGGAAGACCTTGTTGGCGTTATCCACCGCCTGCAGCATCGTTGCGGCGATAACCGCCGCCAGGCCAACCTGACGTCCGGCTGACAGGTCGGTGCCCTGAGTCACGATGAGCCCCGCGACGCCCAGCGCGATAATAATACGCACCGAGGACTGGGTCAGAATGTTACTTAAGTTGAGTAAACTTAAGAAGGTGGGATCCTGGAAAATAATAATGGCCAGCAGGACCAAAAGAACAACGTAAATCCCACCATCCTTCAGGTAGGTGAGAAAACTCTTTTTATTTAATGCGCTCATCGCAAGCCCCTGATCTTAAAGATGCAACGACGCAAGACGTAAAATTTCGTTTTGCGTAGTGGTTTTTGTCTCAACAATTCCGGCAACGAGACCGTTGCTCATTACCAGAATACGGTCAGTAATACCCAGCAGCTCCGGCATCTCGGAGGAAATAATAATGATCCCTTTCTCTCTTTTGGCCAGCTCGGCAATCAGCTGATAGATTTCAAACTTAGCCCCGACGTCAATCCCGCGCGTCGGTTCATCAAGCATCAAAATCTCCGGCTGGGTTAACAGCCAGCGGCCGATAATAACCTTCTGCTGGTTACCGCCGGACAGCGAACCAATTTGCGTATGCTGTCCTGGGGTCTTCACGCGCATGGAGTCAATAACCCACTGGGTATCGCTTTTCATGCGTGAGTTATCCAGCAATCCGATCCTGTTCTTATATTTCTTAATATTGGAGATCAGGGAGTTAAAGCCGATATCCAGATAAGCGTAAATCCCGGTAGAGCGGCGCTCTTCGGTCACCAGCGCAAAGCCGTGGTTAATGGCTTCGTTGGCGCTATGGTTATTAATTTTCTTACCGTGGAGCTTGATCGTCCCGCTGGCCTTTTCGCGAATGCCAAATAGCGTCTCAACGATATCGGTACGCTTGGCCCCCACCAGCCCGGCCACGCCGAGGATTTCGCCCTTGTGCAGGTCGAAGGAGACGTCGCGGATTGACGGCTGACGCAGAGACGTCAGGTTGCGCACCTCAAGAATCACCTCGCCCGGCGTATTTTCACGGTTTGGGAAACGCTGGTTCAGAGAACGGCCGACCATCATGGCGATGATCTTATCCATGTCCAGTCCTTCCAGCGGCTGGGTGGCAATCCACTGACCGTCGCGCAGGATGGTTATCTCATCGCACAGCTGGAAAATCTCTTCCATTTTGTGGGAGATATAGACGATGCCGCAGCCGCGTTCTTTCAGCTTACGGATGATCTTAAACAGATGGTTGACCTCTTTTTCGGTCAGCGACGACGTCGGCTCGTCCATAATGACGATTTTGGCGTCATAGGAAAATGCCTTCGCAATTTCAATCATCTGCATTTGCGATACCGATAGCGTCCCCACGCGCGCGCGCGGGTCAATATCAATATCCAGTTCATCAAATATCGCTTTGGTATCGCGATACATTTTGTCCTGATCGACAAACATGCCCTTGGTGGGATAACGCCCCAGCCACATGTTGTCCATTACCGAACGTTGTAATACTAAGTTTAATTCCTGGTGAACCATTGAGATGCCGTTTTCCAGGGCTTCTTTAGCCGAATGGAAGTCGATCTCTTTTCCCTGAAAAAGAATGCTGCCGGAATCCTTTTGATAGATCCCAAAAAGGCATTTTAATAATGTCGATTTCCCCGCCCCGTTCTCGCCCATTAATGCATGAATAGAGTGAGGACGGACCTTCAGGTTGACATTATCGAGTGCCTTGACGCCAGGAAATGATTTGTTGATGTTGCTCATTTCCAACAAAAATTCGCCCGACCGTTCGCTATTATTACTGACCATAGTTATACCTGGCTGCGTTCATGCACACCCTCAGCTGACGAATTAGCGCCAAAATAAGGGTCTGGTTCTGTATCAGGAATAATCGGGCGTAGCGGCTCGCGATCCTTCAGGCTGCCATTTTACCGGCGACGTTGATCTCAACGCTTCCCGAGTGATTTTATTTATCGCTGATACGCCCGTACATCTACTCGATGAATATCGAGCTGCGAAATGGTATTCACCCGCAGCTCGAAACCGAGTACTAAATATTATTTGCCAATAAACTGGCTCAGATTGTCTTTATCTACGCCAACGTAAGGAACGCGAACGATTTTATTTTCAATCTTCCAGCTGGTGCCTGCAGCAGGTTCTTTACCGGCTGCCAGGTTTCTCGCCAGATCGAACGTGGCTTTTGCCTGGTTATTAGCATCGTTCAGCACGGTACCGGCCATCGCACCGGATTTAACCAGCGCCAGCGCTTCTGGTAAGGCATCGACGCCGAAGACCGGAATGCTGCTCTTGTTATGCGCTTTCAGCGCTTCTACCGCACCCATTGCCATCGCATCGTTGTTGGCGATAACCACTTCAATTTTGTTAGCGTTAGGGCCGGAGAGCCAGGCGTCCATCTTATCTTTCGCCTGAGCGGTATCCCACATCGCGGTATCCATCTGCAGCTGCTGAGTTTTCAGACCTTTATCATTCAGCTCTTTAATGACGTAGGTGGTACGCGCTTCAGCATCCGGATGGCCCGGCTCGCCTTTCAGCAGCACATACTGAATCTGACCGTCTTTGTTCAGATCCCAGCCGGCGTTGGCTTTCCAGTGTTTAGCAATCAGGTCGCCCTGGATAATACCGGACTCTTTAGAGTCGGTACCGACGTAAAACGCCTTGTCATAGCTGTCCAGCGCTTTGCGGGAAGGCTCTTTGTTAAAGAACACGACCGGGACGTTCTGTCCGCGCGCTTTATCGATAACGGTGCCTGCAGCAGCCGGATCCACCAGGTTAATTGCCAGCGCCTTGACGCCTTTTGCCAGCAGGACATCAATCTGATCGTTCTGTTTGGACTGGTCGTTTTGCGAGTCATTCATCAGCAGCTGAACGTCCGGCGCTGTTTTGCCGTCTTTCTCAATGGCCTTACGCACCACCGACATAAAGTTGTCGTCATATTTATAAATGGTTACGCCGATGCGGGTATCAGCTGCGTGTGCCGCGGCGCCAAATAACATACTCGCCATAACTGCAGACAGGGTTAACACCTTCTTATTCATGGAATCTCCGGTTTTTTTTATGCAGGGTCATTGTGTGAAAACGGCTGGCGGGAAGTTGTTACATTAACGTTACCGCACAACAAGGTTCACGACTGTAAATTCTGTCTTCCGTGTAGGGTAACGCTCCAAAGGTACGGCTTTACTCGCAGTTTAGCGCCTTGTTCCCGTTGCAAAAGTGATTAATCACCGTGACAAAATGGTCAGGACTGGTAAACGCGGCCATCATAATCAGTTGAATGTTAATATACTGTGAATTTACTCACAGATTGAAAGCGGTTACATCACTGCCCTTTTCAGTTAGTGATCGGCCCCACAATTTGCCGCTGGGTCACCGAATGGCGACGTACCAGAGTCGGCATAAAGCAGTGGCGAGCGTCATGGTCGAGTTTCCCCGCAGCCCCCAGCAGCGCCAGCTCGGTGGCCAGTTTTGCCATCGACATAATAGGATAGCGCACCGTCGTCAGCTGTGGGTCGGTGTAACGAGAAATAGGGATATCATCAAAGCCAATCAGCGACAGATGCTGCGGCACGACAATGCCGTTATCTTTCAGCGTGGTCAGCGCACCGGCCGCCATGCTGTCGTTGTAGGCGAAAACGGCGGTGAGGCCTAAATTACGCCCCAGCAGCTCGACCATTGCCGCCTCGCCGCCCTGCATATCCGGCGAGCCGGAGCCTACCCAGCTGTCGGGGGCAATAATGCTTTGTTCCTGTAACGCCCTGAACCACCCTTCCTGGCGCAGAGCGTCATCCTCAATGCCGTGATTTGAGGAGAGATAGCCGATCCGCTGGTGGCCGTGGTTGAGCAGCATCCGCGTCGCCATCAGCGCCCCGCTGACGTTATCCAGACCGACGCAGCGGTGCGCGTAGCCGGGCACAATGCGGTTGATCAGCACCATCCCCGGAATATGCTGCATGAAATCGCCGAGCTCCTCGTCGCTCAGCGCCTTGGAGTGCACGATCAGCGCCAAACAGCGCTGGCGGATCAGCACTTCGATGGCGTTACGCTCTTTTTCCGCCTCGTGGTAGCTGTTGCCGATCAGCACGTATTTCTGATGCTGCTGAGCCACGGTATCCACCGCCTTCACCAGCGCACCGAAAAAGGCATCCGACACGTCCATCACCACCACGCCGATGGTATCGCTGACCTGCGTCGCCAGCGCCTGCGCGTTGGCGTTGGGCCGGTAGCCCAGTTGCGTTACCGCTTTCATTACGCTTTCGCGCGTATCCGGGCTCACCAGCGCGCTATTATTCAGCACGCGCGAGACCGTCGCGACGGAAACACCCGCCTGACGGGCGACATCACGAATGGTGATCATGCTCACCGACCTGTAGAGAATTGCAATACGTCACACCCACCTCCTGTGTTCAGCAAGGTGGCTATTCTGGCAGCGACGCGCGGCGCGCTACGTGAGTGAGGTCACACGCCTGAAAACGCTTACATTCATTTTGTTAACGATTGTGATCGAGATCGTTATCTGGATGTGTTCTTTAATGATGTCCCTGAGGCCCGCAGGGTGAGCTGACGCCACAGCCATTCAACCGGGCCCTGGCGGAAATGACGCAGCCAGAAGAGTGAGAAGATGAGGTTGACCGCCCAAACCGGAACGACGAAGGCCAGCAGCTGCAGGCGGTCGAACTTCATAAACAGGCCAAGGTGGTAAAAGAGCGTGGTGCAGATGAGGGTTTGTAACAGGTAGTTGGTCAGCGCCATGCGCCCGACGCAGGCAATGGCGGTCACCAGCCGCAGCTTACACAGCCAGGGCCAGAAGCCCCACGCCAGGGAAGCGTAGCCAATGGTTTGCAGCGGCGCGCCGAGCTCGCGCGGCGCCTGCAGCAGGAACGCGCACCAGCGGGGATCCCAGTCGAGATACCACTGGGCGAAAATCGCCGGGATGTTCACCGCCATTCCGGCGATGACCAGCAGGACGCCGGTGCGCCGGTAGTGGCTGAGGCTGAACTGCCCTTTTAGCCAGCCGCTGCGCATCAGGGCGGCGCCCATCAGCATCATTCCCGCCAGCTGCCAGCCGTACTGCGCGCCGAGCGCCAGCAGGTTATCCGACAGCATATCCGCGCGGTTGCTTATCGCTTCGAAGCCGCCGTTCAGCTTCCAGTACTGCTCATACTGTAAATTTGCCGCGTCGGGTACCCAGGAGCGATTCGGCGCATTACCGGAAATGACGCCAAGCAGCACCAGCACCGCAACGCCGATGACGTACAGCATCACGCCGGTATTAAACAGGGATTTGAGGTGATGCGCGTCGCGAATCATTCTCCAGGCCACCAGCCCCACCAGCGCATAGGCCAGCAGGATATCGCCATCCCAGAAAAAGAGTCCGTGGATAAACCCCAGCAGCGCCAGCAGCGTCAGACGCGACTGGATCCAGCGCTTGCCGCGAGGCAGCAGCATCTGAAGCCCGGCGCCAAACAGCAGAGCAAAGAGGGTCAAGAATTTCACCTGCGCCAGCAGGTCGAGAATCGCCCAGGTCCAGGCGTCGCTAACGGAGAGGCTCCCGGACCACGCCGGGTTGAGATAGGCCGCCTTCGGCAGGCCGAAGGCGTTAATATTCAGCAGCAGAATACCCAGGATGGCGACGCCACGAACGAAGTCCAGCGTGACGTTTCTTTCCATGTACCCTGCTCCGATTTTAGCTGTGGTGACGTACGGCGCGCAGGAACTCCTGGCGGGTATTCTGGCTGGATTTAAACAGACCGCCCAACGAGGTGGTTGTGGTGGCGCTGGTTGCATCGCGAATACCGCGCGCCTTCACGCAGTAGTGCACCGCATCAATCGATACCGCCACGTTGCTGGTGCCCAGCAGGGTCTGCAGCGCGGTTAAAATCTGCTGCGTCAGGCGCTCCTGCACCTGCGGGCGCTGGGAGAAGAACTGCACGATGCGGTTGATTTTCGACAGGCCAATGACCGAATCTTTCGGAATATAGGCAACCGTCGCTTTACCATCAATCGTCACGAAGTGGTGTTCGCAGGTGCTGGTCAGGGTGATATCGCGCACGGTAACCATTTCATCAACCTGCATCTTGTTCTCGATGACGGTGATTTTGGGGAACCTGGCGTAGTCCAGTCCGGAAAAGATCTCATCGACATACATTTTAGCGATGCGATGCGGGGTTTCCATCAGACTGTCATCACTAAGATCAAGATTCAGCAGCTGCATAATCTCAGTCATGTGTCCGGCAATCAGACGCTTGCGAGTTTCATTATCTATTTCTTGTACTGGCGGACGCAACGGCGTCTCCAGCCCACGAGCGACCAGCGCTTCATGAACGAGTATGGCTTCTTTGCTCAGTGATGACATTTATGTTCTCCTGCAGGTGTGGCGCTCTTTGCTCTTCTGAGGGCAAAGTTTGCATGCATTGTGCGTGAGGTAGCGCACATAATCTAGTAGCCGAATCGATAATTATTGAAATTTGCGTTACCTATTGATAGTGCGCTTCCGGTCTCACCTCTTCCACGTCGCGCCTGTCAATCGTCTAACGCCCGCCAGTTGCCACTTCCCGAATAAAAGAACGACTTCGCGTCATTCTCAATAGCACAGCCGCCGGAGCATGTTGGCTAAAAGTTGCATTAATGATGCAATATGTTCCCGAAAGGAGAAAGTGAAAGTTGCTCACGAGTGTATGAAATATCTGTATGATGAAAAATTACGTCCACATACGCAGAATCACTCAGCGGCCGTTACCACTTATATCCGTAAAGTAGGGTCTGCAGACTCGCGTATCCCCTTTTCAGAGGAGCCCGGCATGGAATTGCTTGAAGAGCATCGCTGTTATGAAGGTCGGCAGCAACGCTGGCGGCATGACTCCACCACGCTGAACTGTTCAATGACGTTCAGCATCTTCTTACCCCCGCAGCGCGATACCGCACCGCCGCCGGTTGTGTACTGGCTCTCCGGCCTGACCTGCAACGATGAGAACTTTACCACCAAAGCCGGCGCTCAGCGCATCGCGGCCGAGCTAGGCCTGGTCCTGGTCATGCCGGATACCAGCCCGCGCGGCGAGAGCGTCGCCGACGATAGCGCCTACGATCTGGGCAAAGGCGCGGGGTTTTATCTCAACGCCACCGAAGCGCCGTGGTCCGCGCATTTTCGCATGTACGATTATCTTCGCGACGAGCTGCCGCAGCTGATTGGCGCGCAGTTTAACGTCAGCGATCGCTGCGCAATCAGCGGCCACTCAATGGGCGGTCACGGTGCGCTTATTATAGCACTGAAGAACCCTGGCCGTTTCGCCAGCGTGTCGGCCTTTGCACCGATCGTCAACCCTGCCCGGGTGCCGTGGGGGCAAAAAGCGTTTAGCGCCTATTTGGGCGCCGACGAAGCAAGCTGGCAGGCGTGGGACAGTTGCGCATTGATGCAGGCCAGCCAGGCCAGCGACGCGATCCCCACGCTTATCGATCAGGGCGACAGCGACTCATTCCTCGCCGAGCAGCTGCAGCCGGCGGTGCTGGCCGAAGTTGCGCGTCAAAAGGCGTGGCCGCTGACCCTGAGAATTCAGCCCGGCTACGATCATAGCTACTACTTTATTGCTTCCTTTATCGAAGACCATCTGCGTTTTCACGCGCAATATCTGCTGACGCGCTGATAACGCGCATTTTAGCTGCTAACGCTTAGAGGGCTGACAGGTAAACCTGCCAGCCCTCTTTTATTTATCAGCTAACCTGAATGCGCTTAGAAGCGGTAGTCGACGGCCATAAAGTAGCGGCGGCCCTCTTCGGTATAGCTGTAATCATCGCGGCTCAGATCTTTATCCCCGACGTTCAGCACGCCTGAACGCAGCTTAACGTTCTGGGTAACCTGCCACGCGGCGCCGATATCAAACATGGTGTAACCGCCCGGCGTTTTAGCCGTGGCGCTGACCGCGCGCTGCTCGCCGGTGTAGTTCGCCGAAACGTAGAAGGACCAGTCGTCCAGCGGTTTCCAGTCCAGCGTGCCGTTGGCCGTATGGAACGGCAGCGTTTGCAGCGGCTTATCGCCGCCGTTGCTGAGGTCGCGGCCGTCGTTATAGGTATAGTTCACCGTCAGCTTCCACTCGTCGCCAAACGGCACCTTCACTTCGGTTTCGACACCCTTGATGCGGGCCTTGTTGACGTTAAAGTAGCGGAATACCGGCACGCGTTTGCCGTTAACGGTTTTCCAGCCCACAAAGTTAGGGTAGCCCGGCGCCTCGCTGGCGCTGGAGGTACGCAGGATATCAATCATATCGTCCACGTTGTTCTGGAAGGTGGTCACGCTCCCTTCCACACCATCCAGTAATCCCTCTTCACCCCGATAGTAAAGTCCGATCTCGAAGCTTTCGCTGGTTTCCGGCTTAAGGTCAGGGTTACCGATAATGCTGCACGAGCCGCGGCAGGAGTTGGTGGTCCAGTCAGGGTTCAGCTGCAGCAGAGACGGCGCTTTGAAGGCCGTCGCCCAGCCCCCTTTCACCGTCACCGTATCGGTCGCGTTATAGACGAGATAGGCGCGCGGGCTCCAGTGATCGCCGTAGGTTTCGTGGTCATCCATACGAATACCGGTGGTCAGCGCCAGCGGTTCGAAAATACGCCATTCATCTTCAACAAACAGCGCATACTGGCTGGCGGAGGTAGATTTGCCTCCGCTGCTCAAATTGACCGGGTCTTTCAGCTTATCGTGTCGCCATTCGCCACCGACGGTTACCAGCTGATTGATCATTCCCAGCGGCAGGACGTATTTGCCGTCCACAGAGTTGCTTTCGGAGGTGATCGTCCCGGCCTGACCCGGATTTTTGTTATCCACTTTTTCGCCGTAGAACTTCAGCTCGCTGTTACCCAAGTCCCAGCGGCCGTTGTGGCTAAGCGAGTAGTTCTGGCGCTCAAGGCGGTTGCGATCGAGGGAGTCTGAATCCCTGTCCTGGCGGTCAAACCCGTAGCCGGCGGTAATGTCCTGGCTATCGGTCGGTGTCCAGGCAAACTCAACGTTGCCATCGCGGCTAGTGAATCCTTCAATGCGCGGCGTTTCGCCCGCGGCGTTGCTGGACGCCTGCTGATCGTCCTTCGCGCGTTTTGCCAGGCTGCCGTAGGCTTTCATGCCCAGCACGCCATCTATCAGCGGCCCGCTGGTAAAGAACTGTCCGTTATAGGTATCGCCACGGTCACGATGCTCCTGAATAGTGGTATCCGCACTCAGGGAGCCGGTCCATTTTTGGCCCACTTTTTTAGTGATAATGTTGACCACGCCGCCAAGGGCGTCGGAACCGTAAAGGGATGACATCGGCCCGCGCACCACTTCGATACGCTCGATGGCGTCTACCGGGATCCAGTTAAGATCGAAGTCGTTGTGGCGGAAAACGGCGTTGCGTGAGTTGACGCGTTTGCCATCCACGAGAATGAGCGTATAGCTGCTATCGAGACCGCGGATGCTGACGCCCTTGCGGTTATCCCCTTCGTTGGTGAGCTGCACGCCCGGCACGTCGCGCAGAACATCCTTCAGGTTTTGCACCGGACGGCGCTGTAAGTCCTGCTGAGTGATAACGCTAATACTGGCAGGAGCATCCTTTACGCTCTGTTCAGTTGCCGCGGCGGTGACAACCAGCGTTTCTTCATTGACCTCGGCCGCAGCCGGAAGCGCCAGCGAGACGACGGATGCGCACAATCCCGCCCGGACAAAAGGGTTTAGCCTGAACATTTCATATCTCCATGAGGTCACTAACAAATCAAACAAAAGGTGCTGCTCACACGTACTGTCGGCGCACCGCTCATTGGCGGTACGCGCGTATTTTTACAGCAGACGTGGCTGGTCACCCCTTGTCAGATGCTGAGACCTGCAAGATATGGGGATTGGCTTCATCCTGAATTTGGCAAGGATGATAAAGATAATGATATTGATTATCAATACAATTATGAAGAATTGTGACAATTTGTAAGGGCTTCAGACGTAAAAAAGCCCTCTAAAAGAGGGCTTTATCTACTGCGATTCGGCGGCTATTCACCTTTGAAACGCTGCGGGAACTTCATTTCGCTATAGCGGACAAAACGGGTGCCTTTGGCAAGCTTATAGCCAAACCAGATAACCAGGAACAGCGGAATACCGATATAGGTTGCCGCCACGCCGCCCCAGTCAATGGTGTCTTTCAGGAACGCTTCGTAGTTCTGGCCGAGGGTGATAATCAGGCACAGGACAAAGGCGAAGATCGGCCCAAGCGGGAAGAACCCGGAACGATACGGCAGATCGTTGATATCGTTGCCCTGCAGCACGTAGCCGCGGCGGAAACGATAGTGGCTGATGGCGATGCCCAGCCAGGCGATAAAGCCGGTCATCCCCGAGGTATTCAGCAGCCACAGGTAAACGGTCTGGTTGCCAAACATTGAGCTCAGGAAGCACAGCGCCGCCACGACCGTAGTGGCATAAAGCGCGTTACGCGGCACGCCGCCGCGCGACAGCTTAGAGAAGATACGCGGCGCTTTGCCATCGCAGGCCAGGGTGTAGAGCATACGCGTGGAGGCGTACATGCCGGAGTTGCCCGCCGACAGCACCGCCGTCAGGATCACCGCGTTCATGATCGCCGCCGCAGACAGCAGACCCGCATGCTGGAACACCAGGGTAAACGGACTGACGGAAATATCCTTCACGTCGTTACGCAGCAGGCTCGGATCGGTATAAGGGATAATCAGGCTGATGATTAAAATCGCGAACACGTAGAACAGCAGAATACGCCAGAACACCTGGCGCACGGCGCGCGGAATGTTCTTCTCCGGGTTTTCTGATTCACCCGCAGCGATGCCGATAAGCTCGGTGCCCTGGAACGAGAAGCCGACGATCATCGCCACGCCAATCATCGCCGCAAAACCGCCGGCAAACGGCGCATCGTCGATACCCCAGTTGCTCCAGCCCGCCGGCTGTGCGCCTTCAAAGATGCCGACGATCATCATCACGCCAACAATAATAAAGATAATGACGGTGGCGACCTTGATCAGCGAAAACCAGTACTCTGCTTCACCGAAGCCTTTGACCGAGATCCAGTTCAGCAGGAACATAATGCCGAGGAACAGCGCGCTCCAGATCCAGCCCGGGGCGTCAGGGAACCAGTAGGTCATGACCAGCTGCGAGGCAACGAGGTCAACGGCGATGGTCACCGCCCAGTTATACCAGTAGTTCCAGCCCAGCGCGAAGCCGAAGCCCTCTTCAACATAGTTCTGACCGTAGGTGGCAAAGGAGCCGGACACCGGCATGTACGCCGCCAGCTCGCCAAGGCTGGTCATCAGGAAATAGACCATCAGACCGATCAGAATATAAGAAAGCAGCGCGCCGCCGGGGCCTGCCTGGGAAATAGTTGCACCGGATGCAACGAAAAGACCTGTACCGATGGAACCGCCAATAGCGATCATGGTCAAGTGACGCGCCTTCAGTTCACGGCGTAGGCCGGGCGCTTCTGTGGTTTTAGTATCCGAAACCATGTGAAAATGCTATCCATCAAAAAAACGAGGCGAGATTGTAGCAGACGATCGGCGATCCATCCGGTACAAATACAAAGTTATAAGAGAGGTTCATGATCGAACATGGATTATTAGTAAAGCACTAAATCGCGGAATTGCCAGCAATAATCACCCGCCTCTCTTCAGGCTAGCTAGCTGGATCCCGCGTTTTCACACCTCGCAGTAGCGCAGAAAGCGCAGTAACGCTTTGGAAATATGCTTCTGGCGATGATGGATCCGCCACAGGGTGCGGGTTAACGGCGGCAGCGGCACGCTCAGCTCAACCAGCGATCCCACCTCCAGCTGTTCGGCGATAACCCGCCGCGAAAGGCAGCTGATCCCGAGGCCATGACGTACCGCATGCTTGATAGCCTCAGAGTTGCCAAGCTCCATCCCGAGATGAAACGCCGGCAGATGCGATAGCAGTAAATAGTCGACGATTTCCCGGGTGCCCGAGCCGTGCTCGCGCAGGATCCACGGCGCCTCCGCCAGCCGCTGCAGCGTCACTTCGCCCTCCAGCAGCGGCGATCCGGGAGCGGCAAATACCACCAGCTCGTCCGCCAGCCAGGGTTCGGCGATGATATCCGCCGCGTGGCACGGCCCCTCAATCAGCCCGATATCCACCCGCAGATCGGCCACGGCGTTAATCACGTCCTGGCTGTTGCCGACGCTCAGCTCCAGCGGCAGGTCGGGAAAATCGCGGCGGTAGCGGGCAATGATTTCCGGCAATATATAGTTGCCGATAGTGCTGCTGGCATAAACGCGGATCGCGCCGTTGTCGCCGCGAAACAGCTGCTCGATTTCAACCGCACGTTCCAGCAGCGCCAGCGCGCGCGGGTAGAGCAGCCTGCCGTGCTCGTTGACCACCAGCCGCTTGCCGACGCGATCGAAAAGCTGCACGCCCAGCTGCCCTTCCAGATCGGTCAACGCCGCGCTGACCGCTGACTGCGAAAGCGCCAGCATTTGCGACGCCTGGGTGGTTGAACCGCTCTTGAGAACTTCAGCAAAAACTTCCAGCTGCCGTAGCGTGATATGCATAACCCTTCCTTGCTCGTCTATCCGACATCACTCTTCGCCGTCCCGGCCATCGGCGCGTAGCGCCGTCCCGAGCCGCGAAGAGGCTTGTTTACCACTTATTACGATTGATTATAAATATATAATCAATTTTATATTTAAACCAGCGCGTCGTAATCTTTACGCAGACAAAGGAGAAGGTTATGACAGCACTCACTTTACCGACAAAACATCGCACACTGTGGCATTTTGTCCCCGGACTGGCGCTTACCGCCGTGGTGACCGGCGCAGCGCTCTGGGCAGGCAGCTTTCCCGCTATCGCCGGTGCCGGCTTCAGCGCCCTGACGCTGGCCATCCTGTTCGGCATGGTCGTCGGCAATACGCTCTACCCCAAGATATGGCAACCCTGCGACGGCGGCGTGATCTTTGCCAAACAGCATCTGCTGCGTCTCGGTATTATTTTATACGGCTTTCGCCTGACGTTCGCGCAGATTGCCGACGTTGGGGTGAGCGGCATTGCCATTGACGTTCTGACGCTGACCAGCACCTTTTTTATTGCCTGCATCCTCGGGCAGAAAATCTTCGGCCTGGATAAGCACACCAGCTGGCTGATTGGCGCCGGCAGCAGCATCTGCGGCGCGGCGGCGATTCTGGCAACGGAACCGGTAGTGAAAGCCGAGGCCAGCAAGGTGACCGTCGCCGTGGCCACGGTGGTGATTTTCGGCACCCTGGCTATCTTCCTCTATCCGGCGATGTATCCGCTGCTGGCGCACTGGTTTACGCCGGAAGCCTACGGCATCTATATGGGCTCGACCATGCATGAGGTGGCGCAGGTGGTTGCCGCAGGCCATGCGGTGAGCCCGGACGCTGAGAACGCGGCGGTGATTGCCAAAATGCTGCGCGTCATGATGCTGGCACCGTTCCTGCTGTTCCTCGCCGCCCGCGTTAAGCAGCTGGCCCCGGCCGGCAGCGGTGAGAAAAGCAAAATCACCATCCCGTGGTTTGCCATTATGTTCATCCTGGTGGCGGTATTTAACTCCTTCCACCTGCTGCCAAAAGCGGCTGTCGACGCGCTGGTGACGCTCGATACCGTGCTGCTGGCGATGGCGATGGCCGCGCTGGGGTTGACCACGCACGTTAGCGCGCTGAAAAAAGCCGGCGCCAAACCGCTGCTGATGGCATTAATACTGTTCGTCTGGCTGATTGTCGGCGGCGGCGCGATTAACCTGGCGGTTCACGCCCTGATGGCCTGAGCGTAAGCAGCCAGACCAGATTATTCGTTGATGTAACTCTTCGGTTAAGCCGCTATCATTACCCACCCCGCAGCGGCTTAACTGGAGTTTTTTATGAAATATATTGGAGCGCACGTCAGCGCCTCCGGCGGAGTGGCCAATGCCGCCATTCGCGCAGCCGAAATCGGTGCGACCGCCTTCGCCCTCTTCACCAAGAACCAGCGCCAGTGGCGCGCCGCGCCGCTGAGCGACGAAACCATTGCTGAATTCAAAGCCGCCTGCGAAAAATACCGTTTCGCTCCCGGGCAAATCCTGCCGCACGATAGCTATCTGATCAATCTCGGCCACCCGGTCGAAGAGGCGCTGGAAAAATCCCGTGAAGCCTTTATTGATGAGCTGACCCGCTGCCAGCAGCTGGGGCTGACGCTGCTGAACTTCCATCCCGGCAGCCATCTGCAGCAGATACCGGAAGAGGAGTGCCTGGCGCGCATTTCCCGCTCGATTAATATCGCGCTGGAAAAAACCGCAGGCGTGACCGCGGTTATCGAAAACACCGCCGGTCAGGGCAGCAATCTTGGGTTTAAGTTCGAACATCTGGCCGCCATTATCGACGGCGTGGAGGATAAATCCCGCGTCGGCGTATGTATTGATACCTGTCACGCCTTTGCCGCCGGATACGATCTGCGCAGCGCCGAAGAGTGTGAGAAAACCTTTGCCGATTTCGAGCGCATCGTCGGCTTCAAATACCTGCGCGGGATGCACCTCAACGATGCCAAAAGCACCTTCGGCAGCCGCGTCGACCGCCACCATAGCCTCGGCGAAGGCAATATCGGCCACGACGCTTTCCGCTGGATCATGCAGGACAGCCGCTTTGACGGTATTCCGCTGATCCTCGAGACCGTTAATCCCGATATCTGGGCGGAAGAGATTGCCTGGCTGCGGGCGCAGCAAACGGCGGAAGCGTCGGCCTGAGGTCGATGCCGGGAGAATCCCAACAGCTAAAAAAAGAAAGGGCCGAATTATCGGCCCTTTTGCTTATCAAGGTTTTACTCAGGCCGCTTTTTCAACCGCCTGCACTTCCGGACGTTTCAGCACCGCGTAGGAGAGACCGGCAACCAGCGTACCGGCAATAATCGCCAGCAGGTAGCCGAGCACCGGCGTAATGGCGCCAGGGATCAGCAGAACAAACAGACCGCCGTGCGGCGCCATCAGTTTGGCACCAATTGCCATGGAGATGGCACCGGTTACCGCCCCGCCGACGATACAGCATGGCAGAACGCGCATCGGGTCACGGGCGGCGAACGGAATCGCCCCTTCGGAGATGAAGCACAGTCCGAGAACCAGGGCCGCTTTACCGCCTTCGCGCTGGCCTTTGTCAAACTTGTTGCGCGCAACCAGCGTGGCGATACCCATCGCCAGCGGTGGAACCATACCCGCCGCCATAATCGCCGCCATCGGCGCGTAGGTCTGGGTACTCAGCAGTCCGACGCCAAAGGCGTACGCCGCTTTGTTCACCGGACCGCCCATATCGGTACACATCATTGCCCCGAGGATGGCGCCCAGCAGGACCGCGTTAGCCGTCCCCATAGTTTGCAGCCAGTGGGTCAGGCCCGCCAGGATACCGGCAACCGGCTTGCCGATCAGGTAGATCATCGCCAGACCGACAATCAGGCTGGAAACCAGCGGAATGATCAGAATCGGTTTCAGCGCTTCCATGCTCGGCGGCAGCTTCAGCTTCTTGCTGATAAGCTTAGCCACGTAGCCGGCGAGGAAGCCCGCAATGATCCCGCCGATAAAGCCGGAACCGCCGCTCACCGCCAGCATACCGCCGATAAGACCCGGCGTCAGGCCCGGACGGTCGGCGATGGAGAAGGCAATAAAGCCCGCCAGCACCGGAACCATTAGCGCAAAGGCTGAACCGCCGCCGATCTGCATCAGCGCCGCCGCCAGCGTATCCTTCACTTCAAATGCTTTAATCCCGAAGGCGAAGGAAAGCGCGATACACAGGCCGCCCGCCACCACCATCGGCAGCATGTAGGAGACGCCGGTCAGCAGGTGACGATAGGCGCCGCCGCCCTCTTTCTTCGCGCTATCCGCCTGCTGTCCGCTCTGCCCGGAAGGCTGATACGGTTTGGCTTCCAGCTGCGCCTTTTCAAACTCCTGGGCGGTTTTCTTCAGCGCCAGGCCGGTCGTAGTACGATACATTGGCTTACCGGCAAACTTCGCCAGGTCAACTTCAATATCCGCAGCAACGATAACCAGATCGGCCTGCGCCACCTCTTCTGGCGTGATCTCATTGCCCGCGCCGACGGAGCCGCGCGTTTCAACCTTCACCCACCAGCCGCGTTTTTTCGCTTCGGTTTCGATAGCCTCTGCGGCCATAAAGGTATGCGCAACGCCGGTTGGGCAGGCGGTAATAGCAACAATACGTTTCGGGCCGCTAGCCGCAGCGGCTGCGGGTGCCGCAGCTGGCGCAACGTAAGGCGTGGCATGGCTTTTCGCCTCGCCGAGGAACAGCTCCGGGTGGGCTACGGCGCGGTTAATATCACCGAGGTACACCTTTTTACCGTTCAGCGCGCTGTCAGCAGGCAGCGTTGAGCCGAGGACGATAGCCAGCTCTGCATCGTTCGGGTTATCAATCAGTTCGAGTTGCGCTTTTTGCGCCGCGGTGCCCAGCAGGGTTTTCGCCATATAGGCGCGAGCCTGTCCGAGTCCGGCATCAATAATCAGCAGCGTTTTCATTATGCCTCTCCTGCTGTCAGTTAAACGGTTGTAAGTCGACGCGCGCCATCATTGCGGCCAACTGGGTACGATCGGTAATACCAACATTGCTCTGGCTCACCGCCAGGGCCGCAACGGCCGTGGCCAGGCGCAGAGTATGCTCGCTGGATTCACGCATCAGCAGGCCGTAAATCAGGCCGCCAACCATAGAATCGCCGGCGCCAACGGTGCTGACCACTTCGACTGAAGGCGGCTTGGCAATCCATTCGCCGGAGGCGTTAACCCACAGCGCGCCCTCTTCACCCAGCGAGATAACCACGTGGGCAATCCCCTGCTCGCGCAGCGCGTGGGCGGCGTCAATCACGTCTTTCATTTCAGGCAGCTTGCGGCCGGCCCAAATCTCCAGCTCGCGGCGGTTTGGCTTCACTAGCCACGGTGCCGCCTTCAGGCCGGCAACCAGCGCTTCGCGGCTGCTATCGAAAATAATGCACGGGCACTGGCTGCGCAGGCGAATCATCCATTCGGTGAAGGCCTCAGGGCTAACGCCTGACGGCAGGCTGCCGCTGACGCAAACCATGTCGAACTGACCCAGCCAGCTCAGAGAATCATTGACGAAGCGCTCCCAGTCACCCTGAGTCACCTCGAAGCCGGAGAAGTTAAAGTCGGTGACTTCGCCGTCTTTTTCCGTCAGCTTGACGTTAATGCGGGTACGGCCCTGCACCACCTGAAAACGGTTGGCAATTCCCAGCTCGCTAAACAGCTGCTGAAAACCGTCCTGGTTATCTTTCCCGAGAAAGCCGCCGACGGTGACGTCAATACCGAGGTCTTTCAGGACCTTGGCGACGTTGATGCCTTTTCCGGCCGCGTGCAGGCCGGTGGTGCGGACGAGGTTGACTTCGCCGCGCTCAACTTCCGGAGTGAAACCCACCAGATCGTATGCCGGGTTTAAAGTAATCGTTGCTACACGTCTGCTCATTTATGCGCCCTCCCCAAGGCCTGCGGCGATAGCTTCGCCAATCGCGTCCAGCGCCTGTTGCGCATCTTCACCCTGCGCGGTAAAGCGCAGACGGTGACCTTTTTTCACACCCAGCGCCACGACCTTCATCAGGCTGCGGCCGTTGGCCGGCTTGCCGGAACCGTCGAGGTTGGTGACGGTAATGTCGCTGGAAAATTGTTTGATGGTATTAACCAGCATAGTGCCCGGACGCGCGTGCAGCCCGTGCTCGTTGCGCACGACAAATTCAGCGCTCAGCACGTCCTCGGCAATCGCATCATCGCTGGTCAGCAGCGCCAGCAGCGTGGCGCTGTCGGCCTTCAGCAGACGGTCAGCTTTTTTATCAATCAGCAGATTGCTCAGGCGACTGAGCACCGCGGTCGGCTGCTCGTCGGCCATCGCGACGGTAATCAGCAGCGAGACCGGCTGGTCATCGGCGGTAAATGCGCTGGCGGCGCGGCTCACGGCAACGGCGCTGCGCAGGTTGCCTTCCGCGCTGTCGTTCAGCCAGATGCCCTGACCCAGGTTCAGCGGCTTATCGTTAATGGTGCGGCTGACAAACGCGGCGTCAACGGCGCCGGCTTCTTTCAGCCGCGCGGCGTTCAGCGCCTGCAGGGTCAGCAGATCGCTGGCTGCGATATCAAGGCTCAGCGTGTCGTTATCCAGCTTCAGCATCTCGCTCTGCTTTTCACCCATCAGCAGGGCGCGCAGCTCTTCTGCCGTGGTGGCAGACCTGAGCTGCTCGGCGACAGAATCATCGCTTAGCACGTGCGTCAGCTGACGCAGTAGCCCGAGATGTTCATCAGAACTGGCGGCGATACCAATGGCAACATAGGCGGTCTGCCCTTCCCCCCAGGTCACGCCCTGCGGGAACTGATAGACCTGAACGCCGGTTTTCAGCACCTGATCGCGCGTGTCGGTGGTACCGTGCGGAATTGCAATCCCGTTACCAAGGAAAGTAGAGGTCTGCTGCTCGCGCGCCAGCATCCCGTTAACGTAGCCTTCCGCCACGTTGCCTGCGCTTACCAGCGCAGAAGCAACCTGACGAATTGCCTCTTCTTTATTACCGGCCTGCTGGCCGGGATGAATATCCTGCACAGATAACTGGAACATGGATCTCCTCTCCTGCTGAGTTGAATCGTTTCAGCTGTTTGGTGAAAAAATGCGTCACCGTGCTGCTGAAGAAAACCCTGATGACGCTGAAACGTTTCAATGAGTCTGTACCTTTCTTAATCACCGCGCAAGATAAGTTAGCAACCTGATAACAGAAGTTAGAGATGACGCACATTTTTGCTGAAGCCGTACCGCAAGAACGGCCTCAGCTTCAGCATTTTGCTGAACGTCATATTTTGAAACGCCTTTTTGATTTATTCGTGCCATACTACTGTTCATTCTCTGACGGGCGGCGTAAACTTCGCGACTCCTGAAACCACAGATAACCGCACATGCAAAACAGCAGCGCCGCCCTTCCCCGACGCGGGTTCGATTTAACCTCTTCAGCCTTCCTGATAGTCGCCTTTCTGACCGGGATTGCCGGCGCGTTGCAAACGCCCACCTTGAGCCTGTTTTTGACTAACGAAGTGCACGTGCGCCCGGCGATGGTCGGCTTCTTTTTTACCGGCAGCGCGGTCATTGGCATTCTGGTGAGCCAGTTTCTCGCCGGGCGCTCGGACCGCCGTGGGGATCGTAAGCAGCTGATCGTCTTCTGCTGCCTGCTGGGCGTGCTGGCCTGCCTGCTGTTTGCATGGAACCGCAGCTACTTTGTTCTGCTTTTCGTCGGGGTATTCCTCAGCAGCTTCGGCTCCACCGCCAACCCGCAGATGTTCGCCCTTGCCCGCGAGCATGCGGATAAAACCGGCCGCGAGGCGGTGATGTTCAGCTCGATTCTGCGCGCCCAGGTGTCGCTGGCGTGGGTGATCGGCCCGCCGCTGGCCTACGCGCTGGCGATGGGCTTCGGCTTTACCGTGATGTACCTCAGCGCCGCCGTCGCCTTCGTATTCTGCGGGGCGATAGTGTGGTTCTTTCTGCCCAGCATGCGCAAAGAGCCGAGGGCGGCGTCGGGCCAGCTGGAGGCGCCGCGCACCCATCGTCGCGATGCGCTGCTGCTGTTCAGCGTCTGCACGCTGATGTGGGGGATCAACAGCCTCTACATCATTAATATGCCGCTCTATATCATTAATGAGCTGCACCTGCCGGAGAAGCTGGCGGGATTAATGATGGGTGCCGCGGCCGGCCTTGAAATTCCGACGATGCTGATCGCCGGCTATTACGCCCGCCGTTTCGGCAAGCGTTTTTTGATGCGCGTGGCCGCCGTCGCCGGGCTGCTGTTTTACGTCGGCATGCTGCTGGTTCACACGCCCGGCCTGCTGCTGGCTTTACAGCTGCTGAACGCCATTTTCATTGGCATCCTCGCGGGAATTGGCATGCTCTATTTTCAGGATTTAATGCCGGGTCAGGCGGGTGCAGCGACCACGCTATATGCGAATACCATCCGCGTCGGCTGGATTATTGCAGGGTCGCTGGCCGGCGTGGTCGCCGAGATTTGGAGCTATCACGCGGTATTCTGGATCGCGCTCGGCATGGGGGCGATCGCCCAGCTGTGCCTGTGGCGCATCAGGGATATTTAAGCCGCAGGGATAAAACGGCGCCGCTAGCCGGCGGTGAGCCGTTCGAGATGAATAAGGTACGCCATCGCCTCATCGCGCCGGGTTCCGCACATCTCGCGCTCCGGCTGCAGGCTGCCGCAAACCTTGGGGCGCAGCGGGGAGCCAAAGATATTGCACAGGTTGCCCGCCGACAGCTGGACGCATCGCGTGTTCGCGGGTTTGCCGTCAGGCATGCCGGGGATCGGGGATGAGATGGAAGGAGCGATACAGCAGGCACCGCAGTCAGTACGACATTCCATAGATGGTTCTCTTAACGGTGCTTTTTCAGACGCAGCCTAAACGTTTTATCCGAAGATAGCAAAACGCGCGAATTCCACTTGCCTGAAAGGCCCGGCGCGAGTAGTTTTACGCGATATTTTGACCCTTTAAGTTACAGGATTACCGCAATGCCAAGAGCGAATGAAATTAAAAAAGGTATGGTGCTGAATTACAACGGCAAGCTGCTGATTGTTAAAAACATTGATATTCAGTCACCGAGCGCCCGTGGCGCAGCAACGCTGTACAAAATGCGTTTCGCTGACGTGCGTACCGGTCTGAAGGTTGAAGAACGCTTTAAGGGCGACGACATTGTCGATACCGTGACCCTGACCCGCCGCTACGTTGACTTCTCCTACGTCGATGGCAACGAATACGTGTTTATGGATAAAGAAGATTACACCCCGTATATCTTCACCAAAGAGCAAATTGAAGAAGAGCTGCTGTTTATCCCGGAAGGCGGCATGCCGGACATGCAGGTTCTGACCTGGGACGGCCAGCTGCTGGCGCTGGAGCTGCCGCAGACCGTCGATCTGGAGATTGTTGAAACCGCGCCGGGCATCAAGGGCGCATCCGCCAGCGCGCGCAACAAACCGGCAACCCTGAGCACCGGCCTCGTGGTGCAGGTTCCTGAATACCTGAGCTCGGGCGAACGCATTCGTATCCATATCGAAGAGAGCCGCTATATGGGCCGCGCCGACTAATCGAACGGCGGCTTAATCTCCGATAATCAACGCAAAAATGCCCGTCAGCATCGCCGCTGACGGGCATTTTTTTATCCGATGAACGCTATGACCTACAGCAGTTCCGGGTATTTCGTCATCTTCAGCGCCAGCTCAACGCCGCGCACTTCCGCCATTCCCTTCAGGCGACCGATCGCCGAATATCCCGGGTTGGTTTTCTTACGCAGATCGTCCAGCATCTGGTGGCCGTGATCCGGACGGAACGGGATCGGACGCAGATCGCCGGCGCGCTTGCGGCGCAGCTCTTCGCTCAGGATCGCATTCACCACCGCCACCATATTGACGTCGCCGTTCAGGTGCGCCGCCTCGTGGAAGGTTTTCGGGTTCTCTTCGCGGCAGGTCGATCGCAGATGGGTGAAGTGAATGCGATCGCCGAAGGTTTCCACCATCTTCACCAGGTCGTTGTCGGCGCGCACGCCGTAGGAGCCGGTACACATGGTAAAACCGTTGTTAATGCTATCAACAACCTCTTTCAGCCACTGCATATCCTCGATGGTCGACACGATGCGCGGCAGGCCAAGGATTGGACGCGGCGGATCGTCCGGGTGAACGGCCAGGCGCACGCCTACCTCTTCACATACCGGCACGATGGCGCGCAGGAAGACGGCCATATTTTCACGCAGCTGCGCTTTATTAATATGGTCATATTCGGCCAGGCGCGCGCGGAACTGATCGAGGGTGTAGCCCTCTTCGGCTCCCGGCAGGCCGGCAATAATATTGCGGGTCAGCTTTTCAACTTCCGCAGTGCTCATCGCCGTAAAGTAAGCCTGCGCCTGGCGCTGCTCCTCTTCGCTGTAGTCGGCCTCCGCGCCAGTGCGCTGCAGGATATGCAGCTCAAAGGCGGCAAAAGCGATGTGATCAAAACGCAGCGCCTTCGAGCCGTCAGCTAGCTGATACTCCAGATCGGTACGCGTCCAGTCGAGGATCGGCATAAAGTTGTAGCAGACGGTATCGATCCCGCAGGCCGCAAGGTTGCGGATGCTCTGCTGGTAGTTGGCAATCCAGGTTGCGTACTGCCCGCTATGGGTTTTAATCTCTTCATGCACCGGGATGCTTTCGACCACCGACCACGTCAGCCCTTTTTCCGCCAGCAGCGCCTGACGCTGCTTGATATCTTCAACGGGCCATACCTGCCCGTTCGGAATATGGTGCAACGCGGTAACCACGCCCGTCGCACCGGCCTGCCGTACATCATCAAGCGATACCGGATCGTTCGGTCCGTACCAACGCCAGGTTTGCTCCATCGCTATACCCCTTTAAAGTTGTTATACCAATAACGCGAACATCAATGACGACTACCATACAGGCTTCCGCCAAAGGGTCAATTTATCCCGCTGAATTGATTGATCCAGCTCACACTAAGCGTATAAATACGGCTCACCAATTTAATTTGTTGTCATATAACTTTACACTGGCCGTGTTAATCATTGGTTAATCAGGTGTGTAAAGAATGACGAATATTGCTACAGCTACGCTACCGGAAGACGTGCAGCTTCCCCGCTACGATCGCAGCCAGCTGCGCTCGCGTATTGTGCACTTTGGGTTTGGCGCCTTTCATCGCGCGCACCAGGCGCTGCTTACCGACCGGGTGCTGAACGCCAGCGGCGGCGACTGGGGGATCTGCGAAATAAGTCTGTTCAGCGGCGATCGGCTGATGAGCCAGCTCCGCCAGCAGGATCACCTGTTTACCGTGCTGGAGAAAGGGGCGCAGGGCAATAAGGCTATCGTGGTCGGCGCGGTGCACGAATGCCTGAACGCTAAACTCGATTCGCTCCCGGCGATAATCGAGAAGTTTTGCGAACCGCAGGTCGCCATCGTCTCTCTGACCATTACTGAAAAAGGCTACTGCATCGACCCGGCAAGCGGGTTGCTGGATCTTAAACAGCCGCGCATCGTGCACGATCTGGATAACCCGACGCTGCCGCAGTCGGTGCCGGGCATTTTGGTCGAGGCGCTCGCCCGCCGTCGTGAGCGCCACCTGCCGCCGTTTACCGTGCTCTCCTGCGATAACATTCCCGACAATGGCCACGTGGTGAAAAACGCCGTGCTGGGAATGGCACAGAAACGCTGTCCGGAGCTGGCGCAGTGGATTGCTGAACGAGTCAGCTTCCCCGGCACGATGGTCGACCGCATCGTTCCCGCCGCCACCGACGAGTCGCTGGCGGAAATCAGCGCCGCGCTGGGCGTCGAAGATCCCTGCGCCATCAGCTGCGAGCCGTTTATTCAGTGGGTGGTTGAAGATAACTTTGTCGCCGGCCGCCCGGCGTGGGAAACCGTCGGCGTGCAGATGACCGACAACGTGCTGCCCTGGGAGCAGATGAAGCTGCGAATGCTCAACGGCAGCCACTCTTTCCTCGCGTGGCTCGGCTACCTTGCGGGCAATGCGCATATCAGCGACTGCATGCAGGATGAGGTGCTGCGCGCCGCCGCGCGCCGGCTGATGCTCGATGAACAGGCGCCGACGCTCTCTATCGAAGGCGTCGATCTGACGGGCTACGCCGACGGTCTTCTTGAGCGCTTCAGCAACCCGGCGTTGAAGCATCGCACCTGGCAGATCGCGATGGACGGCAGCCAGAAGCTCCCGCAGCGCATGCTTGACGGCATCCGGGTGCATCTCGCTCGCGGCAGCCGCTGGTCGCTGCTGGCGCTTGGCGTCGCCGGCTGGATGCGCTACGTCAGCGGCGTGGACGATGCCGGCCAGCCGATTGACGTTCGCGACCCGCTGGCGGAGAAAATCCACGCCCTGGTCGCCGGCAGCAACGAGCAAGAGCGGGTCAGCGCCCTGCTCTCCCTCGAAGAGATTTTTGGCAACGACCTTCCTCACAGCGCCGAATTTGTCGCCAACGTGACCTCGGCCTGGCGCCAGCTCTCGTCGCTGGGCGCACGCGAAGCCATCGCCGCCGCGCTGGATTCTTAACAATTTCTGCTGTTTAACGGACAGAATTCTTTTCTGTCCGTCGTAAGCCTTCTCTTTTCCCCATTTTTTCGTCAGGATAGTCGCCAACTGTTACAACATTACATTTGTATCCTGGAGAAAATGTGACCAAAACAAACTTGATCACGGGGTTTCTCGGCAGCGGTAAAACGACCTCGATTCTTCATCTGCTGGCCCACAAGCCTGCAGATGAAAAATGGGCCGTACTGGTCAATGAGTTTGGCGAAGTGGGCATTGACGGCGCTCTGCTGGCCGATAGCGGCGCATTACTCAAAGAAATTCCCGGCGGCTGCATGTGCTGCGTCAACGGCCTGCCAATGCAGGTCGGGCTGAATACCCTGCTGCGCCAGGGGAAGCCGGACCGGCTGCTGATTGAGCCAACCGGGCTCGGTCATCCGAAACAGATCCTCGATATTCTCACCGCCGCGGTCTACGAGCCGTGGATCGACCTGCGCGCGACGCTGTGCGTTCTCGATCCCCGTCAGCTTCTGGACCCGAAGGTGGTGGCCAACGAAAATTTCCGCGATCAGCTGGCCGCCGCCGACGTCATTATCAGCAATAAAACCGACCGGATGACCGCTGAAAGCGAGCGCGCCTTCAGCGTCTGGTGGCAGGAGTATGCCGGCAAGCGCCTGCACGTCAGCGCCACCCAGGGAAGTATTGACCCGGCGCTGCTGGACCTGCCGCGGCTAAACCTTCGCCCGCTGCCGGAGAGCGCGGAGCATGCGCACGGCCACGGGCAGAAAAAGGGCCTCGCGGCGCTGAGTCTCCCCGGCCACCAGCGCTGGCGCCGCAGCCTGAACGCAGGTCAGGGCTACCAAGCCTGCGGCTGGATTTTTGACGCCGATACCACCTTCGATACCGTTGGCCTGCTGGAGTGGGCGCGGCTGGCCCCGGTGGGCCGCGTGAAGGGCGTGATGCGTATTGCCGAAGGCCTGGTGCGGATTAACCGCCAGGGGCTGGACCTCAATATTGAAACGCAGAACGTCGCCCCGCCGGACAGCCGCATAGAGCTTATCTGCGACGGCGAGGCGGACTGGAATGCCCTACAAGCCGCTCTGTTGAGGCTACGTTTAAGTTAAGGCGGCTATGTTTGCCGCCGTTTTACACGATATGCGACCGTTATGAATAAAACCCGAATCCCCCTTATCCTGCTGCTTAACGCTGCGGGTATTGCGCTTTTTTTATCATGGTATCTGCCCGCCAACCACGGGCTGTGGTTTCCGCTGGATTCTGCCATTTTCCACTTCTTTAACCACAACGTCGGCGTCAGCCGCGGCTATACCTGGCTGCTGGCGATTATCAACAACCGCGCTTTCGACGCCTGCTCTCTGCTGGCGATGGGAGCGGTGATGATGAGCTTCTGGCTGAAGGAGCAAAGCGCCGGCCGCCGCCGAATCGTCATCATCGGCCTGGTCATGCTGCTGTCGGCGGTGGTGATAAACCAACTGGCGCAGCACCTGATGCCGGTTAAGCGCGCCAGCCCGTCGCTCTCGTTTAGCGGTATCGTTAAGGTCAGCGACGTGGTCTCATTGCCGACCAAAGATGCCTCGAAGGATAGCTTCCCGGGCGATCACGGCATGATGCTGCTGATTTTCGCCACCTTCATGTGGCGCTATTTTGGCCGTCGGGCGTTTGCTATTTCCCTCGCCATTTTCGTTGTGTTTGCCTTCCCGCGGGTAATGATTGGCGCCCACTGGTTTACCGATATTGCCGTCGGTTCATTAACCGCGCTGCTGGTCGGCGCTCCCTGGGTTCTACTGACCCCGTTGAGCGACAAAATGATTGACTGGTTCGACCGGACTCTGCCCGCCGGAATGCACCAAAATTAACATTTCCGTCGCATATTATTAAATATCCATAAGGGATCGTTCTCGGTCCCTTTTTTTATGTTTCGCCTTTTTTATCCCCACAATCATCTTTCTGTCACATTAATCGTCTTAGAAATGAGGTAATTGCGTATTTTTTACCCATCTCTGCCGCTATTTTGGCCTTTCCCGATGATTCACTTTTTGTCGCAAAAATTCTTATAAGAAATCTCGCAAAACCGCTCGCCATCCCAGTGTTGATAGGGTAATCTCATTCTCGTTTTGCCTTTCCAGCAACGTAAAACCGGCGTCAGAATTAAATTGTGCGTTACTGCACAAATTTAGATTTAAGGATTTGTCTCATTGCTGCCAGGTATTTAGGCTCTAACACGTTTGGCATTTTTTATAACGACATTGTCGTTAAGGACAACAAGGGAAAACACACAACATGGTCAAATCTCAGCCGATTTTGAGATATATCCTGCGGGTCGTTCCCGCGATAGCAGTGGCAGTTTTGCTCTCTGCCTGTAGTTCGACAAGTAGTACCGCAAAGAATATGCATTCTGAGACGCTTGGTGTGGGTAGTGGCGATTTATCATCACTGCAAGCCTCTCAGGATGAATTTGAAACAATGGTTAGCAATCTGGACGTTAAGTCCCGTTTGATGGACCAGTATGCTAGCTGGAAAGGCGTGCGTTACCGCCTTGGCGGCAGCACCCGGAAAGGCATCGACTGTTCGGCATTCGTGCAGCGCACCTTCCGCGAACAGTTTGGTCTGGAACTGCCGCGCTCAACTTCAGAGCAGCAGGATTCCGGCAAATCGATTTCACGTTCCCAGCTGCGTACGGGTGATTTAGTCCTGTTCAGAGCGGGATCCACTGGCCGCCATGTGGGTATCTACATCGGCAACAGCCAGTTCGTTCATGCTTCCACCAGCAGCGGTGTGACCATCTCCAGCATGAACGAGCCGTACTGGAAAAAGCGCTATAACGAAGCGCGCCGTGTACTGAGCCGTTCGTAATCTCTTCCGTCGTCAGTTTTCCCTTGGCTGACGAACGGAAATTAAAAAACACTGCCAAGGCAGTGTTTTTTTTTGCTCATAGCCTCGCAAAGCCGCAATATAAGCTATGTCTTTAAATGGAAACGGTGAAATCGTTTTTCTGTCACCCCATTGGCGCGCCTCATAAACACGGACTGACTATAGCCTATGCTTACCCGCTACTTCTCACCCCGGCGTAAAATCTGGCTGACCAGCACACTGATTGGGGTTATCGTCGCCCTGCTGGCCGGTAGCATTCAATTTATGGTTATCTACCACAACCGCTCTGAACGCTTTGACTCCATCATCAATAACGTCAACGTCTACCTGAATGAGTACTTCCACGAGCTTAATCAGACCATCGCCGAGCTGCAGCCGCTGGTCGACCGGGAGTGCGAGAACGTCGCATCGGGCCTGACCGCCCATGCTGCATTCAGCCCAAACGTGCGGGCGTTTCTGCTGGTGAAAAATGGCCAGGCGTTTTGCTCTTCGGCAACCGGCCCCATGAAGACGCCTCTGGAGCAGCTTATTCCGCAGCTCGATATCACTAAACCCGTCGATATGGCCATTCTGCCGGGTACGCCGATGATGCCAAAAAGCTCGGCGCTGGCGATGTGGGTACGCAGCCCGCACGGCGGTAACGACGGTATCTTCGTGTCCATCAATACCAACCTGACGCCCTATATTCTCTATTCTGCCCGGCAAAATGACTTCAGCGGCATCGCGCTGGTGGTCAACAACAGCGCTATTTCAACCTTCAGCAACAGGCTGGTTAGCCCGCAGGCGATGCTCTCCGAGCCGATTCGCGAAGTGCAGATAAAGGGGCTGCCGCTCAAGGTCTACCTCTACGCCAACAGCTGGCTGGCTGAAAACACCCAGTACGCCCTGCTGTTGGGCGTGGTATGCGGGCTGCTGGCGGGACTGCTGGGCTATTACGTGCTAACGATCAAGTCCGATCCGCGAAAAGCGATCCTGATGGGAATAAAGAACGACCAGTTCTACATCGTCTATCAGCCGGTCGTCAAAGCCGATACCCTGCACATTAGCGGCGTTGAGGTACTGATGCGCTGGCGCCATCCGGTCGCCGGCGAGATTCCCCCGGACGTCTTTATCAACCTGGCCGAAACCCAGCAGATGATCGTGCCGCTGACCCACCATCTGCTGGCGCTGATCGCGCGCGATGCGCCAACGCTGCAAAAAATCCTCCCGGCGGGAAGCAAGCTCGGCCTGAATATCTCCCCGGCCCACCTGCACGCCGACAGCTTTAAGTCGGATTTACGGCAGTTTGCCGCCGCCCTGCCGGCCAACCACTTTAGCGTGGTGCTGGAGATAACCGAACGCGCGATGATCGATAAGAACCGATCCCTGGCTATCTTTGACTGGCTGCACGAGCAGGGCTTTGAAATTGCGATCGATGATTTTGGCACCGGCCACAGCGCGCTGATTTATCTTGAACGCTACAACTTCGACTTTTTGAAAATCGATCGCGGCTTCGTGCAGGCCATCGGGACCGAAACCGTCACCTCGCCGGTACTTGATGCCGTGCTGACCCTGAGCCGCCGCCTGCAGCTCCTGACCGTTGCCGAAGGGGTTGAAACGCCTGAACAGGCGGAGTGGCTACGCAAGCACGGCGTGCACTACCTGCAGGGCTACTGGATAAGCCGGCCTCTGCCGCTGGAAACGCTGCTTGCCGCGCGCGACGAACCGGCGAAATACTTCGCCGCCGCCGAGCGCTGATGATTTAATCTATGGACGGGCCCGCTCTGGGCCCGCCGACAGAGGATAACAACCTGGCCATGTTTGCGCGTATCTGCCTGATATTAATTACCTTTATGAGCCTTAACGGTCAGGCGCAGGCCGTGAAAGAGAGCCACAGCTTCGCCATTATTGGCGAGCCGAAATACCCTGACGGCTTTAGTCATTTCGCCTATGCCAATCCGGCGGCGCCAAAAGGCGGCAGCATCACGCTCGCCTCCATTGGCACCTTCGACAACTTCAACCGCTATGCGCTGCGCGGCAACCCCGGCGTGCGTACCGATGCCCTGTACGATACGCTGTTCACCACCTCCGACGACGAAGCGGGCAGCTACTATCCGCTGATCGCCGACGGGGCGCGCTACGCCGATGACTTTTCGTGGGTGGAGGTTACCCTCAATCCGCAGGCCCGCTTTCATGACGGCACGCCGATCCGCGCCAGCGACGTCGCCTTTACCTTCCAGAAGTTTATGACCGAAGGCGTCCCGCAGTTTCGTCTGTTCTACAAAGGCACTCGCGTTAAGGCCATCGCCCCGCTCACCGTGCGCATCGAGCTCGGCCAGGCGGGCAAAGAGAATATGCTCAGCCTGTTCACCCTGCCGGTCATGCCGGAAAAGTTCTGGCGAGACCACAAGCTCAGCGACCCGCTCTCGATGCCGCCGCTGGCCAGCGGCCCTTATCGCATTACCGACTGGCGGATGGGTCAATACATCGTTTACTCGCGCGTTAAAACCTACTGGGCGGCCAATCTTGCGGTCAACCGCGGGCGCTGGAACTTCGATACGCTACGCTACGACTACTATCTCGACGATAACGTCGCCTTTGAGGCCTTTAAGGCGGGGGCGGTCGACCGGCGGGAAGAGACGATGGCCAAAAACTGGGCCACCCGCTACGTCGGGCGCAACTTTACGCGCGGCTACATCGTGAAGGATGAGTATCAGAATACCTCGGCGCAGGATACCCAATGGCTGGCCTTCAACATTCAGCGCCCGGTTTTTGCCGATCGTCAGGTACGCGAGGCCATTACTCTCGCCTTCGATTTTGAATGGATGAACAAGGCACTGTTTTACAACGCCTACAGCCGCGCCAACAGCTATTTCCAGAATACCGAGTACGCGGCCCGCGCGGCGCCCGATGCCGATGAACTTGCCCTGCTGACGCCGATGAAAAAAGATTTGCCGCCCGAGGTCTTCACCGCTCTCTATCAGCCGCCGCAATCCGACGGCGGCGGTTTCGATCGGGCAAATCTGCTGAAGGCGGACAGCCTGCTCAACCGGGCCGGATGGGTGGTGAAAAACCAGCGCCGGGTGAACGGCAAAACCGGCAAGCCGCTGCGTTTTGAGCTACTGCTGCCCGCCGGCGGTAACGATCGCTGGGTGCTGCCCTTTCAGCACAATCTGCGGCGTCTCGGCATCACCATGGATATTCGCCAGGTTGATAATTCCCAGTACAGCAATCGCCGCCGCAGCCGGGATTACGATATGATGCCGATGGTCTGGCGGGCGACGCCGTGGCCCGCCACCGACCTGCAGGTTTCCTGGGACTCGGCCTATATTCACTCCAGCTACAACGCGCCGGGGGTCCAAAGCCCGGTCGTGGATAGCCTGATCGCGCAGATTATTCGCTGGCAGGGCAACGAGCAGAAGCTGCTGCCCCTGGGCCGCGCGCTGGACCGGGTGCTCACCTGGAACTACTACATGCTGCCGATGTGGTATATGGCGCAGGACAGAACGGCCCGCTGGGACAAGTTCTCGTTCCCGCCAACGCGGCCGGTATACTCCTCCGGCTTTGACAGCTGGTGGTATGACGTTAACAAAGCGGCAAAACTGCCCGCGGACAGACGCTGAGGAACGACGATGGGCGCATACCTGATCCGCCGACTGCTGCTGATTATCCCTACCCTGTGGGCGATCATTACGATCAACTTTTTTATCGTCCAGATTGCCCCCGGCGGCCCGGTCGATCAGGCCATTGCCGCCGTTGAGTTCGGCAATCATGGCGGGATGCCGGGCGCGGGCGACAGCGGAATGGCCGCCAGCCACGCGCGCACCGGCGTAAGCAACGTCAGCGAGGGCCACTATCGCGGCGGGCGCGGCCTCGACCCGGAGGTCATCGCCGAGATAACCCATCGCTACGGCTTTGATAAGCCCATCCACGAGCGCTACCTGAAAATGCTCGGCGACTACCTGCGCTTTGATTTTGGCGACAGCCTGTTTCGCAGCGCCTCGGTGCTAGAGCTGATCAAAAACAGTATGCCGGTCTCCATTAGCCTCGGCCTGTGGAGTACGCTGATTATCTACCTGGTGTCGATCCCGCTGGGGATCCGTAAAGCCGTCAGCAACGGCAGCCATTTTGATATCTGGAGCAGCACGCTGATTATCATCGGCTACGCGATCCCGGCCTTCCTGTTCGCGATTCTGCTGATCGTTATTTTCGCTGGCGGCAGCTATTTTGACCTGTTCCCGCTGCGCGGGCTGGTCTCGGCTAATTTCGACAGCCTGCCGTGGTATCAGAAGATCCTCGACTACCTCTGGCACATTACGCTGCCGGTGCTGGCGACGGTGATCGGCGGCTTTGCGGCGCTCACCATGCTGACAAAAAACAGCTTTCTGGATGAGATCCGCAAGCAGTACGTGGTCACCGCCCGCGCCAAAGGGGTAAGTGAAAAGCAGATTTTGTGGCGCCACGTGTTCCGCAACGCCATGCTGCTGGTTATAGCCGGTTTCCCGGCGATGTTTATCAGCATGTTCTTTACCGGTTCGCTGCTGATCGAGGTGATGTTCTCCCTCAACGGCCTCGGGCTGCTGGGCTATGAGGCGACGGTTTCGCGCGACTATCCGGTGATGTTTGGCACATTGTATATTTTTACGCTGATTGGCCTGCTGCTTAATATCGTCAGCGATATCTGCTACACGCTGGTCGACCCGCGTATCGATTTTGAGGGCCGCTAATGTCATTTTTGAGTCCCGTCAACCAGGCCCGCTGGGTACGTTTTCGCCACAACCGTCGCGGCTACTGGTCGCTTTGGCTGTTTTTAATCCTCTTTGTCTGCAGCCTCTGCGCGGAGCTGATCGCCAACGACCGCCCGCTGCTGGTGCAGTACCGCGGCAGCCTGTACGTTCCGCTTTTAAAAGAGTATAGCGAGAAGACCTTCGGCGGCGACTTTGCCACCGCCGCCGACTATCAGGATCCGTGGCTGCAGAAGCAGCTCGAGGCTCACGGCTGGGTGCTGTGGGCGCCGGTGCGCTTCGGGGCGACGACCATCAACTTTGCGACACAATCCCCCTTCCCCTCGCCGCCGTCGTCGCAAAACTGGTTCGGCACCGACGCCAACGGCGGCGACGTGCTGGCGCGAATTCTCTACGGAACGCGGATCTCCATTCTGTTCGGCCTGCTGCTAACGCTCTTTTCCAGCGTTCTCGGCGTGCTGGCGGGCGCCATCCAGGGGTACTACGGCGGCAAAATCGACCTCTGGGGGCAGCGCTTTATTGAAGTGTGGTCGGGAATGCCGACGCTGTTTTTGATTATTCTCCTCTCCAGCGTCGTGCAGCCCGGCTTCTGGTGGCTGCTGGCGATTACCGTCCTGTTCGGCTGGATGACGCTGGTGGGCGTGGTGCGCGCCGAGTTTCTGCGCACTCGTAACTATGACTATATCCGCGCGGCGCAGGCGCTGGGCGTTAACGACCGCAGCATCATCCTGCTCCATATGCTGCCCAACGCGATGGTCGCCACCCTCACCTTCCTGCCTTTTATTCTCTGCAGCTCGATTACCACCCTGACTTCGCTGGATTTTCTTGGCTTCGGCCTGCCACTGGGCTCGCCTTCGCTGGGCGAGCTGCTGCTGCAGGGGAAAAACAACCTGCAGGCGCCGTGGCTGGGGATCGCCGCCTTTTTGTCCGTCGCGGTGCTGTTAACGCTTTTAATTTTCATTGGTGAAGCGGTTCGCGACGCCTTCGACCCGAGTAAGGCGGTATAGCATGGTGCAGCCTCTGTTAGAAATCGACAATCTCTCCATCGCCTTTCACCAGCAGGGCGAAACCCAGACCGTCGTCAGCGAACTGTCGCTGCACATTGCGGCGGGGGAAACCCTGGCGCTGGTGGGCGAATCCGGCTCCGGCAAGAGCGTTTCCGCGCTGTCGGTGCTGCGCCTGCTCCCTTCGCCGCCGGTAAGCTACCCCAGCGGCGATATCCGCTTTCACGGCCAGTCGCTGCTGCATGCCGATGAGCGAACCCTGCGCGGGGTGCGCGGCAACCGTATTGCGATGATTTTCCAGGAGCCGATGGTGTCGCTCAATCCGCTGCACACCCTGGAAAAGCAGCTCTATGAAGTGCTCTCTCTGCATCGCGGAATGCGCAAAGAAGCCGCTCGGGGAGAGATTCTCGACTGCCTGGAGCGCGTCGGCATTCGCCAGGCTCCTCGCCGGCTGGCGGACTATCCGCATCAGCTCTCCGGCGGCGAGCGCCAGCGTGTGATGATCGCCATGGCCCTGCTCACCCGCCCGGAGCTGCTGATTGCCGACGAGCCGACCACCGCGCTGGACGTCTCGGTGCAGGCGCAAATTCTGCAGCTGCTGCGGGAGCTGAAGCAGGAGCTGAACATGGGGCTGCTGTTTATCACCCATAACCTGAGCATCGTCCGCCAGCTCGCCGACCGCGTGGCGGTGATGCAAAACGGACGCTGCGTCGAGCAGAACGGCTGTCGCGCCCTTTTCTCGGCCCCTCAGCATCCCTATACCCGCCGCCTGCTGGATAGCGAACCGGCGGGGCTGCCGGTTCCGCTGGCGCCCGATGCGCCGCTGCTGCTGGCGGCGAGCGGGCTCAGCGTCGCCTTCCCGGTCCGTCGGGGACTTTTGCGCCGGGTAGTTGAGCATAATCGGGTGGTGAACGCCCTGAGCTTTCAGCTGCGCGCGGGGGAAACTCTGGGCCTGGTGGGCGAATCGGGTTCCGGCAAAAGCACCACCGGGCTGGCGCTGCTGCGCCTGATTGCCTCTGAAGGGGTTATCGCCTTTGATGGCCAGACGCTACAGGGCCGCAGCCGTCGGCAGATGCTGCCGCTACGCCGCCGGATGCAGGTCGTGTTTCAGGATCCGAACTCGTCGCTGAACCCGCGACTAAACGTTTTACAGATTATTGAGGAAGGGCTGCGCGTCCACCAGCCGACGCTTACCTCCGCCGAGCGTGAACGGGCGGTCATTCAGGTGATGCAGGAGGTGGGGCTGGATGCGCAAACGCGCCTGCGCTACCCGGCAGAGTTTTCCGGCGGCCAGCGGCAGCGTATTGCTATCGCCCGGGCGCTGATCGTTAAGCCTCAACTTATCGTGCTGGATGAACCGACCTCGTCGCTGGATAAGACCGTGCAGGCGCAAATCTTAGCCCTGCTGAAAGCTTTACAGCAAAAGCATCAGCTGGCCTATATTTTTATCAGCCACGATCTGCGCGTCGTGCGGACGCTATGCCATCAGGTGATGGTGCTGCGGCAAGGAGAGGTGGTCGAACAGGGAGAGTGTGAGCGCGTATTTACCGCTCCGCAGCAGGAGTATACCCGCCAGCTGCTGGCGCTGGGCTGACGGTCAGAACGGGTTGTTGCCGGAGAAGGGCTCGGCAATGGCTACGCCGAAATTTTTCAGACGACAGGTGGCGGCGAACTCGTCCTGCATGTTGACGAACAGGCACGGCTCCCCTTCACACTCAACGATTGAGCAATCGACTTCGATGTCGCTGAGCGCCTGGCTAAGCTTATGCATAACCGGCCACGCTTTCTCGCCGTCCGGGCTGAGTAACTTCAGCGCCACGAGGCTATTTTCGCTCTGCGCGCCGTTTTGCGGAATCGGTTCAACTCTTGAACCCGCAAAACCGGCCAGCCAGCGATAGCTTTGCGGCAGTCGGTGTACGATAGAGAGTTGCTGTGTATTCACCTGGTTTTCCCCGGAAGCAAAATGCTTCACAATAAATTTACATCAATATTAACACATTGTTGACAACTAGTCCTGTATCAGCGTGGAAAACGTTTACACCGGCGCGGCGCCGGGGTTAACCGCTTATTATCCAGAACTTTATAGTTTCGCTGCGGAACCGATCGAGGCTATATGTACCCGTTTCTGTGATCCAAAACAACTTTTTTATCGCAACATTGCGACTTTTTACACTAATTGATTTTACATAAAAGAAACAAATTGCAGAATAGCGAAGCCCGCCGCGGTTGATATGCATCAAAAAAGGGGCTGAAATAGCCCCTTAAATGAGATTCAAAGCGCGACTTTTCGCCGCCGACTGGCGTAGAGGTAGAAGAGAATGGAGCTGCTGGCGCAGAAAGCGATAGAGATCAGCATCGGCCAGGCGGTAGTAAAGGTTGCCATCGACAGCAGCGCCCCGACAATCGCGCCGATGCCGAAGCGGAAGGTTCCCGCCAGCGAAGAGGCCGTCCCGGCCATATGCGGGAACTCATCAAGAATGACCGCCATCGCGTTCGAGGAGACCATCGATACGCAGCCGATAAACGCGGCCACGCCGAACACCAGCGCCCAGAAGCCGACATCAAACAGCGCGCAGACCACCATCCACACGGCCATCGCGAACTGGATCCACAGCCCGGCGCGGAACATATTCAGCGCCCCAATCCGCCGGACAAAGCGGCTGTTAATCATGGTCATGACGAACAGGAAGGCCACGTTTAGCGCAAAGTAGTAGCCGAAGTGCTGCGGGGAAACGTGGTTAATCTTGATGTAAACAAACGGGCCGGCGCTAAGAAATGAGAACATCCCGGCAAAGCTGAAGCCGCTCGCCAGCATATAGCTCAGCACGCGCTTGTGGCGGAACAGGGTGGCAAAGTTGCCGAGGGTCGTGCGAATGTGGAACTTCTGCCGCCGCTCCGGCGGTAGGGTCTCGCTAATGAAGAACGCGATCATTGCCGAAGCCAGCAGCGCCGCCACCGCCAGGATCCAGAATATCGCATGCCAGCTGAACCACACCAGCACCGCCCCGCCCACCATCGGCGCGACCAGCGGAGCGATAGTGGTGACCAGCATCACGAATGACATCATCCGCGAAAACTCTTCTTTCGGATAAATATCGCGCATCAGGGCGTTAATCACCACGCTCGCCGCCGCCGCCGCGAGGCCGTGGAAGAAGCGCATGGTGATCAGCATTTCGATGGTCTGCGACAGCGCGCAGGCCACCGCGGCGGCAGCAAAAATCAGCGTCCCCCCGAGGATAACCGGCTTACGGCCGATGCTGTCAGCCATCGGGCCGTACAGCAGCTGGCCAAAGGCAAAGCCCAGAATATAGGTACTGAGCGTCATCTGCGCGCTGCCGTCCGGCACGTTAAACTGCGCCGAGATCACCGGCAGAGCCGGGAGATACATATCGATCGACAGCGGCATGAGCATGGCCAGCAGGCCAAGAATAAACACAATCCCCAGGGAAGAATTCTGCTTTGCCGTCACGTTTTACTCCGTGCATGCTGAATGCCAACGCTGGCAATCTCTTCTTCCGTCAGCGGGCGATACTCGCCGGGCGCCAGAGAGTCGTCCATCGCGATAGCGCCGATTCGTTCACGATGCAGGCCGACAACGTGGTTGCCCACGGCGGCAAACATCCGCTTAACCTGGTGGTAGCGCCCTTCGCTGATGGTCAGGCGGACTTCCGTCGGGGTAATCACTTCGAGAACCGCCGGCCGGGTCAGCTCGTTTTCATTATGCAGCTGAACGCCCTCGGCGAACTGCTCCGCGGTGTTTTCAGCGACCGGGTTTTCCAGCGTCACCAGATAGGTCTTTTCGCAGTGATGGCGCGGAGAGGTAATACGGTGCGACCACTGGCCGTCGTCGGTCATCAGCACCAGGCCGGTGGTGTCGATATCCAGACGCCCTGCGGCATGCAGCTTGTGCGCCACCGGCACGTCAAGAAAATAGAGCACCGTTGGGTGATCCGGATCGTCGGTAGAACAGACGTAACCCTGCGGCTTGTTAAGCATAAAGTAGCGCGGGCCGTTCTGCTGGGTAAGCGTATTACCGTCATACTCAACGTCATGCTCCGGCTGGAGCTTGAACGAAGCGTCTTTCACGATTTCACCATCCACGAGAACGCGGCTGCTGCGGATTTCACGTCCGGCAATAGCCCTACTGACGCCAAGTTGCTGAGCGATAAACTTATCAAGTCGCATGAGATTTTTTTAGCCTGTAATAATGCTGGAGCGGGCAAGCGCCCGAAAAAGAAGAAATTCATTGGCTAGTATAACGGGCTCTTAACGCCACTCAAGGGAAAAGATTCATGGCATACTATTTGCGAGTTAATTAACGCCTGTGAAGCCATGAATTTTACACTACGCCCCTACCAAAAAGAGGCGGTCGATGCCACCTTAGCCTGGTTTCGCCGCCACCATGAGCCCGCCGCTATCGTCCTGCCAACCGGGGCAGGCAAAAGCCTGGTCATTGCCGAACTGGCACGCCTGGCCCGCGGCCGCGTGCTGGTTCTGGCGCACGTCAAAGAGCTGGTGGCGCAAAACCACGCTAAGTATCTTGCCCTTGGGCTGGAAGCCGACATTTTCGCCGCAGGGCTGAAGCGCAAAGAGAGCCACGGTAAGGTGGTTTTCGGCAGCGTGCAGTCGGTTGCCCGCAATCTTGAGCAGTTCCAGGGGGAGTTTTCGCTGCTGATCGTCGATGAGTGCCACCGCATCAGCGATGACGACGATAGCCAGTACCAGCAAATTATCACCCACCTGCGGCAGGTCAATCCGCAGCTGCGCCTGCTTGGGCTCACCGCCACGCCGTTTCGCCTCGGCAAGGGCTGGATTTATCAGTTCCATTATCATGGCATGGTGCGCGGCGACGAGAAGGCGCTGTTTCGCGACTGCATCTATGAGCTGCCGCTGCGCTACATGATTAAACACGGCTATCTGACGCCGCCAGAGCGGCTCGATATGCCGGTAGTGCAGTACGATTTCAGCCGCCTTCAGGCGCAGAGCAACGGCCTGTTTAGCGAGGCCGACCTCAATCACGAGCTGAAAAAACAGCAGCGCATTACGCCGCATATCGTCAGCCAGATTGTTGAGTTTGCCCAGACGCGAAAAGGGGTGATGATTTTCGCCTCTACGGTGGAGCACGCGCGGGAAATCACCGGTCTGCTGCCCGCAGGCGAGGCCGAACTGATTACCGGCGAAACGCCGGGCCCGCAGCGCGACCGCATTATTGAATCGTTTAAAACTCAGCAATACCGCTATCTGGTCAACGTGGCGGTGCTGACCACCGGCTTTGACGCCCCGCATGTCGATCTTATCGCCATTCTGCGCCCGACCGAATCGGTGAGCCTCTATCAGCAGATCGTCGGTCGCGGCCTGCGCCTGGCGCCGGGGAAAACCGACTGCCTGATCCTCGACTATGCCGGCAACCCGCACGACCTCTACGCGCCCGAAGTCGGGACGCCTAAAGGTAAGAGCGACAACGTACCGGTGCAGGTCTTCTGCCCGGCCTGCGGTTTTGCCAATACCTTCTGGGGCAAAACCACCGCCGACGGCACGCTGATCGAACATTTTGGCCGCCGCTGTCAGGGCTGGTTTGAGGATGATGACGGCCATCGCGAGCAGTGCGACTTTCGTTTTCGCTTTAAGAACTGTCCGCAGTGTAATGCGGAGAACGATATCGCCGCCCGCCGCTGCCGCGAGTGCGACACGATCCTCGTCGATCCCGATGATATGCTGAAGGCGGCGCTGAAGCTCAAAGACGCGCTGGTGCTGCGCTGCAGCGGCATGGATCTGCAGCACGGCGCCGACGACAAAGGCCCGTGGCTGAAAATTACCTACTACGATGAAGACGGCGCCGACGTTAGCGAGCGCTTCCGCCTGCAGACGCCCGCCCAGCGCACCGCGTTTGAACAGCTGTTTATTCGCCCGCACACCCGCACGCCCGGCGTGCCGCTGCGCTGGATAACCGCCGCCGATATCCTTGCTCAGCGGGCGCTGCTGCGCCATCCAGACTTTGTCGTCGCCCGCATGAAGGGACAATACTGGCAGGTGCGGGAGAAAATGTTCGATTACCAGGGACGCTTCCGCCGGGCCAACGAACTGCGTTAATCGGCATTAAGGCTGAGGTTTTGATTGCCGTAAAAACCTCAGGCGGCTATAATGCCGCCCGCTTTTGCATTCGCAAAGCAGATCATCTGCCTGCTGCTGGGTCGCCTGTAGCAGGATTTAAATATAGAGAGACATCAATGTTTACTATCGACGCAGAAGTACGTAAAGAGCAGGGTAAGGGTGCGAGCCGCCGCCTGCGTGCAGCTAATAAATTCCCGGCCATCATTTATGGCGGCGAAGCTACTCCGGTAGCAATTGAGCTGGACCAGGACAAACTGTGGAACATTCAGGGTAAAGCTGAGTTCTACGGTGAAGTTCTGACCATCGTTCTCGATGGCAAAGAAGAGAAAGTTAAGGTTCAGGCTGTTCAGCGTCACCCGTTCAAGCCAAAACTGTCTCACATCGACTTCGTTCGCGCTTAATAGCCGATAGCAGTTGTTGTATGAAGCGCCCCGGTCCGCAAGGTCCGGGGCGTTTTGTTATGTGCTTTGCGCCCACAGAGCCGGCGCTAAATCGATAACCGTCTTCAGATCCTGGTGTTTGTTCATGCCCGGCTGCCAGAGCATCACCATCGTGACGTTCAGCCCCTGACTGCCGACCTCGGTGTCGATTTTACTCACCCCATCCCAGCGCTGCGCCTGAAGGTGATCGGCCAAAAACCCCCAGCCCTGCCCTTGCTGCATGGCGTGACGCAGCAGCGTGATTTCATTCATATACTGCGTATGGCCGGAGATCTGCAGCCGGCGGGCAATCTGATCGTCAGAACGGCGATGCATCACCAGCTGCGGTACCAGCGCCAGATTCAGCAGCGTCAGCGGCCTCGCATAGCCGGCAAACAGCCGCTCTGCGGCATAAAATCCCAGCTCAACGGTCCCCAGCGCGCGCCACTCCATCTCGCTGCCAAGGGTGCGGTTATTGGCCTGACATAGCGCCAGGTCGGCATGGCCGTCGGCCAGCGCCTGTTCGGCCTCGCGACGCGACGCGCTCCAGCAGCTCATCCGCAGCTGACGCTGCGCAAGATTATCGGCCAGCGCACAGAGAAAGCCGCGCGGCACGAAGGGATCGTACGCCACCCTCAGCTCCTGCCAGGCCGTGCCCGGCAGCGTCCGGGCAAAGGATTCAAAGGCCTGCGCCTGACGCAGCAGCAGATGCGCCTGGCGAAAAAGCTGCTCCCCCTCCGCGGTTAACGCCAGGCTGCGTCCGTGGCGCAGGAATAGCGCGTAGCCCAGCGCATCTTCCAGATAATCCAGCAGATCGCGCAGCGTCGTGCGATCTTTGCCGAGGCGAATCGCCGCCCGCGACAGCGAGCCCGTTTCGGCGACGGTGGCGAAAGCCTCAATTTGCGCAAAAGAGTACTGCAGCGTTTTCATACCATCCCATCCTTGCGGGGGAAAATCCCCCATCGGCTGATTTTAGCCTGTGGCCGACGATTTATATACTGCGCATCGGGTTGTAATGGCTAACAAGGAATTCCTGATGACAAGTATAAAAACGATCAAACCGCTGGCGCTGGCGCTGATGCTTACCGCCCTGCCCGGCGCCGCGCTGGCGCAGGCGCAGCAGACGTGCGGCGGCGTGCTGCTCGATACCTGCCCGACGCCGTTTGATAAAACGCTGCCGGCGGCTAAAGAGATGCTCACCTGGGATCGGGCCGATCGAGTGATTGGTTTTCGTAACGACTATCGTAACTATGCCGGGGACGTCTTTCACCACGGCGCCTCCGCTGCGCTCCAGCAGGCAGATAAGCCGCTGACCGACGTCAGCTATACGGTAAACGGCCACACCTGGAACCTGCAGGACTACCTGAAGCGCCAGAACGTTACCGGCTTCCTGGTACTGAAAGAGGGCAAAATTGCCTATAAATATCTCGGCGCCGGCAACAGCGATACGACCCTGTGGACCTCACGCTCGGTTGGCAAAGCGGTGGTTTCCACGCTGGTCGGTATCGCGATTCAGCAGGGAAAAATCCGCTCTTTGGATGACCTGGTGACCGATTATGAACCTGACCTTACAGGGACGGCCTGGGAGGGCGTGACGCTCCGTCAGCTGATTCAGCACACCTCCGGCGTTGAGTGGAATGAGGACTACACCAACCCGCAGTCCCACTTCGCCCGGCTGACCCAGTGCGAGGCGCAACCGGGCGCCTACGACTGCGTCAGCAAGATTGTCGCCTCCCTGAAACGCGCCCATCCGCCCGGGGAGCAGTGGTCCTACTCCTCCGGCGGGGCATGGCTGCTGGGGGATATCGTGGAGCGAGCAACCGGCATGCCCCTTGCTGCCTGGCTGGAGCAAACGCTATGGCGGCCTGGCGGCATGGCCCAGGATGGCGTGTGGCACGCCTATCAGCAAGGCAAGCACGATGTCGGCGCCCACGGCTTCAACGCCACGCTTGAAGACTGGGGACGCTTCGGTGAGTTCGTCGCCCGGGACGGACGCCTGGCCAACGGGAAAGCGCTGGTGCCTGACGGCTGGTTCGATATGGCCTCCGCCTGGACTCAGGCGCAGAAGTCGGTCTCCGCGGCGCATCCTGAGGGAGTTTACGGATTCCAGTGGTGGAATAACGCCATTCCAGCTAATGCCAAAAACGTCGAGCCGACGGCTCAGCAAGGGCTGAAGGATTCCCTGTGGGCGCTCGGCATCTATGGCCAGGTGATTATGGTCAATCGCGCTGAGCATCTGGTTATCGTCCAGTGGTCAACCTGGCCGCAGGCGGAGCCTTCGTTTAGCGCCCAGCCGCTGGAGGCCGCGCTGATGTACAGCGCCATCGCCCGCCAACTGCGCTAAACCCTATCGCTCTTTGCCCGCTCTGCGGCAAAGAGCGAGGCTGAATTAAGCGCCAGGTGCTGCAGCAGCATGATGGTTTTGGCATCCACGATCTCACCGTCGCGGATAGCCTGCAGCGCCTGCTCCAGCGGCCACTCCAGCACTTCGATATCTTCCCCCTCTTCCGCCAGCCCGCCGCCGCCGGTTTGCCGATCGTCAGGCGAATATTCGGCAATAAAAAAGTACAGCTTTTCCGTGACCGAACCGGGGCTCATGTAGGCGGTAAAAACGGGCTCGATGCGGGTCACCCGAAAGCCCGTCTCCTCCTGCGCTTCGGCGATAATTCGCTCTTCCGGGGAGGCGTTATCCAACAGTCCGGCGGCGGCCTCAATTAAAAAACCGTGGTGGCCGTTAATCCAAACCGGAAAGCGAAACTGGCGGATGAGAACCACCGTTTTTTTCTCGCGGCTGTAAAGTAGAATGACGGCACCGTTTCCGCGATCGTAGGCTTCGCGACTCTGCTCCTGCCAGCGCCCGTCACGCCGCAGCAGCTCAAAGGTATATGTTTTGAGCGTATACCAGTTATCGGATAACAGCGTTTCACGGATATTACGAACCTTTGGTGCGTCAATGTGCATGCTTTGCTCCTTATCAGGTGACAGCAGGCACCATAACATGCATAATCATGCACAAACAAGATCAATCGTGAAGGAAACCGCATGCTTGCCAGTCAACGAAAGCAGCTTATTTTGCAGATTCTCACCGCCGAGAAGCAGGTGATGTCGGGAGAGCTCAGCCAGCGCTTTGGCGTCTCGGAGGACTCCATTCGTCGCGACTTACGCGAGCTGGCGGCGGAAGGGAAGCTGCAGCGGGTTCACGGCGGCGCGCTTCCGGCTTCGGCCGCCGTTGCCCCGATAGCAACGCGCAGAAACGTGCAAATCGATTCAAAACAGGCGATTGCCCGCCGGGCGGCGGCGCTCATTCATCCAGGCCAGGTGGTTATCGTTGACGGCGGGACCACCACCACCGAGATGGTGAAGTTTCTGCCCGCCGATTTGGCCTGCACCATTGTGACCCACAGCCCCGGCATTGCCGTCGCGCTGGTCGATCGGCCGCTAATTGAGGTGATCCTGATCGGTGGCCGCTTGTTTAAACATTCTCTGGTCGCCGTCGGCGCCGCGGCGCTGGAAGGTATTGCGCGGATCAACGCCGATCTGTTTTTTATGGGCGTCACCGGAGTACATCATCATGCGGGTTTCACCACCGGGGACTATGAAGAAGCGGGCATTAAGCGGGCGCTGGCCGCGCGGGCGGCGGAAACCATCGTGATGGCGTCGCAGGAGAAGCTGAATTCGGCGTCGGCTTTTGCCATCGGCGAGCTGAGCCTTGCCGGTACGCTGGTGGTGGATAGCCCGATGGATGAGATGCTGCAGGCGCGGCTGGCACAATGCGGTATTGAAACGATCCACGCTGGCGCGCAGTAAGAGAGGAGAACGCCCCCGGCCTGAAGCCGGGAGCGTTTATCTTCAGCTGCCGCCGGACGTCCGGCGCTGGAGCTGATCGCGCAGATTCGGCGGCGTGCCCTTAATGGTTAAGGTATCCGTAGCCGGGTCCCAGAACACGCGCTCGCCGAGCAGCATGGCATCAAAGTTGATCGTCAACCCGCCGCCGCTGCCGGCAAACTTGGTGAGCTGCCGCAGAGTGCTGCGATCCGCCGGGAAGCTCTCTTCCAGCTCATACCCCTGTTCAGCGGTAAACTCCTGGAAACTCTTCTCGCTCACGCCCGCCAGCTCTTTAGAGAGCGACTCAAGCTCGATCTCTTCTCCGGACTGCAGCTGCTCGCTGCAGTAGGCGTAAACCTGCTGACGCACGTTCTGCCGCTCGGACTTATCCAGCTGCGCGTCGGCGGCAAAATCATCCACCGCCTGCAGCAGACCGCGGTTCTGCGCTTTGGCGTTCAGCCCTTCGCTGGCACCGAGGAAATCCATAAAGAAATCGGCGACTTTGCGCCCTACCCGGCCCTTCAGGAAGGTCAGATAGCGGGTGGATTCCGGGTTCGTCTCCCACTCGGTTAAATCAATGCGCGCCACGATATCGGCATGATTGATGTCCAGGTAGTGGGTGGAGCTGATATCCAGCTCTTCGTTGACGCGCATGCTGCTCAGGTTGTTCAGCACCGCCACCAGCAGATACTCAACCGCCAGATAGCGATACTGGCAAAACAGGACGATCCCACCCTCGGCGAAGGGATATTTCGCCAGCTCGTCACGCAGACGACCGGTGGCCGCGCGGCTGAACGGCAGAAAATCTTCTTCACCTTTGCGCTGCAGGCGCAGCGCCTGCGCCAGCTCGCTCTCTTCATTAAACAGGCCATAAGCCTTGTTTTTTGCGCTGTAGACACGATGCAGCTCGGCCATCATCTCCACCACCGTCGCATTCGGCTCCAGCAGCGAATCGCGCAGCACCAGCTCAAGGTTTTGTTCATCACGTTTAATTAACTGATGCAGGGCAATCTGGTCGATATCCAGACTCATGTTAAACTCTCCTTTTAGACCGGGCGGTATTCAACCACCGCCGGGACGGCGACGCAACCGGCGCGTGACTCTTCGGCTAGCAGAGACCCGCGATCCTGCGCGCTTTTGCGCCGTGGCGAAAAAATGCGGAAAAAAAGCTGCTGCTACGGTAATATGTTGCCCTTTCACGAACAAACAGATTTTGACTTTTATGCCGCAATTATCCCGCTATAGTGATGAACACGTCGAACAGCTGCTCAGCGAGCTGACCAACGTGCTGGAAACACACAAAGCCCCCGTTGACCTTTCACTGATGGTGCTAGGCAATATGGTGACCAACCTGATCAATAGTAGCGTCGCGCCGGCGCAGCGTCAGGCGATCGCCCGTTCTTTTGCCCAGGCTCTGCAGTCCTCAATCAACGACGACCCGGCGCACTAAGGATAACCAACAACTTTATATGGTGACTCTTCGTCAGCCCTACCGAGAAAAAGTCTCCCAGATGGTCAGCTGGGGGCACTGGTTCGCCCTGTTCAACATGTTGTTGGCTATGGTGCTCGGCAGCCGCTATCTTTTTGTCGCCGACTGGCCAACGACGCTTGGCGGACGCATTTTTTCGTACGTCAGCCTCGTTGGTCACTTCAGTTTCCTGGTCTTTACCAGCTACGTACTGATCCTCTTTCCGCTGACGTTTGTCGTGATATCACAGCGACTTATGCGCTTCCTGTCGGTCATTTTGGCCACCGCAGGAATGACGCTGCTGCTGATTGATAGCGAAGTTTTCACCCGCTTCCACCTGCATCTCAACCCTATTGTCTGGGAACTGGTTATCAACCCGGACCAGAACGAGATGGCGCGGGACTGGCAGCTGATGTTTATCAGCGTGCCGATTATCTTCCTGCTGGAAATGCTCTTTGCGACCTGGAGCTGGCAGAAGTTGCGCAGCCTGACGCGCCGCCGCCACTACGCGCGCCCCGTCGCCTGGCTTTTCTTTATCTCTTTTATCAGCAGCCACCTGATCTATATCTGGGCGGATGCTAATTTCTATCGTCCGATTACCATGCAGCGGGCGAACCTGCCGCTCTCCTATCCGATGACCGCGCGCCGCTTCCTTGAGAAACACGGCCTGCTGGACGCGCAGGATTACCAGCGTCGCCTGGTGGAGCAAGGCGCTCCGGAAGCCGTCTCCGTACAGTATCCGCTGAGCGATCTGCGCTATCGCGACCTCGGCGCCGGCTATAACGTGCTGCTGATTACCGTTGATAACCTGAACTACTCGCGTTTCGAGAAGAACATGCCGGAGCTTGCCGGCTTCGCTAAAGATAGCGTCAACTTTACCCAGCATATGAGCTCAGGCAACAGCACCGATAACGGTATTTTTGGCCTGTTCTACGGCATTTCACCAGGCTATATGGACGGCGTGCTGTCGGCCCGTATTCCGGCCGCGCTGATTACCGCCCTCAACCAGCAGGGCTATCAGCTGGGCCTGTTCTCTTCCGACGGCTTCAGCAGCCCGCTCTATCGCCAGGCGCTGCTGTCCGACTTCTCGCTGCCGGTAGCCAAAACCCAAAGCGATGAGCAGACGGCAAATCAGTGGATTGGCTGGCTGAATCGCTACGCTCAGGATGAAAACCGCTGGTTCTCGTGGATTTCGCTCAACGGCACCTCGCTTGACGACGGCCAGCAGCAGAACTTCGTGCGCCGCTATAGCCGCGCGGCGGGTGATGTCGATACGCAGATTGGCCGGGTGCTCAGCGCTCTTCGCGAGGCGGGCAAGCTGGATAACACGGTGGTTATCGTCACCGCCGGTCACGGCATGCCGCTTAATCCTCAGCACGGCAAGTTTGACTGGTCGAGAGATCAGCTGCAGGTTCCGCTGGTAATTCACTGGCCGGGCATTCCGGCGCAGAATATCGCGACGCTGACCGATAACAAAGACGTGATGACCACGCTGATGCAGCGCCTGCTGCACGTCTCTACCCCGGCGAACGAGTATTCGCAGGGTGAGGACCTGTTTAGCCCTGCGCGCCGCCGCGGCTGGGTCACCGCGGCGAACAGCGATACGCTGGCGGTCACCTCACCGGAAGTCACCGTGGTGTTGAACCACAACGGAACCTACAGCACCTGGAACAGCGACGGTAAGAAGATCGACAATCGCAAACCGCAGCTCAGCCTGCTGCTGCAGATCCTGACGGATGAAAAGCGCTTTATCGCTAACTGATTGATTAATTATGAATCAATTGGTCGTTCCCCGCTTGCATTCGCCAGGGGAACGGGTAATATTACCGCCACGCGTCGGCACGTAGCGCAGCCTGGTAGCGCACCGTCATGGGGTGTCGGGGGTCGGAGGTTCAAATCCTCTCGTGCCGACCAAATCACTCCGAGAAACCAGCCTTTTAAGGCTGGTTTTTTTACGCCTGCTTTTTGCGATCTCAATCCGAAATCCAGCGCCATGCACAAACAGATTTCCGGCATCGTACGCACTCCCTGAGCAGAGGCGGTGCCGATTAAAAAAGTCACCATTCACTGAGCAGCTGATTGTCTTTGTCCTAAGCAGGCTGTACTGGGTATGCCCGTGCCGGAGATCTTTCGCAAGCCAGACATCTCCGACGCCAGTTTTAACACCTGACGCAAGAATTACGGTGACATCTACTGGAGCTGAAGCACATGCGGCAACTGGAAGAGAAATCTGCGGCTGAAGGAGCTGCTTGCCACTCTTAGCCTCGACAAGTTCATGCTGCAGGACGTTGTGGAAAAAAGAGCTGACGCCGGAGCGTCTGCGCGCGTGGGTCAGGGTAAAAAAGCAGATATGACTAACTGGCTTCTGTATTTAATTCTGGGGGAACGTCAGGATAATTAAGCGCTGTTGTAACCGGAGTCGGGCATACTGAATCTATCTCTTATAGTTAAATACATAGATTAGACGCTGCTTTGATCTCTTTCTCGCCCTGAGGAAAACTTCTTTTAAAGAAAGGTATTAAACACCTATTTCAAAGCGGAGGAAATATCCTATTTTTGCATGCTTGAGATCTTCACTCATTTACTCACCCCTGCTTAGTAGGCACACTATTAAAATGGATTTTAAAACGACATAAGGAAAGAAGAACATGGCTATTCCGGGGAATATTTGGCTCTATGATGAGGGTAGAGCATTAATCAAAGGCGGCTGCGACGTGCCCGGAAGGGAAGTATGAAAAGATCGCCTGGAAAAATTGTGATGGAAACAGAGTTTTCACCGATGCCGGGAATGAGCGGCAAACAGCATAACAGGTGATCGAATGAATACGACAGAAGAACTAAACGGAACCTACTTCTACCACGGCCACAGCAATCTGAGCGCCGGTGAGCTATTCGATCTCATATTCCTGGAGCAGTTTTGTGATGAATTAGCGATAGGAGTTGAATCTGGTGCGGCAATTCTTTCTGGACAACCGTGGTTAAGGACTCGCCAAAAACCAAGGGACGCGCAAGTTGGGACAAGTATTGCTTCAAAATATGCAAGAATTATTCTTAGAGATGCTCGTTTGCCTTTTGGTCTGAGGGTCAACACACCTGTTGGTTTTAGTATGAAAAAAACGAACAAACTTGCAGCAGTGATTGGGCGATATATCCCCTGGTTAGGATGGATTGGCCTAGTAAATTCTATCTACCAGGCATCCAGAAAAACCCAAAATAAATACAATCTTATAGCGCGGCCGAAAGATCGTATACAGTGGACTGCCTTCTAATGAATACTATCCAGGATAATGTACTGGCATTATTTAGAAAAGAGATCCCTGGTTATGAAGACAAGTATGGGAACGAAATTCCTTTGCAGTTTCATTCTGATTTGTTCGATGAACCACGCGATGACCTTTCTGATGCAATCGAGGAGTATCAAAAAGAATTTAACATTGATTTGTCAAATGTTGATTGGTCTCACTACTTCCCCTGGGAGTATACCCCGCTATTAACGCGGTGGTTTAAGGTGAAACGAGAAGATATAGAAAAAAATCGCAAACCTTTAACCGTGGATATGTTTGCCGAATCGGCCAAAGCAGGTAAATGGCTTTACGATTGAGCATTAACATACCGGGCATCGGGATCTTTAGGGAGATGTGTTAACACTCTTCCTGCTAAGGCGTCCCGGATATTTAGACAGAGACTGGAAAGAAATTCTTTTGTAACTTCATCCCTATTTACTTGATACCCACGTCGATGACCTACCTAAAGCTTTGGGTGAATTTGAGAAAAGATTTAATGTCGGTTTATCTGAAGTCGAATGGCCGTTCTTTTAAGAGGGTTATTTTGTTGATTAACGGATGCAGCTAACGGATGAAGAGGATACTGGCGCTTTCATCGCCAGCGGCCGGTCTGTATCCCAGATTTGACGCTTAAGATGGGTATGGGCTCTATTGGCGTCATCGGTTTACCACAGATGCGAAAGGCGGCCTTCTGATATGCGGACCTTGCGCTGATTTACCCATACAAGCAAATCGCTTAGCGATAACAGGCTGTGGCTGCTGTTTTTCTTGATAGTTTCAAATCAAAACGTATTCCCTATAAAATATCCCCTCATCGGTTCTTTGTGCCCGAAAGCTGACGCGAACCCGCCCGCGGCGCCGCTCTTGAGCCGCGCCGCAAAATAAACTGCGATACCGCTGATTGTAAATCGAGGAATAGCTTCTATCATTCGACTGTATCAGTCATACGCCAGGAAGATAAATATGAGAGTTAATGGAATTACCAAGGGATTTTTTATCCTGATTCTGCTGATAGTCAGCCTTGCCTTTTTTGATGTTCTTTCTCCCTATTACTCAGCCATTCTGTGGGCGGCGATTCTGGCCGTGATCTTCAATCCGGTGAAGAACAAGATCCGCGCTAAGCTTGGTGAACGTAATGGCCTGGCCTCACTGCTCACCGTGGCGATTATCTGCCTGATTGTCTTCACCCCGCTGGCGATTATTATCTCCTCGCTGGCGCTCGAGCTGAACGTGGTTTACACCAAGCTTGAGCACAATGACACCCAGTTTCCGTCGGTAGTGGCAAGCCTGTTTGCCCATCTCCCGGAGTGGGTCAGAAGCTTCCTCTCTGAGCATAACCTCGACAGCGCCGATCAGATTCAGAAACAGCTCTCAGACGCGGCGCTAAAAGGAGGCCAGTACCTGGCCGGCAGCGCATTTCTGATTGGTAAAGGGACTTTCGGCTTTACCATTAGCTTTGGCGTCATGCTGTATCTGCTGTTTTTCCTGCTCAAGGATGGCCCGTATCTGGTGCTGCTGATCCTCGAATCCCTGCCGCTGTCGAATTACGTTAAGCAGCACCTGTTTGCCAAATTTGCCGCCGTCGCCAGGGCAACCGTGAAGGGTACCGTCGCCGTCGCTCTGGTCCAGGGCATCCTGGGCGGAATTGCCTTCTACGTTGCCGGAATTGACGGCAGCATTTTGTGGGGCGCGATCATGGCGTTTCTGTCGCTGATCCCGGCGGTAGGTTCCGCCATCGTCTGGGTTCCCGCGGCCATCTTCCTCTTCGCAACCGATCAGATATGGCAAGGGGCGTTTGTCGTCGGCTTCTTCGTGATCGTTATCGGACTGGTGGACAACATCCTGCGCCCGCTGCTGGTGGGTAAAGATACTAAAATGCCGGACTACATGATTCTGATCGCCACCCTCGGGGGTATGGAGATTTACGGTATTAACGGTTTTGTGATCGGACCGCTGATCGCCGCGCTGTTTATCGCCTGCTGGAATCTGCTCTCAGGCCGCGAACACGCCGGCAATACCGATGAAATTGATGAAGAGTTTATCGAGGAAGGCAAGCTAACCCGCGACGAGTGAGCCGTTAGCGGCGCGACGTCAGCAGCCTTAGGCGGCTGACATAAACCAGGAGGAGCCGCCAGCCCCTCCTGGCGTTCGCGGCGCGAGCCATACTCTTATTTTGCGTAGCCTTTGAAAGTGCCGTTTTCAGTCACCGCAATCTTGCCGTTGGTGTAAACAATAAAATTGTACAGCCCCTGCTGGTAGACCGTTGCCTTAGGCTCCTTCTCAATCACCGCCGCCGGTTTACCGTCAACGGTAATGCCGGTGCTGGTAGACTTGATCTCCATCCCCGCAAAGTGCTTTACGTTACCCTTAGCGCCTTGTGCGTGCTGTACGGCGCTGGCAGCGTTCTCCATCGCCTGTTTCTCATAGGCGGCGTTAAGGGCAGCTTGTTTATTTTGCTCAGCTAAATAACAGGTATCTTTCGATACGCCTTTGGCTTCACAGCTGGCTAAACGCTGCGCCTCGGAGGTGCAGCCCGCTAAGGCTGCCGTCATCCCCAGTACCGCGACCAACATGACTTTATTCACTTTCATCTATCATCACTCATATAAATAATCTAATTTTAATAACAATTCCATATCAATTAATTTCCCTGGTAAATCATTCTAAGCGGTGAATATTGGGCGGCGCGACTGAAATAATTTCATGCGAAAATTAAGTTTTTCATTGATGATTATCAATGCTGATTTCACCAATAAAAGCATGGTGCGATAAACCTATAAAACCCAGTGGATAATAGTTCTTTAGTTAAGATTACTTTTCAGTAAATTCCTATACACCACAACAATAAGTCAGCATATCACGCTATTTTATATGCAAATATTGGTAAATAACTCTTACCAATGGCGCAAACAGTGATAGTCTTTTAGCGTTGAAGAACGATAACAAAGGATGATCGATCGTGAAAAAAATCGCTACGTTTGCTGTTTCCCTGCTGACCGTTGCCTGTGTCTCCACCAGCGCTCTGGCCGCCGAACAGCCTCTGGAAAAGATTGCGCCCTATCCGAAAGCGGAGAAAGGCATGAAACGTCAGGTGATCCAGCTGCCGCCGCAGCAGGACGAATCGGCCTATAAAGTTGAGCTGCTGATTGGCCAGACGCTGGAAGTCGACTGCAACCGCCATCGCCTGGGGGGTCAGCTGGAAAGCAAAACCCTGGAAGGCTGGGGCTACGACTATTTCGTCTTTGATAAAGTGACGTCGCCGGTTTCGACCATGATGGCCTGCCCGGACGGGAAGAAGGTGGAGAAGTTTGTCACCGCAGGTCTGGGTGACGCCGGCATGCTGCGTTACAACAGCAGGCTGCCGGTAGTGGTTTACACGCCGGATAACGTACAAGTGAAGTATCGCATCTGGCGAGCAGACGAAACTATCGGTAATGCCGTCGAGCGCTAGCCGATAGAGGATAAGAAACCGGCGGCCAGGGCCGCCGGTTTTGCCTTCTACAGCGCGATATCCGCTATCGGTTTGCTATCCGTCAGCGGTTTCAGCTCTGCCTGAGGGGCTTTATCCGCGACCGAAACCGGCTCGTAGCGCAGCTGCAGAACCTCGCTGGTCCACGCCAGCGCCTGCTCAATCGCCGCGGAATTACCGTCGAGACGCAGGCCATAGGAGGGAACGATCTCTTTCAGCTTCGCCTGCCAGGCGGCTGAGTGAACCTTATCCTTAAAGACCGTTTCCATCAGCTGCAGCATAATCGGCGCGGCGGTCGAGGCGCCGGGCGATGCGCCCAGCAGTGCCGCAACGGTACCCTCATCATCGCTGACCACTTCGGTTCCCAGACGCAGTACGCCCTTCTTACCGTTGCGCTTAATGATCTGCACGCGCTGGCCGGCCTGCCACAGGCGCCAGTCGCCTTTATTCGCTTCCGGATAGTATTCGCGCAGCGCCTCGTGGCGATCTGTATCTTTCTGCATCACCTGGCTAATCAGGTATTTCACCAGATCGAAATTATCCAGACCGACGTTGAGCATCGGCAGAATATTTGAGGTGTTGGTCGATGCCAGAAGATCCCACAAAGAGCCGTTTTTCAGGAAACGGGTGGAGAAGGTGGCAAACGGCCCGAACAGCACCACCCGCTTACCGTCAATAATACGCGTATCAATATGCGGCACCGACATCGGCGGTGCCCCAACTTCGGCCTGACCGTAGACTTTTGCCAAATGGTGGTTAACGACTTCCGGGTTTTCACACACCAGGAACTGGCCGCCAACCGGGAAGCCCGCGTACTCTTTAGCCTGAGGAATACCGGTTTCCTGCAGCAGCGTCAGCGCAGCGCCGCCGGCACCGATAAAGATAAATTTGGCTTTAATGACCCGCTTCTGGCGACGGTTATTCGCGTCCGCCAGGGTGACCGTCCAGCTCTTATCGGCGTTGCGCTTGAAGCGACGCACAACGGTGCCAAGCTGTAAGGAGAAGTTAGCGTGGGTCTGCAGTCCGGCAATCAGCTGACGGGTAATTTCGCCGTAGTTGACGTCGGTGCCGACCTCGGTGCGGGTCGCGGCAACCTTTTGCTGCGGATCGCGCCCTTCCATCACCAGCGGAGCCCACTCTTTAATCTGCTGATGATCTTCGGAATAGCGAATACCGCGGAACAGTTCGCTCTGCTGCAGAGCGGCATAGCGCGCGCGCAGGAAGTTGACGTTATCTTCGCCCCACACAAAGCTCATGTGCGGTACGCTGTTGATAAATGATTTCGGCTTACTCAGAATGCCGCGCGTGACCTGGTGGGCCCAAAATTGACGAGAGATATGGAAGGATTCGTTGATATCGACCGCTTTGTCGATGTTGATCCCGCTGGCGGTCTGGGGCGTATAGTTCAGCTCCATCAGCGCCGCATGCCCGGTACCCGCGTTATTCCAGCCGTTCGAGCTCTCCTCAGCCACGCTGGACATCTGCTCGACCATGGTAATAGACCAATCCGGCTCCAGTTCCTGCAGCCAGGTTCCCAACGTGGCGCTCATGATGCCGCCGCCAATCAACAGTACATCCGTCTCTTGCTCGTGGCGGGTGTTGGTCCGAGGTGTATTTGAACCAACCGCCGGTGAGCTGGGTACGGCCATCTTTTTCTTCATCGAATTTGAGCCTTACTTTACTCGCTTTTTTTTATTTAGCGCAGGTGACACGATTATCAGGAATCAAAGTAACACTGAAGATAAAAAATTTAAATATTGTTTAAAATTTAAGTTGAGTTTTGAGATCTGTTATAAAAATGTTTAATAAATGTGTACCACAAATCACATTTTGTACTGGTATAAGCGGCGCGACCGCGCTATCATCCCCCGTTTTGTGACAGACCGCACGCAAGCTCAGGCTTACTCGTCCCGGCTTAAACTAACCTGCGAACTCCCTATGCCTCAGGCTCCAGACCACGCTACGCCCGCTTCAACAGGCGCCATTCGCCACGTACTTCGTTCGCCGTCGCTGTTCACACGAGAGGCTCTGGCAGGCGTTCTGACCGCTCTGGCTCTGATTCCGGAGGTTATCTCCTTCTCAGTGATTGCCGGCGTTGACCCCAAGGTCAGCCTGATTGCGTCCGTTGTGCTGTGCCTTGCGATGTCGGTACTCGGCGGCAGGCCCGCAATGGTTACCGCCGCCGCCGGGTCGGTGGCGCTGGTGATTGGGCCGATGGTGCATCAACACGGCGTCGGCTACATCCTGCCCGCCGTCATTTTGGCCGGTATTATTCAAATTTTGTTTGGTTTGGGCGGCATGGCCCGGCTGATGCGGTTTATACCGCAAGCGGTGATGACCGGTTTCGTCAACGCGCTGGGGATTCTGATCTTTTTCGCCCAGGTTCCCCATTTTTGGAGCAAGCAGCCGCTGATCCTCGGACTGTTCGTCCTGACGCTGCTGATTGTCCTCTGGGCGCCGCGCTTTATTAAAGCGATCCCCGCGCCGCTGATTGCTATCGTGGTAATAACCCTGTTTACCGCCACCACCGGGCAGCTGCTGCCTACCGTCGGCGACGAGGGTTCGATGAGCGGCGGGCTTCCGGGGTTCACTGCCCTGCTGGTGCCGCTCAATCTCGACACCCTGCAAATTATCTGGCCCTGCGCCCTGAGCATTGCCTTTGTCGGCCTGATGGAGTCGCTGCTGACCGCCAAATTAGTCGATGACCTGACTCAGACGCCGTCCAGCAAAGCGCGCGAGAGCGCCGGGCTGGGCATCGCCAATATTCTTGCCGGGTTCTACGGCGGCATCGCCGGCTGCGCAATGATTGGTCAGACCATTGTTAACGTTGAAATGGGTAAAGGCCGCAGCCGCGTCTCCACCCTCGCCGCCGGCGTGGTGCTCCTGCTTCTGGTTACCGTGCTGAGTGAAGTGATGGCAAAAATTCCGATGGCGGTGCTGGCCGGAGTGATGGTTATTGTGGCAGCCAAAACCTTCAGCTGGCACAGCCTTCGCCCGGCCGAGCTGCAGCGCAATCCGTGGTCGGAAACGCTGGTTATGCTGGTGACCGTTGCCGCAACGGTAGGCACCAGCAATCTGGCCATTGGCGTTCTGGCAGGCCTGGTGGCGATGGCGCTGATCCCACGCAGGCTGCGCGGCGGGCCGTCGGCTACATCAGGAAAATCGTCGCCAGACCGAGAAAAATAAAGAAGCCGCCGGTATCGGTGATGGCGGTGATCATCACGCTGGAGCCGACCGCCGGGTCGCGTCCCAGCTTCACCATCACCATCGGGATAATCACCCCCATCATCGCCGCCATCAGCAGGTTGAGCATCATCGCCAGCGTCATCACGGCGCCGAGCTGCGGGTCGCTGTAGAGCCACCAGGTCACGGCGCCCATAATTCCGCCCCACACCAGCCCGTTAATCACCGCAACCCCCATTTCACGCAGGATCAGGAACGAGAAGCTTCCCGGCTGAATATGCTGCAGCGCCATCGCCCGTACGATCATAGTGATGGTTTGATTTCCGGTATTACCGCCGATCCCGGCGACGATCGGCATCAGCGACGCCAGCGCCACCAGCTGCGAAATCGTATGCTCAAAGCCGTCAATCACCCGCGAGGCGATAAACGCGGTGCACAGGTTGACCGCCAGCCACGCCCAGCGCGTTTTCACCGCTTTGCTCACCGGGGCGAAAACGTCGTCATCGTTGCTCAGCCCCCCCATTCGACGTAAATCGTTATCGGTCTCTTCATAAACCACGTCCACGATTTCGTCGATGGTCAGGCGCCCCATCAGCTTGCCGTCGGCATCAATCACCGCGGCGCTCAGCAGGTTGTCACGTTCAAAGGTACGCGCGACCTTCTCCGCCTCTTCGTGCGGCTGAAAGGTCACCGGATCGCCTTCCATGACGTCTCCTACCCGCTTCTGCGCATCGTTGAGCAGGATGGTCTGCAGCTCCAGCTCGCCAAGCAGCAGCTTGTTGCGGGTGGTGACAAACAGCTTATCGGTGTTTTCCGGCATTTTGCCTAACCGCCGCAGGTAGCGCTGCACCGCGGCGAGCGTCGCCTCCGGGCGAACGGTGATCACCTCAAACTCCATGATCGCGCCGACGGTATTGTCGGCGTAGCGCATCATCTGACGGATACGCGCCCGCCTCTCCGCCGGCAGCTCCGCCAGCAGGCGTGCGGTCAGGTCTTGCGGCAGATGCTGCAGGATATAGACCTGCTCATCAATATCCAGATTTTGCAGCGTAAACAGCAGCTCACGATCGCTCATCTTATCGATGAGGTCGCCCCAGACGCTTTCCGACGCCTCAAGCAGCACTTCACCGCGTTTATCGTCGGCAATCAGCCGCCATAGCGCGTTACGCGCGTCGTAAGGCAGCGCCTCGAGGGCATCGGCGAGATCCGGCGGCGGCAGGTGGGAAACCAGCACTTCCACTTCCGCCAGATCGTCGGCAAGGGTGCCGTCGTCATAGCGTTCAGCCAGCGTTAATTTGCCCAACAGCGAGGAGGTAACGGCTTTATCAGTGCTCAGCAGCCAAATGAGGCGGGCGCGCTCTTCGTCGCGCAATCTGGCGCTTTTTTTATGCAAAACGGACATCGGTCAGGCAATCCTTGTGAGAATAGTTGGCCGACCAGCAGGCCAGGTGCCCTAAGCATAGCGCGAGGAGGGGGAAATAATAACCGCCGGCGGGTTCGTCCGGCGGAAAAATCAACAATAGCGCCCGCCGTGGGTCGGCAGGCGCAGCTTTCAGGCGGTGCGGGAGACCGCATCGCGGGTCGCCAGCTCGCGATCCTGGCCCGTCAGCTCCGCCAGCAGGCCGGCGCGCATCTCCAGCAGGCGATCGGCATGCTGGAAATAGTGATCGTCGTGGCTGATAGCGAAAATGGTTTTACCCATCTGCTGCATCAGCGGCAGCAGCACCTGATAAAACTCGCGGCGGAAGTGCGGATCCTGATCCGCCGCCCACTCATCAAGCAGGATGATATCGCGATCTTCAGCCAGGGCCAGCAGCAGCGCCACGCGCTTTTTCTGCCCCTTGGAGAGCTTCAGATCGAGGATCCTGCCGTTATCCAGCCGCAGCTTATGCGTCATTTTCAGGTACTCCATCCACTGGCTCACTCGCGCAGGATCGGCCGCTTTCCCCTCCGGCCCCAGCAGCTGGTCAAACAGCCAGACATCGGTAAATACCGCCGAGAAGAGCTTACGGTAGTCTTCCGGCCGGTCTACCGCCAGCGCTTCGCCGTCCAGCAGGATCTGACCGGAAGCTGGCTGATACAGCCCGGTCAGCAGCATCGCCAGCGTCGATTTGCCGCTGCCGTTGCCGCCGATCAGGAACACCAGCTCGCCGCGTTTGAGGGTCATATTGACAGGCCCGACGGCGAAGCTGTGGTCCGGGTAGTGGAAGCAGACGTCGCGCAGCTCCAGGGTTTGCCAGTGCGGGTGCGCCTGCGGCTGCGGGAATTCGGCCCGGTACGGCGCCAGGGAGAATTTGTGCAGCTTATTGAAGGCAACCTGGGCGCTGAGCAGCGTCGGCAGCGCGCCCACGGCGGAAAGCAGCGGCGTGCGCAGGAACAACAGGGTCAAAGAGTAGGTCGCCGCCACGGCGGTATTCGCCCAGCCGAGGCTGTTGGCCATCCAGAACACCAGGCCAATGGCGCCGAGCATCATAATATTCGACCAGTTTACCGCGCTGAGGTGGAAGGTATCGGCGCGGATAATATGGTGACGATACTCGCGCGCGTCCGGCAGATAGAGATGATTAAACACGTATTCGGCGCGCTCGCGATTGAGCGTCAGCTCTTTGCGCCCTTCCAGCACCGTCTGATAGTCGTGGTGCAGCTTGTCTTCGGTCTCCCGCAGCGTCGCCATATGCTTATAAACGCGTGATACCAGCATAAATCCGCCCCAGATGGTTATCGCCATCCACAGCGCGGTCACCATCATCATTTTTCCCGACAGCCACGCCAGATAGGCGGCGGAACCAAAGGTCAGGATAATGCCCTGCACCAGCTCGGGCAGGCGCACAAAGGCGATGGTAATGCTGCGTACGTCGCTGGTTAAGCCGGCAAGCAGCGAGGCGCTGCCGATCTTCTCAACCTGCTCGATTTGGGTGTCGAGGATGCGCTTAATGAACTCCCCGCGCAGGCGGAAAACAAAATGGTGCCCAAGGGTCGTCAGCGCCAGCTGTGAGCCCAGCGTCACCGCCATCAGCAGCAGCAGCAGACCGAGAAACTCCGGCAGCACCGTCAGCGAGGTATCGACAACGGTCATCAGCCGCAGATTGATAAAGGCAATCAGCCCGATCCCCAGCGCCGCGCTGAGCAGGCTCAGGGCAATGACGGAAATAAACGGCCAGCGATACTGGCGCCAAACAAGAAGAAGAAGTTCCATAACAGCAATCCGGGCAAGCAAAACAGCCAGCAGTGTAAACTGCTCGCCGATGACATCAAGAATAATTCTTATTTTTATTCTTTATCGCCTGCCAGCCGAAAGGTGAGGTTGTAACGGCAGGCGCCGGTGTCCGGATGGTCACCCTCTTTCAACGGCTGAATACCGTGATAAAACAGCCGCGACTCGCCGCCCCAGACCACCACGTCCCCGTGCTCCAGCAGCACTCTGCGCAACGGATCGCTCCGCTGCAGGCCGCCAAACTGGAACACCGCCGGCAGCCCCAGCGATACGGAAACGATCGGTGCACGCAGATCGCGCTCATCCTTATCCTGATGCAGCGAGAGCTTCGCCCCAGGCTGATAGCGGTTGATTAAGCAGGCGTCGGGCACAAAGCCCGCGTAGCCACAGGCGAGCGCCGCCTGCGCGGCAAGCTCGGCGAATATCGGCGGCATCGGCGGCCAGTTGCGCCCCGTTAGCGGATCGCCGGGAGCATACAGATAGCCGTGCATATTGGTCGTCCAGCCCAGCGGCCCGCAGTTAGTCATCGCCACCGACATGGTGTAGCCGCCGGGCGTGACCATCTGGCGAAACGGCGAGACGTCGGCAACGCCCAGCAGCGCCTGCAGCAGAGCCGGAGCGCGCTGGCGGGCGAAGCGCCGCAGAATGACGGCCCCAGGCGCCAGCGGTTCCTGCCAGGGGGGCGTATCAGCAAAAAGATCGAGCATTACGACTCCTCAGTTTGTGCTTCCCGGGCCAGCAGCTGCGCTTTGCGGGCGGTTCCCCAGCGATAGCCGGACAGCGCCCCGCCTTCGCGTACCACCCGGTGGCACGGAATGACGATAGCCAGCCGGTTGGCCGCGCAGGCCCCCGCCACCGCCCGGACGGCGCGCGGCTGGCCGATACTTTCGGCAACCTGGCGGTAGCTGCGCGTTTCGCCCGCCGGGATCTGGCGCAGGGCCTGCCAGACCCTCTGCTGAAAGGCGGTGCCGCGAATATCTAACGGCAGATCGACGGCCTGGCGGCTATCGTCGATGTGGGCAAAAATCTGCGCCACCCGCACGGAAAAATGCGCGTCGCCGGGCAGAAGCCGGGCGTGAGGAAACAGGCGGCGCAGCTCGTCCAGCGGCGCGTCGCCCTCTCCGGGCAATACGGCGCACACTCCACGCTCGCTTTGCGCCACCAGACAGCGGCCAATCGCGCAGTCGCCGAGCGTGTAGACAATATCGGTATCATCGCCGCCGCGGCGAAACTGGCTGGCGGTCATGCCAAGCACGGCATCGGCCTGACGATAGTAGCTGCTGCCGTCGGGAAAGCCTGCGGCCAGCACCGCCGGGGTCACTTTTTCCCCTTGCGCCAGCGCGTCCCGTAAACGCCGCGCGCGCCACGCCTGCTGCCAGGCCTTCGGCGTCATGCCGGTGACGGATTTAAATAAGCGGTGGAAGTGGTACGGGCTGACCGCCAGCTCATGGGCCAGCGCCTCGAGGGTGATGGGCGCTTCCTGCTCAAGCAGGCGGCAGGCTCTGGCAACTTTCTCGGCCTTCTGCCGCTGCGGGTCGCTTTTGTCCGGCTGACAGCGCTTGCAGGGGCGAAATCCGTCGGCGATGGCGGCCGCCACATCAGGGTAAAAACGGACGTTTTCCCGCAGCGCCCGCCGCGAGCGGCAGGAGGGACGGCAGCAAACGCCGGTGGTCAGCACGGCAAACACAAACTGACCGTCGGCGTGGGCATCACGATCGCATACCGCCTGCCAGCGGCGGTCATCGGTATCAGCAATAATCGGTTTCATCATCGGCTCCTGCTTTAAGTGTATAGCCAGTCTGATTCATCGCCCGCCGAATAAAACCCGAAATCTTGCTGTTTAATTCTTTTCGCCAACCAGGAAGGTGCGGAACTGCGGCGACATCCAGGTTTTAAACCCCTCCCCCTCTTTGACAATCATATAGACGGCCAGCCCCTGCTCTTTCACCACCTCCTGCGCCTTTTGCGGGCCGAGGACCATCAGCCCGGTATCCCAGCCGTCGGCTTCCAGCGCCGTCGGCGCAATCACCGTCACCGAGACCAGCTTATGGTCGATCGGTCTGCCGGTTTGCGGATCGATCACGTGCGAGATCCGTTTGCCATCCAGCTCGTAATAGTTGCGGTAGCTGCCGGAGGTGCTGATACCGTGGCCGTTAATATCGACGATGGCCTGGACGGCGTTTTCACGATCGGTCGGCTTTTGGATCGCCACTCGCCACGGCTGCCCGTCGGCGTTCATCCCTCGGCTAACCAGCGCGCCGCCGACGGAAACCAGATAGCGAGAAATGCCCTCCTGCTCCATCAGACGCGCCAGATGATCGGCGGCATAGCCCTCGCCCACGGTCGAAAGATCGACATACAGATCCGCAATATCTTTTTGTAAATACTGACGATCGGTGCGGTTAATCACCGTCAAATGCTGCAACCCCGTCCGCGCTTTTGCCGCCGCGATCTGCTGAGGATCCGGCGTTTTTACCGGCTGCTTATCCGGGCCAAAGCCCCAGAGATTAACCAAAGGCCCGACGGTAACATCCATCGCGCCGTGCGTTTTCGCGCCAATGCGCAGGGACATGGTGACGATATCGGCCATCGCTGCGCTGACCGGCCACGGCTCGGTGGAGGTGGCGTGGTTAAATTGCATCAATGCTGAATCGTTTTTCCAGGTGGAAAGCAGGCGATCGTCGGCGTCCAGCTGGGTCTCTATTTTCTGCCGCAGCGCCTGGGCTTTTGCTCGATCAACGTCAATGACGCTGACCCGCCAGAATGTGCCCATCGTTTTGCCGTCCAGCACGGTCGCGGCACTCTTTTGGGCTGCAGGTGAGGTGGCTGAATCACAGCCGGAAAGGAGTACGCAAACGCCGAGCAGCGCGGCGCGGAAAAAAGTGATATCCATAAAATTGGCTTCCTCTTGCTAAGGCTGCAAGAGTACACCAGCCTGCTTAAACGAGGCATAAAAAAAGGCGCCAGAGGCGCCTTTTTCGTAACTTCAGCGTGCTTAGAACTGGTAAACCAGGCCCAGAGCAACCACGTCGTCGGTAGAGATACCGGCGCTGCGGGTGAAGCTGTTGTCGTCCAGCAGGTTGATTTTGTAATCAACGTAGGTAGACATGTTTTTGTTGAAGTAGTAAGTCGCGCCTACGTCAACATATTTCAGGATATCCTGGTCGCCGTAACCGTTCAGGTCCTTACCTTTAGACTGCAGGTAAGCAACGGACGGACGCAGACCGAAATCGAACTGGTACTGTGCAGCCACTTCGAAGTTCTGTGCTTTGTTAGCAAAGCCCAGGCTACCAGCGCGAGTTGCGTTGTAGGTCTGAGTGTACTGAGTTGCCAGGTAGATGTTGTTCGCGTCGTATTTCAGACCGCCAGTGTAGGTTTCAGCGTGATCGCCTTCGCCCAGCAGCAGCTGGTTCTGATCGTCGGTACGCTTGGAGTTAGCATACGCGAAACCAGCGCTGATACCGTCGAAGATATCATAAGTTACGGAAGTACCGAAACCGTCGCCGTTCTGTTTCAGAGCGCCACGACCGTTGTTGGTCGCGCCTTCGCCGCTGACGCTGCCGTTTTTACCCTGATACTGCAGAGCAAAGTTCAGGCCGTCAACCAGACCGAAGAAGTCAGAGTTACGGTAGGTTGCAACGCCGTTAGCACGGGACTGCAGGAAGTTGTCAGAACCGTAGGTGTCGCCGCCGAATTCCGGCAGAACGTCGGTCCAGGAAGTTACGTCGTAAACAACGCCGTAGTTACGACCGTAGTCGAAAGAGCCCGCGTCGCCGAATTTCAGACCTGCGAATGCCAGACGAGTCCATGCCTGATCGCTGGAGCTTTCAGTGTTGTTCGCCTGAACGTTGTATTCCCACTGGCCGTAACCGGTCAGTTGGTCGTTGATCTGGGTTTCGCCTTTCACGCCAAGACGCATGTAGGTCTGGTCGCCGTCTACGCTCTTGTCGTCAGAGAAATAGTGCAGACCGTCGATTTTGCCGTACAGGTCTAATTTGTTGCCATCTTTGTTATAAATTTCAGCCGCATTTGCTGCGCCTGCTACCAGCAGAGCCGGTACCAGGAGGGACAGTACTTTAACTTTCATGTTATTAACCCTCTGTTTGTTATATGCCTTTTATTATGCCACTGCTTACTGATTACCCTTCTAATCAGTCGGCTATATTCATTGTGCTGTAAAATGCAGAATAATCCAACAAGAATATGATACGAAAACTTCTAAGGTGTTTCAAAATGCGCACAAGATGTTTCAATTTGTAAATGCAAGGGAACTTTTCGCAACGATGAAAAATCGTAAAATAAGCACCAATAATCAAGAAAATAATTTTTTTCAATTACCATCAAGTAGTTACACACCACGTCAGGTATAGCACTGAATGACAAAACAAAATGGTCGCCTGCGACTAGAATAACTCCCGCTATCATCATTAACTTTATTTATTACCGTCATTCAGTTCTGAATGTCTGTTTACCCCTATTTCGACCGGATGCTTCGCATCCGGTTTTTTTTACCCTTCTTTACATAACTTTAATTATACCTGTGCTAGCCGCGATAAAAATAACGGTTATTAATCAAACACTCCGCGTATCAGGAAGTCCTTATCCGGGTAATTTCTTGTTATTTCGTGCTATTTCCTGCAGGTAATCGGCAAATAACTGTACAGAATCAATTCCGCTGTACATTTTTATTGTCAACGCTTCTTTAAGATAAATCCCAAAGCAAAAAAGCGCTGAAGGCCATTCTGTAGTATGGATTTGATAAATTAGCCTTTATACTGCTTAGCGAATTCACTCTGCTACCAGTTACTTTGGTGCAACATCCTGCTTACAAACATTGATGAGTCGCACTGCTACACGATGACCCAGAAAAAGTTCACCCTGATGCCTGGCAGCATCACCCGTTTCTTCATTTTAATGGTCATCGTCCTGCTGGCGACGATGAGCGTGACGCTGCAAAGTGCGGTCAACGCCTGGTTAAAAGAGAAAAGCTATCAAGTTGTCGACGTAAGCCATGCGCTGCACAAGCGTATCGATGCGTGGCGCTATGCTACCTGGCAAATTTACGACAATATTGCCGCCACCTCTTCCAGCGCCGCCGGCGAGGGTTTACAGGAAACGCGGTTAAAGCAGGATGTCTATTATCTGGAAAAGCCGCGGCGTAAGACCGAGGCGCTGATTTTTGGCTCTCATGACAGCTCAACGCTGGAAATGACGCAAAAAATTTCCAACTATCTCGATATTCTGTGGGGCGCAGAGACCATTCCCTGGTCGATGTACTATCTCAACGGGCTGGATAACAGCCTGATTCTGGTCTCGACTCTGCCGCTCAAAGACCTGTCTTCCAGCTTTAAAGAGTCGACGATTAGCAACGTGGTGGAGTCCCGCCGCGCGGAAATGCTGCTGCAGGCTAACACGCTCGACGAAAGAGAAACCTTCTCGTCGCTGCGCCAGCTTTCATGGCAAAACGGCCACTACTTCACCCTGCGGACCACCTTCAACCAGCCGGGTCATCTGGCCACCGTGGTCGCTTTCGACCTGCCGATTAACGATTTGATCCCACCGGGCATGGCCCTGGACAGCTTCCGCCTTGAGCCTGACCCGTCGCAGAGCGCGACCGGCAATCCGGATAAAGAAGAGTCTGATAACGTCAGCATCAACTTCAACGGCACGCGGATTGAAATCGTCACCGCCATTAATACCACCGGGATGCGCCTGATCTGGGTGGTGCCATTCAGTACTCTGATGATTGAGTCGCTGCAGAACGTCCTGCTGCCGCTCCTGCTGATTATCGGCCTGCTGGCGCTGACCCTGTTTGGCTTCACGACCTTTCGCCACTACAGCGGCCGTAGCCGTCAGACCGGGACGAGCGTCTCCTCTGCCGCCAGCGGCGAGCATCGTACGCTGCGGGCAATAAATGAAGAGATTGTCTCGCTGCTGCCGCTGGGGCTGCTGGTTCACGATTTGGAAGCTAACCGCACGATTATCAGCAACCCCATCGCCGATCATCTGCTGCCGCATCTCAACCTGCAAAATATTACCAACATGGCGGATCAGCATCAGGGCGTGATTCAGGCTACGGTGAACAACGAACTGTATGAGATTCGCCAGTACCGCAGCCAGGTCGCGCCGCGCACGCAGATTTTCATCATCCGCGATCAGGATCGGGAAGTGCTGGTGAGTAAAAAGCTTAAGCAGGCCCAGCGCCTGTACGAGAAAAACCAGCAGGGCCGCACAGCGTTTATGCAGCACATTGGCGCCGCGCTGAAGCAGCCCGCCCGCAGCCTGGCGGAAGAAGCGGCCGCGCTCGGCATTGCTGAAAACCGCAGGCTGGCGCAGCACGCGGATGAGCTGGTGCAGCTGGTTGACGAAATTCAGCTGGCAAACCTGCTGGAAAGCGATAGCTGGAAGAGCACGCCGGATCGGTTCTCAATTCAGGAGCTGATCGATGAAGTGGTGCCGGAAGTGCTGCCCGTGATTAAGCGCAAAGGCCTGCAGCTGCTGATTAACAACGCCCTCGCGGCAAATGAGCAACGCTACGGCGACCGCGACGCGCTGCGCCGTACGCTGCTGCTGCTGATTCAGTACTCGGTCACCACCACGCAGATCGGTAAAATCACCCTCGAGGTGAGCAAGGACGACTCTGCGGACGATCGTCTGACCTTCCGCATTATCGATACCGGCAACGGCGTTTCGGCAAACGAAATCGATAATATGCACTTCCCGTTCCTTAACGATACTCAGGCCGATCTGTACGGTAAGGCCAATGCGCTCACCTTCTGGCTCTGCGATCGCCTGACGCGCAAGCTCGGCGGCCAGATGAATATCAAAGCGCGCGAATCTCTGGGCACCCGCTACTCCCTGCACCTCAAAATGCCGGCCAGTGAAGAAGAGAGCGACTCCGGCGAACATCTGCTGGATGACGTGGTGGTATTACTTGATATTACGGCTAATGAGGTCCGAAAGATCGTCGTGCGTCAGCTTGAAAGCTGGGGAGCGAGCTGCATCACGCCGGATGAGAGGCTGACAAGTCAAGAATACGATCTCTTTTTAACGGATAATCCGTCTAATCTTACTGCTTCTGGCTTGCTTTTAAGCGATGATGAGGTCGGGATACGAAAAATAGGTCCAGGCCAACTGTGCGTCAATTTTAATATCAGCACGGCCATGCAGGAAGCGATTCTGCAACTGATTGAACAGCAGCTGGCGGAAGAAAACGTGCAACCTTCTCCTCCGGGAAGCGGGAGCAACGCCGAACTGCACGCCAGCGGCTATTATGCGCTGTTTGCCGACACGGTTCCGGATGATGTTAAGAGACTGTATACTGAGCTGGCAACAAGCGATTTAGCTGCGCTGGCCCAGACTGCGCATCGCCTCAAAGGGGCGTTTGCTATGCTTAACCTGATACCCGGCAAACAGTTATGTGAAACGCTTGAGCATCTGATTCGTGAAAAAGATGCGCAAAGCATAGAAAAATACATCAGCGACATTGACGTTTACGTCAATAGCTTGCTGTAGCAAGGTAGCCTAATACATGAATACTATGAACGTAATTATTGCCGATGACCATCCGATCGTACTGTTCGGTATTCGTAAGTCACTCGAGCAAATCGAGTGGGTAAACGTTGTCGGCGAGTTTGAAGACTCCACAGCACTTATCAATAATCTGCCGAAATTAGACGCCCATGTTCTGATTACCGACCTGTCCATGCCAGGCGACAAATACGGCGACGGGATTACGCTTATCAAGTACATCAAGCGCCATTTCCCGGATCTGTCGATCATTGTTCTGACCATGAACAATAACCCGGCGATCCTCAGCGCGGTGCTGGATCTGGATATCGAAGGGATCGTGCTGAAACAGGGCGCGCCGACCGATCTGCCGAAGGCGCTGGCGGCGCTGCAGAAAGGCAAAAAATTTACGCCGGAAAGCGTTTCACGCCTGCTGGAAAAAATCAGCGCCAGCGGCTATGGCGACAAGCGCCTGTCGCCGAAAGAGAGCGAAGTTCTCCGCCTTTTTGCCGAAGGTTTCCTGGTGACCGAGATTGCCAGAAAGCTCAATCGCAGCATTAAAACCATCAGTAGCCAGAAGAAATCGGCCATGATGAAGCTCGGCGTAGAAAACGACATTGCCCTGCTGAACTACCTCTCTTCCGTTTCACTGAGCGCGACCGACAAAGAGTAACGCTCACCTTCCCGGATACGGCGCGACCGTCATGCGCCATATCTGGGGCAACGACCCGCCACTGCCAGGCCGCGCCCGCGGAAATCTTCGCCCTATTCCCTGCTCTTACGCACCCGTGCGGCGTACAGCGTCAAAGTTTGCTTGATAATATCTAGCGTCACCGGTTTAGAAAGACAGCTGTCCATACCCGACTCAAGGCAGCGCTGCTTCTCTTCCGCCAGCGCGTTGGCGGTCACCCCGATAACCGGCAGCGTCATTCCCAGCTCGCGAATACGCTGCGTCAGGCGATAGCCGTCCATATTCGGCATGTTGACGTCGCTCAGTACGATATCAATATGCTGCTTGCTCAGGACGCCCAGCGCATCAACCCCGTCGTTCGCCGTTACGCACTGATAGCCCAGCGATCCGAGCTGGTCGGCCAGCAGGCGGCGGTTGATCGGATGATCGTCCACCACCAGAATCATCATGTCATCGTGATTGGCCGTCTGCGTTTCCGGCGCGGATAGCGCCGGGCCGTGTTCGGCGCTGGCCACGTCAACGTGCAGGATACGTCCCAGCAGCGGCAGCAGCTCGTGCGGCGTCGTGACGCTATGCAGCCACTCTCCCGGCGCGCGCTCCTGCGGAATGCCGATATGCCGGCGGCAGAAAATAATCACCGCCGCCCCAGACCAGCCGGTATGCGCTTCATCATCGGTGAGCAAAATATCGTCCGCTCCCGGCGTCTCGCCGGCATAGTTTTTCACCTTAACGCCGTGGTGATTCAGCAGCGAGGTGATAAACATCGTCAGAGCGGTGTTGTGAACGGCAAGCCAGCAGCATTTTTCCGCCAGGCCATCGGCAAGCAGCGGCGCGCCGTTTTGCACGCCATACAGCGGAATGCGGATGGTAAAGCGACTGCCCATGCCGGGCTCGGTTTCCACGGCAATATCGCCATCCATCATGCTGATGAGCTTCTCGCAAATCGCCAGCCCGAGGCCCGTTCCCTGGAAATTGCGCTGAACGCCGGTGCCGACCTGGAAGAACGGGTCAAACAGGCGCACCACCTCTTTTGCCGGGATCCCTTCCCCGGTATCGCGCACGCTGATTTGCAGATAGTCGCCGGCGCACTGAACGTGCAGGATAATGCAGCCAGTATCGGTGAATTTGATGGCATTGCTCAAGAGGTTAGAAATGACCTGCTGCAGACGCATCGGATCGCCGGACATCAGCTGCGGAACGTCGGGCTCAATAAAGCAGTACAGCCCGAGCTGCTTGCGCACCACCAGCGGCAGATAGTTCGCCGAGATGTGGTTCATCACCTCGCGCGGCGAGAACTCGCTCGGCTCGATTTTCAGCTGTTCGGACTCAATTTTCGAGAAATCCAGAATATCGCTGATGATCTTCAGCAGCAGGCTGGACGAGTTGTTCATCGCCGTGACCAGACGGTCGACGCCCTTCGGTAACTCTTTGGTTTGCAGCAGATCGAGGTTGCCGATAATTCCGTACAGCGGCGTTCGCAGCTCGTGGCTCACCGTCGCAAGGAACATCGATTTCGACTGGCTGGCCTGCTCTGCGGCCTGCGCCATCTCCTGCAGCGACTCTTCCATTTTGACGCGGGCGCTGACGTCAACCAGCACGCAGATAGCCACGTTTTCGTTGCGGTAGCGCGAGTGAACGAAGCTGATTTGCAGATTGGTGTTATTGCTGGTCAGCACATCGACAAAATTGACCTGCTGGCCGCAGATAATCTGCGTCAGCCTCTGCCGATCCTCATGGGTCAGCATATTGAGGTAGTTATGCGCCAGTTCGTTACTCAGAATATTGGTGCCGTCGAGGGTGCGCAGAATACAGATCCCCACCGGCGCCGAGGCCACGATCTTACGGTTAAACTGCTCGTGCTCCTCGAGGCGCTGGGCGTCATTTTCCGCCGGGATAAAGATCCGCCGCTCGTACATTCGCGCGAGGGCGAAAAGCATCACCCCGGTCAGAATATTGAGCACTATCGCATTGAGGATCAGCATCCGGATGCGCTCGAGGACCTGGTCTACCGATACCGAATATACGATGCTCAGAGAGGATGGCGGCAGGCTCTTCTTCATGGCCAGCTCGCGGAAGCCGGAGGTATAGCCGAACCAGATCCGTTCCTGCATCCAGCGGGCCTCGCCCTTGATTTTAGCGTCCGGCCCGGCGAGGGAGATGAGCGGCTGACCGTTGTCGTCAAGGATCGTGACGCTCATCGGCAGGCTGCCCGGCGTGAAGAAGCTCTCCATGCGAATCGTTTGTTCGACTCCGAGCATCGCCTGCAGGCGGTTGGCCATATAGACCGGCGTCAGCGCGTAGAAGTAGCCGACGCCGGGACGCACGCCCTGGCTAATCCAGAACAGATTGCTGCCGCGTTCGCTTTGCGGGGCGTCGCGATACTGCTCAATACGCTGGTGCAGCACCTTCAGCGCCTGGTCCCGTTCCAGCGGCATCTCGCGCAGGCCAAAGTTCGCCATGCACAGATTATCGCTGCCAATTAAAAAGATACGGTTGAGATCGTAAGCGGCGGAGAAATTATCGCGCCAGTAGCGCATAAACCATGCCAGAGACTGCAGCGAATTGCGCCAGGTGCCGCTCATTGCCCCGCAATCTGAATCCGGATAGAGCGGTTCGAAGTCCGGAACCGCGATGTCGCCATTTTGCACCGGCGACGCGTCGCCTTCACGGCCGCCGCCCGGACGATTGCCGGCAACATACTTCAGCTCTTTAATGACGTCCGCCGTGCGCTGGATATAGCGCTGCGCCTGATCGGCGTTGAGGTTAAACTCCTGGCGGATCTCCGACTCCCGGTCATGCAGCGCGTTAACAATGTAAAACACCGAGACGAAAGCAATCAGCATCCACAGCAGGACCGCCAGCGCCCGGAACAGGTAGCGTGAAACTTTTAGCGTGGTATGAAAAGAAGCAAGATATTTCAATGTGGCGATGCTCGGCCGTCAGGGACTCAACAGAATGGGGTTAAGGTAGCGGTAAACACGTTTTGTCGCAACGTTATACTCTCTGGATCACCCGCGGCGGGCAAATAAAAAGGGCCGGGGATATCCCGGCCCTTTTCGCATCATTATCGCAGATTATTCATCATCTTCGGCGATGTCATCATCCGCTTCAGCGTCGGTTTCCGGCGCGATATCCTCGTCGCCTTCCGCCACGCTGCCGTCGATGGCATCCAGCTCTTCATCATCAACCGGTTCAGCAACGCGCTGCAGGCCAACAACGTTTTCATCTTCCGCAGTACGGATCAGAATGACGCCCTGAGTGTTACGACCCACGATGCTCACTTCCGATACGCGAGTACGCACCAGGGTGCCCGCATCGGTGATCATCATGATCTGATCGCAATCGTCCACCTGTACCGCGCCCACCACGGAGCCGTTACGCTCGGTCACTTTGATCGAGATAACGCCCTGAGTGGCGCGGGACTTGGTCGGATACTCATCCGCCGCAGTACGCTTGCCGTAGCCGTTCTGGGTCACGGTGAGGATCGCACCTTCGCCGCGCGGAATGATCAGGGAGACAACTTTATCTTCACCCGCCAGCTTGATACCGCGTACGCCGGTCGCGGTACGGCCCATGGCACGTACTGCGCTCTCTTTAAAGCGCACCACTTTACCGGCCGCAGAGAACAGCATCGCTTCGTCTTCGCCGTTCGTCAGATCAACGCCGATCAGCTCGTCGCCTTCGTTCAGATTCACGGCGATAATGCCGGCTGAACGCGGACGGCTAAACTCGGTCAGCGCCGTTTTCTTAACGGTACCGCTCGCGGTCGCCATAAAGACGTTCACGCCCTCTTCGTACTCGCGTACTGGCAGGATGGCGGTGATACGTTCATTGGCTTCCAGCGGCAGCAGGTTGACGATTGGACGTCCACGCGCGCCACGGCTGGCTTCCGGCAGCTGATAAACCTTCATCCAGTAGAGACGACCGCGGCTGGAGAACAGCAGGATCGTATCGTGGGTGTTGGCCACCAGCAGGCGGTCGATAAAGTCTTCTTCTTTAATACGTGCGGCCGATTTACCTTTGCCACCGCGACGCTGCGCCTCGTAGTCGGTCAGCGGCTGATACTTCACATAGCCCTGGTGAGACAGGGTGACCACCACATCTTCCTGGTTGATCAGATCTTCGATGTTGATATCAGCGGTGTTGGCGGTGATTTCGGTGCGACGCTGGTCGCCGAACTGTTCGCGCATCGCTTCCAGTTCTTCACGAATCACTTCCATCAGACGGTCGGCGCTGCCGAGGATATGCAGCAGTTCAGCAATCTGTTCGAGCAGCTCTTTGTATTCGTCGAGCAGTTTTTCATGCTCAAGGCCGGTCAGCTTCTGCAGACGCAGATCCAGAATCGCCTGGGCCTGCTGTTCGGTCAGATAGTATTGACCGTCACGCACGCCGAACTCTGGCTCCAGCCACTCCGGACGCGCGGCATCATCACCGGCGCGTTCCAGCATCGCCGACACGTTGCCCAGATCCCAGGGTCTGGCAACCAGCCCGGCTTTCGCTTCCGCAGGCGTTGGCGCACGGCGGATAAGCTCGATGATCGGGTCGATGTTGGCCAGCGCAATCGCCAGGGCTTCAAGGATGTGCGCACGATCGCGGGCTTTACGCAGCTCGAAAATAGTACGACGGGTGACCACTTCACGGCGGTGACGCACGAACGCGGAAAGAATGTCTTTCAGGTTCATGATCTTCGGCTGGCCGTGGTGCAGCGCAACCATGTTGATGCCGAAAGAGGTCTGCAGCTGAGTCAGCGAGTAGAGGTTGTTAAGAACCACTTCACCCACAGCATCACGCTTGATCTCAATCACGATACGCATGCCGTCTTTGTCAGACTCATCGCGCAGCGCGCTGATCCCTTCCAGACGCTTCTCTTTCACCAGCTCGGCCATTTTCTCGATCAGGCGAGCCTTGTTCACCTGATACGGAATTTCATGGACGATGATGGTTTCACGGCCGGTTTTCGCATCGGTTTCTACCTCAGCGCGGGCGCGAATATAAATTTTGCCACGGCCGGTACGGTAGGCTTCCTCGATGCCGCGACGGCCATTGATAATGGCGGCGGTCGGGAAGTCCGGGCCTGGAATGTGTTCCATCAGGCCTTCGACGGAGATGTCTTCATCGTCGATATAGGCCAGGCAGCCGTTAATCACTTCCGTCAGGTTATGCGGCGGAATGTTGGTCGCCATCCCGACGGCAATACCGGACGAACCGTTTACCAGCAGGTTGGGGATTTTTGTTGGCATGACGTCAGGGATGCGCTCCGTGCCGTCATAGTTATCAACGAAATCAACCGTCTCTTTTTCGAGGTCGGCCATCAGCTCGTGGGCGATTTTCGACATACGGATTTCCGTATAACGCATCGCTGCGGCGGAGTCGCCATCGACAGAACCGAAGTTACCCTGGCCATCGACCAGCATATAACGCAAGGAGAATGGCTGCGCCATACGTACAATGGTGTCATAAACGGCGGTATCACCGTGAGGGTGATATTTACCGATTACGTCACCAACGACACGGGCGGATTTTTTATAGGCTTTGTTCCAGTCATTGCCCAATACGTTCATGGCGTAAAGTACGCGACGGTGTACCGGTTTCAACCCATCTCGGACATCCGGCAGCGCACGGCCAACAATGACCGACATCGCATAATCCAGATACGAGCTCTTCAGCTCTTCCTCAATGTTGACCGGTGTAATTTCTCTCGCAAGGTCGCTCATCTAACCGCTATCCCTCTACTGTATCCCGGATTCAAAGGTCGCAAATTATAACACAGCCGCGGTGATACCGGTAAACCTATACCCAATGAATTTCGTACCGCATCAAGGCGGCCAACGAGGAGGCGGTACGAAAGGCGACGGGTATACCCAATGAATTTCGTACTGCGTCAAGGCGGCAAGCGCGGGAGTCCCGATGAGCTCACCGTAGTGAGTGATTCGGGTGAGCGCGTGCGGCCAACGAAGAGGCGGTGCGAAAGGCGAAGGGTATAGACGGTTTATTCATGGCGGTCTGCTGATATACTCGCAGGTCTGAACTGAAAAGGAGTAAAAGCGCCCATGAATGCCGAAAAACCGTCGGTGGCCCACAACGTTGATCATAATGAAATCGCTAAATTTGAAGCCGTCGCCTCGCGCTGGTGGGATTTAGAGGGCGAATTCAAACCACTGCATCGCATCAACCCGCTGCGGCTGGGCTATATTGCGCAGCGCTCCGGCGGCCTGTTCGGCAAAAAAGTGCTCGACGTCGGCTGCGGCGGCGGCATTCTTGCGGAGAGCATGGCGCGGGAAGGCGCAACGGTAACCGGGCTGGATATGGGCTTTGAACCGCTGCAGGTGGCGAAGTTGCACGCGCTGGAAAGCGGCGTTCAGGTTGAGTATGTCCAGGAGACCGTCGAAGAGCACGCGCTGAAGCATGCGCAGCAGTACGACGTGGTGACATGTATGGAGATGCTGGAGCACGTTCCCGACCCGCAGTCCGTCGTCCACGCCTGCGCCCGGCTGGTTAAGCCCGGAGGTCAGGTCTTCTTCTCAACCATCAACCGCAACGGCAAAGCGTGGCTGATGGCGGTAGTCGGCGCCGAATACGTGCTGAAGATGGTGCCCAAGGGGACCCATGACGCGAAGAAGTTTATCAAGCCGTCCGAGCTGATCGGCTGGGTAGATCAGACAAATCTGAAAGAGCAGCATATTACCGGCCTCCATTTCAATCCGCTAACCAATACCTTCAAGCTGGCGCCGGGCGTAGATGTTAACTACATGTTGCATACAACGGCGAAAAACGCATAACGTCAGCGGTTTTTCATATGATGATTGCGCGGCATCAAGCCGCGTAATTTTTCCTGGCGCCGAAGAAATCAGCACTCGATCAAATTTTCATTTTTATTTTTGAGTTTATTGACATCTTCGCCAGGCCTTATGCGACGTGGGCCCGGCTATTATTACGCTTCCGCAACCTCAATTTAACGTCAAAATCAACTCTTGTACTCAAAAGAATCCTTACTAGAATACTCACCATATAGCGTTCTTTTTATCTACAACCCCCTACATATAGTATTTATCCACAGAGTTAGTCACAACGACCTTCTGTGGATAAGCGGGGGATATTTTCTTTCACGGACAGGTATAATCCACATGAATCAGAGTCTGCTGGTGACAAAGCGCGACGGTACAACCGAGCGTATTAATCTCGACAAAATCCATCGCGTACTGGATTGGGCGGCAGAAGGACTGAATAACGTTTCGATTTCTCAGGTAGAATTGCGTTCCCACATTCAGTTCTACGACGGCATCAAAACTGCCGATATTCACGAAACTATCATCAAGGCTGCGGCGGATCTTATCTCCCGCGATGCTCCGGATTACCAGTATCTCGCCGCGCGTCTGGCGATTTTCCATCTGCGTAAAAAGGCCTACGGCCAGTTCGAGCCGCCGGCACTGTTCGATCACGTCACGAAGATGGTCAACAAGGGTAAATACGATACTCATCTGCTGGAAGACTACACGGAAGAAGAGTTCAAGCAGATGGACTCGTTCATCGTGCACGATCGCGATATGAGCTTCTCCTATGCGGCAGTTAAGCAGCTGGAAGGTAAGTATCTGGTGCAGAACCGCGTGACCGGCGAAATTTATGAAAGCGCCCAGTTCCTCTACATTCTGGTCGCCGCCTGCCTGTTCTCGAACTACCCGCGCGAGACCCGTCTGGACTACGTCAAGCGCTTCTACGACGCGGTGTCCACCTTCAAGATTTCGCTGCCGACGCCGATCATGTCCGGGGTGCGTACGCCGACCCGCCAGTTCAGCTCCTGCGTGCTGATTGAGTGCGGCGACAGCCTCGACTCCATCAACGCCACCTCCAGCGCGATTGTGAAATACGTTTCCCAGCGCGCCGGCATCGGCATTAACGCCGGTCGCATCCGCGCGCTCGGTAGCCCGATTCGCGGCGGTGAAGCCTTCCACACCGGCTGTATCCCGTTCTATAAGCACTTCCAGACCGCGGTGAAGTCCTGTTCACAGGGCGGCGTGCGCGGCGGTGCTGCCACCCTCTTCTATCCGATGTGGCATCTGGAAGTTGAAACCCTGCTGGTGCTGAAAAACAACCGCGGCACCGAGGCGAACCGCGTTCGTCACATGGACTACGGCGTACAGATCAACAAGCTGATGTACACCCGTCTGCTGAAAGGTGAAGATATCACCCTGTTCAGCCCGTCCGACGTCCCGGGCCTGTATGACGCCTTCTTCGCCGATCAGGACGAGTTTGAGCGTCTCTACACCCAGTACGAAAAAGACGACAGCATCCGCAAGCAGCGGATCAAAGCGGTTGAGCTGTTCTCTCTGATGATGCAGGAGCGCGCCTCTACCGGTCGTATCTACATCCAGAACGTTGACCACTGCAACACCCACAGCCCGTTCGATCCGGCTATCGCGCCCGTTCGTCAGTCCAACCTGTGCCTGGAAATCGCCCTGCCGACCAAGCCGCTGAACGACGTCAACGATGAAAACGGCGAAATCGCGCTGTGTACGCTGTCAGCGTTCAACCTCGGCGTGATTGAGAGCCTGGACGAGCTGGAAGATCTGGCGGTGCTGGCGGTTCGCGCGCTGGATGCGCTGCTGGACTATCAGGACTACCCGATTCTGGCGGCAAAACGCGGCGCCATGGGCCGTCGTACGCTGGGTATCGGCGTGATTAACTTCGCCTACTATCTGGCAAAACACGGCAAACGCTACTCCGACGGCAGCGCCAACAACCTGACGCACAAGACGTTTGAAGCTATTCAGTACTACCTGCTGAAAGCCTCCAACGAGCTGGCTATCGAACAGGGCGCCTGCCCGTGGTTCAACGAAACCACCTATGCCAAGGGCGTTCTGCCGATCGATACCTATAAAAAGGATCTCGACGCTGTCGTTAGCGAGTCGCTGCACTACGACTGGGAGCAGCTGCGCGAGTCGATCAAAACCCACGGCCTGCGTAACTCGACCCTCTCCGCGCTGATGCCTTCAGAGACCTCTTCGCAGATCTCTAACGCCACCAACGGTATCGAACCGCCGCGCGGCCATGTGAGCATCAAGGCTTCGAAAGACGGCATTCTGCGCCAGGTAGTTCCGGATTACGAAAAGCTGCAGAACAACTACGAGCTGCTGTGGGAAATGCCGAGCAACGATGGCTACCTGCAGCTGGTCGGCATTATGCAGAAGTTTATCGATCAGTCGATTTCGGCCAACACCAACTACGACCCGACGCGCTTCCCGTCCGGAAAAGTGCCGATGCAGCAGCTGCTGAAAGACCTGCTCAACGCCTATAAATTTGGCGTAAAAACTCTGTACTATCACAACACCCGTGATGGCGCGGAAGATGCGCAGGACGATTTGGCGCCATCCATCCAGGACGACGGCTGCGAAAGCGGCGCTTGTAAGATCTGATAACGCCCCCCTCGCCCCATGGCGAGGGAACATCACAGCCCGGCCCCGTCTGTAGGGCCGGAGCGAGGGGCAATAACATCACAGGACGCACATTTAATGGCATATACCACCTTTTCTCAGACCAAAAACAATCAGCTGCTTGAGCCGATGTTTTTTGGTCAGCCGGTTAACGTTGCCCGTTACGATCAGCAAAAATATGACATCTTCGAAAAGCTTATCGAAAAGCAGCTCTCCTTCTTCTGGCGCCCGGAGGAAGTTGACGTTTCCCGCGATCGTATCGATTATCAGGCGCTGCCGGATCACGAAAAGCATATCTTCATCAGCAACCTGAAGTACCAGACCCTGCTGGATTCCATCCAGGGCCGCAGCCCGAACGTCGCGCTGCTGCCGCTGATTTCGATTCCTGAGCTGGAAACCTGGGTAGAGACCTGGGCGTTTTCTGAAACCATTCACTCCCGCTCCTACACCCATATCATCCGCAACATCGTCAACGATCCGGCGATGGTCTTCGATGATATCGTCACCAACGAGCAGATTCAGAAGCGTGCGGAAGGGATTTCCAGCTACTACGATGAGCTCATTGAGCTGACCAGCTACTGGCATCTGCTGGGTGAAGGCACCCATAGCGTTAACGGTAAAACCGTCACCGTGAACCTGCGCGAGCTGAAAAAGAAACTGTACCTGTGCCTGATGAGCGTGAATGCGCTGGAAGCGATTCGCTTCTACGTCAGCTTCGCCTGCTCCTTCGCCTTCGCCGAGCGTAAGCTGATGGAAGGTAACGCTAAAATCATCCGCCTGATCGCTCGCGACGAAGCGCTGCACCTCACCGGCACCCAGCACATGCTAAACCTGCTGCGTTCCGGCGTCGACGATCCGGAAATGGCCGAAATTGCCGAAGAGTGCAAGCAGCAGTGCTATGACCTGTTCGTGCTGGCGGCTCAGCAGGAGAAAGAGTGGGCAGATTATCTGTTCCGCGATGGTTCGATGATTGGCCTGAACCGCGACATTCTCTGCCAGTACGTCGAATACATCACCAATATCCGCATGCAGGCGGTCGGTCTCGAACTGCCGTTCCAGACCCGCTCCAACCCCATCCCGTGGATCAATACCTGGCTGGTATCCGATAACGTGCAGGTTGCGCCGCAGGAAGTGGAAGTCAGCTCCTACCTGGTGGGGCAGATCGATGCCGAAGTCGATGCCGACGACCTGAGCAACTTCCAGCTCTGATGAAACGCATTTTTTTGAAAATTTCTGACACCCATCTCGAGTGTCAGGATGAACACCACTGCCTGCTTGATGCCCTGGAATCGCATAATATCGACGTGGAGTATCAGTGCCGCGAAGGTTATTGTGGCTCCTGCCGCACGCGGCTGGTATCCGGTCAGGTTGACTGGCTGACCGAGCCGCTGGCGTTCATTCAGCCGGGAGAGATTTTGCCCTGCTGCTGCCGGGCAAAAAGCGATATCGAAATCGAGATGTAGCTGCCTGGCAACATCCCATCCGCGCCGACCGGCGCGGACAGGTTTGCCATTCACGCCGCGGGTTAGCGGCGTTCCCCCTCTTGCTGCAGAAACTGCACCGCCTTATCCGGGAAGTCGCTGAACAATCCATCGACGCCAGCCTTGTTATACAGCAGGTCGAACAGCTGGTTCACGTTGGTGACGTAATCCGGCAGCTGGTCAGCGCGGACGGTATAGGGGTGGACCACCAGATGCTGGCGATGCGCCTCTTTCACCATGTCAGTCAGCGCCACCTGGCCCGGCCTGGCGTTCGCCGCCACCAGCATGTGGTAGTCCGGGCCGATGCCGTCGGCGTATTGTGCAATCTGCCCCATCGCGCCGGGCTTAAACATCCAGTCATAGCTGTAGTTAACCCATTTGCCATCCGCCTGGCGCTGCTGGGTTTCATTCCAGTCGCTATAGGCGATCAGCTGCACCAGATTCAGGTCCATCCCCATCTTCGGCTCCAGCTCGTTCCTGATGCGCTTGAGCTCGTTGGCATCAAAACACTGCAGATACACCTTATCCTGCTTGCTGGTGTAGCCATACTTCTTCAGCACCTGCAGGACGCTGGTGGCGATATCCTTGCCTTCCTGATGGTGGAACCACGGCGCTTTAATTTCCGGATAGATACCGATATTTTTCCCGGTTGAGTGGTTCAGCCCCTGAACGAACTCAATCTCCTCTTCAAAGGTATGAATGCGAAAATCCGCTTTTCCCATCGGGAAGCGCCCCGGGAAGGTCTGGACGTTCTTACCGTTTTTGGGTTCAAACCCCTCGCTGAACTTCAGCGTTTTGATCTCCGCCATGGTGAAGTCGATCGCGTAGAAGCGGCCATCCTGACGCGCGCGCTGCGGAAATTTCTCCGCCACGTCGGTGACCCGATCGAGATAGTGGTCATGCAGCACCACCAGCCGATCGTCTTTGGTCATCACCAGGTCCTGCTCGAGATAATCGGCTCCCTGGGCATAGGCCATCGCTTTCGCCGGCAGCGTATGCTCCGGCAGATAGCCGCTGGCGCCGCGGTGGGCAATGACTATCTTATCCCCCGCCTGAGCGGCAAAACTCAGCGTGGAGCCTGCCAGCAGAATCCCGGTCATCAAGGTCGTTATTGCCGTTTTCATGCTCATTCCTCAGGACTGTTTCAGCTGCTGGTGATGACGTTTTTCGCCTACCATCACCACAATCAGCAGCAGCACCGCCAGCACGCTACCGCCGATCATGACCATAAATCCGCCGTCCCAGCCGAAGAAGTCAACGGTGTAGCCGACGATGGCGCTGGCGGCAACGGAGCCTCCCAGATAACCAAACAGCCCGGTAAAGCCCGCCGCGGTACCGGCGGCCTTTTTCGGCGCCAGCTCGAGAGCATGCAAGCCAATCAGCATCACCGGACCGTAAATCAGGAAGCCGATAACGATCATGCAGGCCATATCAACGCCCGGATTACCCGGCGGGTTAAGCCAGTAAACGACGGTGGCGATGGTCACCAGCGTCATAAAGAAGACCCCGGTCGCCCCGCGGTTGCCTCTGAACACCTTATCCGACATCCAGCCGCAAATCAGCGTCCCGGGGATTCCCGCATACTCGTAGAGGAAGTAGGCCCAGGAGGATTTATCCAGCGCAAAGTGCTTCACCTCTTTCAGGTAGGTTGGCGACCAGTCGAGAATGCCGTAGCGCAGCAGGTAGACAAAGACGTTGGCGATGGCGATATACCACAGCAGCCGGTTTGGCAGAATATACTGCTTAAAGATCTGCCGGGCGGTGAGCTCCTGCTCGTGCTGCTCGCTGTAATCATCCGGATAGTCGTTCTTATACTCTTCAATCGGCGGCAGGCCGCAGGACTGCGGGGTATCGCGCATCATGGCAAAGGCAAATACCGCCAGCAGGATCGCGCCAAACGCCGGCATGTACAGCGCCGCGTGCCAGTCGTTGAACCAGGCCATCCCGAGCAGGAAGAGCAGCGGCGGGATCCCGCCGCCAACGTTGTGCGCGCAGTTCCATACCGAAACGATGCCCCCACGCTCCTTCTGCGACCACCAGTGCACCATCGTGCGCCCGCAGGGCGGCCAGCCCATCCCCTGGAACCAGCCGCAGAGGAACAGCAGCACAAACATAACCATGATGCTGGAGGTCGCCCAGGGCACAAAGCCCATCACCAGCATGACCAGCGCCGCCAGGATCAGCCCCGCCGGCAGAAAAATGCGCGGATTCGAGCGATCGGATACCGAGCCCATAATGAATTTTGAAAAGCCATAGGCGATGGAAATCCCGGACAGCGCAAAGCCGAGATCGCCGCGAGAGAATCCCTGCTCCACCAGGTATGGCATGGCTAACGCAAAGTTCTTGCGCACCAGATAGTAGGCGGCATAGCCAAAGAAAATACCGATAAAAATCTGCCAGCGTAGCCGACGATAGTGCGGGTCAATTTCCGCCTCGGGTAGACGCGCTTTGTGCGCCGCGGGTTTAAAAATACTTAACATAGCAGCCTCCGTTGCCATTTGCTTTTATGGGTACAGGTAAAAAAAAACCTAATTTAATCACCCACTTCTGATATGGCGCGATGGTAGGGAAACCTCGCAGACGATACTGTGAAACATCGCACGCTTTGTTACAAAAATATGACAAAACATTCCATTGTGAGCATGAAATCACATTCCATGCTCGATAAACGCGCGAATATGCTCGAAATCAAACAATACGCACTATTTGTGTGGCTAAATGGTGTAAAACGAAAGTAGAGGGATAGAGAGATGGCCGAGACCGATGAGTGTGATGTCATTGTCATTGGCGGCGGCGCAACCGGAGCAGGGATCGCCCGTGACTGCGCGCTCCGCGGGCTGCGCGTAACCTTGGTAGAACGCCACGATATCGCCACCGGGGCGACCGGACGCAATCACGGGCTGCTGCACAGCGGCGCCCGCTACGCGGTGACCGATGGCGAATCGGCGCGCGAATGTATCAGCGAAAACCGCATCCTGCGCCGCATCGCCCGCCACTGTGTGGAACCCACTAACGGGCTGTTTATTACCCTCCCCGAAGACGATCTCGCCTGGCAACAGACCTTTATTCACGCCTGCCAGCAGGCCGGAATTGAGACCCGTCAGCTCTCGCCCGCCGAGGCGCTGCGCCTTGAGCCCACCGTCAATCCCGCGCTGCTCGGCGCCGTTCAGGTACCCGACGGCACCGTCGATCCGTTTCGCCTGAGCGCGGCCAATATGCTGGACGCCCGCGAACACGGCGCCACCATCCTTACCGGCTGTGAAATCACCGGCCTGCTGCGCAGCGGCGATCGGGTCAACGGCGTGCACTGCTATGACCATAAGCGTCGCGAAAACCGCACGCTGCGCGCAAGCGTAGTGGTCAATGCCGCCGGGATCTGGGGCCAGCGGATTGCGGAATATGCCGATCTGCGCATTGCGATGTTTCCGGCTAAAGGATCGCTGCTAATCCTCGACCACCGCATTAACCGCCACGTTATCAACCGCTGCCGCAAGCCTGCCGATGCCGATATTCTGGTTCCCGGGGATACCATCTCCCTGATTGGCACCACCTCGGTGCATATTCCCTACGATGAAATTGACGATAACCGGGTCACCGCCGCGGAAGTCGATACCCTGCTGCGCGAAGGTGAGAAGCTGACACCCGTCATGGCCCGCACCCGGGTGCTGCGCGCCTACTCCGGCGTGCGCCCGCTGGTGGCCAGCGATAACGATCCCAGCGGTCGTAGCGTCAGCCGCGGCATTGTGCTGCTGGATCATGCCGAACGCGACGGGATGGCCGGGTTTATCACCATTACCGGCGGCAAGCTGATGACCTACCGCCTGATGGCGGAATGGGCGACGGATGCCGTTTGCCGCAAGCTTGGCAACACCGTCCCCTGCACCACCGCAGAAACCCCTTTACCGGGTTCCCGCGAGCCGGTCGAAGCCACGCTGCAAAAAATCATCTCTCTGCCCGCGCCGCTGCGGGGATCGGCGGTGTACCGCCACGGAGATCGCACGCCCGCGTGGCTTGGCGATAGCCGCCAGCATCGCAGCCTGGTCTGCGAGTGCGAAGCGGTTACCGCGGGGGAGGTGCAGTACGCGGTAGAAAATTTAGCGGTCAACAACCTGCTCGATTTACGCCGCCGTACCCGAATCGGGATGGGAACCTGCCAGGGCGAGCTGTGCGCCTGCCGCGCCGCCGGGCTGCTGCAGCGCTTCAATGTCGCCACGCCGGCCCAATCGCTGACCCAGCTTTCTGAGTTTTTAAACGAACGCTGGAAAGGCGTACAGCCCGTCGCCTGGGGCGATGCGCTGCGCGAAAGTGAATTCACCCGCTGGGTCTATCTCGGGCTGTGCGGTTTGCAAAAGGAGCAGCAGGATGAAATTTGATTGCGCGATCATCGGCGGCGGGCTCGCCGGGCTACTTTGCGGGCTGAGCCTGAATCAATATGGTTTGCGCAGCGCGATCGTCAGCCGCGGTCAAAGCGCGCTGCATTTCTCCTCCGCCTCGCTGGATCTGCTCTCAGAGCTGCCCGACGGCGAAAAGGTGACCGAGGTTGCCCAGGGTCTCGCCCGGCTGGCAGGCCAGACTCCGGAGCATCCCTACGCGAGGATCGGCATCGAACGCGTCATGGACTACGCGGCGCAAACCCAGGCGCTGCTGGCCGCCAGCGGCATTGTGATGCAGGGCGATGCCGCCCGGCCGCATCTGCGCATTACGCCCCTCGGCACCCTGCGCGCCGCGTGGCTCTCCCCGCAGGAGGTTCCCGTTTACCCGTTAACCGCCCAATCCCCCTGCCTGGTCGGGATCGGCGGCTTTGCCGACTTCCAGCCGCACCTGGCCGCCGCGTCGCTTAATCAGCACGGAATGAACGCCAGCGCGGCGGAAATCGATTTACCGCTGCTGGACGTCCTGCGCGAGAGCCCGAGCGAATTTCGCGCCGCCAATATTGCCAGAGTACTGGATGACGAGCGCCACTGGCCGGCGCTGCTGGCCGCGCTGCTTCCGCTGGCGCAGGAGCACGACTTGCTGATGATGCCCGCCTGCTTTGGCCTTAGCGATAACCGGCTCTATCTGTGGCTACAGGAGCGCCTGCCCTGCCCGCTGCGCCTGCTGCCAACTCTGCCCCCGTCGGTACCGGGAATGCGCCTGCATAGCCAGCTCCAGCGCCGCTTTATTCGCGGCGGAGGAACCTGGCTGGCCGGTGATGAGGTGACCAACATCAGCCATCAGGATGGAACGGTAAGCAGAGTATGGACGCGTAACCACGGCGATATCCCGCTGCGGCCGCGCTTTACCGTCCTGGCCAGCGGCAGCTTCTTCAGCAACGGCCTGATCGCCGGGCGCGATGGCGTGCGCGAGCCGATTCTGGGCCTCGACCTACAGCAGAGCATGCCGCGCGAGAGCTGGTATCAGCGGGATTTCTTCGCCTCCCAGCCCTGGCAGCGCTTCGGCCTGAAAACGGATGCGATGCTGCGTCCGCTGCTGCAGGGGCGGCCGCTCAACAACCTGTTTGCCGCCGGTTCTCTGCTCGGCGGCTTTGACGCCATTCAGCTGGGATGCGGCGGCGGCGTTTGCGCGGTCACCGCGCTGCACGTCGCCAAACAGATTAACGACCTTGCCGGAGGCGAACGATGAACGATACCCGCTTTGAGAGCTGCATCAAATGCACGGTTTGCACCACCGCCTGCCCGGTCAGCCGGGTTAATCCGCGCTATCCCGGCCCTAAGCAGGCGGGACCCGACGGCGAGCGGCTGCGGCTCAAGGACGGCGCGCTGTATGACGAGGCGCTGAAGTACTGCATTAATTGCAAGCGCTGCGAGGTCGCCTGCCCCTCTGACGTTAAAATCGGCGATATTATCCAGCGGGCGCGGGCGCAGTACGGCCAGCAGAAGCCTGGCCTACGCGATGCGGTGCTGAGCCATACGGATCTGATGGGCACCCTTTCTACGCCGTTTGCACCGCTGGTCAACGCCGTCACGGGTCTGCAGCCGGTGCGCCGACTGCTCGATACGGCGCTCAGGATAGATCACCGCCGGACGCTGCCAAAATACGGTTTCGGCACGTTCCGCCGGGCATACCGCCAGCTCGCCGCCCAGCAGGCGCAGTTTAGCGACCAGGTCGCTTTCTTTCACGGCTGCTACGTCAACTACAACCATCCGCAGCTGGGTAAGGATCTTATCCGCGTGCTGAACGCCATGGGCACCGGGGTACAGCTGCTGTCCAAAGAAAAATGCTGCGGCGTGCCGCTGATTGCCAACGGCTTTTTTGCCAAAGCCCGCAGGCAGGCGCTGAGTAACGTCGCCGCCATGCGCGAAAGCGCGCTGCCGACCATCGCCACCTCCTCCACCTGCACCTTCACCCTGCGCGATGAGTATCCGCACGTGCTGGATGTTGACAATAGCGACGTGCGCGACAGGGTTGAGCTGGCAACGCGCTGGATCTGGCGCCAGCTTGACGGCGGGCGAACCCTGGCGCTAAAACCGCTGCCGCTGAAGGTGGTCTACCACACTCCCTGTCATATGGAGAAAATGGGCTGGTCGCTCTATACCCTCGAACTGCTGCGGCAGATCCCCGGCCTGCAGCTGGAGGTTTTGGATTCGCAATGCTGCGGCATCGCCGGCACCTACGGCTTTAAGTCGGAGAACTACGCGTCTTCCCAGGCCATCGGCGCGCCGCTCTTCCGCCAGATTGAGGAGAGCGGCGCCGATGTGGTGGTGACCGATTGTGAAACCTGCAAATGGCAGATTGAGATGTCCACCAGCAAGCGCTGTGAACATCCCATCACCCTGCTGGCGCAGGCGCTGGCCTGAACCTCTGCGCGATGATTATGGGGAGTCAGTAGCTCCCCTTTTCTTCCTCCCGCCGCGCGCCGGGCCTGAACATCGCCAGCCGGCTATCCAACGCGTCGGTATAGAGCTGAGTATCTACGCCAACGGCGACAAAGTTGGCGCCCCACTCAAGGCTTTTTTGCGCCATTTTCGGATCGACGGCAAGGAAGCCGGCCGCTTTGCCCGCCGCGCGAATGCGGCGAATGCTCTGTTCAATAATCCGCTGCACGTCAGGATGAGCGGCGTGATCCGGATAGCCGAGGGAGGCGGACAAATCGGCAGGGCCAATAAATACGCCGTCAATGCCTTCCACTTCGAGGATCTCATCCAGATTGTCGAGCGCCGTTTTGCTCTCGACCTGAATGAGCAGACAGAGTTCATCATTCGCCTGTGCCATATAGTTTCCTACTCTCCCCCAGCGCGCCGCGCGCGCCACTCCGGCGCCAACCCCGCGCGTGCCGACCGGCGGATAGCGGGTTGCCGCGACGATATCCCGCGCCTGCTCGGCCGTATCGACCATTGGGATAAGTAACGTCCGCGCGCCGATATCCAGCACCTGCTTGATCAAGCTGCGGCTCCCCTCGACCGGGCGTATCACCGGCTGGCTGGCATAAGGGGCAATGGCCTGCAGCTGATGGTAAAGATCCTGAATGGTATTTGGCGCATGTTCGCCGTCAATCAGCAGCCAGTCGTAGCCTGCCGTAGCGGCTATCTCGGCCACGTAGGAGGAGGTTGAGCTCAGCCACAGGCCAATTTGCGTTTCTCCCCTGGATAATCCCGCTTTAAACGGGTTCGATAAAATAGCGTTCATAGGTCTTCCTTATATTAATGCGGTACGCTGCCGGACTGCGGCACCATGCGTGTGACGCTCAATGAAAAGATAATAACGACGCCCACTATCGCCACGCAGGAGAGCGTCAGCAGGCCGGCGGAATCGCTGGCGAAAATCGTCTCTGCCTGAACGCGAACGATCGGCGCCAGAAAACCGCCGATTGCGCCGAACAGGTTGACGAAGCCAATGCCCGCGGCCAGCGCGGTACCGGAGAGTAGCTGCGTCGGCATCGTCCAGAATACCGGCTGCACGGCGATCACGCCGACCGCCGCGACGCACAGCGCCAGTATCGCCAGCACCGGTGGCACCAGCCCGGAGACGCCGATACCAATCGCCGCCGCCAGTAAGGTCAGCGCCGCAATATTGCGCCGTTCGCCGGTCCGATCGGAGTAGCGCGGAATAAGCCAGGTCCCCAGCAGAGCCGCAATCCACGGGATCGCCGTCACCACCGAGGCCACAAACCCCACTTTGGTGCCCAGCAGCGCGGCAACCTGGGTCGGCAGGAAGAAGATCAGGCCATAAACCGCAACCTGAATCGTCAGATAGATAATCGCCAGCTGCCAGACGCGCCCGTTGCGCAGCGCATCGGAGAGCCGGGAAGTCACCTTTTTCTCCTCTTCGCTTGCCAGCTGGCTAAGCAGCGCCTGCTTTTCGGCAGCGGTCAGAAAACGCGCGCTGTGCGGCGTATCATCGAGCCAGAAGAAGGTGAAAAAGCCCGCGCAGACGGCCAGCAGACCCTCAATCACAAACATCCAGAACCAGCCGGGATGCCCCATAAAGCCGTGCATTTCCAGCAGCGCGCCGGATAGCGGCGAGCCAAGCGTCAGCGCCAGCGGCGCGCCCATATAGAACAGCCCCATAATGCTGGCGCGATTTTGTTGCGGGAACCATTGAGAAGTCAGGTAGATCATTCCCGGGAAAAAGCCCGCTTCGGCGGCACCGAGCAGCGTCCGTACCAGCAGGAATTTTGTTTCGCTATCCGCCCATGCCATGGCCGCAGAGAGCACGCCCCACAGCAGCGTGGTGCAGCCAATCCATTTTCTCGCGCCAAATTTACGCATCAGCAGATTCGCCGGGACCCCGAGAAAGGCATACACCACAAAAAATATTCCGGCGCCAAGGGCGTAGGCCTCGTTGCTCAGCCCGGTATCCAGCTGGTAGGTCTCTTTGGCAAAACCAATATTCGAACGGTCAAGAAACGCCAGCACGTACAGCGCCAGCATAAAGGGGATCAAACGGGCGCGGTTTTTCTTCACCACGCTCTCCAGCAAAGTATTACTCATCGCAATCTCCTCAGGAATCGGCCGCACAGAGACGCTGCGCGGCACGACGAGATCAGTGGCTATAGGGGCGCTTAAGATGACAGTCGCGATTCAGCTCAACGCCAAAGCCCGGTTTATCGAGCACGGATTTATGGATCCGCCCGTTCTGCGGCACCGGCTCGCCCAGCAGGATCGGGTCAAACTGAGGACGCAGCGTGGCGCAGTCCGGGCTGGTCATCAGGAACTCGCTAAACGGGGTGTTGGTGAAGGTAATCACCGCATGGTGTGAATAGACCGACGAGCCGTGCGGCACCACCAGCTGACCGCGCGCCTTGGCGATCGCCGCGATCTCGACCAGGGTGGTTAACCCGCCGCACCAGCCGACGTCGGGTTGCATAATATCGATGCCGGTTTCCGACAGCGTACGGAAAGATTGCAGCGTGCCGTGGTGCTCGCCGCTGGTGACCATCATCCCGGCAGGGGCACTGCGCTTGAGTTCGCGATAGCCTTCGTACTGCTGCGGCGGTAAGCACTCTTCAATCCACTTGAGGTTATATGGCGCGCAGGCGTGAGCCAGCTTAATGGCGTAATTCACATCCTGGCTCATCCAGCAATCAAGCATCAGCCAGAAATCCGCGCCGCATTTCTCGCGATATTCCGCAACCATGGCGGCGTCTTTGCGGATCCCGGCGTCGCCGTCGTGCGGCCCCCAGTGCGTCGGCATTTTGCCACCGATAAAACCCATTTCCTGCGCCAGATCCGGCCGCGCACCGGTGGCATAGAACTGAATCTCATCTCGAACCGCACCGCCCAGCAGCTTGTAAACCGGCAGGCCAACCACTTTGCCGAACAGATCCCACAGCGCCAGGTCGATACAGGAAATTGTATTCAGCACCAGACCGCCGGAGCCAGAGTAGAACAGGGTGGCATTGAGCATCCGATCGTGAATCAGCTTAATATCGCTGACGCATTTTCCCTCAACGAAGCGGCTGAGGTGCTTTTCGACAATAAAGCAGCCCATTTCTCCCGCCGTGGTTACCGCGAAGCCGGTCTGGCCGCTATCGGCCTCCACTTCAACAATCAGCGTGCCCAGCACGTTAATGCCGAACGACTGGCGGGACTGTTCATACTCGGCATATTTGCTCATCGGAGTCGCGATATGATCGTCAATCCAGTGGTTTGCGCCCTGATCGTGGTAGTCGCCGCCGCCGGCGCCCTTTTCCGCGGTCGCGCCGCCGATAAACCACGCGCGGATGTGTTTAATTTTCGGTAGGGTCATGATGTTCTCCTTGTTATGAAGCTCGTCGCTCGAAGGGGCTTTTCCACCCCAGCAAACGGGAAATATCTTTGGCACAGGCAATCGCCTTACCGGCAAGGTAATCACGATTATCTTCATTGATTTGCAAACGCGTCCCCACCACCGAGATCGCGGCGGTGAGATCGTTATTGGCGTTAAAGACCGGCGCGGCGACGCAGCGAACGTCGAGGTAATCCTCGCCGTTATCAAAGCTCCAGCCTCTGGCGCGAATGAGCTCCAGCTCCTCGTGAAGCCGCTGGGCAGTGGTGATGGTGGTCGGCGTAGAGCGCTCCCACCGCAGTTCGCCGATGATGGCGTGCTGTATATGCGCGGGCTGCCAGGCCAGCAGGCATTTGCCAATGCCGGAGCGGTAGAGCGAGAGGCTTTTCCCCTCGTGCGAGCGGACGCTGATCGTCGCCGGAGATTCAACTTTCAGAATGTAGTAGGCGTTACCCTGATCGATGATCCCCAGATGGCAAAGCAGCCCGCATTCGTCCATGAGCTGAGTCAGCCGCGGCCGCGCCAGCTCGCGGAGATCCATTTTGCTTACGGCGTGCCCGGCCAGCTCCACCAGCTTGGTCCACAGGCAGTAGTTATCCTGATTATCCATACTGAGGAAACGCTGCTTTCTCAGCTCGCCCAGCAGCAGATAGGTGGTGCTTTTCGGAATACCGAGTTCGTCAATAATCGTCGCCGCGCCGCAGGGGCCAATGCGGGCGATGAGATTGAGAATATCGATGGCGCGGGTCAGCGCCGGGACCTTGCTTGATTCCAACATACTGGACTCCAATCCTGAATACTGGAATCAGTGTTGCGATTGTCAGGGGGGAAAATTGTGAGCGGCCTCAAATCACGGCGTTATTCCAGCGGGGTGGACATTTCGCAGCGTATAAATGGGGGATAGCGCACAGAATATTTAAAAATAAGTACAGCGGGCTGGACTGAAAACGCACCGGGAGGGGTTCCCGGCGCGATTGGCGGCTTAGATCGACAGCGTTTCGACCACGTTAATCCAGCCGTGATCGCCGGCTACCGGCTGGCCGTTCAGCCAGCGGCGCAGCATATTCAGGGCCATCATCGCGCAAACCTCCTGGCGGACCTGCAGGCTGTAGCGGGTGACGCTGAGCTTAACCCGCAGCGCGTGGGTGCCTTCCGGGGTGGAGAGCACGAAGTTGAGGTAATCGGCTTCCTGGCCGCAGACCGCCAGCGCCAGGCCGGCAAAATGCTTCACCCGCCGCTCTGACGTCCAGCGGGCCGACTGTGCCAGCGTCTCCTCCTGCGCGGGGACCACTTCGCTCGCCAGCAGCGGAGCGCTGGCGCGGGAGAGCTGGAGCGACAGCAGGCCGCTGGTAAACTGCTCGCTGAGGGTCAGGCTCAGCTGCCGCTCCTGCAGGCGGCGCGCAATCTGCGCAGGCAGCCCTTCGGTGCCTTCAAAAATCAGGTTCTCGCCGGCAACTTTTTGCACTTCTGGCCATAGCGCCAGCATCGCGTCGCGCTGTTCAGCAGGACCGGTGAGTTTCAGCTCAATAATCGGCATCGAAGAACGGTAGCCCATTACCACGCCAGGCGGCAGCGGCAGCGGATTGAGGCTTTGCGCCAGGTCGCTTTCTGAACGACCAAAGGTGGTCAGGCGCAGGCACAGCGGCGGCTCAGACAGCGGGAAGCGTTCGCGCAGGCGGGGTAAAATCTCCTGCTCAACCATCACCTTAAATTCCGACGGCACGCCGGGGGTAAAAAACATCAGACAGCGGTTGAGCTGAACGGCAAAACCGCAGGCGGTACCCACCGGGTTGTTGATCATCTCCGCGCTGGCGGGGATTTCCGCCTGCTTGCGGTTGCTTTCCGCCATCGGTCGTCCGCGCTCGGCAAAGAAACGCGTCATCGTCTCCAGCCATCCGGCGTGCAGAATTAACGACTCGCCTTTAGCGGTTGCCGCGGCCAGCGCGCTGAGATCGTCGCTGGTCGGGCCCAGGCCGCCGTTGACGATCAGCACGTCCGCATGTTCGCTGCGCTCGCGTAAAATAGCGATCAGAGAATCAAGATCGTCACCGACGGTGTTGCGACGCGTTAAAGGCAATCCCTGATTAAAAAAGAAATCCGCCAGCCACGCGGCATTGGTATCGACGATTTGCCCATGCAGCACTTCGTCGCCGGTGGACAGCATTTCCACGTTTAACATTGTGAACTCCAGCCTGATAAGTGGAAATACTATAACGCAAAGGTGCGGGCTGGGTAGACAGGAAATCGGCGCGGCATGATACCGCGCCCGGGGATCAGAAGCTGGCGCTGACGCCGACGTACGGGCCATCGGCAATGGTATTATCTTTGTTACCGTCTTTACCTGCCAGGTTCAGATAGCGATAGCCGGCTTCAATGCTCAGAGGACGCATAACCGTCCAGCTCGCGCCGGCGTTAGCTTCCTGATAGCTCTGGATGCCGCTGGAGAGGGAGTCCGGTGAATAGTAGTATTCGCCGAACAGGCGGAAGCTGTCGCCAATTTTCCACTGCAGGCCGCCGCCGACCGCTGCCGCATACCCTTCGTCACCGCTTTTCGGATTGGTATATACGCCTTTGCCACCCACCGTTGCCAGGAATGGCCCCAGAGGAATGTTTAAACCCAGCCCTAAACCTGCCGCGTCGCCGTCGTTGTCGCTGTGCATCCAGTTGCCGGTTACCGCCAGTCCGCTTGATTCGGTACCAAAACCCACGCCAAGGTTGGTGTAGTGCTCACCGGCCTGCCCGGTGACGCTGATAGCGTTTGCCGCCGTAGAGACCAACGCCAGGCCGGCAAAGCCGATTAATATGCATTTTTTCATTTTTTACTCTATCCAGAAATCAAGAATCAAAGAAGTCCCAAAAACCGCAGAATTGTACTGCCGAATGCTGAGGAATCAATGTCCTAAAATGACCTTTATTGTTGGGATTGTAAGCAGTTGCTACCGGAACGCAGGATTTGCCCGGTCGCTGCGCCGCCATCAGCGCTGGCGAGGGGAAGATATCTGGTAAAAAGAGGCGTTTTGCGCACCGTGGTGGCGCATCGTCGGGCGTCCGCGCCGGGTATCGGCAAAAAATAGCGGCGTAAAAAAAGCGGTAGCCGTTCGGCCGCCGCGTTGTGAGAATTATGCGCTAGTGCTTAAGCTGCGCCAGGCGCTGCAGGGACAGGCCGGTCAGCTCGGCGACCAGAGGCAATTCAAGTCCGCAGTCGATCATCGCCAGCGCAATACGCTCGGCGGCCTTTTGTTCACCTTCCTGTCGGCCTTTTTCTATTCCTGCCTCCAGTCCTGCCTCAAGCCCTTGCTGCCTTCCCTGCTGCATCCCTTCCTGACGACCGCAGTCTTCCAGGAACTGAGCAATATTCATGAGCGCCTCCTTATGCGGCTGTAGCGGCACGCTTTGCGCCAGCTGACGCAGAAATGCCACGGGATCGGCGGTACTCCCCGCCTGGAGTATATAGTGCAACAGCGTCTGCAGCTGTCTTTCGCCAGTGTATCCCAGCGCTAATAAGCTGACCACCTGTGCCTGAAGCTCCATCAGATCCCGCTGTCGAATGTGTTTTTGCAGCAGCTCCAGCATGGCCACGCGTCGATGCTGCAGCAGCTCGCTATCCGGGATAGTCGTCACATCCACCAGCGGGAAGGGCTGGCTATAGAGCTTTTCGGCTATCTCTGGCTGTGAGAAGCCGTCCAGCCAGCGCATCGAGTGCGGCCAGGGGCTCGCCTTACCGTGATAGAAAAGCAGCGGGATCACCAGCGGCAGCTGCTGCTGGCCTTTATCGAGATGACGCTGCATCGCCGCCACGGCGTAGCGCATTAAACGAAAGGCCATATGCCGATCCGCAGAGCTTTGATGCTCAATCAGCAGATAGATATACCCTTCGCCAGTCCGGGTCTGCACGGAATAGAGAATATCCGAGTGGCTTGCGCGTAAATCGTCGTCAATAAAGCTGCCGGATTCCAGATGCAGGGTCTGCAGGTCGCACAGCTCGCGTAAGTTTTCCGGCAGATGAATCAGTAAAAAATCCGCCGCCGTCGCCCGGTCCGACAGCAGGCTCTTAAACACGGCATCATGCGGGAAGTGCGCTGTCGCCCGGCTCATGCTGACCTCCTGTCCGTCATTTCAACCCACCCTACCAGCGCCAACGCCGGGCGCGCGTTTTCGCTTGCGGTTTACCGAGGCGGCTCGCAAACTGGCAGCCAGATGCTTTGCTAACCGTTTATTCAAAGGAGATACCATGCGCCAAAGGACTATTGTCTGCCCGCTGATTCAACATGATGGACACTATCTGCTCTGCAGGATGGCCGACGATCGCGGCGTTTTTCCCGGCCAGTGGGCGCTTTCCGGCGGCGGCGTGGAGCCTGGCGAGCGAATTGAGGACGCCCTGAGGCGTGAAATTCGTGAAGAGCTGGGTGAAGCCCTGCAGCTGAGGAGCATTACGCCCTGGACCTTCAGCGACGACGTGCGGGTCAAAACCTATAGCGACGGCCGGCAGGAGGAGATCTACATGATCTACCTGATTTTCGATTGCGTCAGCGCCAACCGCGAAGTCACCATTAACGAAGAGTTTCAGGATTATGCGTGGGTCAGCGTCGAGGATTTGCCGCGCTACGATCTGAACGTCGCCACGCGCAAGACCCTGGCGCTGAAGGGGCTGCTCTGATTTTTAACCCGCGGTCAGATAGCGGATTCCGCACCGCCGGGCTGAGGATGACTTAGCCCGAGCAATGCGCTACCGCGAACTTTGCCGATTAAAGTTCGCCCTGATGAGTATTAGCGGCATCGCTGTCATCATAAAAACGTATTCAATCTCTTCATCAAAAGATGATTCAAAGGTTCACTAGCGATAGCTATCCGCCGCTCTAAGCGCAATCGTCCCGATGCGCGTTGACCCACTCGCGTAACGCCCGACGCGAAATCTTTATGCCGCCGGTTTTCAGCACTTCGGGCAGCGCCAGCCAACGTACCGGCTGCTGAAAGCGCGCCAGCTTATTCTCGACCCAGGCCGCTAAAGCGGCCATGTCGCACCGTTCATCGCCTTCGACCACCGCCACCGGACGCTGGCCAAACTCGGCATCATCCAACGGCACGATGAACACCTGGCGAACCTGCGGATGAGCCATAATCACCCGTTCAACCTCTTCCGGCTGGATCCCCTCACCGCCGCTGAAAAAGAGATTATCCAGACGCCCAAGGATGGTCAGCCTACCGTTACGCAGCTCGCCGCGATCGCGCGTGGCAAACCAGCCCTGCTCGTTAACCAGCGGCACCAGCCCGCCGTCGCGCCAGTAGCCCGCCGCCATGCTGGCCCCGCGCAGCCAAACCTCGCCGTCGACAATTTTCAGCTCCCGCTGGGGCAACGGCTGTCCAACATCCGCCTCGCCGTCGGCCTCTTTGGCGCACACCGTCGAGGCAAATTCGGTCAGGCCATACCCGCACCAGCTGCGAATACCTTTCTCCCGGGCCTGCTCGGTCAGTTCGACGGGGATCGCCGCCCCGCCCAGAAGAACGGCCTTCAGCGATACCTGCGCATCGCCGTTGAGCAGCCGCCACAGCTGCGTTGGCACCAGAGACGCGTGGCTGCAGCCCTGCAGAGCCTGTTCTAACGGCCGCTTTTCCCGCACCGTCAGACGCGATCCGGCCAGCAGCCAGCGCCAGAGAATTCCCTGTCCCGAGACGTGAAAAAGCGGCAGGGAAAGCAGCCAGTCGTCGTCGGCGGCTAGCGGGATCATCGCCAGCACCCCTTGTGCGCTGGCAAGATGAGCGCGGAAAGTATGCACCGCGGCCTTCGGTAACCCGGTAGATCCTGAGGTCAGCGTCATCGACGCCAGACGATCTTCGCTCCAGGCCAGGCTGCGTTCTCCGGCATCGGCGCGCATAACCAGCGGCGAATAGCCGAGGGCAGCATTATCCTCGCCGCTAAGCGCCAGCAGATGGTGCACATCGAGAGACGGCAGCAGCTGCGCCAGCATTGCCGACGGCAGCTGCGGATTAAGCGGCAGCACCCTGGCACCGCACTGCAGCAGCGCCAGCCAGGCCAGCAGCGCCGCCGGCTGGTTGTGGGCCCGCAGAATAACGCCATCGCCCTCACCTACGCCCTGAGCGACAAACCCTGCCGTCAGCGCGTCAACCCGGTCGCACAGCTGCTGCCAGGTCAGGCTATCGTCGTTCAGCCGCAGAGCAAACGCCTCGCCCCGCCGCTGACGCCAGTGGTGCCACGGCCAGTCGCGAAAGATCACAGCAGCGGCTCCAGCGCATCCGTTGACAGGCACGGCAGCGTGCTTTCAGGCCACAGGCGCACCAGCTGGGACTGCATCAGCGCCAGCGTATCGAGGCCCGGAATGGTCTGCGGCGTCAGCCAGGCCGCAATACGCGCCAGCTGTGTCAGCCCAAGGCTCGACTCAATCGAGGAGCTGATGACCGCCGTCAGCCCCAGAGCGTGGGCGGCGGCAACCTGCTCCTGCACTTTTTGCAGGCTACCGGTAAGGGTTGGCTTAATCACCACCGCCCCAACTCCCGCCTCGGCCTGCAGGCAAAAATCGGCTTCACGCAGGCTCTCATCCCAGGCAATGGTAATGCCGGTTTCTTGCGCAAAAGCGCGGGAATCAGCCCGGGTTTTGCACGGTTCCTCGAGGAAAGCAATGCGATCGCGATACTGCGGATCCACGTATTTTGCGAACTGCTGCGCTTTCAGCGGCGTCCAGGCACGGTTAGCGTCCAGACGCAGCCGCAGCTCGGGGATAGCCTCCAGCAGCAGATTCACAACCATGCCGTCGCGTACGGCCTCATACAGGCCCACTTTGACCTTGGCGACCTTCTCGCCCGGCATCGCCGCGAGCCTGGCAAACAGCTCGTCCGGATCGCCGGTGCACAGCGGCGCGGCGCGATAATCTGCCGCCTGCGGCAGCTGCTCATTCAGCTCGGCCAGCGCACAGCTGACCCCGAACGCCGCACAGGGCTGCGGAGGAAAAGGAAGATCCTGTCCCTGACGCCAGGCCGTCGCCCACGCCAGCAGCGCAGCCTGCGCCTCTTCGAGAGTTTCTTCGCTAAATCCCGGCAGAGGAGAAACCTCCCCCCAGCCTTCGCGCTCGCCCTCCTGGAGATGGACGAACAGCCCGTCACGGGTTTTTAACCGCCGTTCGCGCAGAACCACGCCCGCGTCCATCGGTATCTGCCAGCGGTAAACCTGCGCCCGGCGCATTACGGATTCCGTTTAAATTTGCTGAAGTCCGGCTGACGCTTCTGATTAAATGCGTTGCGCCCTTCCTGACCCTCTTCGGTCATGTAGAACAGCATGGTGGCATTACCCGCCAGCTCCTGCAGACCCGCCTGACCATCGCAGTCGGCATTCAGTGCCGCCTTCAGGCAGCGCAGAGCCATTGGGCTGTTTTGCAGCATTTCACGACACCAGCGAACGGTCTCTTTTTCCAGATCGGCCAGCGGGACAACGGTGTTGACCAGCCCCATATCCAGCGCCTGCTGCGCGTCGTACTGGCGGCACAGGAACCAAATTTCGCGCGCTTTTTTCTGGCCAACGATGCGGGCCATATAGGCTGCGCCCCAGCCGCCGTCGAAGGAGCCGACTTTCGGCCCCGTCTGACCAAAGATGGCGTTTTCTGCCGCGATTGTCAGGTCGCACATCATATGCAGCACGTGGCCGCCGCCGATGGAGTAGCCGGCGACCATCGCGACGATCGGTTTCGGACAGGTGCGGATCTGACGCTGGAAATCGAGCACGTTCAGGTGATGCACGCCGGAATCGTCCTGATAGCCGCCGTAGTCGCCGCGCACCTTCTGGTCACCGCCGGCGCAGAACGCCAGGTCCCCTTCGCCGGTCAGGATAATGACGCCAATATTGTCGTCATAGCGGGCATCCGCCAGCGCCTGAATCATCTCTTTTACGGTCAGCGGACGGAATGCATTACGCACCTGTGGGCGGTTAATGGTGATTTTAGCAATACCGTCCGTCGATTTTTGGTAACGAATATCGGTATAGCCTTCGGAACAATCGTGCCATTCAACAGGGGCGTAGAGCATGGCTTCATCAAGAGAGATCATAGAATGTCCTTTAGTTAACTTGCTAAAAACTGCGCCAGGCAGGCGGTTACCGCGGCGGGATTTTCCCGATGCGCGTTGTGCCCGGCATGATGAATAACGTGTATCGTCGCGGCGAGATCGCTGGCTATCGCGCGGAATTTGTCATCGCGCGCGCCGCAAAGATAGTGAAAAGGAATGCGGCAGGCACGCAGCGCCGGGCGCAGATCGGGCTGGACCGCCAGCGACGTCGCCTCCAGCATGGCGGCCAGATTGGCGCCATGGTTGCAGCTGCGTAGCGCGATTAAGTCCGCCCGCTGCTGCGCATCCAGTGAGGCGAAAACCGGCTGCTGGTACCAGTCTGCAAAGACCTGGGGCAGCGGTTCGTGACGAAAGCGTTCGGCCCAGGCCGCATCGCTGCGCCGACGCTGCAGGCGCTCGCTATCGTCAACAAGTCCCGGATGACCGCCCTCCACGACCAGCCCGCACAGACCGTCGCGCGGCTGGCTGGCAAAGGCCATCGCGATGCGGCCGCCGAGGGAGTAGCCAATCAGCCAGTAGTTAAGGATGCTGTAACTATCCAGCGTCTCCTGCAGCAGCCGGCAGACATCGGCAAAATCACCGACCTGAATATCGCGGGAACCGCCGTGGCCTGGCAGGTCGATATAGAGCCGCGAACGGGAGCTAAACGCCTCCCCGACCGGCTGCCATTCGCGACTGTCGCCCGAAAAACCGTGTAAAAAAATCAGCCAGGGTTGATGGGCCTGGCCGCGCTCGCACTCGGCGTGCAAACTCATAGACGACTCACCTGCGCCAGCAGCTGCTGCAAAGTATGGGTGCCGTCGGTTTCGTTCACCGCCAGCTCAATCACGGTCGCGCCAGGCGTCCGCCACGCGCCGGACAGCGCCGTCTCCAGCTCGTCCCAGCTGCCCGGGCGGTGGTAGCCGAGATCGAACATCGCCGCGGCATGCCCGAAGTTGACATCCTGCGGCATTAAATAAAACTGGCGCCTTTCTTCCTGCGGCGTCGGCAGCAGAGAGAAGATCTGCCCGCCGTTGTTGTTGACAATAATCAGCACCAGCGGCGCCGAGGCATGGCGCAGCAGCGCCAGCGAATTCAGATCGTAGAGCGCAGAAAGATCGCCAACGATCGCCAGCAGAGGGCGGGCGCTGGCCCGCTGCACGCCGGCGGCGGTTGCCAGCAGGCCGTCAATGCCGCTGGCGCCCCGGTTGCTGTAGACCGGATATCCCGCCGGCAGCTGCGAGAGCGCGTCAATTAAGCGCACCACCAGGCTATTGCCGACGAACAGCTGTCCCTGATCCGGCAGATAGCGATGAATGCGGTGGGCGAGCTGGGCCTCGCCAAAGCGCTCGCTGCATTCGACCGTCGCCTGCCAGGCCTGCTCGGCAAGAACCGGCAGCGTCGTCGCCCAGGGCTGACGTTTTTCCGCCGGATGCAGCTCAAGCCACTCCCCCACCGGGCAGACCAGACGGCGGCCGCGGTGCTGGGCCGGATCTAAACGGCCGGGTAAATTATCGACCAGCCAGTACTCCTCGGGCTCGCAGGTCGCCTGCCACTGCAGAAGACGTTTTCCGGTCAGGCTGCTGCCCAGCTGGACGACGATTTGCGCCTGCTCCAGCTCGCTGACCGCTTTACCGTTACCCAACCATAAATCGGCGCAGGGCAGCGGCTGCCCGGTTTGCGAAAGCACGTCGCCAATCAGCGGCCAGCCGAGCATTTTCGCCCACGCGGCGGCCTGTACTCCTTCGGCGGCGCTCATGCGCCCGGCAATCACCACGCCGCGCTTTTGTCGCCAGAAAAACCAGTCGCGCTGCTTTTCGCTACCGAGATGCAGCGACTGACGCAGCCAGGGCGTATCGCTCTGCCACCACTCCCCGAGCTGCTGCTGCCAGCTCACGCCGGTATCGTCCATATCGCCATACAGCGGCTCGGCAAACGGACAGTTAATATGCACGCCGCCAGAATGCAGCGCACCCAGCGCCTGGTCGATGGTTGAGACCAGCCAGCGCGCGGGAATATCCTGCGAAGGACGCGGCAAAGAGAGGGTTTCGGACGGGTGCGATGCGAACATGCCCGGCTGACGGATAGCCTGATTGACGCCGCAGTCGATAAGCTCCGGCGGCCGGTCGGCGGTAAGCAGAATCAGCTTTTCGCCGGTCAGCCCGGCTTCAATCAGCGCCGGATAGAGATTGGCCGTGGCGGTACCGGAGGTGACGATGACCGCCACCGGCTGCCGGCTGGCCTTAGCCAGCCCCAGCGCCAGGTGGCCAAGCCCGCGTTCGTCAAAATGAGTATGGGGAATCAATGCGCGGTTTTCCGCGGCTGCCAGCGTTAAGGGCGTCGAGCGCGACCCCGGCGCAATGCAAATATGCTGCACGCCGTGGCGGGTTAATGCTTCAAGGATCACCGCCGCCCAGCGTCGGTTAAATGCGCTTACTGACATGAAATTGTCCGATATCAAATATTGAGGCTAAGTATAGGTAATACAAAGTGATGGAGTATTGATATGCGTCGTTTATCTACATTTTTCTCAGCAGCAACGAACGCAGCCCCGCCGCTTTATTTTCAATTTCCTGCCACTCTTGCTCAGGATCGGAACCACTGACAATCCCGGCGCCGGCGTAGAGCCTGAGGGTGTCGTTCTCCACCTTCGCCGAGCGTAGCGCTACGCAGAATTCGCTTTGTGCCAGCGACAGATAGCCGGCGGAACCGGCGTACCATTCGCGGATAAAGGGTTCATTCTGAGTGATAAAGTCCAGCGCCGCCCGCCTGGGTAGCCCGGCGACCGCCGCCGTAGGCTGCAGCTGGTGCAGGCAGCGGGTATCGTCGGGTGCGTTTAGCGCCGTCCAGATGCAGCGCCGCAGATGCTGTACGTTACGCAGGCGCACCACCTGCGGCGGCAGCACCTCCAGCATCTGCACTTCATCCTGCATACGCTGGCAAATATCCTCCACCACCAGCATGTTTTCCCGCTGGTTTTTATCGTCGTGCATTAGCCAGTCGGCCAGCGCCTGCGCCTGGCGATCGTCAGCATGGCCGGCGACGGTCCCCGCCAGCGCCTCGGTACGCAGCAGCGTGCCGCGCCGACGCCACAGCCGCTCCGGCGTTGAGCCGAAAAACGCCTGCTGCGGGTTAAAGGCCATCAGGAAATGGAAGCAGTTAAAGTTGCTGCGGCGGCTGGCGGCCATAATCGACCAGGCATCTAAGGGCGCGGCAAAGCGCAGGTCCGTGGCGCGTGCCAGGACGACCTTTTCCATCTCTGCGGCCGCAATGGCCCGGGTAGCCTGCAGGATAAGCTCACGCCAGCGCGGATATTCCGGGACATGCCGTTCGCTGAGTAGCTCAGGTATCGCCGCGGGCCGCGCCTGCTCCGCCGTCAAGGAGTGCAGAAACTCACGCGCCGCATGAGCATCTTCGCGCAGCGAAGCGTCGCTGCACAGCACCAGCCGCAACGACGCCGCGCCCCCCACCCGACGCCACTCCAGCCGCGGCAGCACCAGCGCCCCGACCTGCGGACTGAACGCATTCAGGCCGCAAATACGCAGGTCCTGATGCTGCTGATGCTGTAAAAAACGCTGCGCTTCGGCCAGCGAAGAGAACGTTTTCACCGCCCCGAGCGCGGCAAGCTCTTCGTCGCCGCTGCGCTGCTGCCAGTAAAACTGCGGCCACTGAGGCTGATGCCCGCACCACAGCAGGGGATCAAACGCGTCGTGGAGAGGAAACGAAACATCGAAAATTCGCGTGCCGGACGATGCGGGAAACTCATCGTTCAGACAGCCGCGTAAGCTTTCCAGCGCAGCGGAAACAGACAGCACGCAAACCTCCAGAGGATAAAAACCCCACATTATACGGGGTCCAGGCAAGAAATAGCAGTACCCACGATGAGGGAGCGGCTTTTAGCTGCCTGCCCGTCCGTCATTTCAGGAAGTCGTGATAGTCGGCGGCTACCTGGGCAGGAGCGGGTCCGCTACGGCCTCGCGGGCCATGCCGATATGCGCGATCCCGTCTTCGTCGTAAACGTCGGTCACCGCCTGGAAGCCGAAGCTGGCGTAGAAGGACTGTAGATGCGCCTGAGCGCCGAGATAGATAGCCTTCTGCGGCCACAGGCGGGTGCAGCTGGCGAGCGCCTTCTCCATCAGCTGATAGCCGAGCTTCTCCCCTCGTACCGTCGGGCTGACGATAACCCGGCCAATAACCACCGGTTCGAAATCCTCTGCGCTTTTCAGGATCCGCGCATAGGCCACCAGCTCATCGCCGCGCCAGCCGAGAAGATGACGGTTTTCACCGATCAGATCGTCGCCGTCAACGTCCTGATAGGGGCAGTTTTGCTCGACGACAAAGACTTCACAGCGCAGCTTTAGCAGCGCATAGAGCTGCGGGACGGTCAGCTCGCTATGGTGGAGATCCTGCCATATCATCATCTATTATTCCTTTATTGAAGTGGGCCCTGCATCATTCCGGCGGCAGGCGAGCGGCTGAAGGCAACAGGCTCAACCAGCGCGCGCAACCTGAAGGATGACGGGTATACTCTGTTTTTGACTCACGCCCTAAGGACACAGGACGATGGAATTAACTTTTTTGGGGACATCCGCTGGCGTGCCGACCCGTACGCGTAATATGACGTCTATCGTGCTGAATTTGCAACAGCCAACGGCGGCGGAGGTCTGGCTGTTCGACTGCGGAGAAGGCACCCAGCATCAGTTTCTGCATACCGCCCTGCACCCCGGCAAGCTGAATAAAATTTTTATTACCCATCTTCACGGCGACCATCTGTTTGGCCTCCCCGGCCTGCTGTGCAGCCGCTCGATGCAGGGCAACTCGCTGCCGCTGACCCTCTACGGGCCAAAAGGGCTGCGGGAGTTTGTCGAAGTGGCGCTGCGCCTCAGCGGCTCGTGGACCGATTATCCGCTGGATGTTGTCGAAATTGGCCCCGGTCTTATCCTGGACGATGCCGGATATCGGGTCACGGCCTGGCCGCTAAACCATCCGGTGGAGTGCTACGGCTACCGCATTGAAGAGCACGACAAGCCCGGCACCCTGGACGCGGCCCGCCTTATCGCCGACGGCGTTCCCTCCGGGCCGCTGTTTCAGCAGCTCAAACAGGGGCTGAGCGTCGAGCTTGCCGACGGGCGCATCGTTGACGGCCGCCGCTATCTTGGCCCGACGACGCCGGGGAAAAAGCTGGCCATCTTTGGCGATACGGCGCCCTGTGCGGCGGCGCTTGAGCTGGCGCAGGGCGTGGACGTCATGATTCATGAAACCACCCTCGAACAGGCGATGGCCGAGAAGGCGAACGCTCGCGGACACTCCTCCAGCCAGCAGGCGGCGGCGCTGGCGCGCGATGCCGGGGTCGGCACCTTTATCGCCACCCACTTCAGCTCGCGCTACGACCTGCAGGGCTGTCAGCGCCTGCTGGCGGAGTGCCGGGAGATCTTCCCGCAGACCCTGCTGGCGGAGGATTTTATGGTCTATCCCATCCGCTAAACGGGCTAGCCCGGCTTAACGACGCGCATAAAAAAACCGCCGATCGTAGACCGGCGGTTTTTTTGCAGCCGTAGCCGCTTTACATCAGCGGCGTTGCCAGCTGTACGATGCTAATCAGCGGCTGCGGCCAGACGCCGAGTACCAGCACCAGCAGAGCCGAGATCAGTACCACGATACCGCCGGCGCTGTACTGCCAGTTAGACGGTGCATCGCGGTTCAGTTTCTCCGGCGCGCTCAGATAGAGGCTCACCGCGACGCGCAGGTAGTAGTAAAGACCAATCGCCGAACCCACCACCACGGCGCCAACCAGCCACCACAGGTGCGCGTGCACGCCGACCGCCAGCACGTAGAACTTACCGATGAAGCCCAGCGTCATCGGAATACCAGCCAGCGACAGCATCATCACCGTCATCACCGCAGACAGAATCGGACGGTGCCAGAACAGGCCGCGATAGGAGTACAGCGAGTCGGCATCCGGGCCGCGGTACGGGCTGGACATCAGGCTCACCACGCCGAAGGCGCCGAGGCTGCTGAACAGGTAGCCGGCCAGATAGACACCGACGGCTTCCATCGACATTTCGCCGCTCTGCAGGGCGATCAGCGCCACCAGCAGATAGCCGAGATGCGAGATCGAAGAGTAGCCGAGCAGGCGCTTGATGTTGGTCTGGCTGAGCGCCATCAGGTTACCGAAGATGATGGACGCAAAGGCTATCAGACCCAGCACGATGCGCACCGCTTCGCTGTTGCCTACCGGCATGTACAGGAACAGACGCATCACCACGCCGAAGATAGCAATCTTGCTGGCGGTGGCCAGGAAGGTTGATACCGGCGCCGGCGCGCCCTGATAAACGTCCGGCGTCCACAGGTGGAACGGCACCAGCGACAGCTTAAAGCCCAGACCCACAATCATCAGACCCAGACCCGCCAGCAGCAGCGGCTCGTGCAGGGTGTTATCCGCCAGGCTCTTACCGAGGGCCAGGAAGGAGAGATTGCCGGAGTTCGCGTACACCAGCGCCATACCGAACAGCAGGAAAGAAGAGGCTGCGGCGGAGAGGATGGTGTATTTGATACTGGCTTCCAGAGACCGTTTCTGGCGGAAAGCGTAGCCGATGAGGCCGAACAGCGGCAGCGAAATCAATTCGATACCGAGGAACAGCGCCGCCAGATGGTTTGCACCCGCCAGCAAAATGCCACCCAGCGCGGCGATGAGCACCAGCAGGTAGAACTCTTCTTTGTTGTCCTTGTAACCCTCAAGCCACGGATAGGCAAAAGTACAGGTCGCCAGGCTCGCCAGCAGCACCAGTCCGGTGTAGAGCATGGCGTAGCCGTCAACGCGGATCATCGGCGTGACGTCCATCGCGCCGTTCTGACCGACAAACCAAAGCGATATCAGCGCGGCGTTAAGCCCGAGAACCGACAGCGTGGCATTAAGGAAATGATTGCGTCGCCACGCAATGGAGAGCATCACAACCACCACCGTCAAGCCGACGATCAGCAGCGGTAGCAGTGCGATCAGTTGTTGTGGAGTTATTGTCATGGCGAATTACGGCCTTGTAGTAGAAACAGAATTAACAAACCACTGCTGAATGTTGCTCATCGCAGCATGTGAGGTGTCCAGAATCGGCTGCGGGAAGAAGCCCAGCAGCACCAGCAGAACCACCAGCAGCAGAACAATCGACAGCTCGCGCAGCGACATTCCCGGCAGCTCTTTCGCCGCAATCTCGCTCTTCGCTTTACCGAAGTAGGCACGATGCAGCATCGCCAGCGAGTAGACGGAAGCGAACACCAGACCAAAGGTGGAGATCACGGTAATCACCGGCACCACTTTATAGCTGCCGAACAGGATCATGAACTCACCGACAAAGTTACCGGTACCCGGCATCCCGAGGGTCGCCACGGCGAAGAACATCGACAGCGCCGGCAGCCACTTAATTTTGCTCCACAGACCGCCCATCTGACGCATATCACGCGTGTGCAGGCGCTCGTAGAGCTGGCCGCAAAGGATAAACAGACCGGCAGCGGAGAGGCCGTGCGCAATCATCTGAATCACCGCACCCTGATAGGCCAGCTGGCTGCCGGTATAGATGGCAATCAGCACGAAGCCCATATGAGAAACCGAGGTATAGGCAATCAGGCGTTTGATATCGTACTGGCAGAAGGCCATCCACGCGCCGTAGAAAATACCGATGATGCCCAGCCACATAGCGATGGGCGCAAATTCGGCAGAGGCGTTCGGGAACAGCGGCAGCGCAAAACGCAGCAGACCGTAGGCCGCGGTTTTCAGCAGGATCCCCGCGAGGTCAACGGAACCGGCGGTCGGCGCCTGGGAGTGCGCGTCCGGCAGCCAGCCGTGCAGCGGTACCACCGGCATTTTCACCGCGAAGGCGATGAAGAAGCCCAGCATCAGCACGTATTCCACGCCGTGGGACATCGGCGTCTTCAGCAGATCTTCATAGTTGAAGGTCCACACGCCGGTGGCGTTGAAGTGCACGAACGCCAGCGCCAGGATGGCAATCAGCATCACCAGCCCGCTCGCCTGGGTATAGATGAAGAACTTGGTGGCCGCCGTGATACGCGTTTTACCGTCGGAAGCCTTGTGGCCCCACAGCGCGATCAGGAAGTACATCGGCACCAGCATCATCTCCCAGAAGAAGAAGAACAGGAACATGTCGATGGCAAGGAACACGCCGATAACGCCGCCCAGGATCCACATCAGGTTGAGGTGGAAGAAGCCCTGATACTTTTCGATCTCGCGCCATGAACAGAGTACGGCCAGTACGCCGAGCAGGCCGGTCAGCACCACCATCAGCAGCGACAGACCGTCGATAGCCAGATGAATGCTAATACCGAAGCGAGGGATCCACGGCATGACAAATTCCGACTGCCATTGGGGAATACCCGCAGCCTGTGTCAGAGAATAGCCGCCCTGCAGCCACAGCTGCAGTGAGAGAACCAGCGTCAGTCCCATGGTAATCAGCGCAATCCAGCGCGGCATCTTCACGCCAAAGCGTTCGGTCTGCCAGCACAGGAACCCGCCGATAAAGGGGATTAGTATTAACCAGGGTAATAACATAGCTGAGTATGTCCCTTATATTTACTCCTGCTCAGGCTATCTCGCTCGTCAGCCCGAATTCCGGCAGTGCTCGCACTCCTCGCGCACTTTCGTACGCTGCGGTTGCTCTGCGCTGGCGGTCTCCGGTCTGACTTCGCCGATGACGCCTGTACCTCAGGAACAGATTTTCAACGAATTCTAAAATTCTTTTAGGGTTTGTCGGCCGGATAAGCGCAGCGCCATCCGGCAATCGCTCACCCAGCCAACAAACTCAACGCAGTACCATCAGCAGCGCCAGCACGACAACCGCACCGATGCTCATTGACGCGACATACCAGCGTAAATAGCCGTTCTCGCTTAACAGCAGGCCTTTACCTGCAAAGCGGGAGAGGATAGCCGGAATGTTCATCATCGAGTTCAGCGGATCGCTTTTCAGCAGCCACGCCACGCCGAGGAACGGTTTCACGAACACCTTGTCGTACAGCCAGTCGAAGCCCCAGGCGTTGTACCACCAGGTGCCGAGCAGGCGGCCAGGGGCGCTGTTGGCGATGGAGGTCACCAGCGTGCGTTTACCCAGCCACAGCCATGCGGCGATGAGGATACCGGCAATAGCCACAATCCCGGAGACGATTTCCAGCGTCATTACGCGGCCGTGCTCAAGCTCGGTGGTCTGCGGCAGTACGCCCTGCAGCGGTGGCACAATCATGGCGCCAACGAAGGTGGAGAGAACCAGCAGAATAATCAGCGGCAGGTGATGGGTAATCCCCTTGCCTGCGTGAGCGTGAATCTGCTCTTTGCCGTGGAACACGATGAAGATCATGCGGAAGGTATACAGCGAGGTCATAAACGCGCCGACCAGGCCGGCAACCATCAGATTGAGATGACCGTTAGCCATCGCGCCGGCGAGGATCTCATCCTTACTGAAGAAGCCTGCGGTGATGAGCGGCAGTGCGGACAGCGCCGCGCCCCCCACCAGGAAGCAGACGTACACCAGAGGAATCGATTTACGCAGGCCGCCCATTTTGAAGATGTTCTGCTCGTGATGGCAGGCAAGGATCACCGAACCAGAGGAGAGGAACAGCAGCGCTTTGAAGAACGCGTGGGTCATCAGATGGAAAATCGCCGCGTCCCATGCCTGAACGCCCAGCGCCAGGAACATGTAGCCAATCTGACTCATCGTCGAGTAGGCCAGCACGCGCTTGATGTCGGTTTGTACCAGCGCGGCAAAACCTGCCAGCACCAGCGTCACCGCACCGATGATTCCCACCAGATGCAGAATTTCCGGCGTCATCAGGAACAGGCCGTGCGTACGCGCAATCAGATACACGCCCGCGGTAACCATGGTTGCGGCGTGGATCAGCGCGGAGACCGGGGTCGGGCCCGCCATCGCGTCCGCAAGCCAGGTCTGCAGCGGCAGCTGCGCGGATTTACCCACCGCGCCGCCAAGCAGCATCAGGGTCGCCCACGTCAGCATGTTGTTGCCGGCTTCGAAGTGCTGAGGCGCCAGCTCGACCATTTCGCGGAAGTTCAGGGTTCCCAGCTCGTTGTAGAGAATGAACAGCGCAAAGGCGAGGAACACGTCGCCGACGCGGGTCACCACAAACGCTTTCATCGCCGCAGCGCCGTTCTTCGGATCGCTATAGTAGAAACCGATCAGCAGATAGGAGCACAGGCCCACGCCTTCCCAGCCGAGGTACATCAGCAGCAGGTTATCGGCGAGCACCAGAACCACCATGCTGGCGATAAACAGGTTGGTATAGGCGAAGAAGCGGGAGTAGCCCTCTTCCCCGCGCATGTACCAGGAGGCGAACATGTGGATCAGGAAACCGACGCCGGTAACCACAGAGAGCATGGTCAGGGAGAGACCGTCCAGCACCAGGTTAAAGCCGATGTTGAAATCGCCCACCGACATCCACGTCCACAGCGGAACGCTGATCGCCTGCCTGCCGTTAGCAAAGAAGTCCATCCCAACGAAGGCCGTAACCAGCGCGGCCAGGCCTACCGACCCCATTCCCACGGTGGCGGAGAGGTTTTCCGACCAGCGCCCGCGGGAAAAGGCCAGCAGCACAAAGCCAATCAATGGCAAAAGAATGGTTAAGGAAAGCATGTTCATCCACGCAACTCACTTACTGAATCGATGTTCAGGTTCTGGCGGCGACGATGGAGCTGCAGCAGCAGCGCCAGACCGATACTCGCTTCCGCAGCCGCAAGGCTGATCGCGAGAATATACATTATCTGACCATCGGCCTGACCCCAGTAGCTTCCGGCAACCACGAAGGCCAACGCCGCGGCGTTGATCATGATCTCCAGGCTAATCAGCATAAACAGCAGATTGCGGCGAATCACCAGACCCGTCAGACCGAGAACAAACAGGATCGCGGCGAGGATCAGTCCATGTGTTAAGGGGATCATGCGTGCTCCTCCGTTTTTCTTTTGTCGCTATCGTTCTGGCGGTTGCTCAGCACTTCACCGACGCGCTCTTCGCGGCCGATATGGAAGGCAACAACCAGACCGGCCAGCAGCAGCATGGAGGCCAGCTCCACCGCCAGTACGTACGGGCCAAACAGCGCAATACCAACTTCTTTCGCGCTTATCGCGGTGCCTTCAATGCCCTGATCGTTAAGACCGAGGATGGCATAAACGATAACCACCAGCAGCACCGCGGAGAGGATGGCCGGGCCGATCCAGATCCCCGGCTGCAGCCACTTACGTTCCTGCTCAATTTCGCTGCCGCCAAGGTTAAGCATCATCACCACGAAGACGAACAGCACCATGATGGCCCCGGCGTAAACGATGATCTCCAGCGCCCCGGCGAAGTACGCGCCCAGCGAGAAGAACACGCCAGCAATCGCTAACAGCGAAATAATCAGGTACAGCAGCGCGTGCACCGGATTGGTGTGGGTGATCACCCGCAGGGTTGCGAGGATGGCGACAAGGCCACAGATATAAAAAGCGAATTCCATTGCCCTCTCCTTACGGTAACAGGCTCTTGACGTCGATAGGCTTAGCTTCGTTCTCTGCTTCGCCCTTATCTTTGCCGTCGATTGCCATACCCGCCATCCGGTAGAAGTTATATTCCGGGTATTTACCCGGACCGGAAATCAGCAGATCCTCTTTTTCGTACACCAGATCCTGACGCTTGTATTCACCCAGTTCGAAGTCCGGGGTCAACTGAATCGCCGTGGTTGGGCACGCTTCTTCACACAGACCGCAGAAAATGCAGCGTGAGAAGTTGATGCGGAAAAACTCTGGGTACCAGCGGCCGTCTTTGGTCTCTGCTTTTTGCAAAGAGATACAGCCTACCGGACACGCTACCGCACACAGGTTACAGGCAACGCAGCGCTCTTCGCCGTCCGGATCGCGCGTCAGCACGATGCGGCCACGATAGCGCGGCGGCAGATATACCGGCTCTTCCGGATACATCTGGGTTTCACGTTTGGCGAAGGCGTGCATCCCGATCATGCAGATACTGCGGACCTGGGTGCCGAACCCCACCAATAATTCTTTTAAGGTCATGGTCAATTCACCCCTTATTGCGCCTGCCAGAGAATGACAGCCGCCGTTACCAACAAGTTGATCAGCGTTAATGGCAGGCATACCTTCCAGCCAAAGGACATTACCTGGTCATAACGTGGACGCGGTAATGATGCGCGGATCAAAATGAACATCATCATGAAGAACGCGGTTTTCAGTGCGAACCAGATGAACGGAGGTAAGAATGGGCCATTCCAGCCACCGAAGAACAGCGTCACGATCAGCGCCGATACGGTGACAATCCCGATATATTCACCGACGAAGAACAGACCGAACTTCATGCCGGAATATTCAATGTGGTAGCCATCGGCCAGTTCCTGCTCGGCTTCCGGTTGGTCGAAGGGGTGACGGTGACACACGGCCACGCCCGCAATCGCAAAGGTAACAAAGCCAAAGAACTGCGGGATAACGTTCCACAGATGCGCCTGGTTGTTGACGATATCGCCCATATTGAACGATCCCGCCTGCGCCACCACGCCCATCAGCGAGAGGCCGAGGAACACTTCGTAGCTCAGCGTCTGCGCGGAGGCGCGCATCGCGCCCAGCAGCGAGTATTTGTTATTACTCGACCAGCCGGCAAACAGCACCGCGTAGACCGCCAGGCCTGCCATCATCAGGAAGAACAGGATGCCGATGTTCAGGTCGGCCACCACCCACGACGGGCTGACCGGCACAATAGCAAAGGCCAGCAGCAGCGAGGTAAAGGCAATAACCGGTGCCAGAGTAAAGATCACGCGATCGGTAAAGCGCGGAACCCAGTCCTCTTTAAAGAACATTTTGATCATGTCGGCAACCAGCTGCAGCGAACCGCCCCAGCCGACGCGGTTAGGTCCGTAGCGGTTCTGGAACAGCCCGAGCAGACGACGTTCGCCGAAGCTCATGAATGCGCCACAGGTGACAACCACCAGCAAAATGACCACCGCCTTCAGGATGCTTAACAGAATGTCGATGAGATCCGGAGTTAACCAACTCATGCTTTTGCCTCCTGCAGAGTATCAATACGCGCTCCGGTCAGAACCGGCGCAATGCCAGGCATGCCCATCGGTAGGCCAACCTGCCCTGCCGTCAGGCCCGCAGAGATAATCAGCGGCAGGCTAAGCAGATGACCCTCAACGCTGAAGGAGACCATCGCCCCCGCGTTGACGCCAAGCTTCGCCGCATCTTCCGGGTTAAGCTTGAGATACGGCTGCGGCATGCGGCTCTGGAACACAGGCGAGCGCTGCGACAGCTCATCGCTGCCGAACAGATGGTAGTACGGCGCAATCCGCCATTTCCCTTCTTCGGCCTGGAAGCTTGCCGGCACCGCGGTGAAGTAATCCAGACCCTCGGCGGAAGCCTCAATCAGGCGCACGCCCGGATCGCCGTGGCGCAGCTTACCGCCCACTTCATCCTGGAATTTGTTCCACGCCTGCGGGGAGTTCCAGCCCGGCGCCCACGCAAACGGAATTTGCGAACGCGGCGCGGACGGCTGGTTGTTCCCTTCCATCGAGAAGGCAAACATGGTGTCTTTGTCCTGCGGCTGGCGCGGCTCATGCACGCTGATATTGGCGCGCATCGCCGTGCGGCCGCTGTAACGATGCGGTTCACGGGCCAGCTTCTGACCGCGAATGCGGAAGCTCGCGTCCGGCGCGGCATCTTTAATGCCTGCCAGCTGCGGCAGCTTAGCCACTACCGCGTCAATGACGTGGTCCAGCTGCGTCCAGTCAACCTGACGGTTGTCGACGGTGCTGTGCAGCGAATGCAGCCAGCGCCAGCTCTCCAGCATCACGGTATTCGCATCGTAGTAGGCCGGGTCATAAACCTGGAAGAAACGCTGGGCGCGGCCTTCGTTGTTGACCACCGTGCCGTCGCTTTCTGCAAAGCTTGCCGCAGAGAGCACCAGATGCGCTTTTTCCATGATCGCGGTGCGCTGATGGTCAACGACCATCACCAGCGGCGCTTTGGCCAGCGCAGCGTCTACGCGCGCGGCGGAAGCGTGACGATGCAGATCGTTTTCCAGCACGATAACCGCATCGGCAGCGCCGGTTTCCAGCTCGCTCAACGCCTCTTCCAGCGAACCGCCGCCGATCATACCCAGACCGACGCTGTTCACCGCGCGGGCAACCATGGTCACGCCGACGTCTGCGCCGCGACCTTTCAGCGCCTTAGCGACGTTCGCCGCGGCCTGAATAATCTCGATGCTGCCGGCGTTGGTTCCGGAGACGATCAGCGGTTTCTTCGCCCCGGCCAGCGCCTGGACGATCACGTCAATTTTGCCCTGCAGATCTTTGCTCAGGCCTTCCACCGCCGGCGAGGCTTCATCCAGTGCGTGCGCAATGGCAAAGCCCAGCCGCGCCTGATCTTCAACCGGCGCGCGGTAGGTCCACGCGGCGACGTCGTCCAGACGGGTGTCGTCGATATTGGTGACAAACAGCGGATGCTTCGCACGCTGGCCGATATTAAGGATCGCGGCAATCTGCCAGTCGGCGACTTTCTGCGCCGCGGCCATTTCACGCGCTTTACCTTTCACCGCCTGGCGTACGGCCAGCGCAATGCGGGCGCCGGTTTGGGTAATATCTTCACCCAGCACCAGTACCGCATCGTAGGATTCAATGTCGCGCAGCGCCGGGGTATGAATACCGCCGTCGCGCAGCACCGTCAGCATCATCTGCAGACGTTCCTGCTCGGCTTTAGCGATGCCGGTATAGAAGTTCTCGGCGCCGACCAGCTCGCGCAGCGCAAAGTTGCTTTCGAGGCTGGCGCGCGGGGATCCGATGCCGATCGCTTTTTTCGACTGACGCAGAATATCCGCCGCACCCTGCATGGCCTGCTCGGCGTTGAGGGCGATCAGATCGTCGCCGCGGCGCTGAACCGGCTGACGCGGACGGTCTTTCAGGTTCACGTAGCCATAGCCGAAACGACCGCGGTCGCAGAGGAAGTAGCGGTTGACGGTGCCGTTATAGCGGTTTTCGATACGACGCAGCTCGCCGTAACGCTCACCCGGGCTGATGTTGCAACCGATGGAACACTGCTGGCAGATGCTTGGCGCAAACTGCATATCCCATTTACGGTTGTAGCGCTCGGAGTGCGTTTTATCGGTGAATACGCCGGTCGGGCAGACTTCAACCAGGTTGCCGGAGAATTCGCTCTCCAGTACGCCGTCTTCCGGGCGACCGAAGTAGACGTTGTCGTGAGCGCCATAAACGCCCAGATCGGTGCCGTCAGCGTAGTCTTTGTAGTAGCGTACGCAGCGGTAGCAGGCGATGCAGCGGTTCATTTCGTGCGAGATGAACGGCCCCAGATCCTGATTGCGGTGGGTGCGCTTGGTAAAGCGGTAGCGACGGAAGCTATGACCGGTCATCACGGTCATATCCTGCAGGTGGCAGTTACCGCCCTCTTCGCAGACCGGACAGTCGTGCGGATGGTTGGTCATCAGCCACTCAACCACGCTTTCGCGGAACTGTTTCGCTTCAGCGTCGTCGATAGAAATAAAGGAACCATCGGATGCCGGTGTCATACAGGACATCACCAGGCGACCACGCGTGTCTTCCGCGTTTTGATATTGCTTCACCGCACACTGGCGGCAAGCGCCGACGCTGCCGAGCGCCGGGTGCCAGCAAAAGTATGGAATATCAAGACCGAGAGAGAGACAAGCCTCTAGCAGGTTGTCCGCTCCGTTGACCTCGTATTCTTTGCCGTCTACATGAATCGTAGCCATTAGCATGCTTCCAAATTAAAAAAATCGTTACCACTTCCTCACTCAGCTGCCGCCCTGGCGCCGGCTGAACGAGTCGGTGGGAATCACCAGCGCGTCTTAAGCAGGTTCGGCTGAATCCCGTTGATTGCATGGGTATTACTGAACTGCTGCTTAATGCCTGCTTCGAATTCGTCGCGGAAATATTTAATGGCGCTTTGCAGCGGTTCGACCGCGCCTGGCGCATGCGCGCAGAAGGTTTTACCCGGCCCAAGAAATCGACACAGTTGCTCAAGTGTCTCGATATCACCCGGCTGGCCTTCGCCGCGCTCAATGGCGCGCAGGATCTTCACGCTCCACGGCAGGCCATCACGACAGGGCGTACACCAGCCGCAGGACTCACGGGCGAAGAACTCTTCAAGGTTACGCACCAGCGAAACCATGCCGATCTCGTGGTCGACGGCCATCGCCAGCGCGGTACCCAGACGGCTGCCCGCCTTGCCAATACTTTCGAACTCCATTGGCAGGTCGAGATGCGCTTCGGTCAGGAAGTCAGTCCCTGCGCCACCCGGCTGCCAGGCTTTAAACTTCAGGCCATCACGCATACCGCCGGCATAGTCTTCGAGGATTTCACGCGCGGTGGTACCGAACGGCAGCTCCCACAGGCCCGGGTTCTTCACCCGACCGGAGAAGCCCATCAGCTTGGTACCCGCATCTTTGCTCTTAGAGATGTTCTGGTACCATTCGACGCCGTTGGCCAGAATGGCCGGGACGTTACACAGGGTTTCGACGTTGTTGACGCAGGTCGGCTTACCCCACACGCCGGAGCTCGCCGGGAACGGCGGCTTGGAGCGCGGGTTGGCGCGACGACCTTCGAGGGAGTTAATCAGCGCGGTCTCTTCGCCGCAGATGTAACGCCCTGCCCCGGTGTGCACGAACAGTTCGAAATCGAAACCGGTGCCGAGAATGTTTTTGCCCAGCAGGCCGGCTTCGGTCGCTTCGGCAATGGCGCGGCGCAAATGGACCGCCGCTTCAATATATTCGCCGCGCAGGAAGATGTAGCCGCGGTACGCTTTCAGCGCAAACGCGGAGATCAGCATGCCTTCCACCAGCAGGTGCGGCAGCTGCTCCATCAGCAGGCGGTCTTTATAGGTGCCCGGCTCCATCTCATCGGCATTACACAGCAGGTAACGGATGTTCATGGATTCGTCTTTCGGCATCAGGCTCCACTTCAGACCGGTGGAGAAGCCCGCGCCGCCGCGCCCTTTCAGGCCGGCGTCTTTTACCTGGTTGACGATCTCATCCGGCGCCAGGCCCAGCAGCGCCTTACGGGCACCCTCGTAGCCGTTTTTGCTCTGATACTCATCCAGCCATACCGGCTGTTTGTCATCGCGCAGGCGCCAGGTTAGCGGATGCGTTTCGGGAGTTCGGATAACGTTTTTCATTTATACCGCTCCAGCAAATCAGGAATTCCTTCCGGCGTCAGATGACTGTGGGTGTCTTCATCAATCATCATGCTTGGGCCTTTATCACAGTTACCCAGACAGCAGGTCGGTAACAGGGTAAAACGGCCATCAAACGTTGTCTGACCCGGCTTGATATTCAGCTTTTGCTCAAGTGCTGCCTGAATCCCCTGATAGCCGGTGATATGACACACCACGCTGTCGCAGTAGCGAATGACGTGACGGCCAACCGGCTGACGGAAGATCTGGCTGTAGAAGGTCGCAACGCCTTCGACATCGCTTGCCGGGATCTCCAGTACGTCGGCGATCGCATAGATCGCGCCATCCGGCACCCAGCCACGCTGTTTCTGAACGATCTTCAGCGCTTCGATGGACGCCGCACGCGGGTCTTCGTAGTGGTGCTTCTCGTGCTCAATTGCCTCACGCTCTACCGCACTCAGCTCAAAAGCCTCGGTTTGTGGTTGTTGATTCTCGTGCATAATTAGCGGTCCACGTCTGACATAACAAAATCGATACTACCCAGATATACGATAAGATCGGATACCAGGCTGCCGCGAATCGCCGCCGGAATCTGCTGCAGGTGCGCATAGCTCGGCGTGCGGATACGGGTGCGATAGCTCATGGTGCTGCCGTCGCTGGTCAGGTAGTAACTGTTAATACCCTTCGTCGCTTCAACCATCTGGAAGGATTCGTTGGCCGGCATAACCGGGCCCCAGGAAACCTGCAGGAAGTGGGTGATCAGGGTTTCGATATGCTGCAGCGTGCGCTCTTTCGGCGGCGGCGTGGTCAGCGGATGATCCGCCTTGAACGGCCCTTCCGGCATATTATCGAGACACTGCTGAAGGATGCGCAGGCTCTGGCGCAGCTCTTCGACTTTTAACATCACGCGAGTGTAGCAGTCGGAGATGCCGCCGCCGGTCGGGATTTCAAAGTCGAAGTTTTCATAGCCTGAATACGGACGCCATTTACGCACGTCGAAGCCAATGCCGGTCGCGCGCAGGCCAGCACCGGTGGTGCCCCACTCCAGCGCTTCTTTCGCATTGTAAGCGGCCACCCCTTTCGAACGGCCAATCAGAATGCTGTTACGCAGCGCGGCCTTTTCGTAGGAATCCAGACGCTTTGGCATCCACTCAAGGAATTCACGCAGCAGGCGATCCCAGCCGCGCGGCAGGTCATGCGCGACGCCGCCGATGCGGAACCACGCAGGGTGCATACGGAAACCGGTGATGGCTTCTACCAGATCGTAGATTTTCTGGCGATCGGTAAAGGCAAAGAACACCGGCGTCATGGCGCCAACGTCCTGAATAAAGGTGGAGATGTACAGCAGGTGGCTGTTGATGCGGAACAGCTCGGAGAGCATCACGCGAATCACGTTGACGCGATCCGGCACGGTAATACCCGCCAGCTTTTCTACCGCCAGCACGTACGGCATCTCATTGACGCAGCCGCCGAGATATTCGATACGGTCGGTGTAAGGAATGTAGCTGTGCCACGACTGGCGCTCGCCCATTTTTTCAGCACCGCGGTGGTGGTAGCCGATATCCGGAACGCAGTCGACGATCTCTTCGCCATCCAGCTGCAGAACGATACGGAAAGCACCGTGCGCGGAGGGGTGGTTCGGGCCGAGGTTAAGGAACATAAAGTCCTCATTTTCGGTCCCGCGCTTCATGCCCCACTCTTCCGGCTTGAAGGTCAGCGCTTCCATTTCCAAATCCTGTTTCGCTTTCGTCAGCTCAAACGGGTCGAATTCGGTGGCGCGTGCCGGATAGTCTTTACGCAGCGGGTGGCCTTCCCAGGTCGGCGGCATCATGATGCGCGTCAGGTGCGGGTGGCCTTCGATATCAATGCCAAACATTTCCCACGTTTCACGCTCATACCAGTTGGCGTTAGGGAACAGTTTGGTCAATGTCGGAACGCGCAGATCGTTTTCGGATAATGCTACCTTGAGCATAATATCGCGATTGCGTTCAATAGAAATCAGGTGATAGAAAACGGAAAAATCCGCGGCGGGTAGCCCGTCACGGTGGGTGCGCAGACGTTCGTCCATGCCGTGCAGATCGAACAGCATGATGTAAGGTTTTGGCAATCTCTTCAGGAAATCGGCCACCTCAAGCAGCTGCTCGCGCTTCACCCAAACTACCGGTACGCCGGTACGGGTTGGCTGAACGGTAAAGGCATCCGGGCCAAAACGATTGCGCAGTTCGCCGATCACCGGGTCATCAAGGTGATCGCGGGTTTGCCAGGCTGGTGCGGCGTCATGCGCGTTTAAATCGGTCATATTGTTCACCATTGCAAAAGGTCCGTGGTGACTGCCGGGCGACGCTTCGCGCTGTTGTAGATTGATTTGCGAAGTATTTTGCCGCCGCCCGCAGGCGCAAATTAAATCTCGTCCGGAGTCCGCAGATTGGTCACTGCAATGCGTTCGCCGCGTTTACGCTCACGTTCCGACTGCATGTTGGCGCGATAGACGCCCTGATCGCCAACCACCCACGAGAGAGGACGGCGCTCCTTACCAATAGATTCCTGCAGCAGCATCAGCGCCTGCATATAAGCTTCCGGACGCGGCGGACAGCCCGGGATGTAAACATCAACCGGAATAAATTTATCTACGCCCTGCACGACAGAATAAATATCGTACATACCGCCGGAGTTGGCACACGCCCCCATGGAGATAACCCATTTCGGCTCCAGCATCTGATCGTAAAGACGCTGAATAACCGGTGCCATCTTGGTGAAGCAGGTGCCCGCGACCACCATCAGGTCAGCCTGACGAGGAGAGGCACGCAGAACTTCCGCGCCAAAACGCGCGACGTCATGCACCGCAGTGAATGACGTCACCATTTCTACGTAGCAGCAAGAAAGGCCGAAGTTATAGGGCCAGATTGAGTTCTTACGGCCCCAGTTCACCATGTCATGCAGCGCGTGTTCGAGTTTCCCCATATACACGCTTTTGTTGACTTCTTGCTCCAGGGGGTCAGTTACGATCTCCTGTTTTTGCAGGGGGTAACGGTCGTTCTCACCGTTAGGATCTATGCGGGTGAGCGTATAATCCATCTTATTGCCTCGCTTTTACTGCATATGACGGTTAGTGGGACTGTCTGTTTCTGAGTTAACCAGCGTGCGACGGGAACGCGCAGGCGTCCAGTCCAGTGCGCCGATACGTACGAGATAAACCAGACCAGCCAGTAGCACTAAAATGAAAATTGCGGCTTCCACAAAGCCAACCCAACCGCTTTCACGGATAGAGGTCGACCATGCGTAGAGATACAGGGCTTCCACGTCGAAGATAACGAAGAACATGGCAACCAGATAAAACTTCGCAGAAAGACGTAAGCGAGCCGAACCAACGGAGTCGATCCCCGATTCAAACGGCGTGTTTTTGCTTCGCGCGCGCGCGCGACCGCCGAGGTACCAGCCCCCGACAAGCATCAGGCAGCACAGGCCGATGGCAATGATGAGAAATATAGCGAATGCCCAATGATGAGCGATGACTTCAGTGGATGTTGACATACGCATTGCTTAACCAAAAAAGTGTAGCGCTAAACCCTCTGCTCTTACTGGCAGATGAACGCCACAGCGTTTCACGGGGAGGAATAAAAAAATAACCTTGCAAAAAAGCGTCCCTACTTATCGTAGAAGGCCATATGCGCTGGCTTTTTACCCCTTTCTTTAACCTTTTGTCAACTTCAACAAAAGTTTTAACAACATTAATTTACATTAGGTTTTTTTCATTAACATTAAATGCCCTTTTATGCGAAATAACCTTGCATACCAATTGGATTTAGTGTTGTTGAATCGTGTCCGTTTCCATTGTAAATCATAATTACCCGTCTATTTTGACAGGATTTAGCCTCGATTCCTCCCCCTAAGGAGGGGTATTTTCTTGATCTGTGACACGCTTTTGTTAATTAAACCAAAAAAACAGCAACAAACTGGCCGGTTTTTTAACATTAGCATGAACTATTGAAAGTGCAGGGAAAAGTAGAGAAGTGTCGGTCGGATTGTCGCTAACCGACTGATATGCATAACAATAAAACAACAATATATTAAAAATCACTGTAAAATAAGAAAAAAAAGAGCCGCAGGGTCTAATTCTCACCTCAGCGGCTCCTTTTTGCATTTACATTTTGTTACCAGCTTTTTGTGACCAATGTAGCTTAAATCCCCCTCAGGAGATGAGGGTATGGCCTCCCCCTTCGGGGGTAAAGAGCGGGTCCGACGACCAGGGATTATGGTCCTGGCTCAGCGACTGAAAGATGGCCTGCGCCAGTTCGCTCACGCTCTGCGGATCGCAGCTCAAAACGTAGCGAGTATCCGGTAACCCCGGCAGGCCGTCGCTCTTGCCAACCACCCGCAGCTCGGGGCTCATCATCTCAACCGGCCGCGCCGTCACGCCAAGCCCGGCTTTCACCGCCGCTTTAACGCCCGCCAGTGAGGATGCCGAATGGGCCAAATGCCACGGCGTCTGCGCGCTATTGAGCGCCGAGGTAATATCATCCCGGAAGGGCCCGGGCCCCTCAAGCAGGATCAGCGGTACCGACGCCTCGTGCGGCAGCACGTAGTCCGCCGCGCAGTACCACAGGGTTGGCGACGTGCGCAGCGTCAGCATTTCAAAGCTGTCAGACTGATGGGTGGTCAACGCGAGATCTATCGCGCCGTTTGCCAGCCTCTCCACCGCCTCGGCATGATTGAGAACCTTAATTTCGAGGGTCAGCCTCGGGTAGAAGCTGCCGATCCGATTAAGCAAAAACGGTAAAATGGTATCCGCCGTTTCGTCGGTGGCGCCGATAGTCAACGTCCCCTGCAGGCTGCTAAACATCAACGACATGCAGGCTTCGTCGTTAAAGCGCAGAATTTTACGCGCATAGCCGAGCAGCTGAATGCCCTGCTCAGTTAATAGCTTATTGCGCCCGTGGCGGGCAAAGAGCTCTTTTCCGACCAGCTGCTCCAGCCGCTGCATCTGCTGGCTCACCGCAGACTGAGTACGGCGCACCGCCGTAGCGGCGGCAGCAAACGTACTCAAATCGGCAACGGCAACAAACGTTCTCAGCAGATCGAGGTCGAGATTTAGTATTGGACGATTTGCATTTATCATGTTGCTTCACTCACAGGTAGCTATCGCTGACCTGCCTTGTTGATGCTGTGCTCCAGGTTTCCGGCTATTCCTTGAGCCTCGTGTCATCCGCAAAAAGGAAACGGGCGACAGCTGGAAGAACGTTATTGCATTTGAAAGTGCTCGTCCGCGTCAATTGTGCGGAACCTCTGAGTCATATTTTGTTCGTACGCCTAAGCCTTTTCTAATTACGGCGAGCCGCTTTATGTGACCTGATTCAAAAAAGCCATCTACAGCGCAGCCCTGCACGTCAATACGCAGTCTGCCTGCGCAAAAGCTTGCTGAACGACAAACAAAAAGCCTGCAATAACAATATATTAATAAGAAAAACCGCATTATTTACGAGGTTTATTTGATATTAACAACGACATCCTAACCGAAAACCGCCTTATTTATAAGGGCAAATCAGTATTATTAAAGATAATTTTAAACATTTTTTCAGGACTTTAATTAAATTAACAAAACCAGGATTATTCATTGCCAAAAAATAAGACTCATTAATCTCTTAGATGTTTTTATTAAGTATATTTAACATTACCGCTACAGTCGTCCCCCGTCAGTTAAAAGCATAGTGCTTTTTTGTGAGCAAAAAAGTATCAGCGCAGGACCTCCCCGTCGCCTCAAACCAGATAAACGCTCATCATATGGCGATAAAACCACAAGATCTGACCAATAAAATACGACTTAAAGGCATATTCTATAAACACTAAAGCCAATCAACAGATAAATCGATTACCCTAAAAAAAGAACATTAGCAAAATCTTCTCCTGCTAACCCTTCAAAACAGCGGGGATGAAGAGTACATTGTTCCGAGCTGACTTCCACGGCAGGGAGTGGCGATAACAGCTAAAAAGGCAAAGATTCATGTCCCCTATCGAAAAATCCAGCAAGTTAGACAACGTCTGTTACGACATCCGTGGCCCGGTACTCAAAGAAGCGAAGCGTCTTGAAGAAGAAGGCAATAAAGTCCTCAAGCTGAACATCGGCAACCCGGCGCCGTTTGGCTTCGATGCCCCGGATGAAATCCTCGTTGACGTCATTCGTAATTTACCGACCGCCCAGGGCTACTGCGACTCTAAAGGCCTCTACTCGGCGCGCAAAGCTATCATGCAGCACTATCAGGCCCGCGGCATGCGCGACGTGACGGTTGAAGATATTTATATCGGCAACGGCGTATCGGAACTGATTGTCCAGGCCATGCAGGCGCTGCTGAACAGCGGTGACGAAATGCTGGTCCCGGCGCCGGATTATCCCCTGTGGACGGCGGCGGTATCGCTCTCCAGCGGTAAAGCAGTGCACTATCTTTGCGATGAGTCCGCCGACTGGTTCCCGGATCTCGACGATATTCGCGCAAAAATCACCCCACGCACCCGCGGGATCGTGATTATTAACCCGAACAACCCGACCGGCGCGGTCTATTCAAAAGAGCTGCTGCTGGAGATCGTCGAAATTGCTCGCCAGCATAATCTGATCATCTTTGCTGATGAAATCTACGACAAGATCCTGTACGACGAAGCCCAGCACCACTCGATCGCCGCGCTGGCTCCCGACCTGCTGACGATTACCTTTAACGGCCTGTCAAAAACCTATCGCGTCGCCGGCTTCCGCCAGGGCTGGATGGTGTTGAACGGACCGAAAAAACACGCTAAGGGCTATATCGAAGGCCTGGAAATGCTGGCCTCCATGCGCCTGTGTGCCAACGTTCCGGCGCAGCATGCCATTCAGACGGCCCTTGGCGGTTATCAAAGCATCAGCGAGTTTATTGTTCCCGGCGGGCGCCTGTACGAGCAGCGTAACCGCGCCTGGGAGCTGATTAACGAGATCCCGGGCGTCTCCTGCGTGAAGCCGAAAGGCGCGCTCTATATGTTCCCGAAAATTGACGCTAAGCGCTTTAACATTCACGACGATCAGAAGATGGTGCTCGACTTCCTGCTGCAGGAGAAAGTGCTGCTGGTTCAGGGTACCGCCTTTAACTGGCCGTGGCCGGATCACGTGCGTATCGTGACCCTGCCTCGCGAAGACGATCTGGAAATGGCCATTTCACGTTTCGGCCGCTTCCTCTCCGGCTATCACCAGCTCTGATAAGTCGAACCCGCCGCCGGTATTTGCATCCGGCGGCAATCCCTGCGCACAATGGAACCCGATGTCGTCACTGATTAAGGGTCCTTATGAGTCAGAGTCATTTCTTTGCCCACCTCTCCCGCCTGAAGCTGATTAACCGCTGGCCGCTGATGCGCAACGTGCGCACCGAAAACGTGTCCGAGCATAGTCTGCAGGTCGCCATGGTCGCCCATGCGCTGGCGGCAATTAAGAATCGTAAGTTTGCGGGCAACGTTAACGCCGAGCGGATCGCACTGCTGGCGATGTACCATGATGCGTCGGAAGTTTTAACCGGCGATCTGCCGACACCGGTAAAATATTTCAACTCGCAGATCGCCCAGGAATATAAGGCCATTGAGAAAATTGCTCAGCAGAAGCTTATCGATATGGTCCCCGACGAGCTGCGCGATATTTTTGCGCCGCTGATTGATGAACACAGCTACAGCGAAGAGGAAAAATCAATCGTCAAGCAGGCCGATGCGCTCTGCGCCTATCTGAAATGCCTCGAAGAGCTGTCGGCCGGAAATAACGAATTTTTACTGGCCAAAGGCCGGCTCGAGAAAACGCTGGAATCCCGCCGCAGCGATGAAATGGATTATTTTATGCAGGTGTTTGTCCCGAGCTTTCATCTCTCTCTGGATGAAATCAGCCAGGACTCCCCGCTGTAAAATCGACGCTAGCCCGGCCTGCGGCCGGGCCATGAGGAAACGGGCTCAGAACGGGAACAGAACCGGGATCAGCAGCACGCAAACCACCATCACCAGCACGGTAAAAGGCACGCCGATCTTCACAAAATCGCTGAACGAGTATTTACCGGGACCCAGTACCAGGGTGTTAACCGGTGAAGATACCGGGGTCATAAACGCCGCCGAAGCCGCCATCGCCACCACCATCGCAAAGGGGTAAGGCGACACGCCCATTGAGTTCGCCGCCGCCAGCGCAATCGGCGCCATCAGCACCGCCGTTGCGGTATTTGAAATAAACAGGCCAATGGCCGCGCACATCACAAACAGGCAGCCCAGCATTAAATAGGGTCCTTTGCTGCCGGCAACGTCCATCAGCCCCTGAACCACTAAATCCACGCCGCCGGTTTTTTGCAGCGCCAGCGCAAAGGGCATCATCCCGACGATCAGAATAATGCTCGGCCAGTGAATCGCCTTATAGGCGCTCTCGGCGTTGATGCAACGAAATTTCCCCATCAACAGACAGGAGATAATAGCGGCAATGGGGTTGGGAATTTCATCGGTGAGCATCAGGGCCACCATCAGTACCAGGCAGAAAATAGCGTGCGGCGCCTGGCTGTGGGCCGGTGAGGCATCGTTCACCTCGATAGGCATATTTAGCACCACAAAATCACGCCCGCGCTTCGCCAGCAGGGCTATCTGCCGCCAGTTGCCGACCACCAGCATGATATCCCCAAGCTGCAGGGACTCATCGACCACCGCGCCATCGAGGGCTTTACCGTCCCGCTTCAGGCCGACAATATTGAGACCAAAGCGGGTGCGGAAGGCGATTTCACGTACCGTTTTACCGATAAGCTCCGAGTCGGGGATCAGCGTCACCTCCGCCATACCGACATCCAGCGCCTGGTCGGAGAAATACTCCCCGCGCAGCACCATCGGCTCGAGCATTTGCTCCCCGCAGAACTGGCGCAAATCGACGTCCGAAGCCGACATATCAATCAGCAGAACGTCGCGGGCGCGGAACTCGGATACCCCGTTAACGTTCACAATCACCCGCCGAAAACGACGCCAGCGCTCCACGCCGATAACGTTAGCGCAGTAGCGTTCGCGCAGCTTAAGATCGTCGAGGCGCTGGCCAATCATCGGCGAACCGGGGCGGATCGCCAGGCGACGCGCCCTGCCGGTTAGATGATACTCTTTGATTAAATCGCGAAAGGTGCTTCTCTTACGCCCGTCGCGCGACAGCTCGCCCTCGTCGCCTTTCAGCATAAAGCGAACCGCCAGCATGTAGAAAACGCCCAGCAGCAAAACCACCAGGCCAATGGGCGTCACGCTAAAGAAGCTAAAGCCCTGCAGCCCTTCGCGTATCAGCTCGCTGTTGACGACGAGGTTAGGCGGCGTTGCCACCAGGGTCATCATCCCGCTGATAAGCCCGGCAAAGCTCAGCGGCATCATCAGGCGCGACGGGGAGGTATTCATGCGTGCAGAAACGCTCAGCACCACCGGAATAAAGATAGCCACCACCCCGGTGGAGCTCATAAACGCGCCCAGCCCGGCGACGGTCAGCATCAGGTAGATCAGCATTTTTGTTTCGCTGCTGCCCGCTACCTTCACCAGCCAGCTGCCGACTTTGCTTGCGACGCCGGTGCGCACGAGGCCGTCACCGATGATAAACAGCGCGGCGATAAGAATAACGTTCGGATCGCTAAAACCGGAAAACGCTTCGCTGAGAGTCAGCGTATCGCTGAGAACGAAGGCGACGATCACCAGCAGCGCGATAGCATCCATGCGCACTTTTCCGGTGGCAAAAAGTACGACCGCAACGGCAAGAAGAGACAGCACCCAAATCAGTTCACCGTTCACAACTTATCCTTGTCTGAAGATGGAGTCGAAATTGTGGCACAAAAAAGCCCCGCCAGCGCGGGGCTAAATCATGAGATTATGCTTTAAGCGTAACGCTAACGTTGCCGTCTGGCTGCCGAACAATCTCCAGCTCTTCGAGGCTGGTCAGCACAAAGTCTGCTTCATCGAGACGCGGCGCGTCGGCAGGCACGTTAACGGCAATCGTACGGCATCCGGCGCTCAGGCCGGACAGTAATCCCGCCGGTGCGTCCTCAACCACCGCACACGCCTGCGGCGCCAGCCCCAGCAGCTCTGCCCCGAGCAGATAGGCATCGGGCGCCGGCTTGCCGTGCTTCACCCGCTCCGCCGTGACGAAAATTTTAGCGTCGGGCAGGCCCCCAGCGCGATGGCGCGCATGGGCGACGGGCACCGAACCGGAGGTGACGATAGCCCACGGGATGCCTGCGCTATCCAACTGAGTCAGCAGCGCAACCGCCCCCGGCAGCGCCGTAATGCCGTCGGTATCCTGCGCCTCTACCGCTTCGAGGTAGCGGAATTCCGCCTGAATCTCCTCTTCGCTACGCCCGGGTAAAAAATGACGTAAAGAGGTTATCGCCTGCTTGCCGTGGATAAAGTTCAGCACTTCATCATGCGGGATGCCGAAACGATCCGCCCACTTACACCACGAGCGTTCCACCACCGGCAAAGAATCGACTAACGTCCCGTCAAGATCGAACAGGAAACCTTTACACTGCACGGAAACCTCCATCAGGCGTTGATAATTTGATTAATTTCGTTGCTGCTCAAATGGTACTGGCGCGGGCATGAGTGCCAGGCGGCCAGCATACGCTGATATTTTTCCCACATCGGCGTTTGCGAATTGAAGCCGTGAGTGCCGGCGTCAAAGTGGCTGTAGCGCCCCTCAACGTTGACGATAAAGCGCACATAGCCGAGGAGACGCGCTTCGGTGGCCACGTCGAACCCCAGGAAGGTCACCCGACGCTCGTCGATTTCGCTGCCGTCCTTGAGGTTAGTCCAGGAGACGTGCATCGCATGATACATTTCCATGATATCGATGACGGTACGGCAGGTTTCCTCGGTCAGCTCGCCGAATTCGCGGTCCAGTTCACGCATCTGCAGCCCGTAGCCACGCTCAATGATGGTCTGCAGACGGCGATAGCGCTCCGCGTTGTCCGGGTCGAGCATCGTCATCATCTTGTACTGATTTGACAAAATCAGGCGCTGCGCATTGGTCATTTCCATTTTTTGACTCCTGTGGCACTTTACGGCGTGAAAAAAGAAGGCGCATTAATTATGCGCCTTCTTTTATATGCGTTTTCCTTAGGGAATTACAAATCATCAAGGAAAGTTTTATCCAGTTGTTTGAAGGCGCGCTTAAGCGTGTCAGCTAAAGCCTGGTAATCCGGCTTACCGTCAACCGGCGCCAGCGCCTGTCCCGCCTCCTGCAGCTTGCCGCGAACTTCATAAAACCAGTTCAATACTGACGGCGGCAGCGGCGTCACCGACCGTTTACCCAGCCACCACAGTCCCTGCATGGGCAGACTCAACGCAAACAGCGCCGTGGCGACCGCGGGACCCAGCTGGCCGCCGAGGGCAATTTGCCAGCATAGCGTAAAGACGGCGACCGGCGGCATGATACGAATCGCGTAGCGGGTGGCGCGAATAATGCGGTTTTCAATAAACACCGGGGCGAGGCGTTTATCTAAAGGCCAGGTCTTTGTGTAATGCTGCCCGCGGCGAAACAAGCTGAAAAAGCTAACGGGACGATTCTCGGGTGTCGACATGGCTGTACCTCAACTTTACATATAAATCTTAAAATATTCGTGCAAAACACCAACTGTGCATGACAACGTTCAAAACATTTTGGCAATGGGTGCGGCAATCAGGTATCCTGTGCCCACCTGAAAGGGCGATAGACCCTTTTACCAGGTTAGTCAAATTATCGCATATTCTGCCATTGTCTGAAAATTATCCAAAATGGCATAAAATCAAATGTACTTATCTCATCGTGCCCGGAAACAGAACAAGGCATGATGTTAATCATAAATGTCGATGTCATCCTGCGCTACGCTTTGTGACACAATGACGTTTTTTTAGCCACGTATCATAAAAGGTACTTCCATGTCGAGTAAGCTAGTACTGGTTCTGAACTGCGGTAGTTCCTCACTGAAATTTGCTATCATTGATGCTCTCAACGGTGACGAATATCTGTCCGGTTTAGCCGAATGTTTCCATCTTCCTGAAGCGCGTATCAAATGGAAAATGGATGGCAGCAAACAAGAAGCAGATTTAGGCGCTGGCGCCGCTCACAGTGAAGCGCTTAACTTTATCGTTAACACTATTCTGGCACAAAAACCAGAACTGTCTGCTCAGCTGACCGCAATTGGCCATCGTATCGTTCACGGTGGTGAGAAATACACCAGTTCCGTGGTCATTGACGATTCCGTCATTCAGGGCATCAAAGATTCCGCCTCTTTCGCACCGCTGCACAACCCGGCGCATCTGATCGGTATTGCTGAAGCGCTGAAATCCTTCCCGCACCTGAAAAACAAGAACGTTGCCGTGTTCGACACCGCGTTCCATCAGACCATGCCGGAAGAGTCTTACCTCTACGCCCTGCCGTACAGCCTCTACAAAGAGCATGGCGTCCGTCGCTATGGCGCCCACGGCACCAGCCACTTCTACGTGACTCAGGAAGCAGCAAAAGTCCTGAACAAACCGGTTGAAGAGCTGAACATCATCACCTGCCATCTGGGCAACGGTGGTTCTGTTTCCGCTATCCGTAACGGCCAGTGCGTTGATACCTCTATGGGTCTGACTCCGCTGGAAGGCCTGGTCATGGGTACCCGCTCAGGCGATATCGACCCGGCAATCATCTTCCATCTGCACGACTCCCTGGGCATGAGCGTTGATGCAATCAACAAAATGCTGACCAAAGAGTCCGGCCTGCTCGGCCTGACTGAAGTCACCAGCGACTGTCGTTATGTTGAAGACAACTACGCGGATAAAGCAGACGCTAAGCGCGCGATGGACGTTTACTGCCACCGCCTGGCAAAATACATCGGCTCCTACACCGCGCTGATGGACGGTCGTCTGGACGCGGTTATCTTCACCGGCGGCATCGGTGAAAACGCGGCGATGGTGCGTGAACTGTCTCTGGGCAAACTGGGCGTACTGGGCTTCGATGTTGACCATGAACGCAACCTGGCAGCCCGTTTCGGCAAGTCCGGCTTCATCAACAAAGAAGGTACCCGCCCTGCACTGGTCATCCCGACCAACGAAGAGCTGGTTATCGCGCAAGACGCCAACCGTCTGACCGCCTGATTGCACACCGCCAGCGATAACCCTCAATAATTCGAGTTGCAGGAAAGCGGCGACGCAGCAAATCCCCGGAAGCGTAAGAGAAGTACGTGACCGGGGTGAGCGACAAATCTGTCGTCGCGGCGGCCCGCAAGGGCAAAAGCCAACAAGTATGCAGCTTGAAGTATGACGGGAAGCTGGGGGTGCTGTTTTTGTATCCCGCCTGATACTGGCGGTAACGAAAGAGGATATATCGTGTCCCGTATAATCATGCTAATCCCTACCGGAACCAGCGTAGGCCTGACCAGCGTCAGCCTCGGCGTTATCCGTGCTATGGAACGTAAAGGCGTTCGTCTGAGCGTCTTTAAACCTATCGCGCAACCGCGTGCTGGCGGCGATGCGCCTGACCAGACGACCGCTATCGTGCGCGCGAATTCCAACCTTCCGGCCGCAGAGCCGCTGAAGATGAGCCACGTCGAGTCGCTGCTGTCCAGCAACCAGAAAGACGTGCTGATGGAAGAGATCATCGCTAACTACCACGCAAGCACTCAGGATGCTGAAGTCGTGCTGGTAGAAGGCCTGGTTCCGACGCGTAAACACCAGTTTGCCCAGTCGCTGAACTTCGAAATCGCCAAAACCCTGAACGCTGAAATCGTCTTCGTGATGTCCCAGGGCACCGATACCCAGGAACAGCTGAACGAGCGTATCGAACTGACCCGCAACAGCTTCGGCGGCACGAAGAACACCAACATTACCGGTGTTATCGTCAACAAGCTGAACGCGCCGGTTGACGAGCAGGGACGTACCCGTCCTGACCTGTCTGAAATTTTCGATGACTCATCGAAAGCGAAAGTGGTCAAGATCGATCCGGCCCAGCTGCAGAACGGCAGCGCGCTGCCGATCCTCGGCGCGGTGCCGTGGAGCTTCGATCTGATTGCCACCCGCGCAATCGATATGGCGCACCACCTGAATGCCACCATCATCAATGAAGGCGACATTAACACCCGCCGCGTGAAATCCGTTACCTTCTGTGCGCGCAGCATTCCGCACATGCTGGAACACTTCCGCGCAGGTTCCCTGCTGGTGACCTCCGCCGATCGTCCTGACGTCCTGGTTGCAGCCTGCCTGGCGGCGATGAACGGCGTAGAAATCGGCGCGCTGCTGCTGACCGGCGCCTACGAAATGGACGCCCGCGTGAGCAAGCTGTGCGAACGCGCGTTTGCCACCGGCCTGCCGGTATTCATGGTGAACACCAACACCTGGCAGACCTCTCTGAGCCTGCAGAGCTTCAACCTGGAAGTTCCGGTTGACGATCACGAGCGCATCGAGAAAGTTCAGGAATACGTGGCAAGCTACATCAACGCCGACTGGATCGAGTCCCTGACTGCGACCTCCGAGCGCAGCCGTCGCCTCTCTCCGCCGGCCTTCCGCTACCAGCTCACCGAGCTGGCGCGCAAAGCGGGCAAACGCGTCGTTCTGCCGGAAGGCGACGAGCCACGTACCGTTAAAGCTGCGGCAATCTGTGCAGAACGCGGTATCGCAACCTGCGTGCTGCTGGGTAACCCGGATGAGATCAACCGCGTTGCCGCCGCTCAGGGTGTAGAGCTGGGTTCGGGTATCGAAATCGTCGATCCGGAAGTGGTTCGCGAAAGCTACGTGGCTCGCCTGGTCGAACTGCGTAAGAGCAAAGGTATGACCGAAGCGGTTGCTCGCGAGCAGCTGGAAGACAACGTCGTTCTCGGCACCCTGATGCTGGAACAGGACGAAGTCGACGGCCTGGTGTCCGGCGCGGTACACACCACCGCCAACACCATCCGTCCGCCGCTGCAGCTGATCAAAACGGCGCCGGGCAGCTCTCTGGTTTCCTCCGTGTTCTTCATGCTGCTGCCTGAACAGGTTTACGTGTACGGCGACTGCGCGATTAACCCGGACCCAACCGCAGAACAGCTGGCAGAGATCGCGATTCAGTCTGCGGACTCCGCAATTGCCTTTGGCATTGAACCGCGCGTGGCGATGCTCTCCTACTCCACCGGCACCTCCGGCGCCGGTAGCGACGTCGAAAAAGTGCGTGAAGCAACGCGTCTGGCGCAGGAAAAACGTCCTGACCTGATGATCGACGGCCCGCTGCAGTACGATGCCGCCGTTATGGCTGACGTGGCAAAATCCAAGGCACCGAACTCTCCGGTTGCCGGCCGCGCGACCGTGTTCATCTTCCCGGATCTGAACACCGGTAACACCACTTACAAAGCCGTACAGCGTTCTGCTGACCTGATCTCCATCGGGCCGATGCTGCAGGGTATGCGTAAGCCGGTGAACGACCTGTCCCGCGGCGCGCTGGTAGACGATATCGTCTACACCATCGCGCTGACCGCGATTCAGTCGTCTCAGCAGCAGCAGTAATACTCACCACCGGCGCCTGCGCCGGTCGGTAACAACAAAGGCGACCCTGTGGTCGCCTTTTTTATTTACAGCAGCTCTCTCGCCGCCGACACAATATCGTGGGCCGTCAGGCCATACTCCTTCTGCAGGAAATCCTGGGTACCGACCTGACCATAGCGCTCCTTCACCCCCACGCGGCGCATCGGCACCGGACAGGTTTCCACCAGCACCTCGGCGACGGCTGAGCCCAGCCCGTTGTGAATACTGTGGTTTTCGCAGGTCACGATACGCCCGGTTTTCTCGGCATAATTTTTCACCAGCATGCGGTCGATAGGCTTGAGGGTAAACATGTCAATCACCGCCGCGCTGACGCCTTCCTGTTCGAGCTGTCGCGCCGCCTCCAGCGCCTCGGCCACCATAATGCCGTTGGCGATCAGGGTAATATCTTCGCCTTCCCGCAGCACGTTGCCCTTGCCGATGGTAAACGTTGAGCCCGGGGCGTAGACGCTCGGCGCCTGCTTGCGGATGGTACGCACCCAGTAGAAACCGTGAAGCTTCATCAGCTGGCGCAGGATATCGTCGAACATCACCGCATCGGTGACCTCCAGCACCACCGAGTGCGCCAGGCCGCGAACAATCCCCATATCTTCAAACGACATATGGGTGCCGCCGTTATGGCAGGCGGTAACGCCGGCGTCGGAGGCAATCACCTTGACGTTGTTACGCTGATAATCCAGCGCCATAAACAGCTGGTCGAAGCAGCGACGGCTGGCAAACGCGGTAAAGGTATGAACAAACGGCTGGCGTCCGGTCAGCGACAGGCCAGCGGCGGTCCCGATAACGTTGGCCTCCATGATGCCGCAGTTGATCACGTGCTGCGGATAATCCCGCGCCACGCCGTCCATTGCCATCGAACTCATCAGATCGGCCTCGAGGGCGATAATGTCGCTCCCGGCCTCAATCTGCCGGGCGACAAAGCCAGCGTACACTTTGCGCATTTCCACGGCGTCTTTTTGTCCTGCGGGTGCGACGTTAATCATGTGCGGCCTCCAGTTGACGAATCGTCTCATTCAGCGCCGCAGTCATCTCATCCGTCAGGCGCAGGTGATGGGAGTTGCTGAGCTGCTCGAGATACGGCACGCCCTGCCCTTTAATGCTGTCGAGGATCACCACCCGCGGACGGGCATCGGCGGCCGGCACGGGCTGTACCGCCTCCAGCAGCCCGACAATGTCATCCCCCTTCACGGTGATGGCGTCAAAACCAAAGGCGCGGAACTTCTCCTCCAGGTTAAAGGCGCGGATAATTTCGTCGAGCGCGCCGTCGAGCTGCAGTTTGTTCCAGTCAACAAACACCGTCAGGTTATTCAGGCGATGGTGGGCGATAAACTGAAACGCCTCCCAGCACTGCCCCTCGTTGAGCTCGCCGTCGCCGACAATGCAGAATACCCGATTCGGGCGCCCGGCCAGCTTATGCGAGAGCGCCATGCCGCCGGCGATGGAAATCCCCTGCCCCAGCGAACCGGTGGTCGCATCGACTCCCCGCGTTTTCAGGCGGTCCGGGTGGCTCGGCAGACGGGTGCCGTTATGGTTCAGCGTGCTGAGCTCTTCCATCGGAAAATAGCCCTTGATGGCTAAGGTGCTGTAGAGCGCCGGACCGGCATGTCCTTTTGACAGCACAAAGTAGTCGCGCTCCGGCCAGTCCGGGTCGGCGGGGTCGATTTTCATCACCGCGCCGTACAGCACCGCCAGCGTTTCGACGACCGACATGCTGCCGCCATAGTGGCCAAAACCCAGATTGGTCAGCGATTTAAGCGTGGCGACGCGAATGTCGCGCGCCAGTTGGGTCACTTCTTGCACATTCATGATTTGGCTCCGGTATTCTCCTGCGCGCCATTGCCCGCAGGTTTCTTCTTCGCAAAGACGTTGTACGCAACCAGCAGAGCGAACAGCGCCACAACAAGACCCGTAATCGCAAACGGCGACAGGTAGCGCGCCAGGTTGCCGAGCACGATGCCGATTGCGCCGAAGTCTGCGTCAGAGAAGGTGGTATTGGCAAAACCGATCGCCCCCAGAACCGGCAGCAGCAGCACCGGCAAGAAGGTGATCAGCAGGCCGTTGGCAAACGCGCCAATCATTGCGCCCCGACGACCGCCGGTGGCGTTGCCGAAGACTCCCGCCGTCGCGCCGGTGAAAAAGTGCGGCACGACGCCCGGTAGAATCAGCACCAGACTCATTTGTCCGAGCAGGAACAGCCCCACCAGACCACCGAGGAAGCTGAACAGGAAGCCGATCAGCACCGCGTTGGGCGCATACGGGTAGACCACCGGGCAGTCCAGCGCAGGACGCGCGTTCGGCACCAGCTTTTCTGAGAATCCGGTAAATGCCGGCACGATTTCCGCGAGGATCAGACGCACCCCTTGCAGGATGATGAACACCCCGGCGGCGAAGGTAATCGCCATGATGATGGCGTAGACCAGATAATTCTGGCCGCCGCTGAAGGTGCTTTCTACATACTCGCGCCCGGCGCTTACGGCCATGATCAGGTAGATAATCATCATCGTCAGGGAGATAGAGATGGAGCTGTCGCGCAGGAAGCTGAGGTTCTTCGGCAGATTCATCTCTTCGGTGGAGCGGGAGCCTTTTCCACAGACGCTGCCAATCCAGCCCGAAAGCACGTAGCCCAGGGTACCGAAGTGGCCGAAGGCGATATCATCGGTTCCGGTAATTCGCTTCATATAGCGCTGCGCCAGCGCCGGGAAGAACGCCATCACCAGGCCTAAGATCAGCGAGCCGGTAAACACCAGCCCGACGCCTTCGAAGCCAGCCACGGTGAGGATCACGCCGATCATACAGGCCATATAGAAGGTATGATGCCCGGTCAGGAAGATATACTTCAGCCGCGTAAAGCGGGCGACGATGATATTCGCAACCATCCCAAAGGCCATAATCAGCGCGGTTGACGCGCCGTATTTTTCGAGGGCAATAGAAACAATCGCCTCGTTATTTGGAATAATCCCCTGGATATTAAAGGCGTGTTCAAACATGCCTCCCAGCGGATTCAGCGAGCCGACTAATACCGTCGCCCCACCGCCCAAAACAATAAAGCCAAGAATGGTTTTAATCGTTCCTTTGACGACGTCAGAAAATGATTTTTTTTGTGCCACCAGGCCGATCAGCGCAATTAACCCCACCAGCACCGAGGGCACTTTCAGAATATCAACAACAAAATTCAGCGTTTCAAGGATAAACATATCCGCCTCGCTACAAATAGTTATTGTTTGGCGAACCACGCGCGCAGCTGCGCTTCGAGTTCATTGATGTCGATGATGTTGGTAATCACCACCAGCTGGCTTTCCGGCACGCTGGCGCTGGCAGCGATATCTTTAGCCATCACGAATAAATCTGCCGCTCCCGGCGTTGCCGATGAGAGATCGGAGTGTTCAACTTCCGCTTCAATTTCGAGCTTTTTAAGTACTTTTTTAATATTCATTTCAACCATAAAACTACTGCCCAGGCCAGAACCGCAAATCGCCATAATTTTCATTGTTATCACCTTTTTTGGGTACAGTTGATCCGCATCACGCCGGGCGTAATGGGTTATAAATCAGGTTATGGATAAGATCAGAATCGCGCGATTATCGTTTTAATTTCCTCCAGGGTTTTCGCCTGATGTAATTGCGCCATATCTTCGTCACTGGAAAATAATTCAGCCAGCGCGGAAATCATCTCGATATGACTGTGCTTGTCGGGCGCCGCCAGCATAATAATAATATCGACCGGGTCGAACTCTTCTGAACCAAACGACACGCCCTGCTCCAGCTTCAGCAGCGAAAGGCCGAGGCCTCTGGCCCCCTCTTCCGGCCGCGCATGCGGCATTGCCAGCCCTGGCGCCAGCACATAGTAGGGCCCCAGCTTCGCATGTTGTTCCACAATCGCGGTCACGTACTCGGGCGCAATAACGCCAGCCTCGAGCAGCGGCCTGGCACAAACCTCAAGAGCCTGAGGCCACTCTTCTACGCTCTGCCGGAGCGTGATAGTGGCATCAAAGATCCATTTACTGAGCATTTTATCTCCCCCGTCTTTTAGCAAAAGATGGGCAAACTTTATTCAAGCGCACAGCAGTTAGCTGCGACGGCGATCACAAAGATAGCGCTACCAACAGATAACATTCAAAATTGTGATAGCGCTATCAATTCGCAATCATCATATGAAAACGCAGCAAAAATGTGGATTTAAGGCGTATACTCCCTGAAACGTAAAGTGATGGATGCTAATGAAAAGCGTCTGTTCAGCAGGAATGTGTATGTCTCTAACCCGAAAACGGCGTAGTACCGGTAAGGTGACGATCGCCGATGTTGCCCAGCTTGCCGGCGTGGGCACGATGACCGTCTCGCGTGCGCTGCGCACGCCGGAGCAGGTTTCCGACAAGCTTCGTGAAAAAATAGAAGCCGCGGTGCAGGAGCTGGGATATATGCCCAATCTGGCCGCCAGCGCGCTGGCTTCCGCCTCCTCAAGAACGATAGCCATGGTGGTGCCAAATCTTGCCGAAGCGGGCTGCTCCGCGATGTTTGCCGGGCTACAGCAGGTGCTGCAACCGGCGGGTTACCAGATTATGCTGGCGGAGTCGCAGCATCGCCTTGAACAAGAAGAGAAGCTGCTGGAAACGCTGCTGGCGTCGAACATTGCGGCCGCTATTCTGCTCAGCGTTGAACATAGCGACACCGTACGCCACTGGCTGAATAACGCGTCGATTCCGGTGATGGAGATGGGCGCCATGCGCGCCGACCCGATTGACATGAATATCGGCATTGATAACGTTGCCGCCATGTTCGAGCTCACTGAAATGCTCATCCATCGCGGCTATCAGAATATCGGCCTGCTGTGCGCCAACCAGGAGCAGTGGATTTTTCAGCAGCATCTGCAGGGGTGGTACAAAGCGATGCTGCGCCACCATATGTCGCCGAATCGGGTAATTAACGCCGCGCTTCCTCCCAGTTTTTCCACCGGCGCTTCGCAGCTACCGGAATTTTTGCTGGCGTGGCCGGAGCTGGATGCGCTGGTCTGCGTTTCTGACGAGCTGGCGTGCGGCGCGCTGTATGAGTGCCAGCGTCGACGCATTAAAGTCCCTGACGATTTGGCGGTCGTCGGCTTCGGCGATAGCGATGTCAGCCGGGTCTGCCAGCCGCCGCTAACCACGATGGCGGTACCGCATCACAAGATTGGTATTGAAGCTGGACGCGCCCTTCTGGAGCGCCTTAATGAAGGAAACTGGAGCGGCAGAAAACCCATCGTCTCCAGTTTATGCCTGCGGGATAGCTGCTAGGCGGCTACTCGGCCTCTTCCTGCTTTTCCGGTTTTGCCGACTCGTTGTTGGCATTGCGGGTCATCCACAGCGCCAGCGCTTTTAACGAATCCGGGGTGAACTCATCGCAGCGGGCGGTGATCTCTTCCGGCGTCAGCCAGCACACTTCGCTGACCTCTTCTTCCTGCAAAGCAAAGGGACCGTGCGACACGCAGCTAAACAGGCTTCCCCAGACGCGGCAGTGCTTATCTTCGTAGTAGAACTGGCCGTGGTCGGCAAAGGGGACGCCTGCAATGCCCAGCTCCTCTTCGGCCTCTCGACGCGCTGAATCCAGCAGCTGCTCGTCGGCCTGCACCACGCCACCGGCGGTGGCATCCAGCATGCCCGGCTGAAAATCTTTTATCTCGGTACGACGCTGCACCAGAATTTTGCCCATCCCATCATGAACGACAATGTAGGTTGCACGATGGCGCAGGCACTGCGCGCGCATTTGCTCGCGGCTCGATTGCGCTATCACCTCATTGTTTTCATTAACGATATCTACCCATTCTGTGCTTGCCAAATCGTTCTGTTCCGCCATCAGGAAACCTTACTTTTTAAAGCGCTCTTGCGGCGCGTCTTTACGGTTGGGGGTAAATTACGGGTTAATTGCCACCTCTGCAATAACCTGATGATCATCGAGTGCTAAAACCTGCAACCGATCCCCGTCAAGGAGGCCATAGCTGGCGGGAAATCCCCCTTTGGGGATGCTCACGGAACCGGGGTTAAAGAGAAAAATATCGCCGCGCTTCTCGGCTACCGGAATATGAGTATGACCATAAACCAGGACATCGCCAGCGCAGAGCGACGGCAATTTTTCGGGGCTGTACAGATGCCCGTGAGTCAGAAACAGCCGACACCGTTCAGTCAGAACCTGCTGCCAGGGCGCGGTGATGGGAAAGTCCAGCAGCATCTGATCGACCTCGCTGTCGCAGTTGCCGCGTACGGCAATAATGCGCGCCGCAGCGCCATTGAGCTTCCCGGCAACTTCTGCCGGCGCGTAGCCCTCAGGGAGAGCGTTACGCGGCCCGTGGTTGAGCACGTCACCCAGAATAATCAACCACTGCGCCCCGCTCTGCGCGAACCGTTCCAGCACGCGCTCGGCGGCGGGCAAAGAGCCATGAATATCCGATGCAAACATCAGCCGCATTTTTTCATCTCCACGCATTACGATGCCCCATGATAGCGGAACCGCGAACGCGAATCAGCCGGCTCGTTTGGCCGACAGTGCGGCATAGCGCTGAACGGACGCCCGCTGCCACTGGAAGGCGGCGTAATCTGCCAGCCGCTCCGGCACCTCATCGCCGTTAAGCACCAGCCGGTTGAGCATCAGTGCGAGGTCAGTATCGGCAATTGACCATTCGCCGAACAGATTGGTGCCGCCGTGGGCCAGCAGTTCGGAAGCGGTCTCGAATAGTTTTTCCGCGCTCCTGCGCCCCGCCGCGCTAAGGGCCGGTTTCTTTTGTCCGGCGAAGATAACGTCGGTAGAGCGCTCTTCGCGAATGGGCAGCAGATCGCTGCGCAGCCAGGCCTGAACCTGGCGGGCGCGGGCTCTCTTTTGCAGATCGTGGGGATAGAGCCGCTCCCACTCCGGCGGCGCAAAACGCTCGTCGAGATATTCGCTAATCGCGGACGATTCGCTGAGGGCAAAATCGTCAACTTCCAGCAGCGGCACGCGCCGGGTGCAGGAGTATCCCTTCCAGCCCGCCTGCAGGTGTTCGCCGCTGTCCAGATTGACGGTTTTAAGCGTAAAAGGCAGGCTCTTCTCCTGCAGGGAAACGTAGACTGACATCACGTACGGAGAGAAAAAATCGGAATCGGACCACAGGGTAATGACCGGCTGGCTCATGGCATCCTCAATTAATAATGGGGCGATAAAGCAACATATCCTGTCTTCTGAGGGATGTCACTTACCGCACCATGAGGATTTTGCACTAGCCAACGAGCAGCGTTTTCGGCTCCAGATAGGCCTGCATTCCCCATCTCCCCATTTCACGCCCCACCCCGGATTGCTTGAACCCGCCAAACGGCGCCTGCGGCTCATGTTCGAGGGTATTAACCAGCACGCGCCCGGACTCAATCGCCAGCGCCACCTCCGTCCCGCGCTGGCGATCGCCGCATAGTACCAGCGCGCTCAGTCCATACGCGGTGTCGTTAGCGATCGCAATCGCTTCAGCCTCGTCCTGATAAGGGATAATGACCAGCACCGGGCCAAAAATCTCTTCCCGCGCGATACGCATCTGATTATGCGCATCGCTGAACACGGTCGGTTTAACGCACCAGCCTTTTTCCATGCCCTGCGGCCGGCCAACGCCTCCCGTCAGCACCCGGGCGCCCTCCTGCTGGCCAAGGCGGATATAATCCTGCACCCGCTGCCACTGCTTATGGCTGACCATCGGGCCAATCACGGTCCGCGGATCGCGCGGGTCGCCAGACGTATAGTCGGCTTCCACGGCCTGCACAATGGCCTGCTCAAACTCGGCCTGGCGCCGGGCGGGGACCAAAATACGCGTGCCCGCAACGCACGCCTGCCCGCTGTTCATAAACCCGGCCGCCAGCGCCAGCGGAACCGCCTGCTCGATATCCGCATCATCAAGAATCACGGTGGGCGACTTGCCCCCAAGCTCCAGCGTCACGCGCTTGAGCGTTTGCGCCCCGCTTTCGATAATATGTTTGCCGACGGCGGTTGAGCCGGTAAACGAAATTTTTGCGATATCGGGGTGATGGTTAATCACATCCCCCACGATCTCACCGCGCCCGGTGACGATATTAAATACCCCCGCCGGGATCCCGGCCGCGTGCAGCGCTTCGCTAATAATTTGCGTCTGCCAGGCGCTCATCTCGCTCGGCTTAATCACCGCCGTACAGCCCGCAGCCATCGCCGTCGCCAGCTTGCTGCAAATAAAACCGGCATCGCTGTTCCACGGCGTAATCAATCCCGCGACGCCGAGCGGCGTCATCACCACCCGGGCACGCCCGGCCTGCTCGACGAACTCAAAGCGCTCCAGCGTGACCATCGCCTGCCTGATGGTTTGCGCCGGCCACGTCGCCATCCATTGCGAGCGGGAAGCCGGTGCGCCGTATTCCGTGACAATCGCTTCCAGCAGGTCGGCCTCCCGCGCCTGAACGGCAAGATACATGCGTTCCAGTACCGCCAAACGCGCCTCTTTCGTCGTCCGCGACCACGCCGGAAATGCCGCTTTTGCCGCAGCAATCGCCTGCTCTGCGTCCCGTTCATCAGCCAGGCGGACCCGGCCAATCGTCGCTTCGGTCGTCGGATTAAACAGCGCAAACTCTTCGCTACCGTGCGGCGTGACAAACTGGCCGTTGATATAAATTTGGTCGATGTTCTGCATAACGCTCTCCCCATCTTGTTGGATACCCGGCAGTATAGGGTCGTCGTATTGCCGCGATAAGCAGGTATAATCAACACAGTCTGTTACGAAAATCGGGATAATTATGCAGCGTAGCGGTATTACCGAACTCGAAGTCCTCCTCGCCGTCGCGCACCGGCAAAGCTTTCGGGCAGCGGCCCGGGAGCTGGGTATGTCGGCAACCGCCGTCAGCAACGCCGTTGCCGGACTGGAGGCCCGCCTGAACGTGCGCCTGTTCAATCGTACGACCCGCAGCGTCGCGTTGACCGAAGCCGGACAGCGTTACGTTGAGCGGATAGCGCCCGCCGTAGCCGAAATCCAGCGCGCCTCGGAGGAGGTCGCCACCCGGCCTGAAATGCCGAGCGGGACGCTGCGGATCAACGCGCCGCGCGAAAGCGTTGCCCTGCTGTTTGATATTTTCGAGACCTTCCTCAAGCGCTACCCATCCATGCGCCTGGATATCACCACCGAATCCCGGCTGGTGGATATCGTTGCCGAAGGCTACGACGCGGGGATCCGCCTGGCGGAGTCGCTGCCACAGGACATGATTGCCGTCGCCCTGACGCCCAACGCGCGGATGCTGATCGTCGGCACCCCGGACTATTTTGCCCGGCATGGCGTTCCATTCGGTCCGGACGATCTTATGCATCATCAGGGGATTGGCATGCGTATGTCTCACGGCGGAATTTATCGCTGGGAGCTCGAGCGGGATGGGCAAAAAATGGCGCTTAACGTCCCGCCGCGCATTATTCTTAGCGAGATGCAGGCCATTCACCGCGCGGCGCTGGCGGGGATCGGGCTGGCGTTTATTTCTGACTGGTTTATCCAGGACGATCTTGCCGGCGGCAGGCTTATCAGCGTGATGGACGACTGGTGTCCTTCTTTTGGCGGCCTCTCTCTCTACTACCCGGGCCGCCGCCATATCCCACCGGGGCTGCAGGCGTTTATCGCTCTGGTGCGCGAAATGAGGGCTCCGGCCACCGCGGCGCGCTGAATTTCCGCTCCCTGCGCTCCCGTAATACGCCAGGTCACCTATACTCGAAAACTGGCGACCCACGACGGCGGGAGACATCATGATCGATCTTTACTACGCACCCACCCCAAACGGCCAAAAAATCGTTCTGTTCCTCGAAGAGGCTGAGCTGGCCTATCGGCTGATTCGGGTCGATATCAACAAGGGCGAACAGTTCCGCCCGCAGTTTCTCATCCTCTCACCCAACAATAAAATCCCGGCGATAGTCGACCACGTTCCCGTTGACGGCGGAGCGCCGCTAAGCCTGTTCGAATCCGGGGCCATTCTGCTCTATCTCGCCGAGAAATCGGCAAAGCTGCTGAGCGGAGAGCTGCGCGAGCGCCACGTTACGCTGCAGTGGCTGTTCTGGCAGGTGGGCGGATTGGGGCCGATGCTGGGGCAAAATCAGCACTTTAACCATTCAGCGCCGCAGACGGTTCCCTATGCCATTGAGCGCTATCAGGTGGAAACGCAGCGGCTATATAGCGTGCTCAACCGGCGTCTGGAGGTCAGCCCGTGGCTCGGCGGCGAGCGCTACAGCATTGCCGATATCGCCTGCTGGCCGTGGATTAACGCGCATCAGCGACAGCGTATCGATCTGGCAAACTTCCCGGCGGTACATAACTGGTTTGAGCGTATTCGCCAGCGCCCTGCAACCGCCGAGGCGTTGCTGAAAATTCAGCAATCTTAACCCCCTGCTCGCACGACCTGCTTTCATGTATGATTGCGGAAATTACAACACGGAGGAAGCCTGCAATGTCTCAGCCAGACGCCATTATTCGTATAAAGAACCTACGCTTGCGTACTTTTATTGGTATTAAAGAGGAAGAGATTGCTAACCGTCAGGATGTGGTGGTCAATGTCGCCATTCACTACCCAGCGGATCAATCACGCAACAGCGAAGATATCAACGATGCGCTGAATTACCGCACCATCACCAAGCGTATCATCAGCCATATAGAGAATAACCGCTTCTCCTTACTGGAAAAATTAACTCAGGATGTGCTCGATATCGCATGCGAACATCACTGGGTCACTTATGCTGAAGTTGAGATCGATAAACTTTATGCACTACGCTACGCCGACTCGGTATCAATGACCATGAGCTGGCGGCGGTAGGCTTCTTAGGGAGGCGCTATGAAGATTCTGCTTACCGGCGGTACCGGCCTGATTGGTCGACATCTCATCCCCCGGCTGCTTGAGCTGGGGCATAACGTAACGGTATCCACGCGCAGCCCGGAAAAAGCCCGCGCCCGGCTCGATCCCCGCGTCACGCTGTGGCGCGGCTTTGACAATCACCAGCACCTCAACGACATTGACGCCGTTATCAATCTGGCGGGCGAGCCTATCGCCGACAAGCGCTGGACGGCGGAGCAAAAGCAGCGCCTGTGCCACAGCCGCTGGGACATCACGCAAAAGCTGGTCGCGCTCATCAACGCCAGCGACACCCCGCCTGCGGTGCTGATTAGCGGCTCTGCGGCAGGTTATTATGGCGACCTGGGGGAGGTTGTTGTCACCGAAGAAGAGCCGCCGCACAATGAGTTCACCCACAAACTCTGCGCCCGCTGGGAACAGCTGGCCTGCGAAGCGCAAAGCGACCGCACCCGCGTCTGCCTGCTGCGAACCGGCGTTGTGCTGGCATCCAGAGGCGGCATCCTTGCCAAAATGACCCCTGCCTTTAAGCTCGGCCTTGGTGGCCCTATCGGCAGCGGCAGGCAGTATCTGGCGTGGATCCATATCGACGATATGGTTAACGCTATTCTGTGGCTGTTGGATAACGACCTGCGCGGCCCCTTCAACATGGTTTCGCCTTATCCGGTACGCAACGAACAGTTCGCCCACGCGCTTGGCCAGGCGCTAAATCGCCCGGCTATTTTTCGCGTCCCGGCGGCGGCGATACGCCTGCTTATGGGTGAATCATCGGTACTGGTGCTCGGCGGCCAGCGCGCGTTGCCAAAACGCCTGGAAGCCGCGGGCTTTGGCTTTCGCTGGTACGATTTAGAAGAAGCGCTAAAAGACGTCCTTGGCTAACCCAATTTAATCCCGGGAGATTTATTAATGCTCTCCCGGGCTCTCCTGCTCGCCTGCTCTCCTGCTCTCCTGCTCTCCTGCCGCCCGTGGAAGCTATCTCGCAGTAATCCAATCTCCCACCGCCGTTCACTTATTGCCGTGAAGCTCGTTCCAGCGTTCTTTCCCGCTCTCTGTCATAACGTCCCGGTGTTTGTTTTTTCGACACAATACTGTTGACAACCGTCAACATAACGTTCAGTATCTGAGGACACATTGATGAAGGAACATCCGGATAAGCACATTAGGGCAGCCATCGACTATGCTCGCGCCCGGGGTGGATTTTTATTGCTGGTGGGAAAAGCGCGCACTGCTTCGGACGGCTCAGGTGCGGTACGGCCAATCATCGCGAACACATGATGAGCATCTGGTCTACTCCTGCCGTTCCCGAGAACCACGCGAGGCAAATTATCAGGATGGTCGACCGCTGTCGTTCAACGTCGACGGCCTGGTTTAATCATAAGGAGCGCAAACTATGACCCTCTATAACTTTACCCTGACGCTTTCAGGCGTTAGCGCCCACACGCCAGATCTCGAGGACGCGCTGTATCGCGCCGGCTGTGCCGACGCGCTGGTTTGTTTTTACGGAACGGCGGTGTATCTGGAGTTCGATCGCGAAAGCGAATCCCTCGAACGGGCGATTCTGTCTGCCATCGATAACATCGAATCCGCATCGAAGCTGAACGCCCGGGTCGAGTCCGTTGACGCCACGCTGGTGGGCCTAAGCGATATCGCCGAACTCACCGGTCTTTCACGACAGGCCGTTGCCCTGCTGAAAGACGGGGCGCGCGGCTCCGGCAAATTCCCCGGCCCCGTACAGCGCGTAAAAGGCAACTCGCCGCTGTGGCGCTGGAAAACCATTGTCAGCTGGCTGGTCGCGGAAGCAAGAATTGCGGCAGACTCACCGCTGGTGGTACACGCGGAAGTCCTCGACAGCCTGAATCTGGCCCTGCAGCTGCGGGCCTCTCAGCAGAGCGAAACCGTGATGCACTATTTTCATGGGCTCGACAAGCTGCAGCCAGCCTCACCGGCCGCCGGGTAACCGCCGCAACGATCGGGACAGGATCGTGTTATCCGGGACTTTCTGGTGTTAAGGTTAACGGACGATCCTCCGTCATGGCCCGCTTATGATTACGCTAACCACCTCGCGCCTGCTGCTCTCCCCGTTCACCGAATCCGACTGGCCCTTTTTCCTGCGCCTGCGCAGCGACCCTCAGGTGATGCGCTTTATGGGGCCAATCCTTGACGAGAAAGCGCTGCGAAACGTCTTCGATGCGCGGCGTGAGGCATCCGGCGTATTCGTGCTACGCGATAGCCGCGGCGAGGCTCTTGGCGACATCGGCCTGCGCATCAGCAGTAAAAATCCGCACGAAGCCGACGTCGGCTACGCCCTGTTGCCTGAGGCTCAGGGGAATGGCTATGCCAGCGAAGCGCTGGAGGCGGTTTGCCGCTATGGATTTGCCCGGCTCGGCGTTAACGCGATTAATGCGTGGGTCATCGGGGATAATTCAGGTTCTTCGCGGCTGCTGGAAAAGCACGGTTTCCGGCGGATCCAGATCCTCGAAAAGGCCTGGCATCTGGACGGCGTTGACTACGATGACTGGATCTATCGCCTGGAGCGCTGATCCTGTCCCGGCAGGGTTAACCCCGCCGGGAGAGCGTGAAATTTACTTCAACGAACCCTTGAGGAACTGCTGCAGACGCGGGCTTTTCGGATTACCGAAAAGCTCATCAGGATGGCCTTCCTCTTCAATTTTGCCCTGATGAAGGAAAATAACGTGCGAGGAAACGTGGCGGGCAAAGCCCATTTCGTGCGTCACCACCACCATCGTTTTCCCCTCTTCCGCCAGCTGCTGCATAATGCGCAGCACTTCTCCCACCAGCTCAGGGTCGAGCGCGGAGGTCGGTTCGTCGAACAGAAGGACTTCAGGCTCCATCGCCAGCGCGCGCGCAATGGAAACGCGCTGCTGCTGACCGCCGGAGAGATGCACCGGATATTTGATCTGCTGACGCTCGTCAATGCCGACTTTCGCCAGGTACTTCTCTGCCCGCACTCGCGCTTCCTGCTTGCTCAGCCCCAGCACCTGAATGGGCGCTTCCATGACGTTTTCCAGCACCGTCATATGGCTCCACAGGTTGAAATGCTGGAATACCATCGTCAGACGGGTGCGCAGCAGGCGCAGCTGGTTTTTATCCGCAACCTTAAGCTGACCATCCTTGTCGCGCACCAGGCCAATATTCTGCCCGCTCACCACAATCGTGCCTTCGCTCGGTTTCTCAAGGAAGTTAATACAGCGCAAAAAGGTACTTTTACCGGAACCCGATGAGCCGATGATGCTGATAACGTCCCCGGCTTCTGCCCGCATCGAGACACCTTTCAGTACCTCATGCTCGCCGTAACGTTTATGAAGATCGATAACGTTTAATTTATTGTCGGACATGGCGTTCTCAGTGCGTCGAAGAAGGTTTTATATGCTGCAACCAGCGCTTTTCCGCCTTGCGGAACAGGCTAATCAGCACATACGAGATAATTAAGTACAGCACCGCGGCAATGCCGAAGGCGGTAAACGGCTGATAGGTCGCCGAGTTAATATCACGGGCAATTTTCAGCAGATCCGGCACCGTGGCGGTAAAGGCCAGCGCGGTGGAGTGCAGCATCAGAATCACTTCATTACTGTACGCCGGCAGCGCGATGCGCAGCGCGGAGGGGAGAATAATGCAGCGATACAGTTTGGCCGATGAAAAACCATACGCCCGCGCCGCCTCAATTTCACCGGCGGGAACCGAACGAATTGCCCCGGCAAAAATCTCCGTCGTATAGGCACAGGTATTCAGCGTTAGCGCCAGCACCGTGCAGTTCAGGCCGCTGCGGAAGAAGGCGTTCAGCAGCTCGGTACCTTTGACAATTTCCAGCGTATACATACCGGAGTAAAACACCAGCAGCTGCACGTAGAGCGGCGTGCCGCGGAAAATATAGGTAAAAAGCCAGATCGGAAACTGAATGTACTTATTGCTGGAGACGCGCCCGATGGCGAGAAAAATCGCCAGCACGCCGCCCATCACCACCGAGGAGATTAACAGCCACAGCGTGATGGCGACGCCGGTAAAGCGGTAGCCGTCGGTCCACAGCAGGGATTTCCAGTACTCCTGAATAATCTCAATCACAGGTCAGCCCTCTTCACGCCCACGGTATAACGGCGTTCAAGCAGCAGCAGCACACCATTGGAAATCGTTGTAAATACGAGATAAATCAGGCCACAGACGATGGCAAAATAGAACGGCTGCCAGGTGCTTTTCCCCGCCAGCTGCGTCGCTTTCACCACATCCTCCAGCCCCAGCAGCGAAACCAGCGCCGTGGCTTTCAGGATAACCTGCCAGTTGTTGCCGATCCCCGGCAGCGCATAGCGCATCATCGCCGGGAATAGAATGCGCCGGAACGTCTGCCCGCCGCTGAAACCAAAGGCGGTCGCCGCTTCGATATGTCCTTTCGGTACCGCGAGGAAAGCGCCACGGAAGGTTTCCGTAAAGTACGCGCCGTAGATAAAGCCCAGCGTGATGATGCCCGCAATCATCGGGTCGATATCAAACTGCGACATTCCCAGCGCATCGGTGAGCGTGTTCAGCGCGATCTGCAGCCCGTAGAAAATCAGCAGCATCAGCACCAGATCCGGCACGCCGCGAATTAAGGTGGTGTAGCCTTCAAATACCAGCGCCAGCGGTCGATTGCTCGATAGCTTCGCGCCGGCGCCGGCCAGACCAATCAGGACCGCCAGCACAACCGAACTAAGGGCCAGCTCCAGCGTGACAAGAGCGCCCTGCAATATTACCTGTGAAAACCCGTACAGCATGCTGTCTGCCCTGTCTATCATCGACCACCGCGCGCAAAGAGACGCGCGGTGGCGTACGCGTGATGGTTAGTCGCCGTACACGTTAAAATCGAAATATTTTTTCGCCAGCTTGTCGTAGGTGCCATCTTTGCGCATTTCAGCGAAGGCTTTGTTCAGCGCTTCGCGCAGCTCGTTGTCGTCTTTACGCAGGCCCATGCCGGTACCGACGCCAAACAGCTTCTCGTCCTTAATGGACGGGCCGCCGAACTGATAGTCTTTACCTACCGGCTGCTTGAGGAAGCCTTCGCTGGCGGCCACTTCATCCTGGAACGCAGCGTCAATGCGGCCAGCGGTCAGGTCGGAATAGATATTGTCCTGGCCCTGATAGGAGACAATCTCAATCCCTTTTGGCGCCCAGTGCTCGTTGCCGTAAGTTTCCTGGGTTGTGCCCTGCAGCACGCCGATACGCTTGCCCTTCAGACGAGTCAGATCCGGCGTGATATCGCTGCCCTTTTTCACCACCAGGCGGGAATCGGCGGCATAAAGTTTGTCGGTGAAGGCAATTTCCTGCTGGCGTTTTTCAGTAATAGAAAGCGAAGACATAATCGCATCGATTTTCTTCGCTTTTAAAGAGGGGATCAGCGCGTCCAGCGGGTTTTCAACGAAGGTACATTGCGTATTGATGCGCTTACACAGCTCTTTGGCCAGATCGATGTCAAAACCAATCAACTCACCCTGCGCATTTTTCGATTCAAACGGGGCATAAGTGGGATCTGTACCGATACGAACCTTTTGCGGAATTGCTGCGAATACCGTGGAAACGCTGGAAAGGGCCAGCGCTAAAGAAAGAGACAACGCCAGTTTTTTCATAACTATCCTCAACAAACTGTCATTCTAATGGGTTTATTAGAAGTACTTAAGCCAGTTATCGTGCCACTTTTCTCCCCGATATGGCAAAACATTCTGCGCCGGGGAGCAAATTTTTTCGCATCAGAAACGCTTAACTATGCATTTTTCGCACCAAAATGAGACGCCGATACGACGAATGCACCAATAAGGGGCATTGATAGCTATCACTACGCTAAAGGGCCCGGTATACCGGGCCCACGGCATGCTTAGTCACCGTAAACGTTAAAGTCGAAGTACTTCTTCGCCATCTTGTCGTAGGTGCCGTCTTTACGCATTTCACCCAACGCTTTGTCGAAGGCAGCTTTCAGCTCGCCATCCGCCTTGCGCAGGCCAATACCGGTGCCATCACCGAAGAACTGTTTGTCTTTGACTGAGGGACCGGCGAAGGCGAAATCTTTGCCGGCAGGCTGTTTGAGGAACCCTTCGCTGGCGGCCACTTCATCCTGCAGCGCGGCGTCAAGGCGGCCGGCGGCGAGGTCAGAGTAGATCAGGTCCTGGTTCTGATAGGCCACCACGTCAACGCCTTTACTGCGCCAGCGTTCGTTACCGTAAGACTCCTGAGTAGAGCCCTGCAGCACGCCGACGTGTTTGCCCTTCAGCGACTCCAGGGTCGGCTGGATGGAGGAGCCTTTCGGCGCAATCAGACGGGAGTCTGCGGCATAAAGCTTGTCAGAGAAGGCAATTTCCTGCTGACGTTTTTCGGTAATCGATAATGAAGAGATGATGGCGTCAATTTTCTTCGCCTTCAGCGACGGGATCAGTGAATCAAAATCACTCCCTACCCAGGTACATTTTACCTTGATACGCGAACAGAGTTCGTTACCCAAATCGATGTCAAAGCCGACGAAATCACCTTTGGCATCCTTAGAGGAGAATGGCGCGTAGGTGGCATCGGTACCGATGCGGATGCTTTGCGGCAGAGCTGCAAAGACGCTGGAAGCACTGCTAATTCCCATAATTAAAGAGAGGGCCAGGATCGTCTTCTTCATACAATACCCTTAAGTGTCGTGATGTTGTTATGCGGTGCGTTGTTTAGTTATGTGTAGTGCCGACGTATCCTGCAGTTTTTGTGCCATTTTCTCAGTGCGTGCTGGAAACAGCGTTAAATTTGTTAATATAAAGTTGCAGGATTGTCTTGAAAGGGAAGATACCAGTATTAACGGAGAAACCGCAGCGTCGAAACGCAAAAAAACAAATTAAATGTTGAGGATTTGATCGGGGCGACAAAATTGCACCATCTGGGCGCAAAGAATCATAAAGCGCACTATTTTAGCGCGCGATCAGGCCCCCTGCCAGCGGGCAAACAGGTCCTGCGGCAGCGTGATATCGAACTGATCGATAACGCGATTGACCGTCTGATTGATCACGTCATCCAGGGTTTGCGGGCGGTGATAGAAGGCCGGCACCGGGGGCATGATTACCGCGCCCATTTCCGCCGCCTGGACCAGCAGACGCAGGTGTCCGAGGTGGAACGGCGTTTCGCGCACGCAGAGCACCAGCGGACGACGCTCTTTCAGCACCACGTCCGCCGCCCGGGTCAGCAGACCATCGGTGTAGCTATGAACAATGCCTGAAAGCGTTTTCATCGAGCAGGGTAGTATCACCATCCCGGCCGTTTTAAACGAGCCGGAAGAGATGCTGGCGGCGATGTCGCGGGCATCGTGGACGACGTCAGCCAGCCCCTGAACTTCACGCAGCGAGTAGTCGGTCTCCAGCGCCAAAGTCTGCCGCGCCGCCTGGCTCATGATCAGATGGGTTTCAACATCCGCGACATCGCGCAATATCTGGAGCAGCCGCACGCCGTAAACGGCACCGCTGGCGCCAGAAATTCCAATGATAAGTCGTTTCACGATGGTTGCCCCTTCTGCTTAGAGTCGCAGACTTTGCCGGATTATAGCATCGGACGCAAGTCCGGTGGCCCGCTAACCGCGGCCCGAAAAACAAAAAGCCCGCAGTCTGCCGACGGCGGGCTTTGACAACAAAGGCGCGGTTTAGCCTTCGTTATGCATCTCTAAGTTTTCCACTTCGTTCTGACGCTGCACCGCTTTGGCATCGTCGTTACGCAGGGAGTCGAGATAATCCAGATACTGCTGATCGACGTCCTTAGTGACGTACACGCCATTAAATACCGAACACTCAAACTGCTGAATATCCGGATTCTCGGCCCGCACGGCGTCGATCAGATCGTCCAGATCCTGGAAGATTAGGCCGTCAGCGCCGATGATCTGCCGAATTTCGTCAACTTCACGACCGTGAGCGATCAGCTCGGTGGCCGTCGGCATATCGATGCCGTAGACGTTCGGGAAGCGAATTTCCGGCGCAGCGGAAGCCAGATAGACCTTTTTCGCACCCGCTTCGCGCGCCATCTCGATAATCTGTTCCGAGGTGGTGCCGCGAACGATGGAGTCATCGACCAGCAGGACGTTTTTATCACGGAACTCGGCGCGGTTAGCGTTGAGCTTACGACGTACTGATTTACGACGCAGCTGCTGACCCGGCATGATAAAAGTACGGCCGACGTAGCGGTTTTTAACGAAGCCCTGACGATAAGGCTTGTCGAGAATACGGGCAATTTCCAGCGCGATGTCGCAGGAGGTTTCCGGAATCGGAATGACCACGTCAATGTCCAGATCTTCCCACTCGCGGGCAATCTTCTCGCCCAGCTTCGTCCCCATATTCACGCGAGCGCTGTAGACGGAGATCTTATCGATGAAGGAGTCCGGACGGGCAAAATAGACGTACTCAAAGAGGCACGGGTTGCTGACCGGGTTCTCCGCACACTGGCGGGTAAACAGCTGGCCTTTTTCGGTGATGTACACCGCTTCACCCGGCGCAACGTCGCGCAGGAACTCAAAGCCCAGCGTATCCAGCGCCACGCTTTCGGAGGCCACCATGTACTCGGTACGGCCGTCGCCAATATCACGCTTGCCCAGCACCAGCGGGCGAATACCGTTCGGATCGCGAAACGCCACCATACCGTGGCCGATAATCATCGCCACGCAGGCATAGGCGCCGCGAATCTGCCGATTGGTCGCAGCAATTGCCGCAAAGATATTGTCGGCTTCTAGCGGATAATGGCGGAAGTTATCCAGCTCGCTGGCGAAAATATTGAGCAGAATCTCAGAATCGGAGGTGGTGTTGATGTGGCGGCGTTTTTCTTCAAACAGCTTTTTACGCAGCTCGTGCGCGTTGGTCAGGTTACCGTTATGCGCCAACGTAATGCCATACGGCGAGTTAACGTAGAAAGGCTGAGCCTCGGAGGCGCTGGAGCTGCCAGCCGTAGGGTAACGGACGTGGCCGATCCCCATGTTGCCCTGCATACGCTGCATGTGGCGAGCCTCAAAAATATCGCTCACCAGCCCGTTTGCCTTACGCAAGCGGAAGCAATTATTTGCATCAATGGTGATGATGCCTGCGGCATCCTGGCCACGATGCTGAAGCACCGTTAACGCGTCATAAATCGACTGGTTGACCGGCATAACACCGGCGATACCGACAATACCGCACATACGTCTTTTCCTCGTTCAGCTACATCCCAACGCTTATGCTTTGGGCAAGAAACTTGACGAGCTCTGCAGATAGTCAAAAAACCATCTGATAACGAAACTGAACTGCGGGATAAGCTCCGACTTTTGCCAGTCTTCGCTCTTCGCCATACCGGTAAAACTATCGAGAAAGAACAGGATCGCCGAGACAATCAGCACGCCACGGAGGGCGCCAAAACAGATCCCTAACACCCTGTCGGTACCCGACAGGCCGGTTTTCTCTACCAGTGCGCTAATCACGTAGTTAACGATAGCGCCGACGATAAGCGTTGCGATAAACAGTATCGCGATAGCAATCCCATTGCGGACCATTTCGTCTTCAAAGCCCGTGAACCAGACAGCCAGGTAAGTGTAGTAATGACTGGCAACAAAGAAAGCACATCCCCAGGTTACCAGCGATAACGCTTCACGAACAAAGCCGCGGATCAGGCTTACCAGACAGGAAAAACCAATCACCGCAATAATGGCGTAATCAATCCAGACCATATACATCCTACGATTTTACGCCCTGTCGTCCGGTTCGGGGCGCATTCTAACAGAAAAAGAAAACGTTTGCGTAGGGATTTCCGTGCCCTACAGAAATAAAAATGGCGCTGAAAAAACATTCAACGCCATGCTGCCTTTCGCCTCTGCAGGGCGCGTCAGGTAAGGGATTCAGCCCCTTCGCTCGCCGACAGCAAGCGGGGTGGCGGGCCCGACGGCCCACCGATCTGCCCGACCCTGACCGCGCAAGGAAGAATACCTCCTTTCCCGGCACAAGCCTCGGCGTTCTTCAACGCTATCAGACTGAATAGCAAGGCTAGTTTGGCGTGTATCCCATCACCACGCCGCTCAGACCCGACAGCTGCTTCAGATCGCCAAGCTGGCCTTTCAGCTTATCTTTCGAGGCATCAGGGCCAACCAGAATGCGGGTGATTTTCCCCTGCACCGGCGTTGAAGGCGACGTGTAAACCTTGAACCCGGAGGAGCGCAGCTTACCGACGATTTCGTTGACCTTGTCCGCGTTCTTCAGCGCGCCCAGCTGCACCACGTAGGCTCTGCCAGTCGGCGCAGGAATTTCAGCTGGCTTCGGCGCCGGCGTCTGGGCGGCAGTTTGCTGCTGCTGCTGCGGCTGCTGAGGCTTCTCGACCGGCTTAGGCTGCTGCTGCGGCTGAGGTTGCGGCTTCGGCTGGGCCTGAGGTTTCGGCTGCGGCTTCGGCGCGACAACCGGCTCCTGGACATCATCGAAGCTGTTATTGTTTACCGGGATGCGCGACGGATCCAGCGACGGCGCCGCCGCATTTCCGGCCCTCACCTCTTCTGCCGCCCCTTCCGGAGGCTGGGCAGGCAAGGCCTGCGTTGCCGCCGGTAGCATATCAGGCTCATCACGATCGCCCGGCTTTGGCACCAGCGGGATCGCCGCAAACTCATCCTGATAGTGTTTTTTCTGACCGTCAAGCAGCCCTGGAAGGATAATGACCCCCAGCGCCACCAGCACAATCGTCCCGACTAAACGGTTCTGAAACTTACTCGCCACCGATTCTCCCCGCGTCTATTTCTTCCATTACGTGCGCTACCGTGTGGAATGAGCCACACACCAGCACCGTATCTTCAGGTCCGGCATCGGCCATGGCCGCATGCCATGCTTGAGCGACGTCTGCGCAGGCTCTCCCTGTACGCAAATGCTCCAGTAGCTGCTCCGCCGTTGCCCCACGCGGCCCTTCCAGCGGCGCGCAGTACCAGCAATCAACTTCAGCCATCAGGTTTGCCAGCGTACCGGCAATATCCTTATCATGCAGCATACCAATAACCGCCAGCACGCGCCCCGTTTTCGGCAGGCTTTTGAGACGCCCGGCCAGATAGGCCGCCGCGTGCGGATTATGGGCAACGTCGAGGATCACGCGCGGCGCCTCGCCAATTATCTGGAAACGCCCGGGCAGCATCGCCTGCCTAATGCCGTCGCGAATCGCCTGCTCGCTCACCGTCAGCCCGCTGGCGCGCAGCGCGGCAAGCGCCGTCGCCGCATTCGGCATGGGCACCTGAGGCAGCGGCAGTCCCGCTAGCGTCCCCTGCTCATCGCTGAAATCCCACCCCTGCTCGCCGCTCGCGTAGCGCCAGTCAACGCCGCGACGCCGCAGCACCGCGCCTTTCTCGGCCGCAACGTCGGCGATGGTATGGGGCATATCCGGTTCACCGACGATAGCCGGCCGGCCTGAGCGGAAAATACCGGCCTTTTCGCGGCCGATGCTTTCGCGATCCGGCCCCAGCCAGTCGGTATGATCGAGCGCAATGCTGGTCACCACCGCCACATCGGCATCAACGATATTTGTCGCATCAAGGCGACCGCCGAGCCCGACCTCAAGGATAACGACATCCAGCTGCGCCTGCTTAAACAGCCACAGCGCGGAGAGCGTACCGAACTCAAAATAGCTCAGGGAGATTTCACCGCGCGCGGCTTCGATTTCGGCGAAAGAGGCGGTATGTGCCGCTTCCGGCAGCTCCTCTCCCTGCACGCGAACGCGTTCGGTATAGCGCACCAGATGTGGGGAACTGTAGACGCCGACCCTATAGCCCGCCGCCATCAGCACCGATTCCAGCGTACGGCAGGTGGTCCCCTTACCGTTGGTTCCCGCCACCGTAAAGACGAAAGGTGCGGGTTTCACTACCGCCATCCGCCCGGCAACTTCGTTCACCCGCGTCAGCCCGAGATCGATAGTTTTGCTGTGCAGATGCTCCAGATAAGAAAGCCACGTAGCCAGGGGCGACGTGGCCTGAGGAATAGGTTCTTTTTCCATGATGTCCGCAAGAGTTAACGGTAAATACGCTCATCCTTCAGCGTGCCGCGAAGCGGTCAGGTCAGGATGATGTCGCGTAGCTATTTGAATATAAAAAAAGGGCAGCACCGTCAGGCCTGCCCTCTGCATCATCAGGCCTCTGGTTCCTGATCCGGTACCGGTGGTACCGCGTCGCCTTCATGAGGAACCTCCGGGCACGGTGCCGGGAGATTCATCAGCTTCGCCAGAATACTGGCCAGCTTCAGGCGCATTTCAGGGCGACGTACGATCATGTCGATCGCCCCTTTTTCAATCAGGAACTCGCTGCGCTGGAATCCTGGCGGCAGCTTTTCGCGCACGGTTTGCTCGATAACGCGAGGACCGGCAAAGCCGATCAGCGCTTTCGGTTCCGCGATGTTAAGATCGCCGAGCATCGCAAAGCTCGCCGATACGCCGCCCATCGTCGGGTCGGTCAGCACGGAGATATACGGTAAACCGCGCTCCTGCATTTTCGCCAGCGCGGCTGACGTTTTCGCCATCTGCATCAGCGACATCAGCGCTTCCTGCATACGCGCGCCGCCGGACGCTGAGAAGCAAACCAGCGGGCAGTTGTCTTCCAACGCCTGTTCAACGGCACGTACGAAGCGCGCGCCCACCACCGAGCCCATCGAACCGCCCATAAAGGCGAATTCAAAAGCAACGGCGACAACCGGCATGTCGTACAGGGTGCCCTTCATGACCACCAGCGCATCTTTCTCGCCGGTCTCTTTTTGAGCCGACGCCAGGCGGTCTTTGTATTTTTTCGAATCGCGGAACTTCAGCACATCTTTCGGCTCGAGCTCGCTTCCCAGCTCCACGAGGGAACCTTCGTCCAACAGGCTATGCAGGCGATTACGCGCCGACATACGCATATGGTGATCGCACTTAGGGCAAACCTCCAGGTTGCGCTCCAGCTCTGCGCGGTACAATACCTGACCGCAACTGTCGCACTTGGTCCATACACCCTCAGGAATGCTTGCCTTGCGGGTGGGAGTTATATTGCTTTTAATTCGTTCAATCCAGCTCATTGATAACCTTTCTGCCTGAACCTGGTCGATGCCAGTTTTGTCGTAAGGGGCGCATAATGCCATTTTTGACCCTTACAGACCATGAATGTTGCACATTAAATCATAACATCCCGTCACATGGGATAAAAAAGTGGTCGTACCGCTCACACTTCACTCTTCGGGCGGCGGCGCTCCGCCCGAAGATGATTAGGCTACGGTGATTATTTTGACTGCTTCGCCGCCGCGCGCTTGTGGCGAATGATTTCAATCACCCCCGGCAGCACGGACAGGAGAATAATAGCCACAATCAGCAGCTTCAGGTTTTCCTGGACGATCGGTAAATCGCCAAACAGGTAGCCTGCATAGGTGAACAGCAGCACCCACAGCAGCGCGCCAACAACGTTATAGGCCGCAAAATGACGATAGGACATGTGGCCCATTCCCGCCACAAATGGCGCAAAGGTTCTGACAATCGGCACGAAGCGAGCGAGGATAATGGTTTTGCCACCGTGACGCTCGTAGAACGCGTGGGTCTTGTCCAGATAGCTGCGGCGGAAGATTTTAGAATCAGGATTACTGAAGAGCTTTTCACCGAACAGCCGGCCGATCGTGTAGTTCAGGGCATCGCCGATAATCGCCGCGATAACCATCAGCACCACCATCAGATGCACGTTCAGATCGTTAGTCGGCAGCGCTGACAGCGCCCCGGCAACAAACAGCAGCGAATCTCCCGGCAGGAACGGTGTCACCACCAGACCTGTTTCGCAAAACAAAATCAAAAACAGAATGGCATAAACCCAGATACCGTACTCGGCAACCAGTTCGGCCAGGTGTACATCTATATGCAGGATGAAATCAATTAAAAAGCGGATCAGGTCCATACCGTTTTAGTCCTTAATAGCAATACGTAAAATCCTTCGCGGCGCAGCCAGGCGGCCGAGCGACGGCTGCCGGACCGCGCAAAAAAGCGGGTCCGGGAAAACCAGCGCGGCCGGCAAAACGGCGGCCTGAAGGATGAGGCGTATACGTCAGTCCGCCAGAAATAGCGGGCCCATCGGCATCACCGGCAGATCGAAATGGGCCGGATAATCAACCGACACCAGATACAATCCCTCGGCTTTGGCCGTCGCGGCGGCTAGCTTCCTGTCTTTTGCCGCCAGAAGTTCTGCAATCCAGCTCTCCGGCTGGTTACCGGCCCCTACTTCCATCAGGCTGCCGACAATATTCCTTACCATATGATGTACAAAGGCGTTTGCTTTGATATCGACCACCACATATGCGCCGTAACGCGTGACGCTAATGTGCTTCATGTTGCGCCAGGGCGTACGCGACTGGCACTGCAGCGCACGGAACGAGGTAAAATCATTCTCGCCCAGCAGGCACTGCGCCGCGCGCTGCATCCGCTCGGCGTCCAGGGGCTGGTGATAATGGGTCACCCCCTGGCTTAATACCCCCGGGCGCAGCCGGTGGTTATAGATAACGTAACGGTAGCGGCGCGCCGTTGCGCTGAAGCGCGCGTGGAACGCGTCCGGCACATGTTTCACCCAACGCACGGCAATGTCACCAGGCAGATTCGCATTCACGCCCAGCGTCCAGGCCGCGTCTTTACGCAGCGCGCGCGTTTCAAAATGCACCACCTGGCCGGTGCCGTGAACGCCGGCGTCGGTGCGGCCCGCGCAGAAGACGTTAATCGGTTCATTCGCCACCTGCGAGAGCGCCTTTTCCAGCTTCTCCTGCACGCTGCGTACTTCGTTCTGCCGCTGCCAGCCGTAATATTTACTGCCGTCGTACTCGATGCCCAGCGCGATTTTATAGACCGGCAGCTGCTCCATCTCAGACATCAGTAAAAATACTCCTGCACCAGCCTCTCGGCGGTTTTGACCGCCATCAGCGCGCCGCCGAAACGGACGTTGTCGGCAACGGACCAGAACTGAATCTGCTCCGGCATCCCGTAATCGTTGCGCACGCAGCCGACGGAGAGATGGGTGGTGCCGGAGGCGTCGCCAACCTGGGTCGGGAACTCACGCGCTTCGGACAGCTCGATATCTTCCCCGCGCGCAAAGGCATCGCGCGCCTCTTCTGCGGCCAGCGGACGCATGGCTTCGAAATTAACCATCTGCGCATGGCCGTAGAATACCGGCGACTGGACCACGCTTGCGGAGATCATCAGCCCTTCGTCCTGCAGGATCTTCCGCACTTCGTCGACGATACGTCGCTCTTCCAGCACGCTGCCTTCGCGATCGGGCAGAAGCGGCAGCATATTGAACGCCAGCTGACGGCCAAAGTAATCATCTTCATCAATCGGCATGCCGTTGAGCAGCTTAGCGCTCTGCCCTGCCAGCGCGCTGACGGCTTTTTTACCGTGGGCGGAAACGGAGAGCAGGCTGGTGACCTGAATACGCGACAGGCCGCCTTCGTCAATCAGCGGTTTCAGCGCGGCCAGCAGTTGGCTGGTCAGGCTGTTGGCCACGGCAATAACGTTACGATTGCGGTAATCAGCCAGCACGAATGGGTTGACGTCCGGCACGACCAGCGGGACGTCCGGCTCCAGCGCAAACAGGCCGCTGAGGTCGATAACCAGGCAGCCTGAGTTAGTCGCCTCATCAACGTAGGCCGCGGTAGCTTCGACGCCGGCGGCGAAAAAGGCCAGCTGGGCCTGGGTCCAGTCAAACTCCGCGGCGTCCTGTACGATGACCGACTTACCGTTGAAGCGCAGATGTTCGCCCGCGCTTTCGTTACGCGCCAGGGCGTAAATATCACCCACCGGGAACTGACGTTCAGCAAGGGTTTCGAGCAGGGCTTCGCCGACGGCGCCCGTTGCGCCCAGTATGGCAATATTCCAGCCTTCAGACATGGTGGTTTACTCCAGAAAAAAGCGACCCTGCAGGAGTATCCAACAGGGTTATTAAGAAGATATTAACGAACAGGGTGATGTAGGGCATTAAAGCCGAGCTGCCGCAACAGCGTCGCCGCCTGCTCATCGCTGCACTGTACGTACAGCGAAGACCATTCACGGCGTTCCTGGTAGTTTTTGCGCAGCTTGTCAAATTCACCCGCAGCACCGGCCACTTTTCGCAGCGGCGCATCGTCGCGGCGCACATCATACACCAAATGGACCAGCCTTTTCAGGGTTGCCTGATCGAGCGCGCCGTGGAGAGTGATACGGCCAAACTCCGGCGCTGGCAGCAGGGTGTCCAGCGCAACCTGCTGCGGATGGCCGATAAACGCGCTGTAGGCTTCAAACACCTGGGTCGTCCCGCGCGCTTTCCCTTCAAGGGTATAGCCCGCGATATGCGCGGTACCGATATCCACGCGATCCAGCAGCTCAAGGTTAAGATCCGGCTCCGGCTCCCAGACGTCCAGCACCACGCTCAGCGGCTGCCCGGCCTGCAGGCACTTCAGCAGCGCGCCGTTATCCACCACCGGACCACGGCAGGCGTTAATTAACACCGTTCCCGGCTTCAGGCGGCTAATCAGCGCCTCATCCGCGAGGTGCAGCGTCTTGTACTGCCCTTCTTTATATAAAGGCGTGTGGAACGTCAGCACATCGGCCTGCTGAACCAGCTCGTCGAGGCTGCGGAAATCGCCCTCATCACCGCGATCCGCGCGCGGCGGATCGCAAAGCAGCGTTTTAATCCCCAGCGCTTCAAGACGTTTTTGCAGCCGCCCGCCGACGTTGCCCACCCCTACGATCCCGACGGTACGATCGGTCAGCGCAAAGCCGTCGCGCTCGGCCAGCATCAGCAGCGCCGAGAAAACATACTCAACTACCGCAATGGCGTTGCAGCCCGGTGCGGCGGAAAATCCGATCCCCGCCTGCTGGAGCCACGCCTGATCGACATGATCGGTGCCCGCGGTCGCGGTACCGACGAACTGAATAGCCTTACCGGCAAGCAGTGCTTCATTGACTTTAGTGACGGAGCGGACCATCAGCGCGTCGGCATCGGTCAGCGCTTCAGCCGGAATTGGGCGGCCGGGGACCGCCCTCACCTCGCCCAAACGGCTAAAAAGCTCACGGGCATAGGGCATATTTTCATCAACGAGGATTTTCACGGTTCAGTACCTGTCTGAGAACGAGAGTAAACCGGGGAAGTGTGCCATAATCTCGCCGCCAGGAACATCATCACCGGGCCTCAGTACAGTAATACGGAAAGGATTAATCATGACACAACCCGTTTCAGGTATGTCCGATCGCCCTCCGGGGACGGCTCCCTCCGGTGCGCCCGTCGCCGGGGAGCTTTCGCTGACCACCCAACAACGCACCGTTCTCGAGCGACTGATCACCCGCCTGGTGGCGCTAACATCGCAGCAGAACGCGGAAGTGTGGGCCGGAATCAAGCACGATCTGGGACTGAAAGGCGATGCGCCGCTGCTGGCATGCCATTTTGCCGCCGCCGAAAGTCACCTGAACCAGCGCCTGACCGTTGCGCAGCAAAACCATCACCACCGTCAGACTCTGGCGCAGCTCGGCGAGCTGCTGAGTCAGGGCAACAATCGTCAGGCGGTGAGCGATTATATTCGCCAGAATTATGGCCAAACTACGCTACACGCGCTGACCCAGCAGCAGCTTGAGAACGTGCTGCAGCTGCTGCAAAACAGCCGGCTGTCGATTCCGTCGCCCCAGCAGCGTCAGCCTACGCTGCGCCCGCTGCTGCCGGCGGAGCACAACACGCTGAATCAGCTGGTGACCCGTCTTGCCGCCGCAACCGGCGAGCCCGGTAAGCTTATCTGGCAATCGATGCTGGAGCTGTGCGGCGTGAAAACCGGCGAGCTGATCCCGGCAACGCATTTTACCCCGCTCTCCTACTGGCTTCAGGCGCGGCAAACGCTAAGCACCCAGGCCAGCCCGACGCTCAACTCGCTGCAGGCAGCGCTGAAGCAGCCGCTTGAAGCGCAGGAGTGGCAGAAGATCGCCGATTTTGCCCGCAACAGCTGGCACGTGACGCCGCAGTCGACGCTGAGCTCCAGCCAGATACTGACGCTGTTAAACAAAGTTTTCGTGCTGCGGGTAGCGCGCGCCCAGGAAACCCTGGCGATCCCCTCGCTGCAAACGGAGGCCACCCCGCTCTCCGCGCGGCTCAAAAAGCCGTGGCTTATCCTGCTGGCACTGGCCGCGCTGGTACTGATATGGCTTATGGTTGCGTAGCGCCTGCCGCCAGAGAAACTCCGTCACCGGACGGCTAAAGTTACCCTTACGGTAACGCCCGCGCAAGGCGGGCGGCCCTCACTCTTCGAGGACCGAGCCATAAGGCTATTTTCGTAGTGATACCAGGGTGACGACGATACCCAGTGCGGCGCAGACGGCCGCCGCCAGGAAGACGGAGGAGTAGCCCAGAGACGTCGCCAGCAGTCCGGCAAGCGGACCGCTGATACCGTATGAGATATCCTGAAACGCCGCATAGCCGCCGAGCGCGGTGCCCCGTACCTGTGGCGGAACGCGTTTCACCACCTCCACACCCAGCGACGGGAAGATAAGCGAGCAGCCGCAGCCGGTCAGCGCGGCGCCGGCTAAGGCGGTCCAGGCATCCGGCGCCAGCCACAGCAGCGTCAGGCCCGCGGCCTCAATCAGCAGCGAGACCATCGCCACCTTCACCCCGCCGAAGCGATCGGGCATCCAGCCAAAGAGGATGCGCATCAGCACGAAGGCGCCGCCAAAAGCGGTCAACGTAAAGCCGGCCATCGCCCAGCCGTTGCTGGCGAAGTAGAGCGAGACGAAGGTGCCAATCACCGCAAACCCGACGCCCTGCAGGCCAAGGCCGATCCCTGGACGCCAGATCATACCGACAACGCTCCACAGCGACGGACGTTCGCCACCGTGCGCCGGAACTCTGCGGACCGTGCCGTTAATCGCGAAAGCCAGCAGCGGCAGCGCCATGGTGACGCAGGCCAGCACGGCAACGCCGTACTGCGTGTAGATCAGCAGCCCCAGCGGGGCGCCGGCCGCCAGCGATCCGTATATGGCCATTCCGTTCCATGACATGACTTTCCCCGAGCGCGTCGGCCCGACGAGGCCCAGCCCCCAGCTCAGGTTACCGGTTAGCAGCTGGCTTTCGCCAAAGCCAAGGATCAGGCGGCCCAACACCAGCAGCGCAAATTTTGCCACAATCGATACTGGCAGCAGCGCCGCCAGCAGCCACGCGGCGCCGGCCAGCGCGCAGGCGAGCATGCCCTGCAGCACCGAGCGTTTCGCCCCGTACTGGTCGGCCAGGCGACCGGCGTAGCCCCGCGTCAGCACCGTCGCCAGAAACTGAATTCCGACGGCGATGCCAACCATCGTGTTGCCAAAACCGAGCTCGTGGTGCACGAAAAGGGGGATCACCGGCAGCGGAAGGCCAACGGTCATGTAGGTCAGAAAGACGGAGAACGTAATGCGAAATAGCGAAATATTCGCCGAAGAGGGATGCGTTGTTTTTGTCGCTGCGGACATGCTTTACTCCAGTTCGCAGAGTAAGACGAGGTGAGTGTGCCTCCCTGCGCCAGGCTCTATCAATAATGCAAAAAAGGGAGCCTGTTGGCTCCCTTTTCAATTACTGACTGACTATGCGTCGTGTTTACGCATTACCAGGGTGGCGTTGGTGCCACCAAAACCGAAGCTGTTGGACATCACGGTGGTCAGCGCACGTTCAGTCGGCTTAGTCACGATGTTCAGGCCTGCGGCCTGCTCGTCCATCTCGTCGATGTTGATGCTTGGGGCGATAAAGCCGTGTTCCAGCATCAGCAGAGAGTAGATAGCTTCCTGTACGCCAGCGGCGCCCAGCGAGTGGCCGGTCATCGCTTTTGTTGCGGAGATTGCCGGGCTGTTATCGCCGAAGACTTCACGGATTGCGCCCAGCTCTTTCACGTCGCCAACCGGCGTTGAGGTACCGTGGGAGTTCAGGTAATCAATCGGGGTGTCAACGCCCTGCATCGCCATGTGCATGCAGCGGACTGCGCCTTCGCCAGACGGAGCAACCATGTCAGCGCCATCGGAAGTTGCGCCGTAGCCGACGATTTCCGCATAGATGTGTGCGCCACGAGCCAGAGCGTGCTCCAGCTCTTCAACCACAACCATACCGCCGCCGCCAGCGATAACGAAACCGTCGCGGTTCGCATCATAGGTACGGGACGCTTTGTCCGGGGTTTCGTTGTATTTGGTGGACAGCGCGCCCATTGCGTCGAATTCGCAGGCCATTTCCCAGCACAGCTCTTCGCCGCCGCCGGCAAAAACGATATCCTGTTTGCCCAGCTGAATCTGCTCTACGGCATTGCCGATACAGTGTGCGGAAGTCGCACAGGCGGAGCTGATAGAGTAGTTAACGCCGTGGATTTTGAACGGCGTGGCCAGGCAGGCAGAAACGGCAGAGGCCATCGCTTTGGTCACCACGTACGGGCCAACGGCCTTCAGGCCGCGCGGGCTACGCATCGCATCTGCGCCAAACACCTGATATTTTGAAGAGCCGCCGGAACCGGCGATCAGACCGACGCGCGGGTTATTTTGATAAACTTCTTCTTTCAATCCTGCGTCTTCTACGGCCTGCTGCATTGAGAGATAGGCGTAGATGGAGGCATCGTTCATAAAGCGAACCACTTTACGGTCGATCAGACCGGTGGTATCCAGCTTAACGTTGCCCCATACGTGGCTGCGCATACCTGAATCTTGAAATTCCTGAGAGAAAGTGATCCCTGAACGTCCTTCACGCAGAGATGCCAGGACTTCCTGCTGGTTGTTACCGATGCTGGAAACGATGCCCAAGCCAGTAATAACTGCACGTTTCATTCAATACCTCTGTAAGTCGCACTATTTTAAGTTTCGAGTCGCACAATAGCGTACACTTGTACGCCGAACAAGTCCGATCAGCCATTTTGTGTATAAATTTGCGCCTCCCGGCACACATCGTTAAGATCGTTCTACGCCTTGAGATTCGAGTAACTTACGTGAAACAAAACGCCATACAACCTGCCAACCTGGAATTCAACGCTGAGGGTACACCTGTTTCCCGAGATTTCGGCGACGTGTACTTTTCCAATGACAACGGTCTGGAAGAGACCCGCTACGTTTTTCTCGGCGGCAACCGCCTCGGTGAACGCTTTCCCGTTCATTCCCAGCCGCTGTTTGTGGTGGCGGAGAGCGGATTCGGCACCGGCCTCAACTTCCTTACGCTGTGGCAGGCGTTCGACGTTTTTCACCGTGACTACCCCGAAGCTACCCTGCAAAGATTACATTTCATCAGTTTTGAAAAATTTCCGCTCACCGCCGCCGATCTGTCCCTCTCCCACCAGCACTGGCCGGAGCTGGCGCCGTGGGCGGAGCAGCTGCAGGCACAGTGGCCACTGCCCGTTGCCGGCTGCCACCGGCTGCTGCTTGATGACGGACGCGTGACCCTCGATTTGTGGTTCGGCGATATCAACGAGCTGACCCTTGAGCTTGATGACTCCCTTAATCAGCAGGTCGATGCCTGGTTTCTCGACGGGTTTGCGCCGGCAAAAAACCCGGATATGTGGACGCCAGAGCTCTTCGCGGCCATGGCCCGGCTGGCAAAACCGGGCGGAACCCTGGCAACCTTCACCTCCGCAGGTTTTGTCCGTCGCGGCCTGCAGGAAGCCGGCTTCACCATGCATAAGCATAAAGGCTTCGGCCGCAAGCGAGAGATGCTGATCGGCGAGATGAGCCGAAAGCTGAACCTGCCCGCGCGCGCGCCGTGGTTTGCCCGCACCGCCAGCGAAAAACGCGAGGTGGCGATTATCGGCGGTGGAATTGCCAGCGCCCTGCTGTCACTCGCGCTGCTGCGCCGCGGCTGGCAGGTGACGCTCTATTGCGCCGACGATGCCCCTGCCAAAGGCGCATCCGGCAACCGTCAGGGAGCGCTGTATCCTTTGCTCAGCCAGCACGACCCGGCCCTGACCCGCTTCTTCCCCGCCGCATTTACCTTCGCGCGCAGGATTTACGACGCGCTGCCGGTCACCTTCGACCACCAGTGGTGCGGCGTGACGCAGCTCGCCTGGGATGAGAAAAGCGGGCAAAAAATCGCCCAGATGCTTGAGCTCAATCTGCCGGCGGAAATTGCCGCCGCCGTCAGCGCCGAGGCGGTGGTGCAGACGACCGGCGTCGAGACCGGCTGCGGCGGGATCGCCTATCCCGCAGGAGGCTGGCTCTGCCCGCAGCAGCTGACGGCCGAACTCCTCGCGCTGGCGGCGACCCGAGGGCTACAGACGCGCTATGGCTTTAAGGTGGAGACACTCACCGCCGAGGGCGACGGCTGGCAGCTGAACCAGCGCCAGCAGCATGCCGTGGTGGTACTGGCGAACGGCCATCAGCTGACAACCTTCAGCCAAACCGCGCAGCTGCCGGCCTATCCGGTGGGCGGCCAGGTTAGCCATATCCCGACGACGCCGGGGCTTTCTCAGCTGCGCCAGGTGCTGTGCTATGACGGCTATCTGACGCCGCAAAACCCGCGTAACCAGCAGCACTGTATCGGAGCCAGCTATCATCGCGGGCAGACGGAAACGGCGTTCAGCGCCGAGGACCAGCGGCAGAACCGTCAGCGCCTGGTAGACTGCTTCCCCGGTGCGCAGTGGGCCCAGGAGGTCGATACCAGCGCCAACGAGGCTCGCTGCGGCGTGCGCTGCGCCACCCGCGACCACTTACCGATGGTCGGCAACGTGCCCGACTATGATGCTACGCTTGCCCGGTACGCTCAGCTTGCCGGGCAGAAGGAGGATGCGCCCTCTGCACCGGTGCATAGCAATCTCTATCTTCTTGGGGCATTGGGATCGCGCGGGCTGTGCTCCGCTCCGTTAACGGCGGAAATTTTGGCGGCACAGATGAGCGGTGAACCGCTGCCAATGGATCGCGAAACGCTGGCGGCGCTCAATCCCAATCGGCTATGGGTGAGGAAACTGCTGAAGGGAAAAGCAGTGAAATAATCCGTTGAGGTAGCCCGGACGGCACTCTCCGGGCTATTCCCCGACCTCGCAATGCGCGGCCAGGGCTATCGAGCAGGCTGTTTAGCGTTTTGCCTGCTGATACAATTTATTCCACATATCCTGAACGAGGATCTGGTCCGGCGGCGAAAGCTCTCCCGCACCGATCGCTTTTTCCAGGCTATGAGTCACCCGGTCACTGATCGCCTGCGGCGAGTGATCGTCTCCGCCTTCCAGCTCGGCTACCGCCAGCGTCAGGTGGCCACGCAGATAGCCGCCGGCAAACAGTTCATCATCGCTGGCGTGGTCTACCATTTCGTCGATTAGCGCCAGAATGCGTGATTCAAACTCCGCGAGCATTGTCTTTCCTCTTCTAGTGTAAAGCGTGGCCTTAGTGCAGGTCTTCCGGCCACGGAAATTGTTCTGCCGTCAGTGGCGGCGTTTGATAATATTTTTGTAATGCCTGAATAAATCGTGCCGGACGTTCCGGGATCCCCTGCTCCAGATAGCTCATGACCTGGGCATGGACCCGCCGCTGAAAGGCAATGCGATCGGGCTCGACGTCCCCTTCCAGGTTGTCGCAGCTGACGTTAAACGGGAAGCCCGCCGCCACGCAAAACAGCCAGTCAAACGCCTGGGGCTTCACTTCGACATCTTCAAACTGACACTGAGTCATCGCATCGCGGCCGTCCGGGCAGTACCAGTAGCCGAAATCAACCAGTTCACGACGCGCTTTCCCGGCAATACACCAGTGCGAAATTTCGTGCAGGCCGCTGGCATAAAAGCCGTGGGCAAAGACGATACGGTTAAAAGGTACGTCGTCATCAGCCGGAAGATAGATCGGTTCGTCATCGCCTTTAATCAGACGGGTATTAAAATCGTCGGCGAAGCAGCCGTCAAAAATAGCGATCAGCTGCTCATAATGGTGTTGCTGTTGCATTAATTCATTCCCAACCACTGCAGGATTTCCGCCCCGTGGCTGTCATAAAGAAGTTTCGCACTCATCACTGCGGACACGACCACGATCATCGGTCGAATCAGCGATTGCCCTTTGCTCAATACCAGCCGTGAGCCCGCGCGGGCGCCGATAAACTGCCCCGCCATCATCACGAATCCGGTGGCCCAAATCACTTTGCCGCCAATAATAAACAGCAGCAGGCCGCCAACGTTAGAGGTCGCGTTGAGCACCTTCGCGTGAGCGGTTGATTTTGCAAGGTTGAACCCCGCCAGGGTCACAAAAGCCAGGGCGTAGAACGAGCCGGCGCCCGGGCCGAAGAAGCCGTCATAGAACCCCACGCAGCCGCCGGCAATAAGCGCGAACGGCAGGCCGTACAAACGACGCTGGCGATCCTCCTCGCCTAGTTTCGGCATCAGCAGGAAATAGAGGCCAATCCCGATAATCAGGATCGGCAAAATCTGCTTGAGGATATCGGACTGCACGTGCTGAACCAGCAGCGCACCGCCGGTGGAGCCGATAAAGGTCATCACAATATTCAGCTTCTGATCGGCGAGGTTCACCACCTTGCGGCGGATAAAGTAGAGCGACGCGGAGAGCGAGCCGCCGCAGGCCTGCAGCTTGTTGGTCGCCAGCGCCTGCGCCGGAGGAAGCCCCGCCGCCATCAGCGCCGGAACGGTCAACAGCCCGCCGCCGCCGGCCAGAGAATCGATAAACCCGGCGAGGATAGCGACGAAGAAAAGCACTACCAGTACCGTAGGCGAAACCATAAACAGGTCGATAAAACTATCCATTAAAGAACGTGCTCATCCAGTAGCGCCTGGCAGGAAGGCGGCAGCGGAGGCGGCGTCTTCTTCACAGGAGGGGTTGATCCGGGTTTCGGGGGTTCGAACCAGCTTTGCAGCTCAGCACCGCAGCCATCGCCGGCAGGCGGCGGCGCCTGCTCTTCGCACTCCAGGCTTCCGGCAGGGCAGCGCAGGCGGACGTGCATATGCGCGCGGTGCTGGAACCACGGGCGAACCTTATGCAGCCAGTCGCGATCGCTTCCGGCATCAAGGCAGAGCTGCTGTTTGATGGCCGGGTTAACGAAGATGCGCGTGACCTCGCTATCTTCCGCCGCCAGCTTGATCAGCTGGCTAATTTGCGGGCTCCAGCGCGCCGGGACAACGCGCTTGCCGTCGCCGGAGACCAGATCCAGCGCCTGCGGCTTCAGCAGCTGCGCCGGGCTCCAGCGCGTCTGCGGCAGCTGGAGGAAAATATCCACGTCCAGGCCGCTCTGATGACTGGCGTGGCCGCCGTTAAAACGCCCGCCGGCGGGCATGCCCATATCGCCAATCAGCATCGTGCCCATTCCCCGGCTATGCACCTGATTGCTCAGGCGCTGGATAAACCGGACAAGATCGGGGTGGCCGAAATAGCGGCGCTGGTCGGTACGCATCACCTGGTAGTTTACCGAGTTCAGCGGCAGCGCCTGGGCTCCCACAATACAGCCGTTAGCAAAAGCGCCGATAGACTGCGCGCTGCCGCCTATCGGCTGAGTGATTTTTTGCCACGGCGTTGCCGCAGAGCAGGCAGAGCTGGCCACGAGCGCCAGCAGAGCGATAACGGTTTTTTTCATCGATTACCAGCGTGGAATTGATGTCGTCACGTCGCCGTTTTGCGCGCGTTGACGCATAAAGTGATCCATTAACACAATCGCCAGCATCGCTTCCGCGATCGGCACCGCGCGGATCCCCACGCACGGATCGTGCCGCCCTTTGGTGATCATCTCGACTTCTTCGCCAAAGCGGTTAATGGTATGTCCCGGAACGGTGATGCTGGAGGTCGGCTTCAGCGCAATATGCGCGACAATCTGCTGACCGCTGCTGATCCCGCCGAGCACGCCGCCCGCATGGTTGCTCTGGAAACCGGCTTTGGTTATCTCATCGCGGTTTTCGCTGCCGCGCAGCTTAACCACCTCAAAGCCGTCGCCAATCTCAACGCCTTTCACCGCATTGATGCTCATCAGCGCGTGGGCAATGTCGGCATCCAGGCGGTCGAATACCGGCTCACCGAGTCCCGGAGGCACGCCATCGGCTACAACGGTGATTTTTGCGCCAATCGAGTCACCTTCTTTTTTCAGGCCGCGCATCAGCTCATCAAGGGCGTCGATTTTATCCGGATCGGGACAGAAGAACGGGTTCTGTTCAACCTGCTCCCAGTCTTTAATGGCCAGCGGGATATCGCCCATCTGGGTCAGGCAGCCGCGGATGACGATGCCAAACTTCTCCGCGAGGAACTTCTTGGCGATCGCCCCTGCCGCAACGCGCATCGCGGTTTCGCGCGCCGACGAGCGTCCGCCGCCGCGATAATCGCGCAGGCCGTACTTCTGCTCGTAGGTATAATCCGCGTGGCCGGGACGAAAAACGTCTTTAATCGCACCGTAATCCTGCGAACGCTGGTCGGTATTCTCAATCAGCAGACCAATGCTGGTGCCGGTGGTGACGCCTTCGAATACGCCGGACAGGATCTTAACCTGGTCCGGTTCGCGGCGCTGGGTGGTATAGCGCGAGGTGCCGGGACGACGGCGATCCAGATCGTGCTGCAGATCGGCTTCGGTCAGCGGGATGCCTGGCGGTACGCCGTCGACGATGCAGCCCAGCGCCAGGCCGTGCGACTCGCCGAAGGTGGTTACGCGAAAGAGTTGTCCAATTGTATTTCCTGCCATCACGGCTCCGTCATGTTTGCGTGTTGTTTTTGCTTTTTAGTCTTTATAAATACCGAAATGCACTCGGGCGGCGATCAGCTGCGGTTTGGTCAGCATAAACACGCCGTCTCCGCCGTTATCGAACTCAAGCCAGGTGAACGGGACATCCGGATACTGTTCAATCAGATGTACCATGCTGTTACCGACTTCACAAATCAGAATACCGTCATCGTTGAGGTAATCCGGGGCGCAGGCGAGAATGCGGCGGGTTAACTTCAGACCGTCGCTGCCTGAGGCCAGCCCAAGCACCGGCTCATGGCGATATTCGCCCGGCAGATCGGACATATCTTCTTCGTCGACATACGGCGGGTTGGTGACGATCAGGTCATACTGCACCTTCGGCAGGTCGCGGAACAGATCGGAGCGAATCGGCGTAACCTGATGGATAAGCCCGTGCTCTTCCACGTTTTGTTCGGCGACGGCCAGCGCGTCAGGGGAGATATCCACCGCGTCGACTTCCGCTTGTGGGAAGGCATAGGCGCAGGCGATGGCGATACAGCCGCTGCCGGTGCACATATCGAGGATGTGCTGCGGCTGATGGTCGATCAGTCCGGCAAACTGGTTTTCGATAAGCTCGCCAATCGGCGAGCGCGGCACCAGCACGCGCTCATCGACGTAAAACTCATGGCCGCAGAACCAGGCTTTGTTGGTCAGATAGGCGACCGGAATGCGCTCGTTGACGCGGCGAATCACGCGCTCAACGATGCGGTGCTTTTCACTGGAGGTCAGGCGCGCAATGCGCATGTCTTCCGGGATGTCCAGCGGCAGGTACAGCGAAGGCAGCACCAGCTGCACCGCTTCGTCCCACGGGTTGTCGGTGCCGTGACCGTACCAGATATTCGCCGCGCTGAAGCGGCTTACCGCCCAGCGCAGCATGTCCTGAATGGTCTGCAGCTCATTGACTGCTTCATCAACAAAAATTTTATCCACGCCATCCTCCAGGACACGCTCTACTGTAAATTCGGCGGCTAGTTTGCCACGAAGACGGCGATAAATCAGCATTCTTACGTCAGGCAGAGGGGGAAAAGTACGTTTTGCTTGCCTGGATCTACTCCGGGTCGGGTAAACTAGCGCAAAGAAAAGATGAGAGTGGGCAATGAAAAAGAAAACATCGCTTAGCGTGGAGGATCAGACGCTGTTCCGTCAGCTCATGACCGGCACGCGTAAGATTAAGCAGGACACTATCGTTCACCGCCCGCTGCGCAAGAAAATAACCGAAGTGCCGCCGAAGCGGCTGCTTCAGGAGCAGGCCGACAACAGCCACTACTTTTCGGATGAGTTTCAGCCGCTGCTGAATACCGAGGGGTCGGTAAAATACGTCCGTTCGGACGTGAGCCACTTTGAGTTGAAAAAGCTGCGCCGCGGAGACTATTCGCCCGAGCTGTTTCTTGACCTGCACGGTTTAACCCAGCAGCAGGCAAAGCAGGAGCTGGGCGCGCTGATTGCCGCATGCCGCCGGGAACACGTATTCTGCGCCTGCGTGATACACGGCCACGGAAAGCATATTCTGAAGCAGCAAACGCCATTATGGCTGGCGCAGCATCCGCATATTATGGCCTTCCATCAGGCGCCAAAAGAGTACGGCGGAGACGCCGCACTGCTGGTGCTGATTGAGATTGAAGAGTGGCAACCGCCGGAGCTTCCGTAATACGTCGGCTCCGGGGGGAGATTAGATAGCTTTCGCCATCTTCAGGTTGCAGGGGCTCATCTGCCAGTTGAATTCGCCCTTGCCGTTGGCATCGAGCGTCACGCAGGCAATGGCCGAGGTCGTGAACATCGGGGGAGTCTCTCCCGGGCAGAGCTCTGAGACGAGGTACCCCACTAACGGCAGGTGAGAAACGACCAGCGCCGTTGCCACACCTTCATTCGCCAGCGCCTGAAGATAGGCGTTGACCAGGCCAACGTCGCCGCACGGCGTCAGCTCCGGCATGACGTCGACGTTCTTCGGCAGGTTCATGCACTCTCTTACGATATCCAGCGTCTGTTCTGCACGCAGATAAGGACTCACAAGAACCCGCTCAATATCCACTTTCTGACCTTTCAGCCAGGTTGCCATCTGACGAGACTCATCACAACCGCATGCGGTTAATGGACGAACCGAGTCACTGGCTGCATCGAGGGCAGCGTCGCCGTGACGCATGATAAAAACTTGCATATTGCACCGCTTTTGTTAACCAGAAGCACCGTAGTCTTGCCCGCGAAGGTAATACGCAGTCGACTCAGTGGCCGGGCATTGTGCCTGATCCATCCAACGAATGAAACGCTGTTTTTTACCTCAGTGGCGTAAGTATAGTCAATGATTGTTTACAAAACAGCCAATCGACAGCGTCATTCATCGTCGGATTTATCTTCTTTGACCAGAACTTAGGTCGTCCGTTCGCCAGCGGGCCAAAATGTCGCCCCCTGCTCGGCCATGCGCAATAAATTTTCACATGGCGTAAAACGCGGGCCGTACTGAGCGGCCAGACGCTGCAAAATTGCAACCACTTCACCCACCCCGGATGTATCCATATAGCGGAACGGGCCGCCAAGAAACGGCGGGAAGCCAATACCAAACACGGCGCCGATATCGCCATCGCGGGCGCAGCGAATAACCTGCTCATCGAAGCAGCGCGCCGCTTCATTGAGCATCATCATCACACAGCGTTCCGCCACCTGCTGCGCTGACAATCGCGCCTGCGGAGCAGAAATCCCCAGTAGCGAGTAAATTGCCGCATCGGGTCGTTTTTTGCTTGTACGCCCTTTTTTCTCATAAAGATAGAAACCGCGGCTATTTTTTCTGCCTTTGCGATCGTCATTCAAGATCGCATTAATGATATTTGCAGGCGGACTAAAACGTTCTCCCCACGCCGATTCCAGAACGGGAATAATTTTGGTGCCGGTGTCGATACCCACTTCATCGAGCAGCTGGATAGGCCCTACCGGAAAGCCGAATTTAACCAGTGCGTTATCGATATGCTCAACGGGTTCACCTTCCATCAGTAAACGCATCGCCTCGTTAATGTAAGGGGCGAGAATGCGGTTAACGTAGAAGCCGGCTTTATCCGCCACCACGATCGGCGTTTTACCCTGCATTTTTGCCAGCCGGACCACCGTGGCGACGGCCTGCGGGTCCGTATGCTGGTGCGGGATAACCTCCACCAGCGGCATTTTTTCAACCGGGCTGAAATAGTGCAGGCCGATCACCCGCTGAGGCCTGCTGGCCTGCGCCGCAATCCCGGCGATCGGCAGCGACGACGTATTGGAGGCAAAGATCGTCTCCGGGCCGCAATGCTGTTCTATTTCGGCAACCATGCGCTGCTTAAGCGCTAAATCCTCGAATACGGCTTCGATCACCACATCGCGGTGGGCAAATCCTTGATAATCCGTGGTCCCGGAGATAAGGGCCAGCTGGCGGTCGCGCTCGCTGGCGCGCATGTAGCGGCGGCGTACCTGCTTGTCCAGCAGCGCCCAGCTGTACTTCAACGCATGGTTAATCCCGCTGGCCTGAATATCCTTGATTCGCACCGGCAATCCGCCTTTGCTGGCGGTAACGTAAGCTATCCCCCCGCCCATCAGGCCGCCGCCGAGAACGGCGACGCTGTTTAAAGGCCCGGCTTCAGCCTCGGCACCGCGATCTTTTTTCAGCTCGGTGCTGGCAAAGAAAATAGAGCGCAGCGCCTGCGATTGCGGCGTCATCGCCAGCTCGCCGAAGGCTCTCGCCTCCTCGGCGTAGCCGCTGCTGCAGCCATGAGCCAGCCCGTTCTCAATAACCTGCAGAATTTTTTTCGCGGCGGGATAGTTGCCCTGGGTCTTCTGCTGCGTCTTCTTCGCCACCAGCCTAAACAGCAGATTACGCCCTAGCGGGCCGGCAAGAACACGCTCGCGCATTGGCATATTGCGGCTTGCCGGACGCCCTTTCAGCGCCAGTTCCACCGCCGTTTGCAGTAAAATAGCCTGCGGTACCACATCGTCCACCAGCCCGGCCTTAAGCGCCTGTCTGGCGCGCAGCTGTTTGCCGGTGAGAATCATCTCCAGCGCGCTGCTGACGCCAATCAACCGCGGCAGCCGCTGCGTGCCGCCGGAACCCGGCAGTAAACCCAGCTGCACCTCAGGCAGACCAAGGCGGGTTTTATCATCATCGCTACAGACTCGCCCATGGCAGGCCAGCGCCAGCTCAAGGCCTCCGCCAAGGCAGGCACCGTGGATAGCGGCGATCGCCGGAATAGTCAGCCCGTGGAGCTCGGCCATGATCTGCTGCCCCTGACGAGCCAGCGCCTCCGCCTCTTCCGCGCTGGTACAGCGGGCAATCATATTGATATCCGCCCCGGCGATGAAGTTGTCCGGTTTAGCAGAAATGATCACCACGCCACGCAGGGATTTGTTATCACGGATCTGGCGGATAATAGCCCGCACCTGGCTGCCAAACTCGGCCTTCAGGGTATTCATTTTTTCGCCTGGCGTATCGATGGTGATAACCGCCACGTTGTCCGGACGAATATCAAGAGTAAACGCTGATGCAGGAGTCATTACTCCACCTCCAGAATCATGGCTGCGCCTAAACCGCCCGCCGCACAGGCGGTGACCAGACCAAACCCGCCCCCTCTGCGCCGCAGCTCGTGCAGCGTTTGCGTGATCATCCTCGCGCCGGTCGCGGCAAAAGGATGGCCGTAGGCAATAGAGCCGCCGAGGACGTTAAATTTGCTGTCATCCACTTCGCCAGTGGCCTGCGAGCGGCCCAGCACTTCGCGGGCAAAACGATCGCTTGCCAGACACTTCAGGTTGGCCAGCGTTTGCGCGGCAAACGCCTCATGCATATCGATAAGGGTTAAATCAGCGAGGGTCAGACCCGCCCTTTCCAGCGCCAGAGGCGTTGACCAAGCCGGCCCCAGCAGCATGTCCTGCTGAACGTCGATGGCGGTGAAGGCGTAGCTGCGCAGATAGCCCAGCGGGGTTAATCCCAGCTCTTTCGCCCGGGATTCCGTCATCATCATCACCGCCGCCGCGCCGTCGGTTAGCGGCGTACTGTTGGCCGCGGTGACCGTGCCGTGCTTGCGATCGAAAGCCGGTCGTAACTTTTGGTAATCAGCGAGGGTAGAATTCTTACGAATATTGTTATCGCTTTCTACAGGCTCGCGGAACGGCGGCGCGTAGGCGGTCATTACTTCTGCTGCAAGCTTTCCCTCTTCCCAGGCTTTGGCCGCCAGCTGATGGGAACGAAGCGCCAGCGCATCCTGCTGTTCACGGGTGATGCCCCAGCTTTTTGCCATCTGCTCTGCGGTATCGCCCATCCGCAGCCCGGTCGAGTATTCGGCGACGGCGGGTGGTACCGGTAAAAGATCGCGCAGGCGCAGGCGAGAAAAAAGCTTCAGCCGCTGGCCAAGGGTGCGCGCCTTATTGGCATCCACCAGCGTGCGGGCCAGCTTTTTACTTACGCCGATAGGCAGTACCGATGAGGAGTCGGCGCCGCCGGCAATGCCCGCGCGGATCGTTCCGGCCATCAGGCTTTCGGCGACGTTAGCGACGGCCTGGAAGCTGGTCGCACAGGCGCGGCTGACGCTATAGGCATCGGTGTGCACGCTCATGCCGGTGCCAAGCACGATCTCGCGCGCAATATTCGGCGCTTCCGGCATCTGTACCACCTGGCCAAAGACCAGCTGTTCAATAATCTGCGGGGGAATATCGCTGCGAGCCAGCATTTCACTGATGACCATTTTTCCCAAATCAATCGCGGGAACGCCGTGAAATACCGTTGCCTGACGGGCAAACGGCGTACGTAAACCGCTGACGATGGCAATGCGATCGCCCTGACGGGTGACAAGCGGTAGTGCCTGACTCATAACTCTCCCCTGTTAACCGATAAAACCAAGTGGTCTGACCTGATAACAGTTTTAACTAATTTTTTACATTAAGCCAATCGGAGAAGCAAAAAAGTGGGAGCCAAAACACATTGAAAGGAGAAGATGACGCCCCGCAGAAAGGGGCGTCAGAACGGAATTAACGCAGGCCGAGCTGGAAAATCAGGGTTTCCGCTTCGCAGCAGAATACAAAATCGATATCCAGCTGCACGCCGCCTTCAACCTCGGTAAAGGTCGGGATAATTTTGCACGGATCGGATTCCACGCCGCGAGCTCTTTCGCTCAACGCCGCCAGGGTTTCGTCTGCTTCAGCGCGTTTGGCAAACACGCGGCTGTAGGAAGCGGTGCAATCGGTGTTGTCCATAATGGTGCCAACATCCATACAGCAGCAAACCGGGGTTTCATCTGCACTAACTTTACTCATCGTAGATTTCCTCTGTATATGCACACAAGGGTGCCAGACAATTAATAGGCTTATTTTACGCCCGGGCGAGGAGTGCCTCCAGTCGTTAATGACGACAACGGCGCTAAGTGACCGAAATCACACTTAAAAATGATCCAAAACAAGAATTACCCGAATCAGCCCCCTGGGTGAAGGCAAATTTGCCAGCTGGATCGCTTTTTTCGTATCACAATTGAAAAATCTCATAAACAAACTTGCAACATCTCATCTGGTCAGACCTATACTCAGCGCACTGGTCTGATTTCTCTGTCGTAAAGCAGACCCTACACTTCGCGCTTCTGTTACGGCATGTAACATAGTTTAAATAAAAATAACTCAATGAGGTTATGGGCATGAGCCAGAAAACCCGCTTTACCCAATCTGCCCTCGCAGTGGCTGTAGCACTTGTTTCCACACAGGCCTGGTCAGCAGGCTTTCAGTTAAACGAATTCTCTTCATCAGGCCTTGGTCGCGCCTACTCCGGTGAAGGTGCAATTGCTGACGATGCGGGCAATGCCAGCCGTAACCCAGCATTGATTATGATGTTCGATCGTCCAACCATGTCTATGGGCGCGGTATTTGTCGATCCCGATGTCAACATGTCGGGCAACTCGCCAACGGGCAAAAGCCTGAACGCCAAAAATATTGCGCCAACCGCATGGGTACCTAACTTCCACTTCGTGTCGCCGATTAACGATCAGTTTGGCTGGGGGGCATCGATTACCTCTAACTACGGTCTGGCTACCGAGTACGCCGACGATTATGCCGCCGGCAGCATGGGGGGAAAAACCGATTTAACCACCGCCAACTTCAACCTGAGCGGCGCCTATCGCCTGGACAGCCACTGGAGCTTTGGCTTAGGGTTTGACGCGGTGTATGCGAAGGCCAAGATCGAGCGCTACGCGGGCGATCTGGGGCAGATCGTTGCCGGTTCAGGCGCCTTGCCGCCGCAGCTGGCGGGCCCGGTATCGAAAATCCCTGCGGATACGCAGATTGCGCACCTGAACGGTAACGCCTGGGGCTTCGGCTGGAACGCCGGTATTCTTTATGAACTTGATAAGAATAACCGCTATGGCTTCACCTACCGTTCTGAAGTGAAAATCGACTTTGACGGTAACTACAAGAGCAGCCTGCCGTCAGCGTATAACCAAATCCTCGGCAATTTCGGCCTTCCGGCCGGGACCAACGGGCAGACTACCGATGGTTCTCTGACCCTGAACCTGCCTGAAATGTGGGAGCTGTCCGGCTACAACCGCGTCGCACCGCAGTGGGCGGTTCACTATAGCCTGACCTACACCAGCTGGAGTCAGTTCCAGGAGCTGAAAGCGACCGGCAGCAACGGCGAGACGCTGTTCTATAAAGATGAGAGCTTTAAGGATGCCTACCGCATCGCGCTGGGTACCACCTATTACTACGACGATAACTGGACCTTCCGTAGCGGTATCGCCTTTGATGATAGCCCGGTTCCAGCCTCTAACCGCTCCATCTCCATTCCGGATCAGGACCGTCTGTGGCTGAGCGCGGGTACCACCTACGCCTTCAATAAAGATGCATCCGTAGACGTTGGCGTCTCCTACATGCACGGCCAGCACGTAGAGATCAAAGAAGGTCCTTACACCTTCCGTTCTGAAGGCAAGGCCTGGCTGTACGGCGCAAACTTCAACTACCGCTTCTGATAAGCTGACGGCATAAAAAAGGGTGAACGCGATGTTCACCCTTTTTATTTATATCAACAGATTACTGCGAGTCGATATCTTTCAGATCGCCCTCAATCGCCTGGGCGTTCGGGTTATCTGCCGGCGTGAGCTTGCCGCCGTTAGCGATAAAGTCATGGCGCTGGAAGTAGGCTTCACGCACCAGGATATACGGATCTGAGGACTGGCGCAGCAGGCCATCGGAATCCAGCAGCTGGGCTCGGGTCTCTACCCCTTCAACCGCCCACTTACCGATAGACATCGGCCAGGTCAGCCAGGAGAGCACCGGATAGAGTCCATCAGCCATATCACCGCCTTCATCACGCAGCGTAAAGCTTCCGTAGAACGGCAGCTGCACGTACGGGCCATAGCCAACGCCGTAGTGACCCAGAGTGCTACCAAAGCGATGCGGCTCGACGCGCTGCAGCTGCGGATTAGCCATCCCGGCGACGTCAATCAGGCCGCCCATCCCGAGAATAGTGTTAAGGAAGAAGCGGGTAAAGTGCACCATACCTTTATAGGGATCGCCCTGCAGGAAGTAGTTGGCCATCACCGCCGGTTCTTCAAGGTTGCTGGTAAAGTTACTCAGCCCATTACGCGCCGGCTGCGGGACATAGTCACGCCATGCCACGGCTACCGGACGCAGAACGTACGGATCCACCACGTTAAAGTTGAAGTTGAACATCGTACGGTTAAACCCTTCAAGCGGGTCTGAACGCCCTTGCGGCCGATCGCCAGAGCTGGAACTGGCACATCCCACCAGCATTGTGGCGCCGAGCGCAAGCGCCGACAGGCGATAATTCATAGGTGTGTCTCCCTGTTAATTTTGGCTATCGCTGTGGGTCATCCGGGGACTGCAGCCTCGATGAAGATATCGCCCGAAGCAAGGTGCACTCTGGTGCCTGCTTTCAGCATAGCCCTCTTTGGTATAATTGTTGCGTCCTGATTCTATACATATTTTGCAATATTCGTATTGCTATTCTTGCCATTGCACAAAAAATAGGATGTTCACCAGCGCCGTCCACGAAAAATATCTCTACGCTTATGATAATGAAAAATCATTGAGGGAAACGGCATGACTCCACGTCCAGAATCGCCCGATCGCCACAGCGGTAAAGAAGAGATAGAAGTTGAGAGCGACGAGAACCAGCAGGGCGAGGAAATAGAGGTGGATGAGGATCGTCTGCCCTCTCGCGCCATGGCCACGCATGAAGAGATCCGCCAGGAGGGTCAGAAGGAGCTTGAGCGCGACGGCATGGCTCTGCTTTGGTCAGCGGTCGCTGCGGGCCTGTCGATGGGTGCCTCGCTGGTAGCAAAAGGCATTTTTCACGTGCATCTTACCGATATCGCAGGCGGGTATTTGCTGGAAAACCTCGGCTACACCTTCGGTTTTATCATCGTTATCATGGCCCGCCAGCAGCTGTTTACCGAGAATACCGTAACCGCCGTGCTGCCAATCATGCATAAACCCACCCTCGGTAACGTCGGCCTGTTGTTACGTCTGTGGGGCATTGTGCTGGCGGGCAACCTCATCGGCACGGCCATCGCCGCCTGGGCCTTTGATGTTATGCCAATCTTTGACCCTGCCACCCGCGACGCCTTTGAGAAAATCAGCCTGAAGGTCATGCAGAACACGCCGGGCGAAATGTTTGCCAACGCGATTATTTCCGGCTGGCTGGTTGCAACGATGGTGTGGATGTTCCCCGCCGCCGGTGCGGCAAAGATCGTGGTCATAATTATGATGACCTGGCTTATTGCACTCGCCGATACCACCCATATTGTGGTCGGCAGCGTCGAGATATTTTATCTGGTCTTCAACGGCTCGCTGCCGTGGCAGGAGTTTATCTGGCCGTTCGCCCTGCCGACGCTGGCCGGCAATATTTGCGGCGGGACGTTTATTTTCGCCCTGCTCAGCCATGCCCAGATCCGTAACGACATCAGTAATGAGAAAAAAGCGCAGGCTAAAGCTAAAAAAACGCGCTAAGTGGCGATAGATTAAGCAGTCAGCCGATAGCTGCTTAACCTGTAAGGAAAAAAACGCTATAATCCCGCCGCTTCGTCCCCTTAGTTAAATGGATATAACGAGCCCCTCCTAAGGGCTAGTTGCAGGTTCGATTCCTGCAGGGGACACCATTTCGACCGCTCCTGATACCTACCTAATTCGATAAAATCCCCTTACAATCAATGAAAAACCCTCTACATTGGCTACGCGAAGTCAACGGATGTCTCCCCATTTCAACGTGAATCAATAAGCGCCTGGTGGCCTTAGTGGGGGCTTATCCTGTTCAATGAAAAATGAGCCCTCCAAACTATCCTTAAATGCTCGTCAGGTTGAGACAGCAAAGCCCAGAGATACTGCCTATAAGCTCTCAGATGGCAGAGGGCTCTATCTCATGGTCAACGCTAAGGGTTCAAAGTACTGGCGCATAAAATATCGATATGCCGGGAAAGAGAAAAAGCTGTCATTGGAATCTATCCCGACATATCACTTGCAGAAGCTCGTACTAAGCGAGAGGAGGCACGAAAGGTATTGGCGAACGATTAGGATTCCGGAAAGGTCAAAAAAGCCGCCCAGCGAGCCAAAGCTCTCGGTTACCAACACATTTGAAGCTATAGCTCTCGAATGGTGCAACGCAAAAGTATCTGGCTGGTCGAAGAGTTATGCTGATTACGTCAAGCGAGTTTTAAAAATAATGTTTTCCCCTATCCAGGCTCTAAGCCGGTGAATGAAATAAAGCCACTGGGGCTTTTATCCGTATTGCAACGAATGGAAAAACGGGGGAGAGCCTGAGCTCGCAAGCAAAGTACGCTAGCGTTGTAGTGAGTGTTTTCGCTACGCGATTGTTACAGGTCATGCTGAATACAACTCAGCAGCCGATCTTGGTAGCGCTTTGCAAAGCCATGAGAAACAGCACTATCCCTTTCTTACCGCCGCCGAGCGGCCTGAGTTTTTGCAAAAGTTATCCAGCTACTTTGGAAGTCTTATTACTCTTCTCGCAACCAGGTAGCTCATACTGACACGCTTGTGAAAAGTAGAGTTGTGTCTGGCTGAATGGAGTGAAATAGACTTCGATAATCGTACCCGGGAAATTCCCAAAACTAGAATGAAAATGAAACGTACTCATGTTGTCCCACTATCGGCTCAATCCTTGAGCGTCCCCACCAATCCCTGAATAACCTGACACCGGAAGAGTACCGGATGATGGCCGAAAAACCAGAAACCTCAAAAAATGCGTGGAACTAAGACGGATGTGCTTACAGATGACCTGGTTTTCTTCACTGACCTGGTGAAGATCAAGGCCGCCGACAAAATTGCCGTAAAGCATTTCGCACAAAAAAGGTCTGTTTCGGGGCACGATTGATGTCCATTTTCAATTAATGGCTTAAGAGTTAAAATAACTTTACCCATAATTTAATCCTTGCTGGGATTAGCTACTTGCTAAATTCGTATGAATCATAGCCTTCCGGTCCAGGAAAAAATAAAGAATGATCATCTCCGTATTGGAATTCTATACCATCATATGCACCCATATTAGAAGTACCATAGTATGGAGACGGTTTGAAAATCACCTCCCCGGACTTACTGTAAACAATAAAAAAATAATCTTCATCCTTTAAATATTTGTAAAGTGACATTGGAGAGATTATTTTACCATGGTAAATTATCACCTTATAATTCTTATCAGGACTATATAACTCATATACTTTAGAATAAGATGCAGGAATGATCGTTGATGGTAAAATTAACCAAGCAACCATTAATACTACAACAAACACTTTCAGCGCCACTCGCTTCATCATAAAACAACCACCTTATCCCCATTCTCGTACCCCACGAGCTCCTGGACCACCACACGCTCGGCTTTCCAGCGACGAGGCCGCTCACTGTCCTGTCCGTTATCCAGGTTACTGGCGCTCAGCAGCGGCAAGGCGGCAACTACCTCAACAGCCTCACTGCCGGCAGCAGAGGATAAATCACAGACCGGGGGAAGATTGTCAGCCAGGCCTGTATCAACCAGGGTACCGTCCTGAAAGCGCACCACCAGGCAGGTAGCGTTCAGGCGTGAGAGTGCCAGCGCGGTATCATCAAATTCTGCGGCAATCACTCCCCAGGGATGAGAGATTCCCATCCGGGCCACTATATCGGTAACGTGCGCACTCCAGCGGGCCTGCTGCTGAAACTGCTGGGGAGCCAGAGCGGCCCCGTCCTCCCAAAGGGGACGATAAATTTTCATCGCTAATTTCCCCTGGCCTTATGACCTGGATTACGGCATCCGGCGACCCCGTAATGGGTGGACGCCCATGCCTTCCACCGGGAAGTGCAAAATGTCAGACCGATGTTGTTTTCGCTACCGTCATCAGCAAGGCTATTCTTAACGGTAAGATTCCCTTTTGGGGAATATTCGGAAAGAATAGCGTTGAAGTTATTGTTATTAACATTGCCTTTTTCATACACTGATAATGCCGCAGTCAACTGACCGTTACTTAAATCAGCCGCAACCATTAACCTCAGTGGCAACTCTATTTTATTGATCGCCCTGCACGTTGAAAAATAAAACCTTATATTGACGCACGAATTAGGCAACTCATTTTGGAAACTTTCAGCCATCTAATCATCCCTCTGCTTATCACGATGCACGTTTTCACGTTTCGATTCCTTAGAGGCGATAATAGAATAATGATGATTAAAAGATCAAAAATAAATACACTCAAGCCAAAACAATAAAATAACCAGGATTTTTCGTCTAATTATTAATAATGAGCTGCACTGGGGCGGCAGGAAAACAAACTATCGCCATCCAAAATAAACAATCATTTATATCGAAGAAGGCAATACCGTCAGAGCATTGTTTAAAATACGCTCCTGGGTTGATGTAAATCAACGTTTGAAAAACAAAACCACCAATTAATAACAAGGATAAATATATACGGAGTGAAATATTAAAGGGGAATATAAAACTTGCAACAAATGGATTTAACTCCTCAAAACTATGATCGCAGAACCTGTCAGTAAGTTTGTGTAACTACCATCGTATTAAAGTCGATCGCTCAGGCGGTTCCCCCTTCCTTACAGCCCTTACAGCGGCAGAACTTCCCGAGGTTTTATGCAAACTCGCACATTATTCAGGAAGTCTCATTCCTCTTCCGGCAGGCGGCAGTGACCGACAGGAATTCTCATCCCTGCAGGCCACTCAGCCGTAAGCAACTACTCCACTCCGGTCCTGACACAAGGTAATCAAACTAACTTAGAACCAG